>DASYDM010000058.1:0-1851 GCA_036499585.1 Steroidobacteraceae bacterium
GCCGGGCAGCTGGATCACCGGCAGGGCACCGAAGATCGCGTCAATGCCACGGCGCTCCCAGCCAAGTTCGCGGAGATCGGAACGGGTGAGCACGCTCTCCCGCACCCGCACGCGCTCAGCCGCTGATGGGCGCTCACTCACGCCCTGGCTTCCAAGAACTGAATGTCGTTCACGCCGTCGTCCGCACACCCTCGCGAAACGAAACTCGGACGCGAGCCCGCAACAGGTTCAGACGCGCCGTCGGTGTGGCGGATCACGACGTTTCTTCTTCCCAAGCATCGCGGAGCGCCGCCAAGCAGCGCCCGAGAGGCACCATCCCGCGCCCACGTCATGTTCGTCCGCGATGAGCAGGCCGATATGCCGGAGTTCCCGCTCTCGCCGCTGCCGCGTCCACGGTTTCAGCCGACCAGTCTGACCAATCTCGCGCCAGGACAGATACCCGCTCAGACGCTCGGCAGCCTGCACGCTGAGCTCGCCCGCATCTAGTGCAGCGTTCCGTTAGTACCTTGTATTTGTAGGAGAGTTGCGGTACGGTGGTTGTTGTGGCGCGTGCGGCGGTGGAGATCGAGCTTTCGGATGAGGAGGAGCGTCGGCTGCGGGCGGTGTTGCGGACGCCGTCGGCCTCTCAGCAGCAGGCGCTTCGCGCTCGGATCGTGCTGCGGGCGGCTGAGGGCGCGACGAATACGGAGATAGCCGCGGAGGCCGGTGTGTCTCTGCCGACGGTTGGGTTGTGGCGGCGGAGCTTCTCGGAGCGCGGTCTCGATGGTCTCAAGGACGCGCCTCGGTCGGGTCGGCCGCGGGAGATCGACGATGATGAGGTGCAGCGGGTGCTCGCGATAACGCTTGAGCCGCCCCCGGACGGAACGACTCATTGGAGCGTTCGCCGGCTTGCCGCCGCGACGGGGCTGTCTGCGACGACGGTCCACCGGATTTGGCGTGATCACAAGCTCAAGCCGCATCAGGTGCGTTCGTTCAAGTTCTCCCGCGATCCGCGCCTCACGGAGAAGGTCGTCGATGTCGTCGGGCTCTACCTCGACCCACCCGAAGGCGCACTGGTGCTGTGTGTTGACGAGAAGACGCAGATCCAGGCGCTCGATCGCACCCAGCCGACGTTGCCGATGAAGGTCGGCAAAGCGAAGCGGATGACGCATGACTACAAGCGCAACGGGACGACGAGCCTGTACGCCGCGCTGGAGATCGCGACTGGCGAGGTCACCGGTGCCTGCTACCCCCAGCACCGCCACCAAGAGTTCATCGCGTTCCTGAACCAGCTCGTCAAGGCCTACCCGCGCCGGCCCCTGCACGTCGTGCTCGACAACTCCTCGACCCACTCGACCCCAGAGGTCGAGCGCTGGCTCGAACGCCACAAACGCGTCCACTTCCACTTCACCCCAACAAGCGCCTCCTGGATGAACATGGTCGAGATCTGGTTCTCGATCCTGACCAACCAGCAGGTCCGCCGCGGCGTCTACCGCGACGTTCCCGAACTGATCGCCGCAATCGAACACTTCATCGACGGCTACAACCAGCGAGCTCAACCATTCGTCTGGACCAAGACCCCCGAACAGATCCTCGCCAAAGCCATCAAACAACAAGGCACTTCAGAAACGCTGCACTAGTAGCCATCCGGACTCGCATCAAGCTCCTCGACCGAGTGGACGGAAAGCAAAGGTGCAAGCCGCGGCGAGGGCCACGTCCGGTCCCGGTCCTAAGATGCCCACAGAGCAGTCGACGCTTCGAGGTAGTGATGGTCGCAGGGCATTTGTCCCGTGGTGTCGCACCCCTCAAAACCGAGGTCGCAGTTGCACGGTCCCGGAGGCTCGCGTGAGTTCGATGCCTCTCGATCGCTTC
>DASYDM010000059.1:0-1639 GCA_036499585.1 Steroidobacteraceae bacterium
AATGCTACGCCGCGGCGGTGCACGGCGCCCAGCGCTTGCAGAACGCGGCCCTCGAAGGGATGCCGCTCGCGGAGGATTTTCACCGAACATGGGAAGTCGCGGAGATGGGTAGTGTGTGGTGGTGTTCTTCGGGAGCATTCCACACGCCGACCTTCTAAAGTCGGTGGCGCGCCGTATCGTTGATCGGCGCGTGCTGCATCTGATCAAGATGTGGCTGGACTGCCCCGTCGAAGAAACCGACCAACGGGGGCGGACGACACGCACGACTGAGGCACGGGATAGCCGGCGAGGCATCCCGCAGGGCTCACCGCTCTCACCACTGCTGGCGAATCTGTACATGCGCCGGTTCGTGTTGGGGTGGAAGAAGCTCGGCCTTGAGAAGAGCCTTGGCACTCGCCTAGTCACCTATGCCGACGACCTCGTGATCCTGTGCCGGAGGGGTAACGCCGAAGCGGCGCTGCATCACCTGCGCGAAATCATGGGTAAGCTGAAGCTGACGGTGAACGAGGGTAAGACACGGATCTGTAGGGTCCCGGAAGGGGAGTTCGACTTCCTGGGGTACACGTTCGGACGAATGTATTCTCCGAGAACCGGCCAGGCTCGCCTGGGACAACGGCCATCGAAGAAAAGCATCAAGCGCGTGGTCGAACAGGTCCATGAACTGACCGTCCGAGCGCATACGTGGCAAGAAACCACAGAGCTGATGGGAAAGTTGAACCGCACGCTTCGCGGGTGGGCGAACTACTTCTCAGTAGGTACCGTCAATCCGGCGTATCGGGCGCTCGACAACTATGCGGCTGTGCGGTTGCGTCGGTGGTTGCGTTTCAAGCACAAGACCAGACGAAGCAAGGGCGGCAGCTATCCACTCTCGCACCTTTACGAGACCTTTGGGCTCGTGCGTCTGAGCCGGCTTGGGCGCGACGTGCCGTGGGCGAAGGCGTGAGATCTTGTCCGAGAGCCGGATGCTGGGAAATCCGCATGTCCGGTTCGATGAGAGGGATGTGGAACCGGGAGCTATGGTCGGACCACTAAGGCACCGTCAGACGAAAGGGGCGGAAACAGACATGCCCGGCCTACCGCCACCGCGCCACATCCCTACTCTACCCTACACCCGACATGCGGGAGGAGCAGCAGAGGGTCACGGAGCGCGCGCAGAACCGCATCACCGAGAACGGCGTAACGCCGCGGCAACACCCACGGCCAGCGCAGTCCAGGACATCACTGCGCATCGGGGACGATTGCCCACAGTGCGAGACGGGTGCCCTATGCGCGCTTGACGTTGTAAAACACCGTGAAGCAGCCTGGGATGATCCCGGTGAGGCCCTTGCGGTAGCCCGTGGTCTGCCAGTACTCGCCCATCGGGATGAATGGCACGTCCTGCCACACCTGCATTTGCAATTCTGCGGCAATGCGACGCTGCTCGGCGAGATCGCCGGCGTCGAGCCAGGTGCGGCGCAGTTCCTCGATGCGCGGGCTGTCGGGCCAGCCGTCGTAAGCAGCCTTGCCGTCGGCCCGCAGCGCCGGGTTGCCAAACGGGTGAATGTTCGAGGAACTGCGGCGGCGCGCCTGGCTCGACGCCGGCGATCTTGCTGAGCAGCGTCGCATCGCCGCAGAATTGCAAATGCAGGTGTGGCAGGAC
>DASYDM010000060.1:0-2002 GCA_036499585.1 Steroidobacteraceae bacterium
GCACGGCCTCGGTGAACATGCGTAGGTCGCCGACGTTCTCCTTGAGGAGGTAACCGACGCCCTCAGCACTGTCGGCGACAAGGTCCATGGCGTAGCGGTCTTCCAGGAACTGGGAAAGCACCAGGACGCCCACGCTCGGCACGGTGGCCCGGATCTCAAGCGCCGCGCGGAGCCCGTCGTCGGTGTTATCTGGCGGCATCTGGATATCAGTGATAACGACGTCCGGACGTTGGATGCCTGCTATCCGCACAAGGTCGCGGGCATTCTCCGCAGCGCCGACCACCTCGAAGCCGCTGTCCTCCAGGACGTGCACGATCCCTTCCCGGACAATCGGCTGGTCCTCACCGACGACTACACGGATCTGCCCTGGCGGGCTCACGGCACCAACATATCCGATCACACGGCTGGCATTACGGGGGGAGGGGGATGCTAGCCTGGAGCACTGTCCCGCCCGCGGCCGGGCTTGTGATGTCTACGGTTCCGTTGAGCGCGCCGATGCGGTCGCACAGGCCGTTCAGCCCGCTGGCTTCCGACCGGGGCCGGGCCCCGCCGATCCCGTCATCGCACACCTCGACGTAGCACCGGTCGTTTTTGATGTCTACCCGGACCCAGGCAGACGTGGCGTGGGCGTGCTTGACCACGTTGGTGAGCGCTTCGGAGCAGAAGAAGTACGCGCTCGCCTCGATCGGAGCGGGGAGCCTGCGGTCAGGCACATCGAGCTGAACGGGGATCGGGAGCCGGGCGGCGAGGGCGTCGATCGCCGCGGCGAGGCCGCGCTGCGTGAGGATGGCAGGGTGGATCCCTGAGACAATGTCGCGCAGGTCCTGGATCCCGCGCCTGGCGTCGCGGACGGCCAGGCCGAGCAGTTCTTTGGCGCGCTGCGGCGCGGATTCCCATTTCTGCTCGGCGAGCTGGAGGTTGATGATAGTGGTGACGAACCGCTGCTGGGCGCCATCGTGCAGGTCGCGGGTAACGCGTCGGCGCGCGGTGTCGGAGGCGGCGACCAGGCGTGCGCGTGACGCTATCAGCTCTTGCTCAGCGCGTCGGCGTTCGGTGATGTCGCGGATGTAGCCGGTGAACGCCGGCTCTCCGGTTGGCCCGGTACGGGTGACAGTTAGCTCGGCCGGGAACTCGGTCCCGTTGGCGCGCATTGCCGTTATCTCAATCCGCCGGTTGAGGATGCGCGACTGCCCGGACTCCAGGTAGTAGGCGAACCCTTGCCTGTGTGCCTCGCGCAGCGACGGTGGCACGACCAATTGCGCGATTTCCCGGCCGATCACTTCACCAGCCCGGTACCCGAAGGTGCGCTCGAACGCGCTGTTGACATAGGTCACGCGAGCGTGCCGGTCGATGCTGATGACGGCGTCAATGGCGGCTTCGAGGATTGCGCGCTGGCGGGCCTCGCTCGTAGCGAGTTCCGCCGCCCGGGCCTGGGCGATGTCACGTTCGCGGGCCGCCTGGCTGCGCAATTCCGCTTCGGCCATGTTCTGCAGGCGGCCGAGTTCCACGCTCAGCACGGTGGCGGCGTACTCAAGCGCGGCGAGGTCAATCTCGCTCGCGTTGCGTGCGGGGTCAATCAGCGCTATGACGCCAAGGGCATTGGCGCGCGGGTTGGCCAGGACCACCCAGGCCTGGCGATGGTAGACCGCGCGGTGCACGATCTGGAGTCGGCCGATAAGCTCTCGTCGTTGCTCGGGCGGCTCCTTCATCACAGGGTGATCGCTGGGCATATAGCCAAAGGCAGCACGGGTATTGCCATGCACATCCTGGATGAGGACCGGGAACGTGGTAAGCTGGTGCAGGGTCTCGGCAATGCCCATCTCCCCCGCTTCAACAACGATCTCATTCAGTCGACGGTGGGTCTCCATGACCTTCGTAAGTTTTGAGACCGTTGACTGGAGTTCGGCGTTGAGAGCGGCAACCCGCTGGACATTCGCTCGCTCGGCCCCGATCAGCTCCAGCTTGACGATCACGGTGCCGGCCAGTTGCGCGAGCACCGAGA
>DASYDM010000061.1:0-7656 GCA_036499585.1 Steroidobacteraceae bacterium
CAGCTCGTGCGGGAGCTGGCAGACACGCTGCCGGAGTACGCAGCACTGACCGCCGAGGTGCTGCTGCTCGACGGTTCGCGGAGCCCCGCCTACCTGCGGCGCGCTCCCGAGGAGCTGTCGCGTGTCATCCCGAACTCGCGACTGGTGACCATGAAAGGCCTCGGACACTCCGGCCCGGATGACGATGGGAAGCCGGCGCTGGTCGCCGCCGAGTTGCGCGCGTTCTTCCGCTAGTTCGACTCCGGAGCTCAGCCGGCGACGGTGCGCAGTCGCGGGGGAGCGCTGGGTTCTCCCGCGTCGTCGTGGGCTCTGTCGTCGCGGGCCACGACTGCCTCGAGCCGCTGGTCGAGGCCGGGCAGCCAGAGCCGACGCGACTTCGCGCGGCCGGCCCAGGATCGCGACTCGGAACTGACCGTGACCTGGCGCGCCGTGAGGTGCCCGAAGCCGGCCCCGATGCCCGCCCAGGTACTCGCGGTGACGGTGAGGCGGGCATCCGTGCGTGGCCAGCTACTCAGGCTGACCAGCACCGCCTCGCGCTGCCGCAGCCGCGACGCCAGCTTGCTCGCGGCCGCGTCGCTCAGTCGCTGACCGCCCGGCTTCACCAGTACGACCGACACCACGTCGACCAGCGCCGAGACCACCGAGAGCCACTGCTCACCCGGATGCGGCACCAGCACCAGCCGCTCCAGGTCGAGTCCCAGCCCGGCGGCTGCCTCGACGCCCAGGTCTGGCACCCCCACGACCGCGCACCAGGATCCCGCGGCGCTCGGACCCTGCAGCAGCCCGAGCGCGAGCGTCGTCGAGTTGTCGACCGCGTAGACGCCGCCGGCGGCGAGTGCTCCGCCCGGCAGCAACTCGGCCAGAGCGGGATGGGTCGGCAGCGCTCGGGTATCGAGTGTGGTGCGCTGCATGCCCCGGATGCGCGCCTGCAGCTCGCGGACGACGTCGGCGGCATCCGACGCGCCATCGGGGGCATCCGCTTCGAGCACGTCGAGATCGTCATCGACCCGGAGGGCGACGGATGCGGTCGAGGGCGGAGGCGCCATCCCTCTATTTTCGAACATATGTTCGAGCGTGTCAATGGCTCGAACGCTCGCCCTGCCGTCCATCAAATACGACAGTATTTCTACGTGATAACAGATGAGTGACGACACCTTTGAACCTCGAGCCGAATACTCCGAAAACAGGCTGAAGGATCTCGCGGAGACCGTCAGGAAGATCATCCCGCCGGGAGCACTTGAAGGCCTGACCATCTTCACCGCGGGCTCCTACGCACGACTTGAGGCCAGCGAGCACTCAGACATCGACCTATTTTTTGTCTACCACCCCAGCGGACGAAATCTCGACAACAGGCGAACCGATGAACTCAAGCTCTTCGGCCAACTCATTCAAATCGTCAAAGACAAGGGGTATCCACCGTTCTCAAACGATTCTGAGTACCTCCGGACCCACAACACCCATGAGATCTTGGACCAACTCGGCGGGCGACACGACGACTACTACAACCATTTCACCTTAAGAATGTTGCTCTTGCTGGAAAGCAAGTGCGTCTTCGGTGAACCCCAATATCAGGCCGGCATCAAAGAGATAATTCATTCGTACTACCGCGACTACCCCAATCATCAAGACGCCTTCCGGCCTCGATTCCTAATGAACGACATCATGCGTTTTTGGAACACGCTGCTTCTCAACTACGAGAACAAACGCACTCGAGCAAAGGACCCAGACGACGTCTCGCAGCGTGTCAAGAACTTCAAGCTCAAGTTCAGTCGAATGACCACCTGCTTCGCCACGCTTGCAGTCCTGGGCAGTCACGAAGGGCCTATTTCGGAGGATCAGATCTTCGAGATGGTAACGATGACCCCGCGAGCGCGCCTCTTGCGTACTGCCGAGCAGCTTCCCGAAACGATCGAAGTCATCGGGATCCTCTTGGATGACTACGCCTGGTTTATCGACCTAACCGGGCTGACAAAGGCCGAACTCCATCAGAAGTTTGCAGATAGTGAGGACCGACGCCAGATGTTCGCAAGAGCCGACGGCTACGGGGCAAAAATGTATGAGCTCCTTTCGAAGATTGATGAACACCGACCAGGTTTCATGCGCGACCTGGTGATCTAGTGGCTTCGACCGCACTGATTCTGTACCTGACGGAAGGCGAGGTCGCTGCCTACCTTGAACTCCTACGCCGTCTTAGCCAGCCGGACTCGACATCTCGTCCGCATTTGACGGTCCGATACTCGTCTCAAGGCCTTCGGGCTCATGCTCAGCCTCACTACCTCAATGTCGAAATAGACGATCTCGTGCTCGGCGAGCCGTCCACATTCGATCCAGTTGACGCGAGTGGCGCACTGCGCACGGTCATCATTAGTTGCGAATCGGAGAATCTGGAGTGGCTCTCCTACCGCCCGGATTATCCGAACAGTCTGTTCCACATCACTGTCTACGAAGGCCCGCCTAGTGAGTTTGCTAGGCGAGTTCTTGAGGTCTTGAAAGAGTTCCCCTGGAACCTTCGCATCAACATGCCGTTTGGAGATCTGGACACCGTTCTGCGCTCACGATCCCGACCGTCTAGTAGTAACGCTATGAGCAATCTCGCGCAGAGTCTCTTCGACCAATTGATTGCAAACGCCGGATATGGTCCGGCAGCCACGCTCACCGACGTCCAGCGCTTGAACTTGATTGGCGAGGTTTGCAGGCGACTGCATGCCTCGACGGAAGTGTCGCCGGCCGATGTGTTCCCGTTCAACAATGATCGATATCTCATTGACGGAAGTGAAGGACAGGCTTCGTTTTGGTCTGAGCGTGAGATTTCCGAACTCTCGCCTGCTCAGTCACGTACTGACGAACCTGCCGATTCCGCCACCTACCTCACGCCGCCGGAACTCGCGTACGACCTTGTAAAAGGCGCGCTCGAATATCACGACCCAGATGTAGGGATCGATTTTGGGGATCCAGCGCTTGGTCCGGGCATCTTCTTTGCTGCGCTTAGGCGACTGATCGACTCCGCAACGCTTCGATCCGCCGTGGGCGTCGAACGAGATCCAGCTCGCGCTTCCAGGACTTCGTTTAGGTGGAGACGAGCCGGCTTGCAAGTCATCGAGGGGGACTTCCTTAGGCAGAGCGGACTCGCGCCTAGAAACTTCGTAGCTGCCAATCCTCCATATGTGAGGTTTCAGAAGCTCCATCCGTCTATCGCCCGGATCAGGAGCAACCTTCAATCAAGAATCGGGATACAGCTCGACGGCCGATCAGATATTTATGTCTACTTTGTGCTGGCTGCGCATTCATGGATGCAGGAAGAAGGCATAGCGGTTTGGCTGCTCCCGTCCGAATTCCTTGTCGCGGACTACGGGCGAGCGCTGCGAGAATACCTCTCCTCCAAGGTCCAGCTTCTGAGAATTCACGTCTACGACTCGGGGTCGCCGTTGTTTGACAACGCACGGATCTCTTCGGCCGCGGTCGTGTTTCGAAGGTCGGAGCCGGCGAGATTGAGCGAGGTGCAACTAAGCCGATCTGGAACGCTGCTTGAGCCCACCGAGACCCAGCGCCTTACAGTTGGTGCTTTGGCATCAGCCGAACGATGGAACTGGTCGAGCCTTTTCGATCCTGAGGTCGAGGGTGACTATATGACTCTTGGGGATCTGTTCTTGATCAAGCGAGGAATCGCCACCGGCGCCAACGGCCTCTTTCTTCTGAGCGACGCCCAGGTTGAGGAACTTAAGGTGGACCGTCGCTGGATTCGCCCAGTCTTGCCGAAGTCTCGGTCACTGCAGTCGAATGTCATCGGTAGGCGTGCTGATGGCTCTGCAGACGTCACCCCTGGCCTGTGGGTCATTGACACAAATGAGGACCTAGGGACGATCCGACGCGACTCGCCAGAGTTCGCCGACTACCTTGTCCGGATCCAAGAAGAGGTGGGTCAGCGCACCCTGATTCGTGAGCGTCCGAACATTTACAAACAGGAGAATCGCCAATCGCCCCTATTCGCTTTCGTCTACATGGCTAAGGTCGATGCCCCGCCCGGGCGACGATTCATCCTCAACCGCTCCGACGCCATAGTCGTGAATAGCTACCTGGGCCTCAATCCCAGACCGAATCTCGCCGCGTGGCTGACCGGTGAACGTCGACTCAAAACCTTGCACAGCATACTCAGCAACATTCCCAATTCCGAGTTGGAGCGAAACGGCCGCGGCTACGTTTCCGGGCTGTTGAAACTTGAGCCAAGCGATCTTGCTCGGGTCCGGATCCAGCGATTTGATCTTTCATAGGCAAGCAGGCTGCACCTCCTGTCGCCCAATGAACAGTCAACGCAGATCGCGCAATCGCGCCGCAACCCCCTTCTGACCGGCGGAGCGACGCTCGGAGGTCACCGCGATGACGAGCAGCACGGCACCGGCCGTTGCCAGCGTGATCCACCAAGGGGTCGCGCCGATGGAGCGGCCCACCTGCACCGAGAACACCACGATGTTCTCGATCGGCAGCACGATCAGTCCGATGATGAACGGGGCCCCGAGTCGGCGCAGCGAACCGATCAGAATGGATGCCAGAGCCAGGGCGAGCACCAGGATGGCGCGCCAGGTCTGCGGATCTGTTCCTGTTGCGAGCATCGAGGGCAGCAGCGTGACGACGATGCCCGCCGCGAGCAGCCGCCACGACCCGTGGAACCCGTACGGCCAACTCGTCGGGCCGGGCGAGACAGCCACCGTCGCGGGTCGCATTGCGATCACTCCCGCCGCGAGAAGGGCCAACCCCAGCGGCAGCGAGTAGGCCTCGACGCGCAGCAGTTCGCGGGTGCTCCAACTCGCCACCATCAGGCACCACGCCACCGCGAAGGTGAGCCACACCGGGGGCAACGTGACCAGACGCGTGCGCGCGCGCACGGCCGTGACCAGCACCAGAGCGAGAAAGGCGAAGCCGAGCACGTACAGCGCCAGGATCGGCAGCACGCCGACGCGAACCGCCGCAATGGGGCCAACGGCGAGGAACACCGCTGCCGGCACGTAGACCCATCGCCCACCGACCCCCTCAGCGCCGGAGCGGGACGCGCCGAGCAGCAGCCGTCCGCCGATCACCGCGAGCAGTGCCGAGCCTGCGCTGACCGCCAAAACCGGCCACATCAGTAGTGATTCGGCGATGGGCGAGGGGTCAAGACCGAGACCCCAGCGCACGGCCTGCGCCGGGCCGGCCGCCGCAGCCGTGATCGCCACCACCAGCAGCGGGACGCGCAGGCGGGCGAGCAGGGCGAGGCGCGACTCCGAGGGAATGCGCCGCACCAGGGCGCCCAGCACGATCAGGATGATGGATGCCGCCATCAGCGCAATGCCGCGCCAGAGTTGTGCGCCCCACATCCCGGCCACGGTCACACCGTCGCCCACCACGGCGAAGATCACCAGAGACGGCACGACGGCTGTGGCCAAGGCTGCGGAGAACAGCCCGACCGCCGGCAGTCCGATGCCTGGACGCCCGCGGGCGACCAGAACCGCTCCCACGGTCGCCGCGACGATGGCCGGCGGCAGGATGTAAGGCTCTGCCACATTGATACCGGCCAGCGCCCAGACGCACCACAGTGCGCCGGTCCAGCTCACGAAGGCGAGCGCCCAGCCGTAGCGGCGCCTGGCGAACTGGGCCATGGCCGCCGCGCCCAGCCCGATGATCAGCAGCACAAGACAACTCGTCCCGAGGCCGGCCGCCTCACGCACGAGCGCCAGCAGCACGGTGAGAGCTGCGGTGATCCAGGTCGACACCTCGATCCAGGTGCGCGCAGCCGCCGCGTGCGCGACCGGGATGCCGCGTCGCTCGAGGGCGGTGCGGATCAGGCCGGCGCTTGGCAGCGTGCAGGCGACGATGACCGCGATGACGGGGAGCGTGACGGGTGAGGCGCTGACGGCGAGCAACTGGGCGCCCAGACACACGACGACGACGGCCAGGCTCGGTACCAACAGCGCGGCAGCCAGCGCCCGCACCACTCGGTTGAGACCGGGACGCCTGGTCAACAGCAGAGTCAGAGCGAGCAGGAAGGTGACACCCGTTGAGAGTGCGGTCCAGCCACTGCGCTGGACGAGCACGGAGCCGATGCCGATCAGGAACGGCACAGCGGTGACGATCAGCACGGCGTACCAGGAGCGTGCAGGCAGGCGGTGGATCAGGGTGGCCGCCAGAGCCGTCAGCGAGCCGAGGGTTGTTGTAAGGCACAGAACGGCGATGGTTTCGATGTTCAGCAAGTTCAGTCCGGCGGCGAAGACGATGAGGGCGTAGGCGTATCCGACCGCGATGTACAGCGGCCGGATGACGGCGGGCATCGTTCGAGCGATCACCGCGAGCACCGCGACGCTGAGCGCGCCACCGGCAACGGTCAGGTTCGAGTCTGTCCAGGCCAAGGCGGCGCTGGAGACCAGGAGGAGGTGCGCGCCGACGATGAGCGGTGCGCGCCACCGCAGCGGTGCGGCGGTGACTAGCGGGATCCGCGCCACTGCCAGGGCGAGGCCGAGCGACAGGGCAAGACCCACCCCGACACGGACCGGTGGCACGATTGCGCTCCAGTCGGCGAGAGCGAGGAGTGCCAGCATCCCGAGCCAGAGCGCGGTAGCGAGCGTCCCCCGCGCAAACCGGACGATGGGCAGGTGATGCCGCGCGAAGATCCAGATCGACGCAGACGCGACGGCGGCCGCGGCAACGCCGAGCATGACCGCCAGCTCACCCTGGTCGTTCGAATAGGCCGTCTCGGCGAGCGGCCTCAGCACGCGCGCGAACGCCAGGAACAATGATGGGATCGTCGCCAGCAGCGCGACGCTCCAGGTGCCGATCAGCAGCGGCAGTCGTCGCACCGACCCGAGCGTGCGCACGGCTGCGAGCACGCCGACCACGATCGCGGTGGCGGCCGGAATCAGAGCGAGCAGCCAGGAGGAATCGAGCCCGGAGATCGCGAAGGGCGCGACGGCAAGTGCGGCGGCCAGGAAGGCTCCGGCGAGCAGGCTCCAGAGGCGCGGCAGCAGATGCCGAGTGCTTGCGGCGGCGAGCACCGACAACCCAGCCAGGATCGCCGAGATGCCGAGCGCATCGATCTGCGCGAAATGGGGCAGTCCAACGGCCGACACGAGCACGACGACCACCACGATCAGTTCGACGACGGTGGCCGTGACGCGGTCGGCGCGCAGGGCGCTCCTGAAGCGCGGCCCCAGCGCTCGCGCCGCATCGTGCACGGCGAGTGCGGCGAATCCGACGGCCAAGTGGCCGATGATCGTGATCCACGGATTGGATGCCGCGTAGGCGAACAGAGCCGGAACGATCGTGAGGCCGAGCAGGCCAGCCCAGAGCCAGGTGCGGATGCGGGCCAACCAGGCGATCAGGATCATCACGCCAGACCCGATGGCCGTTCCGATCCCGGCGAACACCCACCCGCTCAGCTGTGGAGCCAGGCTCGAGAACGCCCAGATGTCGAGCACCACGAACACCATGCCGAGTGCACCGACGGCTTCGGCCGAGAACTGCAGTCGCGCCCGGGCGAGCAGCCAGGCACTGCCGAGGAAGACGATCGTGATCGCGCCGACGATCAGGCTGCGAGTGGTGAAGTCGGTGAGGTCGGGGTTGAGAAACGTGAAGACGATGGCCGCGACGGCGACCAGCGCAGCGCCGGCCACCGCCAGCACCGACTGCACG
>DASYDM010000062.1:0-15104 GCA_036499585.1 Steroidobacteraceae bacterium
AGCGTCAGCACGCCCTGTGGCGGCGCCGAACTGATGGCGACGGCGGCGCGTGCATAGCCATCGGCTACGAGCCTCTGGGTGGCCAGGCCTCCGATCGAGTGTCCGATCAACACCGGTCGCTCGGGCAGCGCGTCGATGACCGTCTTCATGGATGCCACCACCTCACCGAAGGTCAGGCGCCCGAGCGCGGGGTCGATGGTCGTCCGCAGCGCGGCCGGGTCGCCGTCGTGGAACGGCCAGGACGGCGCGACCGTGTCGAATCCGCGGCTCCCCGCGCGCTCGACCCACGGTTGCCAACTCCTGCCGTTGAGGTACATGCCGTGGATGAAGACGATCGTCGGTCGCGGGGTCACGGGCCCACCGTAGTGCCGCGGGGGGCCCTGTTAGGCTGTTCGTTCGTGGAGCCCAGCTCCACCGTGCGGATGTAGTTCAATGGCAGAACTTCAGCTTCCCAAGCTGATAGCGCGGGTTCGATTCCCGTCATCCGCTCTCTTTCTCCTGCTGACGCGCGCCGCCGATCCGCCGTCGGATCCTCGGCCCATGAAATCGGTTTTATGCGGCTACTGTGTCGTCATGGTGACTATCTACGAGGTCGCGGCGAGAGCCGGCGTCTCACCCGCCACGGTGTCCAGGGTCTTCAACGGAGCTCGCGTCTCCGAAGAGAAGGCCGACCTGGTGCGCGCGGCCTCGTCCGAGTTGCGCTACGTGCCCAACCGCACCGCCCGACGGCTGCGCAACCAAACTTCTGAGCTAATCGCGTTGCTCATCCCGGATATCGAGAACCCGTTCTTCACAGCCCTCGCGCGCGGCGTCGAAGACGCGCTGCAGGCCGCCGGCTACTCGGTCGTGCTGTGCAACACGGATGACGATCCCGAGAAAGAAACGCGGTACCTCGACATCGCGAACTCGGAGAATATGGCAGGCGTCATTCTCGCCCCGTCATCCGAGGACGGAGACATCCGGCACCTGACCGACACCGGCCGTCCCGTCGTCGCGGTCGACCGCAACACCGGTCTCAACATCGATTCGGTGATGGTGGACAACCGCGCCGCCGGCCTTGCCGCGACGAATGCTCTGCTCGACGCCGGATACCAACGGGTCGCCTGCATCGCGGGGCCGGTCGAGATCGAGAGCACCGAGGAACGAACACTCGGGTGGCGGCAGGCCGTCGTCAAGCGCGGGGGCGACCCGGCGGTACCCGGCTACCTGCAGCATGCGAACTACCGTGTGGACGGAGGGCGCACCGCCATGCAGGCGCTACTGGCGCTCGACACCCCGCCCGATGCGGTCGTCACGACGAACAACCTCATGGGCGTCGGGGCGCTCCAGGTGCTGGCGGAGGCGGGAATCGTGCCGCCGCAGATCGGCGTTGCAGTGGTCGGCGATCTCCCATTCGCCACCCTGTCGCCGCGGGCGATCACCCAAGTTCATCTCCCCGCCCGCCATCTCGGAACGACCGCGGCGAACATGCTGCTCGAGCGCATCGCAGGCGATGCGCAACCAGCGCGCACCGTGGTGCTGCGGGCCGACGTGACGCATGGGCTGGGTGCGATCAGTCTTCTCTGAGCGGAACAGCGGTCTAGGAGTTTGTCAGTGCTGGAAGAGCGGCGATACGGTCGGCTGTCGCGGCTAGCGAAGACTCGTAATAGCCCGCAAGTCGCGTCTGCAGAGTGTCATTGAACGGCGTGATCCAACGTTCTTCCAGATGGCCAGGGCCAAACCAGACACCGAGGATGGCACCTGCCGTGTCACCGAAGCTGTCCGTGTCGTTTCCTTGGCTGACCTGGAGGCAAATGCCGTGTCCGACGTCTTCGGCGAACCTCGCCGTGTTCATGAGGGTGCCGATCTCTTGGAAGATCCGGCAGTGTCCATAGTCGCCGTACCTGCCGTGTATTGCGTCGTAGGCGTCAACCCATGAACTCGACTCCCACACGATCGCGAGCGAGTCTGAGGCGACTGCGTGGAACCTGCTCCGTTGGGGCACGTACGCCAAAGCGGTTTCGAAAATATCGAGAGGATCCTTCGCGGTCGCAGCTGCAGCTATTGCTGCAGCCGCAAACATTGTCGCGTACACCCCGGTCTTTCGATGAGTCAGAGACGCATCTCGCCAGGCTAGATCACTGGCAATATCGGGGTGCCCAAGGGCTGCATACCCATACGCGTCCGCCCGGATCATCGCGCCGCAATACTCTTCCAGAGGGTTGAACGTGTCCATGAGAACCTCGAGATCTTGCTCAGGATCATCCTCGAACGCCATCGCCAGTGCCTGCTTCGCGAGGAAGCCTTTTTCTGGACCCCAGGCGTAACCGAGAACGATGTTTTCGACCCACATTCGTCTCAAGTCTGCCTTGGTAAAGTCGCGGCCGTATTTCTCCAGGGTCATCAGCCCAAGGAGCGTGTAGTTAATGTCGTCATCCGCGGCGACAAAATGAATGTTCTCGCGAACCGTCTCCGGCCAGTCGTGATTGAACTCGCGAAGACCGCCGTCGCGAACCAACCTTTCGGATATGTAGTCATTGAGCGGCCAATCACCAACCTTGCTGAGCGCATTCCGAAGTTCCGCCAAGTCGCCCATGATCTCTACGGGCTTGCCTAATATGCAACCGGCCACCGAGCCGAGGAATCCGGCGCGCGCACGCTCCTGAAGTTCGCCGAGGGGCAGGTGGTTGCCGCTCGCACCGACACCGGCGTGCGCCTGCTCCGCATGGATCTCTTCCAGTGCGTTTGGTTCGACGAAAGACCAGTCGTGGCGCAGGGGCGCCGCGTTGATCTTGACTCCGAGCGCATACAGTCGCTGATAGTCGTCCGGAGTCGCCGCGAGGTCTTCGACGAGCCCGTCAACCTGGTATCCCTCGTCCTCCTTGTCGACGATCATTGCGCGAAGTTGCCTACGAATAACGGGGATCGGGGCGAACATTGGGACTCCTTACCTGATCAAATGGGCGACTGCTGGCGCCGACGATGCCGGCGTCCTAGTCCGAACGACGATGGAGCACGACCGTCTCCCAGTCGTCGGCCGCCAGAAGTTCGACTGTGTCGCCACGAACGGGTAGGTCAACAAGCTGCCCCCTGACTACGCGGAACGCCTGTGATAAGCCCGCGACTCGAAGTGACAATGAGGAGACATTGGCGACGTCCTCAATGGCAGCGGGTTGACGAGCTCCATGGAGGTCCAATCCGGCGACTGGATACCCAGTTACGAGGTGTGCGACGAGATGGTCGTCGCGCTGGGTGACAACTAGTTCGGTGTTGCGATGAGCGCCCAAGAGATGAACCGATGGCTCCCGCCCAGCCACACGACGCACGAGCGAAGCCAAGAGATCCCGATAGGAGCCATGACCGAGTCGGGCGTGATTGTTACCCAGACGGGCCGCAGAGACGACGACTCGACCCAAGCCGTACGCGCGTTCGACGATCACAGGGTCGTCTGTCTCAGGGCCGGGAGCGGGCTGATTGTTGTGCCAATACGTAACGTCATCTGTCTCAAGCACTGGATCAGTACGTTTCGCGAGGATCGCAATATCGGCCGCAAAATGGCTCAGCGAGCCGATTCGTCCGTAATGAGGAAGAGGCCACGTACCCAATTCATGAGCGAGTTCCGGCTCGGTGAGATGAATGTATGGGAATGGGAACCGTCCCGGTGGTCCTTCTTGGAGACCCAGCAAGTCGGCAAGCGGCGAGACTGCCAGAAGCCGACCCTTTGAGTCCCGTACGCCAACGGGTCCCGTGACGACAAGACCTCCGCCGTCCATTACAAACTTGCGAATGGAGCTGGCTTCAATCTCAGATAGCGCGAGCGCATCGGGAAGGACCAAGGCTGCAAAACTCGGAAGCCTGCCGAGACTCGCCTCGCGCTCGTCCATGAATTGCACCGGCAAGTGTGCTTCGACCAGGGCGCGGTAGGTTCCCGTTACGGCGGCGACCAGGTCGGACATCGATGACCGCGGCTCGCTTTGTGGAAACTGCGCCGACTGCTCGCCAGAGCTTTCGTTCTCCGGCGCCCCAAATCGGCTTTCAAGTCGACGTGCCGACTCGCTCGCATATAGGGCGACGTAAGGCTCGTGATCGAATCCCTCTGTCCACGGAGCGCGTTCGGCGATACGACGATAGATCGGCGCAAGCCTTCTATAGACTTCGGGTTCGATGGCTCCCGTAGCGTAAGGCTGATCGTCGAAGGATACGGTCGCTCCGTGGGAGGCGACGGTAAACGCCTCAAAGCGCATTTGCGCGGCCGAGCGCATTGTGAAGTCCCATGTATGGACGAATCGGCTAACCAATACTTCGTGGGGTCGAGACAGGACGCCTGCGCGGATGTAATTCGCCGCAAAACTTGGAAACCCGAGCCCGTGCCAGTCCGTATAACCCTCGCTCGATCCCACGTCTGCGAGTTCAAGATGGCGAGTGGCAAGTCCAGTGACGGGGTCGACATAGGTGGTTCCGTAGAAGTTCGGGATGAGGGCAGCGTCAGGACGTACCCTGTGCAAAATGCCTCGCTGCTCCGCCAGGTAGTCGAAAATAGTGTCCTGCGAGAACTCCACTAGCTCCGCCCAACGCTCGGAAGCGCGATCCATCGGCATTGCGTGGCCATAACGGTCCAAGAAGGCCGACTGGCAACGCTCACAGGCGCACGGTCCAGCCGAAAGGATGTCGCTCCACAGACCATCTATTTCGTAGCGTTCTGCGATTTCGCGCACCTGATCGTGGGCGTAGCTTCGATAACCGCTCAGCAGGCACAATGCGGGCCACCGCCCAACATCGCGTCGAGTCGGGTGCGGTACGAGTACCCATTCAGGATTCCGACCGGCCGCCGCCGTGTCCCACATGTTCGAGAAGTACGCAATCACCCGAATATCGCGCTCATGCGCAGCGAGAAGTTGTTCGCCGAACAGATCCCGTCCATTGAGTGCCGAATGCTGGTGCCCGACTTCGGTTGGATAGTACGCATTGCCGTACTGACACTTTGCGAAGATCACCACCGAGTCGACCCCCGCCGCGGACATCACGGCAAGGTCGCGTTGCGGCTGCGCATCTGCCAGAAGCGGAAAGCCGGGAAACGGGGCATTTCCCCGCTGGTGGACGTCCTCCCAGTCCGGCGTGTGCGCGTCGTAAAACACACGGCATCTAGAGCTAGTCCACCAGCGCGTTCGCTCGCCATCGGCGACCGGTAGGAGGGTAGTCATCTTTCTCGCCCTCGGATTCGATCGAGGAGTTGAGTCAGTTCGAGCGCGCGTCGCTCGGCAACTGCGATGCTGCCGGGCCACTCCGGAGCGATCAGATCGTAGGCGTGAACGGCACCGCTCACCACATTGATCCTCACGTCGTTGCCAGCCTCAGCCAACCGAGTTGCAAAACTCAGGTCCTCCGCCAAGAAAAGGTCGAACTCTCCCGTGTCCATATAGGTTGGCGGCAAATCAGTCAGGTCCTCTGCGCGCGCTGGTGCCGCGTAGGGCGTCGGTTCGGCCCCCCCTAGGTACGCGTTCCACGCGAGTTGATTTAGGCGGGAATCCCACACCGGAGGCTCCTCGCCATTGGGAGATCCGGACATCCCAGTCCGATCGTCGAGCATGGGGTAGTAGAGGTGAAGGCCTCGGATGGACTTGTGACCACGATCGCGCGCAACGAGCGCGAGGCCCGCCGCGAGACATCCGCCGGCACTCGCGCCGATCACGATCACATTCTCAAAGCGCCGCTCCACAGAGCGAAGGGACTCGAAACAGTCTTCGAGCGGTGTCGGATATGGAAACTCGGGCGATAGCCCGTATCCCACGGATGCGACGACAACGTCGTGCTTGTCAGCGAGGTGTTGGCAACGGCTGTCGTCTCCCGCAGTGTCGCCGAGAATGAGACCACCGCCATGGATCCACAGGACCATTGTGTCGTGAGCTTCCCCACCCGCGGCTGGTTGATACCAGCTGAGGCTGAACTCACTTCCATCAGACCGGGTCAACGTCTCGGGGACCACTGCTGACACGGTTTTGGGAAAGACGTGCCTATCAATCCGACGCACAAGTTCGATCGTGAGAGACCCAGCAGGAAGATGAGCAGTCAGAGTGTTGGCGATCGACGCCTCAAGTAATTCGTCCATCAACCGACACCCTCAACCTGGTCGATTCCACCCCGTGCCGCCTTCAAGATGTTTTGGACTGTTTGTCCCTCGAAGACGGCGACGGTCGAGGGCAGTGCGAGAGCGAGAGCGCCTGCCGAGATCACGATCGCCGACAGGGCAAGAACGGACATCGCGGCCAGGGAGATTGCGGCTGAAGGGCGGAAAGCTGCGAGTAGCACGCCCGCACGCCACGCACGAATCCCCACGTGCTTTTCCACAGACGCACTCGATGCGATCGCGAGTGGGGCTGTCATCAGGATGATCGCAATGACAAAACACCCCAGGATTCTGAATGCGCCGGGTCCGTTGACAAGCGCGAAAGAGACGACCACGGACGCGGCGAGTACTCCTCCGGCGACCACGTCGAGCTTGAGGGCATCACGAAGCCGGGCGCGCGCTCCTTCCATCACAAGTCGTGCGAACGCAGCAATTCCGGTCGAGTAGATGCAGATCGGTATCGTGGAAATGGCAACGATCCACCACGGTGAAGCACTGGCCACTGCAATGCCGGTTGGCGTCACAAGGACCACAACTAGAACGTTGACGAGGATGGCAGTCGGCAGTTCATCAGCAATCAACTGGACGGTGCGACGCAGCATCCGCCAGTAGCTCTCGGACTCGTCGTGTGTCGTCAGTCCCATCAGATCTTCAGTCCGCTCGAGGCGATCGACTGAACGATCCATCGCTGGGCGATGATGAAAACCACCAGAACAGGAAGGATCGCGAGGGTTATGCCTGCGGCTATTGAGCCGAGCGTGCCGCTCGCGTATCTGCCCGCTAGCAAGACGATCCCGACCGGCAGGGTCTCCTGATTCACGTCATTGATCATCGTGAGAGGAAGCAGAAGGTCGTTCCACCAGTACGTGAAGGTGAGAATGCCTAGGGTCGCGACGGCCGGGCCCGAAAGAGGCAACATGACTTGGAAAAACATTCGAATGTGTCCAGCTCCATCGATCTTCGCCGCCTCCTCGAGTTCGCGCGGAAGGGCAAGGAAGTGCTGCCGCATTAGGAAAATGCCGAACCCGCTGAAGGCCGGCGGGAGGATGAGGGACCACAACGAGTTCGTCAGGTTCAGTTTCGAAAAGGCCAAAAAGAGAGGGACGATTGTCACTTGAATCGGAATCATCAGCGATCCGATGACCAAGGCGAATAGGAACTTCTTGCCTCGAAACTGAAGGCGAGCGAAGGCGTAGCCCGCCGCCGAGCAAGTGACGAGCTGAATGGCGGTCACGCTGGTGGCGACGATAAGTGAGTTCGCAGCGAAGCGAGCGAAGGGCAACTGCACAAAGACGCTGCCGAAGTTGGCGAAAGTGAGATCGCTGACGAATGGCGTTGGAGGCAGGCGATAGAGCTCCGCATCAGTAGGTGACACGGAAGCGCGAAGAATCCAAGCAAAGGGCGCGATAATCGCGATCGCGGCCGCGACAAGGATGGCAAACGTGAGGATGCGGGGCAGCACAGACATAATTCGGGGGCCCGAGACGGTCATTCGTAGAAGGTCCAACGTCGTGAAAGCCGGAACTGAACGAGAGTGAGAACAATGAGTACGACGATCAGGGTGAGGCCAATTGTCGATGCGTATCCAAGGTTGAAGCTCTGGAAGGCCGTGTCGTAGAGGTATTGGACCACCGTGCGGCTCGAGTCTCCAGGACCGCCTTGCGTCAGCACTTGCGGTTCCGCAAATAGCTGGAACCCGTTGATCAGGTTAATCACGATCAGGAAGAACACCGTCGGTGACAGCAGAGGCAGCGTGATGCGCCAAAACCGCGACCACGCGTTAGCGCCGTCCACGATGGCGGCCTCACGCACCTCGTTAGGTATTCCCTGAAGTCCCGCGATATAGATGAGCATCGAGAAGCCGAGCGTTTTCCAGGAGTTGACCAGAATTACGGCGAACGGTGCGAAGGCCGTGGAGGTCAGCCACGGGGTGTGAGGGATCCCGAGCAAGCCGAGCCAGTAATTGACAAGTCCCAGATCGGTATCCAGCAAGAATCGCCATATCAGCGCAACTGCGGATGATGAGACAACGAACGGGAAGAGAAACGAGAATCGGAAGAACGTACGGATCCATGTCGGCATCCGGGTCTCAAGGAGAACTGCGAGCAGCAGCCCGACCGCAATGTTGATGACAAGAATCCCCCCAGCCATTAGCGCAGTCGACCCGTAAATCGATGCGAGGCGAGTATCGCTGAAGAGAGCAACGAAGTTCTGAAATCCAATGAAGGTGCCGTCGCTGAGAAGGTTCCAGTCGAAGAACGAAAGAACCAGCACCGCGATTGTCGGCAACAGAAGAAAGAGTACGAACCCAACGCCCGCTGGCGCGAGGAACCCGACTGCCGCCCGAGTATCCATCCGCTGTCGCCCTCGGGACCTGGCGGCCGAGGGCGCATTGCGCCCCCGGCCGCTAAGGGGTGAAGCAGTTGTCATGCTTACTTGCAACTGACGATCGTGGAGAGCGCCTGCTGCATGTCATCGAGTCCCTGCTCGACCGTCTCGTTGCCGCCGAATATCAGTTGCGTATACCGCAGAACGGTCGACTCGAACTCCGTGTACTTGGCCGGTCCAGGGAAGGGAGTCAGTGACGGATGATCATCGATGCTTCCGTAGAACAGCTTGTAGTTCGCCGGAGGGATCCCTGCATCCGCGGACTTCTTCGCAGTCGATCGCAGGGTCGGAATTGCGCCGTAAGGATTCGTTGGCGTTCCGATCAGCGCATCTTGAACCTTCGCACTTGTCACGTACTTCTGGAACTTCCAGGCGAGATCCGGGTTCGCCGAAGACTTTAGAATCGGATATCCACCCGACCCGACCACCGTCTTATAGGTACTTCCCGTGGGGTAGAGCTGGATGTCGTAGGACGTGAATCCGGCGGGAGCGAACGTCGCGATCGGCCATGCGCCCGCTCCGAACATGGCGATCTTGCCATTCTGGAAGTCGCTAATCACCTCACTGCTGGATGGCGGGACGGGCGAGATTCCTTGCTGAATCAGACCGTCCAAGAAGGTGAAGGCTTTCTCAACTCCAGCACTATTGGCCGTGGCCTTGCAGACGTCGCCACTGACGAGGTTGGCGTTCTGGTTTGCGATCCATGGCAGCACGCCGGGAAACACCTCGGTACCCGTCCACGCGAACCCGTACTGGCCCTTGCTCTTGTCAGTCAGCTGCTTTGCGATGGCTTCGAACTGGTCTGTGGTCCAGTCGGCTGCTGGCGGCGCTATTCCCGCCTGCTTGAACAGATCCGTGTTGTAGTAGATGACCATGTCGTTCCACGTGTCGGGCAAGGTGGTGATGTCCTTGCCAACGGTAAGAGACTTCATCAGGCCGGGTGCTATGTCGGCGAGCAGTGACTTGCCCTCCGGATCCGACTTGAGGTAGTCGTTGATGGGCAGGATGAGGTGATTCTGGTCGAGGAACTTCACGCCCTCGGACGACATGACAGCGTTGTCAGGCTTCTTACCGCTAGCGATGAGCGTTGCGAGGTTGGCGTAGTACTCACCCCAGTTGGTGCCAGCAATGGCGATTCCCTTGACGGTCACCCCAGGATTCTCCGCCTCAAAGCCCTTGGCGTAGGAGTTTTGGTTTGTGAGCGCCTCGGGACCGTAGTTCCAGTAGGCCACGTCAAGAGTCTTGCTGCCAGACTTCGCGGGGCTCGACGAGCTGCAACCCGCGAGGGCCAGAGCTGCAACGACCACGCCGAGTGCAATTGCACCCACTGCGCGCTTTCGTAGTTTCATTCGTACGAATCCTCTCCATTGAGCAATTTGTGTCGGGAATGTGCTGCCCTAAGTACTAGAGAAAGAAATCGATTTCGTCAAGTAACGTTCTGATTACGCTCCCTTCACCTTCATACGAGCCGCGCCTCTTGACCGTCGAACTTGGTCGAGAAATATCGGCTCGGTGGGCGCGGTGCCCACCGCTCCAAATCGGCGGTCGAACGTTGCGGCGGTCGGCTATCCTCAACAAAACCGGGCGAGATGGACCCGCGGACGCAGACGTCCGGATGTATCGAATCGGCCCCAAGTCATCATCCATCCGTACACGGATCACCGATCTCTCGGATAGCCGCAACTTCGTCGAATTCCGGCGAGGTGCATGTTGCCTCTGGTACCGCGATCGCGCAATTTGCTACTCTTACAGAAATCGGTTTCAACACTAACAACTGACGTGTGCAACCCTCGCAAAAGGAGACAGCTTGGCCGTGCCGCAGGCCGTAGTCGGCATCGATATCGGGACGTCAAGCAGCAAGGGCATCTTGGTAGGCCTCGACGGCAGGATCATCAGAACAGCCGTCCGTTCACATAGGGCGCAAAGGCCAGCGCCTCAACGATTCGAAATGGACGCCGAGTTGTGGTGGTCCGAGTTCACGGATCTGGCTGAAGAGTTGACAGCCCCGGGCGACGCGACGGTGGTCGCAGTCGGGGTCAGCGGCATGGGCCCGTGCATGCTGCTCACGGATGAGAGCGGGTCTCCATTGCGACCTGCGATCCTCTACGGCGTCGACTCTCGCGCGACCGAGCAGATCGAGCGGCTGAACCGCGAACTCGGCGCGGAGCGCATTCGCGAGCGCGGCGGCTCCGCTCTGTCAAGCCAGGCGGTCGGCCCGAAGCTTGCCTGGGTCGCTGAGCACGAGCCGGCGGTGTGGGCGCGTACACGTAGGCTCTTCATGCCCGCGTCGTGGTTGGTCTGGAAGCTCACTGGCGAATACCTGCTCGATTACCACTCGGCCAGCCAATGCTCGCCCCTCTTCGATGCCGAGGCGCTCGACTGGTACACGCCATGGGCAGAGACGATCGCCCCGGGCCTGGACCTTCCGCCGTTGCGCTGGCCGGGCGACCTCGCGGGGCTTACAACGTCACCTATCGGCGGTATTCCGACCGGAGTCCCGGTCGTCGTCGGGACGATCGACGCCTGGTCTGAGGCGATCAGTGTAGACGCCCAAACACCGGGCGATCTGATGCTGATGTACGGCACCACGATGTTCCTCGTACTCACTGTGGACGCCCGCGTCACCTCGCCGTCGATGTGGGCGACGGTCGGGGCGATCAAGGGAACTCGAAACCTTGCGGGGGGCATGGCGACTTCCGGTGCGATCACATCTTGGTTGGCCGAACTAACCGGCGCCGATTTTGCCACGCTCGGCGACGAGGCCGCTGTTTCGGGGATCGGTGCTCAAGGAGTCCTGATGCTGCCGTATTTTGCAGGTGAACGCACCCGATCCAGGACCCGAATGCCCGCGGCATGATCGCGGGACTCGCCCTGTCCACTACGCGGGGCGACCTCTACCGTGCCGCCCTCGAGGCCACCGCGTTCGGTGTTCGGCACAACGTTGACACCATGCGGGATGCCGGGGCCGTCGCCCGCCGGGTCGTCGCGGTCGGCGGCGGAACGCAGGGCGGCCTGTGGACCCAGATCGTGTCGGACGTCACGAGGCTCGAGCAGACGGTCCCCACCGTGACGATCGGAGCGTGCTTCGGTGCCGCCTTCCTGGCGGCCGGTCTGGTGAGCGAGCCCGACATCGCGGTGTGGAATCCCTCCGACCACGTCGTGATTCCGGAGCCGCGGGCCGCCGATGACTACGACGAGCTCTACGCGCTGTACCGCTCGCTGTACCTGACAACGGTCGACATCTCCCACCGCCTAGCGGAACGCCAGCGATCGCGCCCGACCTTTCACGGAACGGACGCAGCATGACGAGGACCATCGGCGTGATCGGAACCGGCTACTGGGCGGATCGCTGCCACGCCGCCGGGATCGAACAGCGGGACGACCTCGAGTTCGTCGGTGTCTGGGGACGCGATGTGAGTACGACAGACGACTTCGCGCACCGCCACCGCACGGCTGCCTTCCGATCGCCCGCCGAGCTCTTCGCCACCGTCGACCTCGTCTCGTTCGCCGTCCCGCCGTTCATCCAAGCCGCGCTGGCACCGGAGGCCGCCGACGCCGGTTGCCATCTGCTGCTCGAGAAGCCGATCGCGACGTCGTCGGAGGCGGCGGACCGGATTGTCGAGGCGTGCCGAAGGAACGGCGTGCTGTCCGTCGTCAATTTCTCCAACCTGCTGGGCGGCGTGACCGGACGCTGGATGGACGAGGTGGTGATTCCCGAGACGTGGGACGGCGGCAGCGTGACGATCCTTTCCGACCTCCGGGTCACCGACACCCCCTTCTCGAACTCGGAGTGGCGGCGGCTCGACAACGGCTCGCTCTGGGATGCGGGACCGCACGCCCTGTCGCTACTAGTGGCGGGCCTCGGACCGGTGAGCGACGTGCAGAGCCAGCACGGTGTTGGCGACACTTACGTGCTGTCGCTGGGCCATGATCTCGGCGGCGTGAGCTCCGTCCTGCTCAGCTACTCGGTGGCCGCGGGGGCGTCGAAGTTCCGGGCCGAGTTCTGGGGCGCCGAGGGCTTCACGGCGGCGCCGACCACGCCGCCGTCGCGCGATCCATCCCTCGTGGGCGCGATCGCCCCAGCTCTCGCTGCGCTCGTGGCGGCAATCGAATCCGGTCGGCCCAGTCCGTACGACGCCGCGTTCGGCGCCGAAATCGTCCAGGTTCTGGCTCAAGCCGATCAGAAGGAGCACTGACATGACGTCGACCTATCTCGTCCCAGCCCCCGTGGAACGGCCGGGACTCGCCCCCCACACGGCCTGGCTCATCGCGAGCGGCGACCTCAGGCCCGCAGCGAACACCGCCGGGTGGCCCGTGCAGCACGCTATGGAGACCGCCATCGGCAGAGCACTCGAAGGGCTCGGCTGGATGGTGCGCCGGGCGAACTCGATCGACCCGGATACCGGGCACGGCTTCATCTCGAGCCAGCGGATGGGGATGGAGGTGTTCAAGGGCATTCCGATCGACGCTCCGCTGATCGTGGCGGAAGCGGTCTGGCAGTACAGCCACCACGTGCTCGCCGGACTCCGCTCCCACCGGGGCCCGATCTTGACGGTCGCCAACTTCGAGGGCGGCGCACCCGGATTGGTCGGGCTGCTTGGCCTTAACGCCGGTCTGACCAAGATGGGCGTCGCCTATTCGACCATTTGGAGCGTCGACTTCAAAGATCCCTGGTTTCTGAGCGGACTCCGCGACTGGACGCAGGGTGGTGCGATCGTGCATGACGCGTCCCACGTGCACGACCTGGGAACCCTCCCCGACAGCGCGGAACGGCAGTTGGGTGAGGCTCTGGCAGCACAACTGGTAGCCGACAAGGCGATCATCGGCGTCTTCGACGAGGGGTGCATGGGTATGTACAACGCGATCATCGACGACGAGCTCATCAACCCACTCGGCATCTACAAGGAGCGCCTGTCGCAGAGCGCGCTGTGGGCCGAGATGCAGAAAGTGCCGGATGCCGAAGCGGAGCAAGTCGGCAGCTGGTTGCGCGTCAAGGGGATGACGTTCCGTACCGGCACGGATGAGGCGACCGACCTTACCGAGGCGCAGCTGACCTGGCAGTACAAGATGTACATCGCCGCCCTGCGCATCAGCGACGACTACGGGCTCGACGGCTTGGGCGTGCAGTATCAGCAGGGACTCAAGGACACCTGCCCGGCATCCGATCTCGCTGAGGGCCTGATCAACAACGTCGATCGGCCGCCGGTGGCCAGTCGGGACGGATCCCGGGTCCTCTTCGAGGGAAAGGCGTTCCCCCTGGCCAACGAGGCCGACTGGGGCGTCGCGGTCGACGCCCTGGTGACAAACCGCGTCTGGACCGCGATGGGACTCGATCCGGCAACCACCCTCCACGACGTGCGCTGGGGTGAGGACTTCGATGGCCGGTTCGTGTGGGTGTTCGAGATCTCGGGATCGGTCCCGCCCTCGCACCTGACCGGCGGATACCAAGGAGCTGTCGGGTGGCGCCAGAACCCGATGTACTTCCCACTCGGCGGATCGACCATCAAGGGGGTCTCGCGCCCCGGCGAGGTCGTCTGGTCTCGATTGTTCATCGAGGGTGGCGCTCTGCACCTGGATATCGGCCGCGCCTCGGCGGTCGAGCTGCCCGCTGAGGAGACCGAGCGCCGGTGGCAGGCGACCAACCCGGAGTGGCCGATCATGCACGTGGTGCTGCACGGCATCGACCGCAACCAGTTCATGGCTCGCCACAAGGCCAACCACGCGCAACTCGTCTACGCCCCGGATGCCGAAACGGCCGACCGGGCGTTGGTCGCCAAGGCGGCCATGTTCGCACGGCTGGGCGTCACAGTGCACCTCTGCGGCGCCGTGAGCATACGCTGACATCGCGGGCATCCCCGGCTCGCGGCGCCTTGAGCAGACGAAGGGAGCCCGGGTGGCCGAGCTCATCCCGATTCCCTCGCCCGGCATCCCGCTGGTCTTCGGCGATGTCGGCGCTCCGGTCGTCGTGGTCGTGCACGACTGGTATGGACGGCTGCCCTGGCTGACGCCCTACGCCGAAGCGCTGGCGACCCGTGCCGGTTTTCGCGTCGTCGTCCCCGATCTCTTCGACGGCGTCGCCACCGACGACGAGCACGAAGCCGATCTGCTGTCCGAACAGCTGTCAGGCAGGGCGGCTCGCGACGCGATCGTCGCCGAGATCGAGGCGGCCCGTGCGACCGGCTCGCCCCGGGCGGGCATCATCGGCTTCTCGATGGGTGGCGGGTTCGCGCTGCAGATCGCCCAGGCGGGCGAGGTGGATGCCGCGGTCGCCTACTACGCGACGCTGCAGGCCTCGCAGCAGGGCATCATCCCGTGCCCGGTGCTGCTGCACTTCGCCGAGCAGGACGACTGGCCGCAAACCGGAAGCCCCGAGGAGTTCGTCGGCCGACTGCGGGAGAACGGCACGCCCGTGACCGAGCATGGCTACGCCGGCACTGAGCACGGATTCGCCAACGCCAGTATCCCTGCCCTCATCGACACCCGCGCCGCGGCTCTCGCCTTCGCGCGCACGACGGTGTTCCTCGAGACTCATCTCGGCGACTGACGGCTAGGTGACAACGATGCGCTCATCAACCAATCGCCTCGTGGCCGTGATTTTCGGCGGCATCCTGCT
>DASYDM010000063.1:0-246836 GCA_036499585.1 Steroidobacteraceae bacterium
CTTTGGCATCTTCATCGGCCTGCCCGGCAACATCGACGGTCTCGTGCACCTCTCGGACATCTCCTGGGATCAGCCGGGGGAGGAGGCGGTGCGCAACTACCAGAAGAGCCAGCAGCTCGAGGCCATGGTGCTGTCGATCGACCCGGAGCGCGAGCGCATCAGCTTAGGCATCAAGCAGCTCGCCAAGGATCCGTTCTCCGCCTACATCGCCGAGAATCCCAAGGGGACGATCGTCAAGGGCGTGGTCAAGGAAGTCGATGCGCGTGGCGCCATCATCGATCTCGGCAACGGGATCGAGGGCCAGCTGCGGGCGTCCGAGCTGGGTCGGGACCGCGTCGAAGACGCGCGGACCGTGCTCAAGGTCGGCGAGGAAATCGAGTCGAAGTTCACGGGTGTCGACCGCAAGTCGCGCACGATTTCGCTCTCGATCAAGGCAAAGGAAATGCACGAGGAAGCCGAAGCCGTCCAGAGCTACCGCTCGGAGACCTCGTCGTCCTCTGGAACGAGCCTTGGAGATCTTCTGAAAGAGCACATTGGCGGTGATCGCGGCTAATTGTCACGCCGTGCACGTGTCGCACCGGGACCTGGTGACGGGTCCCGGTCGCTCGGTCGCGCGGGGGGTTCCATCGCGGCCGCTTGGAAGTCGGGCGTGAGACCATGGGAACAACCATGACAAAGTCGGAACTCATCGAGATCATTACGGCCAAGCAGAAGCACTTGCCCGCCAAGGACGTCGAGCTCGCGCTCAAACAGATACTCGAGATCATGAGCGATGCGTTGTCCCAGGGAGAGCGCATCGAGATCCGCGGCTTCGGCAGCTTCTCGCTGCACTTCCGTCCGCCCCGTCAGGGGCGTAATCCCAAAACCGGCGAGGCGGTGGCCCTGTCGGGCAAGCACGTTCCGCACTTCAAGCCCGGCAAGGACTTGAGGGAGCGGGTCAACGACGGCCAGGACCGGCCCATTAGGGATTAGACGGGCGGCGGCGTTATGCTGCCGCTCTCATGTTCGAGCTCCCTCCCTTCCTGCTCGCCCTGGCGTTCATCGCCATCGGCGCAGCGGCGTGGTTTCTGGGGCGACGCAACGGCGCTGCCCAGACTGTCCGGCTCCCCCGTGACTACTACGTTGGCCTCGACCACCTGATCAACGACCGGTTCGACCACGCGGCCGAAATCTTCGCGCGCATGGCTGAGGCCGAGGGCGATGCTGCGGAGATCCAGTTCGCCTTGGGAAGCCTGTTCCGTCGCCGCGGCGAGGTGGATAGGGCGATTGCGATTCATTCCCGCCTGCGTGAGCACGGCGGAGCGTCTTTGCACGACAAGGCCGCCTTCGAGTTGGCGCTGGACTACCAGAGCGCGGGCCTCATGGATCGCGCCGAGCGGCTGCTCGAGGAGCTTGCGGCCTCGCGAGAGTACCGGAATGCCGCTCTCGACCACCTCGAGCGGATCTACGAGCAACAGGGTGAGTGGGCCAACGCTCTGAAAGTCTTCGACCAACTTCCTCCTGCGGTTCAGCTGGAACGTCGTCGTGTGGCTGCACACTATTTGTGCGAGCTTGCCGAGCACGCCCTCCTGCAAGGCGACATGGAACGCGCGCGGACACTGGTCAGGCAGGCTCGGACGCACGATGTCGAGCTTCCCAGGGCGGACATGCTCACCGCGCGCATGACCGAGCTCGCAAGCGATTCGAGCGGCGCGCTCGACCTTTACTTTCGGGCGCTGGAGGCCTCCCCGGGCCTGGCCCTCGAGATCATTCCGCGGATCCTCAAGCTGGCCGGTCAGCTCGGCCAGCCCGATGTCCTGACGCAGTTGGTGGAGCGGCTTGGACGCACCGGTAAGGTCAGCGCCCGGCAACTCGCCTGGGTGCTCGCGACCGCATTGCCTCCACAGGACGTTCCGAAGCTTTCAGGAGTGACCGCAAGCGCCGGCGTTGGCGTCGAGTCCGAGGCGGACGCGACTTCGCTGGGAGTGTTGCTGACACGCATCGGGGACGCCGGCGGCCGGTATCAGTGCGATGACTGTGGCCTGAACAGCGTGGGGTGGTTCTGGTGTTGTCCCAAGTGCAGATCGTGGGACAGCATGCGGCCGTCGGTATTCAAGTGGGCCGACAGGGTTCATTAGCAACGAAAACCACGGCTTTTTGACACCGTGATGACGATGAAAGTGAGGGGTACGGCACACGACTTGCTCATCACCCTCCCATGCCTCGCCAAGATGTGACGCTTCTCAGCGTGCCGAACGCCTCCCCGCCCGGTAAACTGCGTGATCACAGCGAAAACCCGGGGGAGAGATTGATGCGGTCGAGCCAGAAATCCATCATTCGGACTGCCGTGTTTCCAGTGGCCGGCCGGGGTACGCGCTTCCTCCCGGCGACCAAGGCGAGTCCGAAGGAGATGCTCCCTGTCGTCGACAAGCCGCTGATCCAATATGCCGTCGAGGAGGCCCTGCAGGCCGGTGCCCGCCGCCTGGTGTTCATCACCGGCGCCTCCAAGCGAGCCATCGAAGACCATTTCGACTCCGACCAGGAGCTCGAGCACATGCTGCAGGCGCAGGGCAAGAGCGACCTGCTCAACCAACTGCGCAGCGTGCTGCCTTCCTACGCATCCTGCATCTACATCCGTCAGCCCGCGCCGCTCGGCCTGGGCCACGCGGTTCTGTGTGCGCAGCCGGCAGTGGGTGCCGAACCATTCTTTGTGCATCTCGCTGACGACCTGATTCGCAGCGAGGTGGCGTGCCTTCGGCAGATGGCCGATGTGTACGAAGAGAAGAAGGCCAGCGTCCTCGGCGTGCAGGTCGTGCCGAAGCAGGAGACCGAGAAGTACGGAATCGTTGCGGTGGAGGCGGATGCGACGTCGACCAGCCGTGTGCAAAAGATTGTCGAGAAGCCGAAGCCGGCCGTGGCGCCTTCGAACCTCGCCGTCGTCGGTCGTTACGTGTTGACGCCGTCGATCTTCGGTCACCTCGAGAAGATCGGGCAGGGTGCCGGTGGCGAGATCCAGCTCACTGACGGAATCGCCGCCCTGATGAACGAGGAGGCCGTGTACGCCTACCGGTTCGCGGGCAAGCGTTACGATTGCGGCAGCAAGCTGGGCTACTTACAGGCTACTGTGGAGTACGCCTTGGCCCACCCGGCGTTGGGCAAGGACTTCCGCAAGTACCTCGAACAACTCGATGTGGCGTCGAGCAGTCTGGACGCGGCGGCCAGGAGTACGAGCGGCCGAAGCGAAAGCTCGAAGACTAACGGCTCCCGCGCCAACGGCAAGCGCCGTGGTACTACGACGCGCAACGCCCGGGCATAGCACCCACGCGGGACGTGGCGTGACCTAGCCCCCGACGGCGACCTCACGACGCCCGGCGTAACGCCGGGCGAGCCAAGTACAGGCCACCAGCTGCAAGGGGTGGTACACCATCAGCGGCAGTACGATCAGCCCGATCCCGGGCTGACTCGCAAACAACACCTTGGCGATGGGGATGCCGTTCGCCAGACTCTTGGTGGAGCCGCAGAATACCCCGGCGATCTCATCCTCGTGCGAAAGGCGCAGCAGTCGCGCGAACCGCACCGTGACGGCGAGTGCAACAATCAACAGCAGTGCGGTGATCACCGCCACGAGCGCGATCATTCCCATCCCGTGCTGCGACCACACACCTGTGCGGGTTGATTGACAGAACGACGCGTAGACAATCAGCACGATCACTGAGCGGTCGACGAGCGTCGTTGACTTCTTGTGCCGGTGCAGAAACCCGCCGATCAAGGGCCGGGCGAGCTGTCCCACGACAAACGGCAACAGCAGCTTGATGCAGATGTCGAGGATCGCCTTGCCGAGGGGCATACCGCCGCCGCTCGTGTGCGCCATGACGCCTGAGAGCATCGGAGTCAGGAACATGCCCAACAGGCCCGAGAGTGTGGCGTTGAAGACGGCTCCCGCGACGTTGCCTCCGGCCATGGCAGTGAGGGCGACGGACGAAGAGACGGTCGAGGACAGCGCGCAAAGGTAGAAGAAACCGGTCAGGAGATCGAGCGGCACGACCGAACGCGTTGCCAGGATCACGATTACACCGATCAACGGAAACAGCCCGAAAACCGTGAGCTGCGTGAAAAGGTGCAGCTTCCAGTTGCGTGCGCCTGCTACGAGGTTCTTCGGCGCGAGCGCGGCGCCATGGAGAAGGAAGATCGCGGCGATGCCGAGGTTGGTGACGATCGGCATGTGCAGCACGCCGTCGTCGGCCCCCGGGCCGGGAAACACCAGGCCGATGACGACTGCCGCGATGAGGGAGATCAGGAACGGGTCGAGTTTGAGGCCGGCTTTGCCTGGCGTGGCAGGCGCCTTGGTGCTCGCGGGGGCGCCGGCTACAGACGATGGCCGATCGTTGGCAGCGCTCACGTGTTCGGCAACCAGACCGTGACGATAGCCCCGCCGTCGGGCCGGTTCGCAAGGCTGATTCGCCCGCCGTGCGCATCGACAATCTCACGGCACAACGTCAACCCCAGCCCCGTGCCCGCGGGCTTGGTGGAATAAAACGGCAACAGCGCGTCGCGAAGGACCGTCTCGGAGAGCCCGCTTCCCCGATCGGCGACCTCGACGATGAAGCTTCCGGGCTGTTCGCGAGTACTGACCGTGATTCCCTCGGCGGCCGAGCCGGATTCGGCGGCGTTCTTGAGAAGATTGATCATCACCTGTTCCATCTGACTCGCATCGAAGCTCACACGAGTGTCGGGCACAGGGCCGTCCGTCTGAAAGGGCACGGTGTCCTGCAGCCGCCCGAGGAAGTGGGACCAGATTACCGGAGCGACGCGGGGCAGGGGCAGCTTTGCGAAGCTCGCGTAGCCTTCGATGAACGAGGTGAGGTGGGCCGCGCGGTCGGCGATGGTGGCGAACACCCGGCGCAACGGGGCGGCCAACAGGGATGCGGTAGCCGCCTCGTCCCTAGGCGCGTCACCCGGCGGCGCACCTTGCCCAGCCTGTTCCGCCAGCAGCTGCCCCGAGTGCGCCAGCGAGGAAATGGGCGCCAGGGAGTTGTTGAGCTCGTGGGCGATCACCCGGATCACCTTCTTCCAGATCACGACCTCCTGGGCTGCCAGCTCCCGGGTCAGCTGTTTGAGCATCACCAGCCGGTGCGGTTGCGAATTCAGATGAAACTGCCGCTGCGAGAGGTGAAACACCTCGGACTCGCCGTCGACTTCCATCGTGAACAGCCGGTCTCCGTCGCCCCCCAGGGCCTCGCGCAGGGGCGCGGGCGAGGAGTCGAGCAGCGTGGCCAGATTCAGGCCCTCGAGCTTGCGACCCTCGTGGAAGAGTTGTCGGGCGGCGAGGTTGCTGAAGACGATCTGTCCGGACGAGTTGGTCAGAACGGTGACCAGCGGGGTCGTTTGAATGACCGTATCGAGCAGCAACTCGCGTTGATACAGGTCCATCCGTTCGCGGCGCAGCAGCTCGCCAATGGAGTTGTAAGCGGCAACGAGTTTGCCGAGGTCGTCGTCGGAGACATGACCGATGCTGATGCTGAAGTCGCGGTCGCGCATGCTCTCGATCCCGTCGCGGACGGCGCCGAGAACGTCGGTCCAGGTGGACGTCATCCTGCGGGACAGATAGATCGCCGCTACCGTACCGACGGCGATGCCCGCAGCGGCACAGATCGCCGCGGAGGCGGGAGTTAGAACGGCCAACCACCATGCCCCCGCCGCACTACCGCCTGCGGCAGCGACGGCGACGAGGACCAGCGCGATGCCGACGCGGCCAGCGAGGGACCTGAACAGCCATAGGCGCCGGCGCATCGGCGCCGCGGTGCTGGCCATCAGATTCTCAAGCCGAGCTTTTCCATGCGCCGGTAGAGTGCCTGACGGGATAGCCCCAGGTCACGTGCCGCATGCGCCACGATACCGTTGGCGCGGGCCAGGGCCTGCTCGATTTCGGCCCGATCCAGGTCGGGCTCCGCCGCCGGGGCTTCGGCCGGGAGATTCAGGGCCGCCGCGCCGATGGCGCGGTCGTTCGACAACAGGCAGGCTCGCCGGATTGCGTTCTGCAACTCCCGCACGTTTCCCGGCCATGCATAGCGGGACAGGGCGCGCTCTGACTCGGGAGTCAGCCGGTAACCGTCCTGAAGGCCGTCGCCGCGCAGGAAATGCCGCGCCAGGGGCAAGACATCTGCGCGCCGCTCCGCCAAGGGCGGCACCGCCAGCTCGATGACATTCAACCGGTAGAACAGATCTTCCCGAAACCGTCCCTCGCGGATCTCCACGCGCAGGTTGGCATTCGTGGCCGCAATCACCCGCACCCGGGTCCGCCGGGTCGTATTCGAGCCCAAGCGCTCGAACTCGCCCGTCTGCAGCACGCGCAGCAGCTTTGCCTGGCCACTACCACTGAGGTTCCCGAGTTCGTCCAGGAACAGGGTGCCGCCGTCCGCGGCCTCGAAGCGTCCCGTCCGGGCACGCGCACCCGTGAATGCACCCGCTTCGGTGCCGAACAGCTCGGCCTCGATCAACTCATTGGGCAGGGCTCCGAGATTGACCTTCAGATACGCCCCCTCCCGAACCGTCGAGTTGGCCTGGACGATGTCGGCGAGGACCTCCTTGCCTGCTCCGTTGGGTCCGGTGATCAACACGGGAACGTCTGCGTGAGCGACCTGGGTCGCCATCGAGACCAACGTGTGCATGGTGTCGCTCTCGTAGACGATCCCACGCAGGTCGAATCGCTCCGCCAGGGTGTGCCGTGCTTCCTGCCGCTGTTGGCGCAGCTCGTCCGCTTCCGCCCGGGCGCTGCGCAGGTCCAGGAGGTTGCGAACCGTAGTCAACAGGCGGGCGTCGTCCCAAGGTTTGGCAACGTAGTCGGCCGCGCCTGCCCGGACGAGGTCTACGGCCGTCTCGAGGCGAGTCCAGGCGGTGAGCAGGATGATCGGCAGATCGGGGTCGCGTGCCCGGATGGCCTTGAACAGGGCTACGCCTTCCTCGCCGCTCGTGTGCTCACGGCGGAAGTTCATGTCCTGGATCACCAGATCGACATTGTCGTCGCGCAGCGCCTCGAGTCCAGCCGCGGGCGAAGCAGCGCCCACGACTCGTGCTCCGTGGATTGCGAACAGAACATCGAATGCCGTGCGCACTGCGTCGCTGTCGTCGACGACCAGGATGGTCCGACCCGACAGCGTGGCACGAAGCGATGCGATGTCCCTGTGTTCCATATCAGAAGCTTACACTGTGCGCGTGGCGACAGACGGGGAGACCTGTGAGGCTTTCCTCGACGGATACCATGCAGCCAACTGGCCGAGCGACCACAACACGACGACTCCGCCAACGAGGAAGTAAAGGTCCAGACGCGGCATCGAGAGTCGTTCGGAGAGCTGGTAGCCGATGATCAGAGCGAACAGGCAGCCTACGACTACGCCGCTCGTCGTGATCAAGCCGTTCTCGACCATGAAGTAACTCACGATGTCGCCTCGCCGCGCGCCGACGGCACGGCGGGTGCCGATCTGCTTGGTGCGGGTGCTGACGTTGAACGTCACCAGGGCGAAGATGCCCAGGCAGGTCAGGCTGATCAGCATGACAGTCACGATGCTCAGGAACACCGATACGCTCTTGTCGCCGGCGTACGTGCGATCCTTGAAGAGGCTCAAGGGTTGAACGAAGTCGAGGACGCGATCGGGGTTCGAGGAAGACAGATGCTCCTCGGCGGTTCTCATGAGGCTGTCGCGCACGCCGGGTTGAGCGCGCACGAGATAGACGAAGCCGTACTTCTTCGGCATCCGGGGATAGAACATGATCTTGTCGGCCTGGGAGGGGCTCAGCGGCCAGCTGCCCAACACGGGCGCCGTGATTCCGATGATGGTCGATGCATTTTGGGAGCCTTCCTCGTACACGCGCTTCCCGACGGCATCCCCGTGGGGAAACAGCGCTTGCGCGAGCTGCTGGCTGACGATGATGCTCGGGACCGGCGCGCCGGTGGTTTCATCCGACATCGGCGGCAGCATGTCCTCTTTTGTGAACGCCCGACCGGCAATGAGCTGGACGCCCAGGGCCTTGAAGCCTTCTTCATCCATTTCGAACGTGTTGGGAGGAACGAGGTTGACCTTGTCTCCGGGATTCGGCGAGATCTGGTCCGCGCTCCCGCCGCCGCTCAAGGGGACGGAATTGATGATAGTCGCAGCGACGACTCCGGGAAGTCCTCGCAGATAGTCGAGGTCGGTCCGTACAGCCGAGGCGTAGTCGAAACGACTCGTATAGCCTTCCGTGGCGACCACGAAGATGTTCTGGTCGTCGATGCCGGTCGGACGGTTGATCCGATCGACCCGGGACTTGACGATGTAGACCGCGTTCACCAGCAGCGCGAGTGTGATGGCGATCTGCACCGCCACCAGGAAGGCGCCGGTCTTGTTGCGCAGCAGGGCGGACAGGATGGGTCGGGTGTCGAGTAACATGGCGTACTTCCTCACTGACTCTTCAGGTACGCGGCGGGGTTGATCCGGCCGGCTCGCCAGGCTGGGTAGAGGCCTGCGATCAGGGTTGCGGCGATCGCCAGCAGTATCGCCGCAGACACGCTGGTGATGTCGATGTGGGTGAGATCGGGCGGCCCGTCGGGCTGATCGAAATCGCTGGTGGCGTACAGTACCCGCAGTCCCCACATGCCCAGCCAGCTCAGCGGGATGCTCAGCAGCGCGCCGGCGGCCGAGACGACACCGACCTCGATGAGATGTTGGATGAAGATCTGGCGGCGGCTTGCGCCGAGGGCGCGGCGCACACCGGCGATGGGGGCCGCCTTGAGAAAGCGCGCCAGCAGCAATCCGACCGTGTTGATCAGGCACACCACCAGGAAAGCCGCGGCGAGGCCGATGAGGACACGATTGTCGGAGCCGGCGATGTCGAGGGCTTTCAGCCACTCCTCGACGTTGTAGAGATATTGCGGATTGGAGCGGCCGAAGCGCCCGAGTTTTTGTTGCTCGGCGTGATAGTTCTCGAGGAAGGCCTGTGCACGCTGTACGCTCGCCGCGTCGGGCAGCTCGAGCCACAACTGCATCCAGGCGCAGTCCGACTGCATATAGGCCTCATAAGACTTGAGCTCGGTTCCGGCACCCCAGCAGTTCGAGTTGCCTGCCGAGAGGAGCTTCAAGGCGGGGGCCCAGCCCATGGGGACGAAGGCGCCCTCGATCGCCTCGAACGGATAGTTGTTCAAGTCGTAGAACTTGGGCGTGGGGCGCCAGCGATCCAGGACGCCGACCACGCGGAAGTCCTTGTCGTGCCAGCGTACCGTGCGGCCGACGCTGTTGGCGCCCCCAAACAGACGCTGATTCTCGAAGTGACTGAGGACGATCACCGGTTCGGGTGCCCAATCGGCCTCCGCCTTCCAACCGCCGCCGAAGCGAAACGGCGCGTCGAACATCGTGAAGAAGTCCGCAGTGGTCACGCGGGTCTTCAGGGGATGAGCCCGGGTGCCCGAGGCTCCGCCCAAGGAAATGACGGATGAAGTCTTGAATCCCATCACGGCATGCGGGGCGATGTTGGCACCGACCAGGTAGCGCGCATCGTGGTAGGTGAGCTGAATCTCACCGAGACCGGGGTGATTCTCCGACGGCGGCGCATTCGTGGGCAGCGGGTCGAGGTGAACGTTGAACAGCCGGTCGCTCTTCCACCAGATCGGATTTGCCGACTCGGCGTGATAGACCGTGATCGTCATGACACACGAGGAGATCCCGAGCGCGATCGCTAGAATCATCAACAGCGTCAGTCCGGGGTTTCTGCGGAAACTCATCAGCGCCAGACGTGTGTAGTACCGGAGCATTGCCGTCTCTCCTCAGGTGGCGGACGTCGTCGGCCGGCGGGCCGCGTGACCGACAGTTGCAGCCGCGTCGGAGGTGCTCTTTGTGGCCTCCTCGACGGACCCGAAGGTCAGGTGCGCTTGGGATCGCGACTCGTAGGTCTTCAAGTCCGAGATCTGCCCATCCACGACGTGCACTGTCCGGTGCGCCCGGCGGCCGAGCTCGGAGTCGTGGGTAACCAGGATGATCGTGGTGCCCATCTCGTTGATCTGCTCCAACAGGTCCATCACCTGGCGGGCCATCAGGGAGTCCAGGTTGCCGGTCGGCTCGTCGGCCAGCAGAAAGGCCGGGTCGCCCGCGATGGCTCGCGCGATGGCGACGCGTTGCTGTTGGCCCCCCGACAGCTGGGAGGGCATGTGCTTCATGCGCGAACGCAGGCCGACGAGATCCAGTGCACTGGTGATGCGCTCGTTGCGCTCGGCGGCCTTCATGCGCCGGTAGCGTAGCGGGACGTCGATGTTGTCATAGATGTTCAGGTCGGGGATCAGGTTGAAGCTCTGGAAGATGAACCCGATCTTCTCGTTGCGCAGCCGGGAGCGGGCGTCATCGCCGAGTCCGGCGACATCCTGGCCGTCCAGCTCGTAGCGTCCCGAATCGAAGCTCTCCAACAGTCCGGCGACGTTCAGGAACGTCGTCTTGCCGGATCCCGACGGACCCATGACGGCGACGAACTCGCCTGCGGTGACCTCGAGCGAGAAGCTGCGCAGCGCGTGCGTCTCGATGAGGTCCGTGCGATAAATTTTGGTGACGTCCCGCATCTTCAGCATTGTCATCTCCCGATTGCCACTTCCGCGGCGTCGTTGAAATCCCGCATGTCCGAGACGATCACCCGATCGCCCGCGGCCAACCCTCGCAGTGCCTCGATCTCCGAGACCGACGCTGCTCCCAACTCCACCGGCACGCGGATCGCCCGATCACCTCGCTCCACGTAGACGAAGCGAGTGTTCTCGTCGATCAGCGCGCCATGTTCGAACTTCAACACTCCGTCGCGCTCGTCGAGGACGATGCGCACCGCGGCGCGAGCATTCTGGCGCAGGCCCGGCGGTTGGCTGTTGAACTTGACTCGACCCGTCACCTCGTTGTCCCGCACCTCGGGGGAGAGGGCGGTGACGGTTCCGGACTCGGGGCGGCCGTTGAGGGTGATCTGCGCCGCCATGCCGGGCTTGATGTCCCGGGCGTAGGTCTCTGCGACCTTGAATTCGATTTCGAAAGCCGTCAGGTCGACGACTGTCAGTAGCGGGGCGCTTTCGGCCACGCGCGTCTTCTCGGGCTGCGCGAGGTTGGCCACCATTCCGTTGACGGGAGAGCGGACCGTCAGCTCTTCGATCTTGTGATTCAGCCCCTCAACGACCAGCGCCTGCCGGTCGCGCTCCAGTCGCCGGGTACGCAGGTCCAAAGCCAGGCTGTCCCGCTCGAGGGTCGCCGTGTCATGCGCCTGATTGAAGTTGAGCTTGGCGGTCTCGACGTCGTCGATCGCTCGACGGTAGTCTCGCTCGCTGATGGCTTTCTGGTCCCAGGCCCATTGCGCTCGCTTCTGTTCGCGCTCAGCGGCTTTGATGGCTACTTGCGTCAGATCGGCTTGCTGTTGGCTGGTGAGCATCTGACGGCGAATCTCGATCTGCTGCCGAGCCAATGCAGCGTCCAAGCTCTCCAGCGTGGCGCGTTCGCGCTTGTATTCGTTCTGTAGCTCGGGACTGTCGAGCGTCCCCAGAACCATTCCCTCGGTGACGGCATCGCCGGCGTGGACGCTGTAGCTCACGGTCCCTGCGGCGATTGCGAAGAGCGTGGGGTTCACTGCAGCGATGACCACGCCATCTGCTGCCACGTCACGGATGAAATGCCCCTGACTGACGATGACCGCGCGGATTCGATCGATGGAGATGACATGCGCCGAAGACGCCCAGTGACGCGCCGCCCACGTGAAGGCTGCCACCAGGGCGACCCCGACGCCCACAGCGACATAGATCCAGACACGTCGGCGGCGCGATGAATTTGTTTCATCTATCGCGCTGTCCTGGGCCTCGGTGCCGCGCACCGATGTCAGGAAAGGCGAGTCCGACTGCAGCTTGAGTTTCGAAAGTTTCATTGCGTGTATCCCTCGCGGAAGGGCATTGCACGCGCTGTGCCAGTCGGTGACGCCTGGCTAACATTTTGAATTTGTGGGTCTTTACGGCGGGTGCCCCCGCGCTTGGCCAGCGGTCACGTGTCCGCTGCAGCGGTCACCGGACACTTGCCGGACACCGTCCGGACGGACACTTGATGAGTGCCGTGCTGCTCTGCCGTAAGCGTCGGGCTGTACATATCGTGCGGTGTTTGGGCGCGTTGTGAGGCCACGAGGCTGAGACCGCTTGCGTGCGTTCGTTTATCGAAGCAAAGTGTCCGGGTCGTTTTTGCTTGTCCAGGAGGAGCCCGATGGCCACTCGCCGTCAGACCGAGTCTCCCAACAAGGCAGAGGCCGCGCCGCCTGCACAGGCCGCGCCGGTCCGTCCGGAGCCTGCCAAGACCGCCGCGCCGAAGCACAAGGCGTCGGTTCGAAAGAAGGCCGACACGCCGGCTGCCAAGCCATCAGTCGACATCTCGGAGGATGCACGCCGCGGCATGATCGCCGAGGCGGCCTATCTGCGAGCCGAGCGTCGAGGCTTCATGCCGGGCGATGAGGTGGAAGACTGGCTCGCCGCCGAGGCGGAGGTCGACGCGTTGCTCAGGGCGGGGCCCGGCGGCACGCCCTCTTAGTCCATAGGCGGAAAGTCGGCTACGCCGCTTTCCGCGGACAGGCGCCCCAGCTTCGTTTTGCGGCGGGCAAAAAGCGTGGTTTTTGCCCGCGTTGGCAAGCCCTCGAGCTATTTGCTTGCCGGTTTCGACGGGTCCTGCAGCCCGTTCGAGTAGAGCACCTTCCCGTCGGGTTTCACGAAGACTGCGTCGTACTGCGGCATGCGGTTGATGATCTCGAGGGCCTTCTCGGCGCCCAGGATGAAGGCCGTCTTGGACATCCCGTCTGTCTCAGTCGCTGTCGGTCCCAGAATTGTCGCGCTTCGGACCTTGCTGGCCGAGTGACCCGTATGCGGGTCGATGATGTGGTGGTACCGCACGCCGTTCTCGTCGAAGAACCTTTCGTAGTCCCCTGACGTGGACATCGCGCTGTTATCCAGCGGGATCTTTGTCACGATCTTGTTCTTGTCATCGGGATGACGAATCGCCACGACCCAGGGTCTGCCCATGTGGTCGCCGATGATTCTCGTATCGCCACCGGCGGTGACGACCGCGTGTTCAATCCCGCGCGCCTTCAGAATGCCGATCCCGCGATCGACCGCGTAACCCTTGCCGATGCCGCCAAGGTCGATACGCATCCCTTTGTGCTCGAATCGCACGGTGTGATTCACCGGGTCGAGCAGGAGGTTGTGATAGTTCACGGCGGGTAGCGCCGACTTTATCTGGGACTCTGTCGGGTGAATGTGATTGGGGAAGTCGTACAGATGCCCGACGCTTGCGTACGTGATATCGAACGCGCCCTCGGTGATCTCGGAGAAATGGATCGATAGCTTGATGAGGTCGAACAGCTCGGGATCGACCTTCACCGGTTCCTCATACCCGCGCGCGTTGATCTGCGAGAGCTGACTCTCGGGCTTGTAGTGACTCATCAACTCGTCGATCCGCGTCATCTCGGCCATGACGGCATCGATCGCCTGTTCCCCCTTGGCCGCATCGTCGCTCCACAGCTCCACGTAGATGCGCGTGCCCATGATGGCTTCCGTGCGCTCGTGCCATTCGGCACGCGATGTGGAGGGCAGGGCGCAGAGGGCGACGCTTGCGAGGGCCAGCAGGACGGTGAGTCGCGAGCGCGTGTGGGCCCCCGCGGCGAGCGCCGCGGGAGCATGTCCGTTGCGTAATGCGGTGGGCTTGCTGTGCATGGCGCGCGATTCTACTCGCGCATTAGAGCACCTGCCCGGCCAGGGTCGAGATTCGAGCCAACACGCGTCCCCAACCGGGGCTCATGGCCTTGAAGGCGAAGTCGTTGTGCGGTCCGAACCCATCGTGCTCCATGCGTACGCGCGTTCCCTCGGCAACCGGTGTGAGCGTCCACGTGACCGTGGAATTGAGCTTAGAGCCATATTCCCGGTTGTTGTCGGACCCGCCGATCCAGCTGTACCGCAGCCGCCGCAACGGCAGGATTTCCAGAACCTGACACTGCACGACGCCGTCCCAATCGCCCATCGGCTGGGTGCGGAATTCGAAGCGCTGGCCGGCGATCAGCTGAAAATCGTTCGGCATCAGCCACTGCGCCAGAAATTCCGACTGCGTGAGCACGCGCCAGACCTTCTCCGGAGGATGGGGAAGGACCTCTTCGACCACGATGGCATGCCTTTCAGGCTCGGTACGAGTCGCATTCGTCAGGGTTTCGTTCACGAGTCCATCCTCTTCAGCAGTTCAGCCAGGTTGTCGAAGCGCTCGCGCCAGAAGGCGCCATAGAACCCGAGCCAGTCGATCAGCGGCGCCAGGCCGCGCGGGTCTGGGCGGTAGTGGATGTGGCGTCCTGCGCGACGTTCCGCGACCAGGCCGGCTGTCTTCAATGCCCGCAGGTGCTGAGACACTGCGGGTTGAGACACCCCCGATCCGCTCACCAACGTCCCCACCGTGACCTCGCCACGCTGCGCGATCGCTTCAAAGACCGCCCGTCGCGTCGGGTCGGCGAGGGTCTTCATCAGCTGGGTCATCGAGTTGTGATCGGCCATGGAGAATATATAAGCAAATACTTATGTATTAGTCAAACACCCTTGCAAGGCCTTGAGCCGAAAGGGAAGGTGCAGCGGTCATCGTGGGGCGCAATTCTTGACTGAAGTCCATACGCGCCCGCACATTGAGCCATCGAGTGGGAGTGCTGCGGCTGCATGAAACGACGGACTTTCCTGGAAGCGTCCTTGGCCCTGACGGCGACCGCGGTCGCTTTACCTTGGGCCGAGGCGGTCGCCCGCGAGGACGCAACTCCCATCACGGCAACGTCGTTGGCGGAAGGCTTGTGGCTGTTCCAGGGGGCGGGAGGCAATGTCGTCGTTTCCCGCGGTTCCGATGGATTGCTGATGGTCGACGGCGGATCGGTCGAGCGCTCGCCGGAACTCCTCAAGCGTGTGATGGCGCAGACGGGCGGCCGACGCGTCGAGATGCTGGTCAACACCCACTGGCACTGGGATCACACAGGGTCCAATGAGGCTGTCGCCAAGTCAGGCGGCGCGATCTTCGCGCACGAGAACACCAAACTGTGGCTCGGCACGGAAGTCATCTCCAAGTGGGAAAACCGCACCTATCCTCCGCGGCCGGCGCGCGCTCTGCCGACGAAGACGTTTTTCTATGGCGGCGGCAAGCTCGACTTCCGCGGCCAGGACGCCGGCGAGGATGTTGAGTACGGCTATCTGCCGCAGGCTCACACGGACGGAGACATCTATGTCAGGTTTCCCAAGGCCAACGTGATCGTGGCCGGCGACGTCGTGTCAGGTGGCGGGAACTACCCGATCGCGGACTACTGCACCAATGGCTGGCTCGGCGGAATGATGCAAGGCTTGAAGCTGCTGGTGCAGAAGTCCGATGCCGACACGAAGATCATCCCGGGCTCCGGCCCGATCCGCAGTCGCGCCGACCTCGAGGCGCAGCGGGACGTTTGTTACCAGGTGCTGCAGAGAATCGGCGACAGCTACTACAAAGGGCAGACGTGGAAGCAGCTGTTGGAGAGCCGCCCGACGCGCGAGTTCGATGCGAAGTGGGGTAACCCGGATGCGTTTCTGAAGACTGCTTACGAGGGCGCCTGGTTGCACGTGAACGAGATTCGGCGGGTGCAGCGATGAAGGCCGGCCTGATTGTCGTCGCGTTGATGGTCGCGGGCACCGCCATGGCGGCCGACCAGGCGGGCGCTGCGCCCACGGCCGACGCCAGCCCGGCTCCCAAGGCCTACACCCCCAACCCGCATTCGGTCGCGGCCAACTGGCCGCTGCTGGAGAACTACTGCGTCAAGTGCCATAACGCGACCGACTGGGCGGGGAGCGTTGCCTTCGACACGATGCAACCGGACTCGGTGGCCGGCGAGGGCGAGATCTGGGAGAAGGCGGTCCGGAAGCTGCGCGGCGGCCTGATGCCGCCACCCGGCAAGCCCCAACCGGATCCGGCGGCGCGCCAGGCGCTGATGGCCTCCCTCATCGAAGTGCTGGACAAGGCGCAGGGCACGTATCCCAATCCCGGTTCGGTGGTGCTGCATCGATTGAATCGAACCGAGTACGCGAACGCGATCGCGGACCTTCTTGATCTGAAGATCGACCCGGCGGCGTTATTGCCGCGAGACGACAAGGCGGACGGCTTCGACAACGTCGCTGACGTGTTGAAGGTGTCGCCGGCGTTCCTCGAGCAGTATCTGTCGGCGGCGCGCCAGGTCAGCGTCGAGGCAGTCGGCAATCCCAAGGCCCGCACCACGAGCCGCATCTTCCAAGGCTCGCTCGAGGCGGGTCAGTACGTCCATCTCGAAGGGCTGCCGCTGGGAACGCGGGGTGGGCTGCTGATCGAAACGGACCTGCCGGCGGACGGTGATTATGAGTTCAACATCAACGGTCTGATCGGGGCCGGTTATGTCTGGGGGGTGATGGATCTCAACACCCTCATCATTACGGTCGACGATGTGAAGGTGTTCGAGCAGAACCTGGGAGGGGATGCGGATCTGACCGCCGTCGATGTGGATCAGGCCGCCGGCGTGGGACGCATCAATGCGCGCTTCCTGAACATTCGCCGCCACCTCACCGCCGGACCCCATCGCATTGGAGTCACCTACCTCGAGAAGACGGCCGCAGAGTCGAACGAGGTCCTGAACGGATTCAACACCGTGGCAGGCATGTCGTACAACGTGAACGGCAATTCCGACGGCCCGCGCATTCAGAATGTCGAGATCAAGGGCCCGATCGACGCCAAAGGGGTGAGCGACACTCCCAGTCGCGCGAAAATCTTCGCCTGCTACCCGAAGAGCGCTGCTGAAGAGCTGCCCTGCGCGCGCCAGATCCTCAGCTCGCTCGCCGAGAAGGCGTTTCGACGTCCGGTGACCGGTGAGGATGTCGAGGGTGCGTTGTCGTTCTACGACGGCGGCCGCAAACAAGGCGGCTTCGATGTGGGAATCCAGAAGGGCCTGATGGCCATCCTGGTGAGCCCGAAGTTTCTGTACCGGACGCATACACCGCCGGCCAACACCGCCGCAGGCGCGGAGTTCCGTATTCGGGATGCCGATCTGGCGTCGCGGTTGTCGTTTTTCCTGTGGAGCTCCGCGCCGGATGCGGAACTCGTCAGGTTGGGTGCGAGCGGCCAGCTCCATCAGCCCGAGGTTCTGACGAAGCAGGTGAAGCGGATGTTGGCCGACCCGCGCGCCCATGCGCTCGTCACCAACTTCGCGTTCCAGTGGCTGAACGTGCACGGGCTGCAGCTGGTCGAGCCGGATCCGAATCTCTTCCCGGCCTACACGCCCGATCTCATCGACGATTTCACCCGGGAGCTCGAGCTCTTTCTCGGCGAGGCCTTCGAGAACGACCGGCCGGTGACGGACCTGTTGAATGCCAACTACACCTATGTCAACGAGCGACTGGCGTTGCACTACGGCGTGAGAGGTGTCCGGGGCGGCCGATTCCAGCGTGTCGTGCTGGGTGATGAATTCCATCGCCGCGGGCTGCTGGGGAAGGGCGCCTTCCTGATGACGACGTCCTATGCCAATCGCACGACCCCGGTCCTGCGAGGTGCGTACATCCTGGAGAAATTCCTCGGCACGCCGCCCCAGGCACCACCGCCTGCAGTTCAGGCGTTCGTGGAGACTCAGGAGGGTGGAGTCGCTCTGACGGTGCGTGAGCGCCTCGAGTCGCATCGTTCGCAGCCTTCCTGCAACGCCTGCCACGGAATCATCGATCCGCTCGGTCTAGCGCTCGAGAACTTCGACGCCGTCGGCCAGTGGCGGGAGAAGGACATCGATGCCGGTGCAGGCATCGACGCTTCGGGCAAGTTGACTGACGGAACCCGCCTGCACGGTGTCGACGACCTGCGCAAGGCGTTGCTGGCGCGTCAGGACCAGTTCGTCCAGACGTTCACCGAGAACCTGATGACCTTCGGCCTGGGTCGTACACTGCGGTACTACGACATGCCGACTGTCCGTGGGATCGTTCGCAAGTCGGCCAACGACGGTTATCGGCTGTCCACTCTCGTTCTGGGCATCGTCAATTCGGATGCGTTCCAGATGGAGAGGGCGGTCGAGGAGAAAACACGGGCGCCCGAGCAAAAGGTCGCCTCGCGGGAGGAGCCGGCAAAAACCACGCTTTTTGACGGCGGGCAAACAGGGCCCTAGGCCACTGTTTGCAATGAAGTAGGGGAAGCCATGTTCATAACCAAGTTGCACTTGCAACGCCGCACCGTGTTGAAGGGCCTCGGTGCTGCGGTGGGTCTGCCGCTGCTGGATGCGATGATTCCAGCGGCCACTGCATTGGCCGACACTGCTGCGGCGGCGAAGCCCAGAATGATCTTCGTGTACTTCCCGCACGGCGCCGTCATGGACAAGTGGACGCCGAAGAAGGAGGGGGCGGATTTCGATTTCCCGCAGATCCTGGCACCCCTGAAACCCTTCCAGAAGCAACTCACGATCGTCAGTGGTCTGGAAAACAAGTCGGCGATTGCCGCCCCCGTCCACGCCATCACTCCGGGCACCTGGCTGAGCTGCGTGCCGCCACGGATCAGTCATGATCCCCTGGGTGGAGTGACGATCGACCAGATGGCCGCGCAGGCCATCGGCCAGGACACCCCGATCCCCTCGCTCGAGGTCGCGACCGAGGAGCAGGGGGGCGAAGGTTCCTGCGACCGAAACTACGGTTGCAGCTACGGCAAAACGATCTCCTTCCGGACCCCCTCGACGCCGCTGCCGATGGAACACAACCCGCGCAAGCTGTTCCAACAGCTGTTCGGTCAGGGCGACACGGCTGAGGAGCGTGTATTGCTGACCCGCGAAGACCAGAGTGTCCTCGATCTCGTGCTCCATGATGCTGCAGACCTCAACAGGACTCTGGGTGCGCGCGACCAGGCTTTGCTGGACGACTATTTGACCACCGTGCGCGAGCTCGAGCGCCGCGTGCAAAAAGTCGCGGGCAGGGATCTCAAGGGCGTCAACCTCCCTGATACGCCGGCGGGGATTCCCGCGCGGTTCGACGAGCACATGAAGTTGATGTTCGACCTGATGGCGTTGTCGCTACAGGCGAACATCACGAAGGTCATAACCTTCATGATGGCGGCCGAGGTGAGTAATCAGCCGTACAGCTTCATCGGTGTCGCCGACGCGTTCCATCCGCTGTCGCACCACTCGAACAACGCCCAGAAGCTGGATCGCCTGGCCAAGGTGCAGGCGTTCAACACCCAGATGTTCGCCAATTTCGTGAAGAAGCTGCAGGCGACGCCCAACGGCGAGAGCACGATGCTCGATCAGTCGTTGATCCTGTTCGGCAGCAACATGAGCAACAGCAACCTGCACGACCACTATCCGCTGCCGACTGCGGTGCTGGGCGGGGCCTGCGGCAAACTCAAGGGCAATCAGCACCTGAAGTATCCGGATCGCACGCCGATCGCCAATCTGCACGTGGCGCTGTTGAATCGGGCCGGCATACCGACGAAGTCGCTCGGCGACAGCACCGGCGAGTTCACGGAAATCTGATCGATGAGGGCGCTGGTCGCAATAGGAATGCTTCTCGCGGGCGGCCCAGTGTTGGCGGCCGACGCTCCGTTGGGCGGTATTGCCCCTGGGGGCGTTGTGGGCGCCCCTGATGGAGGGGTAGCGCAAACCGCGCCCGTCGGGCCCCAGACCCTCATCCAGGCGGCACGAGGGAACGATCACGGTGCCGCGCTAAAGGCCCTCGAACTGCACGTTGATGTCAACGCACGCATGTCCGACGGCACGACGGCTCTGCATTGGGCTGTCCATACCGGCGACGCCGACCTCGTAGCCCGGCTACTCAAGGCCGGCGCCAAGGTCAAGGCCGTCAATGAGTACGGCTCGACACCGATGTCGGAAGCGGCCGAGCGCGCCGACGCGAAAATACTGGAACTGCTGTTGAAGGCCGGCGCCGACGTCGAATCGCCCAACCCCCACGGCCAGACCGCGCTGATGACCGTGGTCCGGACGGACCATATCGATGCAGCGGAGCTCCTCATTTCGCGTCGGGCAAATGTGAATGCCCGGGAGGGGTGGCGGGGGCAGACGGCGCTGATGTGGGCCTCTGCTCAGGGTCAGCCGGAGATGGTGAAGCTGCTGATTGCGCACGGCGCTGATCCCAACGCGCGATCGTTCATCCGCGACTGGGATCGCAAGGTTACCGCCGAGCCGCGTCCGCAGAACCGGCCGTACGGCGGTTTGACCGCACTGCTGCTAGCCGCTCGCGAAGGGTGTGCAGGCTGTGCCGAGGCGCTGGTCAAGGGCAAGGCGGACATCAACCTCGGCGATCCGGACAACATCAGCCCGCTCCTGATGGCGATTTTCAACGGCCGCTTCGATGCGGCGGCCTATCTCATCAAGGCCGGCGCGAACCCCAACAAATGGGACACGTGGGGTCGGGCTCCGTTGTACTCGGCTGTCGACTACAACACGACGCCGCGTGGAGGCCGGCCGGACCGGCCATCGTCGGACCGGACGACCTCCTTGGAGGTCGAGGATCTGCTGCTCGCGGCGGAGGCCAACCCCAACATGCAGCTGAAGTTGTTTCCGCCGTACCGTTCGCTGGGTCAGGACCGGGGCGCCGACGGCATGCTGACCGTTGGAACGACGCCGCTACTGCGCGCCGCCAAGGCCGGCGATGCAGACTCGATCAAGCTCCTTCTCGCTCACGGCGCCCTGGTCGATCTGCCGAACAACCAGGGCATCACGCCGTTACTGGCGACGGCGGGCATCGGCTCCACGACGATCGATACGCGGGCGCGCTTCCGGGACGAGCAGAAGTGCATCGGTGCTGCGAAGTTGTTGCTGGCCGCGGGTGCCGACATCAACGCCCAGCGGGATAACGGTCAGACCGCGGTGCATGGTGCGGCGCTGTGGGGGTGGAGTGCGTTCGTGCAGTTTTTGGCCGACAACCATGCGAATCTGCAGATCGCCGATCGGGATGGGATGAAGGCCCTGGATATCGCGAACGGCAAGGTCGGCGGCACCGGGCGGCAGGGCCTCTCGGCCCCGGAGCCCCACAAAGAGACCGCCGCGCTCCTGGAAAAATTGATTGCCCGGAATTAGACCTACGCGTCCGGTGCGTAGTGTCCCCACAAGCTCTTGAACGCCATGTCGATGAACGCGTCCGAGCTTCCCCATTGGGGGTTGAATTCCTTGGCCGGTTGCTGTGCGAGGGCCTCGGTCGGCCCCAAGCCCTTGGTCAGGCTCTTCACCAGACGGTCGTAGATCGTGAAGTACATCGTGCGCTGGGCCTGGAGGTCCGCCTTGGACAGGACCGGCCCGTTGGCGGGAACGATCTTCGTCTTCTCGTCGGTGAGCTCGAGCAGCTTGTCGAGGCCAGCGACCAACCCGGCGATCCAGCCGCCGGTCTGGTAGTCGAGGACCGGCCAGCGGTCAGCCGACACCACGCCGCCGGCGTGCAGCACGTTGGCCTTGCGGAAGAACACATAGATGTCGCCATCCGTGTGGGCCTGAGCCATGTAGCCGTAGTCGAGCGTCTCGGCTGCGATACCCAGGGAGCCGGTCTTGTAGAACGTCTGGGTCGGCAGGGCCTTCCCGTCGAAGGGCCCGTACGACCCCGGTCGCCAGTCGACAGCGATTTTGCGAGTCAGCCACAGCTTCGTATTTTCGTGAGCAATGATCCTGGCCCCACCCCCGCCCAGCTTCGCATTCGAGCCCGTCTGCTCGGGATGCCAGTGAGTGTTGAACAGAGTGGTCACCCGTCGGGCTGAAGTGGCCTTCAGCGCGGCACTGATGAGGTCGCCGGAGCGCTTTTCGAGGCCGCCGTCGACCAGTAACGCTCCCTCGGGGCCTTTGAACGCGACCACGTTGGCACCCGCTCCGCTCAGGAGGGTCAGGTCCTCGGTGAGGGGCGTCGCCACGATCGGCGTCTCGGCGTCGTGCGCGAAGGCGGGGGAGAACATCGAGCGGCACACGGAGACCCCTGCGGTGGTTCCGAGTGCCGACGAGAGAAAGCGGCGACGACTGACTGGTTTCATTCGTGAAATGGGTGTGCGTGAGAGGCCGGTTCGAGCGATTCACGAGCATACCGCAGGCGCTCGCCTCAGGTCAGGGGGGCGATCCGGGTGGCCTGGCTTGCGCACAGCAGACAACCCGGTGCAGAGGGGAAAATCCCGCGTTGTTCGCTGCAATCGATGCCGGTCGCGGTGGAATGCGGGATTGGACGCCCTCAGGAAGGGCGGACCGGGAAAATTTCAGGGCTCGCCTGCAAGACAGTCCGTGATTCCCATACGACTACAGGCTTATAATGCCGACCTTCAGCGACAGCCTCGATGCGATATCAATAACGAGTCCGCCAGGGAAAGGCCGGGCTCAGCGTGTAACCCACGCCGCGACGGGCTGACTGACACATAACTACCGCCTGTTCGCGTTCTTCCAACGGCCGTGGGCGGCCGGAATTCAGGTATGCGGTACCAGCAAAACAAGCAAGAAAGTGCTGAGATCCTGCGCACTGCGCTCGCGCTGATGGCGAAGCAGGACGCGGCCTATCATCCCCCGAGCTACGCGCTCTGGTACGAGCACGTCGCCGGGATCAACCCCGAGCTGACTCGCGTCCTGGAGGAGAAAATCTCCGCGGGGCAGTCGTTGAGCGAGTCCGATGTCTGGCGCATGCACGCACAGTTCGTGCTTACCCGCGATGTCGACACGTTCGAGAGGATACGGGACCGGCTCAGGTTTCTCCTCGAGGAGACCTCGCACGCGACGGACACTGCCGGCGCGCATGCGACGCAGTTTGGTCAAGCCCTCGAAGGACATACCGAGAAACTCAGGCAGCCGGTCAACATCGATGCCATCCGTAACGTCGTCGAAGAGTTGCTTCGGGATACTCAGCAGATGTGCGTTGCGACGTCCGAGCTCACCGAGCAGCTCAAGCGCAGCGCGGGCGAGGTGAAGGACCTCACTCAGCGGCTCGAGCAAGCTCAGTCCGAGGCGCTTCTCGATCCGCTCACCGGCCTCAACAATCGCCGCGGTCTCGAACGAGCCATTGCCGAAGTGGGTGGGAAGCTGGTGGGCGCCTCGCTGCTCCTTGCGGACATCGACAACTTCAAAGCCATCAACGACACCCATGGACATCTGCTCGGTGACAAGGTCCTTCGCGCTGTAGCCCAGGTCCTGCGAGCGTGTATCAAGGGCCGCGACATGTCGGCGCGATTGGGCGGTGAAGAGTTCGCGATTCTCCTTCCGGAGACCTCGCTCCAAGGTGCTGCCATCCTGGCCGAGAAGATTCGGCACGCGATTTCCCAGGTCCGCATTCGCCGCGTCGATCGGGCTGAGTATCTCGGGAACGTGACGTTGTCGATCGGCGTCGCCGCCGCGGTCGAAACCGACGTGCTCGAGTCTCTGGTGGAGCGGGCCGATGCGGCGCTGTATTCCGCCAAGCGAGCCGGCCGCAATCGAGTCAGCGTTGCGGGCCCGGAACTCGTACCGGCGCCGTCTTCGCCCCCTCCGGACCCGACCCCCTGAGCTAGTTTTCTATCCGTTCCCGCTACTTCCCGTGATGCCCCCTTTGGGCGGCACGCGTAGGAGGAGCTTGTGGGTCGGATTGCAAGGTGGGTGGGGTACGGGCTGGCTGGGGTGACGGGCTTGGGGCTCCTGGCGACCGCCGCCGTCTATCTCTTTTCAGAACACGAGATACGTCGGCAGTACGCGGTGCCGTTCGCGGCCATCGCCGTGCCTCATGACGTAGGCTCAATCGAGAAGGGCAAGCGTCTCGCGACCGTGTACGGCTGTTTCAACAGCTGTCACGGCAAGCAGATGGAGGGCAGCGAGCTCTACGACGAGCCCGGAATCGCCAAAATCAACGCACCCAATCTCACTCGGGTGGTTCGGGAATACACGGACGCGCAGCTCGAGCGTCTCATCCGCCACGGCGTCAAACGTGATGGCACAACTACCTGGATCATGCCGTCACCGATGTTCTCGCGACTGAGCGACGAGGATCTCGGACAAATCATTGCATTTGTCCGCAGCTCACCCGTCCTCGACGGTCCAATGCGCGAGGTCACCGTGCGGCCGCTGGGCCGTCTCGGGATCGTGACCGGTCAGTTCAAGCCCTTGGCGGGGGAGATTGCTCCCGCGGTGACCCGCGTGGCTGTGACCGATCGGTCCGATCCGTTGGTGCTCGGGAAGTATCTCGTGCAGACCGCCTGCACCGAATGTCATGGTGCGGACCTCAAGGGTTCTGAGCTGGTCCACGCGCCCGGCCTCGCGGTTTCAGCGGCGTATTCCGATGAGGACTTCAAGCGATTGCTGCGAACGGGGATTGCGATTGGCGGTCGCGAAGTAGGGATGATGACGGAGGTCGGGCGGACACGGTTTCCGAGCCTCACGGACGAGGAGGTCAACGCCGTGCGTGAGTATCTGAAGAACTACTACGCGAGCTCTCAGGGCGAGGGCTGACCTTCGGGTTCGTGAGTCTAAAGCATATGCTGCACGTCGAGTGTGTTGGTTCGAATGCGATCCGGCGGTGGACTCGCTGCATGCAGCGAGCCCACTGTCGCGAAAGCGCTAGCGGCCTTCCGGTACCGCGAGGAGGCCTTCGGCGGCGCGGATGTAGTGATACGGATCGTCGGCGTGGCGGGCAAAGGCTTCGGTCAGCAACTGCTCACCCTTCTCACGATTGCCATTGCGGATGTACCAGGCGCCAATTTCGGCGCGGCCGGAGTCGTCCTTGGCGTCATACGCGAGGGCCTTGTTGAAGAACTCCTCGGCCTTGGCATTGTCCTTGGCCTCGGCGTAGATCCGGCCGATACGCTGCCAGTCGCCACCTTTGGCCCCTTTTGAGGCATTGACGCGATCGATGATCGCCTGACCATGAGCCTTGTCTCCCGAGAGGTAGTACACGCGCGCGATCGCGATGAGCTGCCAGGTGTCGTCGCCAGCCAACTTTTCGGCGGTATCGAGGGCCGAGAGAGCCGCTTCCTTCGCCGGCTTCCCGCGGATGGCATCCATTCCCGGGGGCTTCTCTTTCGCGGCGTAGCCGACCCCAATACCGAGTGTCAGACATCCCAGCGACAGTGCGACTACGAGACCCTTGCGCATTGTTGTTCTCCCAGATTGGCGTGTTGGTAGGCAATTCGCTGCACCGCGAGAGGGGTCAGCGAGTACGGCTAACATAACACAAGCGAGGCCGTGGCCGCGACGCGGAGGGACGTGAGGGTGCTCACTACGGGAAGAACGCGTGAAGCATCGCGGTGGGCAAAATGCTTGCAGCGTCACGCGCGGATCGCGGGCGCGGAGCTGAACGGCTAGGCCATGCCGCCGCTGATGGAGATGATCTGTGCGGTGACGTATCCGGCTTCGTCGGATACCAGGTAGGAGACCAGCCCGGCGACTTCGGCCGGGGATCCTGCGCGCTTCATAGGTACGATCCGGGCGATCGTTTCCTCGTCGAATGTCTTCTCACTCATGGCAGTCGCAATGACGCCAGGCGCGATGGCATTGACTGTGATCCCGCGCGTCGCGACTTCCAGCGCCAGGGCCTTGGTCGCCGAGTTGAGCGCACCCTTTGCAGCCGCGTAGTTGACCTGACCACGGTTACCGATGAGGGCGGCCACGGAGGAGGTGTTGACGATCCGACCCCACCGAGTTCGGATCATCGGCAGCATTAGCGGACGGGTAACGTTGAAGAACCCGGTTACCGACACGTCGATCACGCCGTGCCACTGCTCGGCATTCATCGCGGGAAAGACGGCATCGTCGTGAATTCCCGCGTTGTTGACGAGGATCTGGATTGGTCCTTCATGTAACGCAGTTTCGATGGCAGCTTCAGCGGCCTTCGCGTCGGTGATGTCGAAGCATAGGGCCTGCGCCTGTCCTCCCCCCGCAACGATTTCCTCGGCAAGCGTTTCCGCCACGGCAGCCGACCGATTGGCGTGTACGTAGACGAAATAGCCATCGCGGGCGAGGCGACGGCAGATGGCGGCGCCGATATCGCCGCTGCCGCCCGTGACCAAGGCTCGTTTGTGGAGAACGTCTGTCATGACGGGAATACTAGCGTGACACGGCCTCGGAGGAGGGATTGATTGGAGCCGCCTGTCTGGGAACTGCCCGCCTCCACCACGAACTCGTACAGAGCGCTGGACGTGTCGGAGTGAACGCGAGTCGCCGTGGCTAAAAGGTCGGCGGCAATGTCGTCGATACGAGACGCAACAAGGGAGACGCCGCGGACGGAGGCGATGTAACCGACTTGGGGCCGCGGTGCCTTGAGCGCGGTCGGATACACGCGAACCTCATCGTTTGCACTAGCCGCGTGAGACCCTTCCGCGGTGCGCGCAGCGTGGGCCGTCGCGATCAGTGCCCCGTGTATAGCCATGGCCTGCGCGGCATACTCGATCCCGCAGGCGGCACCGAGGGTACCGTTCAGGCGTAACGGGTTATCGAGATCGCGGTGAGTGGAGCTGCGACAGAGGATACGGTTGGCGTCCCACTCCAACACCTCATCGAGGAGGCACATGCGCCCGGCGTGCGGGATGTGACGCTCTATCCACTGCCGGTTCAACTGCACGGGTTGACCTCAACCGCCATCTGCAGCGAATCCAAGTAGTCGACAACCACCTTCTTGTTCTCGCGCCGCGCGAGGGCCCGCAGCAACGGAAGCGCGCGAGCCGCTGGAATCGAAGTCCGCAACGCTTCCAGCCCCCGGTCATCCATCTGTTCGGAAGGGCAGTCGGTAAACGTGACATGCAGTTGTGCCAGAGACGTTGATCGCCGTTCCGGCGAGAGCAGCAGTGCTACTCCAAATGCATCGGCGATAGGGCGTTTGGTGAAGAGAGGTTCGGGGTATTGCGAGTCGTACGCGATCAACAGGTTTGGACTTTGGTCGACCACGACTTGCGTGAGCGCTTCGAGCAGACCCGCGGCGAAGCTGGCGTCATATGCGCACAGGGAATTGGACGGTGCACGCGCACCGTTTGCGATGCCCCAATAACCGGCCGCGACGTTGTGCACAGAATTGTGGAAGCGCGTCGGCGAGAGCAACCGCTCACCTGACGCGAGCGTCTGACAGATTTCGTGGCAGTTCTGGCCGTCACCGCCAGACGACGAAAAGACGGTGGGTAGATGCGAGGGGTGAACGGCGGCGCGTGCAGTAGCCTCCAACCCGACCGCCAAAGCGAGTTTGACGATACGCCCGGTCCGGCGCCTTTCGGCCGGCGGCAGCGAGTCGGGAGTCGGCAGTAGGGTAGGCCGTGACTCGAACGGTGCTTCCTCCCTGAAAACGGCGGACCCGGCCGCCCAGTCGGGCAGTCCAGGACCCAGCAGGCCGATCCCCTCGACGTAGGCGTTGAGCTCAGTCATCGCGGGTGGCGTCAACCGTGTCGTCCGAGGATCAGGCAGCAGTTCGTGCCCCCGAACCCGAACGAGTTGCTGAGGACGCGGTTGAGCGGGGCGGAGCGGTTGGTATCGAGATACTGAATGCCCAGGTCGGGATCGATCTGTGTCGTGTTGAGTCCGCCTGGCATGAAGCCGTGGCGCAGAGCCAGGGCGCAGATCGCTGCCTCGAGCGCACCGGCGGCACCAAGCGCGTGTCCTGTCGCACCTTTGGTTGAGCTGCAGGGCACTCGTGTCCCAAAAACTGAACTCACTGCCTTGCTCTCAGAGCTGTCGTTGGTCTGTGTGCCGGTGCCGTGGAGATTGATGTAGTCGATCTCGCTAGCCTCGATGTCGGCAGCCGCCAGCGCGTGCAGCATCGCGGAGCGAGCGCCAACGCCGTCGGGGTGAGGGGAAGACATGTGGTAGGCGTCGCTAGACTCGCCGACGCCGAGGAGGTGAATTGGCGCATCACCGGCACGCTCAAGAAGCGCGAACGCCGCCGCCTCACTGATCGATATCCCGTCGCGCGCGACATCAAACGGTCGGCAGGGGCCGGAGGACGTCAGTTGCAGGGAATGGAAGCCATACAGCGTCGTCAAACACAGCGAGTCGACCCCACCAACGACGGCGGCGTCGATTACTCCAGCCTCGATCATTCGGCGAGCACTGCCAAACACCTTAGCGCTGGAAGAGCATGCTGAGCACACCACTGCGGCCGGCCCTTTGAGGTCGAGAGCACGACGCACGAAGTCGGCAACCGAGAACGAGTTCTGCGTTTCCGCGTACTCGAAATCCCCCGGTAGCGCGCCCGAGGCCGAGTCGCGCCGACGATAAGCTAGCTCCGCCTGCAAGATCCCGGATGTGCTGGTGCCCAAGAACACGCCGACGCGGTCGGGGCCAACGCGCTGCGCACAACGGGCCGCGGCTTCGAAGAAACCGTCCTGAATGAGGCCCAGCCATGCGAGTCGGTTGTTGCGGCAGTCGAACGTGCTGAGACGCTCGGGAATGCGAATGTCATCAACGCCAGGTACTTCCCCTGTGTAGGTCTTGATGTCGACTGTCTCGAAGGAGCATGGGGCGAGGCCGGAGCGCTGCGCACGCAAGGACTGCAGCGTTGCGTCCATCCCGCATCCCAGACAGCTGGTCGCGGTGATGTGAGTGACTGCGAGGGGATTCATTGAGTCGGCAGGGCTGAGCGCAGGGTCACGGGTTTGAGGCCAGCGGACCCCAGAGACTGAAGCAGCCGTGGCAGAACCTCCAGGATCAAAAGGGATCCCGAGGGGGTGCGTCCTGCGTGGCCGTCATGAAGGAGAAGGATGTCGCCGCCCCGGGCGCCACGACAGAGTTTGCCAAAAACCTCATCCGCATCCCGGCTCAACGTATCAAACCCCCGTCGGGTCCAGCTGGCGAGCCGCAAATCCAGCCCCGTTAACACCCGGTCCAGAAATGGATTGCGCAGTCCGGCGGGCGCACGGAAGAAGCGCGGTAACGTGCCAGTGACGTTCGCGATGCTCTCCTGCGCCGTCGCGATCTCCGATCGCAGCCCTCGAGGGCCGAGCAGTGAGAAGTGATGTAGGTGTCTCTGGCTGTGATTTTCGATGTCGTGGCCACGAGCGACGATCTCGCGGGCAAGCGCCGCGTGGCGTTGAACCCTCTCGCCGATACAAAAGAACGTTGCACGCACCTTATGAGTGTCCAGCAGGTCGAGCACCTGGGGCGTCACGTCCGGATCGGGTCCATCGTCGATGGTGACAGCCACTTCCCCCCGCGCCGCCACACGAGGCGGTAGCGATGTCCAATTGGGACCCAGCAGACGGCTGCGAGGCCACAGCCCGACCCCCGTCAGGACCAGATGGTCGGCAACCACGGCGCCCAAGGCCCACGGCCACAGGCTCGGCCGGGCAGCCACAGCCGCTACGGCTCCGACGTGCAGCGCGACGGAGGCACTAATCAGTAGCGGTGGTGTCCAGCGTTTGGCGTGTACGGCTTGGTCCAAGGGTGACTTCCCAACGGTCGAGGAAATTGTCCCAGAGTTGACGCCACACAGGCCAGTCGTGGCCCCCGGGAATGACGTGTACCCGATCGGGCGGCAATGCGGCCGCCATCATCCGGTGACTGGCGGCGAAGCGGTCTTCCCGGCCGAAGCCGAGGTGCCAGGTCATCCCACTCTGCAGGGGGCCCGGAGCCTGCAAGGACCCCGCGGCCTGCAAGGTCCCCTCCGCCCGGACCGACTGGATGAGCCGCCAGATCCGGCGCTCATCGTCATCCGGTGCGAGCTTCCCGGGTTGCCAGCGCTCGAGGCCGCCCGCCTGCTCGATCTCCCCGGCCACGATCCGATTGCCGAGGTAGGGCGCCAGCAGGCACAGGCCATTGACTTCATCGGGGTACTTTTCGGCATAGGCCAGCGCCAGGAACCCGCCGAGGGAGATGCCGCAGAACCAGATCGACTCGCATCCCTGCGCCCGCGCGGGAAGCACGATCTCGTGCCGCAGTCGCCTGAGGATGGTCCGGTCGATGAGGTGCTGCAGATTGAGGTGGGCAAATGCCAGGTCCACGGGCAACTCGCGGTCGCGAACGGCGCTCAGAAATCCCGCCTGCAGGAAGTCCTCGGGGCCGGTGTAGGCGGCGGGCAGGCAGATGATCAGCGCCGGCGCGCAGGCGCCGGCGGTGACGGACTCGAAGATCGTGCGCATGGCGTCAGCTCGCCTTGTGACTCGAGCGATTCTCGGCCAGGAGAGCCGAGAAGACCAACGCAAGCAGGGCACCCGGAGCCACGGTCGAGCCCAAAGCCGACAGTACCGGAACGGACGAGGTGGCCAACACGCCGAAGCCGAGCACCGTTGCGGCGTTGGCGACCATCAGGGAAGCCAAGGTAAGGGACTCAGCCGCGGCGTCTGCCTCCCGGGCCCGTCGATCGAAGAACAGGGCGTAGTTCGATCCGACCGCAACGATGAGCAACATTCCGATCACGTGCAGGATGTTCAGTTGGCCGCCGATCGAGATGAGTCCCGCCGCGACACATACCACGGCCAGCGCCAGCGGCGCCACGACGCGACCGACGCGAACCGGTGAGCGCAACGCGATCAACAACAGAGCCACGATAGCCGCAAGGCCGTACAACGACAGATGCACGACCTGACTCAGGTAGCCCGAGTAGAGCGAATCAGCCGCCTCCTTGACGTCGAGGACCACGGCTCGAGTCTGGGCAGCCGCTGCCACTGCGGCTTTCACTCTGTCGGCATCGATGTCGGTCAGAATTCCCTGGACATTCTTCGGGCCGTGCAGAGGGAGAATGGCCGTCCAGTGCGCGTCCCGGCCGGCGACCATGGACTCGAACCCAGCCGCGAGCGAAGTGCCATTCAGGTCCGAGCGTTGCAGCGGCGCTGCTTTGCGGGCAGCCTCGACGTCGGCTACGAATTGAGTGAGCTTCGCAGGCGTGATCGGCATGCCGGTCAGGGCTTGAGTGAGTCGCGCTTGCAGCTCCGGGGCATCCGGAAGGCTTGCGAGCCGTGCTCGTTGTGTCGCGACGCTCGGCAGATAGCGTGAAGGACTTTCGAAACCGCCGATCGCATGCGTCTCGATCAGGGGCTCGAGCGCCGCGCCTATCTTTTCGGACGTCTGCAACAGGCCTTGCTCGCTGGCCTCGGAGATCACGACGAGATAGCGGACATCCGGTGCGCCGATGTCTCCGCGGAGCCTGGCATCCCGATCCAGGTCTTCCTCACGGATGGGACTGAGTTGTCCGATATCGCGATTCCACAGCGAGTCCCAGTGAAGGTACAGGATCGCTATGGCCGCCACCGGGATGAGGAACAAAACGATGTTGGCCCGCCGTATCCGGCGCGTGACCGATGCGAAGCCGGCGCCGAGCGGTGCGACATCGCGCACTGTGAAGTTGGCCGGAAGCCAGTTCGGCAGCACGTAACGTGTCACAAGTGCGGCTGCGGTAAGTCCCGCGATGGAGTACAGGCCGAGTTGCGCAACGCCAGGGAATGTGGACGGCAGCAGGGCCGCGAACCCGCAAATCGAGGTCAGCACGCCCAGGCCGATGGTGGTCCAGGCGCGCCGGGATTGAATGAACAGATAAATGGAGTAGTCGACCGACTCGCCGATCAGCGTGATGCCGAATCCCAACGTCAGCCCGTGCACGACGCCGAACCCCAACTCGACGGCAGCCACTCCCACCAGGGCGCCGGAGGCGACCGGGACCATCCCCAGCGCGAGGGCGGGGAGCGAGCGGTACACGGCCAGCAGCAGCAATACGATGAGACCGGTGCTCAGCACAGACAGCCGGACGGCCTCGTGTTCAATGGTGTCGCGGGCGTTGACCGAGAACACGCCGGGGCCGGTGAGCTCGAGTTTGACCGCCGCCGCGCCGGGGGCGGGGGTGCCCGATGACGGGCGAAGGGTTCGTGCGGCTGCGGCAAAGGCCGACTCGATGGCGCCGATGGCCTTCTCCTGGCCGTCCGTATCCGAGCCGTTTGCGCGCGTTTGGACGACGATGAGCGCCCGCCGTCCGTCCTTCGAAACCCAGACACCCTCTGCGGTGCGTGGGGCCTGGCCGCCGCTCACCTGATCGAGGATCTGCACCATCTCCCCGGTAGGATCGCGGGGCAGCAGGTCCTTGGCCAACATCCCAACGGGCGAGGCGAGCAGATCCAGAGAGTCCTGAATGGCGGATTTGAGGCCGTCGGCGGTGAAGCGATCGGGTGTGACCGTCTCACTCAACACGTACCGGTGGTTGAAGAGATACTCGCGATCTTTATCCAGACCTGCCTGTTCGCCGTTACTGACGGACGTAAAGCGTTGGTCCGCCCGCAACGTCGCCGCCATGTGCGACGAAACGCGAGCACGTGCCGCAGCGTCGCCACCTTCCAGCCCGATGATGATGAGTCGTGAGGCGACGCCATCACGCAGCTGGTCGACCAGCAGTCGTTGCGTTGGGGTAGGAGACTGCGGGAGGAAGGCCGAGAGATCTGCGGTGTAGTTCGCCCGAGCTACGATGATGGCAGCCACGCAGACCGCGGCCACCCAGACGAGGCTGCTCACGAGCCGCGAGCGCGTCATTTCCCGACTTCAGGACCGATGGTCAGTAGCGAGCGGTCTCCGTCCGCCTCGAGGATCTCGACTTCCCGGATCGCATCGCCGGCGCCGCTGATGTGGATGAAGCGGATCGTTCGCCCGACCTTGGGATCGACTGGCGTCAGCGACAGCTCCCACTTGTCCATCTCGCCGCTGAGGGCGATCTTGAAGACCTTCTCGAGAGCCACCCGATCTCCGGCGAGCGTCGCCCGGATGCTTTCGATGAACGGCACCACCTGCGGGTAGTCGGCCAGATTCAGGACGTAGCGGTGCTTGCCGCGTTGGGCGGTGACGACGCCGTGCTCGAGAACCAGGTTCTCGGGCTTCGGCGTCAGTGTTCGCTTTTCCAACCGGTCGGGCGCGTCGTAGAGCATCTCTCCCGTGGACTTGACCGGCCGATCGAGCAGCTTGAGGAACTTCTCTTCTGCGAACGTGACGTGACCGTGCTGGCGCTGGGCCAGGCCGCTCATGATCTGGTCGAGGTTCGCCGGCGCCGCGCAGGCGACGGACGTCAGCGCACCCAGCAGCCATCGAGCGCTAACGCCAGAAATCATAGAAGTTGAACCAGTTGTACGGATCCGAGCGACAGTATTTTTCCAACAGCGCAGCGTACCGCTGCACCGCTTCCTCCAGCGCCGCGTTGCGGCCACCGTGAGGAATATTGGAGAAATCGGCCAACTCCGCAAACACCACCCGATACCGGCGTCCACCCCGATACAGCCCGATCATGAACACGACCGGGCGGCGTAGGATTGCCGCGGCGCGCAACGCGCCTGTCGGAAAGCGAGCGGGCGCACCGAGAAAGTCGACGGTCTGTCCGGCTTCCTCGCCGAACGTGCGATCTCCGAGCACCCCCACGAACGCCCCCTTATCGAGAAACTCGTGGATGCGCAACATCGCATCCATCCGGCCAAGCGTGATGACGTCGAGTTTGGCTGCGGGGTTGATCGCTGTCAGTCGGCCTTGGACTTTGTTGGCGTTGTCTTCGTACATCGCCATGGCCACGCGCAAGCCCTTTCGGCGCTGGCCCACAGCACGCGTGACTTCGAAGCTACCCAGGTGGGCACCCATCAGGAATGCGCCCTGTCCAGCAGCGACCAGACGCTGCACGATCTCCTCGCCTTCGATGGTGATGTCGAAGATGTCGTACTGGCCGTTGACCAGATAGACACGGTCGTGAATCGTCGAGGCGAAGCTCAACACCTGACGGAACCAGTCGCCGTGGGTGGGCTCGCGGCCGAGCGCACGACGCAGGTAGTTCCAGGAATTGCGCCGGGCCGCGGGCGCGAAGGCGAAGAAATAGGCGGCGATGAAATACAGAATGAAGCGGCCGGCGCGCCGGCCGATCTTGAGCGAGATGTACGTCATCACGCGCAGCAGGAAGACGCTGCCGCGCTCACGATGGGTCACCCACTCGGCGGAGGGTGCCGTCTTGGTGCCGACGTCAGCCGGTTCGCTGGCCATATTCTTGCTTGCCTGCAACGCGTTTTAAGACCCCGCTGGCGACCGGTCGGTCGCCCAACGATAAACGGAACCTGACTCCACCGTCGGCCAGCGATTCACTCTCTAGCGTGAGCGTTTCGCCGGGTGACACGGTGGCGTGGAACTTCGCGCTGGCGATCTCGCAGGGAACATCAGGGCTGACCGCCCGGACGACCGCATCCAGCAGGACCACCCCGGGCAGGATCGGCCGACCCGGAAAGTGTCCCGGAAATGCCGGGTGGTCAATGGGGATCCGCAAGAGTGTGCTGTCAGCCATCGTGGGATTCACTCCGACGCGGGCGAGCGCTTGGGACTTTTTGCTACCAGACCCTGCAGCGCTTCGCGCGGCAGCTTCCCGGTGGCGTTGCGCGGCAGCCGATCGACGAGCAACAGCGGCCGGGGCAGGAAGACGGTATCGATTCGCCTGCGCAATTGCTCGGTCAGTGTTGCAGCATCCAGTGTGGGTGCTACCACGACGGCGGCCACCCGCGTGATTCCGTTCGAGCTCGTCCCCGGCTCTTCCTCGTCCCGCAGGAAGAACACGCCATCCAGCACGCCCGGAATCGCGTTCAACTGGTGATTGAGATATCCCAGGGAGCTGCGCTTACCGGCAATGTTGACCAGGTCGGCGAGCCGGCCGTGCAAGAGGAATCGATCCTCGGCGGTGATCTCGATGACGTCGCACATCGCGGTGCGCTGCTCGACATGGCCCCCGCTCGCCCAGGTGCGATCCTCGGCCAAGGACAACTGGACTCCGGGCCAGAGATGCCATTCCACGGTGTCTGCCGTGCGGCGCGTGGCGATCTGACCGGTCTCGGTCGAGCCGTAGATCTCCTGCAGTTGGGTGTCGAAGCGCTGCTCCACTTCGCGGGCGAGATTCTGGGACAGCGGCGCGGTGGCCGACAGAACCAGATCGACGGCGGGCAGGTCGACATCCGAAGAGACCAAGGTTCGCAGGTGAACGGGAGTCGACACCAGCAGGCGAGGACGCGGCACTGCAGCGAGCGCGGCGCAGATGTCAGCCGGATAGAACGGGCGGGCGGCACAGATGGCAGCGCCTGTCTGCAGCGCAATCAGGACGGTCGACTCGAAGCCGTACATGTGCTGCGGCGGAACGGTTCCGACAATGGCGTACGAGCGACCGTCGAGCAGCCCGAGCCGTTGGGCCCCGTCGCCGACGCAGCGCGCGAGGCGGCCCCAGGTCTTGCGATAGGGCAGGGGTGTGCCCGTCGAGCCGGAGGTAAACACGTAGGCGGCCAGTTGGTCGGGGTCGATGTGTGGACCCGGCCACACTCTCTCCGGGACGTGAGCTTCCAGGTTCGTGACATTGCCGCCGGACTCCACCCGAATGGGATAGTTCGCGCGCGGCAGATCGATGTCGCAGCGTGGATCGTCCGTCAGACAGAAAACATCCGGCGCAAACGCCTGCAACTCGCGAATCACCTCAGGAGTGTGCGTCGAGGGCAGGAGACTCACCCTGTTGGAGGCGAGGGCCGCGGCGAAACCAACCGCAAAGCGGTAGCGATCGCTGCAGGCGTTGAGAACGTGTCTTCCCGCCGGCAGAGTAGCCGCGACTCTCATGACTTCGGCGAGAAACTCTCCAGCGCGGATCGGTTTGCCGGCGCGGTAGGCGATGACGGCGTCGGCGGACTCGTGCGAGATCAGCGGCAGGCCGGTGCTCAACTTGGGCGAGGGCGCGGCCAGAGGGTTACTTTGTCCGGTGGGCCGCGATGTAGGCGGAGAGCTGTCCGAGGGAGCGGAAGATTTCACCGTTCTCCTCACTGTCGGCGCGGAGCTGGATCCCGTAGTGCTTGGAGACGACCAGCGCGATCTCCAGAATGTCGATCGAGTCCAGGCCAAGACCCTCACCGTACAGGGCCGCGCCGGGTTTGATGTCCGACGGGGCGATGTCGAGATTCAAGGCCTGCACGATCAGGCCTGCGATCTCTCGTTGCAGGTCGGCCCGCTGCAAGTCGGTGTTGTCGGCTGCCGGCGCCGGCTGTCTCAGGGGCGTCGCGTTGTCGGGCATGGGGCTCTTGTCGTTTCCGTGCAGCTCAATCCTTCCATTATACGGAAGTTTCGGTGACAGACCCATCCGCAGGTGGGATAGACTTTGCGCCGTGTCGCAGATCCAGGATCACACCGACCGCGGACCTCAGGCTCCGCACCCCCCGCTCCGCGAATACTACGCGCGAGAGGAAGACCGCCGCGCCTGGGTTTTGGGACTGTTCAACAGGACCGCCATCGATTACGACCGGGTCGAGCGCGTCATGGCGTTTGGAACCGGCTCCTGGTACCGCCGCGGCGCACTGCGCAGGGCAGGCCTGCGTTCCGGCATGACGGTGTTTGACATCGGGGTCGGTACGGGGCTGGTGGCGCGCGAGGCCGCGACCCTGTGCGGCGATCCAACGCGAGTCACCGGGGTGGATCCTTCCTCCGGGATGGTCGAGAACGCAAAGGTCCCCAAGGGGGTCCGGCTGCTGGCCGGTAGCGCCGAAGCGATTCCCGCCGCCGATGCGTCGGCCGACTTCCTCAGCATGGGCTATGCCTTGCGCCACATCAGCGATCTGTCGGTCGCGTTTCGGGAGTTCTACCGGGTTCTACGCCCCGGAGCGCGCCTGTGCCTGCTCGAGATCACACGACCGGAGGGCGCCAGGGCCCAGTCGATGTTGAAGGCCTACATGCGCGTGATGGTGCCGCTGGCTGCACGGTTGGTGGCGCGCCACCGCGATACGCCGGAGTTGATGCGGTACTACTGGGACACTATTGAGGCCTGCGCCGCGCCGGCAGCGATCCTGCAGGCTTTGCGCGATTGCGGCTTCGCGCAGGTCGAGCGATACGTGGAGCTGGGAGTTTTCTCGGAGTATCGGGCCGTCAAGCCGGCAGCCGCCTAAAGCGACGCGCCAGCAGCAGCGGAATCCGGATCAGGAACCCGCAGAACAGCCTGATGTGCATCCACGTCAGCAGTGTGTTGTCGCGCCAGTAGTTGAAATGCGAAACGCCTCCCTCGTCGGGGCGGAAGTAACGCACGGGCGCGCGGATGTTGATCACCGGCAAGCCACGCCAGCACAGCCGGACCGCCGCCTCCACGTCGAAATCGAACCGCCGCATCCAGGGCCGCCCCTGCATGGCCTGCAGCAACGGCTCGATGGGGTACACGCGGAATCCGAACAGGGAGTCGTGGATCCCCGCCCAGAGGGTCTCGACGTTCGCCCACCAGTTGGAGATCTTCCTTCCCTTCACGCGCAGGCTCGGGGCACTGGCATCGAAGATCGGGTCGCCCAGCACCAGGGCACGCGGGGCCTGCTGCGAGGCTGCCATGAACGCCGGAATGCTCGGGGCCGGGTGTTGACCGTCGGAGTCCATCGTCAGGATGTGGGTGAATCCCTGGGCCCGCGCCGCGACCATGCCATCCAGGACCGCAGCCCCTTTGCCGCCGTTGCGGGGCCGGATCAGGATCCGCAGTCCCGCGTCGCTCTGAGCGAGCGTCGTCAGTCCTTCCGCGGTACCGTCGGTGCTGCCATCGACGACGACCCAGACAGGCGTCCAGTACTCCCGTGCGGCTTTGACCGTGTCGTAGACCTTCGGGCCGGGGTTGTAGCTGGGGATCAGCACCAGGTGCGATGAGGAATGAGTCGGCATGCTTACTCGACTAACGCGCGATGCTGTCGGCGTGGCGCGCATCCGTCTCCGCCACGGTCTCGGGCATCATCACCTCGCCGGTGAGCTGCTGCATGTATTCCTGTTCGAGGGCCACCATGAAGGCGGCGACATCCTGGGGCGGATCGAAGCGTCGTCCGAGCCGGACCCGGTAGGTAATCGGCAGGCGGGGGCACTTGAACAGCGGCCAACCCTTGCTCAGATACGGCGAGTCGGTCTCGATGATCAGCGTCTGCACCGGAACGTGGGCATGTTTGGCGATGACCCCGACACTGGCCGTCAGCGGATTCAGCGGATGCCGTGTGGTGCGGGTGCCTTCCGGAAACAACAATACGGTCCCGCCCTCGCGCAGGTCGGCGACCGCTTCCTTGATCATCTGTCGCGGCATGTCGCTACGGATATAACGCGCCAGGCGCGACCCCGCGCCGAGGAAGACATTGCCCATCAGGGCACCTTTCATCACGCACGACAGATTCGGGTGCCGGGTCAGAATCAACAGCGCATCGATCAGCATCGGATGGTTGGGCGCCAGGACCACGGGCGGGCCGTCCCGCAGGCTGTCGATCGCCCGCAGATCCAGGCGATAGGCGCCGCTGAGGCTCAGGAACCAGGAGTAGAAGCGGAACCCCGCCATGATTCCGAACCGGCCGGCAGCGGTTCCGAGGCGCCGCGGCAAGGGGGTCAGGGCGAGTGCGATCACCGACCAGCTCAGGCAGATCAGCCCGAGCAGGATGGTCAGGAAATACAACGCCACGTACTCGTAAAGGGTTTTGATTGTCTGCGCCACGTATGACATGCGTGGGGACTCAGTCTTCTGCTTCTACGAGCGTGGGAGATTGTTTGATGATCCACGCGGCGCCCCAGCCAGCGGACCAATAGCTACTGCGTTTCACCAGCGGACTCCCCTCGAACGCCGCACCGGAGAGCGTATCGTAGCGGACGTAAGCGCCGGTCCAGAAGTGCGGAAAACGCTTGGAGAGCGACACGATCGATTCGGTACCGGCGTACCCGCCGGCCGCCTGGTACGCGGGCCGTTGCGCCGTCGCGAAGGGGGGCGCGACCGAATAGAAATAATCATGGTATCGGCGGTCCGCAAAGAGTGGGCCCAGGAGGACTCCCATCTTCCAGCCGGCACGGGCGCCGTCCTGGCCGAACGGGTCGGCGATATCGAGAGTGAAGTGCGGGTCGTAGATCCAGCCGATGAAGCGGGGAGAGTGCTCGATGGTCACGGCGCCGCGCACCGACAGCAGGAAGTCGGCCTTGATGCGCTCGCCCTCCGATCGATATAGCCGCGTATCGAGGGCGGGGCCCACCTCGACCGTCGGTCTCAAGTCGGGCATGCCGCTGCGGGCCGCCGCGCTGCGTACCGGTGGGGTGGCACTGGCGCTGATGTGAAGCTCCATGAGCTTCTGGTCGAAGATCTTGCCCTTGAGGCCATCGCGATCGGCCTGCAGGAATTTCCCCCGGTAGACGAAATACGGCACCGGCAAAGGGTAGGCATGCGAGGTCGCCGCGCCCCGGTAGTCGAGCAGCACCAGCACCCCGGGGCCCAGCCCGAATTCCCACAGGGGCTTGAGGCTGGTCTGATTCTCCGACGAAGCCGGCTCCGCGGGGGAGACCTGCCCGGCCGCCTGCGTCGTCGCGGCATCGGCGGCCCATGATCCTGCCGGCGCCAGACACGCCAGAAAGGCGAGCCAACCGAGCCCGCTCGCCTTCATGGCTGCGGCCGTCCCGCGGCTTCGATTTCGACCAGCAGGTCCTGCCGGCAGATATCGGCGCGCAGATACACCACCTTGGCTCCCGCGACGACCATGCCGACTTCCGCGCTGATCTCGGACAGGTCCAAGGAGTGTCGGACGTAGACCTTGTAAGCCAGGTCGCCGATCGCGAATCGGGCGCCGCCGCCGATGCGGTTGGCTTCGTCCAGAAGCGCCTCGATGTTGACCAGAGCCTCGCGCGCCTGGGCGCCCGGATCGCCGACGTGACGGGTCTCATGCCCGACGATGCTGGCGGTCCCGGAGATAAACAACATGGATACGGGTTGGATTTTGGATTCTCGCAGAAGACTTGCCCGGGCAAACACGGGCCGCGGCCCATACTGAGGCGGGTAGTTGTACGCACTCACCTGGCGCGGGTTCTCGATCGCGACCGGCGCGGAGCGACTCGCGAGAAAATAGACCACCAGCGGGCTACCACTCGAAGCTCCCAACGCGCAAGCGGCCGGTACATTGCCCGTGACATCCCGGCCACAGGCCACCAGCGCAGCGCGGCGCGCCTTGTTGAACTGCCAATAGCGCTCCATGCCGGCTGCCGTCTCGTTGATTTCCGGCAGGTAGTTCCAGACCCGGACCAGATGACCGTAACCCAGAGCGTCCAGCGTCGAGTAGATCTCGCGATACGCCAACTCCGTGGCGGCGTGCAGCGTGACCGTTTCCGGAACGGCTGCACAGCCGAACAGGATCTGCTCGTCCCGGCGATAACGGACGGGGCCTTTGCGCCCCGATTCAACGGGACCCGTAGCCTCCCAGATCTCACAGATGCTGTCGTCGCCGTCGAGGACGGGAGTTGCCACCTGCGCCACCGGAATGTCGGTGTTGCGCAGAGCCTCGGGCGGGTCCCGGAACGTGACCACACCCAGGACGCCGTCCCGTGCCTCCTGGGGCCCGTTGAGGGAACGGTAGTCGACTTGGAGCCCGGCTGGCGCGCTCATCAACCGGCGGTCATCCGCTGCTCTGCCTCGACGGGTTGGATGTTCATCTGTCGTTTGCGCCACGCGGCGAGCGATCGGCGTGGGTTCAGGAGTGCGACGATGTAGTAGAGCGCCTTGAAGGCGGTCAGCGAGCCGCGGATCGGCGAGCCGCCGAAGATGTCGCCGGCCAGCAGCGACAGGATGGCTTCCTTCATGCGCAGGACGTTACGCGGGCCCATGAAGAAGTCGCGCATCAGCGGGCCGTTCACCCGGTAGATGAACCAGGAGTATTCCTTGGCCCCGTAGTGCATCAGGCGATCGTAGCGCCGCAAGGCTTGCGAGGCGTGGGCCGGGTCGCGCAGACAGGTGTCCACGGCCTTCGCGCCCTCGACGCCGCTTTTCATGGCGAGCAGCACGCCGGAGGAGAACATCGGATCGACGAACGCGAAGGCGTCCCCGACGATCAGGAAGTTCTTACCCGAAGACACCGTACTTTCGTAGGAGTAGTTGCCGGTCGCGTCGATGTCAGTCACCAACTCCGCGCCTTCCAGCCGCCGCTCGAGATCGGGTGCCATGGCGACCGTCGCTGCAAAGAACTCCTTCACCGAGCTCTTGCGGGACTTCATGTAGTACGGCCACACCACGATCCCGACGCTCGTCGTGCCATCGGCCAGCGGGATGAACCACATCCAGCCGTGCTCGAACCAATACAGAGAGATCAGTCCACAGCGTCTCGGCTCGGGGTAGCGTTCCGCGTTACGGTAGTGAGCGTACATGGCGGCGCTGTTGTGTTGCGGATTGCGCCGTTTCACGTTGAGTCGGTCGGCGAAAAAGGTATCGCGCCCCGAGGCGTCGATGATGTAGCGGGCGTGCCATGCCTCGATGCGGCCGTCTTCGTGCTGGGCGCTGACCTCGACCCCAGCATCGCCGGGGAGAATCGTCACGTCGCGGACCCGGCAGCCTTCGACGACGTTCGCGCCAACTTCGGCCGCACGCCGGATCAGGATTTCGTCCAACTCGGAGCGCCGTACGTGGAAGGCGTACGGCATCGACTTGTCCCAAGCGTCGGCGAACTCGAACGTCTCACTGCGGCCGTGCCACTTGGACACGAATTCCGCGCCGTACTTCGGCATGCCGATGGCCTTGACCCGTTCGAGCACCCCGAGGCTCTCGAAGATCGGCAGGTTGGCGGGCAGCAGCGACTCCCCGATATGGAAGCGGGGATGCCGCGCCTTCTCGAGCACGGTTACGCGATGACCCAGTTGTGCGAGCGTGATCGCGGTGGCCGAGCCTCCCGGACCTCCGCCAATGATCAGCACGTCCGTGTCGTTCGGGGCGGCCTGCTCGGCGCTGCCCGTAGTTGCGTTCATTCAGACCCCTCGGTCATCGTTCTATCCCCGCGACGCGCTGGTTTTCTAAAGCGCCGCAGGGGCTGCGCCCGTCGCGCGGCGCAACTTTATCCTAGCGCCGGCGCAGGCGGCAAAAACCACGCCCAGAATCGATTGTCGAAGGGCCGCCCGGCAGCGAAGCCTCAGTCCGACAACGCGCAGCGAGCGTGTGGGCCAATTGACAGATGCTCAGTCGTCCTTGGACTTGGCGGTGACGGCGTCCTTCGTTTTCCGGGCCCCGTCGGCCACGGCCTTACCGGTTTCCTTTGCGCCCGTGGCTACGGCGTGGCCGACTTCCTTGGACTTGTCCGCGACGGCATGCCCGACCTTCTTCGACTCATCGGCCACCGCGTGGCCGACTTCCTTGGACTTGTCCGCGACCGCGTGTCCGACCTCTTTGGACTTCTCCGCCACGGCATGGCCGACTTCCTTCGATTTGTCCGCGACTGCCTTGGCAGGGGAGCTATCGTCCGCTGCGAGAGCGGTGCCAGTGAGGACAGCCAGTGCGCCGATGGCTGCGACTGCAACCGCCAATCGGGCGTGGTGCGGGTGATTCATGAGGCCCCCTTATTTGAATACGCGAAGTTATCTGCGTAGGCTATTGATACTACGATAGAACTCAACGCGCGAACACCCCCACGCGCCGCAGCAGCCAGCCTCCGCCCAGTAGTGACAGACCGAAACCGACAGGGGTCAGCAGCATCGGACCCACGAGCGGTGCCCAGCCCCCCATAGCCTCAGCGAGGGTGAGCGATGCCTCGGCCACGTAAGGTGTCAGCAGGATGGCGACCGCAACCAGCGCCACGTAGAAGGCCCCTGTCACGAGCGCCCGAAACCGTCTCTCCCCGCGGATCCGGGACTCCACCGCAAGGAGCAAGTCGAGGTCGGACAGGCCGGCCTGGGCGGCGGCGTCGAAGCGGCGCAACAGCTGCGGGTCGAGCCCTTCGTCCCCGTAGCCCGACGATTCTTGCAGATCGCGTTCGTTCATGATGTCACCCCGTAAGCGCTCAGGCTCTCTCGCAGCCGGGCCGCACCGCGGGCAATATGGGATTTGACGGTGCCGAGCGGGAAACCAGTCGTTTCGCAGATCTCGCGATGACTCATCCGCTCCGCGTAGGACAGAACTATACACAGGCGCACGTCGGGAGCCAGGAGCGCCAGCGCACGATCGAGATCGACCTGCTCTGCGGCGGCGGCCGCCGGATGGTGCGCGCAGACCTGCGCCTCATCGAGCTCGACTTCGCGATGGGAGCCAGGGCCGCGCAAGTGTTGCAGCCAGACGTTTACCGCGAGCTTACGCAGCCAGCCCCCGAAGGCGTCGGGGACGCGCAGCGAGCGAAGTGTTCGCCACGCCTGCAGGAAAGAGGTTTGCGCAAGGTCGTCCGCCAGGGCGCCATCGCGACACAACCGTCGAAGCAGGTTGCGAATCTGGCTTTGACGGCGGCGCATGAGCTCGCTGAAGGCAGCGTCGTCGCCCTGCATGGCAGCGGCGACCACGACTGCCTCGGCCGCAGTGGTCAACCCCGTCAAGTTTCTAGGGCTTCTGTGTGTTATGCAGATATCGGCCGGCGAGCAGGACACCGATGCCTACACAGATCGTGACCACCCCGCCGCCCATGATGGGGTAGAAGGCGCGCTCGCTGACTCGTGCGATAAAGAAGGAGAGAATGGCCACGCCGACGCCGGCAGAGGTGCAGATGATGCCCCCGACCGTCAGATTGCGAGGGTCGGTCGAGGAGTCGACGCTCTTCTGGCTGTCGATCATCGCCGCGACGATCGCCGGATCGATGCTCTGGCCACGCTCGATGGCAACCCGCAGAGTCTCGGTCGCGAGCCGTTTCTTGCGATAGTCGGTGATGATCGCGGTGACGGCGGATGCTCCGAGAAACAGCCAGAACCCCAGGACGCCCAGGGCAGCGGCGAGGGAGTGGAAGGGGGCGGTAGGATCCATGGGTACTCCTTGGAAGGTCAAAAGCACGGCGGTTGCAGTGTCTGGCGGGGGAGATGCACCCTCAAGCCCGATTGGATGCACGAGAGAGGACCCCATGAGCCTGATAGGCCACTGGATTTCGGGCGCGATTGCCGCAGGCACCGGCCCCCGTTCGCCCGTCTTCAACCCCACCCTGGGTATCCCGACTCGGGAGGTGAGCCTGGCGACCCCGGCGGAAGTGGACCGAGCCGTGCAGGCTGCCGCCGCGGCGTACCCCGTCTGGTCCCGGATGCCCGCCCTGCGTAGGGCGCGGATCCTGTTCGAGTTCAAGCATCTGCTGGAAACGAACAAGAGTGAGCTCGCTCGAATCATCTCCCAGGAGCATGGCAAGACGCTGAGCGACGCCGAAGGAGAAGTCGCGCGGGGTATCGAAGTAGTCGAGTTCGCCTGCGGCGCACCCCAACTTCTCAAGGGAGAGCGCAGCGAGTCCGTAGGAACCGGCGTCGATGCTTACAACCTGCGCCAGCCGTTGGGCATCGTGGCCGGCATCACACCGTTCAATTTCCCTGCGATGGTACCGCTGTGGATGTTTCCGTTGGCACTGGTCTGCGGCAACACGTTCATCCTCAAGCCCTCCGAGCGCGACCCTTCAGCCAGCATCCGGCTTGGCCAGCTCCTGCACACGGCAGGCCTCCCGGCAGGCGTATTCAACATCGTCCAGGGCGACAAGGTCGCCGTCGAGGCCATTCTGGATCATCCGCAGATCTCGGCCGTGAGCTTCGTGGGGTCGACGCCCATCGCGCGACAGGTTCAGGCGCGGGCCGTCGCCGCCGGCAAGCGGGTGCAGGCCCTCGGCGGCGCCAAGAATCACATGGTGATCATGGCCGATGCGGACCTGGCGGCGAGCGTCGAAGCCCTGGTTGGGGCGGCGTATGGCTCGGCCGGCGAACGGTGCATGGCGATTTCCGTAGCGGTTGCGGTTGGGGATGAGTTGGCAGACCAGCTCATCGACGCGCTGCGCGCGCGGCTGACCCGACTGAAGGTGGGGCCTTCGGAGTCGGCCGGCGTCGAGATGGGGCCGCTCGTTACCGAAGAACATCGCAATCGCGTCCGGGACTTCATCGGGGTCGGGGAGAGCGAAGGTGCTCGCCTCGTGGTCGATGGCAGGAAGACGCGATTCGAGCGCGGGTTCTTTCTTGGCCCGACCGTGTTCGATCGTGTCACACCCGGGATGCGGATCTATCAAGAGGAGATCTTCGGACCCGTGTTATGTGTCGTCCGCGTGCCTGATTTCGAGTCTGCGATCCATCTCGTCAGCTCGCACGAGTTTGCGAACGGCGCGGCTGTGTTCACGCGCAGCGGTGCGACCGCGCGCCGGTTCGTCAACGAAGCGCAGGCTGGAATGATCGGCGTCAACGTTGCGATCCCGGTGCCGGTGGCGTTTCACAGCTTCGGAGGATGGAGAAACTCGCTGTTTGGGGACCATCACGCGTATGGCCCGGAAGGCGTCAGGTTCTACACGCGCCTGAAGACTGTTACCGAGAGGTGGTCGGAAGCGGGAGGCGACCCAGGCAGCAGCTTCTCGATGCCGGCTTCGCGATAGGCGCGACAGGCGCGACAGGCGCGACAGGCGCGACAGGCAGGTGCCGGGGGTCAGGACGGATCTTGGAAGGTGTTGCAGGCCGAGATCTGGCCTTTCTCGAATCCCTTCTTGAACCATCCTACTCGCTGGGCCGAGGTGCCGTGTGTGAAGCTCTCCGGCACGACGTAACCCCGCGTTCGCTTCTGCAGCGTGTCGTCCCCAACTGAGGACGCGGCGCGTAGGCCCGACTCGATGTCGCCCTGCTCGAGAATGTGATGCGTCTCATCCGAATGCTTTGCCCAGACGCCGGCGAAGCAATCTGCCTGCAGCTCGAGCCGCACACTGAGGTGATTGGACTCGGCTTCGGAGGCGCGTTCGCGTTGGGATCGCACCTGCGCCTCGATACCCAGAAGGTTCTGCACGTGATGGCCGACTTCGTGGGCGAGCACGTATGCCTGCGCGAACTGGCCCGGAGCTTGAAACTCCTGTGCCAGCTGTTGGAAGAAGTCCAGGTCGAGGTAGACCTTACGGTCGCCCGGGCAGTAGAAGGGTCCGGCGGCCGAGCTCGCATAGCCGCAGGCGGATGGAATCGAGTTGCGGTAGAGGACCAGCCGCGGCGGTGTGTACTCGCGACCGCCGGCCTGGAAGATCGCCCCCCAGATGTCCTCGGTCTCGCCGAGCACCGCCGAGATGAATTGCCCCTGGCTGTCGCTGGGAATCCCGCTCTGCGCAGGTCCGGCGTCCTGCGGCACCGAGTTCGCCAGCCCGAGCAGCGGGCGAGGGTCGATGCCGAAGAAGTACGAGGCGGCGAGGACCAGGAGCGTACCTCCGACTCCGAGCTTCAGACCCGGGCCGCCGGGGGAGCTGCCGCGATAGTCCTCGACATTGGAGCTGCGGCGTAAGTCGTCCCAGCGCATCGGAAATCTCCGGTTGGTAGCGGCAATGGTAAGCTGATTTCCGTGGACACGGAACCGACGCACCGCTCGCGAGTCGCGCACGCCTGGATCATAGCGACGATCCTGTTTCTGACGGTCGTTCTGCTCGTACCCGCCGCCCGGCGCTCACTCCTCGGGATGATCGATTCGTTGCGCGGGCGCAGCGAAGTCGCGGTGGCCAAGGCCCACGTGGCGGATCTTTCCGATCTCGCGAAACAGTTCGCGGCCGCTCGCAAGGACACCGGCGCGGCACCACGCGAACAATCGGGCGGACGTCCGTCCGAGCAATCGCAACCCGCCGCAGGCCCCGCCCCGAGCTCGTTGGCGACGCGGGACGAGCCATCGGACACCTCGGAAGGGGAGCCCGTCACCGCCATGCCTGCACTGGCCCCTGAAAGCCTGGCCGGTTTCTCCGCAGTTCAGCCCAGTGCGTTGCCGGTGACTGTTGGTGTGACCGACACGACCTCTCGTCAGCAGAGCGAAGAAATGGCCGCTCTGCGCGCCCGCATCGGTGTATTCCGCGTCATGGAGTGGTCTGCGAGATCAATCGTCACCGCGGCGCGTTTCGCCGACAACGGGGACCGCCGCACGATTGCGATCGACGCGCAGCGCATCGGCCAGCTCGCGCTGATGCTGCCGGATCTGTTCCAGCTCGAGACGGACCGCACGGGCTTGAATACGCGAGCGCGTCCGAATGTCTGGTCGGATCGGCGTGGCTTCGTGGCCGGGACGCAGGTCCTGGCGACGGCGGCGGATCGGGTGGTTACGGTTGCGCAAGGAGACGATGCCGCCGCAACACGCTCGGCGGTCGTCGTGCTGGCTAAGGCTTGCGCCGGTTGTCATGACGCTTTCATGAATCCCGCGTTCCCGGCCGCAACCTCCGCCGCCGCGAACTGAGGGAGTCACGGCGGGTTCCTGCCTCCCGTGGGCTCTCTATCTATCGAGAGATAGGCCGAACGCGCGGCGGCGACATACGCTGCGCGGCGCTATTGCGTATCGATCGCTATGAATACAACCGGAGTGCCTATGATCCAGTTTTACTACCACCCCTCGCCGAATCCCGCCAAGGTGGCCCTCCTGCTCGAGGAGACCGGCCTGCCTTATGAGATCAAGCCTGTCGATACCCGCAAGGGCGAGCAGTTCAGCCCGAACTATCTGGCAATCAATCCCAACGCCAAGACGCCCTCGATCGTCGACGGCGACGTGACGGTTTTCGACAGCAACGCCATCCTGCTGTATCTCGCCGACAAGAGCGGCAAGTTCCTGCCGCCCAACACACCGGCGGCACGCGGTGAGCTGTTGTCATGGTTGATGTTCATCGCTTCCGGCATCGGTCCCTACACCGGTCAGGCATTCCACTTCAAACATGCGGCACCGGAGCCGAAGGAGTATGCACTGAACCGTTACCTCTACGAGGCGGAGCGGCATTGGGGAATCCTCGACGCGCGGCTCGCGAAGAAGCGGTACGTCGTGGCGGAAACCTACACGATCGCCGACATGGCGGTGTGGGGTTGGGTGCGTGCGATTCCGTTCGTATTCGGCGATGCGGTGTGGACGAAGTTCCCCAACCTGAAACGGCACTTGGACGAGATCAATGCCCGTCCGGCTGCGCAACGGGCGGAGGCGCTCAAGGAGCGGCACACCTACAAGGCTGAGATGGACGCCGCCGCGCTGAAGTTCCTCTTCCCGCACACGGCGGTGAAGGTGGCCTGACACGCCTCAGCGCGATGGGGCCGGCGCCGCTGGGGGTGGACCCAGCCGCGCCGATCTCGCCAGCAGCACGCCTATCAGCGCCAGGGCGAACCCGGCAAACTGAATCGGCGAGAGCGTCTCGCGGAAAAACACGTACGCCTGTACCGCAGCGAGCGGCGGTGCCAGTAGAACCAGTGCCGTCACTTTCGTAGCCTCGTTGTGGCGCATCATCCAGATCAGCAGCGTGGTCCCCACGACTGACGGCACCAACACCGCCCAGATCAAAGCGCCCCACAACACCGCAGCATTGTCCCAGGTTAGCGACCCGACCGTCAGCGTTGCCAACGACGCAACGAGTGCCCCGGCGAGATTCTGCACCGCGCCCGCGACCCTCAGGTCCGTCAGAGGCAGCCATTTCTGGAACAGTGCGCCGGCGGTGATCGAGACCACACTCAACAATGCCATCGTGGTGCTTGCGAACGTCAGCGCCCCCGCGCCGGTGGCCGATAGCTTGGGAGCCAGAACACAGGCGACGCCTCCGAACCCTATCAGCAGACCCGTCCAGGTGCGGAGCCCGAGAGTCTGATGGCTCGCGGCCAGTTTGGCCGCGATGAAGACATAGAGGGCGGTAAAGAGAGGTTGCAGGGCTCCGATCAACGCCATCACACCCGCCGGCATGCCTCGTTGGAGAGCCCAGTAACTCGCGCACAGATAGCCGCCCTGCATCAACGCCCCAGCGAGGAGGTGTGCACCCCAGCCGCGTTTGTTCGGCCATTGCGCTCCTACGGCCATGGCCGCCGCTGCGAGCACCGAGGTTGTCAGGGTCAGGCGCGCAAACAGGTATAGCTGCAGGTCAGCATGGGGCACCACCGCCTTGCCGACGATGAAGCCCGTGGACCAGATGAAGACAAAGAGCGCCGGAACGCCGAATCTCAGCAAGGAGGAGCCTCTCGAGGGTGGCGGTCAGCGGGCGTTCGATAGTGTAGCGGGCGGGGCGCGGGATAGCGTCAGCGGGGAGAGGCGTAGTCTGCGCGTGCCGATCTCAGCGGGCGGTGGTTTGGGCGAAGTCGCCCAGGTCCTTCGACGACAGCCCGCTGCGGACCGGGGAGCAGATCCGGGTGCCGGTGCAGGGGGGCTTCATCCGGGGTAACGCGCGATCGAGGTGACGACTGAACAGCAGCGTATACAGATCGTTGTTCTGGTCGCCCATCACATACCGGGCATACGCGAAATCATAGACCCGAGAGGTGGCGTACAGCACGGTGCCGACTCCGTGCACCGCGTCGAACTCGACCACGATGCTCGCCTTGCACGGCGGATGCAGATCCCGGCTCGCTTCCTGCAGGCCGCACCAGCGGTACACGACGTACTTGGGTTTCGTCGGGGTCGGCGCGCTGGGGACGGAGGAAGACTCCTCGACGCCCTCGATGGTCACCTTGCCATACACCTCGTAGCCGGGCGGCTCACCGTACTGGCGAGTCAGGTGGCGCATCAACAGATCGAAGTTGGAGCGATGGCCGGCTGGTTGCTTGTCGAGCTGCGCAAGGGTGTCGCTCGTGAAAATGATGCGTGTGCCGCACAACTGCAGGTTGTCCCGCAGGGGTGTCGGAAGATAGGGGCTGCGCGAATTCGCGCAGTACAAATAGCTGATGGTCGTCAGTTGCACACCGCCATCGCTCCAGGGATTGGCGTCGACGTCCTGGTAATACTCCCCGAGCGCGAAGGACCCATCGCCCTGGGGCGATTCAGTGAAGGTCGAGATGTCGTTCCCACAGATCCCCTGCAGAGTTCCCGATCCCGTGCCCATCCCGACACCGGAGGAATTCCCGAGCTGCTGACAGTTGATGTGCAGGCTGGTCACCTTGCCCGGCGAGTTCTGCGCCGTGTTGGCATGCCAAACCATCAGCCCCGGAAAGGCCTTGAGCGGCTCGCCCCACATATGGCCGTTGAGGCCATAGGGAGGAGTGAATTGCGCGTGCGCCGTTCCAGTGGTCAGGAGTGTCGAGGCGGCGATCGCGGCGAGGGCGGCAATCGGCGCGAGACGGCGGGAGCAGGTTGTGGTGAGTCGGGACATAAGGGGTCCTTGTGGCCATAGCATGGCACTGGCGGTACCGAGTACACAACCCGCCCATGCGCATTACAATCATTGCTCATTCGCGTGGCCGTTCCGCCGCGCCGCGAGGGGTAGCAATAGTGACCGTTTCACGGGGTTTGGGTCTGGGGTTGTTCCTCTCGATGGCGGCGATGGCCGCCCTCAGTGGGCCGGTTGTCGCGGCCGAGGAAAAGCCGGCCAACGTCACGGCCGAGCGATTGAGGAACGCCGCCAGGGAGCCGTCGCAGTGGATGACCTACGGCGGCACGTACGAGGAACAGCATTACAGCAGTCTTGCGAAGATCAACAAGGCCACCATCAAGGATCTCGGACTGAAGTGGTTCGCCAACTACGACACCAATCTGTCGCAGGAGGGCGCGCCGCTCTACATCGACGGGGTCATCTACGTCTCGACGGCATGGAGCAAGGTTTACGCGCTCGATGCTCGAACCGGCAAGACGCTCTGGCAGTACAACCCGAAGACGCCGGGCGAGTGGATCCGCAACGTCTGCTGCGGCATCGTCAATCGGGGGATTGCCGCCTGGAACGGCAAGATCTACGTCGGTACGCTCGACGGCCGGCTCGTTGCGCTCGATGCCCGCACGGGCAAGCCGGTCTGGACGACGATGACGGTCGACCAAAGCAAGCACTACTCGATCACCAGCGCGCCGCGCGTTGCCAAAGGGAAAGTGTTGATCGGCGAGTCCGGTGGCGAATACGGAGTACGCGGTTATCTGAGCGCCTACGACGCCGAGACCGGCAAGATGGTGTGGCGCTTCTACACCGTTCCCACCAACCCTAACGAGCCTCAGGCCAACGCGGCGCTGACCAAAGCTGCGGCGACCTGGCCGAAGGACAACGAGTGGTGGAAGCTCGGCGGTGGCGGCACCGTGTGGGATGCCATCGTCTACGATCCGGAAACGGATAACGTGTACTTCGGTACGGGCAACGGCTCGCCGTGGAACGACCGCTATCGGGACAAGACAGGCGGCGACAACCTGTATCTCGCCTCGGTGGTCGCGGTCAATGTCGACACCGGCGAGTACCGTTGGCATTACCAGACGACACCGGCCGACACGTGGGACTACGACTCCGTCAGTCCCATCATGATCGTCAACCTGAAGATCGATGGGAAGCTGCAGCGGGTGTTGTTGCAGCCGTGCAAGAACGGCTTCATGTATGTGCTCGAGGCGAAGACCGGCAAGCTCTTGAAGGCCGACCCGTTCACGGTGGTCAACTGGGCCGATGGAGTGGACCTCAAGACGGGGCGCCCGAAGGTGCGGCCGGAGGCGCGGTTCCCGGTGGGCCAGCCATTCAACCTCGCTCCGGGAGTACAGGGCGCGCACGGGTGGCATTCGAACGCGTATGACCCGCAGACGGGGTGGATCTACATCGCCACCCAGGAAGCGTACTTCCCGATGGTCGCGGACCGCACCTTTACTCCAACCAATGTCGGCTACAACCTGGGCTTGGATTTCACCGCGCCCATGACGTACTACCAGAGCCATCCCAAGGACAAGAACGGGTTCGTCGGTTATCTGCAGGCGTGGGATCCGGTCGCGGGCAAGAGTGTCTGGAAGAGTCGCGCCAATCAGGGGCCGACCGGGGGAGCCGTTGCGACTGCCGGGGGACTGGTCTTCCAGGGCGGTGGCAGTGACGAGGAAGTCCGCGCGTTCGATGCCAAGACCGGCGAGAAGGTGTGGAGCATGAAGGTCCAGACTGCCGTGATCGCTCCGCCGATCACCTACGAACTGGATGGTCGGCAGTACGTTGCCTTCAGTGTCGGGGGCAACACGACGGGCGGCTACTACGCACCCAACTATTCGCGCATGTTGGTCTTCGCTCTAGGTGGGAAGGCGACGCTGCCGCCTGCCACGCCGTTCACTCCGTTGCCGTTGAATCCTCCCCCGTCCACGGCGTCGGCGGACGTGATCAAGACTGGTGGCGTGACCTACGGGAAGTATTGCGCGGCTTGCCACGGAGAGCAGGGTCAGACGCGCGGTGCGAACTTCCCGGATCTGACGCGCACGCCGCTGCTGAATTCGCAGGAGGGGTTCGATCAGGTCGTGTTGAAGGGCATTTTGTCCGAGCGCGGTATGGCTTCGTTTGCGCAGGCCCTGAAGCCGGCAGACACGGCTGCGGTGCGCGCGTTCATCGTCTCGCGGGCGAACGAACTCAAGAATGCGCCTCCGCCGCAGCTACCTGGTGCGGCTGTGTCTCAGCCGCACCAGTGACCGGTTCGCCGGAGAGTAGCAGGAGCGAGCACTGCGCCCCTGCGAGGACTCCGGCGGCCACCTCGCCGAAGAACAATCGTTCGCTCGAGTGAGGGCTGACGCCCATCACCAGGAGGTCATGGTGTCCGACCTTGATCTCCTGGAGGATCGCTGCGCGCGCGTTACCCGATCGTCGTAACGCCCCGCGCACTTCCACGCCGTAGTGCTCACCCATCCGCTCGATCTCCGCCAAGGCCGCCTTTTCAGGAGCGAGTGCCGTATCGAAGTGTCGCGACCAGGCAATTGGCTTGTCGGTCGGCCCCGAGATGTGAATCGCCGTGACTGTTCCGTACGAGGCCTGGGCCAGCGCAATGGCCATCTCCGCCCCTTGTCGCGAGGCTCGCGTGCCGGTGATCGGCACCAGTACGCGCAGTCGGGAGGGGACTTCGGTGTTGGCGTGCGGTCCCTGAGCCAGAGCGATGCAGAATGGGCCGCCAAAGTCGGTCGCATCGCGGGAGATCTGCGGATCCAGACGGCCCTCGTGCGCAGCGGGCTCACGCCCGATGAGCAGCAGTCCGTAACCCTTGCGAGCCTCGTTGGCCACCGAGTCAGTGGGGCTCAGGAATGTCGTAGGCGTCTGTCGCAGGCGAGCGATCAGGCTCGCCAGATGCCTGGCGAATCGTCCGTTCGCGCTCTCATCGGCGGCAACCAACATCCTCTCGACGCCTGCGAGGAAGCTCTGTTGAGCGAAGTCCTCGCGCTCGAGCCGCTCCTTCTCATCGGGACTCAGCGGCAGGCGGCGCAACGACCACCGCAGCATCGGCGGCATGACCATCGTCGTCACGACGGCCATGGCGACTATGGAGGTGTACAAGCTCTTGGTCAGAGCGCCCATCGACAGACCGATCGAGGCCACGATGACTTCGGTCGATCCCCGAGCGTTCATTCCGCAGCCCACGGCGAGCGATTCTCTCGTGGAAAGGCCACCGATCCGGCCGCCCAGAAACGCCCCGGCAAACTTGCCGATGCTGGCGAGGAGAATCAGCCCGAGCGTCAGCAACAGGAGGCCCGGCTTGCCCAGGGAGGCGAGATCGGCCGTCAATCCAGCCAGACCGAAGAAGACGGGCATGAACAGCGCGACGATCAGCCCCCGCAGCTGCGCGTCGATCCGCCGGGTCAGGATGGGCGATTGGCCGATGAGAATGCCGGCGACAAAGGCGCCGAGAATCAGGTGCACGCCGAGCGCGGCTGTGACCAGGGCCATGGCGCCCGTGATCACCAGAATCACGGTGATCGTAGACATCTCGCTGATGAAGTGATCGTTCGACCAGCGGATCAAATTGAAGACCAGTCGCCGTCCGAAGGTAAAGCTCAGCGCGAGGAAGGCGGCTGTCCCCAGGGTACTGCGGGCGACCGTGCCGAGGTCGATCGTGCCGTGCAAGGCCAGCCCGAAGGTGATCGACATGATGATCCACCCGATCGTGTCGTCCAACACGGCGGCAGCGATGATGACCTGACCGACGGTCCGGCGCAGGAATCCCAGGTCCCGTACGACGAGCGCCACGATCTTGACCGACGAGATCGAAAGCGCGGTGCCGAGAAAGAGAACCGTGATCAGCCGGTTGCCTGAAGTCGGGAGAAGCGAGGGCGGCAGCAACTCGCCGAGCACGACGCCACAGGCGAAGGGAATGAGGATTCCCGTGAGAGAGATGCTGACGGCCGCGCGTCGGGTGTCGCGGAAGATGGAGAGATCTGTCTCCATCCCCGTCATCAGCAGAAGCAACAGGATGCCGACCTGCGCGATCGCATCGAGCATCGCCTTCTGCTCATGCGCAGAGGGAAAGAGGATCGGGTACCAGTGAGGCGCGAGCGCGCCCAGTATCGAGGGGCCCAGCAACACGCCGGCGAGGATCTGCCCCATCACCGGGGGTTGCCCGAAGCGTTGCAACAGCTCCCCGAGGAGTCGCCCTCCTATCAGCAGGGCGACGACCTGGGAGATCAGTACGACGACGGGGCCTTCGCTCCCCATGCTACGCCGTAGGCCGCGGTCACCGTCCCGGGTGGGCCGCGGCCTTATCCGACGCTGTTGGCCTTCACCTTGGCGTTTACTTGACGGTCAATTCGTTGTGCACATCGAGGACGCCCTTGATCTTCTTGGCGTCCTTCTCGGCCAGTTCCTTCTCGGCAGTGGACTCCACGGCTCCGGAGAGCATCACTACGCCATCTTTGGTGTCCACGTGAATGTCATGAGCCTTGGTGCCCTTGTCCTTGGCCAGCTCGGCTTTGACCTTCGTGGTGATATAGGAGTCCTTCACGGGTTGGTCGCTCTTGACGTGATCCTCCGCGCTCGCCACTCCCGCTGTCAGGCCCAAGGCCGCAGCCGCAACCAGCACCGAAACGTAGTTTCTCGTCTTGTGAGTCATGTGAGCTCCTGTTGTAAAAAACTTGCCTGCTGACAGCGGGGACAACGGTCACGCAGGGGTGGGAGTTCCTCGTGCACCGCCCTGCGGGAGCTGTAGGACAACGGGAGGTTGCGATTTCCTCCACGGCGGACACGCCAAACGCCATACGTCCGTCAGCGGCAGCTTGATTTTCGCAACACTACAGGGCAGGGATCCCACGCGTCCGGGAGCCTGGACTGATTGTTGGTTCAGGGTGTTTTGTACGCAGTGCGACGCGGGCCGCAGGCAAGCCAACGAACGCGCGGCCGTCAGTATCCCCGCCACTGATGGCGGCAATCGCCCCGCACGGGACCGCGCGCGAACCGGCGCCTCATCCCGTCTTCGTCCTGCGCTCATTGCAAAAATCCATGGCTCGCGCAGTGAACCCTTGAGCCGACCGTCGGTCTCATCCGGGAAGAAGAAGGGGGCGCGGCGCGCGTGTTCGACCGCAGGAAACCATTTGTGCTCGTTGCTGTCCTCGGCGCCCACGTACTGTTTGTGGTGTTCGTCGTTTGGCAGACGCGAGTGCGTTTGGCGTCGCGGACGGGCGACCAGTTCGAATCCATCGTAACGCTCATCACTCCCGAGCGGCCTGTCATCCAGCCCGTGCAGCCGCGGCTGACTCCGGCGCCTTCCTCCGCTGCCTCGGTGGCCCCACCGTCTGTTGAATACAGTGCTCCCGATGACTCTTCCACGGCGCCGATTGCGCTACCGCAGGAGGCTCCGGTTCGAGCCGGCATCGACTGGCTCGGCGAAGCCCGGCGCAGTGCGAGCAAGCTGAGTGGGCCGGAAGCGGAGAAGCTTCGCGAGGCGGAACGGCGGGACGCCGAGCTGCACTCGGCGACTCCCCTGGTACCCCATCATTATTACGGAGAAGAGGAGGCCAGTCGGGACAAGACCCGCGAATGGGTCAGCGACCACTGTTACGTCGAGTCGCAGAAGGCACCGCTCATCCCGGGACTCATGACGGGTGTGCTGAGTCTGCAGAGGATGGGCTGCATCGATCCGGGGCCGGGGTGGTTCTCGGGCGAGCTGTTCAAGGGGCTGAACGCCTACAAGCGGGAGCACGATCTCGAGCCGGCGATGAAGGCGGCGGTTCGCAGTGGGGCGGCGCTGCCGGCGCAGTCCGCCCCGAATGAAGGCCTCACGGGCCCGCCCGGACTGATGACCCCGGGGATCGGGACTGCGAGTGCCGGCGCGACACCCGGGGGCGCCGGGACCGCGGGTGGTCCGGCGGCTGGGCCGTCCGAGAACATCCCGATGCCGCGGCCGCCTGTGGTGAGATAAACCTGTGGTGAAATAAAAATCTAACCCCACTCCTTTATTCGAGGGGGACGCTGTTGCGCCAGCACCTTGGGAGTTTAAAGATGACTGCATTGCCCCCCCTGGACCAGGAAGAGCTGATTCGCCGCATCAACCGGGATCTTGCGGACAGCTACGACGAAGAACTGGAGATGGAGATCGAGGATCGCGATCTCGTGCCTGCGGATGAGAAGGGCTCCAAAGGCATCAAGAGGGGTGTCGACGGCGAGGACGGAGCGCCGGTGATCGAGGACGAAAAGGATTACCGTCGGCAGTATTTCTCGCAGTTGTTCCGACTACAGGCTGAGTTGGTGAAGTTGCAGGATTGGGTCCTGGCCACCCGGCAGAGGGTGGTCATCCTGTTCGAAGGACGCGATGCGGCGGGCAAGGGCGGCGCGATCAAGCGAATCAGCCAACGTCTCAACCCTCGCGTCTGCCGCGTAGTGGCCTTGCCGGCGCCCAACGATCGGGAGCGGACACAGTGGTACTTCCAACGGTACGTACCGCACCTGCCGGCCGCCGGCGAGATCGTCCTGTTCGATCGGAGCTGGTACAACCGCGCTGGCGTCGAGCACGTGATGGGCTTCTGTACCGCGGAGGAATACGAGGAGTTCTTCCGTACGGTTCCCGATTTCGAGCGCATGTTGGTGCGCTCGGGGATCCACCTGTTGAAATACTGGTTTTCGATCACGGACGAGGAGCAGCACCTGCGCTTCCTCGGCCGCATCCATGACCCGATGAAGCAGTGGAAGCTCAGCCCGATGGATCTCGAGTCGCGGCGGCGGTGGGAGGACTACACCAAAGCCAAGGAGGTGATGCTCGAGCGCTCGCACATCCCGGAGGCCCGCTGGTGGGTGGTACACGCGGTCGACAAGAAGCGTGCGCGGCTGAACTTCATGGACCATCTGCTGAAGCAGTTTCCGTACTCGGGTGTACAGAAGGCGCAGATCGTGTTGCCCGAACGCGAGCGGCAAGAGCACTACTCGCGGCAGGCAGTGCCCGAGGAGATGCTGGTCCCGGATCTCTATTGAGGAGGCGGTGCAACGCGACGCACTGTAAGGTTTCAGTAAGGTACGGCGCCGCCCGCGGGCGCCGCCCCTACGGCGATCCCCGCCAGGTCAGCCCAAACAGCCACTGCTGCGCGGGTCCGCCCGAGCCGATGCGGTCCCGGAATCCCACATCCAGATCCAGCCCCGGCCGGGCGGTATAGATGAAGCCGCCCAGCAGGATCTGCTGGTGGTCGCGTTGGGTCGCCTCCGGGTTGGAGTCCAGCGAGGCGTCGAGGATGAAGAAGAGCCGGTTGTTCACTTCGTACGTGGCCGCGGCCGAGAAGTGATAGAGATTGGTCCGCACGCCGGGCAACGCGGGATCGCGGGTGTAGCCCAGGTTGGCATCGAGAGTCAGCGGCGTGTAGTCGCCGGTCAGCACCAGTACCGCGTGCGAGGAATAGTGGTTCGAAGGAAGTCCGAGATCGTTCTGAGCCGTGGGCATTTCGAGACCGGCGCGGACTCCGAGAGACCAGGGCGCGGCTCCATAGAATCGCCACTTGAAATCGACGTTGGTGTCGCCGAGACCCCGGGTCTGTTGTCCGTCAGGGGTGACGTTCACGATCCAGGACGGCTGGACGATCAGATCGAGTGCGGCAGTGGCGCCCCAGGAGAGCTGCGGCTGAAACAGGAACTGCCGGCTTCCCGCCTGGCGCGACCCGTCGTATCCCATCTCCAGCTCGAAGTTGCCCTTGCCCTGCGTCCCGGTGTCTTCGCTCAGCATGGGGTGACCGGCGAATGCGGGAGTGCACAGGCACAGCGCTGCGGCACAGGCGGTTGCGAGTCGCGGGCAGCGGAGGAAATTCAATCCGGGACCTCGGCCGGTCGTGGGGCAAACGCGTGAAGCTAGCCGCGAAACAATACGAATGTATGACACGACGCGGTATGTGGAGGGCCTGCCTGTTTTGGGTGGCACTGGTCTGGGGCAGTATCGGCGTTGGCGCTGATCGCAACGGTGCCGCCGCGCCCGCCGCGCGAGGGGCGGGCGCCACCTTTCCGGCTCCTCTCTATGCCGCGTGGGCGGCGGCCTACGCGCGGGCCACTGGCATCAACATCTCCTACGAGGGTGTAGGTTCTGGTTCCGGCCTGGCGCGCATCCGCTCGCACGAGGTGGACTTTGGAGCCTCCGATGTCCCCCTGACGCAACGCGAGCGGGTCGCCTCCGATCTCGTCCAGTTCCCGGTGGTCATCGGTGGCGTCGTGCCCGTCATCAACATCACCGGAGTCGCACCCGGGCAGCTGAAGTTGAGTGGCGCGGTACTGGCGGAGATCTACCTTGGGCATATCCGCAAGTGGAATGACTCGCGGATCGCCGAACTCAACCCAGGCCTGTCGCTGCCGTCTGCCAACATCACCGTGGTGCATCGGAGCGAGTCCTCCGGGAGCACGTTTCTGTGGACGCAGTTTCTGTCCCGTTCCAGCCCAACGTGGCGCTCCGAAGTGGGCGAGTCGCTCATGCCGCGATGGCCCGTTGGGGTCGGTGGGGTCGGCAACGAAGGCGTGGCGTCCTATGTGCAGCGCACCCGGTTCGCCCTAGGCTATGTGGAGTTTTATTTTTCCCGTCAGCACAACCTGAGCGACGCTGCCTTGCGCAATAAGGATGGGCGGTTCGTGCGGGCCGGAAGAGCGACATTTCTCGCGGCTGCCGCCGCGGCGAACTGGAGTTCCGGGGCGGACGTGGGGCAACTGCCCATAGACTCGCCTGGATCTTCGAGCTGGCCGATCACCGGAGCGACCTTTATCCTGCTGCCTCGGACACCGCAGGACGCTGCGCGGGCCCGCGAGGTGCTGCGATTCTTCAACTGGGGCCTGCACGAGGGACGGATGTCGATCGAGAGCCTGGAGTACACGCCGATCCCTGCAGAAATGCGGGATGCGCTTGCGTCCGTGTGGGGCACGATTCGCGATCGTGCCGGCAAGCCGGTATGGCCGTGACGCAGCCCGCCATCTCCTACGGGTCCGACAAGAACGGACTCGTCTGGGGCTATCTGTTCGAGCCGGGGCAGTCGCCGCGGCAGATCGAGTGCGACGAGGCTTCTGGTTTCCTCGACGACCCCAACGCACGTGCCGGTGCGTTCGTCTGGCTGCACCTGTCGCTGTCCAACGCCGGATCCGAGCGTTGGATGCGAAGCACCCTGCGCCTGACAGAGGGGTTCTACGACTCCCTTCGTGAGAGCGTCGGATCCACACGCCTCGAGCTGGAAGACGAGTCGTTGGTCGCGGTGATCCATGACGTCATGTTCAACAGGACGTTCGATTCCGAGAACATCTCGACCGTGACGTTATCGATGACCCCGAGACTGGTCGTCAGCGCACGTCTGCGGCCGTTGCGGTCCGTCGATCGGCTACGGGCTGCCGTGCGTGCGGGACAGACACTGCGGTCGGCGGCGGAGCTGTTGGCTCACTTGTTGCGCGAGCAGGCGGCTGTGTTGGTCGACATCGTTCGGCAGTCAACTGCGCGCGTAGATACTGTCGAAGACAACCTGCTGAAGAACCGGATCTCAGTCAGCCGCTCCGAGCTGAGTGCGCTGCGACGTGCGCTCGTACGGCTGCAGAGACTGTTGGCGCCCGAGCCGGCGGCCTTGTTTCGCCTGTTGAACCGGCCTCCCGAATGGCTCAGCCACGACGACCTCGAGGATCTGCGCCAGGCGGCGGAAGAGCTCTCGGCCGCCACTCTCGATTCGGGAGCTCTGGCGGAGCGATTGCGGTTACTCCAGGAAGAGTTGGCGGCGCTGGTGAACGAGCACACGAACCGGACGTTGTTCATCCTGACACTGGTCACGGTTCTGGCCCTGCCCATCAATCTGGTAGCCGGGCTGCTCGGCATGAATGTGGGCGGCATCCCATTCTCCACGCACAGTCAGGGCTTCCTGTGGGTGGTGAGTTTTCTGACGGTCGTGACCGGAACGCTGGCCTACTTCTTTTTGGTCAAGCGCCGGGAGTAACCTACTGCCGAGCCTTAACCTACGTTAAGACTATACCGATCTGTCCAGTGCGCCCCTGCGGGGTGGCACGGCCGCTGGGGTTGCAAGGCCTGAGGGTTGGCCACCAGACCAAAGACCGTATTGCGTCACCCTGGCGGCTTTTGTTTTCATAACGGGCTGAATTCTGCGAGTCAGTTCTCGGCTCGCCGGGGCCTCGAATCCGCATGATTCGCCTATGAGTCAGTCGAAGAAACCTGGCCGTCCGAGCGATGCGGATACGGACGACAGCAACGCCGATACGCGTTCCGGTCGAACAGTGTTCGACGAGCGTGGCAATGCCGTGTGGCAATGGAAGGACGGAACCGGTGAGTTCAGTTCAGATGTGGATACCTCGCGGGTCCGTGCGATCCAGGAGGCTACCCAGGAGCACCTGGCGCTGAGTCTTGGAAGTGAAAAAGCAGCGGCTGCCCAACCCGGCCAGGGGTTGGATCCCTACAGCTCGGCCGACAAACCGAAAGAGTTGCCCAAAGCGGCGGGACCGCGCCGCACACTGAGCGACATGCGCAAGTTGAGCGAAGAGATCGTTCGGGCCCGAGCCGCGGCCGCCGACAAGACACCGCCGAAAAAGTAACTCTGATTCCTCGCCGACGTCGACGTCTGCACCGCCGAGGGGTGGGTCGCTACGATGTTGGCGAACTCCCGCGGGACTCAGCGCAGCTGACTGTCCTTACTGCCGCGGCGGTTGTAGCCGCTGAACTGCGCCATTTCCTTGTCCTGCGCGTCCTGGCAGGCGATGCATAAACGCACGCCCGGGATGGCCGCGCGGCGAGCTTCGGGAATCGTTGCGCCGCAGTCGGCGCAGTGAGTCGACCCCGGGCCTTGCGGCAAACGGCTCTGCGCGCGACTGATCCCGTCCTTGACGGTCGCGTCGATCTGATCCTGCACTGCGCCGTCGCCGGCCCAACCTGTTGCCATGCTAATACCTTGGGGCCCCTTTTGGAGGATTGCAAGAGGGGCCGTCCGGCTCTAGATTCGCCGCACAGACTGCGGGAGGTCGGCATGAGTAGCTTTTTCGACGTCAGCGTGAAGGGCATTGATGGATCGGGAGATCTCCTGGGCCCACTACGGGGCAAGGTCGTGCTGGCCGTGAACGTGGCCAGCCGATGCGGGTTGACGCCTCAGTACACGGGGCTCGAGGAGTTGCAGCGGGAATTGCAGGGACAGAACTTCACGGTCGTGGGCTTCCCGTGCAACCAATTCGGTGCGCAGGAACCCGGTTCGGAGGCGCAGATCGTGGAGTTCTGCCAGACGAAGTACGACGTCACGTTCCCAATGAGCGCCAAGCTCGAAGTCAACGGAAACCATCGTCATCCTCTCTACCGTTACCTGACCTCGTCCGAGACGGGCGTCGCTGGCGACATCTCCTGGAACTTCGAGAAGTTCCTGGTCGGCCGCGACGGCAAGGTGCTCAAGCGCTATCCGCCGCCAACGAAGCCGCAGGACAGCGGGCTGATGCAGGACATCGCAGACGCGTTGTAACCGCCGCACCCATGCATGAGGATTTTCCATGTCTGAGGATTTGAAGGGCAGCGTGCTCATTCTGGGCGTGGGTTCGCGTCGCGGTCTAGGCGCTGCCGCTGCTCGCGTGTTCGCAGCAGCTGGCTACCCGGTCGTCATTGCAGGTCGCAATGCTGAGAAACTGAAGGACGCTGCCGACAGCGTCGCTCAGCTCGGCGGTCGGCCTCGCATCGAAGTCGTGGATGTGACAAACGCAGCCGACGTGGCGCGTGCCGTCTCGAGCGCCGAGTCCATCGCCCCGCTTGGCGTGGCGGTCCACAACGCTGGCGGAAATCAACGCGTTCCTTTTCTGCAGGTCACCGCTGAAGTGTTCGAAGAACATTGGCGTGCGCATGCTCTCGGCGGGTTCCTACTGGCGCAGGCATGCCTGCCGACCATGCTGAAGCGTGGCGCCGGAACGCTGATCTTCACCGGAGCGACGGGTAGCCTGCGTGGGAGCGCGAATTTCTCCCCGTTTGCAGCCGCAAAGGGCGCCCTGCGCAACACCGCGCAAAGCGTCGCACGGGAGTTTGGCCCGCAAGGAATTCACGTCGCGCACGTGATCGTCGACGGGATTATCGACGGAGACCGGGCACGCACGATGATGCCCGGTGTTCAGGACAAGTTTGGCCCGGACGGGCTGTTGGAGCCGGACCAGATTGCGCAGAACTACTTGATGTTGCATCGGCAACATCGTAGCGCGTGGACGCACGAGATGGACGTGCGTCCGTGGTCGGAAAAGTTCTGACGAGCGCGCCTAGCGCAACTGCCGCACAACCCCGCGCGTCGCGTCGACTTCAAGCATCTCGCCGTGGCGGACATGGGTCATGACGCCAGGAACATTGGCCACCGCGGGAATGCCGAACTCGCGGGCGACGATGGCTCCATGCGATAGGTATCCGCCCGTCTCCATGACGAGCGCTCCTGCCTTCAGGAAGAGGGGAGTCCAGGAGGGGTCGGTCGATGGCGTGACGAGGACGGATCCCGGCGCCATGTCAACTGCCTCCTCCGGACGCCGTGCCACACACGCCGGGCCTCGCGCAATGCCATTGCCGACGACCGTACCGGTCCACACGCCCGTGCCAACTGCTCCGATAGGATCGGGGCGTTCCCGGCGTTGCTCGCGAAAATGAGCCGAACTCCCCACTCGGGGTACGATGATGACTTCGGGACCCTCTTCTCGAAACGCCTTCTCGATCTGGTGACGCCGCCGTGCTGCGCGCCTGTCAGCGTCGTGGCTCGTGAGTCGGCCGTCTGCAAGGGCCAGCACTTCGAGAAGTGTCAGGTTGAAAACGTCCGTGGGTGCGGTAAGGCACTGTTCGCCTATCGCCAGCGCGTAGCGGCGGGCCACTTCCTGGTATGCCGTCAGGGTACTCCTGGCCAGCTCTCTCAGATTCCGCTCGATCGCCGCATGTTTGATCAACGGTGCGAGGAGCGACCGAGACCAGATGGGTACTGCGCGGCGTACACGCTGCAGCGCTTCCGAGAACGACTTTCTCTGCCGGGCGCGTAGCCGTTCCGGATCGTTGCCGATCAGGTTGACGATACTGTCGAACAGGTAGCCAGGCGCCTCGCGCCATCGCGGATTGCGCAGGTAACTCTCATAGACAGCGCGATGCCCGTATTCCTGCAGGAATGTTCCAAACCGACGCCTGAAGGGACTGGCCTCCGGCAGCTCACGTTCCCAGCTGGCCGCGATGCGATCTGGGGATCTGAGCCAGGTCAGCGCCTCCTGATCACGCTCCGCAATACTGGCCAGTTCCAGGAGCTCATAAGACTGTGCGGCGGTGACGCTCGGCTCCCCGCCAGACAGCAACGCGGAGCTGAGCCCATATCCTTCCCCCGGGCAATGGCTCTCGACCAAAGCGACCAGCATGAATTGCACGCTACCGCTCGAGGCTTGCAGAAAGATCAAGTCATCGGCGCCGCGAACGACCTGGACGATTTCCCGCAGGAGTTGTCCCAACCCGTCCGGTCCGGTTGGAAGAGGCTGCGCCATCCGCCGGGCGGCCTCTACTCGTGCGCTGTGGGCCGTAGCTTTCGCCCGACGGCGGGGTTTCGCGCAGAGAATGAGATAACGGATGCCGCGCACAACACATACGACCCGCTGCCGGAGAGGGCGGTTCGGGACTTCGATGTCGGGTTGGTGCCCGCCGAGCAAGCGGTTGTACTCGGCCGGCGCCAGGTCGAAGCCCTCATAGGCTTCCCACTGCGTCAACGAGGTCTCGAAATACAATCGCCCGTGAAAGAGTCCTGCCCGGTGCACTCCATCCAGCGGTGAATAAGCACCGACCTCGGAGGTGACTACCAACATCCGCTCGAGCAGCGAACGAGTGAGGCTCCAGTCGAGCGGGGAGAGAGGATCGGGGACTACGTCGCGTGAGTTTCCGCGTGACCACAGCTCCGGTTGTGTTTGCAGCTGGGGATAGGTTCGCTGCCGGAAAGAGGTCATTGGGCGCGCCTGCACGATCCAGAAACGGGTTCCGTCCCAAACCCACTCGATGTCGTAACGGGGGTTGGTGTAGTCGAGTGCATAGGCCGTTTCGCGCACTCGCTCGGCGAGCTCCTGTGCCAGCGCCGGACTCAGAACCTCGCGGCTCACCAGTTCGGCGGGGGTGTCCAGTTGTTCCGTGCCGCCCTGTTCCGACGCAACGGTCCGACGGGATTTACGTCCGAGGCGGTGCTCAACGAGAACCAGCTTGTCGTCCCGCACGTGTTCCTTGAATCGGTACTCATCGCCTTCGGTCAGTCCACCCACCAATGCCTCGCCCAGGCCCCAATTTGCGTGAATGACCCACTGGTCAGACAGACCGCCGACAGGGTCCGCCGTGAATGCGACCCCCGAAGCGACCGCGCGTACCAACGGCATGACCACCACGGCCATGGTCAAATCGTGCGCCACGGCGGCGGAGGCACCCTGAACGTGTTGGCGGTATGCGACCGCCGCCGGCGTCCAATACGATTCGTAGACGTCGGCTACGGCTTTGACCAGCGCGTTGTGTCCGACGACATTCAGACAGGAACGATATATTCCTGCGAACGACGCTCGGGCCGAGTCCTCAGCCGCTCCGGAGGAGCGGACTGCAAGGGGAATCCCCGCCCACCCGCGGCGTCGAATCTCGGTTTCGAGCTCCTTCACCAGGGATGCAGGCAGCGGCTCGCCCGGCTGTGGAGGCTCGACAGCCGCGATGACGAACCCATCCGGCACCGGCAGTCCCGACATCGCCAGCGTTGCCAGTTGCCATCCCTTGCCACCGGCCCGCGCGGCGCCGGCTTCGCTGGCCGCTCCCCAGTCCAGAAGAGGGCAGGTGTCGTTCGACATCGAGCGTGCGAAAGCGCAGGTAGTGCGGCATTTGAACGATTCCCAAGACTGAACGACGTTCAATTCGAGCGCAATAGACGCCGGCGACATGATGTGCTACGGTCGGTAGCACTACGAGAGGTAGCACTATGAACGACCATGATCTATCCGACCTCGGCGAGCTCGAGCGCGAGGTGCTGCGGATCGTGTGGCGTCTCGGCTCGGCCAGCGCGGATGCCGTTCGCGCCGAGGTTGCCAAGCCCCTCAAGGAATCGACCGTACGCACAGTGCTGAGACGCTTGGAGGGGAAGGGACACCTCACGCACACTGTCTCGGGCCGTACTTTCATTTATCGCGCCGCCGAAGTTCGTGGCCGCGCGGCCGCCCGGGCCGTGAAGCGCATTGCGGACTGGTTCTGCGAGGGCTCGGTCGCCGAGGTGGTCGCTGGACTCGTCGATGCCCGGCTCCTGGATCAGAAGGAGTTGGCGGATCTCACGCAGAAGATCGCGAAGGCCAAGGGAGGGATACGGAAATGATCTCTTTCATCACCGATGCCGCCGTGCAGTCGCTGCTATCCATCGCCCTGGCCTGGCTCGGCGTGAAGTTGCTGCGCGTCGCAAGTCCGCAGCTCGAGAAGACGATCTGGACGACGGTTCTCATGGCCTCACTGGCTATGCCGCTGCTGGCCCGATGGGCAGTGCCGCAGCTGTGGATGTTGCCTTCGGGGATCGTCGGGATGACCCGGAACTGGTCCGGCGCCGTCGTGGAGGTCACTTCCGGTCCTACCGGCGGCACGGCACGCGTCGCTGTCGGCTGGTTGTATGTGTTGGTCGCAGGCGTGCTTCTGGTTCGGATGATGGTTGGGTGGGTTCGAGTGGCGCGGATGGCTCACGCCGGGACGAAGCTGCCGTTACAGCAGCGGTCGTCGTCCTTTGCCTGGGCCGCCGCGGCCGACATCAGAGTCGTCCCGCGACTGGGCGCGCCGTTGACGTTCGGTTCGATCATCCTGTTGCCTTGCGAGGCGGCCTCCTGGAGCGACGAACGGCTGCACGCGGTTCTGTCCCACGAAATTGCTCATGCGAGAGCCCGGGACTGTCAGGTTTTGTGGCTCGCGTCCGCCTACGCTTGCGTGTTGTGGTTCAACCCCCTGGCGTGGTGGCTGAAGAAGCGATTCGCGGAACTGGCCGAGCACTCGAGTGATGACGCGGTGCTCAGAGCAAGCGCGGATCACACCGATTACGCACAGATTCTCCTCGATGCCGCTCGTGCGCCGCGGCCGCCTGGCTCTGTCGTTGCATCCGGTGTCGTGGTCGCAATGGCGCGCTCGGCCGTTGGCAAGCGCATCGAGCGGGTTTTGTCCCGGGGCCGGCCGGGCCGCCTCCCGGCTCCATGGCATAGAATTCTGGCTGTAGTACTCGTTCTGCCCGTAGTGGCTGTGGCTGCCCAGGCAGTGCAAGGAGTCCAGCCCGCCACGCAAGCCACTCCGGCTCAGGCTCCCCCCACGATGTCGGACCCGAGCGCGCCCAATACCCCCAGGATCCTGTCCTCCGGTGAGGGCAATGCCTTGCAGCGGTGGTATCCCGCGGAGGCGATGCGCAAGGGCATCGATGGCTTCGTCGATCTTTCGGTGCTGCTCGACGCGTCCGGACGTCCCACGGACACGGTGGTGCTCTCCGAGTATCCGCCGGACTATGGATTCGGGTCCGCGGCTTCCGGACTGGCTCACGAGATGACGTACAAGAATCCGACCGGCCAGCCGGTGACGTTCCGGTTCAGAGTGAAATTCGAGCTGAATGAACACGCAGGCGGCAGTGGCACGACCGGCACAACGAATTTCGAGCAGGGTGAGCAGGCGCCGCCGCCCGCGCAGTGACGGCCCGATGGGGCGACCACTCGCGTGAATGGGCGCGCGGTTCGTCGCCAGGCGCGCCCACCGCCGCGGGGACTGACGCGCCAGGCGCGAGGCTCGCTGGTAGTCGCGGTTGCCTTGTATTGAGCCGGCCAGCCCATTAGGGTTTCAGGCATTCCCAGTCCCGGAGTGCCTCGATGGCTCGATTCCCTGAGACCCCCAGCTTCCGCGGGTTCAACCAGCCCTCGCGAATCGAATGCGACATTCGCGATCTCGAGCTCGACGGCCAGGTGCCGAGCGAGCTGAACGGCGTTTTCTACCGTGTCGCTCCCGACCCGGCGCTGCCGCCGAAGTTCGACAACGACATCTGGTTCAACAGCGATGGGATGGTCTCCGCGTTCCACATACACGACGGCAAGGTGGATTTCCGCCAGCGTCGGGCGCGTACTGACAAGGTAGTGTTGGAAGAGAAGGCGGGCCGCGCTTTGTTCGGCGCGTATCGCAATCCGCTGACCGATGACGAGAGCGTGAAAGGGCGCATTCGCGGCACCGCCAACACCAACGTTCTGGTTCACAACCGTAAGCTGCTCGCGCTCAAGGAGGATAGTCCGGCCCTCGCTATGGACCCTTGGACCCTCGAGACTCACGGGTACACGGACTTCGATGGGCAGGTCACGAGCCCGACGTTTACTGCCCACCCGAAATTCGATCCCGATACGGGCGACATGTGCGCCTTCGCCTACGCAGCGAAGGGCCTGATCACGCGCGACATGGTCTACTACGAGATCACGCCGGACGGGAAGAAGAAGCGCGAAGTGTGGTTCGAGGTCCCGTACTACTGCATGATGCACGACTTCGGCGTAACCGCCGACTACGCGGTCTTCCACGTCATTCCGATCATCAGTTCCTGGGAGCGGCTGCAGAAGGGCTTGCCGCACTTCGGCTTCGATACGAGCAAGGACATTTATCTCGGCGTTCTGCCGCGCAAGGCGGAGTCGGCCGCGGCGATGCGCTGGTTCAGGGCCTCGAACCGCTTCGCGAGCCACGTCATGAACGCGTTCAATGACGGCACCAAGGTGTACGTCGACGTGCCGGAAGCGAAGAACAACATGTTCCCGTTCTTCCCGGATGTGAACGGTGCGCCGTTCGATCCAACGCAGGCCGCCTCGCGGATGACACGTTGGAGCGTCGACATGGCCTCCAAGTCCGATCAGTTCGCGGGCATGGAACGCCTCACCGAGCTCGTGGGCGAATTCCCTCGCATCGACGATCGTTATGCGAGCAGGCCTTACCGCCATGGCTATCTGCTCGCGCAGGACTTCACGCGACCGGTGGAATTGCCCGGCGGCCGCTCCGCGACCGGAATGATGATGAATCTGCTGGCCCACATCGATCACGCGACCGGCAAGTCCGACACCTGGTGGACCGGAAAACTCAGCACGATCCAGGAGCCGGTGTTCATTCCCAAGCCCGGTTCGAAGGGCGAAGGGGAGGGGTATCTGGCGGCGATCGCGAACCGGCTGCACGAGAATCGCTCGGATCTGTTGTTCTTCGATGCGCTTCGAGTGTCGGACGGGCCGATCGCAGTGGCCCGACTCGAGTTGCGGTTGCGGGGCGGGTTGCACGGTAATTGGTCGACGACGGATACGTTGCCGCCGCAGCCGAAGACCTGACCGAGAAGCTACGGCGCTTGGGTACGCCTCGTCGCGGAGCCGACTAGCCGTGCCTCAGCAGCGGTTGCCGTGTGTATGTCGTCGGCACCGACGTGATTGGTTCGCCGATCACGACGCCACTGCGCCTTCGTGAGACTGCGCGGACATAGGTCAGCATATCTCCGCGATCTCGTTCGAGTGCCTCGATCTCCGGACGATTGTCCGGCGCGATCGTCTGGTGCCACTCGAGCCAAAGCTTCCAGGCATCCGGCATGGAGTCGGTGTGGGTGACGTCCAGAATGCCGCTTCGCAGCCAATGCCGTCGCCACCACTCGTGCGTGTGTAGCGAGGCCATGTTCGGCTCCCACCAACCTTGCAGAGCCGGCGGCACGTTCCCGTCGAACTCGCGGGTCAGGCCCGCGCTGGCCATTGCGATCACTCCCTCCGGCTTCACGAGGCGGGCGAGGTAGTGCGCATAGGTGTCGTCCGTCCCGTAGTAGTGAAATGAGTCGATCGACACGATCGCATCGAAGAACTCGGATGCGAACGGCAAGGCATGGGCCTCGGCCTGGATGGCGAAGACGGATTTCGCGACGCCCGCGTCCTGGATACATTGCTGATTATCACTGGCGCTGAACCACAGGTCGGTGGCCCACACATCGACGCCAAATTCGCGATGGAGGAAGATTGAGGACATGGCGCGGCCGCAGCCGAGGTCCAGGACCTTCATGCCTGGAGTCAGGTTCAACGCCTGCGCGAGCCACTCCGTGAGCCACAGGGCGTTCGCCCCGCCGCTGCCTCGCGCGATGACCCAGTCAGGGTGGTAGCGGTTCGAGCGCGGAAAGCGGTCGTTGATGAGTTGAGTCATTGATGGATAATGCCCCATGAGCCCCGAAGCCCGCGACCTCATTCGCCAGTTGTCCATGAAGCCCCACCCCGAGGGGGGCTGGTACCGCGAAATCTACCGGTCGCCGGCCTCCGTGGAGGGAGCAAAGGGACGGCGTTCGGCCCTCACGACCATCTACTACCTCCTTGAAAAGGGACAGGTCGGTCGATGGCACGTGGTCGACGCCGATGAGGTCTGGCACTTCTATCAGGGCGCGGCGCTGGAGTTGTTTTCCTACGAGCCCATCTCGAGGGAGTTGGCGCGGCATGTGTTGGACGCGCCGGGCGGGGGAAAGGAACCCGTGGCCATCATCGGCAGCGGAGTCTGGCAGGCTTCCCGGTCACTGGGGGGCTACTCGCTTGTCGGGTGCAGCGTCGCCCCGGGTTTCGAGTTCGCGGACTTCCGGTTCGTCGCGGATCTTCCTGATCACCCGCCGCACTTCGCGGGGCCGTTGCGGGAGTGGAAGGCGCTACTGTGACGACAAGACACAATCACCCGTGGTGATCGGCGCGCGGTCAGAACACGCGCACGTCGTCTGAATACGTGCCATTTTCCCGGATGAAGTCATTGTACGCGGCAATGCTCGCGGCGTTTTCCTCTCGCCACTTTGCGCGTGCCGCTACCGTGAGATCGCGCAGGGGTGAGCCTTTGCGCTCAGACGGGGGTGCGGAACTGAGATCGCTCCTCTGTTCCTGCGTCGATTTGGTATTAGTCATGAAGATGGCGAGCCTGATCCCGACGGCCGACGTTTTATCACACTTCACCTTGTCTGAATATCGCAACCCTCGCATCAGGGGTCCATCCGGCTCAACATGCGCTTGAGCGCAAAGTGTCGGTAGCTGTTGACAGCCAGCGATCGAAGCTCGCTCTCGCGATGTCGCTTGGAAACATCCAGGGAGATCCAGCCGTTGTGTCCGATGTATTGGGGGATCTCGAACCGCGGGTCACCGATCATGAGGGACTGAGCCGGAATGCCGACCCAGAACGTGGCGCGCCAGCCGCTGTCATAACAATAAGCCTGGGCAAAGACTTTCTTGCCGGCCTTCCACACCGGCTGGCCGAACTGGACCCCCTCGGACGTCTCGGGCAGATCCAGACACACCTTACGCATGGCGGCGAGAACCGACTTGCCGCGAGGCGTGTTGCGAGGATCCACATCCGCGGCCGTAACGCGCTTCTTCGGAGCGGGAACGGACGGCGTCTTTCCCAGCGATTCGGCGAGCTTGCGGGGCGCCTTGTGTTCGTAGGCGACACGGACCAGCTCGGCGACACGCTTCCAGGGTAGACCCAAGTCGAGCCTGACACCCAGCCAGCCATGGGGGCCCACGTAGGGCGGCACGAAGAAGTGTTTGGGATCGTCGCGGACGTACGTGTCCTGCATCCCTTCGGGAGTGCACAGCCACAGGGCGATGCGGCCATCGCCGTGGTGATTGATAGAGTACATCGCGAATATCTTGCCGCCGCGCGTGCGGTAGTTAGGCATGCCATGCGAGATCAGTTCTTCGGTCTGTGGGAATGCCAGGCACAGCCGGCGGATCGCTTTGTCCAGTTCGTTGGCCATCGAATCCCCCCTGATCTGTCTCTTCTCAGTCGTAAAGCTCTATGTCGAGCCCACGCAGTAACGACGTCGCTTCCGGAAGAGTGAACTTTGCGGTGCTGACATCGTTGCGCGTGATGTCGATGCCGTAGTTGCGGGCCTCGCGAAAGTCCGCGCCTTTGAGGTTGGTGTGATGGAACGTCGAGTGGGTGAAATCCGAGTGACTGAAGTCGGCCTGCTCGCATCGGTCCCGGAGAAGTCCGCATCGAAGATCCGGCACTCCACCATCTTGATCTGCGGCAGATGCAGGCCCGCAAAGGACGAATCGTTCAGGATGCAGCGCTCGAACTCGAGCTGCGCACTCATCCGGATGCGCTGCCAATGAGCCCGGGTCCAGTTGATCCCTACCAACTTGCAGTCGGTGAACTTCACGCCGCGGAAGGCGCTACCGCCCACCTGCAGCAGGCTCAGGTTGCAGTTGAGGAATTCGGTGTCGACCAGCCTGCAGTCCTCGAGCGTGCAATCGCTGAGGTCGCAACTCTCGAAGCGGCACTCCTCGAAGCGCAGCCCCGAATACACCCCCTGGGCGAAGCTCTGCTCCCTGAACCGAGCTTCGACATATTCGGTCCGTTCGAACCCCGCCGACCGGGTGCTCATGTACCTGCCGAGTGGAGGATCTGGTGCAGCGAGGCGACGACCTGGGCTCCTTCGCCGACGGCGGCGGCCACGCGCTTGGTCGATCCCGCGCGAACGTCGCCGATCGCAAAGACTCCCGGAATGTTGGTCTCGAGGGGCAGGGGTGCCCGCTCGATCTGCCAGGAGAGCGCGCCGCCCGGGCTGCCGGTCACGACGAAACCCTTTGCGTCGACTTCTACGCCGCACTCACGCAGCCAGCCGGTGTTGGGATCCGCACCGATGAACAGGAACACGTGGTGCAGATCGCGGCGCCAGCGCTCGCCGTTGTCACGTTGCTGGAAGGTTGCGGACTGCAATCCCGACTCGGGCGCCCCATTGAGCTCGACGATCTCGGTCCGGCAGTGCAACTCCACATTCGGCAGTGCGGCGATTCGATCGATCAGATAGCGAGACATCGACTCTTCAAGCCCGGGTCCGCGGACGACGAGCGTCAGCCGCCGCACCCGCGGCGCGAGGTAGACGACAGCCTGTCCGGCGGAATTGCCGGCGCCGACCAGGGCCACTTCGGTGCCTTCGCAGAGCTGGGCCTCGACGGGCGAGGCCCAGTAAGAGACGCCGGAGGCCTCGAAGCGTTCGAGATCCGGGATGGCGGGCCGGCGATAGCGGGCGCCGGAGGCAACGACGATGCTGCGGGAGCGCACTTTCTGCCCGGACTCCAGGGTCAGGACGAACGGATCGCGCGGGCCGCGTCTCTCGCCACCGCAATCCAGCGAGTTGACCTCGACGGGAATCGCGATCTCCGCTCCGAACTTGGTGGCCTGCGTGTAGGCGCGGCCGGCGAGCGCTTGCCCGGAAATGCCTGTTGGGAAGCCGAGGTAGTTCTCGATCCGCGCTGAGGCGCCGGCCTGACCGCCGAATGCCCGCGAGTCCAGGACCAACATCGAGAGGCCTTCGGAGGCGCCATACACGGCTGTCGCGAGCCCCGCCGGTCCGGCACCGACTACCGCCACGTCATAGATCATCTTCGGATCCAGATCCGGGGTCATACCGAGGCACGAACCCACCTGCACGTCCGTGGGACGTTTCAGGATGGCGCCGTTCGGGCAGATGACGATCGGCAGCTCGTTGTCTTGCAGACCCATGCGTTCGATCAGGGCGTGGGCCTCCGCATCACGCGATGGATCCAGCGTCGTGTAGGGATAGCTGTTGCGCCTCAGGAAACCCTCGAGCCGCAGCAGCCACGGATCGGTGTCCCGGCCGACGAGCACCGACCCGCCTCCGCCTTCGGCGATCAAAGCCGTCCGGCGCAGGATGTAGGCGCGCATGACCAGTTCGCCCAACTCGGCCGATCCGATCAGCAACGCGCGCAGGTGTGCGGCATCGAACGCCAACGCCTCGCAACCCTCTGGCCCCGCGCGGCCCTCGGTCAGGGCGGCGCGCCCGGCGAGTTGGCTGATCTCGCCGGTGATCTGGCCGCTGCGATGGGTTGTGAGCACACCCTCGTGGCCGCCGGGGTCGCGCCGAACGACCTCTACGCAGCCGCGCAGAACCAGAAAAGCGGGCGCGTGCCGCTCACCGAATTCGTATAGAAATTCGTTGGGGGCGTACGTGCGGGGGGGACTGGAGGCGAATTTCCGCGCGATCTCGATCTGCGCCGGTGTGAAGACGGGGAAGATCTGGTCGCGGCGCTGATCGAAGAGACTGGCCACTGTGGGACCCCGTTGCGAGGGACTCGACGGGGCAATGGTCGCACACCTTACACCAGCTTCAAATCCACCGGCGTGATCTGAGGGAAAACCTGAGTGCACTGCTCGGGACTCAGACCCCACATCGAGCGGAACAGTCCGCCGAGCACGGCGCGGTAGTCGTTGAGGACCGGATAGTCCCTGTCCTGAAAGAGCGTGGCCCGCTCGAGCTTTTGTTGCTCGCCGGCGATGCGGCCGCCGCCGATCGATCCGCCCAGAACCCAATAGACAGTGCCGTGGCCGTGATCGGTGCCATGGTTGCCGTTCTCACGGAACGTACGACCGAATTCGGACAACACCACGACCACGGTGTTCTTCCATTCCGCGCCGAGTGCCTGGGCGAAGACGGCAAGCCCCTGTCCCAATCCGGCGAGGTTGGTGGCGAGCTGACCCTGACCGGCTCCTTCGTTGACGTGCGTGTCCCATCCGCCGATGTCGACGAAGCCGACGCGGTATTGATCGCGCATCAGGCGGGCGATTCGCTGCGCCTCGAGCTCGAAGCCCTTGATGCTGATCGCGTTGCGCCCCGCATCGTTCATCTCCTGTTCCAGCTTCTGCATCGTCTGCGCCACGTCGCGGCGCAGCTCGAGTCCGCTGCTGACCGCCGACTCGAGCGGATGACCTGCATACATGTCGTCGAGGATGGCGACCTGCCGGTCATCGAAGGGCGGTTTGCCGACACTCTTCAAGGACAGGTTGGGAATCTGCCCGGAGCCCTGGAAGGCGAGGGGAAGGGAGTCGGTGAAGGAGATGGCGGCAGCGCTGGTGATGGTTTGGTGGAGTCTGGCCAGGAAGCCCGAGCGGAAGTCGTGGCTGCCCTGGGCGGGTTGACCGAGCTCGATACTGTCCTGCGTTTCGAAGTGGCTGCGCGAGAGGTCCTCGGTACCGGCGAACGGGATGAAGGCCGCCTGACGTTGTTGGTAGAGAGGACCGATCGAGTCGCGCAGCGCCGGCGCGAGGGCCCAATCCGAATCCAGCTCGAGCGCGCCCGCGGGATCCTCCGGCTTGGGGCGCGCAATCGCGATCGTCGGGCGCGCTTCGTAGTAGAAGCTGCTCGAATGCGGAATCAGCATGTTGGTCGAGTCGTAGCCGCCGCGCAGAAACACGAGCAGGAAACGCGGGCCGTCGGGGGAGGCGGCGTAGAGTCGCCCGCTCACACCCGTTGCCGTCAGCGCGGTGAATGCCGCGGCGTGCTGCAGCCACCGGCGCCGGGAGAGGCCAGGGCGGGGCGCCAGCTGGGTTGCTTCTGAGGGGTAGCGTGGCCGCTGGTTACTCATAGTTCATCTCCGGGGAGGCCAGCAGGAAGGTGTTCCACTCCTGGGGAGAGGTGGCCTTGCTCAAAGCGGCGCGGGTGTTCGTAGCCAGGAAAGGCTCGATGGCCTCGTAGAAGGCCCGGTTGGAAAGCTGCGGGAACCCGGTGCCCCCGGGCGGTCCGCCGTCCTCCGAATCGAACAGGTGCACGTTGCCGGTGCCGATGGCGCGCGCGATCTCGAATCGGCGGCTCATCTGTCCCGGGCTCTCCCAACCGGCGCCGGTGAGCGGATATCCGTCCGGGGTCTGGCGCCCGAACGGCGCTTCACCCAGCGCGTTCAGCCAGTCGAGCATCGGGCGGCTGTTGGTGATGACCCGTCCGTCATAAGCCAGCCGAACCGCGGCGACCACGTAGCGCATCGGGTCCTTGAATTTGGTGCCGCCGGAGGCGCTGAACTCCCTTGATAGAAAGAGGGTGCGCAGCGTGGCCGCGATGTCCCCGTCGGTCTTCTGGAAGGTCTGCGCCATCGCCTCGACCAGATGCGGCGGAGGAACGTCGCCGACGAAGTAGGTTGCCAGCTGGCGCGAGATGAATCGGGCACACGCAGGCTCGTGAACGATCAGGGTAACGGCCGCTTCGACTTCGCTGAATCCCTGTGCATCGATACGGTGGCCCAGGAGTGTCTTCGCGGAGAAGTCGTGCCGTGCCGGATTGAATTCGAACGCACCGCGGCGCCAGTACAGCGGCTGCCACTCCTTCTTCAGTTTCGGCTCGCGCCCGGCGTTGACGCCGACACCCGTCAGGACTTTCGCCAACTGTTGCACATCTTGTTGGGTATAGCCGGACTGTACGCCGAGGGTATGCAGTTCCAGCAACTCGCGCGCGTAGTTCTCGTTGATGTGGCCGTTGGCGTTCTGGCTGTTATCGAGATACTGCAGCATCGCCGGGTGTTCCAGCGTTGCCAGCACCAGATCGCGGAAGTGACCGAGCGCGTTGGGACGGATGGCTTTCTCGGCGTAGTCCGAAATCAGCCAGCGCAGGTCCGCTTTATTCTGGTGGACGCTGAAATGATTGAGCCAGAACCACACCATCTGCTCCCGCAGTTGCGCGGGCGAATACACCGCTTGCAGCAACTCGAGGCGAATGGCCTGGTAGGCCTGGCGGCCGCCCTCATCGTTGAGCGCCTTACGGGCCTGCTCCTTGTCGGGCCCGTCCGGCATCGCGTTGAGCTGGCGCCGCCGATCCTGAAGGGATGCCAGTGCTTTGGCAGGGTCAACCTGATTGACCTCAATCGAGTGGATCTGCGCGGAGATCGGTCCCGACATCGTCACGCTGCCCGGAGAGAGCTGTGCGTCAAGGTAACGGTCACGCCCGAGACGGTGATACTCGGCTACGGCCGAGTCGTTGAGGCCGAAACTGACACGCTCGAGCCATGTCGTGTCCGCACGGCGCAGCGATGTCAGCTCGCCGGGCCGTGCCGGGGATTGGGCTTTGGAAGGGGACGCCGCGACTCCGGGCTCTATGGATCGCGACCCGGTCGCTGAGCACGCCGCGAGCACCAGCAGCGGCCATGCAACCAAAGCCCACACGAGTGGGCGCGTGGAGAGATCGAGCATCGACGCGGCTGAGGCCTGCACGTGTGCGGGTACGGCGCGCTTGAATATCGCCACAGGCTCTCCTTGCAACCTTCAGGATTGTAACGGATCGCTGTGCGTGCGGTTGACGCGGAAAGCTGCGCGAAAGCTGACTATTGGCGATCGAGAGGCGTCGTGCCGCCTGTGAATTGCAGTCGGGCCTGCGCCCTCCGATATCGGTGTTCGCTGCGCCAGCTTACGAAATAGCGCAGCGCATTCAGCGCGTAAATGAATTTGAACGCCCGCAGCCGGCTCAGCACGAGCTTCGAATCGAACAGATCGCCGGCGAGCATCGAGATCACTCCCTGCTCGATTTGCCACAGGTTGCGCGGTTTGCGGAACAGTCGGTCCATGATGGGGCCGTTGAACCGATAGATGAAGAAAGAGAACCTCGACATGCCGGCCCGTTGGCGCCTCTCGAGCCGGCGCAGCAGGCTCATCTCCCGTCCCGGCTCGCGAAGCGCGATGTCGACTACGGCGGCCGCCTGCTCGGCGCCACTCATCGCAAGATAGACACCGGATGAGAATACGGGATCGAGGAATGCGAAGGCATCCCCGATCAGAACCCAGCCCGGCGCGCCCATCTGCTTCGAGTCATACGAATAGTTGCCCGTGACGCGCACTTCGTCGCCGATCAACTCGGCATTCTCGATCCGCTTCGCCAGACCCGCGTTGTGCCTGAGAGTCTCGAGCAGAAAGTCCTTGGATGTCCCCTGGCGCTGTTTGAGATACGCCGGACGACACACGGCGCCGATGCTCATGACGCCGCCGGGGAGCGGGATCATCCACATCCAGCCGTGGGGGAAGCGATAGATGCTGATGTTTCCCGCATCTGGGCCCGGCCGCAGCCGGGCGCCACGGAAGTGACCGAAGATCGCCGCGCTCTGGTGCTCCTTGTTCTTGAGCCGCAGTCGCTTCCTCGAGGACAGTAGTGCGTCACGGCCTGTTGCATCCATGACGTACTGAGCCGTGATGCGATAAGTCCCGCCGTCGTCGGTTCGGACGTCAACCAGGCTGCAGCGCGATCCGGGCTGCTCGAACGCTACGACTTCGTGACCTTCACGCGCGTCGGCCCCCGTCGTGCGGGCGTGGTCGAACAACATCTTGTCGAAGTCCTGCCGCCATACCTGGTAAGCGTGCGGTGGACTGGTCCCGATTGCCCGATTGAACGCGAACGTGTTGTAACCGCGTGCGTTGTCTGCTTCGAAGTCGGCGCCGGGCTTGAACACCCCCAGTTCCTGTACCTTGTCGAGGACTCCGAGCCGCTCGAACACGGGCAGGTTCATCGGCAGCAGCGACTCGCCGATATGGAAGCGGGGATGGTGCGCCTTTTCCAACAGGATGACTTTGCGGCCCGTGCGCGCCAGGAGGGTCGCAGCCGTGCTGCCTGCAGGCCCGCCACCGATGACGAGCACCTCACATTCACAGTCCGCGCTCATGTTCTTTGTGACTCCGGATTCGAAAAAGGAAAAGTACGCGATTTGCAGGTCGGCAACTACCGCGCGGTAAAGGTCAGGCCAGCGGCAGGTGGTGCGGCCTCACCAACAGATTCCAATCCTGATGCTCTTCCAGGATCACCGCGATGGCCGCCTCGATCTCCGCTTTGGACGGTGTGGCGCGAATATGCTCGATCGCCTCACCCAACTGGCGATGCAGTCGCTCGGACGTGGTGGCCAGCCGGTAAGATTCCGACTGGGCAAGGGCGCCGTGAAGAGAAGCACCGAGAGCTGGGAAGAATGTCGTGATGAGCGACAGCCACAAGGTGTGGATCACCAGGTGCAGAAGCGCCCCGACTGCCGTAAGACCGAACAGCCACGCGTTGAGTGAATGGACGCGGTGGAGCAAGGCGTGTTGGCGCGCTGTCACGTTGTGGTGATAGTGGCGCTGTTGTTCCAGAGTCGCGATCGTCCACTGCGAATAGGCGCTGACGAACGCGGGATCGGACCAGCAGTCCGTCAACAGTTGGCGGGCCAACGGCTCGATTCGGGCGCAAATCCGGGCGAGGTCGTCGACGGTGCGCAGGTCCTGACCGGGATCGAAGACCCGCAGGTACCAGTTCGGCTCGGGCGCTACAGCGTCTGCGGTGTCGGTGTGCGGCGTGCCATCTGCGCCCACGCTGCTTTCCAGGGCGGGCCGGCTAAAATCCAACAGCGGCCCCAGCATCGGCAGATACCACGTCAGTTCGGCTGTCGTTCGGGCGCGCAGCCATTGACCCTGCCAGTCGCCGCGATTCCCCAGCCAGTAGACGGTGCTGACCGTCCCAATCAACAACACCTCCGCAAAGGCCCAAACACCCGCATAAGGATGCAACCTGTGCCGCTCGCTATCCCACCCGAGGGCCAGCGGCAGAACGGCGCATAGCACCGCTAGGGCGCTGAGCAGGTAGATGGCCCAGAATCCGCTGCGATACCGATGACCGTAGTCGATGGCCCGCTCATCGAACCGGCGATGTTCCGCAGCGACCTCCTCGAGGAGTCGCGCGATGGCCGCAGGAGCGTGGGGTGCAGGCGGAGCAGGCGGTACGTGGAGGCGCGCACCGATCAACAGGACACGTTGGATTGCCTGGTGCAGTGCCATCGATGTGGTTTCAGGGTTCGATCTCGTAGGTGGCGGCGAAGACATTCGCGGCGACTACGCCCAGACTGCCGTCGCCGTAGTCGACCACCCAGTCTCCGGAGCGGCCGTGGAGAACGGACTGGCCGTCAGCCAGCACCACTTCAAACGGCCCTATAGGGCGAGCCGCGATGACGCGCGTTGGGATGCTGATATAGCGCCCCGCGGAGTCCATCGTCGTCGGGGCCACTGGTTGATATTTCCGCTGGAACCGTTCTCTGGACACGCACCAGCGCTCACCTAGGGTTCCCGTCACTATGGCGTCGCCTGCGCGAGCCCGGATCGAGCCTTCGGGTGTGTCGATGGCGCGATCGGCAGTCGTGAATTCGACGGCTACTTCCTGCGGAAGCTTGCGGGCGAACTGCTTCGAAGACTCCGCGTCCAGCGCGTTGCTGAAGCCGTCGATGCCCGTCGATCTGAACAAGCGGGGAGGTATCGCGCTCAATGCCGAGGCCAACCCTTTGTTTTGTTATGGCGTCAGCTTAGCATGCACTTCGGTGCCGTCGAGCGGCTTTCGCCCTTGAGGATCGTGATGTCCCCAGCCTACCGGTCTGGATGGCCAGGACTTGTCCTGGCAACCTTGACTGTCATCGCGAGCACCCCGCTTGCGTGGAGCGCGCAACCCAATGCGAAACTTCTGACGGCCGTGAAGGAGTGCGAACCCGGCGCCAGGTCGCTGCTCGAACGGGTCGTCGCCATCGACAGCGGCACCGGCGATGTGCAGGGACTGAGTGCGGTGGGCGCAATCTACGCGGCCGAACTGCGCGCAATGGGCGCGGAAGTGAAGACTGTGTCTCCCACACCGCCGGTTGTCGGAGACATCGTGGTGGCGACGCTCACTGGGCGCGGCAAGGGGCGGATCACACTGATGTCGCACATGGACACGGTATTCAATCGAGGCGATGTCGCCAAGGTTCGCCCTCATTGGGACGGGCAGCACTACGTCGGTCCGGGTGCAGGTGATGACAAGTCAGGCGGCGTCGCGGCGGTCTGCGCTTTGAAGGCGCTGCACAGCACCGGCTTCACCGATTTCGCGACAATCAACGTTCTGCTGAATTCCAACGAAGAGACCGGATCGATCGGGACGCACGATCTGATCGTCACCCTCGCCAAGTCGAGCGACCTGGTGATCAACCTCGAGCGCGGAGTACCACCCGACAAGGTGTTGGTGGCACGCAAAGGATCCGGCGTGCTGACCTTCGAGTTCAAGGGCCGTGCGGCGCATTCGGGGCTCGAGCCGGAGAAGGGGCGCAATGCCGTGCTGGAAGCCGCTCGAGTGGCCCTGATGCTCGGGCCTCTCGCCGATCCCGCCAAGCAAACGACCGTCAACGTGGACATTCTCGCGGGCGGCGACAGGACCAACGTGATTCCCGATCACGCGGTCCTCAAAGCTGATGTGCGCGCGTTCTCCAAGGAAGAGTTTGATCGCATCGAGAAAGAGGCTGCACGGATTGCTGCAAACCCAGGTACGGAAGGGGTGACGGCTAGCTCATCGCTGTCCCGGAGCTTTCCTCCCTGGCCTCACCTCGCGAGTGCCGATGCGGCGCTCGCTCGCGCGAATCGCCTGTACGGGGAGTTGGGTCGTACTCTGACGCCGACCGAGGTTGGCTCGTCGGCCGATGTCAGCTACGCCGCCGAGACCGGCACCCCTTCTCTGGATGCTTTTGGGATCGAAGGGGACGGGGCTCACACACCGGGCGACTATGCAGATTTCGCGAGCTTCACCCCTCGCGTGTACCTGCTGGCGCGAATGCTGATGGACTTCGGGCACGAGCCGCGACTGACCGCGCACTGACGAGACCCGTCGCGAACGGGCAATCTGCGCCCGTGACGTAAGCTGGCTGCAAAGAGCGGCGTGCGGGTTGGTTGCTATGCCACCACCGCGGGCCGCATTACGTATAAATACGGACCGGCGGCCTGCCGTTCCCCTCGGCGCCTTGTCGGGTGTTCCACAGAAATCTTCGGAAAACGCGTGCACGCTGCACCTCGACTGGCGCAGGATCGCACCCAGGGGGGCACATCACATGATCATGACCATTGTCGCGTTCGCCATCCTGTCGGTTCTCGTCGGCTGGCTTGCGACTTTGACCCTGCAGTCGGACATGCAGAGTCTCGCCGGCCGCGATTTCGTCATCGCGACCCTCGGGGCAGGTGTCGCCTCGGTGATCGTGGCCCGGTACTTCGGCATCACCGCCACCGGGGAGTTCGGGTTCACGCTCATCGGCATCACGGCCACCTGGGCCGGCGCGCTGATCCTGCTGTCCATCAGCAACTGGTTCCGCTTCGGCCAGGTGATGTGTTGCCGCCGTGCGCGGCGAGGCGGACCGACGACCTATTGATTTATTAAGATCCCCCAAGGACTGGCAATTCCTTCCCTCCGCGACCAATCGGGCGGGAAAAACCGCATCGGCACGCGGTCAAGGCGCCCCGCAGAGACTGCGGCGGCTCCGCCATTTGCCCTATTCTTGAACCCGCAATAAACGCAGCCGTAGTCAACCGGTTGCGAGAGGGTGGAGCGAGAATGGGAAGCATGGCTGGCGTGCGGGGATGGGCGTTCCTCGCCGCCGCGGGCGCGATCTGTTGCGCCGTCGGACCGATCGATGCGGCTTCCAGTGCCGAGACGCCTCACTCCGGAGATCCTCACGCGCAGTGGGGCCTGATCGAGAAGTACTGCGTCGAGTGCCACAACGTCACCGACTGGGCCGGCAGTGTCGCATTCGACACCATGAACAGCGGCGATGTGCCGAAGGAAGCCAAGACCTTCGAGGCCGCGATCCGCAAATTGAAGGGCGGCTTCATGCCGCCGCCGGGCGCGAAACAACATCCCGACAACCAGACGGTCAACACCCTGGTGTCCTGGCTCGAAACCACGCTCGACGCGTCGCAGACCGACGTCCGGCCGGGCCGCATTCCGCTGCGCCGCCTGAATCGTCGCGAGTACACCAACTCGGTGCGCGATCTGCTCGCCCTCGACGTCGATTCCAACGCGTTGCTGCCGTCCGACGAGAAGAAGGACGCATTCGACAACAACGCCGCGAATCTCCAGGTCTCGCCCTCGTATCTCGACCAGTACCTCAACGCGGCACGCATGATCGCCATCCAGGCGGTCGGCAACCCGAAGGCGCTCGCGGTTACCACTACCTACGGTCCGATCGGCGACATGGTGATCTCGCTCCCCCCACGCGGCTCACCGGGCGAAGGTAACCAACAGCTGTACAAGGACGGCATGCCGTTCGGAACCCGCGGCGGCATGACGGCCAGGCACATCTTTCCCGCCGACGGTGACTACGAGCTGACCATCGGCGACATGGCACTCGGTCGCGACGTGCCGCGCATGGAGTACCGCAACACGGTCATCGCGCTGCTGGACGGCAAAGAGTTCTACCGCACCGATATCGGCGGCGATGCCGACCAGAAGGCGATCGACCAGGAGCAGGAGCCCGCAGTGCAGGCCGTCAACAGGCGCCTGCGCAACATCAAGTTCCACGCGAGCGCCGGCGAGCATCTGCTCGCAGTCACGTTCCTCCATCGCACCTTCGCCGAGAGCGACGAGCGCATCCGTTCCACCTCCCTGGACGGGGGCCAGGAGCGGGTCCAGCAGGTCCACGCCCTGCAGGTCCGCGGCCCCCTGAAGATCACCGGCATGGGGGACTCCGCGAGTCGCGAGAAGATCTTCATATGCAAGCCCGCGAACGCGAACGATGATGCCGCCTGTGCGAAGACCCTCATCACCTCCCTGGCCCACCATGCGTTCCGCCGCCCGGTAACGGATGAAGACATCCGTCCGCTCATGCGCTTCTACGAGAACGGTCGCAAGGACGGCGGATTCGAAGCCGGCATTCGCGACGCCGTCAGTGCCGTGCTGGCGAGCCCGTTCTTTCTGTATCGCATCGAGGCAGCCGACACCTCGACGGCTCCCCGGACGCTGACCGACGTCGAGCTGGCCTCGCGCATGTCCTTCTTCATATGGGGCAGCATTCCGGATGAGGAGCTTCTGGGCCTTGCCGAGCGCACCCAGCTGAGCAAGCCCGACATCCTGGCTCACGAGGTCAAACGGATGATTGCCGATCCGCGCGCACAGTCGCTGGTGGACGACTTCGCCTTCCAGTGGCTGAACCTTGCGAAGCTGGACGAGATCGTGCCGGAGCGCGGCCTGTTCCCGCAGGCGAGCGGCATTCTCGATCCGCGGCCGATGTTCCGCGAGGAGCTGAGCCTGTTCCTCGATAGTGTCCTGCGGAGCGATCAACCGATTACCAACCTGCTGACGGCCAACTACACGTACCTCAATGAGCCGCTTGCCGAGCTGTACGGCATCGAGAACGTGAAGGGCGGTCAATTCCGCAAGGTCATGCTGACCGACACGAAGCGCTACGGGCTGCTGGGTAAGGGGGCAGTTCTCATGCTGACCGCCAACCCGGACCGCACGTCGCCCGTGTTGCGTGGTGCCTGGGTTCTCGATCGCGTCCTCGGCACGCCGCCGTCACCGCCGCCGCCGAATGTTCCGGCGTTGCCGGATGCTGGCGGAGCCGGGGGTGGAGGCCGTCGTGGCGGTCCGGCAAGACACGCCGCTTTGACGTTGCGCGAGCGCATGAATCAACACAGCACGAACCCAACCTGCCATGCCTGTCACGGCATCATGGATCCGCTCGGGTTCTCGATGGAAAACTTCAACGCGGTCGGTCAGTACCGCACGCTCGAGAACGAATCGCCGGTGGATGCCTCGGGCGCGATGCCCGACGGCACGCCGCTGAAGGGCCCGGACGATCTGCGCAAGGCCCTCGCATCGCATCCAGAGCAGTTCGCCGAGGCAATGACCGAGCGGCTGATGACTTACGCGCTGGGTCGCAATGTCGACTACACCGACATGCCGACCGTCCGCCGCATCGTGCACACTGTTTCCAAGGACGACTACCGGTTCTCTGACATCGTTCTACAGGTCGTGATGAGCGACGCCTTCCGCAAGCGGGAGGCCCTGCCCGCAATCGCCGTGAAGACGGCCTCACTCGACAAAACACCCGCTGTCGGGTCCCAGGCCGGAGGCCACTAGCCCATGTTCCTGACCAAGAAGCATCTGTCGCGTCGTACCGTTCTCAAGGGGGCAGGGGCATCGATCGCGCTGCCCCTGTTGGATGCGATGATCCCGGCAGGCACGGCGCTGGCCAACACCGCCGCGGTGCCAAAGCCGCGAATGGGATTCATCTACTTCCCCCACGGCGCGGTCCAGCAGCTGTGGACGCCCAAGGGTACGGGCACGGATTTCGAGCTGTCGCCCATCCTGAAGCCTTTCCAGCCCGTCAAGGACTACGTGACCGTCATCAGCGGTACGCGTAACAAGGGCGGTGAGAGTTCGGACCCCCACGGCATCATCGAGCTGACGTGGCTGTCGTGTTTCGGTCCGCAGGGTCGCCAGCCAACGGGTGAGGCCGGCATCACGGTCGATCAGATCGCCGCCCGGCACATTGGTCAGGACACTCCGCTGCCGACGTTGGAGATCTGCGGCGAGCCGGGCGGATACAGCTCTCTTTCGTATCGCACGCCGACGCAGGCGGCGCCGATGGAAGGTAACCCGCGCAAGATTTTCTATCAGATGTTCGGTCAGGGAGACACGAACGATGAGCGCAAGTTCATCCTGAACTCGACCGGAAGCCTGCTGGACTACGTGCAGGAAACCTCGGCGAGCCTCAATCGCACCCTCGATGCGGGCGACCGCCAGCTCGTCAGCGACTACCTCGACTCGGTTCGCGAGATCGAGCGGCGCGTGCAGAAGCTGAAGGTCAGTTCCGAATCCTTCGGCAATCTGCCGAATGCGCCGCTGGGCGCGCCGGATGACTTCACCGAACTGCTCGACGTGCAGCTCGAGATGATGGCGCTTGCCTGGCAGACCAACCAGACGCGGATCGTGACGATGCGGATGGCCAAGGAAGCGACCATGCGTGCGTACACCATGGTCAACGTGACGGAGGCGTTCCACCCGCTGTCGCATCATGGCGAGGACCCGGAGAAGTTCGCGAAGTTGCAGCGCATCCAGGCCTATCACAGCGAGCGCGTATCGAAGTTCGCCCAGCGCCTGAAGAACATGAAGGAAGGCGACGGGAACGTGCTCGACACCACCGTCATCCTCTATGGCAGCAACATGGCCAACAGCGATCGCCACAACAACGACCCGCTGCCGTCGACGCTCATCGGCAAGGGTTGCGGCACCATCAAGGGCGGCCAGCACCTGCACTTCCCGCAGGACACGCCACACTCGAACACGCTGCTGACGATGCTGAAAAAGGTGAAAGTGCCGGTCGACAAGTTCATGGACAGCACCGGGGAGCTCGCGGGAGTTTGAACATGACGGCGACGTCGCAGCGTATCTCGGGCGTGGCTGGCGACCTTGGAGGCCGGCGCGTGGCCTCCGCGGTAGCCATTGCCTTTGGCTTTGCCATCGGTTTCTTCGGCGCGTCGCAGGAGGCGGCCGCTTCGAACATGTTTCCGCAGGGTCCGGCTACCGACGAGCGTGGCCCCGATGGCAGCACCCCGCTGCAATGGGCCGTATACCGCGAGGACGTGGCGGCGGTGAAGCGCCTGCTGAAGGCCGGCGCGAAGGTGAGCGAGGCGAACGACTACGGCGCCACGCCCATGCAGCTGGCCGCAACGGTAGCCAACGCCGAGATCCTCAAAGCGCTGCTCGACGCGAAGGCCGATGTGGATTCGCCGAACGCCGAAGGGCAGACGGCGCTGATGGATGTGGCCCGCACGGGCAATGTCGAGGCGGCCAAGTTACTGATCAAACACGGCGCGAAGGTTGATGCGCGCGAGACGTTCGGCTACCAGACCGCGTTGATGTGGGCGACTGCCCGCCGGCATCCGGAGATGATGGAGCTTCTGATTTCCAACGGTGCCGACATCAATGCGCATTCGGCGTGGCGCAATTGGGAGCGGCATGTCACGGCGGAGAGCCGCGCCAAGCGGGTCAACACCGGTGCTCTGACGCCTCTCATGTACGCCGCCCGCGAGAACTGCCTCGCTTGCGTAGATGTGCTGATCAAGCATCACGTCGACGTGAACGAGCCGGACCCGGATGGCGTCGCGCCCCTGACGTTCGCCATCATGAACAACAATTGGGACATCACGAAGCGTCTGATCGACGTCGGCGCCGATGTCAATCAATGGGACATCTACGGCCAGGGGCCGCTCTACGCCGCCATAGGCGCGGGGGTCGACACTGTGACCGCCCGCGGCAGCGGCGGTCTGGATGCGCCGAGCGCCGTCAACGGTCGGGAGATCGTCAAGCTGCTGCTTGACAAGGGCGCCAACCCCAACATGCAGCTGTTCTACCGGCCGGCCGGGCGCGGTATCGGTGGCGCAGCCCGCGGCGCGACGCCGTTGATGGCGGCCGCAGCCCAGGACGACGTCGAGCTGATCAAGATGCTGTTGGCGCGTGGCGCCGATCCGAAGCTGTACCAGGCCGACGACCAGACACCGATCATGGCTGCCCTGGGTGGCCGCGGCTCCTTTGGCGGGGGCGGTGCGACCAGTAATGAAAGGGCTGTCCAGGTCATCAAGATCCTTCACGACGCCGGAACGGACATCAAGGTCAACGCGATCCAGCACCACTTGCTGCGAACACGCGGTGGCACGGCACTTCACTATGCCGTGCGCGCCGGCTCGAAAGGTGCGATGCAGGAGCTCATCGCCTGGGGCATCGACGTGAATGCCAAGGATCTGGACGGACTCACCGCGCTGGACTACGCCATGGCCCGCGGCTACGTGCCCTTCCTGCAGCAGCGGCAGCCCGCACGGCAGGACCTGGCCAAGGTGCTGCGTGACGCCGGCGCCAATGTCGAATTGACCAAAGTACCTGACTGGCCGCCGGTGGGCCCGCCGCTGGGCTACGAGGCGACCATCTGGCCGCTGCAGCCGAGTGACGGTCTGCGGGCCGCCAGCACCCGATATCCGCCGATGTATCCGCCCACTGAGGCTCCGGCCCAGCAGCGGGTCGCGAACGCCAAATAAAGTGCGCGAGCACGGATCCTGGATGCTCATATGACTTCGTTTTCGCGCCGCGGCTTCCTGAACGGCGGCCTCACTGTGTTGGGCGTTGTATCCGCAGCGTCCCTGAGGCCGTTCGATGTTTTCGCTTCGGATGCCACGATCACGACCACGCCGCTGACTTCGAAGGAGCAGGGCGGGCTGACGTTGTTCCAGGGCGCCGGCTGCAATGTCGTCGCAATGCCCGGATCCGAAGGCGCGCTGATGATCGATGGCGGGCTGGCCGCTCATTCCAAGCCTCTCCTGAAGGCGGTCATGGGAGCCACCGGCGCCAAGCGGGTCAACACGCTGATCAACACTCACTGGCACCCGGAGCAGACGGGCTCGAATGAAGCCGTGGGCAAAGAAGGTGGACTCATCATCTCGCACGAAGTATCCCGGCTGTACGAAGGCCGCAAAGCCGTCTCGGCGTGCTATGACGGTAGCTATGGGCCGTTGCCGGAGAGGGCTCGCGCGACGAAAACCACGCGCGATAGCGGCTCGTTGGATTTCGCGGGTCATCACGTCGACTACGGTTATCTGCCCGCGTCGCACACCGATGGCGATCTGTATGTTCATTTCCCCGAGCTCGACATTCTAGTGGCCGGGGGTCCGGTGGCAGGTAATCGCTGGCCCGTGCTCGATATCCATAACGGAGGCTGGCTCGGCGGCCTTGTGCGCGCTTACGAGATGCTCGCGACACTGGTCAAGGACGACACCCGCGTGGTCACGACCGACGGCAAGATATGGACCGGTGCGGACATCACTCGCTTTCGCGACATTTATCAGAAGCTCTTCAAGGACAACTTCGTGTTCTTCAACAAGGGATATGGCCCCTCGGATGCGGTCGCCGCGCACCCCTTGAAGGATCACGAGTCCGAGCTGGGAGACCCCGCGGTCTTCCTGGCGGGCGCGTATCGCAGCGTCCTGCAGGCCTACGTGCCGGATTGAACAGACTCTGAAGTGGCCCGGCAGCCCGCTTTTCGGAAGTCCATAATGACGCCCACCCTGGGGAGGGTTCGTGCCATGTTTACTGCCCGCGTTGCTTTCGCTATCAGTCTTTTGCTCGTCTCCTGCGCTGGATTCGCCCAGGACGAATACGGTGGTGCGGCCGACGCAAGCGGCAAGGCCGCGGCGGGCGGGCCCGGGACTGCGCCCGGCACCACAGGCGCCCCGAAGCCCAGGCCCCCCGCGCTGGATCAGGCAGGGCGGCCCATCGATCGCGATCTCACCAAGGGTGTGCAAGCGCCGCCACGCGACACCTCGAAGCTGCCGACCACCTTTGCCGGCGCCGCCAAAACCCAGGCCGTGAATCCCAACTGGGACAAGACTGCGTACAAGCCGAAGAACCGCCACGACCTCACCGGAATCTGGATCAGCCAGGGCGGTATCGGCTGGGTACCGGGTGTCGCGCCCGGCAAGCGGCAGAACCCGCCGCTGAATGCGACTTTTCAGAAGGTCTTCGAGACCAACATGGCGAACGCCGCGGCGGGCCGCCCGACGGGTGATCCCACGGCATCGTGCCTGCCTCCCGGTATGCCGCGGCTCATGACGATGACCTACCCCATGGAAATCACCATGGCGCACGATCATGTCGCCCTCTACGCGGAGTGGGACGAGCAGACGCGGCGCATCTTTACTGACGGCAGGCCGTTGGATGAAGACCCGGATGACACCTACAACGGTCAGTCGGTGGGGCATTGGGAAGGCAACTTTTTCGTCGCCACCGCGTTCGGCTTCAAGAAGGACACCAACATGGAGTCCTCGGGTCTGCCGAAGAGCGAAAAGGCCATTACGTACGAGCGTTTCTGGCTGGCCGATGACGACACCCTGCGCGATGAGATCACGCTGGTCGATCCAGTCGCTTATGCCAAGCCTTGGACGGTGACCAAGACGTACAAGCGCGCCCCACCGGACTTCGTGCTCGAGCCTTACGTGTGTCTCGAGAACAACCGCAACCCGATCGGCCCGGACGGCTCGATCAAGGCGCTGATGCAGACGGACGGAAAGCTGCACGAGTAGGGCGCTCCACATGATGCGACGCGAGGGTGCCACCCCTGGCGCACACCCCTGCGGCCCAGCCATCCCTGGTCGAGACTCCCGAGGAAAATCGATGCACCACCACACGCGGAGCGTTGGACGCCCCCAGGAAGGCCGGTCGGTTCGGCGTTCCGCGCCTCACCCCTTTGGGTGAGCCCATCGTCAATCACCCGAAGGTCGCGATGGCGCGGCAGTAAGCGCATCCTTGGATCTCTGCCGCCCCGGCGGCACCCTTTCTATTCCCGCGGAGACGGCCCATGGCGAGTACCCCCAAGGTTTGGTTCATCACCGGCACATCCAAAGGCTTCGGCCGAGTGTGGGCGGAGGCGGCCCTCGAGCGCGGCGACAAGGTCGTTGCGACGGCGCGGGATGTGAAGACGCTGACCCCTTTGGTGCAGCGCTACGGTGACCGTGTTGCAGCGCTTGCGCTGAACGTCGACGACCGAGCTGCCGTGTTCAAGGCCGTCGCCGAGGCGCAACAGCGGTTTGGCCGCCTCGACGTTGTGGTCAATAACGCGGGCTACGGACTGTTCGGCACGATCGAGGAGGTCAGCGAGGCCGAGGCGAGGGCGCAGATCGAGACGAATCTCTTCGGTGCACTGTGGGTCACGCAGGCCGTACTGCCGATCCTGCGTCAGCAGGGCTCCGGCCACATCCTGCAGGTCTCATCGATTGGCGGCGTCAACGCGTTCCCGACTGTGGGTATGTATCACGCCTCCAAGTGGGGGCTGGAAGGTTTCAGCCAGGCGCTCGCCCAGGAAGTGGCCGAGTTCGGTATCAAGGTCACGCTCGTCGAGCCGGCTGGCTATGCCACTGAATGGAGCGGCCCCTCCGCTCAGCGTGCCACTACGCTCCCGGCTTACGACGGCGTCCGCGCAAAGATGCAGGCCTGGCGCGCCGGCAACGTGCCGGGCGACCCGGACGCCACCGGGCCCGCGATTCTCAAACTCGTCGATGCCAAGGATCCTCCGCTGCGCCTGTTCCTGGGCACCGTGGGACTGCCCATGACCAAGGCGGAGTACGCCCGGCGCCTGGAAACCTGGGAGAAATGGAACGGGCTCGCCACCGAGGCCCAGGGCAATCTCGCCGCGAAGCGGGCCTGATGGATCTGGGTATTCAAGGCAAGCGAGCGCTGGTCACCGGCTCCACGGCCGGGATCGGATTCGCGGCCGCTGCAGCGCTCGCTCGCGAGGGTGCGCAAGTCATCGTCAACGGCAGGACCTCCAAGCGTGTCGAGGCTGCGATCAAACAACTTCGCGACTCGATCCGCGGCGCGAAAGTCGATGGATTCGCAGGGGATCTCGGCACGGCATCAGGCTGCGACGCGCTGTTCGCAGCGCACCCGGACGTGGACATCCTCGTCAACAATCTGGGCATCTTCGAGCCGAAGCCCTTCGACGAGATACCCGATGCGGATTGGATGCGCTTCTTCGAAGTGAATGTGTTGAGTGGCGTTCGCCTCTCCCGCCACTATGTCCGTGGAATGCGCGCCCGCAACTGGGGTCGGATCGTATTCGTCTCGAGCGAGTCCGGACTGCAGATTCCGACAGAGATGATCCACTACGGTGTCACCAAGACAGCCCAGATCGCCGTGGCCCGGGGTCTGGCCGAGACGCTCGTGGGCACCGACGTCACGGTGAACAGTGTGCTGCCTGGCCCGACTGCTTCCGAGGGAGTCAGTGGCTTCGTCGGACAGATGGCGAAGGCCCAAGGCAAGGACGAGGGCACTATCGAGCGTGAGTTCTTCAAGACCGCCCGTCCGAGCTCCATCATCCAGCGGTTTGCGACCACCGACGAAGTAGGCGCGCTGATCGCGTTTGTTTGTAGTGCGCAGGCGTCGGCGACCACGGGCGCAGCGCTGAGAGTCGACGGCGGGGTTGTTCGGGCGATACCTTAAGAGGTCGTGAAGCTCGCGACCTATAACGTCAATGGCATAGCGAGTCGCCTCTCCAACCTCCTTCAGTGGCTGGAACGCGAGTCGCCCGACGTCGTTTGTCTTCAGGAGCTCAAGGCCACCGATTTCGCCTTTCCCTCCGTCCCGCTGAAGGAGGCCGGGTATGAGGCGATCTGGCATGGAGAGCGCGCCTGGAACGGCGTTGCGATCCTGGCTCGGGGCGCCAAGCCGATCGAGGTCCGACGCGGGCTGCCGGGAGACGCGAAGGACACCCAAAGCCGGTATCTGGAAGCGGCGGTGGATGGAATCCTGGTGGCCTGCCTGTATCTGCCGAATGGCAACCCGCAGCCGGGCCCGAAGTTCGACTACAAGCTGGCCTGGTTCGAGCGTCTGCAGCGACATGCACGATCGCTGCTCGACTCCGGTCACCCGGTGGCCCTGGTGGGCGACTTCAATGTCGTACCGACCGACTTCGACATCTACGACCCGAAGCACTGGCGCAAGGATGCGCTGTTGCAGCCGCAGAGTCGCGAGGCCTACTCGAGCCTGCTGGCGCAGGGGTGGACCGACGCGTTGCGTTCCAAGCATCCCGAGGAAGCCGTCTTTACGTTCTGGGACTACTTCCGCAATCACTGGACTCGCAATGCCGGCCTGCGCATCGATCATGTGCTCCTCAGCCCCGATCTCGCCAAGCGCCTGGTCCAGGCCGAGGTCGATCGATGGGTCCGAGGCGAGCCGCACGCCAGCGATCACGCGCCTGTCTGGGTGGAGCTGAAGGACCCCGGGCGCCCCAGGCGTGGCAAAATGCCAAAACGTAAACCAGTCCGTAAGAAGAGAGGGGGAATTCAATGAGCCGGTCCGGATTGCTCGCAGCCTGCGCGGCTGCTCTTGTCGTCACGTCTTTCGCAGCTACTGCGGTTGCCGCGGATGCGGGTGCTGCAGCGACCGCGGCGCCCGCCGCTGCGTACACGATCCCGAAGGGCACGGCTGCCTACATCCGCAAGGCGATCGAGTCCCCGATGCGTCCCGAGGCCCAGAAGGCCGACGACGTCAATCGCAAGCCAGCCGAGCTCCTGACACTGTCGGGCGTGAGGCCCGGCGACCAGATCGTGGAGTTCGCCTCCTTCGGACAGTACTTCACCCAGATGCTGTCGGACATCGCGGGCCCGAAGGGCAACGTGTACATGTATGACCTGCCGTACACCGAGAAGCGCGCCGGCGAGGCGAGCCGGGCATTCGAAAAGGCTCATCCCAACTCACACTATCAGCTCATCGACTACAACAAGATCGAGCTGCCGCAGAACGTCGATATCGTCTTCAACGTTCTGTACTACCACGACCTGTCGTTGAACGACATCGACGTGGCAGCCCTCAATCAGCGCATCTTCAAGGCGCTCAAGCCCGGTGGCGTGTTCTTCGTCGTCGATCACAACGCGGCCCCGGGCTCGGGCCGCCGCGATACCAAGGCTCTGCACCGCATCGATCCGGAAGTGATCAAACAGGAAGTGCTCGCCGCCGGGTTCGAGCTCGTGACGCAGAGCAAGGTGCTGGCGCATCCCGAGGACGACCACAGCAAGATGGTGTTCACGCCAGGCGTGCGCCGGCTCACGGATCAGACGGTCTTCAAGTTCCGCAAACCGAAGAAGTAATCGAGGTCGGGGCCGGCGCCACCAGCGCCGGCCTTGCCGCTAGCGCGGGGTGCAGGTCTTCTTCGGCACGCCGTTCTGGGTGTTCGGGTTGTAGTGCAGCGCGTTGGGATCCTTCGGCACGCTGTCCCAGTGCTCGGCGATCTTGCCGTTCTCGATCCGGAACATGTCGAAATGGGTGCCGTCGTACTTCTTGCCCGGCGCAGTCGGGTCGTCCACGTGACTTACCGTGGCCACCGTGACGAGGTCGCCGTCCGCCATGATCGCAATGACCGGGAACGTGATCTTCGGATCGATCTCGCACACCGGCCGTGTCTGCTTCATGTAGGTGACCATCGCATCGCGACCGGTCGTTACATTCGGGTTGTGTTGGATGTAACTCTCGGTGAAATACTGAGGAGCCATCTCGGTGTGGCCGCCTTGGATGATGACGCGCCACATGTCGAACACGAGCTTCTTGTTGGCGGCGAGCTTCGGATCCGCGCTCTGGATCAGGCGGGTCTGCGCCGCCAGTTCCGTCGCCCCGGTCGGCGGGACGCCCTGGGCCCGGGCGGTCTGCGACCCCGCGATCCCGAGTACCCCCAGGCCAACCACCGCGACTGCAAGACGGAATGACGCGCGCTGCAACGACTTCATGGACTTCCCCCTCGGAACGGTACCGACCTCAGCGTAGGTGGGGGCGCCGGGACCTGTCCAGTGTCCATGACTGTGCTGGAAGCCGACCAGAAGCGGGATAAGGTCCCGAGGACGGTGGACGGCGGTCCGCGGGGCGCGGAACTGGTTTACGCTGTCGCATGCGCCGAGCCGACACCCGTCTGCGCCGAACGAAAGCCGTCAGCCCTAGGCAGTGCTGCCGGCGGGGGCTATGTTGCTAGGATGCTAGGGATCGCCGCCCGGATGATGCTGGGAGCCTTGGGCCCTGTCACGGCCCTGGGAGCGCTCGCGGCCGGTTTGGTTGGATCCTCCGCTGTCGCCGCAGCACCCGCCGGCGCTTCGACGCTCTCCACGGCAACGGCCGGCCCGGCAATCGCAGCGCCGGGCGCGCGCCGCGAGCAGCACATCTGTCGCTGTTCCTACTTCGAGTCCGATCTGTTCATCGCGGACGCCTCCGCGGAACAGGAGCGGCCGCTGAACACGGGCCCCGGACCGAACTACAACGCATCGTTCTCCTCCGATGGCCGCTGGATCGTGTTCACCTCGGAGCGCTTCGGGTCGGCGGATGTGTTCCGCGTTCATCCCGACGGCTCCGGGCTCGAACGCCTGACGGACAACGCTGCCGACGACGATCAGGGCGCGCTATCGCCCGATGGCAAGACCCTGGCGTTCGTGTCCACGCGGGACGGCGGCATAGCCAACATCTGGTTGCTGGATCTGGGGACCCGGGAGTCCGTCAACGTGACTCGCAGTCAGTCCGGCAACTTCCGCCCGAGTTGGTCGCCGGATGGCCAGTGGCTCGCTTTCTCCTCGGACCGCGAGGCCGCCAAGGCACGGCGGACGGAACCCAACGACTCCCTGACCTGGGAGCTGATGCAATCCACGGCCATCTACTTGATGCGTCCCGACGGCAGTGGGGTGCGTCGGATCAGCCCGCAGAACCGTTTGGCGGGGAGCCCGAAATGGGCCCCGGTCGGACATAGCCTCGTGTATTACCGGACGACCGGGGACCGGGCGACCGGGGGCACATCGTACGGAACAGAAATCTTCTCCATGAATATCGACTCGGGCAAGGAGTACGGCCTCAGCGACAGTCAGTTCCGTCGGTTCTCGCCGCAGTCCCTTCCCGGAGGCGTCGTGGGATACATGGAGTACCAACTCGACATGCACCAGCGGATTCTCTGGACAGGACTGGCGTACACCTCCGGTGACAGAAGCGGGCCGCTGTCAGGCAGCGACCCGTCCTGGTCTCCCGATGGGAGCGAAGTGGTCTATCACCGGGAGGTGCCAAACGCCAAGAGCACGTTGCCCGGAGTTTCGGCGACGACTCCGTAGCCCGACCCGACGAACAACATACCGTCCGCGACGGTCGGTCCCGGTGCGCTGATCGATCCCCCGTGCGCCTTGATGTGATTCACCGTGTCAAAGTCGTGAGCGGTCTCGTACGACCACAGGGCATGGCCGTCAGCGCTCGACAGGGCCCACAGGTGGCCGTCTGATCCGCCGACAAAGACCACACCTGGAATAGCGGTGGCGGCGGCCGAGTTACTGACCCTCTTTCCGGCACCTGCGGCCGCGTTGAGCGGCGTGTACCAGGCGCGCTTGCCGTCGGAGAGATTCATTGCGACCACCCCGCCAGCGCTGAGTCCGAAGTAGACCAGCCGATCGTCCATCGCGCCGCCCCAGACCGGCCCGCGATTTCCGCCTCCCTTCTTGCTGAGGCCGGCGTCGATCTCGCCGCTGACTGCGTTGGCGAGCCACACACGAGCTCCCTGTTTGTCGGGGTCGATGGCCAGCACATCGCCGGGCTTGGTGCCGAAGACCAGCAGAGCGCGGCCGCCGACGTCGTTCTTGAGCATCGGCGACATCGGAATGTCCCAATCGGGTCCGACGACCTTCGGGCAGTTTTCGGTGACCTGGGCTCCCGCGCAACCCACGATGAACGAATCGTCCTTGTAGATCTGCTGCGACCACAGGATCTTTCCCGTGTCGAGGTCGAGTGCCATGACGGCATCGCTGGTCGACGGCGCAGGGTAGGTGGAGGCATCGCCGGTTCCAACATACACCGCATGCCGCTTCTCATCGACGGTCGGGGTGTTCCAGATCGGCACGCCCGCGGGCGCCCACTGCTGAACTCCCTTCGAGTTCTTGTGTGTCGGGCGCGGGCGCTGAGCGATGGAGTAGGTCTTCCAGATCCGCTTGCCCGTATTGGCGTCCAACGCGCTGACGCTGCCGACCGCCGTGCAACACGGATAGTCGACGACTCGGGCCTGGAATCCCTCCCACGCGGAGATCGGAACATACAGGCGGCCCTTGTACAGGGCAGGCGCGGCCGTCACGCGGGTCGCAAAGTTCTGCTCGACGCGGGTCTTCCAGATCAGCTTGCCGGTGTGCGCGTCGATTGCGTAGGCGCTGGCCTTCAGATCACCTAGAAACACGGCCTGACCCGTGTGTCCTTTGACCTTGACGGGCCCGACCGTCATCGCATTGCGCACGCCCGCATCGGTGCGGAACGACCAGTAGATGCACCCTGACGCGGCATCGAGTGAGTAGACGAAACCGGTATCCGTGCCGACGTAGACGCGGCCGCCCACGACGGTGGGTTGGCCGTAGGCAGAGGTACCTCCCGGATAGCCGAAGGCCCATTTCAGCTGCAGTTTCGGAACCGAGTCGGCCGTGAGGCCCGCGGCTGCGGCGGTTTGAAAACGCTCATTGGTCGGGCCGTTGCCCCAACCGTTCCAGCCGCCCGCTGCGAGTTCCTGCAGCGGTGGATTGGATGCGCAGCGGTTGGGCATTCTGGCTGCTTCGCCGACGTCGGCGGCGCCGAGAAGTTGTCCGGCCAATGACTCCGACACGCGGCGGCGGTCTTCGTCGGGCAACGTGTCGCCGACCGATTTCATCAAGCCGGTCGTCAGGGCCGTGTAGATACGCTCCGGCGACATGGCGCGCAAAGCGGTCGGCGAGGGCGCGCGCTCGTAAGCCGGATTCCCATGGCAGGAGACGCAGTGCAGCTGGAATACGGCGAAGCCGAGTTCGGTGCTCCGGCGCTCGGTCGGTGGGGTGCCCTGAGAGTTGACTGCTGAGTCGATCGCGGGCAGACCGGTCCCGGCGGCACTGGCTGCGCGGCATCCGAGGCCTGCGCACAAGGCAACAAGGCTGAGAATTGCCAGGCCAGGCGCGCTGGTGCGGCGCGCAGCCCCCATATGAATGCGCATCAGCTCTTTCCCCCTCTTGTTTTAACGTTCACTATCTTGCCATGGATACGCTCGACAACTCTTCAATCTGGCCGGAGCTGCGCTACTCGGAGTGGCGCGAAACCTGCGAGACGCTGCACCTGTGGACCCAGGTAGTGGGCAAGATCCGCCTCCAGCAGACCCCCTGGTTGAATCACAGCTGGCACGTGCCCCTGTATGTGACGCCAACGGGACTCACCACCTCGCCGATACCGCACGGCTCCCGCACCTTCGAGCTGCGATTCGATTTTGTCCGCCACGTGCTCGTTGCGGAGGTCTCCGACGGCGGCCGACGGGAGATCCTGCTTCGTCCCCAAACGGTTGCCGATTTCCATGCGCAGGTCCTGGAGGCGTTGAACGAGCTGCACCTTCAAGTGCAGATCAACGAGAGGCCGTGTGAGATCGCCGGCGCGATCCCGTTCCCCCAGGATCAGGTCCACTGCGCCTACGATGCTGCGTACGCGAACCGCTTCTCTCAGGTGCTCGTGCAGATCGATGGCGTCTTCAAGCGCTTCCGCACAGGTTTCCTCGGGAAGTCCAGCCCGGTGCATTTCTTCTGGGGCAGTTTCGATCTCGCGGTCACTCGCTTTTCGGGGCGCCGTGCTCCGCAGTTCAGCGGGAAAGTGCCTGGCGTGGCCGATGCGGTCATGCGCGAGGCGTACTCGCACGAAGTCAGTAGCGCGGGCTTTTGGCCCGGCGGGGCGGGTATCGACTACCCCGCGTTCTACTCATACGCGTATCCGACGCCGTCTGGCTTTCAGGGCACCCCAGTCAGTCCCCAAGGCGCCTTCTTCAGCGCTCAGCTCGGCGAGTTTCTGCTTCCGTACGAGATCGTGCGCAGCTCGAGGGATCCGCAAGCGCAGCTGTTCGCGTTCCTGCAGAGCACGTACGAGGCGGCGGCGGATGCGGCCGGGTGGGATCGGGCGGCGCTCGAGCGGGAGCCTGGCAAGCCGGGCGAATGCCCGGCCACCGGCTGACCCGGCGCAGCTCAGGCGCAGCCCAAACTCGACGAGATTAATTTCGCGCGTACGCTGGCGGGAAAACAACCCTGCGCGCGCCTGAGTGAGCTATAGGTAACGCGGGCCTGGACTCGTCGGGAACCGCATGATCCTCAGCGGCTTCAAACATGAGCGGCTCATGGAAGAGTCCGAACGCCGCGTTGCCGACGCGAACAGGGAAGGCACGCCCGCCGAACGGGTGGTCGCAGCGCGAGTGCTCGAGACAGCGCACTCCTATCGGCAGTGGGAGCTCGGGCACTCGCATCTCATGCGAACCGTTGCCGACAGGCGACAACTCGACCGGCAGGCCGTCGCGCTGCGCTCGACCGCTTTCTCTCTGCTGCATCGCAAGGCGTTGTTTGAGTACATCCGCGACCGTCGCGTCATGGGTTCGAAACGGCAGCGCCTGCTCGGCTTGTTCAGCGGGCCGCGCGAATACATCGGCGCGCTCCTCAAGGAACACATCAACTACGTCCATTCCACCTCGAGCTACCTGTGCACCGAGCACCTGGGAGCGGTGCTCATCGGCGACCCGGTCTTCGAGGAGCCGATCCAGCTGTACCAGGAGAGATACACGGAGTATTTCCGGATCTACTGCGACGTGGCACTTGCGCAGACCGAGGATGAACAAGCCGGTCTGGCTCCGCTCGCCGCGCTGCAGCCGATGTTGAAGGCGCAGCTGACGCAGGCCCGGCGCGCGATCCTGGCGATGGGCCACGAGGAAGCCCGCACCTGGCGCGAAGTCCAGATCCGCAAGCCCACCGGCGATACCCAGAAACTGAAGGCCCTGTTCGCCGGAGCCCTCGCTGACGAAGTCCGGAAGCATACTTCGTAAGCTATTGATTCTACGTGGCGAGTGAACGGCGCCGGGTGGGGCCTGCCGGGCTCGGTACGCTGGCCATCCCAGTCGTGGTCAGCACAGCGCATCGTTGCGTCCAAGCATGCAGCCTACTGTTAATCTTGTAAAAATTTGGATGTCTCAACGGCGGCGGGGATCGATGCAGAGTGTGCGAGCGGCAATTCGGGGCAGGGGCGTTGCAGCGGGCCTCGTGGTGAGTGTGGCGCTTGCAGTCGTCGGCTGTTCCAAGCATGACAACGGTCAAGCTGCCGCCGACAACAAGCGCGCGCCCGAGGCGGGTTACGTCGTTCTCAAGCGCGAGGCGGTGCCGTTGCGTCTGGAATTGCCTGGGCGGACAGCAGCGTTCGAGACCTCGGAGGTTCGTCCTCAGGTCTCAGGGATCGTCCAGCAGCGGCTGTTCACGGAAGGCACGGTCGTTCACGCCGGCGACATCCTCTACAAGATCGACGCGCGTCTTTATGAAGCCGCTCTGAATCAGGCGCGCGCGGATCTGGCCAGCGCGATTGCGACCCGCGATGCGGCCAGGACCCGCGCGGATCGGTTCACGGAGCTGGGGAAATCCGGAGTCATCAGCCGCCAGGATCTCCTCGATGCTCAGGCCACCGCCGATTCGTCCGGCGCGGCGGTCGATAGGGCGCGCGCTGCAGTCGCGTCCGCCGAAATTAATCTGAAGTTCACGCAGGTCAGCGCGCCGATCACCGGTCGCATCGGTCGTTCGATCGTGACCACCGGCGCCTTGGTGTCGGCCGCTCAGACCGCGCCGCTGACCACCATTCAGCGGCTCGATCCGATGTTCGTGGACATCCAGCAGTCCAGTGCCGCGCTGTTGTCGTTTCGCCGGCAAGTGGCGGGAGGCGACCTCGAGCGAGCCTCCACCGAAGTGAATCTCCGTCTCGAGGACGGCAGTCACTATGCGCATGCGGGCGTACTCCAGTTCGCCGAATCGGTCGTGGACATCAACACGGGCACTGTCACCGTCCGCGCGCGGTTCCCCAATCCGGAAGGCTGGTTGCTCCCGGGCATGTATGTGCGAGCGGAGTTCTCCCCCGTGCAGGCGAAGGAGGCGATTCTCGTCCCGCAGCAGGGCATCTCCCGCGACTCCAAGGGCAACGCCTCCGCGTTGGTCATCAACGCTGACTCCAAGGCGGAAACGCGGACCGTGGTGACCGACCGCACGGTGGGGGATCAGTGGCTGGTCTCCAAGGGCCTGCAGCCCGGTGACAAGCTGATAGTGGAGGGCCTGAGCAAGATTCAGCCGGGTCAGGAAGTGCGTGCGGTGCTGGTGCAGACCACGCCCGAGCCGACTCCCGTTTCCGTCAGCTCCGCTGCCGCGCCGATTGCCGACTCCGTGCGATGATTTCGCGCACCTTCATCGACCGGCCGGTCCTGGCCTGGGTCATTTCCATCCTCATCATGCTCGGCGGCGTCGGCGGACTGTTCTTCCTGCCGGTGGAGCAGTATCCCGATATCGCGCCGCCTGCGGTCAATATCCGCGCCAGCTACCCCGGTGCCGCTGCCGAGACGCTCGAGTCGAGCGTTACGCAAGTCATCGAGCAGCAGCTCACCGGCATCGACGGGCTGATCTATTTCTCGTCCAACTCGACCGCGAGCGGCGTATCGCAGATCTCGGTCACGTTCGAGCGTGGCACGAACCCCGACATCGCGCAGGTTCAGGTCCAGAACAAAGTCCAACAGGCGCTGCCCCGCCTGCCGCTGGCCGTGCAACAGCAGGGCCTGATCGTCACCAAGTCCAACCCGGACTTCCTCCTGGTCATGTCGGTCTACGATACCTCCGGTGCCTCCGACTCCGGCGACATTTCGGACTACATGGTGTCCAACATGCAGGACGCGCTCGGCCGCCTGCCGGGAGTCGGCGATCTGCAGGTGTTCGGCGCGCAATACGCCATGCGCATCTGGCTCGACCCCTCGAAGCTCGCCAGCTACCAGCTCATGCCGAGCGACATCACCGCCGCCCTGCAGGCGCAGAATACTCAGGTTGCGGCGGGGCAGGTCGGGGCGCTGCCCTCGGTCCCGGGTCAGATGTTGAATGCGACCGTGACCGCGCGATCGCGCCTGACCACGCCCGAGCAGTTCCGGCGCATCATCGTCAAGACGCAGCGCGACGGCTCGCTGGTGCGGTTGTCCGACGTCGCCCGCATCGAGCTCGGGAGCGAGAGCTACAACAACTTCACGCGCCTGAACGGCTATCAGAGCTCGGGGCTTGCGATCCAGCTGGCCCCGGGTGCCGATGCGCTGCGCACGGCGGAGCTGGTGAAGGCCGAGGTCGCGCGCCAGTCCAAATCGTTCCCCGCGGGCTACAAGTACACCTTTCCGCTCGACAGTACCGATTTCGTGCACCTGTCGATCGAGGAAGTCGTCAAGACGCTGATCGAGGCCATCCTGCTGGTCGTGCTTGTCATGTTCGTTTTTCTGCAGACCTGGCGCGCGACTCTGATTCCGGCCATCGCCGTGCCCGTGGTGCTGTTGGGTACCTTCGGCGTCCTGTCGCTATTCGGTTTCACGATCAACACGCTGACGCTGTTCGGCATGGTGCTGGCGATCGGACTGCTGGTCGACGACGCCATAGTCGTGGTCGAAAACGTCGAACGCGTCATGCGTCAGGAGCCGGGTATCACCGCGCGGGAGGCGACGATCCGCTCGATGGACGAGATCCAGACGGCGCTGATCGCGATCGCGCTGGTGCTGTCGGCGGTGTTCTTGCCAATGGCCTTCTTCGGCGGCTCGGTCGGCGAAATCTACCGGCAGTTCTCGATCACCATGGTCGCAGCCATGGCGCTCTCGGTCGTCGTCGCGCTGGTGTTGTCGCCAGCGCTGGCGGCTACGTTGTTGCGTCCGCCCAGCGCAGAGCACGAGGCGCGACGCGCAGGGGTCATCCGCGTCCTGCACGGGATGGGTGAGCGTTTCCACAACGCGTTCGAGAGTCTCGCCGACTTTTATCGTGACAGCGTCAAATGGGTGTTGGACCACGCGACACCCCTCATGCTGTGTTACGGGGTTCTGGTGGCGGCGCTGGTCGCCGTGTTTCTGCACCTGCCCACCAGCTTCCTGCCGGTCGAGGATCAGGGGCGGGCGCAGATCCAGTACACCTTGCCCCCCGGGGCCACGATTGCACGCACGTTGCAGGCGGTGGAGCAGATCGAGCATTACTTCATGACCGAGGACAATAAGGACGTGCCGGTGATCTTCACGATCGTCGGGCAGAGCCAGGCCGGCGCCGGTCAAAACGCCGGCCGCGGTTTCGTCGCGCTGGCTCCCTGGGATCAGCGCAAGGGACCCGAACACAACGCAACTACGATCACCCGTCGTGCCAATCAGAAGATCGGGGCGCGCCTGCGGGACGTGGAGTTCTTCGCGCTCGATCCGCCGCCAGTGCGCGGCTTGGGCAATTCCAGCGGCTTCACGATGGAGCTGCTGAATACCGGAGGATTGGACCGGGCGCAGTTCAAGGCCGCGCGCGACAAGCTCCTGGCGGGCGCCCGCGGCGACCCGATCCTGACATCGGTACGATCCAACACACTCGAGGATCCACCCACGCTCAGTGTGAACATCGACCAGGAGAAGGTCGGCGCGTTGGGGGTCTCGCAGCAGGAAGTCGATGCGACGCTTTCCGCGGCCTGGGGCGGCAACTACGTCAACGACTTTATCGACCGGGGCCGGGTGAAGCGCGTGTACATGCAGGGTGACGCTCAATTCCGCAGCCGCCCCGAGGATCTCTCGGACTGGTATGTCCGGACGGCATCCGGCGCCATGGCACCGTTCTCGGCGTTCGCGACCACCACCTGGGGACGCTCGCCCGCAACACTGAGCCGCTTCAACGGCTGGGGCTCCTACGAGATCGAGGGCAACGCGGCCCCCGGCCGCAGCACCGGGGATGCAATGGCGCGCATGGAGGAGTTGGCGCTGGATCTGCCCGGCACGTCCATCGCCTGGAGCAATCTGTCCTACCAGGAGCGCAAGTCCAGCGGCCAGGCGCCGTTGCTGTACGCGATCTCGGTCATCGTCGTATTCCTGTGCCTGGCCGCGTTGTACGAGAGCTGGTCGATCCCGGTGTCGGTCATCATGGTCGTGCCGCTGGGGCTGTTGGGCGCGGCGCTGGCGGTCTGGGCGCGCGGTCTGGCGAACGACGTCTACTTCCAGGTTGGACTGTTGACTACGATGGGATTGGCCGCCAAGAACGCCATTCTGATCGTCGAGTTCGCCGAGCAGGCCGAGAAGGCCGGTCGAAGTGCACGGGATGCAGCCCTGACGGCCGCCCGCCTGCGGTTACGTCCGATCGTGATGACCTCGCTCGCATTCATCTTCGGTGTGCTGCCCTTGGCTGTCTCGACGGGAGCGGGGGCCCAGAGTCGTATTGCCATTGGAACCGCGGTCGTCGGGGGAATGATCACCGGAACGATCCTCGCTGTCGCCTTCGTTCCGCTGTTCTTCGTGCTCATCCGACGCGCCGCGCGTCACACGCACCACGCGAACGAATCGGGAGCGGCAGCCACTGCGCCGCTACCCACGCACTGAAATCGTAAGAGGGGGGACTCGTCATGGCATTCGCTCGGCTGATGTCCGGCGCGGCGTTGGTCGCCGCCGCATGCACTTTGGGTTTCAGCGCGGCTCAGGCCCAGGCGCCCGCCGGAACGGCATTCGAGGGGGCGCGCATCGGCTTCGTGGGCCGCATGGTCGCCGACCTGGACAAGTCGGTCGCCTTCTACAAGGCCATCGGCTTCAGTCAGGACCCGCTGGCCAACCCCGCGTGGCGCAAGGACGAGGTCAGCGAGCATCTGTACGGCGTCAGGGGATTTCAGACGCGCATGGCCAAGATGTACGTAGTCAATTCGGACTCGGGCCAGCACTTCGTCGTGTACCTGCGCGAACTGAAGGGGCTGAAGCGCACCAACGTCAGCGACCACACTCCGTGGGACCCAGGTGTCAGCCACTTCGGGATCATCGTTCCGGATGCCAACAAGACCTGGTCCGAGCTGCAGGCCAGCGGTCAGTTGCGTGCGCGCTCGTGGGACAACAAGCTGATCGCGCCCCCCGGCCAGACCAAAGGGCTGCTCGCGTACATGACTGACCCTGACGGACTCGACATCGAGTTTATCGACCAGCGTCCCGCCACGCCGGCCGCGGATGGCAAGCCGGGCCGTCCGGCATCCCTGCCGGGTGTGACTCACGTGGGGATCGTCGTGTTGGATTCAGACAGGGCGCGGGCGTTCTACGGCGACACGTTGGGGGGAAAGCTCGTGACCACCGAGCCACCCTGGTTGAGGGGCGATTTCTATGACTCCGCCGCGGGGAGCCACGGCAACGTCCTGCGCTTCTTCAACCTGTCGTTTCCGCAGGAGATCGCGCCTGCCTTGCGCATGAACTTCGAGCTGGTCGAATTTCAGAATCGCAAAAAGCCCGTGCGGCCGGCAAAGATCACCGACATCGGTGTCGGTTATGTCGGTTACCAGGTTCAGGGTCTCGAGGCCTGGCTCGCGAAGGTCAAAGCCGCCGGCGCCCAGGTCGTGTCGGACGGGATCGTGACCATGCGGACCGGAACCCGGGAAGTGATGGTTCGGGATCCCGATGTGGGCGGCTTCGTGGAGTTGTTCGAGGAGCCTGTCGCGCCCGCGAAATAGACCGGTCGGTACAACAACTGCGGCTGGCGTTCGGCAATTCACCACGGCGCGGCCGCAGTACGTACTTTCCGCAGTGCGGTCGTGGAGCCCGACGCTACGCTGCTGCACTGCGATTTCCCCGCTCGCAAGCGTGTCCGGCGCCCCCTCTTCGCAAGACCCGCTTCACACTCCGACACACTCCTCGCATACATCCCGGGAATTGCGTTATGTGCCGCAGTGGAAGTGTTGCGCCTTTGTTAAAAAAGAGGTGCTTTCCGAGGGACTGACACTACATCCAACCCGGAAGGTGCTTTGCGAGGGGGCGGATTCATGTGGGTTGAAGTGCTGGCATCGCTTGCATTCGTGGCGGCCACCGTTGCGTCGGTGGGGTGGCTGCATGCATTTCGCAAAGCCAGAAAACCGGCGGCGGCGTCGGAGGATCTCGCCAGCTCGTCGGTGATCCTCGAGGTCGAGCGCCGGATGCTGGAGCTCGTGGCTCGTGGCGCGCCGCTGAGTGAGGTGTTGAATACACTGACCGAGGCAGTCGAGCGCATCTCGCCGGAATCCCTCTGTACGGTCATGCTCCTCGACGAAGAGCACAGGGGACGCTTGCTCATGGCCTCCGGTCCCAGCCTGCCGCAGGCCTACCTGCAGGCAGCCAACGGTCTCGAGATCGGCCCGGACGTCGGCGCCTGCGGCTCGGCTGCCTACCGCAACGAGACGGTCATCATCGAGGACATCGCGACCGACTATCGCTTCGCCAACGCGCGCGATTTCATATTGAGCCACGGGCTACGGGCCTGTTGGAGTCAACCTGTCCGGGACTCTCGCGGGGGTGTCCTCGGAACCTTCGCCACCTATCGGCGGCTCGTCGCGGCCCCCCGTCCGGAGGAGCTGCGCATGGCGCGCGTCGCCGCGCAGCTTGCCGGCAACGCGATCGAGCGCATTCGGGGTCAGAAGCAGCTCAACGACGCCGTGAAGCGCCTCCATCTGGCCGAGAAGGTGGCTCGCTTCGGCATCTGGGAAGCGGACTTCCAGAAGAATGTGATTACCTTGTCGGAGGGACTCGCGGCACTCTTCGAGCGTCCGCCGTCGCGGATTCAGCTCACCCGCCACGAGTTCGAGGCCATCCTGCACCCCGAGGATCGGGGCGCGCTGTGGGGTGAGCGCCGCCAATCGGCGGCTGGCACGATCCAGCAGGACGAGTTCCGCCTCGTGTTGCCGAGCGGTGCGACCCGGTGGATGCGCAGCCAGTGGGGCTACGAAACCACCAACGGGCCCCTGACTCGCGCGACCGGCGCCATGATCGACGTGACCAACGAAAAGGACATGTTGAACGAGGCCGAGCAGGAGAGGGCGGCAGCAGAGGCCTCCGCACGCGTTGCACGTCAGGCCGAGCGGCTCGAGCAGGATCGCAAGATGATCCTGGAGCTGGTCGCCAACGACCAGCCGCTCGAACAGGTCGCCGCCACGATGGCCGAAGCCGTTGCCAGCCATCTACCCGGCTCACTGTGCGCGATCCGCATCGAGTTGCCCGGCGATGAGCCGATTGCGCTGTTTCCGCAGTTCCCGGCGGGGCTGTCGAAAGTTCTGGGCGAACTGGATCTCGCGACCCTCCGGGAAGAATCCTCGTGCGCTGCGATCCACCAGCTGTCAGATGCCCCCGCGTGGCGCGCTCTGGCCTCGAGCGCCATTGGCCAGGCCCATCCGTTCTACCGCGCCGTTGCGGTGCTGCGCGATTCGCGCCGGGCCGGGGTCATCCTGTCGCTGTTCTCGGAAGATCGAGTCGATGAGGCGCAGCAGAAGCTGCTCGAGTCCTGGGGACGGTTCGCGAGTCTGGCGGTCGAGCGCCGCGGGCTCTACAAACAGCTCTCCTTCCGGGCGCAGTACGACTCGCTCACCAACCTGCTCAACCGGGCCTCGCTGTACGAGCGCCTGGAAGTGTTGCTGCGTCCCAGTGGCGGCAGCGTCAGTCCGATGGCGGTCGTTTATCTCGACCTCGATTGCTTCAAGGAGATCAACGACAACTTCGGCCACTCGACCGGCGACAAGGTCCTGCAACACGTCGCCGCGGCCATTCAGTCCAGCGTGCGCCGGACCGATATCGTCGCTCGAATCGGGGGGGACGAGTTCGTCGTCGTCCTGCCTGGAATGGGAGAGCGCTCCGAAGCGGTGCACGTGGCCGATACGATCGTTGGGGCGATCGCGGGGCCCGTGACCATCGATGGGGAGATTCTGACGCTGGGCGCGAGCGTAGGGATCAGCATCTGCCCGCTCGACGGGACCGACCCCGACATGCTGCTGAAGATCTCCGACGAGAGCATGTATCAGGTGAAGCTGACCCACCGCAGCCGCCGGGCCATGCGCGCGGCGTAGACGACGGGCTCGTTTCTTGCGACAGTCCACGGATGGCGCCGTGGGCTCACGACATCCTCAGTCGAATCCGCTGGCTCTTTGTAGCCAAGGCCGCCGGCACGACGGGCTTCGTCGTATTGTTCTTCGTCGGCTATTTTTATCTTCAGTTGAACCCGTCGGGACCTCCGACGGTCATGCCCCTGACCCCTCTCGATGAGTTGATTCCATTGCAGCCGCAGTGGCTGATGGTGTACGTCTCGCTGTTCATCTATGTGGGGACCGGGCCCGGGCTGCAGGGGAGTGTGCGGGACCTCGTTGAGTATGCCGTGTCACTGACGGTGTTGGGCCTCCTCGGTCTGTTGTTCTTCTATCTCTGGCCGACACAGACTCCCGGCGTTGATGCGAATGAGTCCCGCGTCTTCGCACTGCTGCATCAGGTTGATGCCTCCGGCAACGCGTGTCCGTCGATGCATGTCGCCGCGGCGATGTTCACCGCTGTACGAATTCAAGATGTGCTCTCGCGAGTCAAAGTACCGTGGTGGCTGAGGTCGCTCAATTGGGCCTGGTGCTTGGCGATCATCTATTCAACACTGGCAGTCAAACAACACGTAGCGGTTGATGCTGTCGCTGGCGCGCTCCTTGGAACCAGCGTGGCGCTTATGAGTCTTGCGATGGCTGCTCGTCCTCGACCGTCTCCACCTGTCGGACCGCCGTCGTTGTCACAGCGGTGGCACTAGAGCTGCTACGCCCCGCACGCGCGCGTCCAGGATTTTGCCGATCAGTTCGGTCTGGGTCGGACACGGCACCTTGAATTACGTTGGTGTGACACCGCAGCAGACGGAGCTCTACAACAAGGTCATCAACAACGATCCGTCGATCGCCGGGTTCAACTCATCGTACGCGGGCACCAACCCGATTTACTTCGATACGTTGGGTCTGGCGACACGAGTCGGCTTCCGGTTGAGTTTCTAAGGACAGCGTTCGCAAAGCGACGTATACTTCGCCCATCCCTGGTCGATGACCGCTTGGCCGAAGTGTCGCGGCTGTGTGGTCAGGCGTCCGCCGCCCGGCTCCCTCCGACGGCGGACGCCGCTCTCTTCGCGGATTTGCTCACGGCCGCTCCCGTCAGGGAGCTGGCCGATTCCTGCAATGCTTTGCAAAGCAATCCGAACCACTGTTCTTCAGTCCGAGGAATGGACACTCGTAACGATGTGTCGGTGCATCACGCACCGCGTGCGGGTCCCTTTTCGCCCCGACGCAGGGCGGCCCGCCCACGATAGCTTCCTGCCGAGTCAACTTTGACCGCCATTGCAGACAACTTCGGGCCCGCGTCTCGGTCAATTCCCGCCGGAGCTGGCTTCTGGTCGTATCCGAACGTCATCTCGCCGCAAGACAAACGCTTCGCCGCAGCGCCCGCGAGCTCGGGAAATCTTCCCGGCGCGATTTGTGGCCGTTGCGGTTTGTGTGGACAATCCGCCCCAGCGCCAGTACCGATCGTGGTAATGGGGGTCATAGCCAGGGGGGGCGCGTCGGACCTGGCGTGACACAAATGCGGCGGGTTCGAATGGTGAACGACGTGGTCGAAGACGAAACGCAACAACCCGTGAAGCGGGGCTCTACCAACACACGCAAGCGGTTGCGCTCGGCGGTCGACCGCCAGCGGGCTGAGTTCCTGCGGTGCTGCCGGGCCCGCATCGATCCGGCGGAGCTGGGGCTCCCGCAATCCCAGCGCAAGCGGACAGCCGGGTTGCGCCGCGAGGATGTCGCGGCGCTCTCGGGAGTCAGCGCGTCCTGGTACACCTGGCTCGAGCAGGGCCGCGACATGAGAGTCTCGGACGATGTGCTCGAGCGGATCTGCCAGGCCTTGCGTCTGTCCGACGATGAACGCGTTTATCTGTTCTCGCTCGTGCAGCATCGCGCCCCACGGCTGGAGCCCGACGCGCAGCGCGAGACCCCACCGGATGTCGTGCGCTTGGTCGAGGGTCTCCAATTGCCCGCGATCGCCATGAATCTACGCTGGGACGTCGTCGCCTGGAATGTCTTCAATTCCGTGATCTATCGCGACTACGGGGAGATCCCGCCGGGCGAGCGAAATCTGCTCGAGATCCTGCTCACGCGTCCGGTCCGGCACATCAGCCCTGTGGATATGGAGAAGGTGGCGCGCCGGCTCGTGGCGCGGTTGCGCTTCGACTACAGCAAGAACGAGGACGATCCGCAGTTCGAAGCACTAATCCGACGTCTGGATGCGAGCTCGCCGCTGTTCCGCCGCATGTGGCGTTTGCCCGAGTTCACGCTACGGTCATACGGGTTGCACCTGTTCACGCATCCACGCTTCGGGGAGCTGGCCTTCGAGCACACTTCGTGTGTCCCCGAAGGGCATCCGCATCTTCGAACGGTGATCTGCGTACCCGAGAACGCCGCCGCCAAGAGGGCAGTGGCCATCGTCAGCTCCGAAGTTGCGAGGAAGGCCGAATGAGTGACTTGAATCGCCCGCTGGTGCAGTCCGGCCGTGACGTCGGCGCGGCGGGTCGCGTTGGCGGGATTTGCCTGCTGGTCGCGTCGGCGGTTTTGCCCGCGATCGGTTACTGCCAGTCGAGCGCCGAAGCTTCCTGGGAGGCCATCAAGACCTGCGCCACCCTCAAGGAGGACAAGGCTCGCTTCACCTGTTACGACGCAGTGGTGCGCGGCGCCGGCCTGTTGCCAAGTGCGGCGGAGTTGCACCGGGACACGTTCGGATTGCCGGCGAACGCAGCGGCGCCCCCGCCGCCGCCCAACGCAGCCGATGCTCCGGCAACGCCGCCCGCACCAGTGGCTGCTGCGCCGAAGTCCGCTGCCGCGCCGAGCGTAGCTGCCAACCCGGCACGCACCGCGGCGCCGCCGGTTCCTGCGGTGGCGCCGGCACCCGTGCCAACACCAGCTCCTCCCGCGACCCCGCCGGCGCACGACAAACTCGATGTGACCATCGCCAAGGTCGACGAAAGCCGGGATGGCAAGTTTACGGTCACGACTACGGAAGGTGCCGTGTGGCGCCAGATCGAAAGCGTCACGCTGCACCAGCCACCGCTGAAAGGCGACACCATGACCATCACCGAGGGCTTCTTGGGCGGGTTCATGTGCAAATCGAGCAAGTACGTAACGTTTCGCTGCCAGCGCCTGCGCTGACCGGATCCAGTAGGGGGCATGATGAGCAGCACAGAGGTAAGCGGAGCGCAGCGGCGACGCGCGTCGGAGCCGACCAACACGCGCAAGCGCTTGCAATCCGCCGTCGGCCGGCAGCGCGCTGAGTTTCTCCGCCGGTGTCGCGAGAGGATCGATCCCGCCGAACTGGGTTTGCCGCAATCGCGGCGCAAGCGTACTGCAGGATTGCGACGTGAGGATGTTGCCGCGCTGTCGGGCGTCAGTGTTTCCTGGTACACGTGGCTTGAGCAAGGCCGCGACATGCGCGTGTCCGATGAGGTTCTCGAACGCGTCGGTCAGGCGCTGCGGCTGTCGGAAGACGAGCGCGTCTATCTGTTCTCACTGGTACAACACCGGGCGCCGCGCACGGAGCCGGACCTCGAGCAGGAAGCGCCCCCCGACATCGTGCGCATGATCGAAGCGCTGAATGTGCCCGCGGTCGCAATGAATCTGCGTTGGGACGTGTTGGCCTGGAACCCGCTCTATGCGGAGTTCTATTTCGACTACGGTGCTCTGCCCCCAGGTCAGCGCAACGTGTTCGAGCAGCTGCTGACCCGACCCCCCGTGCACCAGATGAGCACGATGGAATTCGAGAACATGGCGCGGCGGCTGATCGCGCGCCTGCGGTTTGACTATACCAAGCACGAGGGCGATCCGAAGTTCGAGGCCCTGATTCGCCGTCTCGCGCAGGTTTCGCCGCTGTTTCGCAAGATCTGGCGTGTCTCCGAGTTCACCTTACGCTCCTACGGGAGCTATCGCTTCACGCACCCCGTCCATGGCGACCTCGCGTTCGAGCACAGCTCCTGCGTGCCCGACGGTCACTCGGAAATTCGCTTGGTAATCTGCATGCCCGAGAGCGTCAGTGCTCGTAAGGCGATCGCGCGAGCCAACGCGGACTCGGCTGAGAACGATGTGGAGCTGGCTGAGACGGCGCAGTGACTGCGGCTTGAGGGGCAAGGGGGCCAGGCCGGCCACCCGATTGCTCGGATGACCGGCACGAGTCGCCGTTAGAACTTATATCGCAAACCCACCACGTAGCGACGTCCGAGCACGTCGTACAGCTGCGGGTTGTTCGATGCCGAGCCGGTACGCCCGTAGGCGGCGGCAACGGTCGGCGGCGCGCGGTCCATGACGTTCTGAACCTGGAACCAGAGGTTCAGATCACCCGGTACCGGGACCGTGTACTGCAGGTTCAGATCCATGTAGAAAATCCCGCCGATCGTGTTGTCGTTGATCGTGTTCACGCCCGGGATGGCCACCTGACTCTCGACGAGAGTGTGATCAAGGATACCGTGCGAAATGTACCGGCCCTGGATGAACCCCGAGTACGGTCCGTTGGTATACGTGAGGTTGGCCGTGTACTTCTGCTTCGGCAGGCTGCGAGCCGTGCCGACCTGGCCCGCCCACTCATCGTACGTGCCGAACTGCGTGAGCGTCGCATTCTTCATCAGGTCCGTGAAGTACACCCGGAGTGCCATGTCCTCTGCCCCGTTGCCGAGGATGTGCACGCCGTGCCGGTACGCGGCCTCGACGTCGACGCCATTCACGAACTGCTGCGCGAAGTTAGTGAAGAAGCGGTCCACCTCGATGATGCTCCCAGTGGAATCGAGTTTGACCAACGGGATGTACTGAGGATCACCCTTGAACGCCGCATCAACCACCTGCTGTGCCGTCGGCTGGTCGATGGCGTCGTTGATGGTGATCTTGTACCAGTCGGCGGATACCGAGAAGCCTGGCACGAACGTCGGTGTGAACACGAAGCCGGCGGTCCAGGTGTCGGCCTTTTCCGGAGCCAGGTTCGGATCGCCGCCCGAGAAGCTGGCGCCCGACTGAGTGGTCGGCACGCCGTTGGTGAGGAAGAACGGATTGTTGACCGTCGTGCCGCCGCGGGTCGTGTCGAACCGCTCTTCCAACGACGCCGCACGTACGTCCCGCGAGCGAGTGGCCCGCAGCCGGATGCTGTCGTTGATAGCCCAGTCGAGTCCGAACTTCCAGGCCCAGACGTTGCCCGAGCCGGAATAGTTGGCCCAGCGGGCGGCCACGTCCGTCGACAGCGTTTGGATGCCCGGGATGTCCTTCAGTAACGGGACGTTGAACTCGGTGAAGGCCTCTTTGACCGTCGTGTCGCCGCTGAACGTGCGCTCCGAGCTGAACATGATCGTGCTGGAGTTGGCGTCGCCGAGGAATCCGCCGGGCACGTAATACAGGCCCGGAATACCGCCCGTCTGTTTGCCGTTGACGACCGTCACGGGAGCGCCGGCTGGCCACGGTTGAGTGGTGCCGAACTGGTTGATGTAATACCCCTGCGGAATGACGCCGCGGAAGTACGTCGGCTGGGTGCCGATGGTGTTGCCTACCAGCTGGCCGTTAAGGAAGGCCGGGTACTCATCCGCAGGATTCGGCGTGGTCTGCAGGACTGTCTCCTTACGCCAGTCGACGCCCACGGCCGCTTTGACGGGGCCCGCCCAGCCATCGAACAGCTTGCCGTTGGCGGCGAGTTCGCCGTTCTTCAGGTCGTAGTACTGGACCGCCACCTTCGTCGGGCCGCTGACGTACGCCGCGGCCTGAGGCGAGATGTTGTGCCAGCCGCCGAAGAGATTGATGGGCACGCAATCCTGGAAACTCTTGTAGTACTGCGGGTCCCATGCCTGCGAGGCTACGCGACAGACCGGGTTGCTCAGAGTGGTCGGAAGTGGGTTTGCCGGCGTGGACGCGGCGTCCACCGCGTCCGCGGCAAAGAATAAACGGTCGACGCGCGTACCGTTGTTATCGATGTAGTTCTCACGCGTGTGGCCGTCGTTGAAGTAGCCGTCGAGCTTCCAGTCACCCGCCAGGTCGGCCTTGAAGCCGACAGTGCCCTGGTGGGTGATGTTCTGGGTGATCTGGCGCGTCTCTCCCAGAGGATTGCCCGGAGTGTTCTGCAGAAAAACGCCGTAGTTGAAGTACTGCGACGCGAGATCGTCCTTGCCGGGATAGATCGTGCGATATCCCGGTCCCAGGGCCGCCAGCGGGCCGGTGGTGTTCGGAGCGACGGTGGCGAGCGCAGAGGCGAGTTGCGAGCGGACACCGGGCGCCAGGAAAGGATTCTCGAGGCCGACCGGCAACTGCCAGGAGGCCAGCAATGCGGCGGACTGCCAGCGAATGTTCGATGCGTCGTCGGAATACATCCCCTGCGCGTAGAGCTGCACCTTGTCGTTCAGGTCGAACGTCGCGTGCAAGAACGCGTTCTTGCGTGTGTACTTGGGATACACCTCGTCCATCGAGTTGACGCTGTAGGTCTCATTCGGTGTCGCGAGACAGTTGCAAGCATCGCCTACGGAGCCCAACACTCCGGTCGGGGCCGAGATCAGCGACTGGCCATCGGGGCTGAACTGCTTGCCGTTCAGCGAACTGCCCGGCAGGTTGATGGTGCCGTTGTAGCTGAAATTCGTCGGAACCACGTAGTTCGCGACCGTGTAGGTCGGGCCGCCCGCAGGGCTCGGCAAGCGCGAAGCCTGGTTGTACCAGGGCCGGGACTGCAACGAGTCGAAGTCGCTGATGGCGTCCTGATTGAACTCCGACAGCGAGCCGATGAGGTGGAATTTCTCACCGAACTGGTGACCGAAGCTCAGGCTGAATTTGTTGTTGTCCCCGTCATGGCGTGACGTGCGGCCTCCCTGGGCTTCCAGCTTCGCCCCCTCGAACTTGGTGTCGAGAATGAAGTTGACGACGCCGGCAACGGCGTCGGTACCGTAGCTTGCGGATGCGCCGCCGGTCACGACCTCGACACTCTTGAGCAGGGTGTCAGGGAAGGACGCGATGTCGACCGAGCCGAAGCGGCTGTTAGCTACCGAACGCCGGCCGTCCAGCAACACCAGGGTGCGGGAGATTCCCAGGCTCGTGTTCGCGCCACGCAGGTTCACCTGCGAGCCGCTAGGACTTTGGCCACCGAGGGCCTGTTGGGGGGTGGCGTTGCCGAAAAACTGCGGCAGGTTGCTCAGGGCGTCGAGGACGGTCGTCGGCGACATCTTCACCAACTCATCCTGACTCACCGCGGTGACCGGAGTCGGTGTGTACATACCCGGCGACAGGGTGATGCGCGAACCGGTGACGGTTACCTCTTCCAAGGCCGCATCGTCAGCGGCGATTGCCGCGACGGGCAGTGCCAGGGCGATCGCAACGGCGATCGCAGTTTTCCTGCGCAGCGGGAAATCCGCTGGCAAGCAGCGCGGGCGTCGGCTGGTGTTACGCGCTGTGGAATCCGGGCACGGTGTCGTTGGCTGTGCTCTAGTCATGAAGCTCCCCTCAGATCTGCTTGACTTGAACTGTGAATTGATAAGCGTATGGCGCAGGCAACCGCCTGGGCGGTGCGCGGCCCACGTATCCCTGAACAGTTTCCCCTTGGGCCAAAAAGCTCCGCGGACGGTGTGTCTGTGTCGCCGCCGGCGGGGGCCCATCATGTTGTGTGGTGTGGGCAGGATATGCCCTGCACGCCACAATTAGGATAGGCCTCTTCCCTGTCGATGGAAGGATTTTTCTCTGACGTGAGATTCGGGGTCCAACACCACCGGGTTTGTTCACAACATGGAACACTCTGTTGGGCGCACGCCACGCCCTCGGGCCGTTACGAAACTCTCGGGGTCGGAATGAGGGGTGCGCGGATCGCACTGCAGCGCCGTGGCGGTGCCGAGACCAAAGGCCGTTCCGCCGCAGCGGCGCCGCTGTAGCTGCCGCAGCAGGGCAGGCGTTGCCTTCGTCGGCGGGGACGAGCGCGTCGTCGCGGGAACGGCCGGCTTCGTCGCGAACTCCCACGCACCGCGCGGGGCGGGATTAGCGTTTCCTTCGAAACCTGAAATACCTGCTCACGTTCCCGAAGGACCCGCCATGTGTAGCGACAGCCGCCGACACTTTCTGCTGCAGACCGCCTTGTTGCTGGGCGTTGCCCGGGGCTCCCTCGCGCTGCCCGCAGACACTCCACCGGCCGCGCGGGCCGACGCGGCGGCCCCGCCCAGAGTGGCCATCCTGGTGTTCCCGGGGGTCCAAATCATCGACTTTGCAGCGCCTTACGAGGTTTTCGGTGAGGCCGGCTACGATGTGTTCACGGTCGGCGCGACGCGGGAGCCGCTCAATACCAACATGCACCTGACCATCACTCCCCGGTACTCGTTCGCTGACGCTCCGCGACCCGACGTCCTGCTGGTGCCAGGCGGCAATATCAACGGCGCTCTCGGTCAGCCCCAGTTGCTGGACTGGCTCCGCGCTCGCAGTGCCGAATCCAGGCAGACCGTTTCGGTGTGCAATGGGGCGTTTTTCCTGGCCGCCAGTCATCTCCTCGATGGCCTCGAGGCGACGACCTACTACGGCCTGATCGATCAGTTGCGCGCGCAGTACCCGAACATCAGGGTCGTGTCGGACCGGCGCTTTGTCGACAATGGTAAAGTCGTGGCCACTGCCGGACTGTCCTCGGGCATCGACGGAGCGCTGCACATCGTGTCGAAGCTGAGTGGGCGGGCTGCGGCCCAGATGGTAGCGCTCAACATGGAGTACAACTGGCGGGAGGATAGCGGTTACGCTCGCGCAGACTTCGCTGATCGCCATCTGCGTCGCATCTTCGGGGATCGACTGCAGCTCAATGTCCCATCCGCTCGGGTCGAAGTGGAGAACACCTCGGGTGACAGCAAGTCGTGGGAAGCCCGATGGTTCGTGCACGGCGAGGTGGGCACGGCTGCGGTCGCTCAGGCGATCAGCGGCATCATCGCGTCCCAGAGCACATGGAGACTGGTGGACGGCAAGTCCGCTAGCCGCCGCCGCTGGACCTTCTCGGATGAGAATCGCCGCTCCTGGGATGCCCGTCTCGATACGAGCAAGGCCGGCTCGAACGGCGACGTCCGGGCCACTTTGACTCTGCACACCTCCTGATGGGCCGTTCCCGATGAACGATGGCAGCGAGTTTCCGCTCAGCCGCCCGCTCCCCGCGAGCGTGGCGGGCGGTGAGGCCGGATTCATCGACTTCTATCAGCGGTACGCCACGTTCAGCTGGCCCTGGACCTGGCGCCGCACCGCCGTCTTCGGTGCGATCGGAGTTTTTGCGGCTCTGTCGTTCGGGCTCTCCCACGGCGTCTACATGAAGGACTGGACGCGAGGCGTGGCGGTCGGCTGGCGGGTAGGGGTGGCGAACTTCGTTCTGGTCGGTGCGGGGCCTGCGTTGGCGGCATGGGTTCGTCATCTGGGTCTCGCGCGGCGAATCGAGGTTGCGCTGGTGATCGGCGCCGTACTGGCTGGAATGGTGCTGACACCGATCGCCAATGCGTGGGCATTCGGGTACCACGACCGTGAGATGGCGGCTCACCAGCACGCGACAAGTCCCTCGCCGACAGCGCCCCCTCGCGCGCAGACATCAGGGTCACCTCAGCCTGACATGGGGCAGTGGACGCAGCGCAGCCTGAACGCCGCCTACACGCTGCTCTTCTGGTTCCTCGCCAGTGGCGGACTGGCGCTGCGCCCGTATCTGGCCGAGCCCAAACGCTGGGCCGAGTACGAGCGGCGGCAGGCGCTCGAGGCGCTGAGCCTGCAAAAGAGCACCGCCGATCTGCGGCTGGCGGTGCTGCAGGCGCAGGTCGAGCCACATTTCCTGTTCAACACGCTTGCCTCGGTGCGTTCGTTGATCAACAGCGATCCGCCGCGTGCGGCGCAGACTATCGAGGCGCTGGCGGATCATCTGCGCGCGACGCTTCCCAAGCTGCGGGCAGATACGGGCACTGTGCTCTCGACGCTCGGAGAGCAGTTCGATATCTGCGCCAGCTATCTGAAGCTGATGCAGTTGCGGCTCGGTGAGAGACTGACCACGACGATCGAGCTTTCCAAGCCACTGCGGAACGTCCCATTTCCTCCGCTGATCCTGATCTCGCTGGTCGAGAACGCCATCAAGCACGGAGCGGAGCCGAAGATGGGTACGACACATGTGTCGCTGACTGCCGAGACTCGTGACGGACCCTCGGGGGCGCGACTGGAAGTCACCGTCGCAGACGATGGCGCGGGGCTGAAGCTGGGGATGGGGGAGGGGACGGGGTTGGCGAACATTCGTGCGCAGTTGATGACTCGGTTCGACGAGTCCGCCGCAGTGGAGCTGACCACTCGGGAGGGAGGCGGAGTGCTCGCCAGGTTGGTGTTGCCTTTGGAGGCGGTGCGGGCGTGAACCGACCCAAGGCGATCATTGCCGAAGACGAAGGACCGCTTCGCGAGGAGCTGGCCGGCATGCTCGCCGGGCTGTGGCCCGAGTTGGACATCGTTGCAGAGTGCTCCGATGGACTGGCTGCCCTCGAGGCGATTGCGACGCTCCATCCCGATGTCGCGTTTCTGGACATCCGCATGCCGGGCGTCAGCGGGATGGAAGTCGCGCGTGCCGCCATCGGGGCGCAATGCCAGGTCGTGTTCACCACCGCGTACGAAGAGTACGCGGTTCGCGCTTTCGATGAGTCGGCCGTCGATTATCTGTTGAAGCCGATCTCGCGGGATCGACTGAGCCGATCCCTGGAGCGCGTGCGCGAGCGTATTGGTAGAGGGGGTATGAGCGCTGATGTCGCCAGCCTCATCGCCAAGCTCCAAGCGCAATTACCGCGGCCGACTTCTCATGGGATCAAGTGGATCACCGCGAGTGCCGGCAACACAGTCAAGATGCACCTCGTCGATGAAGTCCTCTTCTTCCAGGCGCAGGCAAAGTACACACGCGTCGTGACCGGTACCGAGGAGGGCCACATTCGCGCGTCCCTCAAGGAGCTGCTGGGGTCGCTGGACCCCGAGGCATTCTGGCAGGTTCACCGCAGCGTGATTGTCCGGGTCGGGGCGATCCGGGCCGTGGAGCGCGACGATGACGGTAAGCTCAACCTCACCATCCGGGGGCGGCCGGACGTGCTGCCCGTGAGCAGCGCGTTCCAGTACCGCTTTCGCGGGATGTAGAATGCGCCTGAGCCAAAACAATACCCCAGGGGGAGACCTCAAGATGCCTTTTGCCCGACGGATCGCTTTCCAGCGCAGCGCCCGTATCCTTGCGCCCGCGACTTTCCTGCTGGCTGCCACGAGCGGCGCCGCTCTGGCCGAGCAGCCGGCCACGACCCTGACGACCCTGCTCGACAAGCAGCAGATCGCAGACATGCTGGTCGAGTACTACGGACATCTCGGCGGCGGTGGCGCTGACGAGTTCGGCAAGTACTACGTCCCGGACGGCAAGCTCAACGTGAACGGCGCTGTCGGCCAGGGTGCAAAAGGGATCGAGGACATTTACAAGAAGGTCGGGGCGGGCAGCCCGAAGCTGCCGGGCAAGTTTCGCATGGTCCTGAGCAATCCCATCGTCGTCGTCAATGGGAATTCCGCCACGGCGGACGTGCTCTGGACGGGGATCAACTCCGCCGCACAGACGGCAACGCCGCAGCTGGTCGAGCAAGGCACGGAGCACGACGAGCTCGTCAAGCAAAATGGCAAGTGGTATTTCAAGTACCGGGTGATCACGAGCGACGGCGGTATGCAGGCGATGTTCGTGAAACCGGAGAAGCCGACGGCGCCCGGGGCCAAGTAAGCTCCCTCCCTATGGCGATCCTTCATCCAACCGGCAAGTTCGACAATCAGGCCGCGGACTATCGGCACATCGAGGCGCGCCCGCTTGCGGCTGCCATGGGTGCGGAGATCCGTGGCGTGGATGTCGCGAGGATCACGGACGAGCAGTTTGCCGAGGTGCGCGACGCGTTGTTTCGGCATGGGATGATTTACCTGAGGGACCAACGACTGACGCACGCCGATCACGAGGCGTTCAGTCTGCGCTTTGGTCCCTTTGCCGAGGATGCCTACACGTCGGGTGTTTCCGGGCACCGCAACGTCCATCCGCTCATCAAGGAAGCCGACGATCCCTCCAAGATGGTGTTTGGTGAGGGCTGGCACACGGACTCGCCGTTTCTGCCCCAGCCGCCCGCCATCACCATTCTGTATTCCGTCGAGGTGCCACCGTTCGGCGGTGACACGATCTGGGCCAGCTCCGCGCTCGCCTACAAGATGTTGAGCGACACGTATCGCAGGATGATCGACGGTCTACGCGTGCACTTCTCCGTTCGCGACGTTCTTCGCTCGGCGCAGGAAGCGGTGCAGGTGAGCGATAGTCCGATCGGGCGGCTCGCCGCCACGCGCGATGCCGAACGGCTACCGGAGGACCTGCAGAGGAAGATTCGCGGCAACTTTCATCCGATGGTGCGGACCCATCCCGTCACGGGACAGAAGACGCTGTATTTGGATGGCGCCTACGCGATCGGCATCGAGGGGATGACGACCGAAGAGTCGGCGCCGCTGCTGAAGTTTCTGTCCGAGCATCTCTCGCAGTCGGCGTTTACCTGCCGGTTGCGCTGGTATCCCGGGACGTTGGCGCTGTGGGACAACCGGTTGGTAGTGCACCAGGCGTACAACGACTACCAGGGTTATCGGCGTGAGTTGTACCGCACGACCGTGCAGGGCGAAACGCCGGCGTGAAGGCCGCAATACGATGAGGCGGCGGGCCGCGACGCGGCCCCCCAACTACGCAGACTTGGGAGGCGGTGGCATCGGCCGAAAGTAGGGCGGCAACGCCGGCTGGGTTTCGTACGGCTTCTCGAGCGCCGCGACTTCCTCGGCCGTGAGCTTCAGGCCAACCGCCTTCACCGGATCCTCGAGGTGCTCGAGCTTGGTGACCCCGATGATGGGCGCCGTAACGCCGGGTTGGTGCAGCAGCCATGCGATTGCAATCTGCGCGGGTCCGACGTCGCGTTGGCGCGCCACCGTGGCGACCGCATCGATGACCGCTTCGTCCGCCGGGCGATTGAAGCGATGCCTGGCCATGAACGAGTTCGAGCGCACGGTGTGGGTTCTGCGGCTGCCCGCGAGCAAGCCGCCGCCGATCGGGCTGTACGGAATCAGTCCGATTCCCTCTTCGCGGCACAGCGGAATCATTTCCCGCTCTTCCTCGCGATAGATCAGGCTGTAGTTGTTCTGCATCGTCACGAAGCGCTGCAGGCCGAGGCGGTCTGCCGTGTACAACATTTTGGCCAGCTGGTATGCCGCCATGGTCGAGGCGCCGAGATAGCGCACCTTGCCGTCGCGCACGAGTTGGGTCAGCGCATCGAGTGTTTCTTCAATCGGCGTCTCCAGGTCGAAACGGTGGATCTGGTAGAGATCCACATAGTCGACACCCAGACGCGTCAGGCTGTCGTCGATGGATTGAAGGATGTGCTTGCGAGACAGGCCGCGCTGATTCGGCCCCGGTCCCATTGGCGAGAACACCTTGGTCGCGATGACCACATCGTCGCGCTTCACCGCGAGCCGTTTCAGGGCACGACCGAGGATGCGCTCACTCTCACCGGTCGAGTAGACATTCGCGGTATCGAAGAAATTGATCCCGACTTCGAGAGCACGCTGCACGACCTGATGGCTGGGTTCCTCCGGGATCATCCAGTCAAACTGGCTCCCGAAGCTCATGCAACCCAGACAGAGACGGGAAACCTTGAGGCCCGTCGAGCCCATGCGTACGTAGTCCATGCGTCCCCCGAGAGTGGATGTGCACCGCAGAATACTACGGTGACGGATGCGGTGGGCTGGGCTACTGCGGGTCAGCCGAGTTCTGGGCCGTAATAGCCGGTACGCCTTGCCCCTGAGATGGGCGCAGACTGCGCAGTTTGTCCAGGGCGCTCAAGCGCTCGCGCGCCCGCTTCATCAGCAGCTCAGCCACCGCGTCACGCGCGTCTGTCTGGCTGGTGCCGGGCGGAAATTCGAACACCTCGGACGCATCGAACGGATTGCGAAAGTAGACCGGCAGCGACTCCTCAGGCGGAAACTGGACCTGCGCCGTGTCTGCGGAGACAGCGGGGACAAGGGCGCTGGCAGCGGTAAGCCGCCGCGCTACCGGTGGCGGTCCAGCCGGTGTGGCCAGCTGGTATTGCATCAGATAGGCCAGGCCGATCAGGGCTAGGACGATCGCAAGGTCGATGGCCGTGGAAACGCCACGCGGCTTCTGCCGAAGCTTCTGCCAGGCCGCTCGCGTTCGAGTCCACTTCCCAAGGCGGCCAGATCGGATCGCCCGGAGTGACAGCGCGGGGAAGGCCGCAAGGGTCCTGACGACGGGCGCTGGGGCCGCCGCGAGCAGTGCCGGGGTGGGCACGACGGTGTCGGCAGGTGGGGAAGGCGTGCTGTCGCCGGCAGCAGACGCACTGTTAAAGCCCGGGGCGTCCGCCGTGGCAGCGCTGGAAGCGGTGGCGTTCGGCACGGACGTATCCAACGACTCCCGCGCCGCATGATCCAGGAGCAGCCTGTCTTCCGGGCTGATCCATAGCTCGATGGTGTCTGCTTCCTCTAGCTCTGTAGTCGCGTCCGAGCTGTTCTGTTCTGCCGCCATCGCGTTATCACGATTTATTCGTAAACGACGGAAAGCCCTTTGATTCGGGCATCCCCGCAATCAATTCGCGGTTGGCGTGTGAGTTCCGTCCTGGCTGCGATCCGGGTCAGCGAAGGAACGGACGTTCGAGGGTGAACAGCAAGCGTTTGGCGGTCTTGCGCCACTCGGGGGGGCAGGCCGCGCCGCGCAGGATCGCGGCTGCAACGTAGACTTGTCCGCGGAATTCCATATCGAGTCCGTGGAGAGCCTGTTCGACGTCGTTCGGGCTGGCTCGATTGCGAACCAGTTCGAACGCCTTCATGACCGCAGGGGCATCGTCTTCCCCGATGATCTTGCCTGCCAGCTTCTCGTAGGCTGAGGTGTCGTGGCCCGTTCGCGTCAGAACCGCGAGCGTGGACAGATAGGTATACAGATCGAGCCCTTGGTCCGTTGGCAACGCCAGCATCGCGTCGATGTCCGATGACTGCGCACCGTCGGAAGCTGCGACCATCCTCACCAGCCTTGCACGGCTGTCTGTTGGCACGTCCTTCTCGCCGAGCGCGTCCCGAAGGTTGCCGGCGGCGAGGTGGGTATAGGCCGCGGCGGCTCCTTCCAACTTCGAGGTCGGGGGGAAGTCGACGACGGCGATCGCCGCCAACCAACGCGACTGGCGCGCCAAGGCGCGCACCTCCGGTGCATTTTCTCCATCGAGAACCCTGCGGATCCGGGCCACCTCGACGGCCATACCGTCGGCCATGCTCCTCGGCAGCGCCACCCGTGCCTGTTCGAACAGGTTCAGGGCTTGTTGCCACTGACCCCGGCTGGCCTGTGCGAAAGCGGCGCCAAAGGCGACCCAGCCGTTTTGGGGAAAACGCTCATCGAGCCCGAGGAACCTGCGCGTCTGCTCCTCCGGGTCCAGAATGCAACGCGCAGCGATGTATTGCAGATCGGCATTCGTGGGGGCTGCTTCGGCCATGCGTGTGTGTTTGGCGCAGACGGTAGCGTGGTTACTGCCCTCTGCGAGCTCTTGCTCGATCCGCAGGTTGTACGGATCCAGCGGAGCCTCCTGAATCCGTGCGACCAACATCCCCCGCAAAGCCGGCTCCCTGACTGCCGCGGTCACCCAGAAGTCCAGCGACGGCGAGTCGGTTCCATCCCAGCGTGCGTGGGCCGCCAGAACCGGATTGCGGATGGTCTCGCCGCCGGATACGGAGAGAATCTCTTCCGGACTTTTGAAAGTGACGTTCGTGAGGACATCACGGGTCGCGCCTCCGCCCTTCGTGTTGACGGAGCTCGGCGGATCCTCGAACACATACTGCTCGGGCGCTCGGTACCACCGAGGATCTCCCACAAAGCGTGGTTCGCGCGCATGCGCGGTACCGTACGCAGCCTCCCAGGAAACCAACGCGCTCGCAGAAGCAACGTTGTAGACCTCCCGTGAGGAGCTTCCGGCAGTGTGCGCATCGAACTCCTCGATGACGCGTCCATCCGCCGTCGTTGTCGCGACATGGAGCGTGTCGACCATTCCGACATTCACGTCGCGATGTGAGTAAGCAGGTACGTCGAGGCGCTGTGTTCCGAGGCGCACTACAACCGGCCGTGCCAGCCCGTTCAGGACATAGAGTTTCGAGGAGCCCACGCTGCTCCCGATCAGGAGCACGGCGCCGATGATAGCGGCGGCCGCGATCACCCGACCGATCGTTGCCAACACCCCGCTGCTGGTCTGGAAGCGATCCCACCAGTCCAACGTAGCGCGCTGCCGCTCCGTGCCGGGAAGGAGCAGGCGATACTCGCCGGGAACCCGGGACGGCGGGGGCGCCTCGGCTGGCTTCAGTCCCGTGCGAACGAAACGCGCGATCTGACTTTCCGTCGCCAACAGTTGCTCGAGCGTGGCGAGGCGCAGGGAGCTCAGGCTGCTCGCGGCCGAGAGGATCCAGCCGTCGGAGGCATTCAGCCACTGGCCCAGATTGGCGGCCGACGGCGCGGGAAGCTTCAATTCCTCGATCGACTGGCGCCACGACTCGGATTTCAGACGACGTAGTACCGTCCGATCGGGTATGACCTTGTCGATGGCCTCGTGAACGTCACGGAGTGCTGCGTACGCGGTGTCGGCCGCGTGGAGGATGCGATCACGGCCCGAATTGGTCACGCGGCCGCTGGCCGTCACGACCGCGAAGGTGTTTGCCAGCATGCCGCGTGCATCGAGCAGGTTCGCCTCGACGTGATCGGCATAGTGCAGCAGCTGTAGAAGTCCTTTGAGGTATTCCACCCAACTGTCGCCAAGCTGCTGAGCTGCGGCCAGATGGACCGTTCGGCACCGCTTGTCGTGATCCCGAATCGTCTCGCGGCAAGCTTCCAGTTCTCCCTGCACGGCCTCGATCGCGTGCGGCAGCGCCTTCCGGGAGATCTCTTCGCCCCGGTGGCGAATCACGCCGCCGGGAGCGGTCAGGAAACCCGCCCGCAGCGCCGACAAGAGATGTTTTTCCTCCTCCAGGCTCCGCAGTCGCTCGACGACTGCCGAGAGGGATTCGGGATAAAGAGTGTCGAGAGTCGTAAGCAGGGCCGGCTGCGGCACGGGTTCGTTGAACAGGTCGTTGGCGGAGCGGGCGTTGCGCACGATCGAGCGGCCGAGGTAGGCGCCCCGATAGGCTGGATCCAAGTACGCCCGGGCGTAGTTCTCATCGACTCGCGCCAGCGTTTCCTGCATCGGCGCCGGCTGGGCCTGCGACTTCGGGAGTATGCGGAGGGTGACCTGCTCGCGCAGCGCCTCCGGGTCCTTGAACACGGTCCAGGCGCTGCGCTCGTCTATTGCAGCGGCAACATAGGTGCGCTTCGCGTTGTCTTCGCGATCCGAATTGGTGGGGTGTGTGGACCACATCTTCGGCGGGGCAGCCAGTGCGGCCTTGAAGAGCCGATGCTCCGGGGCGCTTCCCGTCGGGACGGACGGGGCCCGGCCGTAGTCGGGATCGTTCAGAACCGATCGAACACGATCGATGATGCGTGTCTGGACGGTGAACAGGTCGCGGACGCCGCGGCCCTGGCGGACTTCGGAGTTGGCGAAATCGACTGTCCGGTCCCACGACTGATCCGCCGCCGCCAACTTGTGGAGCGCGTGGATGAGCGCATCGCTGCCCGTCACCGACACCGCGACGAGATCCGCCTGGAACTCCATTTCTCGGGAGAGCGCCCGTTGCGCCAGCACCGCGATGCGGAAGACGTGATCGACGACCGAGCGAATCGACCAGACGATGATGCGCAGCATCCAGCCGATCCAGGCGATCCTGAAATCGATGCGCGACAGCCGGATGAGGAAGCGATCGAGGGCGTCACGGCGCGCCACGATGTGACCTGCGACCTGCTGCGCGATGTACACCCAGCGGCCGACCGCCATGGTCCGCTGGGCAAAGTGGCCGAACTCGTGGGCCAGGACGGCCTTGAGCTCGCCGAGGCTCAGGACGTTGACCAGGCCGAGCCCGATCTCGAGATTCTTCCTGGACGGGATCAACAGGTTGGCGAGAGAGAGGTCGTAGAACACCCCGGCGTTCACCCGACCCGAGAGAAACACCCGATGGGGGTGTCGAGCACCGGCTTCGTCGGCCAGCCGTTGGAGGAATGCGAACAGGGCAGGTTGGTCGGCCGCGGTGACCTCGAGATCCTCGACCGCGGCGCCCCGCTTGACGAAGACCAAAGCCTTGAGCATGAAGACCGCGAGGAAGGCCGCCGCGGCGCCGCCGAGCAGGTTGCCGAGAACCGCATCACCCGGGGCGTTGCCGACACCGGCCAGCAACCGCCAGGCCATCCAACAAAACCAACCGGCGAGGGCGAAGTAGATCGCGACAAACAGCAACAGGCCGCCCATCGCGAGCCACGCCTGCCGGCGATAGCTGCGACTGGGGGCCGTCAGGTTGTCGGGAACGGCCGCGGGACCTGCTGGATAGGAGACATCCATTCGGTGACGAGGCTAACAGGTGGCAGAGTCGGTTTCATGTCAGGATGCGGGGCAAGGATCTCGTATTGAGAGGCACGTCATGAAAGTCCGTGGAACCGAAGGGATGTCGGATGAGGCCATCCGCAGGGAGATCGAGGCCGGCGCCCGCTTCATCATGTTTCAATACTGTATTTCGGTGGGCATCATGAGCTTCCGGCGCCCTTCCGATATCTACTTCCTGCGTCCGGGTCAGAGCGCCGTCGGTAAGGCCGTTGGATTTACGATTATTTCGGTTTTGCTCGGCTGGTGGGGAATCCCGTGGGGGCCCATCTGGACCGTCCAGACGATCTGGACCAACTCCCGCGGGGGCCGGGATCTCACCCGGGAGATGATGGCTTCCGTCAACCGCGGCGCCCAGGCGCCCATCCCGCAGGCACGAGGCGCGTAGGCAAGACGATCGTCTTGGGGCGGTGTTGCCTCGAAGAGCTTGACAATACAAAAACCATCCGTACACTGCGCGCCCCTATGCATTCAAACACATTCAACAACCGATCCAACGCCGTCCGTTCGGGGGCGTGCGTCAGACTCGTGAGCATGTTGCTCTCGGGTTGCGGGTCGGTCTGCGCGCGCGAAGTCGCCGCGCCGGGTTTTGATTTGAATTTGGCGGAATAGCCTTTCCAAGTCGGAGGGCTGTTTCAGGCAGCTCTCCGGAACCTCTCTAGAGGCCCCGGTCGGCACTGCCACCGGGGCCTCTGTCGTTTTGCGACACGAGTTTCCCGCATGAGTTTCGATCGGGCGCGTGAGCGGCCGGTCCTACAGAGGTCGAGACGGAAATCGTGTCAGCGGAGCGGGCTCTCGAGTCCCGCCTGGCGCGCCCGCGACTAAACGTTTCGCGAGCGTGTACCGCACGAGGACGCGGTCTCAACCACCAAGTTAGCTCAGTAAGGTAGAGCGACGGTCTCGTAAACCGTAGGTCGCGGGTTCAACTCCCGTACTTGTCAACTCACCACTGTGACAACGTGGTTCCAAAAGCGAGCGGGGCTGTGAGCCCTGCATCGAGGTGCCCCAGCGGCCCGACGGCAGGGAAGCCGGGCGCTCGAAAGAGCGCAGCGAGGTAGGGCTGCGGGCCGCAGCGAAGCCATTGCCTTGTGCGGCAGGGTTGGGCGGCGTTCGAAGTACTGACCTGGGGGGCTGGGAAGCCGAACAGCCGGTATGGAGGACGCCGCGCCCCTGCCGCCCGCGGTGGAGTCGTGGGTCACACCTCGACTTATTCGATGTGCGTGGACGATGGGTGAATGAAGGAGAACGACAATGTTGGGTTTGAAGCGAATCACCATTGCCCAGCACGAGCGAGGCCTGAAGTTCCGTAACCGGAGCTTCAAGGCCGTTCTCGAGCCGGGCGTGTACTGGATCCTCGATCCGTTCAGCCGGACCGATGTGCAGGTCTTCGACCTGACCGTTCCGGAGTTCGAACACCCGCGCGTTGACTTCCTGGTGGAGGAGGCACGTGAGACGGTGGCTCGTCACTTCACGGTTGTCGAGCTGTCTGACCGCGAGGTTGGTGTTGTACTCAAGAACGGAAAGGTCGCGGGCGTATTGCCGCCGGGTAAGCGCCGGTTGTACTGGCGCGGCCCGACCGAAGTCCGCATCCAGCGTCAGGACATCGCCCAGGATTTCGAGGTTCCGAAGGAGCTCGCGAAGGTCTTGGTGCGGGCGAAGCAGCCGCTGGCCGCTGAGGTGGCCGATGCGATTCGTGCCTGGGAAGTACCGGACACGTCGGTCGGCTTGCTGATCGTGGACGGTGAGCTGACCCGGACGCTCGAGCCGGGACTGCACGCGTTCTGGGCGTATCAGCGCTCCATCAAGATGGAGCTGGTCGACCGCCGCGTTCAGGCCATGGAGGTTTCGGGACAGGAGATCCTGACCCGCGACAAGGTGAGTTTGCGTGTGAACCTGACGGCGCACTGGCATGTGCTGGATGCGGTGAAGGTGCGCGCGGATCTCACCAACTTCGTGGACTTCCTCTACAAGGAGTTGCAGTTCGCGCTGCGAGAGTCGGTGGGTGGACGCAGCCTGGATGAGCTGCTGGGCGACAAGGGTGCCCTCGATCGCGAGATCGGGGACGTCGTGCGCGCCAAGGTAGCGGACCAGGGATTGGCCGTTCGCTCTGTGGGTGTGAAGGACGTCATTCTGCCTGGTGAGATGAAGACCATTCTCAACCAGGTGGTTGAGGCGGAGAAGCTCGCTCAGGCGAACCTCATCAAGCGTCGCGAGGAGACGGCGGCGACCCGGTCGCTGCTGAACACCGCGCGACTCATGGATGAGAACCCGACGCTTCTGCGACTGAAGGAGCTGGAGACACTCGAGAAGGTGACGGAGAAGATCGACAAGCTGACGGTCTTCGGTGGCCTCGAGGGTGTCTTGAAGGACGTGGTGCGGATTCAGGTGCCCAGTGCCTGAGGCCGCGCTGCACAACTGCCCGGCGGACTCTCGGAGGTGGAGTCCGCTGGGCTGTCTCGATCACGCCGGGAACTCTATTGCTCATGGTGGAGGATGCCGAGCCGGCCGCTCACGCCTGACCGGCAACGTGAAGCCCGTCACAAAACCCAAATCCGGGAACAGTTTCGGCCGCGCGCTGCCGACAACAGGGAAGGCCCCTAATTAGACGATAGTCCATGGCTGAGATGCTGTTCTGGTCGTTGGCGTTGCTGCTGGTTGCGGCCTTCGGGATGAACTCCTTCCCCCTGGTCCGCAGAGCGTTTACGGTGGGTACCGTAGGGTCCGGCCGTCTACGGCAACCTGCCCCCGAACCGCCACCGGATCTGAGCGGCCTGCCGGACCCCCCCGTGCTGCAGCCAGCACCGGGGCAGCTTCTGGACAACACGCAGATCCTGCAGCGATTGCGCGAACTCGAGTTCGGCGTCGGCAACTGGGGCCAGATGACGCCGGTCCACGAACAGGTGATCGCGAAAGCACTCACCGCCATCTCCGACACCGACACGCAGAAGCGCCACTTCCCGCGACGGCCGAACCTGCTGCCGCAGATCATGCGGGCGATCAACGACGAAGACATGTCCCGACGGCAGCTCGCTGCCATCGTCGCGCGCGATCCATCGTTGGTCGGAAGCCTGTTGAAGATGGCCAACAGCTCGCTGTACCGGGTGACCCCGAACCCGGTCGAAAGCGTCGAGCGCGCGGTGGTCATTCTCGGAAGCGATGGCATGCGCTCCCTGGTTGCGGCGGCGGTGATGCAACCCATCTTTCACGCCTCGGTCGCCGGAAATTTCCCCCGGTTTCCGGAGCTGGTGTGGGATCACGCTCTGCGTTCGGCCCATGCGGCGATTCCGCACGCGGCCGTCGTCGAGCGGGCAGATCCATTCGCTGCCGAGTTGTTGTGCTTGATCAGCGGGCTCGCGGAGATCGTTCTGTTCCGCCTGGCGATGGAGCACTTCACGGCGTGCAAGCAACAGCCCGATCCGCTGGTGATCAGTCATCTGCTCGATTCGCAGGCGGCCTTGTTTGCCTGGAAAATCGGGGCGAGCTGGGAGCTGTCCGAGCTCATGTGCGCGGCGCTCGAAGAACAGATGCTGGATGCCGAGCCGACTACGCCGCTGGGCCGCTCACTGTGTTTCGGGCGATGCGCGGGGGCCCTGGCGGTTCTTCACAGCCACGGCGCCATCGATGAGGATACGGTGAAGGTCTCCCTGCCTCCGGCAGGTCTGTCGCCGGCGCACATGAAATCGATGTGGCTGCGCCTGCTGCAGAAGCTGGAAGACCCGCGCGCACCGGATGCGGCTGCGCAAGCGCGCAAGGCAGCGGCACGCCGCGTGCACTGAGCAAGAGTCGGCCCTCGTGTCCCAGAGGCGAGGGTGGTTGGCGAACCGCGAGTCACTCGTACCTTAACGCTTCGACCGGTCTCGTTCGCGCGATAGCGAACGCGTGTCCCGCGACGGTAATGGCCGCAACGCCGAACGCCAACGCCCCCGCCATGAGGAATGTCGCGATCGTCAGATCGACGTGGTACGCGAAGCCCTCGAGCCAACGCTGCATGAAGAAATAGCCCAGCGGCCACGCAACCAGGTTTGCCCAGAGGATGGGACGACTGAACTGCCATCCGAGGAAGCCAAGGATATCCAGGCGCGTCGCGCCCATCACTTTGCGCAAGCCGATCTCGCGCGTGGCGCGTCGTGCCGTGAACGCAGCCATTCCCAACAGACCCAGCGCTGCAAGAATCACTGCGACGGCGCAGAAGGCCGTGAAGATCCTCGCCTGTCGGACGATGTCCGAGTACAGGGCGTTCAGGTACTGATTCAGGAACTGGCCCGCGAAGAGTCCTGGCAAGCCCTGTCGCTTCCAGATGTCCTCGACGGCCTGTATCGTTTCGGGAAGGCGATCGCCGGTCAGCTGCAGGACCAGCGCAAAGCGTGATATCGGGGCGTCGAGATAGTAGGCGGTGGCCTCGATGGTGTCTCGAACCGAGCCCAGTGAGAAATCGCGAACCACGCCCACGATCTGCGAGCTGATCGGATCGGTCTGTACGTTGGCCCCGCCAGGACCCATTCGCGGCCGTGACCAACGCAGTTGGGCTCCAACCGCCTCCTGCGGTGATGTGAAACCCAAGGCCCGGACCGCAGACTCGTTGAGCACCACGCTGGGATTCTTGTCGATGTTATCGCCATCGCGCAAAACATCATCTTCCCCGCGCTCACGCGATAGCAGACGCCCAGCGACGGGCTTGATGCCGAGCACCTCGAAGAACGCATCGTCGATCTGCCCGGATTCGGTGCCTACGGAGGTTCCGTGCGGAGTGAGGAAATTCGCCCCCCAATGTGACTGCGCGACGGAACTGGACGAGGTGCAGCTCGCGGCCCGGACACCGGGGACTGCGCGAACGGCGTCGCGATAAGCAGCCGAACAACTGCCGAATTCCATATAGATGAGATTGCCAGGCAGTCGCAGTCGCTCTTCGATGGCGTATTGCGTCTGTCCGTGGACGGTCAGCGTAACGATCGTCATCGTGACCAGAATCGAGAATTGAACGACGACCAGCGCCCTGCGCAGACGACCCGCGCCGGGAGCCAGGATTGCCGTGCCTCTAAGGACCGTCCCTGGTTGGAACCCCGACAGGATGAGGGCGGGATAAGCGCTCGCGGCGAGCCCGACGATCAGGGTTGCAATCACAGCGGCGGCGCCAGTCCAGTGAAGCAGATCCAACCGGATGTCACGTCGCAAGAAAGCGTTGAACGCCGGGAGCACCACAGAGGCGGCCAGGAGCGCGATTCCCATCGCGACCCCGACATAGACCAGGCACTCGGCCATGAACTGCGCGGCGATCTGGCTTCGTGTTGCGCCAACTGTCTTGCGCACCGCGATTTCGCCCGCTCGACGCAGTGAGCGTGCCGTCATCAGGCTGACGAAGTTGCTGCCGGCGATGAAGAGAATGAGGATCGCGATGCCGCCCAGGGCGTGCAGGGTTTGCGGGTCTGCCTGGGGTTTCATGGCATCCACCTGTCGCGGCTGCAGATGCGCTCCGGCCATCGGCGACAGACTCAGCCGATAGTGTTCCGACAGCGGCACTCCGAACACCGTGGTCGAGTAGTGCCGTTTCACGAACGCAGGCATCGCGCCATTGATGCGGCTCACATCCGATCCGGGGCGCAAGCGCGCATAGGTGTAGATCTGAAACCGCTTCATGCGACCGGGACCCCATGAGATCGCGTCCTCGATCGATATCGGCGAAAACTTCGCCACGGCGGGGAGAAACACGTCCCCCGTGAGGTGGGTGTTCGACGGGAGATCCTCGACTACCGCAGTAACGCGCATCGCGTGCGCGCCGTCGAGCTCGATCGTTTCGCCGACCACGTCGGTCCGGTCGAAGAAGCGCTGCGCCACTTTCCGCGTCAGCACGATCTCGTCGGGCTGATTCAGGGCTCGAGCGGGATCTCCGGCGATCTGCTTCATCTGGAATAAGCGCAGGAATTGTGGATCCGCCCAATAGGCATCCTGCACTGAGCCCTCGCGCTCGCCGCGCTTCAGAGTGACCGGCATACGCAGCACTCGGGCGGTCATCTCGACCTGCGGAAAATCCAGCTGCAGCCCCTGCGCGACGTCGGAGGGCACCTGGCTTCCGGTGATCGGTGGCCTGCCGGGAAAGCTAAGCTCCCCGTCGACTTTGAAGATCCGCTCGTGCTGCGGAAAGAACAGGTCATAGCTGTACTCGTCCCGCACGTACAACCCAATCAGGAGCGCCGCGGCGAATCCCAGCGCGAGTCCCAGGACGTTGAGCGCCCCGAAGGCTCCCTCGTGAAACAGGCTGCGGATGGCGGCCGCCGACGAGTTGCGCACCATGGGTCAGATCTCCGTCGAGTCGACGAAACGTCCGTCGAGCATGCTGACCACCCGGTCGGCGCGCTGGGCGTGGATTTGCGAGTGGGTGACCATGATGACGGTGACACCCGAGCGAGCTGCCGAACACAACATCTGCATCACGGCCTCCCCATTTGCCGTATCGAGATTCCCGGTGGGCTCATCGGCGAGCAGCACCTTGGGGTCGCTTACGATCGCGCGCGCCATGGCGACACGCTGTTGTTGTCCTCCCGAGAGCTGTCGCGGCATGTGCTTCGCCCGATGTGACAGATCGACTTTTCCCAGGGCATCCGCCACACGACGCCGGCGCTCTGCGGTGCCGAGGCCGCGATAGAGGAGGGCAATCTCCACGTTTTCGGCGACATTCAGGTCGTCCACGAGATTGAAGCTCTGGAACACGAAGCCGACGCCAGCACGCCGTCGCAGGGTGAGTTGATGCTCGGAATAGCGGGCGATGTCCTCCCCCATGAACCAGTAGGCGCCGGAGGAGGGGCTGTCGATCAGGCCGAGGATGTTCAATAGCGTCGATTTGCCACACCCGGACGGACCCATGACCGCCAGAAACTCCCCGGCCTTCACATCGAGTGAAAGATCGTCGAGGGCCGCCGTCTCCACTTCGGAGGTGTGATAGACCTTGGAGATGTGTTCGAGCTTCAGCATGACAGCCTCTACTGAGTCAGGATGACGCGATCGACCTTTTCCAAGCCCGTGTAGTCGGAAGTAATGACGCGCTCGCCGGGCGCGAGCCCTCGCAAGATCTCGAGTTGCTCCGCCGTTCGTCGCCCCGAGGAAATGTCGCGGCGCACGGCCGATTTTCCGTCCGGCGCCAGGACGAAGACCCAGTTGCCACCGCTGCGCTCGAGGAATGCGCCCGTAGCCAACACCGTGACCTGACTGTCGCCCCCGAGCTGCAGGCGTCCCTGTGCAGAGGCACCTTCCACCAGCGCCGCAGGAGTGCCCGATTCGAAGTCCAGGTCGATCCGGATCTGGCCGTTCTGGACCTGTGGCGAGACTTTGGTGACCGCGACTCGTGCAGGGAGGTCGTTCAGTGTTACCACGGCCTTCTGGCCCGCGTGCACGCGGGTGAGATAGAACTCATCGATGTCGGCGATGAGTTTCATGCCGACCTCGGGAGTGACTTCGGCAAGTCGCTGGCCGGCAGCGCGGGTCTCACCGACTTTGAGATCGAGCGCCGTGATGCGTCCTGCGACGGGTGCGCGAATCACGAGGCCCGCCAGCTTGTCGTGAACCACGGTAAGGTTGCCGCGAAGTATTCCGAGCTGGCGATGGATGTCAGGAAGAAGGCGGTCGCGCAGACTGGACTGGCGCTGTCCGCTTTCCGCCTGGATGGGGCGCAGGCGCCGGTAGTAAGCGAGCTCATCGGTCGCGGCGTCACGCTCTTCGTTGGACACCAGGCCTTTGGAGGCCAATCCCGAGCGGCGCTCCACGGAGCGACCCAGGCGCACCAGGTTGTAATCTATTTCGACGAGGGCGCGGTCGTTGGAAAGCTGGTTCTGCTCCAGGGCGATCTCGTTCTGCTGCAGTTGGGAGATGGCCTGGTTGAGTTGCGACTCCTGTTGAATGACCTGCAGAGCGAGGTTGGTGTTGTTGAGCTCGATGATCGGCTGACCCTGCTGCACGGAGTCACCGGCTTCGACCAGCACTCGCTCCACCTGACCGCCGTCGATAGCATCTACATACACCGTCTCCCGCGGCACGACACTCGCTCGCAGGGGAATGACGTCATGAAATGTACTCAGCGTCACGGTGGCTGAAGTGACTTGATCCATCGGGATCCGCAGGATCTTCTCGCCGGCGCCGGCGATCAACCTGACGACCAGGAGCGCGGCGGCTGCAAGCGCAACGGCGACGGCTATCAGCCGGACGGGGAGCGCCCATCGTGCCGGCGACCAGGGCCGGAGCGAGACGGGGCGGTCCATTGGCCTGTGACTCCCCGATGTCGCAGACGTCCGCGGGTCCGGGACGGGAGTCTCGGGTCGCGGGGCGATATCCTGTGGACGGGTGACCACGTCGGGATTCCCGTTGAATCACCGTTGTCTGCGCTTGAGCTTGCCGGCAACGACCGCAAGCTGACTGGCGCTGAGCAGGCCCGCGTCGGCCAGCCCCAGGAGCACTCTCTCAATAGAGCCCCCGCAGAATTTCTCGACGATGCCCTGCACCGCACTGGCCGCGGCCGTTTCAGCGGTTTCGCTGGCGCTGTAGATGAAGGTGCCGCTGACGACGGAGTGGGTTACATACTCCTTATCCTCCAGCCGGCGCAGCACAGTCCGAATCGTTGCGTCCTTGAGCTTCCGGGCCAGGTGGCCGCGCACCTCCGCGGCGGTCAGATTGCCGTGCTTCCAGAGGATCGTGAGCAACTCGTGCTCGAGATCGCCCAGCGGAGGTCGAGAGGGGCTCACGTGTGACCTTCAGTAACGTGTGACGTTACGTAACATGTGACGGACGGTAACACGATGGTCGGCGCGCAGGCAACGCCGTTGGCCGCGCGACCGACTCGGTCCAGCGCGGCCCAATGCGAGGCTCAATTGCGTCACCGCGAGACGGGACGGTCTTCCACGTGGTCGACGACCAGCACGGGGATGGAGACGTTCTGCCCCCGGAGCTGGAGGCCCAGCTGTGTCGCCAGCGCCTGCGCCGCCGGGATGAGGGTGCCGCCGTCTGCATCAGCACGGCCACTCGGAGCAGGGGCCGTGCCTGCACCCTTCGGAGGGAGGGCGCCACGCTCGAACCACGGGCCGGGACTGAAGTTGATCGCGAGGTCGAATCGTCCGGCGATCCCGGTGCCGTCCTTGATTGGCCCCGTAACGCCGACCATTCGACGACTCAGCTCGGTTGCAAACTCGGCGAGTGTCACGTTGTGGCAGGTGATCAGACGCGAGGCGAGGGGGTTGGAGAACCGGGGATCCGGCGCACCCGCACCCGAACCCGCACCCGAACCCGATTGAAACTGGCCGGGTCCTTCAGCGCATCCCGAGCGATTCGAGCGGACCGCCGCATGCAACTTCGGGCTCGATGGCACCAGTGCATAGCCCGGTTCGGCGAGCTCCACCGTGTGCGTCGTCAACCCAAAATAATCTTCCAACAGCGAGCGCAGCATCTTGCGCAGAGAGTCGATGTCCACGCCGTTCCACTCCGGGCCATTCCAGCCGACGGGTGCACCCGGTCGTGCTGTCGTTCTCGCGTGCACCTGCCAACACGTCGCATCGAGGCGATTGGACGGATCGTTGATGCGATGTGTGTTGAAGTCCCCCTGAGACTCCAGAATCATCGACCGCAGCGTCATGTGGATGTGGACGTCTCCGCCGGCTCGGACATCGAGGTGGCCGCACGGAAGGCCACCGTCTTCGGTATTCCCGGGTTGGATGTCTACGGCTTCGAATCGAAGGCGCGCGTCCGACGGTGCAGCGGCATCGGGCCTGCTTGCGCTCGACACTGTGATGACCGAGTGGGGCTCAGACTTGTAGGCCAGCGAAAGACCGGCCTGCTTGCGCAGGGCGCCGAACAGGGTGTTACCCGGGTCGGCGAGGGGATCGGCGTGCAACGCGTTGCGGGGTGTCCACGTGACTTGGAGGTCCCAGATCCCGTCGAGGCCGGTCTCGTCCAGGACCGGATAGCCGAACAGATAGCCGGAGGCTTCGCGCAGGTCCGAAAGCGCCTGCACGAACGCGCCCATCGATACGCTCTTACAGACGAACGTGACCGGTGGGCGGGTGACTCCGGGTGCGGTCGAGGGGTTCTGTCCGGCGGGTAGGGTGCAGCCTGGGGATTCCAATCCGCTCGGCCGCTGTGCTCGCAAGGTCCCTGTCTTCGTCAGCGCAAACACCGGGCGGAGCCGGGAGCTTCGGCGACTTTTCAGCGCAAAGCGCTCTCGGAGCAGTTGTTGGAGCATCCTGTTACGGGCGGCGACATCGGACGCCCGGGGCGAGGTCGCGATCAGATCGAATCGGTCCGTGTCGAGCCACTCGGGGCCTCCCAGGACGTCATTCGGCGGCGCCCCCCAGGCGATGCCGATGACGTCGATCAACGTTGCATTGCGCAGCTCGTAACGATCACCGGCTTGGACGATTCTGACCTGGGGGAGGGTGTTGCTTGCGCTGACGCGAATCTCCACCCGTGAAGATGCAGGCGCTTCCCGGGTGCTCTCGCCGGCCGTCGCGAAACTCGCGAGCGCGCAGGACAACAGCGCCATCCAGGCGAGCCCTCTACGATTCTTGACCGGCTTCTTTCCTGGCATGCCAGCTATCGTGCCGTCCTCAGTGGCCCGCGCCGTCGGAGACAGGCTTGACGCTCACCGCCGGTTGTGAACTCGCAACGAGTCCGGCGAGGCCCTGATCCGACAGCCCGACTTCCTGCAACAGCTTGTCCAACACCGGCCCGAAGGCGCGATACCGTAGCGCCGCACCGACGGCCTGTTCGGCCAGATTCCCCGTGGCTCCGCCCCCGGCGGACTGCGCTGCGCTGCCCGCAGGGCCACTGGCGTTGTTGAGGCCGTCGACTTGCATGATCCGGATGCTGTCGATTTTCTCCATCGGTCGCACCGACTGCTCGATGATGGCGGGCAATGCCTGAATGAGAGCGAGCTTGGCCTGCAGGCTGATCTGCGCCTCCGACAGCGTGTTGATCGCCTGGTTGATCATCTGCTTGCCGGCAGCTTCGACTTCATAGTTGTCGCGGTTGGCTTTGGCGAGCGTCCGGATGGCCTCTGCACGACTCTCCGCAGCCTGCCGCGCCGCGTCGGCATCCACCTTCACCCCGATGGCCCGCTGTTCCGCCTCCTGCGCGGCGAGTACGAGCGCGACCTGCTTGGCTCGCTCGGCGGTTGCGACCTGCTCGGTAGTGACGACGGCCTGAGCCGCCTTGACGGCGTCCGCCTTGGCGAGGTTGGCCTGAGCTTCCGCGTGGGATTGCTCCTGGGACTTCTGCGCGATCGAGATCGCTTTGTTCTGCTCGGCGATCTCGGTCTGTTGCTGCTGATCGACCTGAGCTATGGATACTTCGCGCTCGGCTTGGGCTTGACGCTGGCGGATCTGCTGGTCCCGGGACACCTCTGCCTCGCGGATCAGCCGTTGGGCTTCGATCTGGGCTTGCTGGGCTTCGCGCTCCTTGTCGGCGCGAACCTTGGCTACCGTCGTCGCCTGCTCGGCTTCACGGTTGGCGATGTCCTGAGACTGCGACAACTCGGCGAACCGCTTGTTGCGATCGATTTCCAACTGCAGCTGGGTCGTCTCGAAGTTCTTCTTCGAGATCGCCACCGCCGTGTCGCGCTCGATTTCGTTGCGCTCCCGCGTACGGCGCTGCGTCTGCTCGGTGAGGCGAGTCAGGCCCTCGGCGTCGAAGGCGTTGTTGGTGTCGAAGAATTGCATCGGGGTCTGATCGATGCGCGTCAGCGAGACGCTCTCGAGCTCCAGGCCGTTCTTCAGCAGATCCTCGCGCACTGCGTTCTGGACTCCCTGAATGAAGTCCTGACGCTTGTCCATCAGCTCCTGCATGGTCATTGCGACCGCCGCGGCGCGCAGGGCATCGACGAACTTGTCCTCGACCAGTTGCGAGAGCGCTCCCGGGTCCAGCGTGCGTTGCCCGAGCGTTTGCGCTGCGTTGGCGATTCCCTCGACGCTGGGCAGGACCCGTACGAAGAAGGCCACGACTACATCGACCCGCATGCGGTCCTTGGTGAACAGACTGTCCTTGCCCGAGCGAGTCACTTCGAGCTTCAGGGTGTTCATGTTGACGGGGATGGTGTCGTGGAAGATCGGGAAGACCAGGGCACCCCCGTCCATGACGACCTTCTGGCCGCCGAGGCCGGTCCGCACGAACGAGCGCTCTTTCGAGGAGCGGTGGTACAGGCGGGCGAAGAGCAGCCCGAGCGCTATGAACGCGACGACACCGACGCCGATCATGATGAGGTTGTCCTGAGAAAACGGTCCCATGTGCTGCCCCTCGCTACAACTGACTGCGTCCGCGACTCATAACAGGTCCGGGCGCGGATTGGCGATTCCGGCAAAGTGATTGCCGTTGATCTGGCGCACCAGCAGTATGCTGGCGCCCGGCTGGAACACGACGTCTTCCATGTCCGGCTCCACCATGACATACAGCGTGTGGCCGAATTGATTCACGACTTTGGCCTCCGCGGCATAGCCATGTCGGGCTGTGCCGCCCAAGAGCGTCGCGACCCGTCCGACGAGAGTGTCGAGACTCACGGCGAAGCTTTCGTCCGCCGGGATCAGCCGCGCCACGCCGGCCCCGAGCACGCGCGTGATCGGCAGTGCGGCCAGCAACGCCGCGGAACTCGAGAGCCAGGCCGGGAGCCAGACACCAAAGAGGTGGTGAACGACCGCGTTGGCGGCAAAACCGGTCAGGGCGAACGCCGCGAGAAACAGGATGAGCAGGGCGAGCAGGGGGACGCGTCCGACGTGCAGCCAGCCCAGGGCCTTGTCGAACGTGCCGTCCGGTACGCCGTGGGCCGCGGGTAACAACTGCTCGAGCCAGTGAAACGCACTGGCGCCGGCCAGCAATGCCAGTCCCTCGAGAACGGCGATCACCAACAAAAGCAGCGTCGCCGCGGCGAACGGCCAGGTTTCGGGTGCGAACAGCACGCCTGCTTGCTTCCTTGTTCTTGTGTCGGGCTCGGTGGGGCGTTACGGTCCTACCGGTTCAGTCGGGCTTTCAGCTGCGCCAGGCGCTCGTCGATCCGGTTGCGCCGCGCCAGGTCCTGCAATTCTTTCAGCTTCTGAGCGTCCCCGCCATTGGCCACACCTAAGCCGGTGACCCCTGTCTGGCGCGCCAGCACCCGGTCGAAGGCCGTTTGGGCGTTCTCCACGCGGACGCCGTGATCCGGCCTCTGTGTGCCGCCGCTCGCCCCGGCGCGTTGCGCGCTCGTGGCCAGGAATTCCTGGAATGCGTCTTCCATCTCACGACGCTTGGCGAGGAGGGCGGTGATATAGCCCTCGAGCTCCCGGGACTTCTCCTGTTGATCCGCGAGCGAGCGCTGCAGCACGGGTGTCTGGTCGTCTATGAGGATCTGGCGCTCCACGCCGGCGCGTGCGAGTTCTTCCTCGCCGCGCTCCAACGCGAGCTCGATGTTGGTCGCGAGCTGCTCGTTCTCGTTGTTGAGCTTACCGATGTGGGTCGTGATCAGATGTTTGGCCGCCTCGACTTTGCCGAGGTCGGCCCGTACGTCGCCCAACACCTGGTCGATCTCGCGGATGGCCTGCTTCATGATCGCGTCCGGCGCAACGTCCTCGATCTTGTCGAGGAGCGCGTGTGCGCTGCCGGCGAGAATGCGTGTCACACGTACCGCAAGGGTTTCAGCCATGACTATTTCTCCTTGTTACCGGAGGTCTTCCGGGTCGACTCGACGAGCGCGCTCAACTCGATGATCGGCGGCAAATACCTCTCCAGCACCTGGCCATCGTAGCAGTCGGCCCCGGGCGTGACTCCCAGTCGCAGGATGCCCAGCAGCAGCTGCACCGCGCGTGCCACCAACTTGTCCTCGATTTCCTGGGCTTTGCGCAACGGCTCACGCCCCAGGCTGTTTTCCGCCACGAGGATGGCCATCAGTTGCGGCACCCAATCGCTGATCAATCTGACGACCTCGGAGTGCTTTCCCTGTCGGTGCTCGAAGGTACCGACCGCCGTGACGAACGGCGCCACGAGATCCCGCATCCATTGCAGGCTCGCGCTGTACTCCAACGCGCCTTCGTGTTGCCGCCGCAGCTGAGCCACCAGGGCCCGGAGCTTGTCGCTCGGGGTAGTGGCCCCCTGGACGTCCAGTGTCGCCAGCCACTGCAGGTCTTCTGCCGGTATTCGGGCGGAAACCGTCTGCATCGCCGCCATGGTCCGATCCTCGTGTTGCCTGCATTCGTATACGAATGCATACGAAGCAGGATCGTACGCTTACGGTTGGTGAAGGGCAAGCCGTCGCGGTTCGGCGGCCGCTGCAGCCAGCCTGCCCATCCCCCTGTTGCCCCTGCTGGTGCCGCGGCTGCCACCATTGCGTCCCCCCACGTATCGACACTAAGATCTTCATTCAGATCAGGGGGATACGTCCGAGAAAAGGCCGTTTCGCCCTGACTTCCTGTGAAGAAAGCTTGAGGGATTTGTCCTCCTCACGGTCCCTGAAAGCAGGGTCGGCCGGTCGGGGCGGTCCGGCGCATAAACTAGTACACGACAACTAGTACGCGCGCAGCGCGGGGGAAGATTCGCAAACATGCGTAAGCAGATCATTGCGGCATTGGGCGCCGCATCGCTGGCAACCAGTGTCGGTTTGGTGGGTTGCCAGACGAGTCCGTCGTCGGGAAGTGGTGGCACCACGATCGCTGCCGCAAAGGACGACGCGACTCAGTGGGCCATGTACGGCCATGACTACAACGAGCAGCGTTTCAGCCCGCTCAAACAGATCAACGTGGACGACGTCGGCCAGCTGGGGCTGGCGTGGTTTGCGGATCTCGCGGAGCGAGGCGGTGTGTACGAGACGACTCCCGTCGTCGTCGACGGCCGCATCTTCGTGACCAGCCCCTGGAGCAAGGTCTACGCGTTCGATGCGAAGACCGGCAGGAGACTGTGGAAGTACGACCCGCGCGTCCCGGGCGAGTACGCCGTGAAGTTGTGCTGCGGCATCGTCAATCGCGGTGTCGGCTACTGGAAGGGCAAGATCATCTGGGGCACGCTCGATGGCCGGCTGATTGCAGTCGATGCGGCGAGCGGTCAGAAGGTGTGGGAGATCCAGGCGACAGACCCGAAGAAGTGGCTGTCGATCACCGGCGCGCCGCGTATCGCCGACGGCCGTATCTTCATCGGCGAAGCCGGGTCGGAGTTCGAAGAACGCGGCTATCTCGCGGCCTACGATGCCGACAATGGCAAGGAGTTGTGGCGCTGGTGGGCGGTGCCCGGGGATCCCTCCAAACCGTTCGAGCAGCCTGAACTGGCGATGGCCGCCAAAACGTGGTCCGGCGCCTATTGGAAGTTCGGTGGTGGCGGAACGCCGTGGGATGGCATCACCTACGATCCGAAGACGGGCTACGTCTACATCGGCACGGGCAATGGTGCGCCGTGGCCTTCGGAAGTCCGCTCTCCGGGCGGCGGTGACAACCTGTTTACGGCTTCGATCGTTGCGATCGACGCCAGGACGGGGAAGTACGTCTGGCACTACCAGGAAACGCCGTCCGAGAACTTTGATTTCGACAGTACGGCGCAGATCACTACGGCCGACCTCGTCATCGACGGCAAGAAAGAGCACGTTGTGATGCACGCGCCGAAGAACGGCGTGTTCTATGTGCTGGAGGCCAAGACGGGCAAGGTTCTGTCGGCGAAGTTGTTCATTCCGACGGCCAATTGGCTGACCGGGTTCGACAGCCAGTGGCGTCCGATTCTCAATCCGGCCGGCAACTACGGCAAGACCGATGAGGGTTTCTATCTCGTCGGCTTCCAGTCGCACGTCTGGTATCCGATGTCGTACAGCCCCCAGACCGGACTGGTCTACCTGCCCGCCAACTACGGCAGCTACGGGTACGTCGCCGAGGCGGGCGCGAAGATGGGCAACCAATTGCTGTCCATCAACATCGCGAAACAGCCCAAAGGCCCACGGCCGCAAGTGCCCGGTGCGGGTAACTATCTCGTTGCCTGGGACCCCGTACACCAGAAGGCGGCCTGGGAGCAGCGCGAGGGCAACGGCCGTTCGGGCACGATGGTCACCGCAGGTAACCTGGTGTTCCAGGGCACTGCGCCACGCAACTTCACCGCGTTCCGCGCTGACAACGGTCAGAAGGTGTGGAGTGTCGATGCGCAGGCGCAGATTGCAGCTGGCTCGGCGAGCTATTCGATCGACGGCGAGCAGTACGTCGCGGTGGTAGCCGCAGGCCAGGGAGGATTCGGGGGTGGCTATTGGGCGCCCAACTACGCGCGTCTGTTGGTTTACAAACTCGGAGGCAAGGTCACGCTGCCGCCGGTCCAGCCGTACACGCCTCCACCGCTCAATCCACCGGCGGAATTCGGCGACGCCGCGCTGTTGACGAAGGGCGAGAAGAACTACAACGAGCACTGTGCCAGCTGCCACGGTAACAACACCGCTCGCGTGTCCAGCTTGTTCCCCGATCTGCGCTATGCCGGTCCGCTGTGGAGCCCCGATGGATTCAAGTCCATCGTGATCGACGGCGTGTTGCAGGAGAACGGAATGGTGTCGTTCAAGAAGGTGCTGACGCCGGAAGATGCCGAGTCGATTCGGGCCTACGTCGTGCACATAGCGAATGATCTGAAGAACCATCCGCCGCCGCCGGGAGGTCCTGGTGGGGGAGGCGGCCGCGGTGGCCGCGGTCAGGGAGCTGGTGCCGCGGGGGCGGGTGCTGGTGCTGCGCCCGCGGTGCCGCCCGCACCGGCTGCGCAGCCGGGGCTGCACCAGTAGCCGCAAGTCCGATCGAGCGTACGAACGAGAGCCGGGGCCTTCCCCGGCTCTCTCGTCAGGGAATTGGGTTTGATCCAATGGCGGAGTAGTTGACTTATAGATCAACTCATGAAAGTATTTGTTGATGGAGACGTCAACAAACGATCTGGCCTCTCTGCTCGAGATCCTGTCGGCCGCGGCGCGCAACCAAGGAATGAATGACACCGAATGGGCCGAGCGCGCTCGCCTTCGGAAGGAGACCTTGTCGCGGTTGAGACATCGCGCGTCCTGCGACTTTGAGACTCTTCAGTCCCTGGCCCGGGTCGTCGGCGCACACTTGGCTGTGATCGCGGATTCGCGGCTGCCGCTGACTGCTGACGGGCACTTCCCGTTGCAGCTTGATAGAGGCTACGAAGAGGAGTTGCTCGCGTTGTGTGCTTCCAGCTCCCTGGATCCGAGCCGGTGGGCGCAGTTGGGGCCGCGCTTCTTCATGGCGGGCCTCGCCGTGATGCTCGGCAGCGTCTCTGCGGCTGACCGCAGGGGCCTGCTCGCGTTAGCGGAATCTCTGCATCCAGGAGTTACCGAGCCGACAGTCTTTGGGCAGTGGCTGCAGCGCTCTCCGGTGCGGCCGTCGCGCTTTCTGGGCATGTTGGAGCAGGAGGTGCGACATGCGGCCTAAGTCTGCGCGTCCCGAATACACTGCTGCCTTCAGCGAGATCGCACTGCGGATCGCCCAACCGCTGGGAGCACTCCCCAGCCGGCTGCTGCCTGTGAAGATGTATGTGGCAGGCGGGGCCGCTCTGCACTTCTATACAGGAGAGCGTACCTCCAAGGATATCGATGCAGCTTTCTCCCACCGGATCGCTTTGCCCGAAGATCTGGAGGTCAGCTACCGCGATGCTGACGGCGCTGCGCGGCTGCTGTACTTCGATCGCCAGTACAACGACACCTTCGCGCTGATGCACGAAGACGCAAGGGAAGATTCGTTGCCGTTGACATTGAAGGGCGTTGATTCGGCAGTACTCGATGTCCGACTGCTCTCTCCGGTGGATCTCGCCGTGAGCAAAATCAGCCGTTTCTCCTCTCAGGATCGCGAGGACATTGCGGCGTTGGCTCGTCATGGGCTCATCAGGTCTTCTGCGGTGCGCGCGCGAGCTGAAGAGGCGGTGAGCGGATACGTCGGCAACCTCGATACGTTGCGGACATCTATTGGATTGGCGTGTCGGATCATCGGAGATATTGAGCGGCAAAAGCGTGACGCAGGCGGGTGACCCGAGCGGTCCGGGCGAATACGTATTGGGGTGAGACGTTCTCGGGGAAGCTGCGTGTGTTTATCGCTGTGCGGCGCGTACAAAGTCGATGCGCAGGAGTCCGGCAGCAACCTTCGGAACAGTGATCGTCTCCTCCAACGTCACCGCGTCCAGCGAGTGAATGAAGGCATCTACCGCGCGGCTCATGACCCGCCGCAAATTACATGCGGGCATGACAACACACTGCGGCTTGGCATCCGTGTCGTGGCAGGGGACGACCGCAAAGTCCGGTTCAGTAGCCCGCACGACCTCGCCGACCGAGATTTTCCCAGGAGCTCTGGCCAAACGTGCACCACCAGTGCGGCCGCGCACGGTCTCGATGAAACCCTTCTGAGCCAGATGGTTCACGACCTTCATCAGATGAGCCCGGGAGATGCCATACGCGCGAGCGATCTCACTGATCGTTGCAACATCTCCCTGAGGATGCTTCAACGCGAGATACATCATCACGCGTAGCGCGTAGTCGGTATAGGTCGTCAGTCTCATAGCTTTCGAGCCTCGGTAACCCAGCTACCTTGCCTGAGCGAAATGAAGGTGCTTCCTCACAATTCTTAGCAGCCCAACTGCGTAACGGAGCCATCGGCCAGCTTGATAATGATACATCAAGAATATATCTTTTACAGCATGAAACCGGCCCTCCTATCAGGCTTGGCGATCGTCGGTGCGACGCTGGGGCTCATATCCCGCGTCCACGCCGATTCGAGCTCGATTCCCTCGGCGATCATCCACCACCAACAAGTCGTCCAAGGCCCTCTGCGCTACGACACCGACTTTCCCGCCCTTAAATATGGCGGTGAAGCCAAGCACAATCGGATCGCGCGGCTGCAAGAGCGGATCGAGCGGGGAGAGGTGAAGCTCGAGTTCAAACCTGGACGGGGCTATCTGGACTCGCTGCTGAAAAATCTCGATATCGACACGAGCTCGCAGTTGCTCGTGTACTCGAAGACGAGCCTGCAGGCCGAGTTCATACGTGGCGCGAATCCGCGGGCCTTGTATTTCAATGACGACACTTCGATCGGCTGGGAGAACGGCGCTCCGCTGATCGAGGTCATGAGCATCGACAGCGATCTGGGCATCGTGTTCTACGCATTGCCGAATCGCGAGGGGGACGCTCAAAGATTCGATCGGGAAGGGGGGCGGTGTCTGAACTGCCATGACCGCTATGGAATGATGGGTGGCGGCACGCCCATCTTCGTCGAGACGTCGACTCTGTCGGACGTGAACGGGCTGATCCTCAAGCCTGACGACATCATCGCGGTTGATGATCAGACGCCCATCGCGCAGCGCTGGGCTGGCTGGTACGTGACGGGTCACAGTGGCAAACAGTCACACCTTGGCAACATCCAGGCCCACAACGTGGGCGATCTCGCCAAGCTGGACCAGGTCAAGCGCACGAACCTCGACACCCTGGATGGTCTGTTTGATACCCATCCCTACATCACCGACAAGAGCGACATCGTCGCTTTGCTGGTCCTCGAACACGAAAGTACGGTCTACGATCTGATCACCCGCGTGCGGTTCAAGTTGAGCACGATCCCGGAAGAGGGGGCGCAGCGCACGCCGCAGCAGGCTCGGATGATTCAGGGATTGTCCGAGAAGCTGGTGCAGTCGATGCTGTTCGTCGGCTCGGCGCCTTTGGAAGATGCGATAAAAGGGTCGTCCGGGTTTGATGCCTGGTTTCAGGCGCAGGGACCGCGCGATTCCAGCGGCCGCTCGCTGCGTGAGTTGGATCTGCAAAGCCGGGTGTTCAAGTACCCGCTGAGCTTTCTGATCTATTCGGCGGCGTTCGACGGGTTGCCTCAACCGACCCGTGCCTTCGTGTATCAACGCCTCAATGCCATCCTGAGCGGCCAGGATACGAGTCGCCTGTATGCTGGCCTGCCGGCGGCCGGCAAGAAGACCGCCCTCGAGATCCTGCGCGCCACCAAACCGGAATTCAGCGCTTCCGTCACTTCCGCGTCACCTCACTGAGGGCGGGGTCGACCCGCCAGGCACGGAACGCAATCTGGTATCCGCAGCGATGGCTGCGCGGACTGCCTCCAACAGCTGCGCTGCTCGAACGGGCTTAGCAAGGAATGCGTGAGCCCCGTGCGCCATTGCGACTGCGGCGGTATTTCCCTCGGTGGCCCCGCTGGCAAATACCAGCGGAATGACGGCGCCCTGTTCATTCAATTGGCGTTGCAGCTCGAGACCGGAAATTCCGGGCATGTCCACATCCAGCAGGACACAGCCCGGCTGGTCGGGATCGAACTGGAGAAGAAACGAAGCCACGCAGTCGCTCGCGCACACCTGCAAGCCAGCTCGCTCCAGCCGCTCCACGTGCAGGTGGCGCACTAGATCGTTGTCTTCGATGACATACACGACTGGGGTTGCCTGCGACACGTCGCACCGTCGTTGTTGTAGTGCGAAAACGCTATCACCAAGGGTGCGTCGAATGTCAGTTGCGGAAAGTACGAGCGGCACGCCCAGGGGATTTGTAAATGAGAGTCAATATCATTTACACTTGCGTTCCCGGAAGGGCCGGGAGTGGTGAGCTGATCGAGGAGCTGTCTGGTTGAACGCTGAACTCGAGGGGTCGCCGGCCACCGCGATCGAGCCGGAGTTTCGCGCGCGCAGCGACAAGCCGACCGCGGCGGCAGCGCGGGTCCCGCCGCTCTTCGGGGCCGCCTCAGCCAAGCCCCTCCTCCCTGATCATGCCCCTCCTGTCCAAATTTCCGCGGCTTCCTTTCGCGGACGACAACCGGCAGCGCGTAGCCTGTCGCGGCAGCTGGTATTCCTGCTGGTGCTGGGGCTGCATGTCGTCCTGATTGGTCTGTTGCTGAGCATCAAAGCGCCGCAGAACCCGACCGTCGCCATTGCACCCATCGAAACGGAACTGCTGACCGAGAACCGTACCCCAGAGCAGGCGCCCCCGCTGCCGCAAGTGCAGCTCGATCGGCCCAGGACGGAACTCGTTGTGCCTCCTGTGGACGTATCGGTGCCTGCGCCGGAGGCGCCGATTGCAATCCCGCTGACGCCGGTCGCCCCGCCGGTCGCTCAGACTCCTGCTCCCTCCGTTCCCGCGACCGCCCCGCGCTTCGATGCGGCGTATCTGAAGAATCCGGCGCCGGTCTACCCGGCTGCCTCGCGGCGTCAGCACGAGCAGGGGACTGTTACGTTGAAAGTACGAGTCTCCTCGCAGGGGACGGCACTCGAGGTCCAGCTTGACCACACGAGCGGCTCGGCTGCTCTGGATACGGCCGCAATCAACGCGGTTCGGTTGTGGCGCTTCGTGCCTGCGCAGCGGGGCGCGACACCTGTCGAGGCGTGGGTATTGATACCGGTTGAGTTTGCCCTGCACCGCTGAGGAGAAAGCTTGGCGTTGCCAGGGATACTGCGGCCCATTATGATGAATACGAATCGTTCTCACTTGCATTCAATTCGGAGACAGCGATGCTGAAACGCGGTAAGGCCTTGGCGCGTCTCAACGGCCCGGGTTTGGGAGTGACACGGGCGCTGGCCGGCGCGCTGGTCACGGTTGCCGCGTTTGTGCACGCGCAGGTGGCTGACGCCCAGAGCGCCGACTCGGCTCAAGGGGCCACGAAGTTGGGGACCGTGCGAGTCGAGGGTCAGGACGTCCTGCCTGCCGATGCCAATCCTTATGCCGACCCGGATGCCGCCTACAAGGCCGACCGGCTTTCTTCCAGCAAATTCGCAGAGCCGATTCTGGACACTCCGCGCTCGGTGACGGTGATCACCAAGGAAGCGCTGGAAGATCGCAATGCCACGACGCTTCGCGAGGTCGCACGCTCGACAGCGGGCGTAACGCTCGGTTCGGGAGAGGGTGGCAATGCCTTCGGCGATCGGTTCTTCATTCGCGGTTTCGACGCACGCAACGACATCTTCCTCGACGGCGTTCGGGATCCGGGCGTCAGCATTCGTGAGAACTTCAACACCGAACAGGTCGAAATCCTGCGCGGGCCGGCATCGTCTTTCGCCGGGCGCGGCACGGCCGGTGGCGCGATCAATGTCGTGACGAAGCAGGCCGCAGACACTGATTTCTATCGCGTCGAGGGATTCGGCGGTTACAACGATTCGAGCAAACGCGCTACCGTCGATGCCAACAACGCTCTCAACGACGTGTTCGACGTGCGCCTCAATGGGATGATCCAGTATGCGCAGGTCGCCGGCCGCGACTTCGCCAAGGATGATCGCAACGGCGTCGCGGCAGCCGTGACGTTCAAGCCGACTACGGACTTTGTGATCAAAGCCGGCTATTCCTATACCCACCTCTACGGTCTCCCCGACTTCGGGGTTCCGTACGACCAGGTCACGCACCGCCCCGTCACGGAAGGAATCGTGTCGCGCGACACGTACTACGGCATCGTCAACCGCGACTTCACTTCGTCGATTCAGAGCATGGGCACCTTGAGCGCGCAGTGGAAGCTGAACGATGTGGTGACCCTGGAAAACAACTTCCGCCGCAGTCACTCCGTCCTGGACTACATCGGAACGATCCCGGAGAACCCGAGCGCCACCGGTGCGACCGCTCCGTATTCGTCCACGCCGACTCATTTCTCGGGATATGTGCAACTCAATGCACAGAGCCGCTACGAGCCCGTGAACGTGGTGGCCGACCAGCCGCAAGCCCTCTTCAGGTTTGCTACCGGCCCGCTGCAGAACACCGCAGTCGCGGGCGGTGAGTTTTCGAACGAGAAGATCGACATCGACACGTATACCGGCTTCACTTCCGAGCTCACGACCGGGCCGGTGGCGTTTACCTCGAGCGGCGCGCCGATCGTGAGCGTCTACGATCCGACTCACTACCTCTATGGCTCCGGAACGGCGAAGCTGACTGGAAATCCCCTGCGCTACAAGGTCGACACCAGCGCCGGGTATCTGATGGATACGGCGAACTATCGGGACGTCTTCCTCGTCAACGCAGGTGTGCGTTATGACGACTACCGGATCACGGCGGCCAACAACACGAGCTCCCGGTCCGCCGACTCGAGCCTTACGAGCTGGAATGCGGGGCTGGTCTACAAGCCGATCAAGATCGCCAGCCTGTATGTCGCCTATGCCACCGCCGCCACTCCGGTAGGGGATGAGCTGGATGCCACCTCGAGCACGTACGGCGGCCTGGCACCGACCCAAAACACGACACAGATCTTCGGACCGCAGCGCAGTAAGGCATTCGAATTCGGCACCAAGTGGTCGCTCTTCGACCAGCACTTGCTCGCGACTGCCGCCGGGTTTCAGACCAACGTGAGCAATGCGCGCGAGACGGCCCCTGCCAATCTACCCGGCTATACGAGCGGACAGATCGTTTCCGGCGCGACCTATCGCGTGCGTGGCGGCGATTTCGAGCTCGCCGGCAAGATCACCGATCAATGGAGCCTCATGGGCGGGCTGGTGCTCATGAACACGCAGATCACCCGCTCGATCGTGCCGACGAACGTAGGGTTGCAGCTGGCGAACATCGCGCACCAGTCCTTCAATCTGCTCACCAAGTATCAGCTCACTCACTGGCTCGAGCTGGGTGGCCAGAGTGTGTATGCCTCGCAGATCAAGGGGGGCTCGCTCCTGGCGGCCAACGGCGGCGTTGCGTACCCGAACCCGCCCAATCCGACCATTCTGCCGTCGCATTGGCGCTTCGACGCCTTTGTGGAGGGGACGATCAACGAGAATGCGAGCGTGAAGCTCTACATACAGAACATCTTCGACAAGACTTACTACGACGCCTTCTATCAGAGCGCGCAGCCTTTCATTCAGGTGGCGCCGGGCCGCAATATCTCCCTCGACGGCGTCCTGAAGTTCTAGAATGACGCGATGCTGATCTGCGTGCCGGATGTGCTGACGCAACGGGATGTGGCGGATTTCCGCCGCATCATGGATGCCGAGCAGTGGGAGGACGGACGCTCCACTGCCGGGGCGCAATCGGCGGAAGTGAAGCAGAACGAGCAGCTGGCGCCGGACGGGAATACCGCGCGGCAGTTGGGCAAGCGCGTGATTCAGGCGCTTGCTGCGAATCCGTTGTTCATCGCGGCGGCGATTCCGCAGCATATCTTCCCGCCGCTGTTCAACCGCTATCGCCCGGGACAGTTCTTCGGCGAACACGTCGACAACTGCGTCCGGGGCGACAACCTGACCGGCTTGCGCATCCGCACGGATATTTCCGGGACACTGTTCCTGTCGCAGCCCGAGGAGTATGACGGCGGCGAGCTGGTCATCGAGGACTACCAGGCTTCCCACCGGATCAAGCTTCCCGCCGGGCATCTGGTGATCTATCCGTCAACGAGCCTGCACAGTGTGACTCCCGTCACCCGCGGTGCGCGCGTGTGCTCCTTCTTCTGGATTCAGAGCATGATCAAGGACACTCATGCGCGCAGCATGACCTTCGACATGGACACCGCGCTCCAGAAGCTCGTGACGCGCCTGGGACGCAACGATCCTGAAATCCGCAAGCTCACCAACCTCTATCACAACCTGATCCGCTACTGGGCGGACCTATGACCCGGTCGGGTACTGATCTTCCCGGACCCACCACCCGTGGATCTGCGGGGAGGCCTGGACGGGCAGCCGAACGGTAGCGATCGGTCCTTCCTGCAGATGCTCGGCATCGAAGATCAGCAGGTCCGAACGAAGCCGCTGATCCAAGTGCCACGCGACACCCAGAAGATAGCCTTCGCCTTCACGGGCGTCGGCTCGCTTCGGTGCGAATAGGGGTTCGCCGAGCGAGGTGGTCGAAGGCGCCTTCCACAAGCTGTAGGTCCGCGTTTGATGGTCGACGCGTGCGTAACACGCCGCATTCCATCGCACCGGAGCCGCCGGATCCGGACATCCCATGAACCCATAACGATAGGGCACCGTGTTGTAGCGGTCGTCCTGTCGGGGTAGGGGCGCAATCAGTGGATAGAGCCTCTCGGTTTCGTAGCTCGTGCTCCTGCCGTTCAACTTCACTGAAATGCGATGGAGATAGCTGATCCCGGCGGCGGGGTCATAGGGCGCGCCGTCCTTGTTAGGGATCACGGGGTAAGGATTTCCGGCAGTGATTTCGCGGTCGAAATACAACGTGCCACCGTCTTCGAAGGCACCCAACGTGTGGCTGCCGCCGCGTGCGACTCCCTCGATCCACTGCAGGTCCGTGCCGTCGCCCCCTCGGCGCAGAACTCCCAGAAAGCTCTTGCGGCTCTTGTCCCACGACCAGTGAATTCCTCCACGCCGCATCTGCTCGGGATCTATTGCCAGCGGAGTGAGGAAGAAGGCGATGTGGTTCTGCGTGACCGCGAAGTCGTGCAGACCGCTGACGAAGGGCATCCGTATCTCGGTGCTCCACACCTTCCGGCCCAGCTTGTCGATCTCGAACACTGCAATCACATCGCTCCCGAGCCCGTGGGCTTCGTAGCCGAAGCCCACGATATTGCCGGTGTGAGAGCAGACTTTCGGGTGAGCCGTGAAAGGTTGCTCGCGGGGAAATTGGCCCTCGAAGGTATAGACCGGATCGACCGTCTCCAACGTTTCGAGGTCCAGAGCCGAGGGTGCGCTGTCCTCCTTCAGTGCCAGCAGCACATTCCTGTGTTGAATGACGTGCGTGTTGGCAGTGCTGCGGCTGAGACCCTTCACGCTCGGGTCGTCCAACGAAGGATTGCGATACATCGGCATCAGGATCCTGCCAGCCTTGTCCTGGGCGACGTAGCGTTCTGTCCTCACGTAACGGGTGCGGTATTCAACCCGGCCGCCTTTGATTCGGAACAGGCGCACGTGCCCCTCGCCGTCGAAGGGGGTGTTGCCAGGTGCGAGGGGATATTGAGGATCGGGACCGACGGCGTAAAAGCCGCCGCTCAAATCAGAGGGGATCTTGCCCTCGATTGAGCACTCTCGTACGTGGACCTCGGCCCCCAGCGGAGCATAGGTAGCGCCGTAAGGGGTCGCTTCAGCGGATATGTGCGCCACGCAACATTCTAGCGAGGATCGTGGACCAGAGGGTGGGCCGTACCAGTAGTGCCGGAAACAGGCTTGCGAGTCGCCGCGCTGCAGCGGGGCAGGCTGTTTGCCGGTTTCGTGACAGGGATCTCGCCAGTTTTGCGGTTCGTACGAGTTTTCAAGGTGCGTTGCGCGTGGGACTGTACGACCAGCAAATCGCGCATTCCGGCGCGAAGGGAGACGGTGATGACCAAGCGCATTCGCAATGAGCTGACGTATGCGGTTCCCACCTCGTCCGGCCGATGGCTCCAGGTAGCCGTGTCGGTCCAGCCGGACCTGAGCAGGACTCCGCTGCGACATTACATCGAACAGTGGAAGCCCGTAGTGGCCACGGATGCGTCCCAGCCGGCTCTGCGCAACCCGACGCGGATGCATTGATTCGGTATTCGAAGCTCTGGCTGGGGGGCGATGCGCGCCTTGCGGCCGATCGGCTCGTGCAGCCCGGTGACGGCTCTAGCGATTTCTCTGTGCGCCTAAGCCCGAATACCCGTTTCGCAGGCGGTCTTAGCCGAATCCTAAAACTCTCTTAACGGGACTGCCGCTCCCCAAACCGGCCTGGGCTGCGATGATCGTGCCTCAAGCACGGTTCGGAGCCACAGCATGTCCAAGCCCTTTCCCAAGTCGCCCACCTTCATGACGATCGACGAGCCGTTCCGCTTCGAAGGAACCCTCTACGATCTCGAGGTCGAGGGCCAGATTCCGCAGGAGCTGGACGGCACCTTCTTCCGGATCGGACCCGATCAGCAGTTTCCTCCGAAGATGGGAGATGCCAACCCCTTCAACGGTGACGGCATCGTCACGGCTTTCCGTTTCAAGAGCGGCCACGTCGACATGCAGCATCGCTACGTGCAGACGCACCGCTTTCTGGCAGAACGCGCTGCGCGGCGCGGGTTGTTCGGCGACTACCGAAACCCGTTCACTGACGATCCGAGCGTCAGCGGAGTGCAACGAACCGTTTCCAACACCAACGTGATCGCGCATGCCGGCCAGTTGCTCGCGATGAAGGAAGACGGACCCCCGTACGCGATGGATCCGCACACGTTGGAGACGCGGAAACTGTGGGACTGGAACGGCCATATGAAGGCCACGACGTTCACGGCACATCCGAAGGTCGATCCGAGCACGGGCGAGTTGGTCGGCTACGCGTACGCCGCCAAGGGTGAGGCGAGCGCCGATATCGCTTTCTACACTTTCGATCGGCAGGGTCGAAAGACTCGCGAGCTGTGGTTCGAAGGTCCCTACGCATCGATGATTCACGATTGCGGAGTCACCGAGAACTACATCGTTCTGCCGATGATGCCGCAGCTGATGGATCGCGAGCGCATCAAGCGTGGCGGTATCCTGTTCCAGTACGAGCCCGCTGTGGATCAGGTCTACATCGTCATCCCCCGCGATGGCGAGGCCAAGGACATCCGCTTCTTCCGGGCGCCGCATGGATTTCCCGGGCACGTGATCAACGCATTCGACGACGGTGGAAGGGTGTATCTGGATCTGCCGGTCGTCAACGGCAACGTGTTCTGGTTCTTCCCGGATGCCAAGGGACAGGCGCCGGATCCGTCGACGCTGCGAAGCCAAGTCGTCCGCTGGTGCTTCGACATGAACTCCCGAAGCGACACACCGACCGCGAAGACGATTGCCGAGATCTCCGCGGAGTTCCCGCATGTGGATGATCGCTATGCCGGGCGCCAATACCGTTATGCGTTCATGCAGGCCACGGATCCCACGAAGCCGTACGACGGGCAGAAGGCCGGCCCCATCATGGGTTTCTTCTTCAATACCCTGCTGACGATGGACATTACGACGGGCAAGACAAAATCCTGGTTTGCAGGGGACACCTCGAGCACCCAGGAACCGATCTTCGTCCCGAGGAGCCCGGATGCGCCGGAGGGCGAGGGTTATGTGATGGCGGTGATCAACCGCCGGGCCGAGCATCGCAGCGATGTCGTCGTGTTGGATGCGCAGCGCATGGACGAGGGTCCGATCGCGACCATCAAGCTGCCTGTGCGTTTGAAGTACGGTATCCATGGTAACTGGGTACCGACGACGGCATTCGCGGCGGTCGACCGGTAGGTCTACAATCCCCCCGGGCATACCCCCGGGGAGGGATGGCGTGAAGCGAACCACTCGAGTCGCATTGATGGTCGTGGGGACAGTGCCCGTTGTCGCGTTGGCGCAGAGCCCGTTCGACGGAACCTGGCGCCCTGACCCGCAGCACTTCGACGCCAGCCGGCCGCCTGACGCCATCCAACTGAAGGACCACGAGTACTCCTGTCAATCGTGCATGCCGCCCTACAAGGTCGTGGCCGACGGAACCGACCGCCCCGTCAGTTTCAGTCCGCGGTTCGATTCGTTGCGGATTGAAGTCCAGGCGCCGACAAAGGTTCACAGAATCGCCAAAAAGAAGGGCACGACGGTGTTCGAGTCGACGATGCAGGTATCGGCCGATGGTCAGACATTGACGGAACGGCAGATCATGTCCGACGCGGGACCGCACGTGGTCGACTTCACGGCCCGCTCGTCCCGGGTCTCGCCGGTGCCTGCGGGAGCGCACGCTATCTCCGGATCCTGGCGCTTGGTCGAGGCGGACCTGACGAATCACGATGAGGATACCGACTATCGCATCTCGGACGGAGTCCTCACGATGTCCGACCGCATGGGACGCTCGTTCAAGGCAAAGCTCGATGGAACCGATGCACCGTATAAAGGGGATTCGCAGTTCACCTCGGTCTCGGTGAAGCAGATCGATCCCCTGACTCTCGAAGAGACCGACAAGGCTGGCGCTCAGGCGGTGAAGGTCACGCAGTGGAAGGTCGATGCGGACGGCAAGACGATGCACGTACGCTTCGATGACACGCATGGGCACGTGCAGGAACAGACGGGTCACAAGGTCGTAGCTAAGTAGCGGTTGTGACTCGGTCGGCGGTGGCATCCTTGTCGCGACTCACTTTGCTGACGTTGCTTTGCGCCTTGGCGGCTTGCAGCAAACCGGCCGTTTATCTCGACCACGAGTGGAGCCTGTACTACGCGCAGAACACGTGTTACCTGTATTTGCCCAAGGGCGATCGCGACCCCGAACTCGAGCCCTGTTTGGCGCGCCAGGTGGAAGCGCTGCAGAGGTTCGAGCGGGCGCTGTTACCTGCCTTGGCCGCGCAACCCGACTGTGCCGGGATCGTCGTCGGGAGTCTGGCGGATCTGCAGCCAGCGCCGACCAAGGGATTCTGGCGGCTGCTGATCAGTCTCGACGATACCGAGGGCATGCTCGAGCCGTGGGATCTGATGAGCCCCAAGAGCCCTAAAATGCATCACGGAAGAGGGGGCGTTCGCGAGATTGCGCAGGAGGTCTGTGGGATCGCCAGCGACCGTGCGCCGAGCAGAAAGTAGAAATAGAAGAGGTGCATTGATGAGTGTGAATTTTCCGACGGCCGACGACGGCAAGTTGTGGGATCTGCACTTCTGCGCGTTCACCGGCCAGGCGCTGACCGCGGCGGATGAGCTGCAGTTGTTCGATGAATTGGCGAAGAGCCCTGCGACACCCGACGAGGTGGCGCAACGACTGAAGATCAACCGGCGCGCCGCGCGCGCACTGCTCGGCTTCATGGCGTCTGCAGAGCTGCTCCAACGACGCGATGGCCGCTACCACGTCTCGGAGATCGCACGAAACTACCTGCTGCGATCGAGCCCCTACTACTGGGGTCCGGTCCTGGCGTTGATGCGCAGGATGCCGATAACACACGACTCGGTGTTGGCGTCCTTGAAGGCTCCGGAGACGGCAACTCAGTGGGCGCACGCGGACGGGGATAAGCCGATCGACGCCTGGTCGGAGGGAAGTATCGCGCCCGAGTTCGCGCGCAGCATCGCCGACTATATGAATGCGACCGCATTGCCGGCGGCATGGGTGCTCGCCAGGCGGTTCGACCTGTCCGGTACCCGAAGACTGCTGGACGTGGGGGCGGGCTCGGGGTGCTATTCCATCGCGCTGGCGCAGGCTAACCCTGAGCTGCGATGCACTCTCATGGATCTGAAAGAGATGTGTGACGTCGCGATGGACTACGTCCGTAACGCGAACCTTTCACGACAGATCGAGCCCTACCCACGCGACATGTTCCGTCAGAGCTGGCCGACCGGTCACGACGCAGTGTTCATGTCGAACATCCTGCACGACTGGGATTTCGAGACTGCGGCCATGCTCGTCCAAAAGACCTACGATGCGCTCGAGCCGGGCGGCCAGATCCTCATTCACGAGATGCTCTTGGACGACTCTCACGACTCGCCCCCGAGGGCGGCGGCCTTTTCGTTCTTCATGCTCATCGGGACCAAGGGGCAACAGTTCACGGCGGGCGAGCTCGCGAACATGCTGGGGACGGCGGGATTCAAGGACGCCAAGGTAACCCCGACACACGGTTACTACGCCGTCGTATCCGGCAGGAAGTAACGGTTATCGATTGGGGCCCGGCGTTGCCCCGTCGCCGCTCTTACAGGTGGTGACCTGTGGGTTAGGAATAGGCCTACTGGCTAAAGCACCGGTGCTGCACCCGACGAAGGGCGCCTCGCAGCGAGACCTAAAGAATTCTTTAGGTTTCGCAACGGCTCCCCGCGCCGCACAGCGGCCCCGGAAGTGAACTCCTGGCTCATGCGCCGCTTCCTAAGCTTCTGGCCCGCTAAGATAATTAACCGTTTCTGTAGCCGTTACCGTTTCCGTTTCCGCCGCACCTGAGGTAAATCCGATACCTGCGGCGAAGGCGGGCCCGCCGGGCCGGAGTGGATCCGGACAGGCGATACAGGAGAGAACAAAAGATGAAGGCTCGAATTGCAGCTTCCGCAAGCGCCGCATTGGTGATGGGGGTGGTCGCGGGTCTGGCGTTGGCGCAGCAGGCCGGCAAGGCGCCTGCAAAGCCGGCGGCGGGCGACAACCCCGTGCTGACCGGTCAGCCGGAGCCGCCGCCGACGATTTTGAATGCGCAGCAGCGGGGTGACCCGGAGGTCCGCCCGGTCGGCGGAGTGCTGTTCCGGCGGGAACCGCCCAAGCCGGTCTCGGAGCCGCCAGCGCCGGGCGTCAAGCCGCTTCCGGTCGACATGTTTACCTCGAAGAACTTCTATAAGGATAAGGCGCTCTGGAAGGATCCGCGGTATTTCCGCTGTAACACGCCCCGAGCGATGATCGAGGCGATGTGGGAGCGTGGCCGTATGGGAGCTAATCCTCCCGCCTCCGCTTCGTGGGGTGACTGTAAGGTTGACTACCCCCGAGAGCGGATCGTCAGTCCCTATCCCTACAAGACGGCCGAAGAGCACTACCGGGCGCTTCAAGCCCAGGCGAAAGCGCACGGCGGACCGACCGTCTACACCAAGGCCACCACCCCCGACTGGGACGGTTTCTATGTCCGCGACCCCGCTGCAACCGATTCGCCGGGCTTTACCGGACCCGATCGCGCTGCGGGAGGTCCCGGTCGCGGTGAGCGCTGGCAGTGGGGCGGGATCGAGCAGGCATCCACCGTACTGTCGCTCCTGACGCCCGAGTGGCAGAAGCGCTATGTGCAGATGCTCTACCACGAAACGGTCGACAACTCGAAACAGTGGAACGCCTCGTTCTGTCTGCCCGAGGGGTTCATTCGGTGGTGGGCGCTGTCCTCCCGCGGCGGCAACTTCGAGGTGAGCGTCACTCCGACCCGCGTCGAGTTTCTGTCGGGCATCGCTGACAACTTCCTGCGTGAGTTCCTGATCGGCCGCGAGCCGGTCCAGAAGGTGCCGCAGTGGTACGGAGAAACGGTCGCATTCTGGGACGGCGAGACGTTGACTGCCTGGACGTCGCATGTCCAGGGCTGGGACCAACACACGATGTTCGAGTCATCCAACAAGATGGAGACCGTCGAGACGTTCAAGCCGCTCTACGATGCGAACCACAAGTTCCTCGGCCTGGATCATGAGGCTGTCTGGTACGACCCGGAGGCGTTCGTGCAACCGCTGCGCGTCAAAGACCGGTTCATTCGGCGGGCGGCCGCCGGTGATCCCACGGCGCGCTACACGTTCATCGAGTGCCTGTCGAACATCAAGAACGTGAAGGGCCGCCCGCAGCAACTCACCAAGGAAGATCCGAACTTCATCGACTACTACGGCCGCCCCTGGGCGCAGAACTGGGAGAAGTGGTTCGAGGACGGTTGGGACAAGCCTGAAGAGACTGCCGCCCCGAAAGACGTACTGGACATTTTCAAGTGAGGAATCCCACCGTGAAGTTGCAATCAATCGCTCGGACCGTCGGGCTCGCAGCCGTGGTTGGCGGTGCCGTGGTGGCTCCCGCGCTGGCGCACCATTCGTTCGCGATGTATGACCAGACGAAGACGCTGACACTGACCGGGGTGATGACCCAGTTCATCGCTCAGGCCAACCACGCTGAGCTGCATCTGTTTATGATCGGTCCGGATGGCAAGCTGGTGAAGGGCAAGGACGGCAAGAACGTGGATTACGGCGTGGAGCTCGCGGGAGCTGCGGCCATGGCGGAGCAGGGGATCACCGGAGAGACCTTCCCGCCCGGCACCATCTTCAGTATCAAGGTCAATCCGATGCGCGATGGCAGTAACTTCGGCTCACGGGCCGGTGGAAGCGCCATTGCCAAGTGTCCGTGGAAGAAGCCACCGGCCCACGGGAAAGCCTGCGACTCCGTGGAAGGACACGAGCTCATCGGCGGCAAGACGTTCTAGGCTTGGCTCGCGCGGCCCGGGCGGCAACCCGTTGCCACCCGGGCGGTGAGCTGCACTGAAAGGCGGCACGACTGAATGAAGGATTTCGCGCAGTGGCTGTCGACGACGGCCCCCAGTGTCTGGATGCAGGTCCACGAGAAGTGGGTCATCCCCAGCATCCAGACGATCCACATCGCAGGGATCGGGGTCGTTCTCGGTTGCGTGTTGATGCTGACACTGCGCGTGCTCGGCGTTGCGGGAACCGACCGCACGTTGCTTCAGGTCCAACAGCGCTTCGGGCCCTGGCTGACCGGCGCACTGCTGGTGCTGCTCGCCACGGGTCTGGCGTTGATCGTCGGTGAGCCGGAGCGCGAGCTGCTCGCCTTCTCGTTCTGGTTGAAGATGGTGCTGGTCGCGATTGGCGCGAGCCTGTCGTGGTGGTTCCAGAGATCGGTGCGACGGGACCCGCAAAGGTGGGAGAGCGTCCTGCTGCCCCAAGGGCAGGTGCGGGCGCTGATGTTGGTGGCCGTGTTGGTCTGGGTCGCCATTATCTTCCTCGGGCGCTTCATCGCGTACGACCATATCTGGGGGACCCTCTCAGGGTCCAAGGCCTGAAGCGGCCATGGCAGTTGCAACGGTCGCCGGCGCTGTGTCCGACTCATCCTTGCTGCAGTCGCTCGAGTCGCTGGGAATCGCGGAGCACATCCGCCAGTCTTTATATTGGTTTCCTACGCTCGAAGCCGTCCACGTCATCGCTCTGGGGCTGGTGTTCGGGACCATCCTGGTCGTGGACCTGCGGATCCTGGGGATCGCATCGACCGCGCGGCCCTTTACGCGCGTGTCCGGCGATATGTTGCGTTGGACCTGGGCTGCCTTTGTCCTGGCCGCCATCACCGGATCGTTGATGTTCGTCACCAACGCTCGCGTCTACTGGGAGAATGGTTTCTTCCGGGCAAAGCTGATCCTGATCGCCCTGGCGGGTCTGAACATGCTGGTGTTTCATTTCACGGCGGGTCGCTCGCGTGAGTGGGATACGGCGCGACGCGGCCCGCCAGTGGGCGTCGCCTGCGCGGCTGTGTCCATGACCCTTTGGGTGCTCGTCATCGGCATGGGCCGCACAATTGGTTTTACGACGACCGGAGCGGCGGCCAAGGAAGAACCGGCAACGCCGAACGTCGACTTTGATTCCTTCCTCGGTGGCGATGCATCGGCGCCTGCGCCGGGCGGGGCGGGTGCCCAAGCTGCCACGACATCTGCGGGAGGCGCCGGAGCTGCGACGTCGGCCGGCGCCGCGGGCGTACCTGCCTCTGTTCCGGCGGCGCTGTCGATCCAGGAGGTCATGGATCAGCAGATCAATCCGGCCGGCGAGTTCCTGTTCCGGTCCATCCGCGAGGTATCGGATGACAAGGGCCATCGCCTGGAGGCGCCGGCGACGGACGCTGCGTGGGCCCAGGTCCGTGAGGAGCTCAATGTGCTCCGCCGTGCGCCGGATGTACTCGGCACGCGGGGCATCAAGGCGGCGCCAGCGGGCTTCAAGGCCGAGAACCCGGGTGTGGAGAGCGAGCCCGCCGAGATCCAGGCCGCCGTGGATTCCAATCGGGCTGACTTCGATCGTCGGGCCGTGCGACTGCGGGATGCGGCCGACAACGCAATGAAGGCGGCCGATGCGAAGGACCCTCGGGCGCTCATGCGCGCGTTGGACGGGATCGATAAGGCTTGTGAAAGCTGCCACCTGCGCTACTTCTATCCGCGCGATCAGCGGGCGCAGTTACAGGCGAAGGAAGACCACGTCGAGAACTGAGGTCGCTACGAGCGCGAACCCCTCCACCCCAATCGCGCCGATCCGAAATTACGCAACGGTTAACGGTTATCGCAACGTTAGCGGGCTTGTAAACGCGACTAAGCCGTGGACGGCTCGCGAATGGGGCATGTACTGTCGCGTAAGAGGGGATTGTGCGCAGAGTCGTGCTCGGCCACAGTCGTCCCTCGCCAAATCAGGTCCGATGGCAAGTAGAGCCCGGACATAGGAAGCTGGCTCCCCACGCCAGCGCATACGGGGGTACCGCGGAATGAGTGCTGCTGCTTTCGGCTTCAGATCGGTTGCTGCAATGCTGGTTTTGGTTCTTGCAGCCTGTTCTCAGAGTGCACCGCCGCCTGCGGCCCAGGCTCCTGCCGCGACTGCAGCAGCAGCGCCATCGCAAGACTCCTCATTCGAAATCACCGCGACGATTCGTGAGCTGATGGATTCGACAGTCGATCCGGCAGCCGATGGTCTCTGGGACTCCGTCGCGGTGACCTCGACCCGCAAAGGCGTGGACGAACACCAACCCAGGACCGATGAGGAATGGGCAGCGGTGCGCCGGCATGCCGTCACGCTGATGGAGTCGATGAACCTCGTTGTCATGAACGGGCGCCGCGCGGCTCCCCCGGGCACCAAGGCGGCAGAGGGTGAGCTCACCCCCGATGAGATCGACCAGCACATCGCCGCAAACCGGGGCGCCCTCGTCGGGTTCGCCAAGGCGCTGCGCGCGACCGCGGCCAAGGCTTTGACGGCGGTCGACAAGAAGGACGTGCCAGGCCTGTTCGAAGCCGGCGGCGAGATCGACGAAGCCTGCGAGGCCTGCCACGTCACCTTCTGGTACCCCAACCAGAAAATCCCGCAGCCCTAAGGACTTGCCGCGCGTTCGGTCGGCGCCCCGTCCCGCGGCGCGGCGAGTGTGCGCGCTGCGACGGGATGGGGGTCTATGCTAGTGTCGCCACATGTTGCCAGAACGCGGTGAGGCCGCGACCCCGAACCGCCATTCGCACAGCTTTCTCGGCGCCGGTCATGAGCGCAGTGAGCGCAAGACATGGGCGGTGATCTGGCTGTGCGGCGCCATGATGATTGCGGAGATCCTGGGCGGCTTCCTGTTCGGCTCGATCGCATTGGTGGCCGATGGGTTGCACATGAGCACCCACGCCGGCGCCCTTCTGCTCGCAGCGCTGGCTTACAGGTATTCTCGCAAGCACGTCAACGATTCCCGGTTCAGTTTTGGCACCGGCAAACTCGGTGATCTCGCCGGCTTCACGAGCGCGATCATCCTGGCAATCATTTCGATCTTGATCGGGTACGAATCGGTCACCCGTCTGTTGTCTCCGGTCGCGATCCACTTCGCAGAAGCTATTCCGATCGCCTGCTTCGGCCTCGCGGTGAATATTGCGAGTGCATGGCTTCTGAGTGGCGGGGGCCACGGACATGACCATGGACATGCGCATGCGCATGCGCATGGGCATGGGCACGGGCACGCCGAGGACGGCGGTCACGATGAAGAACGCCGCATTCAGACCCGATCCGGCACCGTGGTATTGGAAGTATTCGAAGAGGGCGTGCCACCTCGCTTTCGCCTGCGGTTCGAAGGCGGCTCCAGCCTGGATCCGCAACGATGCTCGGTGGAGACCCGACGCGCCGACGGCAGTCGCCAGGTTTTCCGCTTCGTGGATCAAGGCGGGTGTCTTCAGTCCCTCGAGGAGATCCCGGAGCCGCATGCGTTTGCGGCTGAAGTCCGCATCGGGGAGGAGCGCCATGACGTGTTGTTCGAGGAGCACCAGCACGTCCACGCGAAAGCACATCGCGATAACAACATGCGTGCGGCCGTTGTGCACGTCGTGGCCGACGCGGCTGTCTCTGTGTTCGTCATCATCGGCCTTGTTCTTGCCAAGGTGTTTGGGTGGCTCTGGATGGACCCGCTGGCCGGCCTCATCGGCGCATTCGTCATTGCCAGCTGGTCTTACGGCTTGATCCGGGATACCGGAGCCATTCTGCTGGACATGAATCCCGATCCCAAGATGACGCAGCGTCTGCAGTCGGCAATCGAGGAAGAGGGCGATGCGATCGACGACTTGCACCTGTGGCGCCTGGGCCCGGGCCACCTGGGAGCGATCCTCTGCATTGCCACTCGCTCCGGGGCACGCCACGCCAGCTACTACCGCAGCAAGCTATCGGGCTACCGTGGCCTTTCCCATCTGACGATCGAAGTGCGTCCCATCCACTGACGGCTTCGGCCAGCCGGAGCCTCCTGACGTCGGAGCTATCGCGCGCTTTGTCCCACATTTCGGGACGGCTATTCCCACTCGCCGCGATTTATCAACGCCCCCCGACGTCGCAGACTTTGCCCCCGTAGCCGGGGATTTCCGCGGCCGTCCGGTACGAAGTTCCCTGAGAGTCCCATGCCATTACGCAAGTGGTCGTTACGCAAACGCGGATTGTTCGCTGCGGCCGTGTTTCTGCTGTGTGCGCCGGCGCTGGCGCACCATTCCTTTGCGATGTTCGACCAGAGCAGGCAGGTGACACTCGAGGGCGTCATTCGCGAATTTCAATGGACCAACCCGCACGCCTTCATCCACATCGCGGTGGAGGGCTCTGCCGGCGAGACGGTCTGGCAGATCGAGCTCAACAGCCCGAACAACCTCAAGCGCCAGGGTTGGAAGGCGACTTCCCTGAAACCCGGCGACAATGTGACGCTCGTGCTGAATCCGCTGAAGGATGGATCGAACGGCGGATTGTTCGTGGCGGTCACGCTACCGGATGGTTCCGTGCTGGGCGACCCGACCCGAGCGCGGGGTGGTGCCATCAACGTGCCCGAAACACACTGAGTCAGCGGGGCCGGGAGAACAACATGAAACTGCGGACGGTAATGATGGCTGCGCTTCTGGGAGCGATCTGGCTGGTCGCCTCACCGCCGGCTTGGGTGCATCACTCCGGGGCCATGTTCGATCGTACCCGGACGGTGAAGATCACTGGCGTCGTGACCGAGTTCAATTGGGCCAATCCCCATTCGTCCTTCAAACTCGACGTGACGGGTGAGGGAGGCAAACTCGAGACCTGGGCGATCGAGATGAACGGCCCCAACAACCTCGTGCACGAGGGTTGGAAGCGCACGACCATCAAGGCGGGAGACAAGGTGACCGTGACCGTCTATCCCCTGCGCGATGGCAGGCCCGGCGGTTGGTACGTTGCGATTGCACTTCCCGACGGCAAGTCGCTCAACAGCAATGATGTCCCGGCTGGGGGTACGCCAGCGGCGGGCTGATCGAGACGACACGGGCTCCCCCAAAGTCAGGTGGAACGTCTGACGCTCAGGTCTCGTACCGAACGAAGAAACACGCATCGTCGGCAAGCCAGCGGAAGCGTAGATCGGGGAACTCCCGCTCCAGGATCTCGCGTCCGCTGCCGATCTCGCACAGAAGTCCCCCTCCCGGAACGAGATGGGAGGGGGCTTCTTGAAGGATCGTTCGGACGATGTCGAGACCATCCTCCCCGCCAGCCAGAGCCATGCGGGGCTCATGCCGATACTCTTCCGGCAGTGTTGCCATCGCCGCTGCGGCGACATAGGGCGGGTTGGTAACAATGAGATCGTACCGTTCGCCCGCTACGGGCTCGAACAGACTACCGGCGAGCAACCTGATGCGATCCTTCTCCGGCCTCGCCGCGATATTGGCTCGCGCCACTTCGAATGCTTGCGGTGACAACTCGACGGCGTCCACCCTTGCGTTGCGAAAGGTCATGGCCGCGATGATCGCAATGCACGCGGATCCAGTGCACAGATCCAACACGCGAGTCACCGTGGTTGGATCTTCCACCAGCGCGCCTTCGCCACCTCTCACCAGATCGCTTTGTAACATGTGAGCAATGAACGACCTCGGCACGATCACCCGTTCGTCGACCTGAAAGGGCACACCGCCGATGTATGCGCGGCCTACCAGGTATGGCGCGGGCTTGCGTGTGCTGACTCGACGTTGAATCAGGTCGATGCACTGAAACCGCTCCGGCAGGAGCAAGCGGGCGTCGAGAAAGAGCTCGAGCCGGTCCTGCGGCAGCCGCAGAGACTCCAACAGCAGAAAGGAGGCCTCGGCTACTGCATCGTGAGTGCCGTGGCCGTAGGTCAGGCCAGCGGACTCGAAGGCAGTTACGGCGAAGCGGAGCAGGTCACCGAGAGTGACCAGTTGCTCGGCTAGTGCGCCGGTGTCCTGCTCAGCCACGGGGCGCTGGTGCCTGCATTTGCGGCGGGGCTTGCATCTGGGGCGCGGGCGCCTGCATCTGCCCGCCGGCGCGGGGGGCTTGCATCTGCGCCGGGGACTGCATTTGCGCACCCGGGCGTGGCGCCTGCTTCTGCGCGACACCGGGGGCCTGCTTCTGACCCGCCACGGGAGCTTGCTGTTGGCCGGTCGCGGGAGCCTGCCGTTGTCCTCTCGTCGGAGCCTGTTTGGCGGGGACCTGCTTTTGGCCCGCGACCGGGGCCTGAGCCTGACCTGCGACCGGCGCCTGTTGTTGTGCCATCGCGGGGGCGGCCAGCAAACTGCCCACTGCTGCCGCGACACCCAGCTGCAACACCTGGTGGCGCGCGCGTTTGAGGAATGGATTCATGGCGATCTCCTACGAAATCCGTTCGATCTGCAGGAACAGTTTGTAGATCCCATTCAGGATGTACGGCGGGGCTGACGCGCCGTCCGCGAACTCGACTGGAATGATACCCCGTAGCGGACCGGCCGGATCGTGCGACAGCGAGGTTTCGATCGATTCACGCGTCAACACGATGATGGGCTGCCGCATCTGCAATTGCAGCCCGCTATTCCAGTAGAGACCTACGGGTCGGTCCTTGCTCGCGGCGAGGATCTGCCCCAACGCCATCAACACGGGGTCGACGCCACCCACCAGCACACCGAGTCCATTTTGCAGGGTCAGGGGTGTCTGTGACACACCTCCGGCGACGTTTCCGGGCATTGTCCCACCGTTGAGGGCTAGCTGCACGGCAGGCTGCGACCAGAGTGTCGACAGGTTTGCTTGCTGTTGAGCGTTCACCCACTGCGAGAACGGAGAATGATCGTCGTCCGCCTCCCACAGGCTCGGTTTTACTATCAGAACGTCTCCCTTGTCCGTCAGGGTACCCTGCCACACCAACACGGGCAGTGTCTGGATGCCGTTCTTCGCTACGCTCGGCGGTACCGCACCCGCGCGAGCGCCCGGCACCGCCGTGTTGGGCACGACGTCGCCCGGTGCGATTCCACCACTCGAGGACCCGGATCCAGCCGACACTCGCCCTTGGAAGCGCGGCTGTCCCTCGCCGTAGATCGGAGTCTTGACGTAGTAGGCATCCTTCTGTGTGTAGGTGCTGCGGTCGATTTGATGGACGAAGACGGCCGGGTAGATCTCATCGTGTGCGCCATCGCGGTTCAGCTGGTCGTCGAAAGTTTCCTTGAGGCACTGAAAGCCGTTGAGGGTGATGCGATACGTCCCTCCCGTTGCCACGACCGACGAGCGGGCCGGGGTGGTGTAGTCGGCAAAGTTTCCCGGATACATCGCGACGACGGAGAAGTTGTATGCACTCGGGGAGAGGCCATGCAGGCTCGTGCCGAGCATCGCCATCGGTCCTTTCGGCGTGCTCTGCTGGCTTCCCACTGGATTCGGCATCGTTCCGGGCACGAAGGTTTCACCCGGGACGTTCAGGCCCGTGCCGGGAATGTTGCCTCCATCGATGCGGTACGCGACGGCGCCCGGCATTGCCCGCCAGCGAAGCTGGACGTCGCTCCCGGCACGCAGTGCGTCCATGTAGTCAGGGTTCGGGGTCGGGAAGGGACCCGCGACCGTCACGAGCGCCGTCCCGGTGCAGTTGTTGGCCTGGGTCGCCTGGACTGTGTAGCGGTACTGGTAGCGGGGGTCCGGGATCGCGTCCACGAACTGATTGGCAAAGAAATTCGCGGGCGTCACCGCAGTCTGTCCGGCCTGGGGTTGCACAATCGGGGTGCGCCAAATGGTGTACCGCGTGGCGCCGGGAACCGGAGCCCACGTCAACCGGACATATAGGGTCTGAACTTGGATCTGAACCTGGGGAACGGGGCCGCTCGTGCAGGCGGTTGGCGCCTGGAGCAGCGGTCTCTGTACGACGCCGGGTCGCACGGCCGTCACAGCTGGGGCCACTGCAACCGGGCGAGGTGCGACCTGTTCGGCCGACGCAAAGGAGCTCAGCAGGCAGGCGGCCACCCCCAGCAGGCAGAGGGGGTGGGGTACCCGCGATGCAGTGCGGCCGAGCGCGAATGTCCCCGTGGTGCGGATCATGGATGGTTCTCCTCGAAGGGCTGAAAGCCACCGTTGTCTGTTACAGGGTGCGTCGAACGAACGGTCGTCAAGGTTCGAATGACCTCACCGGTAGAGCGGCAAAGGCCCCGAAATCAGCTCATTGGAGCCGCTGGGGAAAGGTCTCGTGGATCCGCTGACCTATAATCGCCGCGTCAAGTCGCGGAGGCGGGGGGGCGAGCGTTGGACAGATGGTATGCGATGAAGGTGTTTGTTCGGGTGGTCGAGGCGGGTAGCTTCGTCAGCGCGGCCGAGAGACTGAAGCTCTCCACTACCGCGACCTCACGCCTGGTAGCCGATCTCGAGTCGCACCTGGGCACCCGACTCCTGCAAAGGACGACGCGCCGTCTGCGTCTGACGGAGCCCGGGCAGCGGTTCTTCGATCGTGCGCGCGACCTGCTTGCCGGCCTGGAGGAGGCGGAGGGCGAGGCCGGAGTCGGGACGCAGGCTCCGACCGGCTTGCTGCGCATCACGACCCCCGCCATTTTCGGATCGTCGCACCTGGCGCAGTTGTTTCCGCTGTACCTGAGGCGTTACCCCCAGGTCACCCTGGAGGTGCTGGCCATCGATCGCATCGTCGACCTGGTGAACGACGGATTCGACATGGCGATTCGACTCTCGGCCGACATTCATCCGACCCACGTCGCGCGCAAGCTCGCTGCGATCCGGTGGGCCGTGTGTGCATCGCCGGCCTATTTGGAACGACACGGCACCCCCCAAACGCCGCAGGATCTCACTCAGCACAATTGCCTCGTACACACTTTCGGCCGGCACGCAGAAGGGTGGAGTTTCAAAGGTCCCGACGGCCCGGTTCAGATCCCCACTCGGGGCTCGCTCCATACCAACAACGCCGAGGTTCGCCGCTCCGCCGCATTGGCAGGCGAGGGGATCGCCCTCGAGCCGACGTTCGTCGTTGGAGAGGCTCTGTCAAAGGGGGATCTCGTTCCGCTGCTACGCGATTGGCATGTGCCGGAGACCAGCGCCATGGCGGTTTACCCCAGCCGGCGCTTTGTCTCCGCCCGGGTGCGGACGTTCACCGAATTCCTGCAACAGGAATTCTCGGGAGAGCTACCGTGGGACCGATGGATGAAGTGAGCTCGGTGCAGTCAGGAGCGCGTGCGTGTGCACGGCCGCATTGTGCGCGGGGGCACTCGCTTCGCTGCGAAAGTCCGAGGGAGTCGAGCCGAAGTGGGCTCGGAACCGTCTCGCAAAATAACTCGGATCGGTAAACCCGCACCGCTCCGCCACCACGACCACCGGCAAGTTGCTCAAGTGAGGGTTGCGAAGCAGCTCCGCGCTACGCTCGAGCCGCATTCGCAGCAGCTCCTTCATGAACGTGGTCTGATGAGTCGCGAACGCGTAGTGCAGGGTGCGGGTCGACATGTGCAGCCGGTCCGCCATCACGGACGGCGACAGATCCGGCAGGTGCAGACTGGCATGCAATGCCGTCATGACCGAGTCGAACGCCGACGCGGGCGCGCCCTGAGAGTCCGGTCCTGCGGCGAGTGCCAGGAGTGCCCCGATATTCTCTGCGACCGTGCTGCCAGGCAGAGCCAACTGTCGCATCGAGCGGGGGGTGAGAGTCCCCATCACGACACACAGTGCGCGGCTCCATCCCTTGTCCGCAAAGTAAGTCGGACAATGCTCGGGGCGGGGCAACCAGCGTCGCAACCAGTGTCTCGGGAGCGTCAGAGCGACTGCGCTGGTGGGCTTTGCGCACTCGATGCGATGCGACTGACCCGGATCTATGAGGACACAATCGTGGGGTGGCGCGACGATTTCCTCCTGTGCCGAGCAAATCCGCACCTCACCGGAGCGGGTCTGAAAGAGGATCCGATCACCGTGGCGGCCGCCGGTAACGAGTGAGCTCAGCGGATGCGCGCACGGCAGGTCGGATTGCAGGAAAGTGACCGCAGTCTGTCCCAGCCCTTGCTGCTCCGATTGCATGGGAGCCAGTGTCTGCGTTGCGCCGCTGCGGAGTAAGTAGGCGTACGCGAGATAGACTATCCCGCTTTTCGGGACGGCTATTCCCATTCCCGGCGATTTATCGCTGCGGCAGCCCAACGCAGACTTCGCTTCAGCGCCGCGGGGTCTGCCGGTGCCGAGGGGAGCATTTGAGGCACAGTCCAGAGGACACCGGCGTCGCGGATGGGGCGCCGCATTCGCGTGCGATTCTGTTTGTGGTCGGCGTAGCCCTGATGAACGCCGTGTCCACGATGATCGTCATCCCCGTATTGCCGCGTCTGGTGCAAGGCTTCACCGGCAGTACGGCCAGTGCGGCGCACGTCGTGGGCCTCTTCGCGACCGTGTTTGCGTTGGTGCAATTCGTCGTATCGCCATTTCTCGGCTCCTTGTCGGACCGCTATGGCCGTCGGGCCGTGATCCTGGGATCGGCGTTCGGTCAGAGCATCAACTTCGCCATGATGGCGGTGGCACCGAGCCTGGGCTGGCTGCTGATTGCCCGGGTCATCTCGGGCGCGACGTCGGCGAGTCTGCCTGCCGTCAATGCCTATATCGCCGATGTCGTTCCACCGAATCGCCGCGCGGCCAGCTATGGTTGGGTCTCGGCAGCCAACTCGGCGGGCTTCCTGTTGGGCCCGGCGCTCGGCGGCCTGCTCGGAGAGATCGCGCCCCGGCTGCCGTTCTGGGCAGCCGCGGTTCTGAGCCTGGTGAATGTCGCCTACGGCTCCCTTGTCCTGCGCGAGTCCCTGCACGTGGAGCGGCGCAAGCCGCTGAGCTGGCGTCGCGCCAACCCGATCGCGGCGGTCCGTTTCCTCAGATTGCGCGAGGATGTCGCCAGTCTGACGTTGGTGCTCGTGATGCTGATGCTTGCACAGCAGTGCATGCCCAACACGATCGTTCTGTACACGGATTTTCGCTTTGGCTGGTCAGCCGCCCAGATCGGTGCCTACCTCACGGCCGTGGGTATCGGCGGTATGCTCGTTCAGGGTTTCGTGCTCAAGCCCTTCGTGGCGCGCTTCCGGGAGCGCGCGGCGGTCATGGTCGGATTTGTCTGCTACACGATCGCGTTTCTGATTTACGCCAGCGCTCCGGTGGGACGGCTGTTCGTGCTGGCCGCGCCATTCTTCGCGCTCGGCGGGTTGGTCACGCCCTGCGTACAGGCACAGGTGACTCACAAGGTCGCAGCGGAGGAGCAGGGGAGGCTTCAGGGCGCGTTGGCCGCGGTCACGAATCTGTGCGGCCTGTTTACTCCGATTCTGTACACACAGGTCTTCGCGTTTGCCATCGGGCCCGGGAATGGCGTGCTGCCGCCCGGAGCTCACATCTACCTGGCGGCAGCCTTTCTCGCGTTGGGAGCCGTCCTGGCCGGGCGATATCTTCACCAGGACCGGGCCAGAATGGCCGCGGAAACGGGATAAGAACAATGGCTATCGAGGGGACAAGCCGGGGAATTGGCCGCTGCGACTACTGATGCCGCCGCACGTAGTTGCGCCGGCCTTCTCGCGTCTGACCGTTGGGCAGGTGGTACGTCCCAACAGTGGTGTAACTTTCTCCGTCCGCGGAAATCGTTTCCTTCCCGGTGCCGGTGGTCCAGTCCTGGGCCGTCGCCCGCGGATCCACGCCGGGATCGGGTGGCTCGTGAGTAAACGACGTTTCGAAAGTGCGCGCGCCCGTTTGCCGACAGGCGTAAGTGATCCCAACGAAGCGGTTGTCCTGAGTCACGGTCCGATACGGGCGGCCGTCGCATCTGAAGTCGACGTGCCAGAGGTTGGCCTCGAGCAGCTTGGCGTTCACGACCATGCGCGTCATGCCGTTGTCGAGCTTCTCGAACACGCGCCGCAGTGATTGAAAGTCGGTCGATGTCTTGAGCTCATCCCACGCCCCGAGGCGGGGATCCACCTGGTTCTGGGCGTTCAACGTGGCGGCCACACCGAGCGCCACCGCGCCCAATGCCGCACCAATCCAGGCCTGCGGGCGGAGGCGTAGAGTCGAGCTCAGCGCTTTGACCCGTAGCACGTCATGCTTGCCGGTTTTGACCGTTGCACTCACTGTCGTTCCCTCCACGTGTGAATCCAATATCAGAATCGCGAGGCTGTCGCGGTAGTCGCCGCGGCCCAGGATCCGCGCGCAGCTCTCGTCGCAGGCGGACTCGATGAACAGTGCGGTCCGAGCGCCGAGGTAGCGGACGATCGGATTCCAGAAATACAGCCGCTGGATGATTCTCAGGGTCAGGATCAGAGCGGGATCTCTGTGAGCAATGTGCAGGCACTCGTGCAACAGAGCTGGCCGCAGTTGAGCGTGAGCAACCAGGGCGTCGCCGATCCAGATCGTCCCGCGGAAGAGTCCGGTCGCCGCCGCAATGCGCGAGTGAGGCACGACCCGGATCGCAAGCGGCACATTCCGCAGGGTCGGGGGCAGGAGAGTGCGAAGGTGCTCGCCGCTGGCTGAGTCACGATGCCAGTACGCCAACGTGCGTCGGTGACGAACGATGTCGGCCGCGATCAAGAGGCATCCTGGAAGCAGGGCGGCGGTCCACAACACCCAGCTCAGGATTGGCGATGCCGTCCAGTCCTGCGGTGCGGCGGAAACTGCAGCGTTGGCAGGTTGGGAACCCGTGTTCGCCAGTTGCTCGACCAGGCTGCCACCCAAGGTACTGGCGACCGAAACCGGGGGCGCCAGCAGGGAGGGATCCAACAGCGGCCACGGAATCAGCCAGACCAGAAGACCCGTGGCTGCAAGGGCCAGACGCCATCGCGGTGGCGCCCCGCCACTGAGCTCGACGGCCAGGGCCAGTCCGGCGCTGGCAACCAGCGCGGGTAGGAGCATGCCCAGAATCGTGTGTGGGGTCATTTTGGGGACCTCGTGCTTTGGTCGAGCAGTCGGCGCAGGTACGCGAGCTCTTCCTCGCTGAGCGAGCGGTCCCGCAGCAGCTGGGCGAACAGAGGGCGCAGATCGTCCCCGTAGACCCGCCGTAGAAAGGACTTCACCAGCGGCCGCCGGACCTTGTCGCGTGCAACGGCGCTCTTGTAGTAAATCGTCCGTCCTTCGTTGCGTGTGCGTACGAGGGCGCCCTTCGTTTCGAGGCGATCGATGAGCGCCTTGATGGTCGAATAGGTGACCCCGCGCTCCTGTCCGAGGGACTTGAAGACTTCCGGCGCCGTCAGCTCCGGGCCTTCCCAGAAGTACGCCATGATATCCAGCTCGAAGTTCGACAGCCGCACGGTGGTTCTCTACACTTGTCGAGACTCGACAAGTGTAGAGATTGGCGGGGCGCAGTCAAGGGGACCGCGGCAGCGTGTACTGGTTGGATGACGCCTTGGCCGTAGCGCGGAGCCGGGTGCGGCGCCGCCCAGTCTGTTGCGCTGGGAGTCGAATCGCGACCGGCCGCCCCGGAACTCGTATCATCGGCTGGCTGACGCGGCGACCGAGGTGCGGATCCTGAAATCCTCCGACAGTCAGTTTCTGGGATCGATACCTGACGTCTACGAGCGCATGCTCGTTCCGATCATATTTGCCGACTACGCGCGCGATCTCGCCCATCGCGCGTCGAAACTCAGGCCAACGCGTGTGTTGGAGATCGCGGCCGGTACGGGAGCATTGACCCGCGAATTGGCTTCGCAACTGGGGCCGAATGCACGGATCGTTGCCACCGACCTCAACGAGCCGATGCTGAGGGTTGCCGCTCGGAAGCAGACCGAGGGCCAGGTCGAATGGCGGCAGGCGGATGCCCTGGCGTTACCGTTCGAAGCCGCGGCATTCGACGCAGCGGCCTGTCAGTTCGGAGTGATGTTCTTCCCCGACAAGGTGAAGGCGTTCGGGGAGGTGCGGCGAGTCCTCGAGCCCGGCGGACACTTTCTGTTCAACGTCTGGGACCGGTTATCGGAAAACGACTTCACGGACGTGGTGGTGCAGGCACTGACCGCGCTCATGCCGGCGACGCCCCCGGATTTCATGGCCCGTATTCCGCATGGCTATAATGACCTCGCGAAGGTCTGCGCTGACGTCGCATCGGCAGGCTTGATCGTCATGTCGGCCCAGACCCTTGGGCACATCAGTCGAGGAGTGTCGGCTCGCGATGTCGCAGTCGCGTTGTGTCAGGGTACGCCGCTGAGAAGCGAGATCGAGAGCCGGCAGTCAGTCAGCTTGGAGCAGGCGACGGATGTGGCGACGCGCGCATTGATCGACCGCTACGGACGCGGTCCGATCGAGGGGCGCCTCAGCGCGCACATGGTGGAGTGTGTGGTTTCAAGCGCACCCACGCCGGCGTAGCGACGATAGCGGGAACCTGCAACCGCGTTGGGGCGTGGCGCTAGGCTTCCACCGGCGCGCCGAAGCTGTTGGCTTCCGCCTGTCCTTTGCCAATGCAGCCCCAGACCGCGAAGGCGACGGATACTACGATCGCTGCCGGGGGCACAATGGTATCGAGCTGGGCGCCGAGGCTGAGCAGGTGCAGCCAGATCGCGAAACCGGCAATCGCCAGGATTCCGGGTATGGCCAACAGCCAGGCACTGGGCCCCATGTCATGCAGGCGTCGCACGTGCAGAACGATGCCGGGATACATCAACATCAACATGGACCATTGCCCTGAACGGCCAGGTACGAAGTACGCGTAGAACGCGGCCACAACCGCGAGCGTGATCACCGCGGGCACGAACTGACTGCGCGACGTGCGCCCGCCCGGATTCACTAATAGAGAGTCAAAGGAGCCGCGGTGGTTGGAGGGCTCGCCCGCCATCGGGGGTTGCCGCTCGAGCGCTCCCTTGTAGTAGTCGATGTAGGCCAGCATCAGCAGGCCGTTGAGGGCGAAGGCGAGGAGTGCCAGCAATGCGCCGAGGGGCTGATGATCCAGAACCGCCGACCAGAAAAGCGCGCAGGTGGAAACCGGCATCACCACGCACAGCGCCACAGGCACGAAGATGCCGGCCAGGAGCAATGCGCCCGTCACCAGTTGGACGGTCATGGCGACAGCCAACAACCTCGAATGGACCAGGGCCGCCATCAGCTGAATCGCCAGGGGCTCGTGGCCGCTCGGCATGGGCCAGAGCGAGAGGAACAGGTAGTTGGCACCGTTGATCAGTATCCACGCGCCGAAGACCAGGCGGCCTGCCAGGATCAGCGACTTCATGACCGGGCTCCCGCAGGCTGAACGGCGCTCGGTGTGTCGGCTGAGCCGAGCGTCCGCGGCTTCGAGCGAAAGGCGAACATCGTGCGGTAGTTCTTCACGTAGGCCAGGCACATCACCAGGTTACAAAACAGGGCTGCCTCACCGAACGTCGAAGCGCGCGAGCCCCACCCTTCGAGCGGCGTGTCCCAATAAAACACACAGAACGAAACGGGCATGCACAGGAGGATTCCGAGGGGGGTGTAGAGGCCGAAGAGGACGCTGATGCCTGCCAGCAGCTCTACGGCCTTGACGAGGTCGAACAGGTGGCTGTTGAGGAGGGCGACAATCAGTTCATGGCTCAACGGCTGGGTGCCCATCGGCTGCGGGAAGAGATAGACGAAGTGGTTCAGTCCCGCTGGAATCATCCACGCCGCGAACACGAGCCGCACGAACCACAAGCCGTACTTCATGGTGTCCCCTCGTCCGGAAATCGTGGCGTTGTGCCACTGTCGCCCGGTTACCGTTATGTTGCAGAGCTTAGTCCCGGGGGCAGCGGATTGTAAGAGGGACACGAGGCGCCTACCGGTCCTCGAACAGTGCGGTGTCCAGCACGGGTACCGGCGTTGCCATCATTGGCGGCAGCCAGTACGGAGCCTTCGAGGGCCGGTTCGAGGCGCCGCGCTACACCGGAAAGGCCGCTTCCAGGGCTTTGATCTCCGTGGGCGTCAACATCACCGTCAGCGCCTGAGCGTTCTCTTTGGTGTGAGCGGGAGAGCCGGATTCGGGAATCGCGATGACCTTCCCGCTGCGGATGACCCAAGCCAGCGCAACTGCCGCCGCCGAGCATCCATGTGCGGTGCCGATCTGCGCCAGCGTGTGATCCTTCACCACGAGATTGTTGTCACCGCCGAGAGGCGAATACGCCATCACCGGCACGTTGTGTTCCAGACACCATGGCAGCACGTCACGCTCGATGCGACGGTTCTTGAGACTATACGGGATCTGATTGGTCACGCATCGATTGCCGTTGGGGAGCTTGAAGAGATCCTCCATCTGACTCTTGTCGAAGTTCGAGACTCCCCAGGCGCGAATTTTCCCGGCTGCGCGGAGCTTCTCGAAAGCACTGACCACACCGGCGAATGCCGGGGTCGGGACCGGCGAGTGCAGCAAGTACAGATCCATGTAGTCGGCGCCGAGACGGGAGAGACTCGCGGCACAGGCACGCGCGATGCCGTCTCCGGATACTTCATCGGACTCCACTTTGGAGACCAGGAAAATCTTCTTGCGCTGGGTGGCAAGCACATGACTGAGAAACTGCTCGGACTTCCCATTGCCGTAGTTTCCGGACGTGTCGACCAGTGTCATGCCGAGGGATACACCGGAGCTCACCGCTTCCTCCTCGACGGTCGGCGGATGACGCCCTTGCCCCAGATGCCATGCACCTTGACCAACTGCAGGGACGGTCGCGCCGTCGGGAAAGCGAACGGTGCGCGCTGTCGTCTCGCCTGTCGCCGCGAAAGCCCGTTCAGTGGGTTGCAGCGTAAGCAGTGCGCCTGCGGCGGGGAGGGTGAGACCGAAAGCCGCGCAGTGCGCGTTGAATCGACGTCGGCTCAGCAAATGACCTGTCAGCTTAGCCATGCCGTTTCCTCCTTTGATGGCGGATGATCCCTCTTTGCCAGGGGCGGGTCCATCGTCCGGAACTTTGCCCCGCTCATACGGCTCTGATGGTGCGGCCCCGGTAGGGGACAAGCTCGAAAGGAAAGGGATCATGTCAACACGCAGGACTTGGACGGTAATCGCCCTGAGCGCTCCTGTCGGGGGTGCGCAGTCAATCTGTGTTGGTGCCGGCCCGACTAATCCTTACACGTATGTTCACCACGTCGTTTCCACCGACGTTCCCGCGGCGCAATTTGAGTTCGATCGGGGGTTGTCGACAATCCCAAAGTAGAGGACGCGTGCGGCCACTACACAGCGTTCATTACCTACGCGTACATGATGTTGGGGGACGAGTCGCGCGCACGGGAGTCCGCTTTGAACTGCAAGAACAACAGCGGCGATCAGACACGCGCATTGTCTGTGCTACTGCGCTTTCACGCGTGGGATGACCTGGTGGTGTTTCCGCAGCCCAATCCGGATCCGAGCGGCTATGGCAAACACGCGCATGCGGTAACCGGGTTCTGGCACTTCAGCCGGGGTGTCGCTCTGCTGGCGCTGGGACGAGTCGACAAAGCGCAGCAGGAGCTCGAGTCGCTCAAGACGGACGCCGCGCTTCTTCCTGGGCCACCTGATACCCGAGGAACTCTGGATCTCGAACAGTCGGGGGAGAACCTTTGGACACTGGGCAATCGCGGTTCCATGGGAATCGCGACGGCCATCCTGACAGCACGGATCTCGGAAGCGCGAGGGCAACTCGCAGAGGCGTCAGAGTCGCTGCGCGAGGCGGTGAGGCTTCAGGACGAACTGCCGTACGGCGAGCCTCCAACGTGGTTTTATCCGGTGCGCGAGAGTCTTGGCGCGCTACTTTTGAAGCGCGGCGATTCCGCAGAGGCTGAGAAGACATTCCGGGAAGGTCTGCGTCTCTCGCCGCGGGACCCGCGACTGTTGCTGGGGTTGTCGGAGGCGCAGCGTGCCTCCGGGCACGCCACGGAGGCGGCAGCGACTCAGAAAGAATTCGCGGCCCTCTGGAAAGGGCCCCAGGGCGGACTGAAAGTCGCCGATCTCTAGGTGACGACGGCGCTGTTAACGCGCGGGAGTTCGCGTGCCGGGTTCGTCTACGCGCGCCCGGTTCTCGGGCCTGCGATGAGCCAGGCGATGAAGCCGAGCACCGGCAGAAGGATGACCAGGACGGTCCAGAGCACCTTGCGCTCGGTGGAGGCCCCGCTCTGGAAGATATTCACGATCGCCCAGATGTCGACGATCAGGATCAGGATGCCAAACAGGCCGCTGTGACCGGAGTAGTACAAAGGAATCTCCTGTGGCGACCGCGGTGCTCGCGTTGCCGAGTCAGGCGGCCGGACTCTTCTGTTTATAACAGATAAAGTTGCCCTTGTTCCCATCCAGGTCCCGCCAGTACCCGACGTACAGATGCTCTCCGCGCGGGCCGGGCTCACCCTCGCTGGTGCCGCCGAGCGCAAGGACCCTCGAATGCAGGGTATCCACCAACTCCGGAGTCGGGACGTCGAAGGCGATCATGGAGCCGTTGCCTGGCGTGGCGGGGCGCTCATCGAAGGGTTTGTTGACGATGAACATCGGCGTCCCCAGGCCCCAGCCCCAGGCGGCAAGGCGGTCGGTCACAGAAACCCGGGTCGCCCCCATCTCGGTCATCAGTGTCTCGTAAAACGCAACGGCCTGGTCAAACCGGTTCGTTCCGACCATGACGTAGTTGATCATGTCATCCCCCGATGCAGCGGCGAAATTGCCTGCCTGAGATATATATTCTAGAATATAGAACAAATGAAGAAGCGTGACGACCCCCTAGGCTCGCTCGAGCACATCGTGCTGCTCGCCGTGATGCGTCTCGACGCGAACGCCTATGGGATGACGGTGCGCAGGGAGATCGAGAACGCGACGGGGCGCGATATCTCAATCGGTGCCGTCTACACGACGCTCGACCGCCTGGAATCGAAGGGCTTCGTCAGATCCTACACCGGCGAGCCGACGGCAGAGCGCGGCGGCCGGGCAAAGCGCTACTTCGACCTGACCGCGGATGGAATGGGCGCGTTGCGAAACACCCATGATGTCATTCTCAAGCTGAGTGCCGGGCTGAAAGGCCTGCAGCCCACGTGATGCGTCAACGCGGCCTGGATGTGTTGTTGTGGATTGTTTCGCGGCTCGTTCCCGAGCGCGAGCGGGAACCGCTGGTCGGTGATCTCAGCGAGGAGTACGCGGTGCGCGCGAACGCGGCTTCTTCGTCTGTAGCGCTGAAGTGGTGTCTGCGGCAGGTGTGTGCGTCCGCTCCACCTCTGCTATGGGCCAACCTCAGGCGAGTTGCGTGGCTTTCTACGATCGGTGTGGCGATGCTTGCGTACGTCGCGGTGGGCGTCGTTGAGTTCGGTGTCAACTGGGGCCTGTCGATCGCATCCGGACACGAGACTGCGGCCTACAATCCGGTCGGCATGCTGATCACTTTCCCCATGGTCGTGATCATTGGCTACTCCACGGCGCGCCTGCGACCCAGCGCGCCGGCTGTGCTTGCAACGATGATGGTGGTCGCAGTCACCGTGATGACGCTGTCGGCGAACGAAAGCGTGCCGCTGTGGTATCGGATCGCCTACTTCGTCGTAGGGCCGGCGGCCGCGATCTTGGGCGGCGCCGTCAAGCGGCTTCGGTTCGCTCCTGAGCGGGGCTGAGTGGCGTCGCAATGGCGGAGTCCTGGGTCGCCTTGGGCGGATGGCTCACCGCGAACAGCTGCAGGCACTGTTCCAGATACTTACCCAGGAGCACCGCATCGGGGCTGTCGTGCTGGCGGATCAATTCCACCAGGCAGTCGCGCGTCATCACCGGGGCCTCGGTTCGCTCTGCTTCTGCGACTACCTGCAGCAGGACTGCGCTGGTGATGTCTCTGCCGGTCTGCTTTTCGGTCACCCGCAACGGCGCGTTGCTCAAGACCAGCGCCCGGATCTCCGCCAGGGTGATGTAACAGTTCTCCACGGTGTCATAGAGCCGCCGGTTGGGGTACTTGCGAATCTCTCTCGTATTCATCGGGTCCTCGCCTCGTCCTGAAGTGATCTAACCGTCTTGACTCTCGGGCTCACCAACAGATCGCGATGAGCCTTTAGTCGGCCTCAAGTTAAACAAAATCAAAACGCCGCATAGCGGCAGTGCATCCCACTTTCCATACGTAAGGTGAGTGTTGAAATAAAGAATTGTCGCGAGGCCGCGCGTACACGATGTTGGTGCGTCGCGGTCACCCTGCGGTTAGTGGCACGTATTTCTGGAATGTTGGTATGCACGTGTGGCAGTTGTACTGGATCGCATACAGACCGGGACGGCCCTCATTCTGGATCCCATTTGCGCCGAGCGGTCTCGCTCGAAGCCTCGGTCGTGGACAGCTAGGACCGCATATCTCCACATAGTGGACAGTCGGAACGGGAGACCCCTCTTGCGAGGCCCGCGAGAGCTGGCACAGGTTTGGGGGCCCACCTAAATGTCCGTTAACTGGACGGCAGTGGATCTCAAAGGTAGCCTTTCTTCCAGCCGACTTTCGGGAGTTTCCTGGTGGTGCGGACAACACGAATCCTGGGTTGGGTGGTCACAGTGGTCGTCCTCGCAGGGATGGACGCCGCGGCATTGGCTGCCGAGGGGACTTCTCCACCTGCGGCGGCCGGGAAAGCGGCTCTCTTGGGCGAAGTCACGATCCGCGGACAACGCGACTTGGCGCGCGGCGTTACCAGGTTTGTAGACCAGATCGCGGTGCTGGAGAACGGGGAAGGGATGCCTCGATGGAACGAACGCGTCTGCCCGCAGGTGAGCGGTGTTTCGCGGCGGGACGGCGAGTCTATCCTGCGACGCCTTTCGCAGATCGCCCTGGAGGCCGAGGTTCCCCTCGACGCCGAAACGTGTGAGCCGAACCTCTACGTCGTCGTGGTGCCGGATCCGAGAAAGGCTCTGGAGAAGATGAGCGGTCGGCAGAAGGCGATCCTGTTTGGCCGAACCAATGGGCACATCGCCGATGATTTCATCGCGATGCCCCGGCCGGTGCGGGTCTGGTACGGCTCCGTGATGACCGACCCCTTCGGAATTGTTCCTGCCGTCTCGCTGCCGTGCGTCGGGAGCGCGACCTGCGATGAACCGTACATCACGTATGCGGATCCCACGCTCCTCTCATACAACCACATTTGGAACTTCTCGCGCGTCGTGGTGGTTGTCGAGAAGGCGCGACTGCGTACGTTGTCGGTCGGGCAACTGGCCGACTACGTTGCCATGGTGGGGCTCGCGCGGATCCGACCGGACGCGCACCTCGAAGGAGCCCCGACCATCCTGAAACTGTTCCAGAGCGACGCGGGCTCGGCGCCAGAGAGTCTGACTGACTGGGATCGGGGGTTCCTGAAGTCCCTGTATGCGACCGAGCAGCGATCCAAGGGACAGCGGGGCCAGATCGCGGACGGCATCCTGCAGGACCTCGCGCATCGATAAGCCCTGACGAAACTCGACCCCGTGCGTCTCTTGTACATGACAAGCAGCGCACGGGGATCGGACCTGAACTCCTGGTGGTCGAACCGGGCCTCGTTGCGCAAAGAGGCCGCAGCGGCTCTGGGTCAGTTGCGGGATTGTCAGCGCCGACTGACCGCTGCGGCGGGTGGCAACCCCGCGCCCGCCTCCTCGAGCAGGACGCCTCCTTCCACTGATGCATCGATCACGGGCCTGAGCACTGCGGCCGACCAGATCGTGATCGCGATGACTCATGCCCAGAGCGAGATGGAACGCCTGGCGGAGGCTCGCACCGCCGCCCAATCGGAGCTCGCGGCGGCGAAAGAACAAATCGAAATCGACGCCCGGCGTCGCATTCAGGGGAAGGCACGGAAGGATGCCGACCGGCGTCTGCGCTCGCGCAAGGCGATGGGCTGGGCAACGCAGAAGATCTGTCGCCTGGCCTCGGTCGGGGTCGTCGTGCTGATGGTGTATCTACTTTCCGTCTACTAGGCCCACCTGTGAAGCAAATCCTTCTGGCTCTGGTCGCGGTCGCCGGGTTCGTCGGCCTTGCCCACGCGGCGCTGGCACCCGACAAGGCCGCGGAGCTCGATGGCCACTACGCCGGAATCCAGGAGCGCGGTGTCACCCACTGGCAGGGCGTCAAGAAGGCCGGGCGCATGCAGCCGGCCGAGGCGGACAAGCTGATCGAGGAAGGTAACCACGAGGTCAACCGCCTGCGGGCTCCCTACGTCGGCACGCCGTTGTTCGACAACTTTCAGAAAGGGTACCTGGACGAATTGCAGGGACGGGGAATGGGGGGGCGGGTGGAGTCCCCGACGCCGACACCCTTCCCAACACCGCAGTCATCGCCGCCGTTGCGAATGTCGCCTGTCGCGAAGATCATCCTCTTCGTCGTCATGATCTTCATCGCGCGCCGTCTGTGGCGCGTGAAGCCGGCCGGGGCGCGTGCGGGCGCCGCGGATCTATCGAGCATCGACGTTGAGTTTTCGGCAGATGAGAAGCATCAGCTCGCGGCAGTGCAGAAGCGGTATGAGCGCAAGCGCGGTGAGATCGATCAGGCGGAGGAGGGCCTGCGGCGGCAACTCGGCGATCTGGCGGCCAACGCGGGCGCGCTCGCGGCACAGGTAAGCCAAACAACACAATCACGCATGTCCGCCACCGCCACCGAGCTGAATCAGACCGTCGCCGAATACGACACCTTTCTGGCGGGTCTGGAACAGTGCGGTCCGGTACGCCTGGCTCCCTGGGGCAGCGCGATCTGGGATCGCTTTGCACAGGACCCGCAACCGGAAACGTTGAGTTCCGCGCGGATCGGAGAATTCTCCGAGGCGGATCTGCTGCAGGGGGAGCGAGGCATCCACATCCCGTGGGCGATAGCGCTGCTTGATGCGAAGGGACCGATCGTCGTCAAGTGCAGTCCTGTCAATAAATCCCAGGCTCGAGCCGTCATCCAGAACCTGGTGCTGCGCGCAGCGCTGGCGGCGCCCGCTGGGACCGCGTTCTCGCTGTTGGATTTCGAGGGCCTGGGTGCCGGCTTTCCGATGAGCCGCGAGCTGCCGCGAGTCCGGGCTCCGACATCCAATCCTGCCGACCAGATTCGCGACATCGTCGAAGACATCCGTCGCATCAACACCAATATTGTCGCGCAGGCTGACAGGTTCAGTGCGCTGCCTCCCGAGAAGCGCGCCGGTGAGGTGTTCGAGATCGTCGCGGCGCTCGACTATCCTGCTGCGTACAAGCAGGACTCGCGAGCGGTAGCGGACCTGACACGTGTTGCCCAAGCCGGACCTCGCGCGGGGCGACACCTGATTCTCGAGTGGGTTGCGCCAGAGGGCGACAAGGCCGCCAGGCCACCGGGGTTCGAGGCAGTGGAGTCAATCGAGTTGGTGGACGTCGGCAGCTTGTCTCCCGCCGTCCGCCTCGATCCGCCGCCGGCGCCGGAGGTACAAAAGACGCTCCTGGCCGCAGCGGCGGCCGCAAAGTCGCGCTCGAGCGTGACACCTGACTGGAACTCTCAGGTCCGGCCGGCAACCTGGCTCGCCGAGTCGAGCGCCCGCATGATCGAGACGCCCGTGGGTGAAGGCCTGCGCGTCTGGTTCGGGGACAATCGCGACGGTAAGCCTTGTGCCCACGGCATGCTTGCCGGCCAGACCGGCTCGGGCAAGTCCTTCCTGTTGCACGTGATCATCACTGGATTTGCGGCCCGCTACTCCCCTGCAGAGTTGCGCCTGGTGCTGGTGGACGGTAAGCAGGGTGTCGAGTTTGAAGCGTACCGAAACCTCCCACACGCTCGTGTGGTGTGCCTGCGCACCTCGCCAGCCATCGCACGAAGCGTGCTCGAGGACTTCATTGCCGAGATGGATGACCGGTACGTCAAGTTCCAGCAAAAGGGCGTCACGAAGCTCGAAGACTATCGGCGCGCAAGCGGCGCAGTCATGCCGCGCATGTTGATGGTTGTCGATGAGTTTCAGCAGCTGCTGGAAGGGGACCCTGAGCGGGGCTCGTTGCTGCTCAGTCGGGTGCTCGAGAAGGGTCGGGCGGCCGGAATCCACCTGCTGTTGGGTTCGCAGACCTTTGAGGCGCGAGGCTTTCCGTCCTCCGCGATGGCGCACGTGCACCTTCGTGCAGCACTCTCTCTGCCGGTCGACTATATCCAGACCATGAGTGCGTTCACGGCTGACGGCAAGAAGCTGATCCGGGAGCTCGCGCCTTCTGGTCAGGTCGTGATCAATGACGAGGGCGGCCGCGAGAACGTGAACGTGCGCGGGGCAGTCACTCGTCTGGATCCTGCGGCTGGGTCGGGTCTGCCGGCAGTCGTGGCGCAGATTGTCTCAGCTGCCGCAAGCCCGCTGCGGGCCGTCGTACTCAGCGGCAACGACGCAGCGGTGCTGGTAGACAACCCTTTCGTGCGCCAGTGGGCGTCGGCACCGCCGCAAGCCGTCGATCTTCACGCGACCGCGCGACGCACGGTCCGCGACGGCGGTTTTGGCATCACTTCCTGGAGTGCCGCCGATCGACCTTTGCCCCTTTGGCTCGGGCGCAAGTTCGATGTTCACGGGCATCTCGTGGTGCCCCTGAGGAGGGCCGCCGGGCACAATCTCCTCACACTGGGCTCGGATACCGCCGTACGCCTGTTGATGTTGGCCAACTCGCTCGCGTCGCTGCGCTCGATGCGATCGCTGCAGGATTCCCAGGTCCTTCTGCTCGACGGACTGTCGGAGGGTCAACCCGGCGCGGGCATGTTATTGGCAGCACTTGATGTACTGGCAGACGGCGGCGCACGCGTGGAGCGCGTGACACCCGATACCGGCGCGGCGGCATTGGAGGGGTTCGCCACCGCCGCACTGCAACCGCAGAACCCGGAGGGATTCCGTCTGTTGGTGTTGTCAGAGCCCGAGTACTTCCCCGCGTTGGCAGCGCCCGCCGGTTACGGTGGGACGGCGTCCGGCGCGTCGCGGGCTTTCAAGGATCTTCTGCGCGCCGGCCCTGCATTGGGGTCGCACTCAATCCTGACGGCTTCGGGCCTCGGCTCGCTAGCGTCCGTATTGCATCCCTCGCGAGAGGCCTCATTGTTCAACCATCGTGCCGTCCAGCAGTCGAACGACGAGGAGTCGATGACTCTGTTCTCCTCGTTGGCGGCGACCCGAATCATGGCGCAGACCGATCATCATATGGCGGGCATGTACGTCGACACCGTACAGGGCGTACGTGCGGCTCAACTGTTCAAGGCGTACGCCGCCAGTACTGATATCTACGGCGATCAATCGCCGGTTGGCCTGGTGGCGGCGCTTGCGGCTCTGTACGGGGGCGGCCCGCTACGGCGGGCCGTGGGGTAGATGAGTTCACTGGACGAGGTGCATGAGCAGATGCGGCTGTTCGATCAGGCACTCAGGGAGTTCAATTCCGAGCTGCGCGCGTCCTCGATCACGCTGTCACTGGCTCACGAGCAAACGACAAGTCTGTGGAAGGATGCGGCGGCGGTGCGCTACGTCCAAGCCTACGAGCCGCTGCGGCAGTCTCTGGATGAGTACCTCAAGGGAGCGGCGCCGCGATTCGAGCAGTTCCTGCAGGCGAAGGTCTCTCAGTTGGAACAGTATCTCAACGGAATGTGACCATGTCCGAAACGGTGCTGCTCACCACACTGCGCGACTATCGCAGGCGGCTCGAAGAGCACCTGACGGCACTGCGCGATCGTCACGAGCGACTCGAGCATGCGTGGGTCAGGCTTCGCGACATCTACGAGGGTGAAGGCGCCCAGGTATTTGCGGAGGCGTTCGACATGGCCTCAGGGCGGCTCGCCGACTATGCGAGCAGCGCAGCCCGGATCGCCCGGCAACTCGAGATCAAGATCGAGGAGTTGCGTCACTTCGAGGCTGCCGGCGGCACAGATCTGTAGCCGACACGGAACTGAAACCCGTCATGCCGACCGATCCCCGTCAACTCCTGCATATCCTCGAGGACCTGCAGCACTTCATCGGCGATTGGACGCGGACGCTCGGTTCTGTTGTCGGCGATGCAGGCGGCGCGGTCGAGATGGTGAGGAACGTCGCGAACGACCTGTCCGCGGCCACCCGGGCTCAGCAGGATGCGGCCAACGACATGGTTCAACGGGCAGCTCAGATGCGCTCACAGGCTGCTCAGGCTCTGCAAACAGCACAGGCTGCATTGGTGCGCGCGCAACAGGCGGTCGCTCAAGCCCAGCAGTCGCTGCAAAGGGCCCAACAGATGCAGCAGGAGTGGGAGGCCAAGCGCTCCTCCGCTCAAAACGAACTCGATGCGGCGAGTACCGAGTTGCGTGCCGCGATGCAGACGGCTCAGGCCGCCGCTCGGGATCTGGCATCAGCCCGGGAGAAGATGCACGCGCCCCAGGCAGCATTGTCCGGGGCGCGGGGCTCCTTGGCATCCGCGAATGCGGCGCTGGCAGCCGCGGCGGCCGCTCCGGGCTACACCGATCAAAACGGGCAGTATCATCCGCCTAACACCGGGCCGCAACGAGCTGCAGTCGGCTACGCTCAAGCGGCCGTCGCCCGAGCGCAGGCCGAAGTCGCAGCGGCACAGGCGGTCATTGACGTCGCGCAGGGTCGCATGGACATGGCCCAGCAGTGGGTCGGCCTGACTCAGGCTCGCGTCGAGAGCGCCCAGGCGCGCGTGAAGATGTGCGAGGGGAAGATTGCACAGGCTGCCTCGCTCATTGCGCAAGCGCAGTCCCTTTTGAACGCAGCCCTGACTGCAAGGGACACCGCGGAGCAGGCCGTTGCCCGGGCTAATGCCGCCATGAGTGCCGCTGCCGTAGCGACTCAACAGGCAGCCGAGGCGAAGGCTCGCGCGGATGCTGCTGCCATTGCCGCTGCGCATGTCAGCAATGCCGCGCAGGCACTCGCTTCGGCATCTCATGCGTTCCAGGGACTGTCAGGATCGCAAGGGGAGGCCGCAGCGCGGGCTTTGGGCGAGGTCGCGAAGATTCTCGAGCAGCTACTCCGGTTCGACAGCTCTACGAGCCTTTAGAACATGCAATTCGCCGGCACCATTTACGAAGCTGCGGCTCGCATCGAGGAGGCGACCGCGGTCTATCGCTTCAAAGCGCGACAGATCGCGAGTGAGTACGACGACGTAACAGGGCGGTGGGGCGACTCGCGGGCACGGCAGTTCGATCAGCTGCACCTGCAGTCGCAACGAGAGGCCATGGACGAGGGCGAGCGCTTGTGCCGGCAGCTCAGCGAGCTATGTGATGCGGCAAAACGCAGCGCAGGAGAGGCAGAGCAGCAACTCAGCGCCTGTTTCGCGCTGCAGTCCGAGTTCGAGGCCTCGACGACGGACGTCAACGAGTTCCTCGACAACAGTCACAAGCTGTCGACCCGAGTCAACACGGATACAGCTTCTTTGCCGGCAGAGATTCGGGCTGTCGACGGCGCCGTGGCACAGACTGCGCAGGATATCGGCTGGAAGCCCAAGCCCACCTACGAGGGGCCCGCAAAGAAGTTTCTTTAGCCGGGCGTTGCGTTCTGTGTGGCAGCCGGCGCGGGTGGCAGGTCGTGGGCAGCCGGTTCCCCAGCTTCCTCACGACCCTCGAATCGGCGCCGGATGCGGTCGAGGTAGACGTAGACCACCGGGGTGGTGAAAAGGGTCAGAGCCTGCGACACGATCAAGCCGCCGACGATGGCCCACCCCAATGGCTGACGGAATTCCGACCCGGTTCCGCGGCCCAGAATCATGGGTAAGCCACCCAGGAAGGCGCACGCGGTCGTCATCAGGATCGGGCGCAATCGCTGATGGGAGGCGCGGCGGACCGCTTCCTCCGGTTCCAGTCGGTCCTCGCGCTCGAGCTTGAGTGCGACATCGACGATCATGATGCCGTTCTTCTTGACGATGCCGATGAGAAGGATGATGGCGATGATGCCGATCACGTCCAGATCGTGGCCGGCGAGCCGCAGCGCCAACAGCGCGCCCAGGCCCGCCGACGGCAGAGTCGACAGGATCGTCAGCGGGTGGAAGTAGCTCTCGTACAGCACCCCCAGGATCACGTACACCGACAGCACGGCCGCCACGATGAGAATTGGCTCATCCTGCAGGGACTGTTGGAACGCCTGGGCGTTACCCTGGAACGAGCCCTGCAGCGACGCAGGGGCTCCCAACTCCTGCCGGGCCCGCTCCACGGCGGCCGTGGCTGAACCCAGCGAAACACCCGGTGCGAGATTGAACGAGAGGGTGGCGGCAGGGAACTGCCCCTGGTGCTGGATGGACAGGCTGCGCGTTCTGCTGGTGTCGATCTTGACCAGACTCGACAGCGGCACCGGTTTGCCGGTTCGCGGCGATACGAGGAAGACGGCGTTGAACAGCTCGGGTCCGACCTGCAGGTCCGGCGGCGCCTCCATGATGACGCGGTAGGAGTTGAGTTGGGTGAAGTACTGCGCCACCTGGCGCTGGCCGACCTGATTGTAAATGGCAGCGTCGATGTCCGCGGGGGAGATACCGAAGCGCCCGGCGGCATCGCGGTCGATGGTCAGGTTGGCCGCGGGGGCTTGCGACTGCTGGTCCGAGGTGACGTCCTTGAGTTCGGGCGACTGCTGCAGGGCGTCGACCAGCTTCGGCGTCCACTCGTTCAGTTCTTCCAGGTCCCCGTCGAACAGCGTGTACTGGTATTGGGCTCGCCCGGAGCGGCCTCCGATGGTGATGTCCTGCAACGCCTGCAGGATCACCTGGGCGCCGACGATCTGGGCGAGTTTGGGCCGCAGCCGGTCGATGATCTCGTCGGCGCTCGCGGTGCGACCGTCCTCGAGCGAGCGTAGGGCGGCGTTGAGCGACGACTGGGCCGCCCCGCCCGCATTGTAGTGAACCTCGACGATGTCCGGATCGGCCGCGACGATGTTGCTTGCCTCGATGGCCTTGCTGTCGGTGTAAGCATACGAGGAGCCCTGGGGCGCCACGAGCGTCCCCTGAATGAAGCCGGTGTCCTGTTGTGGAAAGAAGCCGGTGCGGGAGGTGACGTAGAGAACGACCGTCAGCGCCAACGTCACGAAAAACACCACGAGCGTGGTGCCTTTGTTGCGCAGGACGACATCCAGGCCGTTGGCGTAGTGCAGTTCGAGGTTGCGGAACCCGGTCTCGAGCGCCTTGATGAACCGCGTGTTTGGGGGCTTGGGCGGCCGCAGATACCGCCCGCACAACATAGGAGTCAGCGTCAGCGACAGTATCACCGATACCAACACCGCCGCGCTGAGCGTCAAGGCAAACTCGCGCATGATGATGCCGACCACGCCGCCCATGAACATTACGGGCGTGAATACGGCGATCAGCGACAGTGAGATTGTCAGGATCGTGAAGCCGATCTCGCGTGATCCCGCCAAGGCGGCTGCGAAGGGGCGCTCCCCACGCTCGACCCGTCGCCAGATCGCCTCAACCATGACGATCGCATCGTCAACGACAAATCCTACGGCGATGGTCAGCGCCATCAGGCTCAGATTGTCGAGCGTGAAGTGTGCCAGCAGCATCACGGCTGCGGTGGCCAGAAGCGATACCGGGATCACCGCCGATGGAATGGCGGTTGCCATGACATTGCGCAGGAACAGGAAGATGACGACGACCACGAGCCCAACCGTGATCAGCAGCGTCTTTTTCACTTCGTAGACTGACGCGCGGATGGTCAGAGTGCGGTCGGCGATGACGTCCATGTTGATGCCGGGTGGTACCAGGGCGCGCAGCTGGGGGATCGCGGCCTTGACCCCCTCGACAGTCTCGATGACGTTGGCGCCGGGCTGTTTGAAAACGACGACATGGATCGCAGGTCCTGTCTTCAGCGAAGCGAACTTGCCCTCTCCGGCCTTGCCAACGGTGCTGCGCGCGCCACCCTGTGTGTTCTCGACGCTGAGTATGGCGCCGCCGAGATCGCTGACCCGGATTGGCGCGCCGTTCTTGTAGCCGACGATCAGGTCGTTCCAGACCTTCGGGTCGAGCACCTGGTCGTCCGTGTAGACGGTCAACGTCTGCTGCTGGCCGATCAGCTGTCCCTTGGGGGCATTCACCGTGGCCGTGGAGATCGTGCTCCGGATCTGGTCCAGTTGCAGGCCCAGGGCGGCGGCTTTGCGCGGATCGACCTGAATGCGGATGGCGGGTTTGCGCGGGCCGCCGAGGTTGACCTGCCCGACGCCTCTCATTCGGGAGACCTGTTGCGCGACGATGTTGTCGGCGTAGTCGCTGACGACGTTGATCGGCAACGTGTCGGAGGTCATCGCGATGATGAGCACCGAGTTGTCCGCGGGGTTCACCTTGCGCATGAACGGCGGACTGGGCAGATTGTTGGGGAGCGAGCCGCCAGCGGCGTTGATCGCCGACTGCACATCCTGCGCGGCCGCGTCGATGTTGCGATCCAGCTCGAACTGCAGGGTGACCGAGGTCGAGCCCAGGCTGCTACTCGAGGTCATCTGGGTGACTCCCGAGATCAGCGACAGCTGCCGCTCCAAGGGCGTGGCGACGTTCGAAGCCATCGTTTCGGGGCTTGCCCCCGGGAGGGACGCGTTGATCTGGATGGTCGGGGCGTCCACTTGCGGCAGCGCTGCCACGCCCAGTTTGAAATACGAGATCAGGCCCAGCCCGAGCAGTGCGATCGCGATGAGAGAGGTGGCGATCGGTCGGCGGATGAAAGGGCCCGAGATGTTCATGTTCTGGGGCGTTCGCCCTCAGACGCCGCAGCCGCGGATTCTGCCTCCGGAACCCGTACCGCCACCTTGCTTCCGGCTCGAAGCGACCCTTGTCCTTCGACCACCACAGTGTCGCCCGCAGCGACGCCGGACTTCACCACTGTGATGTCGTCCTGGCGGATATCGACCTCGAGGGGCTGCACCACCGCAATGTCATCCTTCACCACGTACGCGAACGCGCCTCTGGGTCCATGATTGACGGCAATGGTGGGCAGAGCGAGGACACCGTGTATGGTCTGCAGAGTCAGCTTCACGTTCAGAAGCTGTCCCGGCCAGAGCCGGTGCTCGGAGTTGGCGAAGCGGGCCTTCAACTGCACGGTCGCCGTGTTGGGATCGACGCGGTTGTCGACGACCACCAACTCACCCGTGTCGAGCAACTGCCCACTCTCCTGGCTGTAGGCTTCGGTGACCAGGGACTTGCGGAAGCCGTCCGAGACCTGCGACAGCCGCTGAAACTCTCCCTGCGGGAGGGTAAAGGTGACCGCGATGGGGGAAATCTGGTTGATGGTCACGATACCCGCGGTATCGGTGGTGGAGACCACATTGCCCGCATCCACCAGCCGAACCCCGACCCGACCCGGGACCGGCGCCAGAATACGGGTGTAGTTCAGATTGACGTGGGCGGCGTCGACGGCCCCTTGGTCCAGCATGACGGTGCCTTCCAGCTGCCGCACCAGGGCGGCCTGCGTCTCGACGTCCAGGCCGGCAATGGAGTCTTCCTCGCCCAGCTCCCGGTAGCGCGCCAACCTCAATTTGGCGACGTCCAGCTGCGCTTGGTCGCGACCCAGAGCGCCTTGCGCCTGGATCAGGGCAGCCCGAAACGGAGCAGGATCGACCTCGGCGATCAAGTCACCTTTAGCGACATCGGAGCCTTCACGGACCGGCACCCGCAGCAGTGTGCCGTTGACCTGCGCGCGCACCACGACCGTTTGCCATCCCTGGGCTTGCGCCAGCGCATTGATCGACACCGGAACATCTCGCCGCTCGACCTTGGCCACCGCGATCGCGGTGGCGGGGGGCACAGAGGGCTTGGAGGACTGTGCGTTGCGCAGCAGCACCCAGCCGAAAAGGGCCAGCGCCCCGGCGGCAACCGCCACCAGGCCCAACGGAAGTCGCTTGGACGCCGCCATCAACCACCTTCGCCATTCGACGCAGTTCGTTACGATAGTTCGCAGCCGGCCTCGGGCATACCTGAGCCGGCCCTTTCACCACGCGTCGGATGGTACCGGGCCTCCCAGGCTAAAAGGCAGCAATACAAGCGAATGGCGTGAAAAGAAGTATGTGGTTGCGAGTCGCGCGCGGGCACGTCGGGGCTGCGCCGGGGACTGTTCCGGGAAGGGAACAGCCCCGCTAGACCCTACACTTCCTGAGGAGTCGCCGGTGCAGACCGTTATGTCACCGGGGACCCGCCGCCGCGGCGGCTACTTGAGCAGCTTCTCGATCGCCTCGTCGAACTGCGCCGAGTCCGGTGCCACCTTGCTATCGAAGTACTGCGCCACCTTGCCGTCCGCCGTGACCAGGTACTTGTTGAAGTTCCACTTCGGCTCCTGGGTCTGCCGGGCCAGTTCCTTGAATACCGGGTTGGCGTCCGGCCCCTTCACGTGCTGGGGCGCCAGCATGGTGAACGTCACCCCGTAGTTGATGAAGCACATCGTGGCGGCCTCCGCCTCGTCCTTGGCTTCCTGGTTGAAGTCGTCCGAGGAGAAGCCCACCACCACCAGCCCGCGGGTCTTGTACTTCTGGTAGGCCGCTTCCAGACCCTTGAACTGGGGCGTGAAGCCACAGTGACTCGCCGTGTTCACGATCAGCACCGGCTTGCCAGAGACGAGGTTGCAGAGGTTCACGTTCTGCGAGGAGTGGAGCTTGCGGTAATCCTGGGCCAGGAATGCCGGGCAGGATGAGCCTGCTTTGGCCATGGCCACCCCCGAAATCCCGTGGACGGTCGGGACGACCGACGAGAGCGACAGGGCTGCGGCCAGAGAGGCAAACATCACTATGCCACGGAGTTTCATTGCAGGGTCCTCGAGGGTTCGAGCGGGAATCGCACGATACAGCAGACCCGTGTAACCGGCGCGATATTGCGGGGGACGGCCCGGGGTGGCCCCAGGGTGGCGCCTGATCCGGACTGCGGCCTTGGCCCGCTCGAACATTTGATGGTTCTGCGGGCTTCGAGTCCGCCACGGCTGTCCCAATCTGCCGACAGGTTGCGTCATCGATCCGGGCAAGGTGTACTCGACTTGTTAGGGCAACACCGCCATCAAGCGGGACCGTTACTGCGTGCCATCGTCCATGTGGGCGCCCTGACAAGACAACGCAAGCTCACATCTGATACGGGACGAGAACCTGAATGCGCAGTCACATTTCCTTGTGGAGACCCCTAGCTATTGCGGCGCTGCTGATTCCGTTTGCAGCATCGGCTCAAGCCGGTTTCAACGTCACATCCGCCAAGGCTCTTCCAGCAACCACCTCGCCGGGAAAGGTCGTCACGCTTTCAGCCTCGGTCCAATCGAGTGCTGCCGCTAACAACATGATCGTCGACCTCGAGGTCTATACCTCGGCCGGCAAGAAGGTCGGGCAAACCTTCTATCAAGGCCAGAACTTCTCGAAGCAGCAGACCCGTTCGTTCTCCTGGGCTTACACGGTTCCCTCGGGGAGTGCCTCCGGAGGTTACAAGCTGATGGTGGGCGTCTTCACCGCGGGGTGGGCGTCCGATGTCTACTGGAATGGCTCTGCAGCTTCGTTTACGGTGTCAAACTCGACTGCAGTCAACGGGGCGTGCGGCTCCGCGAACGGGGCACTGCTGACCAGTGCGCCGACGGCTAATCTGTGCAGCACGGGCACTGCGTCGAAGGTCAGCGGTAGCGGCCCTTGGACCTGGAGTTGCGCAGGCAGTAGTGGCGGTTCCACAGCCAGCTGCAAGGCCTCGGTCGGCACCACCTCGGGAGGCCCGGGCGGAAACGTTCCTGCCGGGTTGCCCAGTACTTTCTTCATCGGTTTGTCTGCCAATCCCAACCAGCTTCCGAGCTGGGTGAAGACCTCGGGTGTTCCGTGGGCGATGTGCTACCAGTACATTTCCTCGGGCGTGACTCCCGGCAAGTCCTGGGTGACGACCTGGGGAACCAACTTCGCGTACAACTATGCGGTGGCGGCACACGCTGCGGGCTGCATCCCCGAGCTCACCTACTACCAGATCGTGCCGACCATCGGGACCGAGGGAGCGTCGGCCGAAACTGCCGCCCTGAAGAACACCGCGACGATGGGCAACTACTACAACGACTTCACGGCTCTCCTGAAGCAGTTGCATCAGTTCGGCAGTGCCGCTGTGGTGCACGTGGAGCCGGACATGTTCGGCTACCTCGAGACGGTCAGTACAAACCCGGCGTCGATCGCCGCTTCAGTGGCATCGAGCGGTAACGCAGACGTTTCGTCCTATCCAAACACCGTTGCCGGATTTGGCCAGGCGCTGCTCCACTTGCGGGACCTTTATGCTCCGAACGTCGTGCTGGCTGCTCACGTGAGCACCTGGATGTGGAGTTTGAGCACCAGTGCGTCGCTCGACGTGACGTCGATTGCGAAGCAGGACGCCGCGTTCATGACGGGCCTGGGGAATTGGGATTTGTTCTTCACCGACATCTCCGATCGCGACGCGGCCTACTATCAGTACGTCGTGGGCGATGGTGGCGCGCACTGGTGGGATGCGACCAACCAGAAGTATCCCAACTTCAAGCGGCTCAGTGCCTGGGCTGCCGCGTTTACCACCGCCGCGCAGAAGCGCCTGGTGATCTGGCAGATCCCCATCGGCAATACCGTGATGCGGACCTCCAACAACACCAATTACCATTACCAGGACAACCGCGAAGAGTATTGGCTCGGCAACTACCCGAACAATCAGGGGATCAGCGAGCTATCACAGTCGGGCGTGATCGGGCTGCTGTTTGGCGCCGGCAACTCGGGCACCACGCAGAACTACGACGCGGCGGGTGACGGAATTACCAACCCGACGGCGATCAATGGCAACAACACCGTAGCCACGTACCCGGATGATGACGGCGGTCTTCTAAGGCTGAACGTCGGCAACTACTACCGCAGCGGCGCAACGCCTTTGCGGTGAGGCTATGAGGTGCGCCGGCGTCCGAGAGCCTCTCGGACGCCGGACGCTGTTTGTTCAGTGGTTCGACCGTAGAGCAGCCACCTCAACAAGAATGCCACGCAACACTTCCTCGCTCATCGGTTTGACGAAGTGGTACTGGAACCCTGCATCGTCTGCTCGCTGCTTGTCCGTCTCTTGTCCCCAACCTGTGATGGCGACCAGCGCGACTTTGATGCCGGGGGAGATGGCCCGAATGGCTCGCGCCACCTCGTAGCCGCTCATGTGAGGCATGCCGATATCCAATAGCACCAGTTCGGGCTCGAAGGTCTGTGCGAGCATGACCGCAGAGGCTCCATCGTAGACCGTGCTGACGTATTGGCCCATGGACTGGAGCAACAGCGCCAAGGTGTCGGCAGCGTCCTTGTTGTCATCGACGACGAGCACCCGTAATCGAGGAAGGGCGCTCTGCGGCCGAGGCTCACTGTCCGAGATGACTTGCAATTGTTGAACGGACAACGGCAGCCGCATGATGAGCTCGGAGCCGCGCCCGATGCCTGCACTGCGCGCCTGGACGCTGCCGCCGTGCAATTCGACGATGCGTCGCACGAGCGCCAGCCCGACGCCGAGTCCTCCCATCGTGTCGTTGGCCTGCGGGTCGATCTGCACGAACAGATCGAACACCTTCTCCAATTGCGAGCGCTCGATCCCTTTGCCGTTGTCCTTGATTCTGATCTCGGCCTCCGCTCCGCGCACGGTGGTGGTCACGTCGATCTTGCCGCCGTCCGGGGTGTACTTGGCCGCATTGTTCAGGAGGTTCACGATTGCCTGCGTCAGGCGTACGGCATCGCCCATCACGGTGACCGGGCCGTCCGGAACTTTGGTATCGATCGCATGATTATGAGCGTCGATCAGCGGTCGACTACTCTCGAGCGCGCGCGACATGACTTCACGAATATCGATGAGCTCGCGTTCGATGGTGAATTGACCCCGCGCGATCCGATTCACGTCCAGCAGCTCATCCAGAAGCCGGGTGAGCTGCATGCTTTGACGGTCGATCGTCTGACGCATGCCTTCGAGTACCGGATCGTTCGTGCCCTTGCGGCCCATGACCGCCACCGCATTGCGGATGGGCGCGAGAGGATTACGCAGCTCATGCGCCAACATGGCGATGAACTCGTGCATGCGCTGGGCAGTGTCAGCCAGCGCTTCGGCGTGACGCCGCTGCGTCAAGTCCTGCGTGACCTTGGCGTACCCGTACAGCTTGTCGTCCCGGTCGCGCATGGCCGTAATGACACTGGCGGCCCAAAACAGCGTTCCATCCTTGCGAACGCGCCAGCCCTCACTGCTCGTGCGGCCCTGAGTTCTTGCCGTGTTGAGCTCTTCCCACGGCTGACTCGCCACAATCGCCTCTGACGGGTAGAAGTGCGACACATGCTTGCCGAGGATCTCGTGGCTCTTGTAGCCCTTGATGCGCTCGGCACCCGCATTCCAGCTCGCGACGAATCCTTCGCCGTCGAGCATCATGATGGCGTATTCGGTGACGCCATCGACGAGCAGGCGAAAACGCTCCTCGCTCTGGCGTAGCGCCTCTTCGTGCTCGCGACGTTCGCTCAGATTCCGCGTGATCTTGGAAAAGCCGATGAGATGCCCGGCAGCGTTGCGGACGGCGGTGATGATGACGTTGGCCCAGAAGCGCGAGCCGTCCTTGCGGATGCGCCAGCCTTCATCCTCGAACCGGCCTTCCATCATGGCGCCGAGCAGCTCGGTCTCGGGGAGATTGCGCTTGATCGCTTCCGGAGGATAAAAGCGGGAGAAGTGCGAGCCGATGATGTCGCTCGCGGAGTACCCCTTGATGGATTCGGCGCCGGCATTCCAGGTGGAGACGATTCCTTTCGGGTCCAGCATGAAGATCGCGTAGTCCTTGACGCCGCTCACCAGGAGTCGAAAGCGTTCTTCGCTCAGTCGCAGCTGCAGTTCCTGATTGCGTCGCTCGGTGAGGTCGCGCGTGATCTTCGAAAAGCCGACGAGTTGGCCTGCGCCATCGTTCATGCGCGTGATGACGACGTTGGCCCAAAACATGGAGCCGTCCTTGCGGACCCGCCACCCCTCGTCCTCGAATCGGCCGAGCCGGGTTGCGCCTTCCAGCTCCGTCTCGGGCAGGCCCCGGGCGATGGCTTCTGGCGGATAGAACCGTGAGAAATGCGACCCGATGATTTCCTCGGCTGTATATCCCTTGGCCTTCTGCGCACCTTGATTCCACGAGATGACATGGCCCTGGGGGTCCAGCATGAGGATGGCGTAGTCCTGAATGTTCTCGACCAGGGACTGATAGCGTTCAGCTGGCAGCCTGGAAAGAGAGGCGCTCGGGAGGGGCGGACGATCCATGGCACTCCGGGGACAGGTCGCTGCAGAGACTCGATGAAAAAGGTGGTCGTCCAGGGCGTGCAGGCACTGGGTCCGCCGTGGCGAGTATAGGCTGGCTCGCGACGGGCTGGCGGGAATCCAACGACGGGGGTTGAGTGACTGTAACTCATTGGTTCGTAAGACTAAGTAACCGGACGGAGGAAACAACCGCGAAGTGGAGACTCGCGTGACGTTGTAGGCGGTCGAGCGCAACTCAGGCTAGGCTCGCCGGGCCATCAGGCAACAACATCAGGGAAATCTCATGGTCAGCAAGCTATCCCGTTCACTCTCCGTGTTACTGGCAGTCGTGCTTCTCGGAAGCATTGCGGCCGAGGCGCAGCAACGTCCCGGCGGAGGAGGGGGTGGATTCAAGCTCCCGCCCTTGTTGATGGAAACCACGGCATTCGAGGACGGCGGGATCGTTCCGCAGAAGTACGCCGGCCGCGGCGGCGTCCAGCCGGGCTTCAAATTCTCCAATGCACCGGAAGGCACGGTGACCTACGCGATCATTCTTCACGACATCGATGTCGCCGTGGGCGGTGACGTTGGTGACGTGTTGCATTGGGTCGCCTGGAACATTCCGGCATCCGCCAATGGCATTCCGGAAGGCAAACTCCCGGAGGGTTCGGTCAACGGCAAGAACCTGATGGGCATGAACGCGTACATGGGACCGGGCGCCCCCGCGGGTCCCCGCTATCACCACTACGTCTTCGAGCTCTACGCGCTCAACTCGAAGCTCGACCTTCCCGAGTCGGCGAGCCGCGCCGAGCTGCTGGCTGCAATGAAGGGCAAGACGGTCGCGAAAGCGGCGTACGTCGGCCGCTATCGCAGCCCGCCACGAGAGGGCGCACCGGCCGCGAAGTAAGAAGCGTCCCTGTAAGGCCAGCGAAGGGGGCACCGGTGGCGGTGACCCCTTCCTGCTACCTCGAACCTTTAAGACTCGCGGGTCGACTATCACTGTAGTCGCCAATCGGGCAACGAGGCGCACGGCAATGGTTACCGGGCCCTGCGACCTGCACCGATGCTTCGCTCACGATTGCCTGAGTATCTGAGCCTCTATGGCGCGATATGCCGCTACTGAGTAGGAACGCCGGATAATAACGCCCAGATAGGAACGCGGATGCGCAATGCACCCTCTCGAAGTGCCTTGAAGCGATTGGGACGGCTCGGCTTGCAGGTCGGGCTTTGCGCCCTGAGCGCCACCGCGGTGCTGGAACTAGCCGCTTGCGTCGCCGGCGCTCCCGCAAAGGGGACGGCCCAGGCCCAGCGCGATGCGATCGCCAGCAAGGTCCTGAATGACATGCAGGAGTCCCAGGAGAAGCTGCGCCGGCGGGCCGGCCAGGTCCTCCCCGAGGAGTCCGTCGGTCCGGATGGGGTTCAACTGGTTCTGACAACCGGACACTCCGGCGGCATCGCGGAGCTCTCCATCAGCTCGGACGGACGCTATGTCGCCTCGAGCGATGGCCAAGAGGTGAAAATCTGGGACCTGGTTGCCCACAACGAGGTTCGCTCGTTCGAGCAGCAACAGAGCCCGTACTCGCGCGCCGTGAGCGCCCGAATCAGCATGGACGGGCGCAGCGTTCTGCAGCAGCAACAGACGCCAGTGGCGAGACTGGGCCAGGAGCAGACGCTGCGTGATTGGGCAACGGGGACTGTCACCGGGAAGGCCCAGCTCTTCAGTGAGGATGGGCACGTCGCCATCACCACCGGGCCTCCTGGCTCCGCTGCGAGCAAGAATGTGGGGAGCGCGTTTACGGTCACGGACCTGACCAGCCACCGCCAGTCAGGTGTGTCCGTTCCGGCGGGATCCACGCTGCTCTCGATCAGTGCTCACGGCGACACGCTGCTGACCAACGACATGGGTGTTGAAACGGGTGGAGGCGCGCGCGGCGTCGTGTCCGGTGTCCTGGGCCTCGCGAGCCTGGCAGCGTCGGTCGTTCCAGGAGTTGGGCTGCTGACGAAGTTGGGGGCCGGTGTGGCTCAGTCAGCGGTAGGTGATGCGCCGACCGACCAGCGCATGACCTTGTTGGCGTGGGACGCTCGTACCGGGCGCAAGCTCGTGTCGGTCGAAACGACACTCATGAGCAACATCGCCGCGCTGGACGAGGCAGGCAAAGAACTGCTGATCGAAAACTCGGACCGATCCATCGATGCGTACGAGCTGCCGGGTGCCCACACGCGCCGCCTCGTCGCTGCCGATCCAAACTTCCAGCGACCTGCTTTCGTGCACGATACTTTGCTGCTCAGCAGGGATGGGCATCAATTCGCTCGGGCCAACCCGAGCGGGGCGATCGAGATTTTCGACACGCGCAGCGGTCAGAAGCGGGCGACTCTGGCTTTGACGCAGTATCCGCAAGGCAGGTTCCCCGGAGTGATGCCGGCCGCGCCGCGCCTCCTATTCAGCCCCGACGGCAAGCTCGTGGCGGCCTCGGGGAGCGACCGCGTGGGAGTGTGGGAGATCGGCAGCGGCAATCCCATTCTGCAGACACAGGCCGCGGCGATCGCATTCAGTCAAGACAGTCGAACCGTGATCCTCGGCAGGGCCGACCAGGGCACGCCGGTGTTGCACGACCTCGGCACCGGTAGTGAGGAAGCTTTCGCGGCGCACTTGAGTCCCGTCCTCCACGTCGAGGTGACGCCGGACGGTAGATGGGCAATCGCGACGAACGCGCCCCCGGGCGGCATGAAGGTGTGGGACCTGACGACCGGAGAGCTTTCGGCAAACCTGACGAAGTGCCCGGATGACTCGATGGTCGTGTCGGCCACTTCGAGCCCGACACGAAGTCAGGTCGCGATTCAGTGCGCGAACGGTGCCGTGCGGTTGTGGGACCCTGTCGTTTCCAACTGGGGTGGCGAGTTGATTCCCGCAGCCGCGGCCACTTTGGCGGCCGCCGACGTCAACCGGTTTGCGGGCCGGAGGATCCGGTACTTCTTCGATGATCGTCTGCGTTTCAGCGCAGACGGACGTTACATTGCGATCGCCCGCGACGAAGAGGTCAGCGTCGTGGATCTGGCCTCGCGCGTTGTGGTGGGCAAAGTAACTACCGCGGGGGAAGCCCTGCCTGCGCAATGGGACCAGGTCGCGCAGATGCAGCAGCAAGCCGTGCTGATGGATGCGGCCGGCAAGGACTCGGCGCTCGATGCGAAGACCCTGAAAAGTATGGGTAAGAACGAGCGCGAGCAGATGCAGGCCCTCGAGGCGCAGCAGCGTTCCTCCGCGGCCGACTTTCGGAAACAGATGAGCGATCCGGTCTACATCGAAGCGTTGCGTGCGGCACAGCGACAAATTTCGGGTGTCGCCATCGACAGCAACCGCCACGTTCTGGCGACCGCCAGGGGCGGCCTGGTCAGTCTTTGGAACTTCGAGACCGGCGAGCGCTTGCGAGTGTTGAATGAGCCGGTCGCGACGACATCGCCGGCGGTCAGGAGCGGCCTCAACTTCAGTCCGGACGGGTCGACGCTATGTGCGCCAGGCACTGAGCGCTGGAGCACTCTCAGCGGTCAACGAATGACGGCACCGGATGCGTGTCATGACAGTACTTCCGCGATGCTTCCTGACGGTTCGTTCACCGTGGTCCGGCCACACGGCAACCTCCTTGCCCTGTCCGTTTTGGGGGCTGGGGATCTCGGCGAACTGGTTGGACACCGGGGAGCGGTGTCTTCGATCGCGCTGCTTCCCGGCGGGAAGAGGGTGATCAGCGCTTCGGAAGACGGCTCCCTGAGAATCTGGAGTGTCTCCGATCGCAAGGAGTTGCTGGCGCTCTACAGTCTGGGCGGAATGGACTTCGTCATCATGACGCCGGAGCAGTACTACCGCGCTTCCCGCTCGCGTCTGGCTGGTATCTCCTTCAGAGTGAAGGACCAGCTCTATCCGTTCGAGCAGTTCGATCTGCGCTACAACCGCCCTGACATCGTGGTCGAGCGGCTGGGGCGGGCCTCGGCCCAGGAGCGTGCCGAATACCGTTCCGCCCGCGAGCACCGCCTCAAGAAGATGGGCTTCACCGAGGCTATGTTGAGTAGCGATTTTCATGTGCCGCAGGCCGAGATCATTGGGGAGTTGCCGGCGTCGAAGACCGGCTCGGACTCCCTGCCGCTGCGAGTCAGGGTCTCCGACGATCGGTATCCCCTGGATCGGATCAATGTGTTCGTCAACGATGTGCCTGTATTCGGGAGCCGCGGAGTGACGGTTACCGATCGCCTGTCGAAGAGCTACGAACAGCCACTGACCGTGCCGCTGGTGTCAGGAATCAACAAGATTCAGGTGTCGGTGCTCAATCAGCAGGGCGCGGAGTCACTGAAACGTACGGTTTATACGACCAGCACCGCCGCGCCGACCCGCGACGTCTACCTCGTCGCGATTGGTGTGAGCAAGTACAAGGACTCAAAATACAACCTGCGTTTCGCGGCCAAGGACGCCGCCGACGTGATGAGCCTCTATAGCAACGGCGCAGCGAGAGGGTCGGGTGGCCAGGTGCATGTTCTGGATCTGACAAACGAAAAAGCCACACGCGCGCAAGTCGAACATGCCCGCGAGTGGCTTGCGCAGTCACGTCCCAACGACCTGGTGATCGTGTTTGCCGCGGGTCACGGGATCACCGATTCGCAGAACAATTATTACTTCGGGACGTACGACATCGATCCTGCCCAGCCACAGATCAACGGGCTGCCCTATGAAGAGTTCGAGACGCTGCTCGATGGCATTCCAGCGATGAAGAAGGTTCTCCTGCTCGACACGTGTTTCTCGGGCGAGATCGAAAAGGCCGATGCGCCCGCTGTGACCATGACAGCCGCAGTGGATGGCACGGTGAAGATGAGGGCGTTTCAAGCTCCGCGCGGCGTGGTTTTGGCTGCTGACACCTCGAACGGTCCTTCGACGGGCGCGGCGGGCTCCGGCCAGACGGCCGTCAGTAACCAGCATTTCCAGAATCTGTTCGCTGATCTGCGCCGGGGTGTTGGGGCGGTTGTCATCTCGAGCGCTAGTGGCAATGAATATGCTCTGGAAGGCGACCACTGGAACAACGGCGTATTCACGTACGCCGTGCTCCACGGCCTCAAGGACGGCAAAGCGGATGCGAATAAGGACGGCGTCGTCACGGTGGCCGAACTACAGAACTACGTGATCAACGCGGTGCGCGAGCTCACCGCGGGCGGACAGAATCCAACGGTGCGTGAGGCGAACCTGGACTTCGATTTCCAGGTTTACTGAGGTTCGGTCTGCTGACCGGACAGTATGAAACGGCCGTTACGTGCCGAAGCCCGGCTCCCTTCCTGACTGGAAGGAAATGGGTTGGTTTATGGCACTGCCTGGGGGTCGTGTTCGGGAATTCCGTGGTCGGTACTGGGATGGCCGCGCTGCGGAAGCTGGCGACAGGCTCAGCGTGAACGGTGACCGGTGGTGCCGCGGAGCCGTTGGTTCCCATGATCAAATCGGTCTATCAGGTGTGCAGCAGCGCGCTCAAAGTCAGTGTGTTGTCTCGCGTAAGCGCGAACCTCTTCGGTTGCCTTCGATGTCGCCGCGAGGACGTTGGTAACCAGTTTTGCGGCTATTGAGGAGGGCAGGTCGCAGTGGTGGACCGCGAACGCGCTGAGTGCCTCCCGCGACGGAAAGGCCTTGGAGTCACCAAGCGTCAATGCCATCGAGTCTCGAGGTGAATAGAGCGTCGTGCAGACCAGATCATAGGCGGGCGCAAGGCGCACGGCGCCCTCGGGGTTGTCGTACAGCACCGCGAAGTTCTTGAGGTGTGCATCGCCATTCTCGATCGCGCAGCAAACAGCAACGGTGAGAAACAGCTGTTGCAAAGAGGGGGCGACGTGCTCGGGGCTGACGAATTCGCGAATGCGCTTCGCGACGTTTTCATAAGAACCGTCGTAGCGACCGTTGGCCCTTAGGGCGTTCAGCACGCAAAAGTCTTCCATGCCAAAGTAGCTGCCGTCCCCGTTGAGGTCGAAGCGTTCCGCGAGGAGCAAGCGACGGTTTTCTGAGAGTGCCAGCTTTGGAACAGACAGGCCGGCGTGGGAGGCAAGGCGTGTGCAGAAATACTCGTTGGCCGCGAGCTCAGGGTATTCCTTCGGGTCGAATGACTTGACGAGATGCGTCGTACTCTTGTGTGCAAGGTGACCAAGAGGTCCCTCTCCGGCGCGCACCAACACCTTGGGCTGCATGCCGGAAACACCCGAGTAGGCTGCATACCGCTCGAGCAGATCGGCGAACAGATCTTCGGCACCCTGGTAGGTGAGCAGCTTCGTGAGGTCTTCAGGCGGCGGCTCATGAGGAGTCGCACCGGCGCGTACGAAACGCAGCCTGCCGATCTGGGAGTGACCGACAATCTCGAGAAGGGCCAGATCGTCGAAGTCGGGAGTGACCTTCGCAAAACGTAACCTTAGTTTCTCGAGCAGGGCACCCTCGGGAAGATTCATCTCGAAGATCGGATGAACGGTGTTCATCGAGTCGTACTGATCGCGGACGACGGGCATGGTCAGGGAGACTGCGTAGTCTTTCGGACAGCCGGCCTCGTATCCAAAGAGGAATTCGCCTTCGTGTACCTCGCTGCGTGCGAGCGCGCCCGCCTTGCGATTGCCGCAGTGGACGTCAAGTACGGGACTTGGAGGCACGATGTTCTTCTCTTAGCTCATTCAGCGTAGGACGACTCCGCCGCCGACTTACGGACAGCTCCAGTCCCAAGGTGGTGGCGAGCACCAACACCTTGCGGACGCCAATCTCATTGATGGTTCCGTTCTCGATGCCCGAGATAGTCGCGCGGCTCATCCCAAGGCTCTGGGCAAGCTCGCCTTGGGACAGGCCTCGTTCCTTTCGAGCGCTTCGCAGAACCAGCCCAATATCTTTGAATGTCATTGCATTGTATATCATGCATTTAAGCGTACCGGCATAGTATGCATCATATACAATGCACTTAATAGGGCGGGTGTCACATTCCAAATCAATGATCTAGGCGCATCCGGCCCGTTGTGGGCGTGATCCATCCCGGGGAAGGGTCCCCCCCTCAGGCTGGTCTCGCTCGGCCGGGAGACGGCTGCGACGAACTCGAGAGTCCCCGCCTGCATCTTGTCGTGGACGAAGATCCGGCTCGACCCAGGGAATTCGAGTGAGCGCCCGGGAGGTGCTGTGCGATCGGACCGAAGTTAGAACATGGATGGCAGGATAGGGAAGGGATTGATCAGCACCGGGACCGACAGATCGCGTCGTGATCAGGGCGAGACAGTGCGCTTCGAGATCAGCCACTGGCCCTTCTGCTTCACGACCTCGTCCACTTCATGGCCGGCGGTCGCGACGCGCGTCGGGCTGCCGTTCTGCGCGCCGAGTAGAGCCATGTAGTAGCCTTCGATCGTCGCGGTGGTCTTACTCGTGAACGCGATCGTCATGTTCTGGATCGATTGATACGTCGGCACCGGGGGCTTGCCCGGCTCGGCGTTCTTCTCGCGGCCCGCTTTGATGCCAGCGATCAGCGCGCGGATACCTTCGCGGCCCTTCGCGGTGCCGAACACGGCGTCTTCGGTAAATACCGCGACGTACGCGTCGACGTCGAGCGTGTCGAGCGCGCGCTCGTAACGCCCCATTAGCGCTTGGATCTCCGCGCGGTCGTTGGCCTCGCGCGCCCATTTCGCAACGTCGTCCGCGGAAGCGGACGTGGCGACGGCGACGGACAACAGAGCGGCGAACGCGGAGATCTGTGCAAACTTCGGCATGGAAGGATCCTCGAAAATGGAGGACGCCATCATACATACCGAGTGGCCTCGAGACACTCGTCGTGCGAACGGCACCCCCTTGGGCCGCGAGCGCCTCCGCCAGGAAAAATTCGAGATCGCGCGGCAACTCAAGGCCGCGAAGACCCCAGGGCGCGTGCGTATCGCAAATCAAGCGAGCGCCGCGCCCCAATCATCTGGCAAAGTTGCTACCGTATTCATCTCTCGGAAGAGGACCTTCGTGACCAAGCTTGCCGCTAACCTGACCATGATGTTCGCCGACCGGCCGTTCCTCGACCGATTCGAGGCCGCCGCCGCCGCTGGCTTCAAGGCCGTGGAATGCTTGTCTCCTTACGACGCGCCGGCCACCGCAATCCGCGAACGCCTGAACCGCACAGGCCTTGAGCTTGTGCTGTTCAACATGGGCATCGGCGATTTAGGGGCCGGTGATCGGGGCATCGGCGCCAACCCGGATCGGGTCGCCGAGATGAAGGATAGCCTCGATCAGGCGCGCGCCTACGCCAAGGCTACGGGCTGCAAGCGGCTACACCTCATGGCGGGCAAATTTCCCGAAGGCGCCAATCGGCAAGTGTGGACTCAAACTTTTGTCAGCAACATTCAACGAGCCGCCGATGCGTTGGCCGCAGATCGCATCGACGTGATGCTGGAGCCGATCAACACGAAGGTCGACATTCCTGGCTACTTCTACGCCAGCACCGCGGTGGCGATCGAACTGATCGAGGCTGTCGGCCGGCCAAACGTGAAGTTGCAATATGACATCTATCACATGCAGATCATGGAAGGAGATCTGGCGCGAACCATCGAGCGGCTCCTTCCCTACATCGGCCACATCCAACTCGCGGACAATCCGGGCCGCAATGAGCCGGGCACCGGCGAGATCAACTATCCCTGGCTGTTGTCAAAGCTCGATGCGCTCGGTTACAACGGTTGGGTCGGCTGCGAATACAGGCCGGTTGGCGACACGCTGGCCGGCCTCGGCTGGGCCAAGCCCTACCTCGCGCATCAAACGGAGCTAAGTGCATGAAGATCGGATTCGTCGGGGTTGGCATCATGGGCCGCCCCATGGCAGGCCATTTGGCGGCAGCCGGACACGAGCTGTTCCTGGTCAAGCACAAATCGGACCTCCCGCCCGAACTGCTGGAAGCCGGGGCCACGGTATGCAAATCGGTCGCAGACGTCGCGCGCGCCGCCGATGTCGTTATTCTGATGCTGCCGGACACGCCGGACGTAGAACGCGCCTTGTTCGCATCAGGCGGCGTGGCGGATGGCCTTTCTGCCGGCAAGACCGTCATCGACATGAGCTCGATCGACCCCATCGCCACCAAGAGCTTCGCTGACAAGATATCGGGCTTGCGCTGCGACTACGTCGATGCGCCGGTTTCTGGCGGCGAAGTCGGCGCCAAGGCCGCATCGCTCACCATTATGTGCGGCGCGGACGCAGCGGTGTTCGAGCGCATTCGCCCGCTACTCGAGAAGATGGGCAAGAACATCACGCTGGTGGGTGGCGTCGGCGCGGGCCAAATCACCAAGGTAGCCAATCAGATCATCGTCGCGCTCAATATTGAAGCGGTCGCGGAGGCTCTCGTCTTTGCGAAAAAAGCAGGCGCCGATCCGACGAAGGTTCGCCAGGCGCTGATGGGCGGCTTCGCCGCGTCGCGCATCCTCGAAGTCCATGGGGAGCGCATGATCAAGCGCACGTTCAATCCCGGCTTCCGCATCGGCCTGCACCAAAAGGATCTGGCGTTGGCGCTGGGATCGGCCAAGGCGCTGGGCGTGTCCCTGCCCAACACCGCCAGCGCGCAGCAGCTGTTCAGCGCCTGCGTCGCCCATGGCGGCGCGAACTGGGACCACTCTGCCATGGTCAAGGCGCTGGAGCTTCTCGCTGGCGAGGAGTTGGCCCAACCCGCACCCAGCCAGCAGAAATAGATCCGCTTCCGATGAAACGGCCTCTGACCTTCTATGCGCGGCCGACTTTGTCGGCATTCTGCGCCCGCGCAGTTGTAGACTCCGCCCCTTCAGGAGGATTGCTATGCGTCGCACAACACTCTTCGTGGCATTGCCCTTCGCGTTCGCGTTCGCGTTCGCGTTCGCGCTCTGCGCCGGCATTCTCAAACCCGCCGTCGTCGAGGCACAAACCACAGCTGGGAAGACGTCGGCCCATCTCATGACGCTGACGCCCCTCGACTATGTGGAGATCAAGGAACTGGCCGCACGCTACGCGCACGCCGTTGATCAGGGCGCCAACGACGGTTATGCCTACGCCGATCTCTTCGCGCCAGGCGCCACGTTCGGCAAGACGACCGGACGCGACGACCTAGCGAAGCTCGCGAAGCAGACGAGCCGAGGCCCGCAGACGGCCTGGCACTTCATCGTCAATCACGTGATCGAGCCGACGGAAGACGGCGCTAAGGGCAGGGAGTACCTGATGCACCTCCGCTACGGCGAGCCGGGCCAGCCGAACGCTGTCTGGGGCGGTGGCCACTACGAAGACACGTATGTGAAGACGCCGGATGGCTGGCGCTTCAAGACGCGCCAGTTCGTGCCGTCCGACGGCACGCCGGAATCGTTGAAGCCGCAACCAACGTCCGCGCACTGAGGGGATGCCATGCCACGATTACTACTGACATTCGTGCTGCTCTTGAGCGTCGGTGTGAGCACCGCGCAAGCGCAGACGGCACCCGCGTCCACCGACCCGGCGCTGAGCGCGACCGACTATCTCGATATCGAGCAACTGGTCTTCAAGTACGGCTGGGCGCTCGACAGCGGCGAGAACAACGGCTTTGTCTACGCCGATCTGTACACCACCGACGGCACGTTCACCGGCACGAACCAGGGGCCGAGCGGCCGTAGCTATCAGGGCCGCGATAACCTCGCCGCGCTGGCGCGCGGCTCGAAACTGGGTCCGCTGAACATCGGTCACTCCGTGACCAATCTCATCGTGACGCCGACGCCTGATGGCGCGGTGGGCCGCGTGTACGTGGGCATCTTCGACGCGGGCCAGCCCGGAATGTCGCCCGGAGCGGGCCACGGCGGGTTCTACGACGACGTGTATGCGAAGACGCCCGACGGCTGGCGCTTCAAGAAGCGGACCTTCTACGAGGGCAAATGGGGCGAGCCGAATGTGCCCCTGCCGCCGCCGGTGTCCGGAGTACGCGCGCTGCGGCAAGCGGCTCCCGACCCTTCCGAAAAAAAGCCGAAGCTTAGTGATCAAGATCGCGTGGCGATCCAACAGCTCATCGCGCGGATGCCGTACGAGATGGACATGAACGCGGACAGCGGCGCCACGTACGCGAGCGCATTCACGTCGGACGGCACGTTCGCCTGCGTACTGCCCAACACCGGCAGTGCCGCGGCGTCCGGCCTGCCCGCCGGCTGCGCTTCGTACTCGGGAAAGTTCACCACCAAGGTGCGGCCGCAAGCCAAGGGACACGACGCGCTCGCGAAGATGGTGACCGCGAGAGAACCACACGGCCCGGCCTACGTCCGGCACTTCGTCTTCAACCATGTGATCGAGCCCGACGGTCGTGGCGCGACCGGCAAGGCCTACGTCGTGCTTGCGGACATCACGCCGCGACAGAAGCCCGGCTTCGCGCATTCGATCTTCATGATCGGCCGCTACGACGACGAATACGTGAAGACCGCGCAGGGCTGGCGCATCAAGAGCCGGGTGTTCACGGCCGTCGGCGGCGGTGTGCCGACGACGGCGGCCGCGACCCAGTAGCGAGGGCCGTTCAGCCGCCGGCGATGCGACCGGTTTGCCGAAGCGCGTCCCGGTAGGCTCCTCACTTACGCCGCGGCGCGATGTCCACGGGCGCCTCGCGACGCAGGAACTTCCACTCGCCTTTCTCGCGAATGAATTGATCGGTGTAGTGACCGAGGATCTGCGTGCGCGGCGAACCATCTTCGCCGGGCACGAGGTACAGCCACTTCGTCACGCCCGACGCGCGGTCGCCGTCGATCTTGATCTGGTCGTTCGTCAGCAAATGCACCGTGCCCGAACCTTCGGGTACGGGCTTGTGGCCGATCGACTTGTCCATGAGCGCGAAGATCGCTTCGGGACCTTTCGCCGAACCGAAACCACCGACCCACTCGCCGTTCGACGCGAACAAACTCGCGAACATTTTGTAGTCGCGGTGATCATGCGCGTAACCGTACGCCAGGATGAGCGCGCGAATCGATTCGCGATCTTCGAGAACCTGCACTCGCTTCGCGAGGACCGAGACATCGCCTGCAGGCTGCGCCGATAGGGCAAACCCGCCGACCAGCGCGGCCGCCGCGACGAGACCTAAAATCGAAAAGCTACGAGCTTGAGTGTGCATTGAACCGCCCCCCCAGGATATGAGCTCCGCGATATCGCGGAGTCGCTAGCTTACCGACGCGCACGCGCGGACCCAAGCGCGGTCGACGCGCCGTACGGCCCGTTCTACGGTGACACCGGCACCGTGCGGTGCCAGCGGGCCTACTCAAAGAGTATCCACTTGCCCTTCATACGTTTCTTCAGCTCGGCCTCGTACTTCTTTTCCAGGGCATCACGCTGGCGTAGCAGCTTCATCAGTTCCGGGTTGCCGCGAACGACGTCGAGCAGGTTCTTGCGATACTCGTCATCGCGCGCCACCCGCACGACTTCCGGAGGATTTGCCGCGGTGCCGTTGAGAAGCGCACGTGCCCATTCCTCGTCCGCCTTCTCCTGAAACGCGGCGCGACAGATGCGCTGTTTGAGCCGCGTGCCGAGCGGCGCCTCCATGCCGCAATGGACATCGAAGTCGTGATTCTTGTTGATCTCGTTGTAGCGCGCGAAGAACCGGTCATCGGCATCGGTGATGGCCTTGCGCATCTGCCACAGGCGCGAGCCCTGCACGATGATCTCATCCAGTTGCTCGTCAGGTCTGGCTGGCGCGGTGGCCGTGGTGCCAGCAGGAGATGCAACATCCGGTGCCGCAGTGGCTTCGTTGGCGCCAATGCCTGGCGGCAGGCAGATGAGCCACGCCGCCACGGCAATCGTGAACGAGGATCTGGCCATTGCCCTCCCGCAGACCCCTCGGCTCCCAGTTAGCGCCCGCGGAGTCCCTGCGTGAGCTCGATGTAGGTGCCGGCCGGATCGGTGATGAACGCGATTTTCAGGCCCAGCGCCTCGATCGCCGCCGGCTCGCGATCGAATTTGATGCCCTTGGCGCGCAGCTTCGCCGCGAAGGCGTCAAGATTGTCGACTTCGAACCCGATGTGGTCGATCGCGCGGCCCTTGCTGGGCGCCGTCGTTTGACCGGCGGCGGTTTTGAGGAAATCCACGCGGCCGCCGGGGACGACGGCGGACGGCAGGTTCATGCGCGTCGATTTCTCGGCGCCGAAGGTGTCGATATACCACGCCTGCAGCGCATCGGGATCAGCGGACTTCAGATGGAAGTGGTGGAACTCGATCGGCCCCGCGATGCCTGGCTCCGAACGGAACTCAACGAGCACGCCCTCGGGAAGCTCGCCAATCACGAGACCCAGGCTCGCGTTCTCGGCGGCGATCCGCGCGCCGTTGTCGATGAGCTTCTTCTTGTAGAGCGCGAGGTCCTTCACCGCGAAACCGATGTGGTCGATGGTCGAGCCGCCCGACCCCGCGGTCGGCGCCCCCTTCGTGAGCATGATGTAGATGCCCGGAAACTGGAGCGCTTGCAGCTTGCCGCTCTTGATTTCCTTGGCGCCGAACGCGAGCCAGATCGACTTCGCTTTCTCGACGTCCGCGAGGACGAGGTGGATGTGACCAGTCGCGACCCCGGCCGCATTGCCCGGCGGGAGTTGCGCGACCGCTTGACCGGCGGCAACGAGCAGCAGGGCCGCGGCCAGAAGGGAATGCAGTAGCTTCATGTGACGAGTGCCTTTAATTAGCCGTAGTGGTGGTACGCGGTCTTGATCTGCGTGTAGCGCAGCAGGCCCCAGCGACCGTCTTCGCCGCCCATGCCGGACTCCTTGTAGCCGGCGTGGTGCGCGTGGATCGATTCGCCGAGCGTGCGGTTGATGTAGATCTCGCCGAAGTCGAGATCGTTCACCGTGCGCATCACGGTGCCGTAGTCGCGGCTGAAGAGATAGGCTGACAGGCCGTAGCGCGACTTGTTTGCGATGCCGATCGCTTCCTCGATCGAGTCGATGCCGATGATCGGCGTCACCGGGCCGAACGTTTCCTCGATCATCACGCTCATCGCCGCGGTGACATTGCCGAGCACCGTCGGCGCGAACCAATAGCCCGCCTGATACGCAGCGCCTTCGGGACGTCCGCCGCCGGTGAGAACCGTGGCTCCCTCTTTGCGCGCGAGCGCGACCGCCGCGCTGGTCTTCTTGAACTGCGCTTCGCTGACGAGCGGGCCCATGTCAGACCCCTTGAGCGGATCGCCGACTTTGAGAGCCTGTGCCGCGGCGATGTACTTTTCGGTGAATGACTTGACGAGGCTGCTGTGCACGAGCACGCGTTCCGCCGCCGTGCAGACCTGGCCGCAGTTGGTGTGGCGTGCGGCGATGATCGCCGGCACGGCGACATCGAGGTCCGCGTCCTTCCACACGATCGCCGGTGCTTTGCCGCCGAGTTCGAGCGACACGCGCGTGAAGTTTGCGGCTGCGCGGATCATGACGTTTCGGCCCGTGTCGCGATGGCCCGTGAACGAGACCAGCGACGTCAGCGGATCGTCGACGAGCGCCTGGCCCACCGCGCCTGCGCCAGTGACGAGATTGATCACGCCGGGCGGCAATTTCAAATGGTCGTGCACGAGCTGCACGAAGGCCATCGTCGACAGCGGCGAAATCTCGCTCGCTTTGATGACGATGGTGTTGCCCGTGACGAGCGCCGGGCCGAGCTTGCGGCACAGCACGGCGAGCGGGAAGTTCCACGGGCAGATCGCGGAGACGACACCGAGCGGCACGCGCAGCAAATGGATCGTTTCGCCCTTCGAGTCGGCGGGCAGGATCTCGCCTTCGAGCCGGCGATCCCATTCCGCGTTGTAACGCAGGAAGCCTTCCGCGAAGTCGATCTCGCCGTACGCTTGTTCGAGCGGTTTACCGACTTCCTGCGAGACGAGGCGCGCCAACATCTCGCGATTGTTCTTGATGAGATCGGCCGCACCGCGGATGAACGTGCCGCGCTGGGGGGCCGGCGTGTGCGCCCAGTCAAACTGAGCTTTCTTGGCCGCGGCCAACGCTTCGTGCACCTCGGTGGCGGAAGCGCTCGGCATCTTGACGAGCACCTTCTCGTTGCTCGGATCGAAGACGTCGAACGATGGGCCGGACGCGGCGCGCCACGAGCCGGCGATGTAGAGGGGAGTATCGGTTTTCGGTAAGGACGACATGGATACCTCCGCAAAAATTGGCGCGCGAGTATGGCATGGGGCGCGCCGGCCGGACATCAACAACAAAAAAACACGTCCGCGATCATGTTAGGCCTTACACTACCGCCGGTTTTTTTTCGAGGGGGGCGCGGATGCGCAGCAAGTTGTTCGCGGAGCTGTTCGCAGAATTTCTCGGAACGTTCGTCATGATCATGTTCGGCGCCGGCGTCGTCGCGATGGTCGTTCTGTTCGGCAGCGGTGTGCCCGGCGAGGTGGTCAAGGGCGGTTACACGAACATCACGATCGGCTGGGGTCTCGCGGTCGTGATGGGCATCTACATTGCGGGGCGCATTTCCGGCGCGCATTTGAATCCCGCGATTACATTCACCCTGGCGGTTTTCCGCGGTTTTCCCTGGCGCAAGGTCGTGCCGTATTCGCTCGCCCAGACCGCCGGTGCGTTCTGCGCGGCGGCCGTGGTCTTCAAGAACTATCACCCGGCGTTTTTGCGGGCCGATCCGACGCTCGAGAAAACGGCCGGCATCTTCACGACGTTTCCCGCCTTTCCCGAGGTCATGTCGGCTGGCTTCTTCGACCAGATGGTCGGCACCGCCATCCTGCTGCTGTTGATTTTCGCCATCACCGATGAACGCAACTCGCCGCCGGGCGGCAACATGACCCCGGTCGTCATCGGTCTGCTCGTGGTAGCCATCGGCATGAGCTTCGGCGGCATGCACGGCTATGCGATCAACCCTGCGCGCGATCTCGGGCCGCGGCTGTTCACGGTCGTCGCCGGGTTCCGCAACAACGGCATCACCGACGGTTTGCGGGTCTGGTGGGTGCCTGTCGTCGCGCCCATGATCGGAGCGCTGATCGGCGCGGGAATCTACGATTTCGGGCTGCGGCGATTCATGCCGAAGCCGCAGTAGACGAACCCGGGGCCGCGCGATCTGCTCCGTGCGGCTTGAAAACATATAAAACAAGCCGGGCGCGCTAGCAGCCTGTGGACTGAACGTTCTGGCCAAGGCTGGAACGGGACCTGATCTCAGGTACTATCTGCCGCTCACGCGCCCCTTTTTGTTCTTGGACAAGTGACACTTGTATTGGTTGGAAGTGACGCTTGTACTGGTTGGAAGTAGTGTAAAAAAACAACACTGCTAAGGAGATCCCTACTCATGTCCACGCGAATTCTGGCCGCGATTCTCTCGGCGATCACCTTGGTATGCCCGGTTGCGGCCTTCGCGCAGAAGCCTATGGAGCTCACCGCACTCGATTACATCCAGATCCAGCAGCTTGTCGCGAAGTACGCGCGCGCGATCGACACGTGCTCGAACAATGGCTACGACTACGCGGATCTCTACACGGCCGACGGCGTGTTCGTGCCGGTGATCAACGGCGACTCGTACACGGGCGTTCAAGGCCGCGATAAGCTCGCGGAAGTTTCGGGCGGCGGTTCAAAGGGCTGCAAGAACGTCGGCTGGATCAAACAAGGCGTGCGGCACATCTACGTGAATCACATCATCACGCCGACTCCGGAAGGCGCGACCGGAACGGTCGACATGATGATGATCGGGCTCGGCGGCGACCCGAACAAGATCGCCCACGACGGGTACTACGAAGACATCTACGTGAAGACGCCGCAAGGCTGGCGCTTCAAGCGGCGCACGCACCACGCGCGGCTCAACGGCGACCGTCCCCCGACCGAGGCGCCGACGGCCCAGAAGCCCGCTGAGGGTGCCAAGCACTGAGCTGACGTGCAGGCTCGTCGCGCGCTACTACCGCTTCGGTCTTTTTCCTGCCGCGGCCTTCGATGATTCTTGTACGGGTCGTCGCTGGCGACCGACCAACTGGGGTTAACAATGGGACAGTCCATAGCATCGGTCGTTATCGTGGGCGGCGGGTCAGCAGGCTGGTTGACCGCGCTGGTATTGAGTACCTACTGCCCCTTTGCAAACATCAAGCTGATACGGCCAAAGGCCAACAAGCCCATCGGCGTGGGAGAGTCCACGCAGCCGGACCTTCCGCAGCGGGTGGCGGCGGCGGGAATCAATGTGGAGGCTTTCTATCGCGCCAGCAATGCCACCATGAAGTGCGGCATCTTCTACCGCGACTGGAATGTGGTTGGCGACCATTACTGGCACCCATTCACGGATATGGCGGACAGCAGCTCCTACACGGCGGCCCATCACTACCAGCAGTTGATTCTCGAGGATCCCGCGCGCTACACCCATGCCGGCTATTCCGCCGCGGTGCATAGTTCCTACGATACCTGTGTCCGGCGCAATCTGGTCGCGCCTGAAGCCGCTACCGCACTCCACATCGACGCGGCGAAGGCTGCACAGTTCCTGGAAAAAACCCTCACTACCGTCGAACTGATAGAGGCGGACGCCATAGAGGCGGTGGCCGAGGGGGGGCGGATAAGCGCAATCAAGCTCGGCGACGGCAAGACGGTATCCGCCGATCTCTACGTCGACTGCACGGGTTTTGCTCGCGCTCTGTCCAGCAAGGTTGCGCCCTCGCCGAAGATCTTGTCATGGGAGACCGCCGTGAACCGGGCGGCGACGGCCGATGTTCCCTATGTAGGCATCGCCTCGGACTATCATGCCTACACAAAGGTGCATGCGCACGAGCACGGCTGGACGTGGTCGATTCCCTTACAAGAAAGGATCGGCACTGGCTATGTCTATCACGGCGATTTCTGTTCTCCCGACCAGGCCGAACGCAATCTTCGTGCTTACTGGGGCGAGGAAAGGATGCGCGACGTCAAAGTACGTCATATCTCTTTCGCCAACGACATCCTGCGCGAACCCTGGGTAGAAAACGTCGTTGCGATAGGTCTGAGTGCCGGGTTCATCGAGCCCCTGGAGGCGACGGGCCTGAACTGGACCATCAGCTGCGCCGATCTGCTGAGTCGCTTCATTTGCGCCCGCTACATCGATGAGGACATGCGCATCAAGTACAACGCGTTGATGACGGGATACATCCATGACGTGCAGGATTTCGTCGACGTGCACTACAAACTCTCGGCGCGACGCGACAGCGAATTCTGGCGTTACCAGACTTCGCGGGCCTATCCGGAAAGACTCGAACACCGCCTGGCGATGTATGAGGCCGAGATGCCGAATGCCAGAAACAGGGTGAAGAGTTTCGCCTGGGCATTCAATGAGGTGTCCTGGCTCGATATTCTGAACGGTTATGATTTCAAGTACCGCAGACTCCAGGCGACAGCCGAAGAAAGGCATCAGGCGGAGTTGGCGCTTGCCAAAATCGCGACATCTCCCCGCAAGGCGCTCGATCCGCGCAGCTTACAGGCTGTGTAAAGCGCAGAAAGGAGAGGGTAAGGGGCATGAAAGACGGCTCGCCGGCAGTACAACGTGCTCATGAGCTCGATGCGGCGGGACGCCATGATGATGCGATCAACGAGCTCGCCAGCGCCTCTCAGGCGGGTGACTTCGAGGCGATGACACAGCTTGCCAAGCGCATCATCGTCGGCGACAGGGCGCCCCGGCTGATGCCGCAGGGTTTTTCGCTGCTCAATGACGCCGTAAAGGGGGGTAGCGCTGAGGCTGCTGAGCGCATGGCGGTTGTACATGCCACCGGCATTACCGGCACCCCCGATTGGCAGGCCGCGCTGAGGCTGCTCGTGCTCGCGGCCGAACGAGGATGGACTCCTGCGTACCGGCAGCTCGATGTTCTCGCCTCCATGGCTGCAACGGAACCACCCAGTTCGCCGGCCTCCCCGCAGCGGTCACCGGCATCCTATCTCGGTGATATCGATCTGCGTGCCTTGCTTGCCCCGCCCGAGGGGGTTGTTTTGCATGCGGATCCCTTGGTGCGCCATTTCCCAGCGTTCTTGAACAGCCGTGTATGCGAGTGGTTGATCGATAGGGCGCGGGGAAAGCTCACCAGGGCACTGGTCTATGACGTGGTGAGCCAGAAGGATGTTGCGGACGATGCGCGTACCAACTCCTTTGCGGTTTTCCATAATATGGAAGCCGATCTGGTTCATTTGATGGTGCAGTCGCGCATAGCCGCAGCCTGTGGTCAACCGGTCAGCCATCTGGAGGCCTCGACCGTGTTGCACTACGCCCTTGGCGAAGAGATCGTAAACCACTACGACTTCGTGGATCCGCAGAAACCAGGCTACGAGGAACATATTCGTCGCTCCGGCTACCGAATCCTGACCTTCCTGGTTTACCTGAACGCGGATTACGGGGGAGGGGAGACCGTATTTCCGAAGTTTGGATTGAACTTTCGCGGGCAAGAAGGGGACGGGATGTACTTCCTCAACACCCACGCGAACATGCAGGCGGACGTGCGTACGCTGCACAGTGGGCGGCCACCGACATCCGGCGAGAAATGGGTCTTTTCGCAGTTCGTTCGGAATCGTCCGGACTCGAGGACGGTCTCCTGAAAGCCGCCGCTGGCGGGGGTATCCGGGCGGGGCAAGCGACACTTGTACCACTTGTTGAACAAGTGACTTGTATCGGCTGGAAGTGACGCTTGTATCGGTTGGAAGTGTGTAAAAAAACAACACTGTTCAGCAGTTTAGAATCTTGTGCTATTGGTTTGGGTCGTGTAAAAAACCACGCTGTTCAGCATCGCAGAATTAAAGGAAGTTGCCGCAGACCATACAGGGTCTGACGGCGACTGATGCGCGTTGGGGGTAGTCAGAACGGATGAGCTGCTTTTCCTGCAGCTTCTGAAACATCCGATCCAGTACTCCGGCCTTGGCCTGGCGATTCATGTGTGGATCGCATGCCAGAGTTACCCACGCGCTTGGGCAGGGCAATTCGTGCCAACACGCCCTAGTAAAATCGCCGTTTTGATAGAAGTTGCGTCAGGGGGTAATAGCAAATGTCGGATTTGAAGTTCTCGAAATATCAACGCAGCGACCGCAAGGCCAAGTTGGTGTCCTCCGCGGTCTCAGGAATTCTTGCACTTGCCGGCATGCAGGTAGCTCTTGCCGCTGATGAGGGCCCTTCCGGCCAGGCCAAGAAGGAAGAAGCACTCACCGAAGTAACGGTTACCGGTTCGCGCATCGTACGTCGTGATCTGGAGGCATCCAGCCCGCTCGTGACCGTGCCGGCCGAGCGTTTCGAACAGTCGGCCCAGCTCAGCGTCGAGTCTGTTCTGAACCAGATGACGCAGTTCACGCCTGGCCAGACCCAGTTCAGCGCCCAGGGCGAAATCCAGACCTCTCCCAGCACTTCGCTGGGCATCGGTACCGCCAGCTTGCGCGGTCTCGGCACAAACCGCACTCTCGTACTCGTCGACGGAAGGCGCGCGCAGCCCGCGAACGCAGCCCTGGTGGTTGACCTCAACACCATCCCGTCGGCAGCGATTGAGCGCGTGGAAACCATTACCGGCGGCGCTTCCGCGGTTTACGGTGCGGACGCTCTGGCAGGTGTTGTCAACTTCGTGTTGAAGGACAAGTTCCAAGGCCTCGCGCTGGACCTGCAGGGTGGTACCACCCAGGAACACGACGCCAACGAAACCCGTTTCTCCGCCCTGGCCGGGACGAATACCGCCGACGGACACGGCAACATCATGTTCGGTGTCGAGTGGTACAAGCGGGGCACCGCTTATCAGAAAGACCGTGCCTTCTACCGGGACGGCTGGAACGACCCCAACAACCAGATCACCACGTCTTTCCCGTCCATGCCCGGGTATGCGCAAACGGCGGGTAACCTGCCCTCGCAGGCAGCGGTGGATTCGCTCTTCCCGCAGTACGCGCCTGGCACGATATCCCCGAATAACACGTTCTATTTCAACAAAAACGGTACGGCGTTCGTACGGACCCCCACCGGGGCTCCGGGCTTCGACACTTCCCAGTACTACCGGCCTGACACCGGCGACGGGTTCTATGGTCTGCTGCCCCAGAAGAACGGCACCCTTTCGCAGCAGTACGAGGACGGCGCGATGTCCTCGCCGCTGCAGCGCCGCTCCCTGTTTGCCAAAGCCCACTACGGAATCACCGACCAGGTCGAGGCATTCACCCAGGGAACCTTTTCCCACACTGACGTCAATACCTTCTCGGCGGGGCCGCCGCCGGCGGTTGGCACTGCGTGGGGCGGCAGTATTCCCAATGACGGCCGTACGGACATCCCGGCTGGATTGCAGACCTTGCTCAACTCGCGGCCCACTCCGACTGCCAACTGGCAGTTGAACCGGGGCCTGGATTTCCTGGGCCAGTTCGGTCCGACCAACACCAGCGATGTTTACCAGGTCCTGGGCGGCCTGAAAGGCAGCTTCAAGTCCAACGACTGGACCTGGGAGGCGTTCGCTTCCAGCGGTCAAACCACTACCACCAACTACTACCCGTTGCTGCCTTCGGTGCAGCAATGGCAGGCCCTGGTGGCCTCGCCAAACTTCGGTACGGGCGCGGACTTGGTTTCGGCTCAAGGCGGCAACTACCAGATCAAGTGCACCAGCGGGTTGCCGATTTTCTACGGGACGACGGCCAGCACCACGCAAGACTGTCTCAATGGCATCAACGGTAACTTCAAGTCCCTGACCAAGCTGTCGCAGAACATCATCGAAGCCGACCTGCAGGGCGGATTGATGAAGTTGCCTGCCGGTCAGCTGCGGTTCGCTCTGGGTGCCGACTACCGGACGAATGGATTCGACTATAGCCCCACCAACCCGCAGCCCTCGATCTACGACTTCCCGCTCGGTTTGTTCGTATCGAACCCAACTACAGGCCGCACGACAGTCAAGGAGGTCTACGGAGAGTTGCTGGTACCGATCATTTCGAGAGTCAGTCTGGAACTGGGTTATCGTGAGTCCGAATACAACTCCAACGCCGGCAGGGTGCCCACCTGGAAGGCGCTGCTCGATTGGCAGATAACCGACTGGGCGCGCTTCCGAGGTGGTTACCAGGTCGCCAACCGCGCCCCCAATACCGCCGAGCTGTACCAGTCCGAAACCACCATTTTTGACCAGGGCTTCACCGGCGGTGACCCCTGTGGAGTCAACACGACCTCTCTGTACGGGAACGTGCCGGGCAATCCGAACCGCGCGAAAGTACAGCAGCTCTGCGCAGCTCTGATAGGTAACAACGGCTCGCTCTTCGGCGCTCCCGGCAGCGTGCAGGCCAATACCTACCTTCTGGGTCAATCGCCGTTCACCGGTATCAACGGTATCAGCGTGGGCAACCCGGATCTCGATGCTGAAAAGGGCAAGACCTGGACGGCGGGTTTCGTGTTCCAGAATCCGATCGGTATCAATGGTCTGAGTGCTTCCGTCGACTATTACAACATCACGGTCACCAATGCCATCGGGACTTTCACCGGCCTGCAGATCTACCAGAACTGCTTCAACGTCAACGGTGTTTCGAACCCGAACTACTCGGTAAACGATCCAGGTGGATTCTGCAAACTGATCAATCGTGACTCGGGAACCGGTGCTACCGGAACGGTCAGTACGACGTACCTGAACACCGGTTTCGTCAAGACTTCCGGCGAAGACGTCGAGGTTGACTACAAGCTGGGTATGCCGTTCGGCGGCAGCATGTACCTCAACAACCAGGTGAGCTTCCTCAACAAGTTCGAGACCCAGACCACCGCGTCGACACCGTCAATCGAGTGGAAGGGTACCCTGGGGAACGGCGGGCAGTTCAGCTACCGGTTGAACTCGACGCTTGGTTATAACTTCCAGAACGACTCCAACGCGAACATTGGTCTGAGGATGCATTACCTGCCGAGCATCAAGGATGCAACTTACGCCACGAGTCCGACTACGAATGTCCTGCCGGCGAAGCACTACACCGACTTCGACCTGTTCGGTTCCCTGGTCGTGTTCCACAACTGGCAGTTGCGTGCTGGTATAGACAACCTGCTCTATACAAAGCCTGTCGTGGTGGGTGCAATTCCTGGCGACGACAACAGCAACCAGACCAACGCGGGTTACTACGACATTCTCGGTCGCAGGTTCTACGTTGGCGTGCACGGGGAGTTCTAAGACCTAAGCAAGCTGTCAGAACTAAAGCGGGCCGGAGGCGGCAACACCTCCGGCCCGTTTTCAATTTGGTTTCTGCAAGGGAGAAACACCATGTTTGTTACTCGTCTCGCAGTCTTGGCTTCGATCGGGATCGGGTTTGGACACCTGGCCGTGGCGCAAACACCCCCCTCGAGACCCAACGCGTCGCGACCTAACGTGCAGCTCACGGCGCTCGATTACATCGAGATCGATCAGCTCAGCCGGAAATATGCCTGGGCGCTGGACAACTGCTTCGAAGACGGCTTCGCCTACGCCGATCTCTACACGCCCGACGGCAGGTTCATCAGCGGCGACTCGGGCAAAGTCTGGCAAGGCCGCAAGCAACTGGCCGAGGCTGCCGGCGGCAACGGCCACGGGTGCCCGTTTCCGAAAATGCCCCTCGAACATATCGTCGCGAATCTCGTCATCGAGGCTACTCCCGATGGGGCGAAGGGGAAGTCCTACTTGATCTATCCGGGTAGGAACGGCAAGTACACCGACGACCAGCATCACGGTCACGACGGCGGTTACCAAGACACCTATGTGAAAACGGCGGATGGCTGGCGCTTCAAGGAGCGCGTGCACGTTTATCCGCCGCAGCTTCCAGGGTCGTATGCGGGCGTGCCGAATTCGAAGCTGCCGGCGCCGGCAGCCGCGAAGCCGCACTAAGCTCGTTGCTACCCTTGCGTGCGCCTCCGGGAGGGCGCGGACGGCGCTTACCCGCCGACGGTTTCGAGTACAGGCACTCTTCCAGGAACCACGCGTTGAAGGACTCCACAATTCGCGTTGTCGCTGACTTGAGCTGGTTCACGGCTCTGGCGACGTCGTAGGGTGAATCCGACATCACTTCCAACCAATACAAGTGTCCCTTCCAGCCAATGCAAGTTCCTGACGGGCTTCACAATTGTTTTGACAGGACGCCCTCCGGCAGGACCCTGCCCAAGGTATGCTTTGGGCTAGGATTTTGTGGTCAAGTGTAGTAACGCCGACCCTGGTGAAGAAGATTAAAAAAGTTAGCTGGGTGCGATACCTGCTCGTTGCGGCAGGGCTTTCTTGTGTGGCGTCAGCTCAAGCTCAACCGCGTACCGATCAGGATGGGCATGTACTCTCGGGCGTGGTGGAAAAATACTGCCTCGATTGCCACAACCCTCTCGACATACGAGGGGATCTGATTCTGGACCGGGACTTCTCCCTGCCGGAGGATTCCGCGCTCTGGGAAAAGGTAGTCGGCAAGCTGCGTATGCGGGCCATGCCTCCGCGAGGCAAGCCGAGGCCTTCAGACCAGGAATACCGTTCCGTCATCGGTTTTCTCGAAAGCCGCCTCGACCAGTCGGAGCTGAGCCATCCGGATTTCGGCCGGCCGCTGTTGCACCGTCTCAATCGTACCGAGTACGCCAATGTCATCCACGACCTGCTGGCACTGGATGTGAATGTCGAAGAGTCGCTGCCTCCGGATGATTCGGCGTTCGGCTTCGACAACAATGCCGGCGCGCTCACTCTCTCGCCGGCATTGCTCGAGGGTTATCTCTCCGCCGCGGATCAGATCAGCAGCCTCGCGCTGGGAGACATGGAGACGCAGGCGGCTCAGACCAACTATCGTGTCAGGCTGGATCTTTCGCAGGACCAGCATATCGAAGGGCTGCCGTTCGGTACCGTCGGTGGCATGAAATTCGAACACGTATTCCCGCTCGACGGCGAGTATGAATTGAGCGCGCACCTGATGCGTAGCAACCTCGAGTTCATGAGGGGCGTCGAGCGGCCGCATCAGGTCGAAATGAGCATTGACGGCGTGCGTGTATTCCTGGGGACGGTTGGCGGTCCAGACGACCTGGCATCGCAGCGCAACCCAACCAACGGCTCCGACGCAATCGACGCCCGCTTGCGTGTCAGGGTCCCGGTCAAGGCGGGGGCCCATGACGTCGTAGTTACGTTTGTCCAGGAGCGGGCGAGTGGCACCGAGCGCTTGCAGGGGTTCGTGCGTAGTTCGGTCGATACCCTCGAGTCCGTTGGTCGTCCGCATCTGGATACGGTATCGATCAAGGGGCCCTACAATCCTTCCGGCCCCGGTGAGACTGCCAGTCGAGCCAAGGTGCTGATCTGTCGGCCGCCGGAGCACAGCGGGAAACCGGAAGAACTGACTTGCGCCCGTCAGATTCTGGGCAGCCTGGCGACCCGTGCCTACAGGCGTCCGGTAACCGACGAGGATATGGCTCCGCTCATGGAATTCTACGAGCGGGGTCGCAAAAAAGGTTCGTTCGAAGCCGGAATCCAGATGGGCCTGCGCCGCATCCTGGCAAGCCCGACCTTCATTTTCCGTCCGGAAACCGATCCGGATGGTCTCGCCCCGGGCGCCGTGCACCGGGTTTCCGATCTGGAGTTGGCTTCCAGGCTGTCCTTCTTCTTGTGGAGCAGCATCCCGGATGACGAACTGATCCGTTTGGCCGTGGCAGGCGATCTGCACAAGCCGGAGGTCTTGCGGGCGCAGGCGCGGCGCATGCTGGACGATCCAAAATCCGAAAGGCTGGTCGAGAATTTTGCTGGCCAGTGGCTGCGGCTGCGCAATCTGAAGCTTGCGCGTCCGAATTCGGCGACTTTCCCGAATTTCGACGACAACCTGCGCACCGGCTTCCGTCGCGAGACTGAACTTCTGTTTGCCAGCGTCCTGAATGAAAACCGCAGCGTGTTGGACCTGCTGCGGGCCGACTACACCTTCGTGGACGAGCGCCTGGCGAAGCACTACGGCATCCCAGGAGTCTATGGAAGCCAGTTCCGCCGCGTACCGATCACGGACAAGGCGCGACTTGGGATACTCGGTCAGGGCAGCATATTGACGGTTACCTCGCATGCCGACCGGACCTCGCCTGTGGTACGGGGCAAATGGGTTCTCGAGAACCTGTTAGGAGCGCCGCCGCCGCCGCCGCCGCCGAATGTCCCAGCTCTTCCCGACAACGGGAATGCAGAATTGCCGAAAACGTTGCGGGCGAGGCTGGAACTCCATCGCGCCAACCCGGTGTGCGCCGGTTGCCATGCAGTGATGGACCCGATTGGCTTTGCACTCGACAACTTCGACGCGGTCGGTGTTTGGCGTAGCGAAGATGCGGGACAGCCGATCAATGCACACGGGACTTTGGTGGATGGCACCGAGGTGGATGGGGTTGTTTCTCTACGAAACGCCCTGCTGGCCCGCCCGGAGGTGTTCGTGAGCACGGTCACCGAAAAGTTGCTGATCTATGCCTTGGGCAGAGGCACGGCTCCCTCGGATATGGCGGCCATCAGGAATATTCTTCGCGATACCCAGTCAGGGGACTACAAACTCAGTTCACTGGTCATGGGCATTGTTGAAAGCGCCCCCTTTCAAATGAAAGTGAAGGCGGAAGAGGCGAAAGCGAAGCCGGAGGCGTTGAAAGTGAAGGCGGAAGAGGCGTTGAAAGTGAAGCCGGAAGTGGCGTTGGAAGCGGCTAGAGGGGGTTAGACATGTTTATTTCGAAGAAAGCACTGTCCCGGCGAACCTTGTTGAAGGGAGTGGGCGCTGTCATAGCGCTTCCCATGCTGGACGCCATGACGCCGGCCATGAGTGCCGTGCCGGTTGCGCCAAAACGGTTGGGGTTCACGTACATCCCCAACGGCATGATGATTCCCTACTGGACTCCCTCCACGACGGGGGCGAACTTCGAATTCTCGCCCACTCTCAAGCCTCTGGAGCCTTACAAGAGCAATCTGACCGTCGTCGGCAACTTGCTGAGAGCGGGTACCACGATCGGAGACCATGCGGTTTCGGCTGCAGGTTGGATGACCAGTGTCTATGCCAAGATGACCGAGGCTGAGGATGTCCTGGCCGGTACCACCATCGACCAGGTGATTGCCAAAGCCATAGGTCAGGACACCGTGTTTCCGTCGCTGGAATTGGCCACGGAGGATTTCACCGGTTATATCGGTGCCTGCATTCCGGGCTTCAGCTGCGCGTACATGAACACGCTTTGCTGGTCGTCGCCCACTACGCCGCTGCCGATGGAAATTAACCCGAGGGTTGCGTTCGAGCGGATGTTTGGCCGTGCCGGAAGCGCGGAGCAGCGCCGTGTCCGCATGAGTGAGGATCGCAGCATCATCGACTCCATCACTGGCGATGCCAAGCGCCTGGGGATGAAGGTAGGCGCCAGCGATCGCGGTCGCATCGACGAATACCTCGAGCAGTTGCGGGAAATCGAGCGCCGTATCCAGCGCATGGAGGTTGCCAAGAACAGCCAGGCGGTCGTGATGGATGCGCCGCTCGGGATTCCGGATAACTTCGAGGAACACGTGGCCGTCATGTTCGAATTGATGAGGACGGCGTATCAGGCGGATCTCACCCGAGTTGTCACGTTCATGATGTCGAGAGAGGCAAGCCAGCGGACCTATCCGCAGATCGGTCTGAACGAGCCCCATCACACCGTTTCTCACCACGGTGGAGACAAGGTAAAGATCGCGCTTCTGGCGAAGCTCAATAATTACCATGTGCAGCAGTTCGCCAAGTTCGTGGAGAAGATGAAAAACACGCCGGATGGCGATGGCTCCCTGCTGGACCACTCGTTGATGATTTGTGGCTGTGGCATGGGCGACAGCAACGGACATGCTACCGATCCGCTGCCATGGGTGGGGGTGGGCGGTATGGCTGGCCAGGGAAATCGTCACCTGGTGCCGTCCCAGAAGACACTCGTTGGCAACCTCTGGGTCGGAGTGGCCCAGAAGTTCGGTGTGAACGTGGATCACATCGGCGTCAGCAACGGCATACTCGAAATCTGAAGTCCGAGGTTGTTGTCCATGAGTGCGCGTCGAAACAATCTCAACAGCACTCTGTTATGCAGAGTCGCGGTGCTGTGCGTTGCCGCAGGCCTGGCCAATGTGGCCAGCGCGGCTCAGGAGCCGGCTTTGATAGCGGCGATCGAGGCGAACGATCTGGATCTTGCGCGGCACTCGTTGAGTGAGCCCAACGTTGCAGAGCCCGATGGCACGACGGCCTTGCATTGGGCCGCTCGCAACTCGAACCTCAAAGGAGTGCGGTTGCTGCTGAAGGCGGGGGCCAATGTAAATGCCAGCAATCGCTATGGAGTCACGCCCCTGTCACTGGCGGTGACCAGTGGCGATCCGGCGGTCGTAAAGGCACTGCTGGATGCGGGCGCCGATTCGAAACGGGCGCTCGTCGAAGGTGAGACCGTATTGATGACGGCCGCGCGTACCGGTAACGCGAAAATAGTTCGGGCTCTCATTGCACATGGTGCGGACCTGGAAGCGCGTGAGAATTATTACGGTGAGACTGCGCTGATCTGGGCCGTAACGGAAAACCATCCCGAAGCAGTGGCGATTCTCCTCAAGGCCGGCGCTGGTGTGAATGTGCGATCCAGCCCGATGAAGTTTGCTCGCGACATGTTCGGGTTATCGAGGCTCCCGAAAGGCAATTGGACTCCGTTGATGTACGCGTCCCGCGACGGTGCTCTCGACGCGGCCAAGGTGCTCATCGAACACGGTGCCGATCTGAATCTGACCGATCCGGACGGCTCTACCGCGATGGCGCTTGCGATCATCAATTACCACTACGATCTGGCCGCAATGCTCCTGCGGCACGGTGCCGATCCCAATATCACCGATACGGCCGGCATGAATGCGCTGTTTGCGGCGGTGGACATGAAAACGCTGCCCTGGAGTTTCGCGCGTCCCGAGCAAACGGGAAACAGCAAGATCAGTGCAGGTGAGCTGATAGACATTCTGCTCAATCATGGGGCGAACCCCAATGCCCGTCTGACCAAGCCGCTGTTGATGAGGGCGCATACCGATGGTGATCCAAGCGTCGGGCGTGGTGCGACCGCATATATGCGCGCCGCCAAAGCCGGGGATGTGCAAACCATGACGCGTCTCGTCGAGCATGGAGCCGATCCCAATCTCACCATGGACAACGGGGATACGGCGCTGATGCTGGCAGCCGGGCTGGGCTGGCGGGACGGCAACATGGCGGTGCCCAGCAGGGATGTTGGAACCGAGGAAGAGGCGATGGCGGCAATCCTGTTTTGTCTGCAACACGGGGCCGACATCAACGCCGCTGACAAGAAGGGAAACACGGCTTTGCATGTCGCGTCGACCGGCCGTGGTTCGCTGAAAATAGTGGATTTTCTACATGAGCACGGAGCTTCGCTCGATGCCCGCAATGAAGCCGGGCAAACCCCGCGGGAGGCCGCGCTGGCCAGCCGGTTCAGGGACCGTAGTGCAGTCGCGACATTGTTGAGTAACTTGGTGAAATGAGCTTCTGAGGTGCTTGGCTCAGGGAGGAGGAGAAGGGCACATGGGCATGGTTTGATAGGTGATTCGCGAGGCGGTTTCTGCCCGGAATCGCGTCGACGTATAACTTCCCGCGCCACATGGCGCCGGGAGGGGGCGGAAGAAGTGTTGTTTAGACGTATTGGTTTTCTTGCAGTCCTGCTTCCGATGGCTTCCGCCTGTCTGGCGGATTCGCATTTCTCCATGGAGGAATTCACCAAACAGTACTGCTCTAACTGTCACAACACCGAAGACTGGGCGGGAGGGCTCGCATTCGACACGCTGCCCGAGTCCGATATGCATGCAAACCGGGACGTTTGGGAGAAAGTCATCCGCAAATTGCGGGTCGGCATGATGCCTCCCCTGACCGCGGAGACTCATCTGCCCCCGCAGCAGCGGCAGGCGGCGCTCACCTGGCTGGTGAAGGGCCTCGACGACATCGTCCTTCGTGGGCCCCCGACCCCGGATGAGGCACCTCAGCTCATCCATCGATTGAATCGGTCTGAATACCAGAACGCGATTCGCGATCTGCTCGATCTTGAGGTGGATGCGACGACCCTGTTGCCGCCGGACGATGCGGCTTTCGGCTTCGACAACAATGCCCAGGCGCTCGGCGTATCTCCGGTGCTGATCGAACAGTACCTGAGCGCAGCGGGCAAGATCTCGGCACTGGCTGTCGGCGATCCGGATACCGGACCTGTCGCCCAGACTTTCCGTGTCCCCCAGGACGCCTCGCAAAACATCCAAGTGGAGGGCATGCCCGTTGGAACGGTGGGTGGCCGCAACGTGCATGTCGTGGCACCACTCGATGGCCAATACCATCTGGATGTCACGTACTACAAATCCAACCTCGGCGCGATGAAGGGCCTGGAGCTTCCCAGTCAATTCGAAATCGCCGTGGATGGCAAACGTGTGCATCTTGCCAAGCTGGGCGGCGAAGCTGATTTCAAGGCGCTGATGCACAACATCACGGAAGCGGCTGACGCCATCAACGCCCGCAGTTCGACCGTAGTCGCGCTTCCAGCCGGTCCGCATGACATCAGCTTTGGTTTTGTTTATGAGGGCGCCACTGAGAACAGCGAGCGCCTGCAGCCCTTCCAGCGCAGTTCGCAGGATCTGTTGGATGTGACCGGGCATCCGCACGTGGAGTCGCTCACCGTCACCGGCCCGTACAATCCCACTGGTCCGGGCGATTCGCCTTCACGCCGCCAGATATTCTCCTGCCAGCCCAAGGCACGGACTGCCAAGCCGAGCGCGGAAGAGCTGGCCTGCGCCCGCGCGATCGTGGCGAGGCTTGCGCGCCAGGCCTATCGCGGCACCGGGACGGACAAGGATGCGGACGTCCTGATGGACTTTTTCGCGCGCGGACGGGCCCGAAATGGCTTCGAGTCCGGTATCCAGGCGGCGGTCGAGCGAGTGCTGGCCAGTCCGAAGTTCGTATTCCGTACCGAGCGGGATCCTGCCAATGTCAGGGTTGGCACGATTCACAAAATCAGCGACTTGGAGCTTGCCTCGCGCCTGTCGTTCTTCCTGTGGAGCAGTATTCCGGACGAGACCCTGCTGCAACTGGCCGACAAGGGGCGGTTGAGCGATCCGGCCATCCTGGACAAGCAGGTGGACAGGATGCTGGCCGATCCCAAGGCCCGCGCCCTGACGGATAATTTCGCTGCTCAGTGGCTGTACCTGCGCAACCTGAACAGCATGGTGCCGAATTCCTCCGGGTTTCCGAATTTCGACGACAACCTGCGTCAGGCAATGCGGACGGAAACCGAGCTGTTCTTCGAGAGCATCGTCCGTGAAGACCGTAACGTGCTCGACCTGATGACGGCCAACTACACCTACCTGAACGAAAGACTGGCACGTCACTACGGCATCAACGATGTGTACGGGAATCACTTCAGGCGCGTGATCCTCAAGGATGAGGCCCGCTGGGGTCTGCTCGGCAAGGGCAGCACCTTGATGGTCACTTCACACACTGACCGCACCTCGACCGTCGTGAGGGGCAAATGGATTCTGGAGAACATCCTTGGAGCTTCCGTGCCGGCTCCGCCGCCGGATATTCCGCCACTGCCGGATAGTGCCTCGGACTCCGCAACACAGACCATGCGTCAGCGCATGGAAGTTCATCGCGCCAATCCGGTCTGTGCCTCCTGTCACAACATATTGGATCCAATCGGTTACTCGATGGAGAACTTCAATGCGGTCGGCGCCTGGCGCGAGCGGGAAAACGGTCTGAAGAGCCCGCTGATCGATGCCAGTGGCAAATTGCTCGGCGGGGTTGAGATCAACGGGCCGATCCAGTTGCGCGATGGCCTGCTGAAACAGCCGGAAACCTTCGTCTCCACGGTTACCGAGAAGCTGATGATTTACGCGCTGGGCCGGGGCCTGGTGCCGGCGGACATGCCGACGATCCGCCAGATCGTCCGGGACAGCGGCAAGAAGGACTACCGCTTCTCCACACTGATCAGAGGGATCGTGCACAGCGTGCCGTTCCAGATGCGTGCGGATTCGTCGACCTCGCATGTGGATACCAAGGTTGCAAATGCAGGACCGATAGACGAGATGAGGAGCCAGAGATGAACTTCCTGACCAAAAAGTGTGTTTCTCGCCGCCGCGTCCTCCAAGGCATCGGGGCCGGTGTGGCGCTCCCGTTTCTCGACGCGATGGTACCTGCAGCGGCAGCCATGAAGTCGCGCCCGAAGCGCTTTGGCGTGATATTCGTGCCGCACGGCGAAAGGCCCGGTTTCTGGACGCCCGAGCAGGTCGGAACGAATGTAGAACTCAACACGATCATGCAGCCATTGGCTCCGTACAAGGACCAGCTGACTGTGGTGTCGCAGTGCGCCAACCCGGTTTCGGGGCACGGGGTGACCGTGGCCTCGTGGCTTTCGGGCACGATCCCCAAGAAGACCGTGGCGGAGGATGTGAGGGCGGGCACGACGGTCGATCAGTTGATTGCAAACCACATCGGTCAGCAGACGGTGTTCAAGTCACTGGAAGTGGCCACCGAAGATTTCACGGGTTTCGTCGGGGGCTGCGACCCAGGCTACGCCTGTGCATACATGAATACTCTCGCGTGGTCGTCGCCTACGACACCGCTGCCGATGGAGATCAACCCGCGTGCAGTCTTCGAGCGGATGTTCGGCAGACCCGGTACCGCGGAGCAGCGCGCCGAGCGCCTGCAGATGGGGCGCAGCATCCTCGATTCGGTGCAGTCCGATCTGAGTGACTTTTCGCGCGGCTTGGGTTCGCCCGACCGTACGCGCCTTGACGACTACCTGGCTAGCGTCCGTGAAACGGAGCAGCGTATCGAAAAAGCGGAGCGCACCTCGGGCCTGAAGATACCCGATGCTCCGGTGGGCATACCCGAGATGTTTGCGGACCACGTGGGTCTGCATTTCGACCTGTTGACGCTGGCTTATGCCTCAGATCTGACGCGTGTTTTCACGTTCATGATGAGCCGTGACCTCACCCAGCGGACTTATCCGGAGATCGGGATCACCGAGCCGCACCATTCGATGTCCCACCACGGGGGCGACGAGGCCAAGAAGAAGCTGCTGGTGAAGCTGAACACCTGGCACATGGGGCTGTTCGCGAAGTTCCTCGACAAGTTGAAGAGCACGCCTGACGGGGACGGTTCGCTGCTGGACAGCTCGATGATTCTGTACGGCAGTGGCATGAGCGAGAGCAACAGCCATGAAAGAAAGGACCTGCCGACCCTGCTGGTAGGCGGTTTTGGCGGGCGGGGCAGCCGCCATATCAAGATGAAAGACGAAACGCCGATTGCGAACATGATGTTGTCGCTGGCCCAGTATTACGGGATCGAGATGGATTCGATGGGTATCAGCACAGGCACCGTCGATCTCATCAACGGATAGTCCGCAAATGATGCACACCAAGGGTCTGGGCCTGTCGGTGCTGTTCGGCAGTCTCCTGTCACTGTCGGCAGGGATGGCCTGGGCGTCGACGGCGAGTCTGGCGGAGAGGGCGGAGCAGGGAGATCGTGCCGGCGTGCAGGCCCTGCTCAAGCACCACGAAGCGCCGGTCGACCAGCCTGGACGCGATGGCATGACCGCCCTGCTGTTCGCGGCGCAGGCCGACGACCTGGCGATGGCGAAAGCCTTGCTGAAGGCCAGAGCGAACCCTGACCTCGGGAACCGGTACGGTATTACTCCGCTGTGGCTGGCGGCGCAGAACCGCAGCCCCGAGATGGTCAAACTGTTGCTCAAGTCCGGAGCCAATGCCCGCTCTACGATGCCCAGTGGAGAAACGGCCCTCATGATCGCCGGGCGTGCCGGCGATCCGGTCACGATCCAGTTGTTGCTCAAGGCGGGCGCCGACCCCAACGCCCGCGAGTCGGAGCAGGGTGAAACGGCGCTGATGTGGGCGGCGGGGGAGAATCATCCCGAAGCGATCCGTGCGCTGGTGAAGGGCGGAGCTGACATCAACAGGCACTCGCGTGTCTTGAATCTTGCCCCGATGAAGTGGACCCAGACCGATCTGGTATCGACCCCTTTACCTTCGGGCGGCTGGACCGCGGCGATGTACGCGGCGCGGCAGAACTCGGCAGACGCGATGGCTGCATTGATAGAGCTGCGTGCGAATCTGGACGAGGGAGATGCAGACGGCACGACGGCCTTGAGCCTGGCAATCATGAACCAGCACTATGATCTGGCGGCGGCGCTGCTCGAGGCGGGTGCGGATCCGAAAGTGGCTGATCATACCGGCACGGACTCCTTGTTCGAGGCCGTGGAGATGGTCTCCTTTCGCGTGGACATCGGCCGGCCGCCGCGACCTAGTTTCGATAAGCTGAAAGCAATCGATATCGTGCGCCTGGCTCTGCAGCATGGCGCCAATCCCAATGCCCGCCTGATCAAACCGAGCTTCGGCCGTCACCATGCTTTTGCCGATCGCTCTCTGGGAGAGGGGGCAACGCCGTTGATGAAGGCAGCCAAGGCGGGTGATGTCGGGTCGATGCGGCTGCTGCTGGCTGCCGGTGCCGATACCACGTTGGCGCTGGCGAAGGGAGGCGTGACAGTAGGCGATATAGCGGCCGGTAAAGTGGCCAACAACGCCACTCTGGTCGGCGGTAGGGCAGCAGCGTCCAAAGCGAATGAAGCCGTGCTGAGTTTATTGAAAGAGTATGCAGGTAAGCCCGCCGGGCCTACGTCATAAGAATAGAGTTTGTCTTTGCGAGGGGGAGATACATGAAACGGGTTCTGTACGGCCTTGGCGCCCTGTTGGCAATTCCTGGCCTGGTGGCTGCCCAGTCGACGCTCACTGCTGAAGACACGCAGGCCATCAATAAGCTTGCAGCTACCTATTTTCAGGCGCTCGGCTCCTGCGACGCGAATGGCTTCGCGGATCTGTTCGTGCCGAAAACGGGCTCCTTTTCGAGCTCGGTCCGGGGTCACATGGTCGGTCGCGAGGAATTGACCGGTCTGGTCGAAAGCGAACGTCACTGCACCCAGCCGTCGGGGTCGCAACCGACGCCGCGGGTGGGTGGTGGCAACCCCTCCCCAGTTGAGTTGAAGGTTACCGCTGCCGGTGTTCAGGGTACCGTGGATCTCGGCCCCAAAGTCGGTCGTTACGAAGACCAATATGTCAAGACACCAGCCGGCTGGCGTATCGCTTCACGTACCGTCGTCACCACCGCTGAGTTGAATGCCGGCTTGAGTGCGAGTGATTTTGCCGCCATCAACGCGCTTGGTGGTCCGTCGCCCGGCAACCACTACGTCGAACGCGACGGAGTGAAACGCCTCATGAGCAGTGGCGTCGCCATCAGCGTAGCCAACGGTAAGGTAACCGGGCGCGCGTATCAGAAGGATGGCAGCTTCTTCGAGGACACTTACGAAAAGACCAGCACCGGTCAATGGCGCATTCAGTCGCGCATCCAGGTAAAGCCGAATGTCGGGGTAATCGTAGGCGTCGCTACGTACACGACCTTCGTCGAGAACATGGACCGCACGCTCGCCTTTTATCACGACGCGCTGGATATGGTCGTTCCGCCGCTACCGGAGTCAGGTCAGCGTCAGTACAACCCGGTGAATGTGCAGTTGCAGGCATTTTTCAACATCGATGGCGCCAAGGAGCGGCACCAGTCGGCCTCGGTTCCAGGTACGAACGCCCGGTTCGAAGTGATGGAAATCCAGAACGTCCCACACAAGACGATTGCCCTGCGGATCCAGGATCCTGGCACTGTGACTCCGGTGTTGGTCGTGAAGGATGTCGATGCTCTGCTCGCTCGGGTGAAGCAGGCCAAAGGCGATGTCTTCACACCGGGTGGCAAGCCGGTTCACTTCGCCGACGGCTCACGTTCGGTGCTGATTCGTGATGTCGACGGCCGCCTCATCGAACTGCGCCAGCCTGCCGCGGTGCCGGCGCTTGCGTCGATGCCTGACAGTGGCATCGTCGGGGAGCGCCTATCGATTGCGGTCCAGGATATGGAGCGCACGCTTGCCGTTTACCGCACACTGTTCGGATTTTCGGTCGAGAGCACCGTGGCCGCTGATCCTGCTCTGCGCAAGTTGACGGGGCTGTCAGGTCTCAAGGCGCGGCGTGCCATTACCCATGCCCCCGGCGGCTCGCTCGTGGTCGAGTTCGTCGAATACAAAGGCGTTGATCGCAAGCCGCAAGAGATGCACATCCAGGATCGGGGCGCGGCGCGCCTGCAGCTTCGCGCAGAGAACGTCGATGATCTGGTCGTTGCGATGAAGGCGGCCGGTTTGAAGATACATACGGAGAATGGTGTGTCCACGCCGCTCCCGCCGAACTTCAAGGCCGTGCTGGTCGCGGATCCGAACAACTTCTTTCTGACGCCGTTTGCACCCTGCGATGGTTGCGCACCGAGGCTCGAATCCACCCGGCACTGACGGGTCCCGGTGTCACAGGCTTCAGGCGTTTTTATTGGGGGACGCACGATGAGTACTCGTAGAGAGGTGTTGCAGATGGGTATCGCCGTAACGGTCTTGCCGCTTGATGCCACCGCCACCGCCACCGCACGGGCGGCTCCGTCGGCCGATGCCGGCTGGGGCGAGCCCGTCGCCTTGTACAAGGCGATCTATGACACGCGTTTCGCTGCGAGTCGCGCCTTTGGTGAGCGCATGGCGGCGCGCGGTGTCGATACCGCCGCAACGACGACCGGGGATATAACGGGTCTCTGGTTCGACACTTTATATCCTCAGTGGCAGAAAGGTGCTGCTGCGATCGCGGGACTCACCGCGCGTGGTCCGCTGTTCTGTCTCGAGCAGCTCGCTGGGGATCATGGCATGCGTGTTGTATTTCGTGCGCAGCATTCCTCGTCGTCCGCCGGAGCGGTTCGACACGAGATCGAAGGAGCGGGCATTGTTGTTGATGCCGCTCGGCGCGTAGCGACGGACAGCGATTGGGTGAGTGTCGTGAGCGATGTCATCGGACGCTACCCTCGCACGGCAGCACCGAATGCCAGCGTGCAGGTCCAGACGGCGCGACCAGCCTTGCAGGTACCAGAGGACGAAGTACTTTATTCCTGGGTCATAGCGCCCGTTGTGCGGAGTTAAGCGGGCGATGCGAAACTTTTTGCTGTTGATCACGGTTGTGTCAGCCACGGCCACCACCCCGCTCTACGCGCAACAGGCTGATGCCCTGGTAAAGCACGGTAATGAGGTCTTCCAGCACTGGTGTGCGCCCTGCCATGCTCCGGGTCCACGGCACCCGGGTACGGCAGCGCTTGGAATCCTTTACAAAGGGGTCAAGCCGGCGCCGCTCGAGCAGCGTACCGATCTGGTACCGGCAGTGGTGCGTGCGTTCGTGAGAACCGGCGTCTCGATCATGCCACCGTTCCGTAAAACCGAGATCAGCGATGCCGATCTCGACGCGGTCGGGGCGTATCTGGCTCGCAAGCGCTGATGCGGGCCAATGAGAAGTAGGGCTGACGTAGGCTGATGTGAACCGATGACAGAAACGGGCTGGAGTGAAGCTGCAGTGTCTGAGAGTGTAATGTCTCAGGAAGGTGCGTGGAGCGCTGAACAGCAGCAACCTGCGGACCTGGTGGCCTCTATTCTTGAAGGTTACGCCAGCCGGGGAGTGTTCGCGGGCTTTCGGCAGAATAAGCGGCAGGCACGGAAGGCGGATTTCACGGTTCGGTGGCACTACCGGCGGGTCTTTTCCATCCTGCTGGACGAAGCGAAAGCCTCCCTGACGCTGACCGGTCTGCTTCCGCAGGTATCGGCTGCACCCCACTTGCGTCGCGCGCTTGCTGCGTATCTGCGTCACTGCGCGGCGCCGGAGCGACCGGCGCATCGGCGCATCGATCCTGAGAAGGCTCGTGTGACCTGTTACGTGAGAAGTGACAGCCTCTCGCTGCGGGTCGCCGTGCAGGACGGTGACTATGAGTACGCAACGCGCCGGCTCGTGCACCTGGTAAATGAAATATTCCTCGACTTCTTGCGTGATGCTATGTACGTCGAGTACATGGTGGCGCACTTGGGGATGAATCCGGAAACTGGAAGTTCGTTATGAGTGCGATGCGTCTTTTGTGTATCAGTGTTGGTGTGGTTCTGTCTGCGGTTTGGGTGGTATGCAGAGCCGGTAGTTCGGTCGTGGACCTCGATAGGAAACTGACCGTCGAAGAGGCCCGCTCCCTGAAAAATCCAATGCCCTTCGCGAGCGATTCGATCTCGAAGGGGCGTACGGCGTATCTCGAGTACGCTTGTGCCACCTGTCACGGTGAGGATGGCAAAGCACTGGTCCTCCTGGTGGGGAAGCCGACGGATCTGACCAATCCTCAAGTATGGGTGAACGGTACCAGTGAAGGTGAGATATTCCGGAGCATTCGCGATGGCGTCTCCGCGATGCCGTCGTTTGGCCAGGAGATTGGCGATACGGAGAAGACGTGGAATCTGGTCAATTTCATCCGGAGCCTGTGGCCGGCCGATGCACGGGGTAAGTGACGGGCTGTCAGACGATAACAACTAGATCACCAGCGATTATTCCGGACTATTTTGGAGAGGAACGATGAGCAACGAGAACCCCGCGCAAAACTCCGCGAACGAGCCGGGTGAACAACCGCAGGCGGAGTCAGGTACCCCGCGTACGCGACGCGAGGTGTTGGCGTCGGCGATGGGCCTGACCGGCACTATTGCCGGCGCTGCATCGCTGCTTGGCTCGCGTTCCGCGCACGCGCAGGTCGCAGGCCTGCCAGGCGGAGTCACCGCCCCGGATCCGCTCAATAAAGTTCCCTCCGTACGCATTCCCGCTGCCATCACGAATTCGCTCGGCAGCCCGATCAAACAACTCAATTTCGAAGGGCCCGGTCTCGACGGTGCGCAGGTATTCGCCAGATTGTGCAAAGAGGAAGAGCTTGCAGCCCTGTTCTGTTGTCCTGGCAACTATCCCGTCATCAACGCGATCGCGGAGGTGGGTATCCCATCGTTCGGCGGGCGCACCGAAGGTGGAATGTGCGCCATGGCGGACGGCTTCTCCAGGGCAACGGGCGAGGTTGTGGCGGCTTCCGGCACCGAAGGTCCCGGATTCACCCATATGATCATGAACATCGCGGCTGCCGGCGCCGCCCGGACGCCTCTGCTGGTATTGGCGAGCAATGCGAGCATCTCCGGAGAAGATAACGAAGCCTTGCAGAATATCTATCAGCAGCCGATGACCGAGACGCTGCGCAAGTACGGGAAACGCCTCATCGTGCCCAATCGCGTATGGGAATACGGCCAGTACGCGTTCCGGCAACTGAAGTCGGGAGTACCTGGTGTGGTGCATCTGGATTTCCCAGGCGAGGTAGCGCGTGAGCGCTTCCCGGATCCGCACAAATTGACCTGCTACTACGAGAAGGACAAGTACCGCAGCGAGTCGCGCTGTGAGCCGTCCGCGGCGGATATGCAGAAGGCGATCGACATGATCGTCAAGGCCGAACGCCCCATCCTCATCGCAGGCCAAGGCGTGTTCCAGCGCAAGGCCTGGGAGCCGCTCCTGGCAGCCGCTGAGCGCCATGAAGTTGCCATCGTCGGTTCCGGCCCCACACGCGGCCACGTGCCCGACGATCACCGTCTGAATGCGAGCATGTCGCATGACGCCATGTTCAGCGCCGACCTCGTGGTCTTCATCGGGCAGTACTGCATGCCCAAACTCGGCGAATACCGGTTCAACCCGGATGCCAAGGCCATTCGGGTACACCCGGTACCTGAAGAACTGGGCCGCAACTGGCCGCTCGCGCTCGGTATCGTCAGCGATGAGAAAGCCTTCATCGAGCAATTGGCCAACCGCTTGCCGGCCAAGAAGCGTGACACCTGGGTTGCCGAGCTCGCTGCCGCGAAAAAGAAGTACTGGGACACGTCCATGGACTATTACAAGAAGGGACTCGGGTACAGCAAGAGCACCAACAGCATCCATCCGTACGTGATGGCGAAGGAAATACACGACTTCCTGTACGAAGGCGCCATCGATCCAAAGCTGACCCTCACGGGGTGGGGTGGTGCAACCTGTGGCCACGCGACAGCGCGCTTTCTGCGGGCCAATCGCGCCGGCCAGGAGATAGTCTGTCAATACAGTTTCGGTGCGATGGGCCCCGACTTGGCGATGATGATCGGCGCGTCTCTCGCCAAGCAGCGTGGGGTCGGACCGCAGGCTGCCTACAAGGGCGCACCCAGCCTGTGCGTCACCAGCGATGCGGGAATCGCCTATAGCTTGTTCGAACTCGATACGGCGCTGAAATACAAGGTGCCGATCATCACCGTGGTTTTCAATAACAACTGCTGGGGAATGTGGCCCTCTGCCGAAGATGCTCCGCGCGCGATGCACATGTACCTGTTCCAGGAGAACCTGCGCTACGACAAGATGGCCGAAGGGCTTGGGGCGAGGGGTGAGTACGTACGCACGCCGGAACAGTTGCGCGAGGCTCTCAAGCGCAGCTATCGGGCAGCCGAGACGGAAAATGCCTGTACGCTCATCAACGTGCAGTCGCTTGCCGAGTTCTCCTCGTCGAAGCTGTTCGCGCCGGCGCCGTTTTTCGGAGCGGAGCCCGGCGTGGGTGCCTGCCTGCATTGATCCGGCACCAGGAGACATACATGAACAAAGACAGCAGCGCACTGCGTTCCATTACCGGTTTCAGGCTTCTCGTGCCGGTGTTGGTTGTGGCCTTGTGGGTTACGGCGGCTGGAACGGCCCAAGCCGCGAATCCCTGGGATAACGATCCTGCCGTGCAGGAGGTCCTGAAGATTCGCCAGCAGGCTATCGTGGCGTTGACTACGACCGGCCCCACCGCGGAAAGCGAACGTTACTCGTCAACGTTCGTGGCAAACGCGCCCGGCGGCGGTGTCATCAATGCCAAGCAGATGCAAGCTGCGTTCGCGAAGGGCAGCGTGAAGTACGCCAAGGTGGAGATGAAACTCGACTATGCGGCCTCGCACGGCCCGGACATGGTCGTGCTCATGGGGGAGGAGATCGTCGTCCCCGGAGCCGGTGCCCGCAATGCGGGTCAGAGTATCCGCCGCCGGTTCACTGACATTTTCCGTAAGGAGAACGGTGAGTGGCGCCACGATGTGCGGCACGCCAGCGTCATTCCAGATAAATAGAGCCAGCAGGTCGCTCTGGCTTCGTAGGCAAATAACAACAAGCGCTTACGCTACCCCCGCAATAGACGACAAATTTCAGAGGAGATCGAGATGGCGATTCCCCCAGGCGTAAGCGAGCGCGATTTTGCACGCGCTCTTGAGCAATTCAAATCAGTAGTTGGCGATCAGTGGGTCTTCACCAGCGCCGCAGACGTGGCCCTTTACAAGGACGCGTACTCGCCACTTTGGGGGGAACCGGAAGAAAAGCTCACTTCCGCAGCCGTCGCCCCCGATTCGGCCGACCAGGTTCAGAAGATCGTAAAGATCGCCAATGAGTTGAAGATACCCCTCTATCCGATCTCGACGGGGCGTAATCTGGCTTACGGCCACTGTGCGCCGGTGCTTTCAGGCAGCGTAGTGCTCGATCTGAAACGCATGAACCGGATTATCGAAGTCGACGAGAAGAACGCATTCGCCCTCGTCGAACCCGGCGTGAGCTACTTCGATCTCTTCCGGCATATCCGTGAGAAGAAACTGAAATTGTGGATCGATTGCCCCGACCCCGGCTGGGGCAGCGTGATCGGCAACGCGATGGATCACGGCATCGGCTACACGATGAACCCATACCGTGACCACTGGGACGCGCACTGCGGTCTCGAGGTGGTGACGGCCACCGGCGAACTCCTCCGCACGGGCATGGGCGCTCTTCCCAAAGCGAAGAGCTGGCAGCATTTCAAATACGGTTACGGCCCGCACATCGACGGTATTTTCTCGCAATCGAATTTCGGCGTCGTCACCAAAATGGGCATCTGGCTCATGCCCGAACCCGAGGCCTTCATTGAAGGGCGCGTCCGGGTTCACAAGTACCACGACATCATTCCGTTGCTCGAGCACATGAAGTATTTCATGAACACGAGTCTGATGAATTGTGGCACCACCAATCTCAATTCACCGATGCGAGCGGAGCTGAGCAAGGATCCCGCTACGCGCAAGCTCCTCACAAAAGACGATGCCGCTTCGATCGATCGCATGAATGCGATCGCCGCGGAGCGCAAAGTCCCGTTCTATGGGGTGTCGCTGCGCTTCTACGGTCCGAAACCCGTCATCCGCGCCCAGTGGGATTACGCCAAGCAGCGCATGAGCTCGATCTCCGGTATCGACTTCGAGGACGGTGCAACCTACGACTTCCCCTTGAGCGACGAGCAACTGCCCAAAGTGCATTCCGAACGCGAACTGGGCGTACCCTCATTGTCGATTTTCTCGATTGGCACCCGCTCGAACTTCGGGCCAGGCAACACGGGCCATCTCGGCTTTTCGCCTGTCATTCCGATGACGGGCGAGGCCATTCTCGAATCAATGCGCGTCATCGAGACGGTACTGCAGGACTATGAGGCCGAACGGGGTGTCCCTGTCGCCGGCGTGGTCTTCCCGCAGAGCTACCATGCGCGCACCCTCGTGATCCTCGTACTCTTTGGCATCGTGCGCGATCCCGCGGTCAATCGCCGGACTCGCGAGGTGTTCAAGAATCTCGTGAAGGTCGCTGCAGATCATGGCTGGGGTGAGTATCGAACCCACACGGCCTTCATGGATGTGTGCCGCGCCACATACTCGTTCAACGACAACGCGCTTCTCAAATTCACGGATATCATGAAGGACGCGGTGGATCCCAACGGCATCCTGTCCGCCGGTCGCTATGGCATCTGGCCAAAGCACTTGCGCGACAAGAAAGCCTGACGACTACGCGGCCTTGAGACTGAGGAGCATCGACTCGTGACGCGCTTGCCGTTATTCAATCGCAGGCGCGTCACGTCGTGCCTGCTTGCCACGGTTGCACTCGCGCCGTTCACGAGTCGCGCAGCGCCACGGCTCGTTCACGCTGAAAAGCCTGATGACGCTGCGCGCGCTGTCATTGACCGCTTCGCAGGCCTGGGAATGCGCAACGCGGTAGCCACTTATGCGGTCTATCCGGAACTCGCGAAAGCCATGCTGCCCTACAGCGAGTTCCTCCTCACCCGCTCAACCCTGCCTGCCCGCCACCGGGAGCTTCTCTGGTTGCGCACGGCGTGGCTTGCGCGGTCAGACTACGTCTGGGCCCAGCGAGCGCCTGCAGCGCGTAGCGCAGGACTCACGGAGGTAGATATACAGCGCGTAGCTCTCGGTCCCGAAGCCTCGGGCTGGAAGCCGATCGAAGCTACCCTCCTGCACGCTGTAGATGAGCTCCATGTGGATTCATTCGTCAGCGACGCCACTTGGGCCAAGTTGGCGAAGCAGTACGATGACAACCAGTTGATCGACCTGCTCTACGGAGTGGGGGAGATCACGATGCATGCGAATTTCGCCAACACGCTCAGGATTGAAATCGAGCCGGAACTCGCCGACCGCCTGCCATCCGGCATTACCTATGCACCTTCGGCGCGCCAGACCAATGCCCGTCGAATCGGCCGTGGCGCACGCATCGCGCCGCTGCCAGCTACGGGCAGCGGCCTCGGCAACACCAATGCTTTCCGTACCTTTGCCAGAAATCCTCCCGTGGACGCATTGCGCAACGCCCAAGGAAACCATATCCGCGGTTCCAACTCATTGGTGCCGATCAACCGGCAGCTGGTCATCATGCGGACCGCCGTATTAAACCGAGCGGAGTATGAGTGGGCTGCGCACTCCCGTGGCGGACGACAGGTTGGTATGGATGACGCTGCCGTTGCCCGCGTAATCACAGGCCCTACGGCAGAGGGAGGCACGGCGCCAGAGAGGCTGCTGCTGAAGGCGGTAGACGACCTGTACCGCGACGACCTGATCGATGATTCCACCTGTGATGCGCTGCTCAGGGAGTTTTCAGAGAAGCAGCTGCTGGATACGCTGTTCACTGTCGGCGCTTTCCGTAGCGCGGCCTATGCGATCAACAGTGCGGGTATCCAGCTCGATGCCAACATGGGCGATTTCCGCTTTCCTCCGCAACTGCGCTGAGCAGTGGCTGAACCAACAACTAGCTCTGACTCATGAGACATATGAATCGACTGCTGTACACCCTGGCGATCCTGTTCTGCGTTCTGCCCTTCACTGCCTCGGCACAAACGCCGGACGGTGCTGAGGTGTTTCAACGGGTCTGCGCCGCCTGTCACCTCAAGCCAGCCCCAGATTCACGAGCGCCCACTCGCGAGGCACTCGGAGAGTTCGCGCCGGAGTCAATCCTCACCGCATTGATCAGCGGCAACATGTTCCGCCAAGGTTCGGTGCTCACGGACGCAGAGCGGCGTGCCGTCGCAGGATTCCTTGCCGGCCGTCCGGTCGGCGCCGCGCCGCCGCCGTCGAACGTCGGCCGCTGCGAATCGCCAATGCCGAAGCTGTCCACCGCAGCTCTGCGCAGTGGCTGGAACGGCTGGGGCAACGGCATCAACAACATGCGCTATCAATCGGCTGCCAAGGCCGGGTTGACTGCGACCACCGTTCCGCAGCTGAAGCTGAAATGGGCGTTCGGGTTTCCCGGAGCGAACTCTGCGCGATCGCAGCCAGCGGTGGTCGGCGACGTGTTGTTCGTTGCCAGCACCGCCGGCGACGTCTACGCACTAAACGCCAAGAGCGGTTGCACCTACTGGAACTTCCACGCGCAGACCGGAGTCCGTACCGCGCTGTCGGTCGGGCCGGTAAAGAGCGCGGGCTCATCAGGCATGGCGGTGTACTTTGCCGACCTCGGCGCCATCGCGTATGGACTCGACGCGGCGACCGGCAAACAGCTCTGGTCCTACAAAGTCGACGATCACACCTATGCCACGGCGACCGGCTCACCCACTCTCTATGACGGCCGCCTTTACGTCACCACGTCGGGCGTCGGCGAAGAAGGGCAGGGAGGACGATTGGGTTACGAGTGCTGCACCTTCCGCGGCAGCGTGACGGCGCTCGACGCGAATTCAGGTAAGGTCGTGTGGAAGTCGTACGCGATCCCCGAGGATCCGAAGCCCCGCGGCAAGACCAAGGACGGCGTGCAGTTGTGGGGACCCGCAGGTGCCGGGATCTGGTCGGCGCCGACCGTCGACGCGAAGCGCCACCTCGTCTACGTCGCGACCGGCAACGCCTATGCGGGCCCGGCCCAGCGGACCGCGGACGCTGTCGTCGCCATGGACATCAAGACCGGCAAGATCAAGTGGTCGAATCAGCCGCTGACAAAAGAGGACGTCTTCGCTGGCGGCTGCGACGCCAAGAATAAGGACAACAATCCGAACTGCCCGGCCGCGCTCGGTCCCGATCTGGACTTCTCGATGTCGCCCATGCTCGTCAAGCAGTCCAACGGGCACGAGGTGCTGTTGGCACAGTCGAAGTCAGGGATGTCGTGGGCGTTCGATCCTGACAAGAATGGGGCGATCGTCTGGCAGTACAAGACGAGCGATGGGAGCGGACTCGGCGGACAATTCGGCGGAGCCGCGGATGACCACATCGCCTACTTCGGCGTGAACGGCACGCTGTCGAAGACACCGGGCGGCATGCGCGCGGTGAAGATCGACAACGGCGAAGAGGTGTGGTCGCGGCCTGCGCCCGACAAGCTGTGCGGCAAAGCGCGCGGCTGCAGCGCGGCTCAGGGCGCGGCGGTGACGCTGGTGCCGGGTGCGCTGTTCTCCGGATCGATGGATGGCGGCGTCCGGGCCTACTCGACGAAAGACGGTGCGATCATCTGGCAGTTCGACACCAATCGGACGTTCGATACCGTGAACGGCGTAAAAGCCAATGGCGGGGCGATGGACGGCCCTGGAGCGGTCGTCGCCAACGGTATGGTCTACTTCAACTCAGGCTACGTGAGCATCATCGGCCGCCCGGGCAACGTGCTTCTGGCGTTCGGCGTGGACGACGGGAAACCGAGCAAGTGACTGGGGGCAAAACCATGCCAAGCTTTTTAGGTACATGCTGTGTGTGGCTGAGCTTTGTCAGCCGGGCCGTGTTCCGTGCTGCGTTGGTCGGCCTCGTTGTGGGTGTCATGCCTGCAACAGCACAAGCTGACGACTCCGCCACAGTGGCATTGGTCGGACGGCTCGTCGCCAACCTTGACCAATCGGTCGAATACTACGAAGCGCTCGGTTTCACCAAGGACCCCGCGGAATCCAAGGACTGGGGCCGGGACAGCACCATCGAAGCACTGTTCGGCGTGAAAGGCATCGAGACCCGGGTCGCCAAGATGCAAGCGGCGACCACTGCCTCCGGCAAGCTCTTTCCGGTGTATCTGCGAGAGGTGCGTGGCATCGAGCGGCGTAATCTCGCATCGCGCAGCATGTGGAAGCCGACCTCGACCCACATCGGGTTTTACATCGAAAACATCCAGCAGACCTGGGACAAGCTCCGCAAGGCCGGGATTTTGCGACCCCACTCCTGGGCTGACGAGCTGCAACCGGCGGGGCGGCCGAAGGGTCAATTGGCCTATATCGCAGACCCCGATGGCCTCGACATCGAGGTCATAGACAAAGCGGCGAATGCCAAGGCTGGAGTCAACCACTTCGGCATCGTCGTTGCCGATATAGACAAAGCGAAGGCATTTTATGTGGGACTGCTCGGCGGTCAGCCTCCTGCCGAGGAGCCAAAGTGGTTGCAGGGTGATTTCTACGACTCCGTCGTGGGTGGCCACGGCGGGATCGTGCGCCTGTTCTTCCTTAAATTTCCGGAGGCTGTTGCCCCGGATTCGACCCTGAACTTCGAACTCATCGATTTTCAGAACCGTAAGCAACCCATCGACAAGTTTTCGATAACCGATATCGGCGTGAACTACTACGGGTTCCAGGTGCCGGATCTCGAGCGCTTTCTCAAGGGCGCACTGGCACTGGGTGCCACCCAAGTATCGAAAAACATCGTGACCTTGCGGGACGGCACCAGGGAAGTCATGTTGAGGGATCCAGACACAGGCGCTTTCGTGCTTTTCCGCGCTACCCGCAGGTGAAGAGCCTGCGGGGGGCCGACACTCACCCCCCGCTCGGGGCCGCCGAGTGCGGCAAAGAGTCTCCTGCCGGACCCGAAACCGCCCTGCGGCCTTCCACAGCGGCGGTCGGCGACGCGTAGTTTCCGGGCCTGCGTCTCAGCGGTCCCAGCACTTCACCCGCGGGGCGCCACCCGATCCAGCGCCGAGGACAGTTGCGCCACGGTGCGGTCCACGTGATGCCACTTCTCCAGGCCAAACAGTCCGATGCGGAAGGTCTTGAAATCCGGACCTTCGCCGCACTGCAGGGGCACACCGGCGGCGGTCTGCAGGCCGGCTTCGATGAACTTGGTGCCGTTTTGAATCCCCGGGTCAGTGGTGTAACTCACGACGACACCGGGCGCTTTCCAGCCTTCGGCGGCCACGCTCGGAAAGCCGCGCGATTCCAGTAGCGCGCGCACCTTCTGACCGAGTTCGATCTGTTCCGCTCGAACCTTTTCGAAGCCATAGTCGCGTGTCTCCAGCATCACTTCCCTCAAGCGCACGAGGGCGTCTGTCGGCATGGTGGTGTGGTACGCGTGCTGGCCTTTTTCGTAACCTTCGGCGATCTGCATCCACCGCTTCAGATCGCACGAGAAGCTGGAACTGTGCGTGCTGTCGATCATCTTGCGCGCGCGTTCGCTGAGCATGACCATCGCGCAGCATGGGGAACCGCTCCAGCCCTTCTGCGGCGCGGAAATCAGGACATCCACGCCTGTGGCCTGCATGTCAACCCACATCGCGCCCGATGCAATGCAGTCGAGCACGAGCAGCGCGCCGACTTCGTGCGCGGCGGCACTTACTACGCGCAGGTAGTCATCGGACAAGATCATGCCGCTGGCTGTTTCGACATGAGGTGCGAAGATGACCTTCGGACGCTCAGCGCGGATCGACGCGGCGACTTCCGCGGCGGGGCAGGGGACCCAGGGCGCCTGCGGCCCCTCGCCCTGCTTGCGCGCCTGGCACACCACGGCGCCGGTTGCCATTCCGCCCGCGTCGAAGATCTGGCTCCAGCGGTAGCTGAACCAGCCGTTGCGCAGGATCAGCACCTTTTCGCCATTCGCGAACTGGCGGGCAACAGACTCCATGCCAAATGTGCCGCTGCCGGGCACGAGTACCGCGGTGTGAGCGTGATACACGCTCTTCAGCGTAACCAAGATGTCCTGCATCACTGCGGTGAAGCGTTTTGACATGTGGTTGAGCGCGCGGTCGGTATAGACCACCGAGAATTCGAGGAGGCCATCAGGATCGACGTTCGGGAGCAGTCCGGGCATGGTTTCGCGCTTTTTCCAGTGGTGGCAGCAAAGTGTGAGGTCAGCGCCCGATCCGCTTGGGGGTCATGGGTGAGGCGCGCGCGGGGAGTTTAAGCGAGTGCTCCTCATTATTGGGCGTGACATTTCGCGACGCTCTCCCCATTTCGGGACTCGCGCCGGCCGCATTCATTTCCCGGCACCCAGACTCTTCAGCAGGGGGAGATCTGCCACTTCCGGGGAGGGGCTGACCGAACGGAGGAACTGATACAGTTTTTCCAGTTGCTCCTCGCTCAACACCTGGGGCGCAAACGCCGGCATCGCGTTGGCGGGAGAACGCACCAGTATGCGAAAGGCGTCCAGTGAATGCTGCATCGGTGCGATAGGCCTGCCGCCGATGCCGCCTCGATAGCCGGTGCTCCCATGGCAGAGCACACAGCCAAAGTCCGTGAACAACTGCTTGCCGCTGCGTTCCTCAGCAGCGTTCGCTCCGCCGGCTCCAAGAAGCAGCAAAACGGCTAGCCAATATCCTGTCCTCATCTTCATACCCTCAGCGTCCGGAACAATGCACGTCGAGCAGCGCGGGCCGCCCCGAATCAACCACGGCAAGCGCTTCGCGGATCGCGGGAGCTAGTTGCGCCGGATCGGTGATCAGCGAACTCGACCACACGCCGAAGCCTTTCGCGACGCTGCTGAAATCGATCGCCGGATCGTCCATCGTCGTGGCGATCCTCGCGCCGCTTGTCACGCCGCGGCGCCGGCGGTTGCACATCTCCTGCATCGCCATGGTTTCGGCATGGTAGGCGCGGTTGTTGTGCATGATGGTGAGCATCGGCACCCGGTGATGCGCCGCGGTCCACAGCGTACCCGGATAGAACATCAGGTCGCCGTCCTTCTGCACGTTCACGGCGAGTACGCCGTTTTTCTTGTGTGCGAGCGCCGAGCCGACCGCGGCGGGAGCGCCGTAGCCGATGCCCGCACTGCCGGACGAACCATTGTGCTGATAATAGCGATCGATCGGCCAGAGCTTGTTGGCCCAGGAGCTCTGGAAGATGTCGGCGGAAACCAGCGACCAGTCGCGTTGGCGGATCTGGTCCCAGATTTCGGCATAAAGCCGGCCCGTCGACACCGGTGAATTGTTCCAGCCGTAGCGCATCGCGTTGAGGTTGGCTTCACGCTGCTGGCGCCAGCGCTCGTGCCATGCCTTACCACGCTGCGCGATGACGTTGCGGCTGCTGCGCGTCAGGCGCTGCTTTACCGCTTCGATCAGGAACGGCAGGCTGGCCTGCGCGTCGCCGGCCACCGAGAGATCGACCGGGGCGTAGCGCTGGAAATCCTGCACGTTGCGGCTTATCAGGAGATCGCCCGTGCCGATGGTGGCGGTACGCTTACCCTGCTGCCTCGCTCCCGGCACGGCGCCGGTGGTCTCCAATCCGAGGATCACATCTGCCTCGCCCACGGAGCCCGCGGACAGTGGATTCGAGGTCGGAAAGTTCACGCGGTTGCGCTGGTCGACCACACCGGCCTGGAGGAGCTCGGCGAGCTGCACGAGCAGGTCGATGCCCATCTGGTTGTGGGCCACGCGGCCGGCCACGATGACCGGATTCTTCGCCGCCACCAGCCAGTCGGCGATCTGGCGGAGCGCGTTGTCATCAGCCTGCGGCGGAATCGTGGGCGAGAGCATCGGCAGACGCGGTCTGCCGGTGATGGGTTCTTCCTGCATATGCGTGTCGATGGCGAGCACCACGGGACCCATCGGCGGCGTCATCGCAATCTTGTACGCGCGCGCCATCGATTCGGAGAACTGCTGTACCGAGTAGCAGGTGTCGTCCCACTTGGTGAAATCGCGGAGGATTGAAGGCACGTCCTGCGCGCTGTGATACCAGTCCGTGGGACCGGCGCGCTCGGCCGGCTCGGTGTGGTTGCCGATCAGTACGATCATCGGGACGCGGTCGCACCAAGCGCTGTACACAGCCATCGGCAGATGCTGCGTGCCGACCACACCGTGCACGAGCACCGCCATCGGCTTCCCCGCCGCCTTGAAATAGCCGTGGGCGATCGTCGCGCCGATGCCTTCATGGTTGACGGTGATCAGCTCGGGCTTGCTGTTGCCGCCGTAGTTCACGAGCGATTCTTGTAGGCCGCGAAAGCTAGTGCCAGGATTCACGGCGATGTAGTCGATGCCCACCGCTTTGATCACGTCCACCATGAAATCGGAGCCAGGATTCTCTTGGAAGTAGCGCTTCTCCTGCTCCGGCGTATAGCTGAAGACTCCACTGTGTTCGCGGCTCTCCTGCTCCGCGCTGGGTGGCAGGGCCGCAGGAGCGGAAGGGGCACCTTCCGCCGCGCTCGCGGTATGCGCTGCAGCCCCGACCGTGCCGAGTCCCGCCGCGGCAGTGACTGCTTTCAGGAATGAACGCCGGCCGAGCTGGCCCTGTTCGGTGTCGTGCTCTTTGTCAGTCATGCAAGCCTTCTCGTATCAAGTCGTGAAGAAAGCTACCGCCCGGCAGAGATTCCAGGCAACCCGGCGACCCAAGGAGTCTGCAGGACGGTCGCCCGGGGCCCGTCACAGCCTCGAGGGAGTCTCGGAGACACAGATGCCGTTTCAGAGCGGACAGCGCGCGAGGTCACAACTGAACGCGGCGTTGGTCGTGCCAAATCCAACATTGTTATGTGCGTGGGGTCAGTTGCGTGGGAGGTCCTGGTGGCTCAGCCGATACGTCAGGTACCAGCGGACACACTGCTCGATCGCTTCAGCCGGGAAGCGACAACGCCGATAGATCGCGTCGCGGGGAAGGGCGGCGGGCGTGACGCTGCCACCGCAGCCGAGAGCGCCACGACGCCGACAATCCCGCCCAGGGCCATCGTTCCAAGAATTGTCGCCGTGGCGCGCTGTAAGCAGCTTAGTACTTCGCACAGCTGCTCTGATCGAGTCAACTATGCCGTACGAGGGAGACTGTCATCATCATGCTCGTTCGAAAGATCGGCCTTTTTGTGAGTCTTGTATTTACCTCGTTGCGGACGCGAAGATCGGACACCTTGGTGTGCGGATCTCACTGAGGGTTTCCCCGGGCCCAAAAACGTTGATCGGGATCGATCCTATCGCACGAGGTGGTTGTATTGGCCCTTCGTATACACGGCGGCCACGAGTATCAACAGTAGGAGGCCGGCCACGGCAAAGCCACCGGCTCTTCGCGCGAACGGCGAGTACGACTCGAATTCGGGCTCAAATCGCCTCCATCGGCTGCCGAATCGAAGCGAAAAATAGTTGATGGCGGTCACGACAATCCCCAGCGCGCACGCGGTTCGGAGTTGTTGCGCTCTGGATGTGGGTATCAGCGAAAGAGGCAGCAATGCCGAACACAAGGTTAATACACTCACAACAGCCAGGAGCTGCGCGACGCACAGCACCGCCAACGCCCTTCAGTCCGCATAGTCGTCGTCGCCAAACCCAAATTGAAGCCAGAACCGGCGCAACTGCCAAAATGCGAACGCCAGTATTTTCATGGTCTGAAACGGAACGCGCTTGGGTCAACCCGCAAAATCAGCTCCCACGACTCCTCGTCATCGTTAAGTAGACCATTCATCCCACCGGGATAGAAGTTGTCAATTCCGAACTATGCCGCTGCGGGTAGGGCGGTGGCTACGCCTCCCAACAACCCCCATGTCCCGACTGCAAAATGATTGTCATGTGCGTCCTACTGACCTCCGGATTGTAGAAGTCCAGGAGAGTTCCTATGCCTACAGTCCCCTGGCCAAGGGTGTGGGCGAGTTCGCCGACCGCTTTTGCTGCGACGTGCTGGAGGTTGCGGTGGCCGTCAGCCCTGTCGGGGTGCTGGGCGGGGTGGCGTTGCAAGCACAAGAAGCCCGCTCACAAACCATGGGAAGCTGCCACGCGCCAGCACCCGCAGCGCGCCGAACACAGATCGAACGTGCAGGGCTTGAGCCAACAAGCATCCGATCAGGATGTCCGTGTACGAGCCCAAGACCTGCGCGTATATCGACTCTCTTGCGGCCATCAGCGCGCCACAAGCCAACAGAATCGTTGTGAGAATTGCCCGGATGCCGGGTCGGGTTACGATCGCGAACGCCAACAGGGGCCACGCCAGGTGAAGTGGCTGGCGAGGATCGGGAATTCCGAGCTGTACACGAGAAAGTTGGCGAAGTGTCCGCGGAAAGCATCGAGGTGCATGCCCGGAGCCTTTCCTGAGGCAGCCACGACGTACTGCTCTCCCTGCGGCGACCACCCTTTACTTGAACGTAGCAATAACCGGCTCGGCGCCCGATTGGCCTTTCCCACTCGCGCTCGCAATAATCTAGCTGCGATCAGGTCATTCGAGACCGAAGTGGCCTGGACCCATCTCGTCCATTAGCTCGAGAATGCGACCGCCGCCCCGTGCCACGCAGGTGAGTGGGTCATCCGCCACGATGACAGGCACCCCTGTTTCTTCCGTCAGAAGCTTGTCGAGGTCGCGCAAGAGGGCGCCTCCACCCGTGAGAACGATGCCGTGCTCGGCGACGTCGCCTCCGAGCTCGGGCGGCGTCTGCTCCAACGCCTGCTTCACCACGCTGACGATGCCACGCAGGGGCTCTTGCAGCGCTTCGAGAATCTCGTTGCTGCTCAGGGTAAACTTGCGCGGAACGCCCTCGGCCAGGTTTCGCCCCGTCACTGACAGCTCCCGAACTTGTGGACCGGGATAAGCAGATCCGATTTCCAGTTTGATGCGCTCGGCGGTCGCCTCGCCGATCATGACACCGTAGTTCCGGCGAACGTAGTTCATGATCGCTTCGTCCAAGCGGTCACCGCCGATCCGCGCCGAGTTCGCATAGACCACCCCGTTCAACGAAAGCACCGCGACTTCCGACGTTCCGCCACCAACATCCAGC
>DASYDM010000064.1:0-220666 GCA_036499585.1 Steroidobacteraceae bacterium
CGCTGATCTCGTTGCCTCCCTCGTCCATCTCCCCGAGCTCTTTCTGAATGGCCTTCATCTGCTCATTCAGGTAGTACTCCCGCTGGCTCTTCTCCATCTGCGCCTTCACTCGCCCGCGGATGCGCTTCTCGATCTGCAACAGATCGAGCTCGCTTTCGATGGTGACCAGCATGTGCTCGAGGCGCTTGCGGGCATCGAGGATCTCGAGAACCTTCTGCTTCTCGATGTGTTTGATCGCCATGTGGGACGCCACCGCGTCCGCAAGGCGCCCGGGTTGATCCAACCCGGCCAGTGCCGTCAGAACCTCCGGCGGCACTTTCTTGTTGAGCTTCACGTACTGCTCGAACTGCGAGATGACCGACCGCGCGAGCACATCCATCTCGCGTTCGTCGTAAGCCTCCACATCAGGCAGCCGAGTGACATCGGCCGTGCAGTACTCTTCGATGTGCAGGCGATCGATTCGGGCCCGCTCGACGCCTTCCAGCAGCACCTTGACGGTTCCGTCCGGCAGCTTCAGGAGCTGCAACACCGTCGCGATGGTGCCGACACGGTAGAGGTCGTCGGCTTTGGGGTCGTCGATGTCTGCCTGCTTTTGGGATATCAGGACAATGCGCTTGTCGCCGCGCATCGCTACGTCCAGGGCCTGGATGGATTTCTCGCGCCCCACAAAGATCGGACAGACCGTGTGGGGATACACGACGACATCGCGCAGCGGCAGAACCGGAACGCCTTCGATCGTCACACTGGGGGGATTGGGGGTGGTCGGTTCAGACACGCTCAGACCCTCTTGTCACCGTCGATTCAGTTTAGCGCACACTGAACATATCCGTGGACCGTGCGCCCCACTGCGAACCAGTCCGCAAGAAACCCCGGCACTGAGCTGCGGAATTCCGCAGCGATCGAGATCGCATGCGCGCCGACCGGGCTGCTCCTGCCCAGCCGTCCTCGACCTGCGCTCATTGGGACAGGAATTCGAACTCCACCGCGATCCCCAGCTCGGCCAGTAGCCGACTCAGGTCGGGTACGAGGGTGAAGCCCTTCAGCTCGGCCGGGAGCAGCGTCACCAGCAGCCGGGCCGTACCGCCATCGGTCTGCATCTGACGGAAAAATTCCCGATGCGGCGCCAAGAACCTGAAGCAAGTCACTGACAGAGCGACGTCCACCGAACTCATTGCCCCGGGGTTGGCTTCGCGTACGGCGGCAATCGCCCGTAGCACCGCCGCGTTCCCGCCGGCTGGGTTACCGACGGTGAAGTCGGAGGCCCCGATTAGCCACGGGATCTCTGCGGCCCAATAGGTTTCGCGGTGGACCGCGGCTGGGCGGCCGGTCTCCCGGGGTGCGCCGGCGGCGACCGAATCGACCGCTTCGAGCCAGAGGGTCTCGGAGATCGTCCGCGGGTCCAGCGAGGGGTGCCGGATGTGCAGGGAGAGCTGAAACGCTGGAACCGATGGCTGCGGGGCTCTCTGAGCTCGCGTGGGCATGGGTCACTCACTCCTTGGCTTGAAGGGGTTCCCTCGGCTATGCGCCCCCGGAACCCCGGTGCGGACAATATCCCCTTCTTCTCTGTCCGACTAATGTCACGGTCGACCGTTCAGTGGTGAGCTTTCGCAGCGGCCACTTTGGCGAACGCCGGCTTCGTGGCCTGCAGGATCTCGAGGACGGCCTTACGGTCGGCTGCCGAGAGATGCGCGTACGGCTTGTTCTGGTCCTTACCACTGAGCACGTCGAAGAGCCTGCCATAGATATAGTCGTGCGCGTAGACCGGCAGTGCATCAAACGCGTCGGAGTAGATCAGGTAGCTGAGCGGGTACTTCAGCAGCCGCGTGTCCAGATCCAGGTCGCGCAGCGAGCGCCCCTTGGGGTCGCGGATGCCGCGCGCCTCGAACCACTTGGTAAACCCCGAATTGCCGGTGATCTTGCCTGAATAGCCGGCGGCATCGACAAACAACATCGCGTTCAGCAGATCGTCCATGTCCGCAGTGAGCACCCGTGCATCCTTGCCTTCAGGTTTCGGCGAAGTCGACAACACCTGGCGCACGTCGAAGTTCACGCGAGTGATGAACTCCTGCACCGTGACCTGGTGCAGCAGCACGATCAGAGCGACGATGTCGCTCTTGTCCGTCAGATACGGCTTCGTGTCAAACAACCCCTCGAGCGTATCGATGTTGCCGTGGCGCACCTGATCGAGGTGCACCAACTGCTGGGCGTCATGGACCTGGATGTTACCGAGGTGCAGCTGGCTGCCGTGCTGGCCGGTGACATACCACCCGCCCCAGCGATAGCGCATCTGCGTCTGATCGGTCATCAGGATCGAGCCTTCGTGGGTCAGCTGGTCTCCGAGCGTATTCACATACGATGACATCAGCAGGAACCGCGGCACGCCGCCGCCGGACAGCGAATACGTGTCATGGCAGGCCAGGCACGTCGCATTCTCGCGTTGGAAGTTGTTCGGGGCACCCTGACTGTTGCGAAACGTGTAGAACACCTGACCGAGCTCGCTGTCCAGCGTTCCGATCTCCATCTGGTCGGAGCCCTGGACCCAGCCGACGTAGGTATCGTCGTTGAAGTAGATCGCCCGGGGAGTGCGAGCCTGGATCAGGCCCACCTGTTGGCTGGTCTTGGAGTAGACCAGCGATTGGGAGCTCGCATCGATGCCCAGCGCGGCCAGCATCGACTCGAGGTAGCCGCGGCCTGGCCGGAACTGCAGCTTCACCGCACCGCTGTCGAGCTTGGCTTGAAGCCTCGCGATCGCGTTATGAGTCGCGGTGCGCTTGTATCCCAGCGCAGGGTATTCGGTGTCGTAGGGCAGCTTGCCGTTGGTTATACGGGAGCCGAACAGCGGACCGGAGTCCGGCGCCGATGCGCCATCCGCAGGTTGGGCGGGCTGCGCGGCCTGGGACGGCCCCGTGGCCTGGGCCAGACAAACCATCGCCAACGCGCTCCACACCACGCCGGCGGCGGCAACCCCTAAAGCTCGAATTGAGATGTGCATTCCCCGAATCGTACCGCAGTTGCACGCCCGTCTTACGCGGGCAGCGAGCTGAGCTGGGAACTGTCACGCCGGAGGACTACTCTATGGACTGGTTGCCGATGGGTATGGACCGTCGACCAGGAGGGGTTGTCATGCGAAGCGCTTCCGTTAGAGCCGCTGTTGCGGCAGCCGTCGTCGTTTCGGTTCCACTGGCTTTCGCCGCATTCGGCGATGAGCCGGCCTCGGCGCCCGACCACCCAGCGGCAGTCCAGGCGCCAGCGGTAGTCACGCCGACACCGGCACCTGCGATCATCGTGCTGCCCTCGGCGGCACACACGGTTTATCTCTATACGTCGGCCGACCTCGACCAGTTGCGGCAGACGAACCCCCGTCACTACTCGCGCGTCCAAAAGATTCTGGCGAACGCCTCCGAGTCGTTGTGCAGACCTGGCGCACTTCGGTTGCAGCACGCTGAGGGCTTGAACGCGGAGGATGCCAAGTGCGCCGCCGGCCTGGAAATGACGAGTAACCCGCCCAAGCGGCAGCTGTCATTCCGACTCGACGACACCACGTACATCGCGGTGGTGACGTTGAACAACGCTGGGGCTCAGTTGCTACCGGCGCAGAGCGGGCCACAGACCGGGGCGTCGATGCGGGACTCCACGCTCGCGGACACGCCGTCCGCGCTGATCTACGCGGTGCCACCGAGCCGCTAGCGGGACGCCGAAGCGGCCGCGCCTGGTCAGGGAGCGTCGGTCACCGTGCGCGTAACCTGGCGCGACACGAAGTCCGCTCTCCCGTACGTCCCTTTCGTGGCCGTCGAGACGAGCACATAGCTTCGATATGACACGCCCGGGTGAGGCTGCGACGCGCAGGTTACCTTCACAGTGAACCCGGCCAATGACGCCTCACTCAGCGTCCAACTACGCGTAGCCGGGCAAGTCTTTGGCACTGCCGCCAGCGCGAGATTCGCACCCGACTCGATGCCGGCCTGCGCCGCCGCCTGGGCTCGAGCCTCGAGGATCGCGAAACTCGACGTTTGTTGTTGGGTGGAGCGAACCCGCGCCGCAAACACGCCGAGCCCGGCGAGTACCACGATCAGGAAAATCGCCGCGATCAACGCAAAGCCACGCTGCCCATGCGCTGCGCGGAGCGCCGTTCGCGCCGTGCCTCTCATGGCAGCCCCTTCACGGCGACTTGGTGAAATAACCGCAGCGTGTCACCTCCCTTGCTAAGCATGACACTGACACTGAGGACGCCACCGCTGGTGGCACTCCCGTTGGTCTTGCCAAACTGGCACGCGGTCGGATACGACGCCACCTGCGAACTCGCTGCCCCGGCCGCCACAAACGCGGCCGGGCTTGACGGGTTCGTAGCAGCAGTCGAAATAGAGTAGTTCCAGTAGCGGGTTACGGTGTGTGCACCCTCGTCGCACACGTACGCCACCGGACCTGTTACGACATACACGCGATTTCCCGGCGAGCCCGGTGGCGCTGTGCCGTTGAACTGAAACGCTGGGTTCAGGGTCACCTGAGTCTCCGCTGCGGAGTTGACCAGACCTATGGCTTCGGCGGCAGGCGTGATGACGTTGGCCAATGCGTACGCATCGGCGCCGACGACGCCCTGGTTGTTCACTGACAGGTAAAAGGTGCCCGGAGGTAGCGCCACAGTGGCGGCGTTGAACGTTCCGACAGTGGCAAACTGACCGTCCGCCGCCGTGAAATCCAGTTCGCGGGCGCCGCTGCCTGTCTCACCGCTCTTCCAATAGCGGGCCGAGTCCGCGGCCAGAAGCATTTGCACGATCTTGTATGGGCCACTCGCGTAGACGCGCAGGCTGTTCGGGAGAGCCATCGGAACGTCCTGCTCCAGGGTTCGAACGATCGCGTCGGACGAGTCCGCAAGGTCGGTGCGCTGCGACTGCGCGAAATACGCCTGCAGGGGCGTCGCCATGAACATTCCGATGAAGCCGACGATGATGCTGGCGATCGTGATCGCAACGACCAACTCGATAAGGGTAAACCCCCTGTCGCGAGACCTTGCAGGCCGCGATCTCATGGGTACTTCGTCCGATACCCGCTGAGCACCACCCGAGCACCTGTCGGGTGAGTCGCTGTCACATCCACCCGGAGCATGTTCGACTGTGCAACAGCGCCCAATGCCCCTGCCGCGGGTGTGGACACCTGCACCGCGACAGTAAACCGACTCATCCCTGGAATCGGCTGATTGAACTGGTCGCGCGCGCCCACGTCCAGCAGGCCGTTGTAGTCCGACACGTCGTCATAGGCAGACCGCGACGCCTCGCCGGGAATGCCATCAGGATCGGCAAAAGGCCGCGAGAGAACCTCATTCAAATAAGCGGAAGCGAGCGCGGTCGCCTCCTCCTGAACCACCAGGTCACCGCTTCGCGAGGACAGGTCCGACAGCAGGCCCATCACGCCCGCCACTGCCACGGAGACAACGACGATCGAGACGATCAGTTCGATCAGCGTAAAGCCTCGCGCTGCGCGTCGCAGGGCGACAGGATGTTCGTTGTCGCTGCGGACTCTTTGCGCTCTCACCGTACCGTCACCAGGCCGCTGAACGGATCAACGTGGAGCCTAAATGAGCCCACTGTCAGATCCGGCGGCGCCGCACCGACGACCCTGCCCTGCCAGTCGAATTCGATCTGCGTCGCGGGCGACATCACAACACCGCTGGGTGCACTGTCCGACAGCGGGTTTGCATCGGCCTGCGACACCGCAGTGCTCCACGCGCCACCAGGCGAGCACACGCCTCCTGCGGCGGCGCGCTGCATGGCCTGATACCCGGTTGCGCTGACAGTGAATTGAACGTCGCAACGTGTAGCCACCGCTACGCGTTGCGCATAACGGAGTGAAGCGGCTACCTCATCGGCGTATCCGCGTTCCTGGAATGGTTGGTAGCTGACGAAACGGGGTCCTGTGACAGCCACCAGGACCCCGATGATGACGATGCAGGCGAGTAGTTCGACGAGAGTGAACCCGCGGGCGATCACCCTTTGCGGTTGCGGGACGAGGGACACACGAGAGCGCCTGCGGTGCGAATTGAGGTTCTCAGCAGTTGGTCTGCAGCGTCGTCTGTATCTGATTCACGTTACCGGGATACGTCAGCGTAAACGCCGTGTTGGCGTTGGCTGCCTGGTTGTAGTTGACGTAGCAACTTCCCACGGTCCGCGCACCGATGGGTGAAAATGTGGTCGCAGGCGCTGCCACGGTCACCTTGAAGCCAGTCGTGTCCTGAATCAGCGTCTGGATGCCGGCCGCATTCGGGTAACCATTCACGATCGTGATGGGGTTGCCGTCGACGGTGATCGGGCTGACGTTGCCATTGGCCATCCACACGCCGTGCGCCATGTTTGCTGCGCTGCGGATGCTGCCCGCCATCCCGTTGAGCGCGGCTACGCGCGCCTGATTCTCCAGACCCATGAATCGCGGCAGCGCGAACGCCGCCAGGATTCCCAATATGACGATGACCACGACCAACTCGATCATCGTGAAGCCACGCTGGCTCGACCTAAACATGATGTGTCGCCTCCGAAAGATACGTCCCGCGTTCACACTTTAACGGCCTGGTGTTTGATACCCACAGTACTCAATTTCAATCTCGTGACATCGATGTGAGCGCTGTGGCAGGGGTGTGATCCCCGTCACAAGGGACAACGGCCGCCGGCGCGCGTAGGGTGGCAGAGGCGTGCGCCGGCCCTCGAGCCGCCACGGGCAGCTCGCCTATCAGTGCCCGCCGCCCACCTTCGCGATCAGCGACCACATCGGCAGGAACACTCCCAAAGCCAGTACCAACACCATGGCGCCCACGCAGACGATCAGCACCGGCTCGATGGCAGCGCTGATGTTCTTCAGCGCATAGTCGACTTCGCGCTCGTAGAAGCCCGCCACCTCGTCCAGAAGCTCTCCCAGCTCGCCCGTCTCCTCGCCGACCGCCATCATCTGCAGTACCAGCGGTGGGAACATCCCAGCGGCGGTTGCGGCACGACTGAGCGGCTCGCCGCGCTCCACAGCGTCGCGCAGTTTGGTGATGCGCTCGGAGATGAAATCGTTGCCGGCAGCGCGAGCAATCAGGCTCAGGGCCTGCAGCATCGGGAGCCCGGCCCGCAGAGATGTCGCCAGCGTCCGGCTCGCGCGAGCGAGACTTGCCTCGTGAGACAGCCTGCCAAACACCGGTACGCGCAGCTTGAAGCGATGCCAGCGATAGCGTCCGGTGTCGGTGCTGACATACCACCGCAGCAACACCACGAGCGCTGCCAACACCCCCAGACAGGCCAGGCCGTGATTCTGGGCCGCAGCTGACACGGACATGATCATGCGGGTCGGCCAGGGAACGTCGTTACCCAGAGCCCGGAACAGCGGCTGGAAACGCGGGATCACGAACGTCGTGATCACTCCGACGGCGATTGCAATCACCACCATTACGATCAGGGGGTAGCGGATCGCACCCTTCACCCGATCCTGCATCTCTTTGTCCTGCGCCAGATATTCCGCGAGGCTGCGGAAAGCGTGCTCGAGCGTGCCGGTCGCCTCTCCCACGGCAACGAGGCTGCTGTACAGCGGTGAGAACACCTCGGGATGACGGCGAAAGGAGCTGGCCAGGTCGCGGCCGGATTCCAGGCTCTCGAGAATGTCCTCCAACGCGGCCTTCAGGATCGCGTTGTGAGTGGAGGCGGCCAGTCCCCGCAAACCGCGCAGCAACGGGATCCCTGATTTCGTGATCGTGTACATCTGGCGGGAGAACAGCACCAGAGCGCCGGTGGTCGGCCGTCCAAGGCCCAGCTTCGCCGCGAACTGTCGCAGCTCGACGCGCTCGTCGAGCGCTGCGGCAGCGGAAGCCCTCGCCTCGATCTGTATCGGCGTGATTCCCCCTTCGAGCAGGCGCGTCGCTACTGCGTCGGTCGACTCGCCCTCCGCGATCCCGGTCACGAGTCGTCCTCGCACCGATCGGCCGGTGTACTGGAATCGAGCCACGATCAACCGGTCGCTCTGTCAGCCGCGAGTGCGTCGTCCAAGAGTCCGGACTGCCCGTTGCCCGCGCCGCCTGACCCGCCGCCGAGTTCCTCATCGAGGCTGCTGTCGACCCCGATCGCCTCCGCGACAGTCGTGATGCCCTGCTTCGCCAGCTCGAAGGCGCTCCTGGCGAGCGACACATAGTCGGGCCGGGATCGTGCGGTCAGGTCGAACTCCCGCAGATCGCCGCGGCGGATGGAATCGGCAAGGACCCTATCGATCTCCAACAGCTCGTGGACAGCGATGCGTCCTCTGTATCCGGAATGATTGCAGTAGGCACAGCCGGTACCGCGCATGAACCGACTCTCTTCGAAGTCGGCCACTGAGGAGCGCGCTTCGATCCAGGCGATCTCGTGAGCATCGGGCGAGGTCGGTTGAGCGCAGTTCTCGCAGACTTTGCGAACCAGCCGTTGCGCCACAATGCCGTGGACAGCCGCGGCAATCATGTAGCCCTCGGCACCAACGTCCAAGAGGCGATGCACTGTCGCAATGGCACTCATGGTGTGGAGAGTCGAGAACACGAGATGGCCGGTGATCGCGGCACGCAGGCCGATGTCAACCGTCTCACGATCACGCATCTCGCCTACCAGGATGATGTCGGGGTCCTGTCGCAACGTGGTCCGCAGCACTCGCGCGAAATCCAGGCCGATCTTGGCGTTGACCTGGACCTGGTTGACGCGGTCGAGGCGGTACTCGACAGGATCCTCTACGGTGATGATCTTCGTATCGGCGCGATTGAGGTGTCGCAGGGCGGAGTACAGCGTGGTTGTCTTGCCGCTGCCGGTCGGACCGGTTACCAACACCATTCCTGCGCTGCGCTCGATGAGGCCGCGAAACCTGAGAAGCATACCGGGGGACATTCCCAGTTGATCGAGCTCCATCAGGTTCGCGGATTGATCGAGCAGACGCAGCACGACGGACTCCCCGTACTGCGTCGGCATGGTCGAAACGCGGACGTCGATCAGCTTGTTGTTGACCTTCACCGAGAAGCGCCCGTCCTGGGGGACACGTTTCTCGGCGATGTCCAGTCCGCTCATGAGTTTCAAACGGGTGATCAGCGCGCTGGCGACCCGGCGCGCGTCGATAATCTGCTCCTGGAGGCTTCCATCCACCCGTTGACGGACGCGCAGAACGGACTCTCCGGGCTCGATGTGGACGTCCGACGCTCCTACCTGGACCGCATCGTGGAAGACGCTCTGGATGAGCCGGATCACCGGTGCATCGGGTGATCCCTCCTCCGCCGCGAGGCGTTCGATGTCGATGTCGCCTTCGCGCAGCTCCTCGCCGACCTCCTGGGCGATGGAGGCGATCTCGTCCGTCCGGCGATACACGACGTCGAGGGTCTTGAGGAGATCCGACTCCTTGACGAGGGCAATCTGGATCGGCTTCTTCAGCCGTGCGGCCAACTCGTCGTAGGCAAAGAGATCGGTCGGGTCGGCCATGCCGACCAGGAGCTTGCCGCCCTCGGACTGCAGCACCATCGCTCGAAAGCGACGTGCCTGGACTTCGGGCAACAGCCGCACGAGCGCGGGCCCGGGATTGGCCTGGCGAACGTCCAGGAAGGGAATCTGCAGATGCGCAGCCAACACCTCGTGGAGGCGTTCCTCACGAACCAGCCCGAGGTCGGTCAGTACGCGCCCGAGCTTGCGCCCCGTGCGCTTCTGTTCGGCCAGAGCGGTCCTGAGCTGCTCTTCGGTGATGACTTTCCGCTCGAGCAGCACCTCACCCAGGCGGACCTTGCGACGTCGAACCGGCTCGATACTCACGGCAGTGTCCGCGGCGAGCCCGGCAATGGGTAGTCGTCCACCTTGCCCTGACGGGCGAGACGATCCGCACGCTCCATCGGCTCCTTGATCAGTCCCGGCCAGTCGCCATCATCCACGATCTGCGGCCGCAGCAGGATCACGAGCTCGATGGTTTCCACCTGGTCGCGTTCGCTGCGGAACAGCCGGCCGATGCCAGGCACGTCCCCCAGCACCGGGGTCTTGTAGTTCTGCTTGTTCACGCTCTGCCGCATCAGGCCACCGATCACGATGAGCTGACCGCTACGCGCCTTGACGATGCTGTCCGATTCCCGGATCTGGCTCAGAGCCAGCGGGATCGTGTCGGCTGTGCCGTCCACCGTCAGAGTCTTCGTCTGGTCGGTGACTTCGCTGATTGTCGGGTGCACGTGCAAAATGACGACACCGTCGTCGCCGATCTGCGGAGTCACATCCAGCGCCACGCCTGAGAAGAACGGGGTGAGCTGAACGTCCCGTGATGTCGACGTCGCCGTGCCGGTGACGGTCTGACTCTGAACGCCGGTGACGAAGAATTCGTCCGAGCCGGCCTTGATGATCGCCTTTTGGTTGTGGAGCGTGGAGACCCTGGGGCTCGAGAGCACCCGGGTGTTGCCCTGCGTGCTCAGAAGCTCGATGAACGTGTTGAAGTCGGCGAAATCCGCGGCAATCGTAAAGGCTCCGCCGAGCGCCTTGCTCGCGAAACCCGTAACGGGATTGCCGGGCTGGACGGTGACGGGTACGCCGGAAGGGGTGAGCTGATTGACGTCGAACCCGTTCTGAGGCGCGAGCTGTCCGAAGCTGTACGTCTTGCCGCCGTCCTTGAAGACGGCAGCCCAATTGATTCCGGCCTGATAAGCATGGTTCAGCTGCACTTCGACGACCTTCGCCTCGAGCACCACTTGCCGAGTGACGGTCTGTGCGGTCTTGTCGAGGTATTCCGCGACGTCGTGCAACTCCTCGGGCATCGCTCGGACGATGATGACCCCAGACTGCTTGTTCATGACGATGCTGCGACCGGGCCGGTCGCCGACGATCACGTGCAGGTCCGCGCTGATCCCGGCCCAGAAGTCCGAATCCGCGCGGGTCAGCACTGAAGTGCCGCTCACGTCGACCGTCGGCCGGCCATCCTTGTCGGTGTCCGATGTAGTCGCAGTAGCACCGGGCGTAGAGCCGTTTCCGTATTGAGAGTTGCCGGCCTGGGTGATCTGACCCGAGCTGATGCGCGTCTTGGAGACTCCGAAGCGCTGCAGGTCCAGGTAGCTCAGGTGGAAGACGCGCGACTGAATGCTCGCCGGCAGAATCAGGTAGCCGTGCGCCACCGGTCGGTAGTCGTAGCCATAGAGATCCCGGGCTGCGTCCAGCACCTCCTTCAGAGTCACATGCTTGAGCGACAACGTAATGCGGCCCGAGACCTCCGGGCGCACGAGCATGTTGTATCCGGTGCCGTCGACCAGCTTCTGAAAGAACGCCTGCGCCGGTGCGTCGTTGACCGACACGTCGAAGAGCGCATCTTCCTGTTGTGACGTCACGGAGCCTGCGGTGAGCGCTGATGCCGAACCTGCACCCTTTACCGCCGAACCGGAACCCTTCATGACAGGACTGCTCACGATGGCAGTGCGCCGCCCCTGGAGATCGAATACAGCATCGACGCGGACCGTCTCGGGAGCCACCACAGGGAAGCCGTTCGGCGTCGCTGACGGCGGCCGCGTCGGGTCGACAAGGGCGTCGCCGGCATGAGCGCTGCCAAAGAGCGCCAGCACACCCATCGACACCCACCCACACTTCGTGCGCCTCATAGGCCGATCCACTCCCGGCCCATACTGACCGTTCCAAGTTCCAGGCGGACCCGATTCGTCGGGTAGGTCGTTGCGTGCAGATCGAGCACGCGCCAATAGAAATGCCACCGCAGCCCTTCCAATGTCCGAAGGTAGGCGAGCACATCGAGGTAGCTGCCTTCGAGGATCAACTCGACCGGGTGGACGTATGGCCCGGAGTCGGCGGCAGAGGCTTCCTTGGGTGCATAGACCGGCCGGGCCGGAAGGTTGCGCATCCCGATGAGCGTCACCCCGCTGTGCTGCGCCAACATGTCATGGATGGCATCCGCCATCTTCTCCGGCGGGATCATTCCGGCCGCCTGCGAGGCGAGCCGGGCGTTGACGTCCCGGAGATCCTTTTGCAGCGCCTGGGCCTGGGCCAGCGCCACGCTCGTGGCGTCGGACGCATTCAAGGCTTCGACGGTGTTAGCGGCACTGGCCATGGACCCTTGCAGGGACGCCAGCTCCCCTTCGAGAGACTTCCTGCGCAGATCGAGTCGTTGCAGAAGGAGTCCGTTCAGTGTCATGACCAACACTGCAGTCACTGCCGCGGTTGCGAGGACGCGCTCCCGTAATGTGAGTCGGTCGAATCGACCCGCCAGTCCTTGCAGGGCCTCGGCTTCCATCAGGAGGGATCCTCGGGACGGCTCTGCACGCGGAAGTGCAGCGAGCCTGATGCCGGAGTCGTCCGGGATCGTTCGATCGCGAGCTGCTCGAATCGCACTCCGCTCAGGGAGTGATCCCTCGAGAGGCCGTTCAGAAACCGGGGAACCAGGTCCGCGTCAGCTGCAATTCCCTCGAGTGTCATGGTCCCGTCGGAACCCGACAGCACTACGTGGTCGATCCAGAGCCCGTCCACGTGACTGTGCGCGAGGCTGGAAAGTCTGCCCGAGAAGCCGGACGCATCGCCTTCCGCACCCTGTTGGAGAAGCTCGAGCGCATGTCGGCGGATATCGACCTGTGCGGTCAACTCCTTGACTTGTGCCTGCAGTTGCGCGGGATTCGCGCGCGCAGCGTGGATCGAGTCCACCGCAGTCACTGCAACATCCTGCCGTTGCTTCTGCTGCTCGAGCGCGCTCACCGAACGCTGGACTCGACTGACCTCCCAGGTCCCATAGCCCCAAATACCCAGGACACTCGCGACCACGACCGCGATGGAGATTGCAGCGGCACGGGCAGAGAACGGACGCTTGCCTTCCCCGGCGGTTGGCTGATACAGGTTGATCTGCTGCCGATCGGCCATTACGTCCTCGCCTGATGGTTGCGCAAGGCGGCTCCCAGGGCGATCAGCCCCGGCCAGCGCAGATCGGCTTCGACGCCATCGGCCACGTCGAATAGCTCGGTGGCATCCAGGACCTCCACCGACATGCCGGTTTCGGCAATCAATCCATCGCGCAGACGATCGGCACGGTCGTCCCCGGAGGTGACGACGATCGCCCCGATCGGCGGGCGATCGTAGTGACTCTCGTAGTAGTCGAGGGAGCGCTGCAGCTCCAACGCCACGGCTGCAGCGTCGATCTCGACGGCTGATGCGCCATCGACGCCCTCGACCGGGTCGGCGCGACCCGCGGCCCCCAACTCGATCCTGCGGGCAAGATAGAGGACGCCCTGACACGTCAGGACCAGTTGCGCGAAACCCTCGCCGAGGGCCAGCAACGCCACTCCCTCCTCGTCCTGCGGCAGCAGAGCGCTGAGGTTACGCAGACACATCTCGGGGATATCCATGACATCGAAGCCGCGCACGCGCGGCTTGATGAGCCGCACGACACGCTCTACTGCGTCGCCACGAGCGGCGACGACGAAGACCATCCGCGTCTCGACGTAGCGCGCCTGACGCGGGATGTCGAAAACATCGATGACAGCCTCGTTCACGGGAAAGTTGATGATGTCGCGCAGCTTCCAACGCACTGCTGCACGCAGCTCGTTGGGATTGACTTCGGGTGCCTCGACCTGGACGAGCTCGTAGTCCTGTGTACTGAGCACGCCGCTGACACCCGCTCGGGCGAACTCGCGGCTGCGGTTCAGGGGGGCGAGAACGTGCTCGGCCTTGATTTCGATTGCCGGGTGAACTGCGCAGTGCCGAAGGAGCGGACGACGTTGGCTCTTTCCCGTGCGGACGATCGCCAGCGCGGTCTCACGGTCCGCCGGCATGACGCCCACGCGCCAGGATGTGTTTTGTTTGGTTTTCCACAGGGAAAACATCGTCGCCCCCTTTTCGGTACGCGACGTCCCACAATTGTCTTCGGGCTTTCCGTCGCAGTGCCGCGTGAGGCCTTTGTCTCATCGGTGTCCGATGCGCGGTGTGCAACACTTAACAAAACCAGGGCCCAGTTGACGGAATGCGGGGGGACTGTGGAGCGGGTCACAGCCGAAGTGTGTTGCATTGCACGACGCGCGGGCCGCGAGTGGCTGATGCGCTACGCGGAAATCCCGGGCCTACGGCGCAAACGCCGTGACGCTTTTGTATCCGCTGGCCCCGACCTTGATGCTCTGGCCGGAGGTTACCAGCCAGCCCTGCGCATGACCGATGTCGGCGCTGTCACCCGGACTGACATCGAGCGCAAAGTCCTTCGACCGGCGCGCCTGCGGATCACGAATTTCCACCATCAACGACAGCTGCTTGGAGGTGACATTCCGGAAGGTCGCCACCATGCCCTGCCCCATCCAGGCCGGTCGGAAGGAGACACGAACCGGCAGGTCCGGCTGGGTCGCCTCGGCTAGCGCCGCATCGCGCGTGGCGAGTGCAGCCTCCCGTTCCTGGACGAGAACCTCCGAGCGCGTCAGCTGCTCGCGCAGATCGAGAAGTCTCTTTTCATCCGCGGCCAACTGCAGCTGCAACAACTCTCGCTGCTGTCCGAGCCAGCCCGCGTAGGCAGCCGCGCCCATCGCACCCAGGGCGGCGACGATGAGACATAGGATCAGCCCCACGGGGGCCTTGGCAGACTGCACGGCCGCGGCAGCCTGCGACGCCCAGGCAGGCTCGGCCGCCCCCGCCGACTGCGCGGCCGAGGGAGCCTCGGCATCGGTTGTGGGGGGAATGCCCTGCGCCGCCGCTGACTCCTTGGAATCCGCCGCAACGCTGGCGTTCGCGTCCGTGACCGGTTGAGATTCGAGCTCGACCATCGACACTCCTTCGGCCCATTCTATCTTTTGGACACCCCCGGTACCCAAGGCCACTTCACATGAGTTCAGGCGGACTATCGAAAGACCGGCTGTCCCGGCTGCACGAGGTCATGACCTCGCACGTCGAGGAGGGACAGATTCCCGGCGTGGTGACACTGATAGCGCGGCTCGATGACGTCCACGTATTGGCCGTCGGTTCGCGCGACCTCGCCTCCCGCATCCCGATGCGCCGGGACACGATTTTCCGCATCGCCTCCATGACGAAGCCGATCGCGGCGGCTGCGGCCCTGATCCTCGTCGAAGAGGCGCGCTTGCGCCTGGACGACCCGATCGATCCGTGGCTCCCCGAACTGGCCGGGCGCAGCGTGCTGCGTTCCTTCGACAGTCCGCTCGAGGACACGGCACCGGCGGCGCGGCCCATTACGCTGCGCGATCTGCTGACATTCCGACTCGGCCTGGGGCTGGTCATGGGACCTCCCGACACCCCGATCGTCCGGGCGATCGCCTCTGGCGGCCTGGCACCCGGCCCGGTCCCTCCACAGATGACGCCCGATGAGTACATGCGCCGCGTCGGCGCCCTGCCCCTCGTCCACCAGCCCGGCGAGCGTTGGCTGTATCACACCGGCTCGGACATCCTTGGAGTCCTGATCGAGCGTTGCAGCGGCCAGCATTTCGAAGCCTTTTTGCGCGAGCGGATCTTCGATCCCCTGGGGATGCGCGACACAGGCTTTCACGTACCTGACTCCAAGCTCGACCGGCTCGCAACAGGCTACGTGACAGATCTCCCTACACGAGAGTTGACGGTCAGCGACCCGGCGCGCGGCGGTCTTTGGAGCCGTCCACCCGAGTTTGCCTCCGGAGGCGCAGGACTGACCTCGACGGCTGACGACTATCTGGCCTTCGGCCGGATGATGCTCAATCTCGGTCGGCACGGCTCGATGCGAGTGCTCTCCCGAACCGCCGTGGAGCTCATGACCACCGACCACCTGACGCCTCGGCAGAAAGCGCTGTCGCCGTTTGCTCCCGGTTTCTGGGAGACCAACGGATGGGGATTCGGCGTCGCGGTCACCACACGACGCGAATCGATTTCCGCCTCACCCGGCAGCTACGGTTGGGACGGTGGTTACGGCACGAGTTGGCGCAACGACCCACGCGAGGATCTGGTGACGATCCTGCTCACGCAGCGGCAGCTGACCGGGCCGGACGCGTTCGACATCAAACGCGACTTCGAGACGCTCACGCATCAGGCACTCGACGACTGAACGGGCACCCTACTTGGCGGCTTGACCCGCAGATTCCTTCGCCACCAGCGACTGCACGATCGAGATCAACTGATCCGTGCCGCCGGCGGAACCCAGCGTGATGCGGTACTTGCCGTTGACGATCACCGTCGGTGTCTGGTCCACGTGATACGCGAGGATCAGCGCATTGTCGGCCTTGATCCTTACGTCCACCGCAAAGGACTTGGCCGTCGCGAGAAACTTTTCGGCCGGGACACCAGCGAGTCTGTTGTAGACCTTGGCGGCATCCTCGATCGTCGGAAGATTCTTCTTCGGCTGCTTGGTGACGGGATCGACGTAGCCGATCTCGCCCGACTTCCATACAGCCTTGAAAACCTCGTCGTGGACCTTTTCGGCTACACCCAGCAACTGCGCCGTGCAGAACGCCCGCTGGTACATCGGCCAGTCCTCGGCATCGCTGAACGCAGCCGGCAGATAGTCGAACACGACGTTCGGCGGCATCGCCGCCTTCAGCTGAGCGAAGAACGGCGCGTAGTTGTTGCAGAACGGACAGCCGTAGGAGAACACCTCCGTGACTTCGATCTTTCCGGGGGGAAGGTTGGTTCGCTGCGCCGGCACGACCAGAAAGTAATTCCTGCCTTCCTGCCATTGTCCCGCGGCTGCCGGCTGGGCGGCCCGCGCGGCCTTTGGAGCGGTCAATGGAACGCTGACCAGCGCCACCACGGCCAACAGGAACGACGACTTCAGGCGCACCGATGCGGACATAGACGGGAACTCCTGCAAAAAAAACGAACCAGCCCCGAAGATGACAGGTTACCGTAGAATCCGGTTCCCAAGTCATGGCCTATCCGTATCTTCAAGACCTGGTCCGGGCTGCGACCGGAGCCTCCCTCCCGCTGCCTCTGCCCACATTCGGCCTGTGCGTGCTGGCGGCGGTCCTGCTTTCCATCCAGGTGGCGAAGGCAAACCTGCGTCGGCTGCATGCCAGCGGTGCCCTCCCTATGGCCATTCGCCGCGCCACTCAGGACGGGCGACGAACGGACGTGTCCGTCCCGCCGCAGGAACTCGCTCTGGATTTTGGTGTGACCGTGGTCCTCGCCGGAATCATCGGGGCCCGAGTGTTCTCCATTGCCGAAACCCCGCGCGAGTTTTTCGCCGACCCCCTGCCCCTGATCTTCACGCGTGAAGGGTTCAATTTCCTCGGCGGCCTCTTGTTCGGCATCGGCGCCGGCATCCTGTTCGTACGCCGTCACCGTATTCCGCTTCCGGTGGCCTGCGACGCCTTTGCTCCGTCGCTGATGCTCGGCTACGCGCTCGGGCGGGTCGGCTGCCAGCTGGCCGGCGATGGCGACTGGGGAATTGCGGCGAACGTGGCGCTCAAGCCGTCGTGGTTGCCGATGAGTCTGTGGGCACAGACTTATGATGGGAATATTGTCGGGCAGGTGATTCCACCGCCTGGCGTGTATCCGACGCCGTTGTACGAGATCGTGATGGGCCTCGGCGCATTCGCTCTGCTGTGGGCTCTGCGTAAGCATCCGTTCCGCCGCGGCTGGCTCTTCGCGCTCTACCTCCTTCTGTGCGGCCTCGAGCGCCTCGCCATCGAGACCATTCGCGTCAATCCCCGCGTCCACGTGTCAGGACTGGACCTGACCCAGGCCCAGATCCTCTCCGCGCTGTTGGTCGTGGTGGGCCTGGCAGGACTGGCGGTGCTCAGCCGGCGCCGAGAGAACCCGGCCCGCTGAACTGCGCTGCGTGAAGGTACTGGCCGCCACCGCCTGCGGCTATCATTGGACGGATGAGCAAAGCAGAACGCGACGGACTGAAGGACCTCCAGGGGATCGCCCACCAGACGATGATCGAGTACGGGCTGCTGCCCGACTTCGGCGTGGAGGCTTTGAAGCAACTTGACGGCATCGTAAGAGCCGCGGCGCCGACGGCCAGTTCGAGCGGCCCGGCCAGTGGCGCCGCCGCGCACACCACCACGGCGAACGGCGCCGCCGCACCAGCCGCCGATGCGCGCGACTTGCGCAAGCTCCTTTGGTGCTCGATCGACAACGACGATTCCCGCGACCTCGATCAACTCTCGGTCTGCGAGCCGCTCGCGGACGGGAACGTGAAAATCTTCGTATCGGTCGCCGACGTCGACGCGACCGTCAAGGCCGGAACTCCGATCGACGATCACGCACAAAGCAACACGACCTCCGTGTACACCGCGGCGCAGATCTTCCCGATGCTGCCCGAAAAGCTCTCGACCGATCTCACCTCCCTCGGCGAGAACCAGGACCGGCTCAGCCTCGTCGTTGAAATGACGATTGCGCCGGACGGAACCGTGAAAGCCTCGGATATCTACCGCGCGCGGGTCCGCAATCAGGCGAAGCTGGCCTACAACAGCGTCGCGGCCTGGCTCGACGGTAAGGGTCCGGCGCCAGAGCATCTATCCCGCGTTGCCGGGATGGACACGCAGCTACGAGCGCAGGACAAGGTCGCGCAAACCCTCAAGCAGGTGCGGCATCACCGTGGCGCGCTCAGCCTGGAAACGATCGAGGCTCGCGCGGTAGTCGATGACGGGGTCCTCAAGGATCTGCGTCCGGATGAAAAGAACCGCGCCAAGGAGTTGATCGAGGATTTCATGATCGCGGCGAACGGAGTGGTCGCCGGATTCCTGGCCGCAAAAGGGTTTCCGGTCCTGCGGCGCGTACTCGCCGTGCCCGAACGCTGGCCGCGGATCGTGGCCCTGGCCAAGGGGCTCGGCACCGACCTGCCTGCCAAGGCGGACGCCGCCGCACTGAATGCCTTCCTGATGCAACGGCGCGCCAATGATCCGGTCGGGTTCCCCGACCTGTCACTGGCTGTGGTGAAGCTGCTGGGGTCGGGGGAATACGTGTTGCAAAAGCCGGGGCAGCAGGTCGAAGGCCACTTCGGCCTCGCCGTCACCGACTACACGCACTCGACGGCGCCGAACCGCCGCTTCCCGGATCTCATCACCCAGCGGTTGATCAAGGCCGCACTGAGCGGACAGAAATCCCCCTACTCCGATGCGGACCTGGCGCGCCTGGCGAACCACTGCACGATTCAGGAAGACAATGCCGCCAAGGTCGAGCGGCTGGTGCGCAAGTCCGCTGCGGCGTTGCTATTGGGGCCGCGTGTTGGTCAGACGTTCGACGCCATCGTCACGGGCGCCGGGGCCAAAGGAACGTGGGTGCGAACCTGCGAGCCTACTGCGGAAGGCAAAGTGGTCAAAGGCTTCGACGGCCTCGATGTAGGTGATCGGGTTCGCGTGCAGCTCATCCACACAGACATCCAGCGTGGCTTCATCGACTTCGCGCGCGCCCATTGAGGATCATCATGACCGAGTCAAAGCACGATGGACCGCGGTTGTCTTACCAGGACGACGATTTTCTCTCCAGCGACGAGGCGCGACCGTTGCGCATCATCTCGGAATATCTCGCCCCGCTGCGGCAGTTTCGGGATCAGGACATCAAGGACACGATCGTGTTCTTCGGGTCTGCGCGAGTGACTGCGGAGGGCCCGTTAGGCCGCTTCTACGCCGATGCGCGTGAGCTCGCCCGGATCATCACTCTTTGGTCGAAGTCCCAGGCCGCGAGTGGCCATCGCTATGTCATCTGCTCAGGCGGCGGCGGCGGAATCATGGAGGCCGCCAACCGTGGAGCCTCCGACGCCGGTGGGCGAACGGTAGGACTCAACATCAGCCTCCCTCACGAGCAGCACCCGAACCCCTACATCACCCGCGAGCTGTCCTTCGAGTTTCATTACTTCTTCATGCGCAAACTCTGGTTCGCGCATCTCGCTCGAGGCCTGGTGGCGTTTCCCGGCGGCTTCGGAACGCTCGATGAACTGACCGAACTGCTCACACTCTCGCAGACCGGCAAGCTCGACCGCCCTATTCCCATCATTCTGTATGGCGAAGCGTACTGGCGCGAGATCATCAACTTCGATGCGCTCGTGCGCCACGGGGTCATCAGCCCCGAGGATCTGAATCTCTTCCAGTTCGCCGATGACCCGCCGACGGCGCTACGGTTGCTGCAGACCGGCATCGGAGGTCAGGCGACCGCCGCGACGCCGGATTTTGCACACTCCAAGTGTTGAGGGCCTCTCCTATGTGGCTGCATTCCTGGCGCGCAACCCCACGGGCTCGTGCCCTTCGGGTTGCCCTGACACTACTTAAGAATATCTTTCAGAATTAGTAATATTCTTCAGAGTGTGGATACCTTGTGACTCTGGCCTATTGAAGGCGCTGGGCTCAGGCTTTCGATTGCGTGGGGCGTCGTTTCGGTTCCAGTCTGGAAGTATCTGATTTTGAAGGAATTGTCCGTCTCTGGCGTTTCATCGGGGTGCACTGGATCCGCCCCGGGCCGTCTGGCCGCCGGACGGACCGGCGAGCAAGCCGGACGTCTCCTCCCCTTGTATCTACAATCTGACCTCGGAAGACATCAGCCGGCTGTCGGTGCAGGTGTGGGGGCCACACCCGCAAGCCCGCTATAGTCTTCTGAGGATGCCTCCGGTCATGGCTGCTACGCAGGAATGTTATGCGCTCTAGGACTCAGTTGAAGCCCGCTTCCCATGGCGTGTTCATCATCGCCGCGGGCATCATTTTCACCCAAGCCGCCGTCGGCCACGACGCGAGCGTGGACAGTCAGGCGCTGATCGACAAGTACTGCGCCGTCTGCCACAACTCCACCGACTATGCCGGCGGGCTCGATCTGGAATTCGCGGATGCCACCAGCATCGCCGCAAGACCGCAAGTCGGTGAGAAAATGATCAAACGCTTGCGCGCCGGCATGATGCCGCCGGCGGGTAAGAAGCGGCCCGACTACGACACGGTGCAGCAGCTGGCGGAAACTCTGGAAGAGAACATCGACAAGACCGCCACCACCCAGGGTCCCCATCCGCTGGCGCCCGGCCTGCATCGCCTCAACCGCACCGAATACACCAACGCCATCCGCGATCTGTTGGCACTCGACATCGACGCCGCGAAGTTTCTGCCGTCAGACGACTCCAGTCACGGCTTCGACAACATGGCCGGCACGCTGACCACGTCACCAGCGCTGATGGAGGCGTATCTGTCGGCCGCCGGCAACATCAGCCGTCTGGCCATCGGCACCGAAACGGCACCGACGCTGGCTGTGTTCGACGCGCCGCACGACACCAGCCAGAACGAATACGTCGAAGGCCTGCCGTTCGGCACGCGCGGCGGCATGCTGATCGAACACGAATTCCCTGCCGACGGCCAGTACACGCTCACCGTGAAGGGCATGACCGGTTACTTCACCGCGGTACTCGGCAACGTCAAAGGCGAAAAGTTGGAAGTCACCGTCGATGGCAAACGCGAGTACCTGTACGACTGGGACAAAGAGATCGCCACCAAACGCGGTGATGGCGGCAAGACCCCTGCCCTTCAGATCAAGGGTGGCTTTCATCGCGTCGGCGTGGCGTTCCTCGCCACCAGCGACCTGCCGGACACCGGAATCGACAAATCGTTCCAGCGCACGATGAACTCGCCCGGCTCGATTTCCGGCTACACGTTCTACCCGCACGTGGGCCAGGTGTTCATCGAAGGCCCGTTCAAAGGCACACCGGCGACCGATACGCAAAGCCGCCGCGCAATTTTCGAGTGCTACCCGAAGAAAGCCAGCGAGGAAGACCCCTGCGCGCACAAGATCATCACTACGTTGACCACCAAGGCATTCCGCCGTCCGGTCAGCGACGCCGACATCAAGGTAATGACCGCTTTCTACCGCAGCGGACGTAAACAGGGCGGCAGATTCGACAGCGGCATCGAAGCCGTCATCCAGCGCATCCTGATCGATCCGGATTTCATTTACCGCGCCGAGATCGAGCCGGTCAAAGTCGCAACAGGCACTGCCTACCAGATCAGCGATCTCGAGCTGGCCTCGCGCCTGTCGTTCTTCCTCTGGAGCAGCATTCCTGACAAGGAACTGATCGCCCTCGCCTCCGCCCACAAGCTGCACGAGCCGAAAGTCCTCAAACAGCAGGTCGATCGCATGATCGCCGACCCGCGTTCGCAGGCGCTGGTCCAGAATTTCACCGGCCAGTGGCTGAATATCCGCGGCATCGCCGCCAGCGAGCCGGCGGTGAATATGTTCCCCGATTTCGACAGCACGCTGCGCGATGCGTTCAAGACCGAAGTCGAGCTGTTCTTCGGCAGCATCATCCAGGAAGACAGGAGTGTGACCGATTTGCTGACGGCGGATTACACCTTCGTCAACGAGCGTCTCGCCAGACACTATGGCATCCCCGACATCTACGGCCCGCAGTTCCGTCGAGTCCAGCTGGGGCCGGATCAGGACATGCGCAGGGGCCTCCTGGGCAAGGGTGCGCTGCTGACCATCACGTCCGAGGCGGCGCGCACATCGCCGGTGAAACGTGGCAAATGGTTCCTGCAGACCTTCCTCGGCGTGAGTCCGCCGGATCCGCCGCCTGGCGTGGTCATCAAGCTGGACCAGACAGCCGGTGAAGCCCCGAAGACCATGCGCGCGCGCCTGCAAATCCACAGCACCAACCCGACCTGCGCGACCTGTCACAAGATGTTCGAGCCACTGGGCCTGGCGATGGAGAACTTCGATCCCGTGGGCGAGTGGCGCACGATCGAAGTGGGCACTCCGATCGACTCGGTCGGCATCGTCACCGACGGCACGCGCGTCGAGGGTATCAAGGGTCTGCGCGACCTCGTGGTACGCAAGCACGAGATGTTCGTGGAAGTGGTGACCGAAAACCTGCTGACCTATGCCACCGGTCGTGGCCTCGATTACAAGGACATGCCGCTGATCCGTTCGCTGGTGCACGACGCCGCGAAGGACAACTACAGGTTTTCGTCGCTGATCATGGGTGTGATCCGCAGTCCTGCCTTCACCATGGATCTGAAATCAGTCCCCGTTTCGCTGTCGGCCGCAAATTCGACGAAGGGAGAGTGAGCCCATGTTCATCACCAGAAAGCACATCAACCGTCGCACCGTTTTGCGCGGTCTCGGCACTACGCTTGCCCTTCCTTTACTGGATGCAATGCTCCCCGCCATGACGGCACAGGCAAAGACTGCCGCGAATACACCGCCGCGTTTCTTCGGCGGCTTCGTGCCACATGGCGCGGCACCGGGCTACTGGATTCCCGAGAAAGTCGGCCCATTGCCGGATGAGCTGCCGTTCATGTGGAAGCCGATGGAGCCGTTCCGTAAACACCTGAATATTCTGACCGGCCTGCATTCGCGCTCGGCCGAGCCGCCTCCGGGTGAAACCGGCGCCGACCACTGGGTCGCTGCCGCCTTCCTGTGTGCGCAGAAACCGCGCAAGACCTCCGGCGCCGACGTTTACGCCGGCCAGACCATCGACCAGATCATCGCCGCCAAGTACGGGCAGGGAACGCTGCTGCCCTCGGTGGAAATTTCGGTGGAGGATCCGGGTTCGGGTTCCAGCAACTGCGGTGAAGGCTACAGTTGCGTCTATACCAATACGATCGCGTGGGCATCGCCCACCACGCCGTTGCCGATGGAACTGAACCCGCAGGTCGTATTCGAGCGCATGTTCGGCAGCGGGAGTACTGCCGCGCAACGCGCAGAGCGCCGCGAGCGCGACCAGAGCATCCTCGATTCGGTCAACGACAAGCTCAAAGGGATGCGCACTGAGATCAGTGTTCCGGACCGTGCACGTCTGGATGCGTTCACCGACAACGTGCGCGAAATCGAGCGACGGATGCAGATCGCCGCCAAAGCGACGACTGCCGCACCGGAGAATTTCGCAGTGCCCCCGGGCATTCCGCAGTCGTTCGATGAGCACATCAAGATCATGTTCGATCTGCTGACGCTCGGCTTCCAGGCCGACATCACCCGCGTCGGCACCATGCTATTCGCCCGTGATCTCACCGGCCGTGTCTATCCGGAAAGCGAGTCGCCGACGCTGGGATTCCATGGCGCCTCGCACCACGGTGAAGATCCGAGTGCGATCAACAAACTGTCGAAGATCAACCAGTATCACGTGAAGATGCTGGCCTACTTCGTCGATAAACTGGCCAAGACCAACGATGGCGACGGCTCGCTGCTCGATCATTCGCTGCTGCTGTACGGGAGCAACATGGGCAACTCGAACCAGCACGTGCACTACGACGTGCCGCACATCCTGGTCGGCGGCAACTACGGCAAACTGCAAACAGGGCGCCATCTGGCGTACCCGACCAAACAGGTGCCGACCGGGAATCTGCTGTTGAGCATTCTCGACCAGTTCGACATCCGCCGAGACAGTTTTGGCGATAGCACCGGACGTCTACCCGGGCTGGTGTAACCGGGGTCCGTGAGAAACAGGTATGCGTAGCTTTGCATTGAAGACTCTATCCGCCGTGCTGCTCTCGGGGACGTTCTGGGCGATGGCGGGCACCGCGTTCGCGCAAGCTGACATTGCCGATGCCGCAAGCAAGGGCAACAAAGCGGAAATCGAGCGGCTGCTGAAACGCGGTGCCGATGTGAATGCGCAACAGGCCGATGGCGCTACCGCGCTGCAATGGGCCGCCTATCGCGGCGACGCAAAACTGGCCGAACTGTTGCTGAAGGCCGGGGCCAAACCGGACTTGGCCAACCGTGATGGCGCCACGCCGCTGTGGCTGGCCGCGGCGCGCGGTGATGCCGCCGTCATTGAAGCGTTGCTCAAGGGGGGTGCCGATGCCAACGAACAGCTGCGGCTCGGCCGCCGTCCGCTGATGCTCGCCGCGCGCTCGGGTAACGTCGATGCCGTGCATGCATTGCTCGAACACGGCGCCGATGTGAATGCCAGCGAAACCGAACGTGGTACCACTGCGTTAATGCAGGCCGCGGACCAGGGTCATGCCGACGTGCTGAAGGAACTGATCCAGCACGGAGCCAAGGTAGCGGCCGTGTCCAAAGCGATGATGCGGGATGGGCGAACGGCAGCATTGGGCAACTCCGAAGATCCCCGCCGTGCCGTCAGTCAGCAGGCAATCGCGGTGCTGTGCGAGGCGAAGCAACCTGATCTGAAACTAGTGAGAATCCAGCGCGAAATGCTGTTTGGCGCCAGCGCGAAAGAGATGCCTGACGCAGATTTGTGCAAAGGGATACAACGCAGGGGGCTGAGCTTCGTGACCATCGCTGGCGCCGGCGGCAACCATGGGGCTGGTGCGGGTGGGGAAGCGCCTGCTGAAGCGTCGGATGGCACCCCGGTTGTGGGTGCCGATGGCAACCAGGTTCAGGATCAGGATGCTGTAAATAACAATCCCGCCAGCATCAAAGGTGGCCGCCGACCCATCCCACATGAACCCGATGGTGGTGCATTGACCGCCCTGGTCTATGCCGCGCGTGCCGGCAGCATCGATGCCGCGCGCACGCTGCTGGAGGGTGGTGCCGACGTGAACCAGACGACTCGCTACGGTTGGAGTCCGCTGTTGGCCGCCACGCAAAACGAGAACTATCAAGTAGCGAAGTTCCTCATCGAGCACGGCGCCAACGTAAATCTGGCCAACAAGGGGGGGTGGTCGCCACTGTATCTGGCCGTCGACAACCGCAATATCGAAGGCGGCGACTACCCGGTGCGTACCGCCGACATGGACAGCCTGGCCTACATCAAGTACCTGCTCGACAAGGGTGCCAACGTCAATTGGCGTATCAGCGAGAGTACGGAAACGCGCACGGTGTTCACCAATCAATGGTTGAACGAAGACGGCGCCACTGCGTTGCTGCGCGCGGCCCAGTCAGGCGATCTCGAATTGCTGAAACTACTGGTCGCGCGGGGGGCTGATCCGAAGATCAATACCAAGCTGGGCGTGACACCGCTGGCAGCGGCGGCCGGCATCGGCTGGGTGGAAGGCGTCACCAAGGAGCGCTCCGCCGAGGAGACGGTGGAGGCGGTGAAGTACTTGCTGTCGCTCGGTATCAATCCCAACTTCCAGGCCGACACCGGCCGCGTTGCGCTACACGGCGCTGCGCACAAGGGGGCGACTGAGGTGGTGAAGGTGTTGGTGGCGGCGGGCGCTAAATTGGATGTGCGCGATTTCGGCAACACCGACAACCGCGGTAGCCCGGTGCTAGTGACCCATACCTGGCAGCCGATCGACTACGCCGACGGGCTTGTGCGCGTTGGCGTGCAGTCGGCGATTCCGCATCCGGAGACCTCCAAGGTGCTGCGTGAGTTGATGGTGAAAGCCGGCCTCAAGGTTCCGCCCGAAGGCCGTACGCTCGAATCGCTGTGTATCGTCGATGTGTGCAAACCGGGATACGATCCGGTCAGCATCAACAACTGATCTCATCGGATCGCCGTCGAGACTTCTTGGAGCCACTCGCTCGAAGACCAGCTTAGTCGTCCGGGTGTATGCGCACACCATTAACCGATGGCGCCACCGCCCTCCCGTCAGCGTACGGCGCCAGCATGTCCCGGTATCCGGCACTCGGCAGCCCGTAGCTCTGCGGGTCTGACGAAGACCAGCGGGGGGATGAGCCGCTATCGCCGCGATAGGGCGATCAACGTGCTCATATCGGCGCACGGAAGCCCTTCGGCGGACCGCTCGAGACAGGATCATGGAGGCTAGGGTCGGAATCGAACCGGCGTAGACGGCTTTGCAGGCCGCTGCATGACCACTCTGCCACCTAGCCACGAAAACCAAGAAGCCCCGCAGGAGGACCCGGGGGCTTCAGGGCGGAAATGCGGACGCGGATCTTACAGAAAAGTCACGGAAGCGCCTAGAGGCTGCCTTGAGATGCTGTCCCGCAGGTCGCCCAGCCCCCGGATCGCGTCAAGAGCTCTTCTGACGCAGCCACCCGGAACTCCTGCGGGGGACAACCAAGATGCGGGACCGCCCCGCCCGGGGAAACGCGGAAACGCCCAAGTCCCGCCGGCCTGCGGGCACGCCGTACACATCGGTGTTGGAATCGCGACCTGCATCGCATGTTAGGTCAATGCGGATGTAACCCACGCGGAGCATACGTACGTCCAGCCGTTGTGGCCGAAAGCACCGCGGCACGCGCGCCACGCGTGACACCGGCTCACGGAACAAGACACGCCACACGTGCCGGCGCCGCGCGAAAGCGTGAACGCGGCATCATGCGAGGTGCCTGCGCGTGTCAGCCCGAGACACCCTACTGCCTCAGCGAGACACCCTACTGCCTCGGATTGAGTCCAAACATCGCGTGATTTCGGGCCGCTCCCAGCCCCGCCTGCGACGGACCCAGGGTCCGACCGGCGACGGCCCGAATCCAAGGGTCTTTGTGAGCCGCGTTTTCACAATTCTTTTTATTACAATACAATTAGTTAGAGTATATTCGCGCCTCCAAATCAAGAGAGTAACCCCAGCGCCGTAACGGGGGCGCAGTGGATGGGTGGCCGGTACGCCGGCCGTGACGACGGACAAGGGGCGCAAACGGCAACGGCCGGTGCCCGCGGCGTAACGCGCCGTGTGGTCTCACCTACCGCAACGCACCTCCCGATCGATCACCGGCAAGGGAGTCCTCGTTCAGGTTCTGAAACTGTCAGACCTGGAACAGCCCCCGAACCAGACCTGACACGCAGGGCGCGGGGCGATGTCCGCACGACGCGGAACGATGTCGAATGACGACAGGAAAAATCTGTGCGTCGAGCGCGACAACGGCGACACACGATGCGTGAAGAAATCTTTACATTTGAGGTCTTGTGTCAAGCGGAAATTGGGAAGTGACACGCGCCGTTGGTAACGTGAAGTATCGCTGTTACTGCGAACTTTCCGCCGCCGCTGAAAGTCGATCTCACGTGTGTTTTGGTCGGTGACGCGTAGGTCGCCGCGCGCCAATACGGTTTAAGGTATCGTCCGCCACTCGCAGCGCAGCGCATCCCAATAGGGTTCAAACGAGAGCTAGCGTGGAAAGTGGCTCCGGGTGGGTTATTTTTGTGTCTCCTCTACACGGGGCTGATTCGGTGACAAAGTGGTGAACGAACAAGAACACGGGACCGACGCCGATTCTGGCGGCTTCATGGGCTTCGTCCGCAAGCGCAAGATCGCACTCGTGGTGCTCGCGACCATCGTCGTGCTCGTCCTTCTGGTGATACGCAACATCCACCGCGGGCCCCAGCCGCAACAGGGCGGTAATTTCCGGCCGCCGGGCGCGGGCCGCACCGGTGGCGGTGGTGGTGCGTTCGGAGGCGGCGGCCGCAACAACCGCAACGGTAACTTCAACAACCAGGCGGTCGCGGTCTCGGTGGCGCAGGTGACGACCGGCGACATCCAGATCCGGGTTCCCGCGCTCGGTACGATCACGCCACTGGCAACGGTGACGGTGCGTACTCAGATTACTGGTCAGCTGCAGAAGATCGGCTTCACCGAAGGCCAACTGGTGAAACAGGGCGATTTCCTCGCCCAGGTCGACCCCCGCCCGTATGAGGCGGCGCTGGCCCAGGACAAGGCCGCCCTGCGTCGCGATCAGGCGCAACTGGCCAACGCCAAGCAGGACCTGGCGCGCTTCGAGCAGCTCATCAAGGAAGACTCCGTTGCACAGCAGCAGCTGGATACGCAGCGCTCGCTGACCGAGCAGTACGCCGGTACGGTCGAAGCCGACGAAGCCATGGTCAAGACGGCGGAGCTGAACCTCAACTACACGCACATCGTCTCGCCTGTCAGCGGCCGCGTCGGGCTGCGCCAGGTCGACGTGGGCAACTACGTCACCTCCGGCGACACCAACGGTATCGTTATCGTCACCGAGCTGGCCCCGATCACCGCGATATTCAACGTTCCAGAGGACTACGTCGGCCCGCTCATGGAGCAGCAGCACAAGGGTGTGGCCCTGGAGGTCGACGCCTTCGACCGTAACAACAGCCAGAAGATCGCGGCCGGCAAGCTCCTCACGCTGGACAACCAGATCGACACCAGCACCGGCACGATCCGCATGAAGGCCATCTTCGACAACAAGGACGGGTCGCTCTTCCCGAACCAGTTCGTCAATATCCAGCTGCTGCAGGACACACTCCACGATCAGCTGCTGATGCCGGCTGCCGCGATCCACCGCGGTGCACCGAACGGGGTAACCAGTACGTTTGTCTATCTCGTCAACGCCGACAAGACCGCAGCGGTTCGCGCGGTCAAGCTTGGCGTTCAGGACGGGGACACAGTGGCAGTGACTGAGGGACTGGCGGAAGGCGACATCGTCGTCACGGAAGGCGGCGACCGCCTTCGCGATGGCTCGCCGGTCGAGCTGCCGGCCGATACCCCCATACACACTCCCCCGCCCAACGCGAACAAGAGCAAGTTCCGGCGCAACGGCAACTTCAACGGCGGCAAGGGCCGGCCGGCGGGCGGAGCGGGCGGTTCCCGCCCGCAATGAGGGCCAGCGGGTGAATCCGTCACGCATCTTCATTCTGCGGCCGGTGGCGACCTCGCTGCTGATGGTCGCCATCCTGGCCGTCGGCCTGATTGCGTTCCTGCAGCTGCCGTTGTCGGCACTGCCGGAGGTCGACTACCCGACCATCCAGGTGCAGACCTTCTATCCGGGTGCGAGCCCGGAGGTGATTACCTCGGCGATTACCGCACCTCTCGAGAAGCAGTTCGGGCAGATGCCCGGCCTGAGCCAGATGTCCTCGACCAGTTCCGCGGGCGCCTCGGTCATCACGCTGCAGTTCACGCTGAGCCTCGAGATCGACATCGCGGAACAGGAGGTCCAGGCGGCCGTCAGCGCAGCTCAGGTTCTGCTCCCGCAGGACCTGCCGGCACCGCCGATTTATGCCAAGGTCAATCCGGCTGACGCGCCGGTGTTGGCCCTGGGCATCACTTCCAAAGTCATGCCGTTGACCGACGTGCAGGACATGGCAGACACCCGCATCGCGCAGAAGATCGCGCAGATCAAGGGCGTCGGCGTAGTGAGCATCACCGGAGGCCAACGACCTGCCGTGCGTGTCACCGTCAATCCGCGCGCCCTCGCCGCCTACGGACTGAACCTCGACGACCTGCGCACCACCATCAACGTTGCCAACCAGAACGGCCCCAAGGGCACGCTCGATGGCTCACGGCTCTCTTACACGATCAACACGAATGACCAGCTGAGGACGCCCGCGGAGTACGCCAAGGTCGTCGTGGCGTATCGCAACAATGCGCCTGTGCGTCTCGGCGACGTCGCGACTCTGGCGCAGGGCGCAGAGAACACCAAGCTGGGTGGGTGGATGAACGGCAGTCCCGCCCTCATCCTCAACGTTCAGCGTCAGCCGGGCGCCAACGTGGTGGACGTGGTCAATCGCATCCGAGCGCTGCTTCCCGAGATCGAAGCTTCGCTCCCGGCCGGAATCGAGCTGACGGTGCTGACAGATCGCACCGTCACGATCCGAGCCTCCGTACGGGATGTCGAGTTCGAATTGATTCTCGCGGTGCTGCTGGTCGTGCTCGTCATCTGGCTGTTCCTGCGTAACGCCTGGGCGACGTTCATTCCAAGCCTCTCGGTGCCGCTGTCCCTCATCGGGACATTCGCCGTCATGTATCTGGCGCAGTTCAGCCTGAACAACCTGTCGCTGATGGCGCTGACCATTGCGACCGGTTTCGTCGTCGACGATGCGATCGTGATGATCGAGAACATCGCCCGCTACATCGAGCAGGGCGAGCGGCCGCTGGATGCGGCCCTGAAAGGCGCCGGGCAGATTGGCTTCACGATCATCTCCCTGACGGTGTCCCTGATCGCGGTGTTGATCCCGCTGCTGTTCATGCAGGATGTGGTCGGACGCCTGTTCCGTGAGTTCGCGGTGACGCTTGCGGTGACGATCCTGATTTCGGCGGTCGTCTCGCTGACCCTGGTGCCGATGCTGTGCGCGAAGCTTCTCAAGCACGCGCCGGCGACGGACCACAAGGAGAGCACGACGGGCAAATGGTTCCAGAAAGTCATCGACTCCTACGGGCGCTGGCTCTCCTGGGTGCTCGATCACCAGGGCCTGACGCTGTTCGTCGCGACCCTGACGGTCGCCGTGACGGTAGTCCTCTACATCGTCATCCCCAAGGGATTCTTCCCGGACCAGGACACCGGCCTGATTCAAGGAGTGTCGGAAGCGACGCAATCGATCTCGTACGCCTCGATGGCGCAGCGTCAGCAGTCCCTCGCGCAGGCGATTCTCAAGGACCCCGACGTCGCGAGCCTGTCCTCGTTCATCGGGGTTGACGGCAACAACATCACCCTCAACAGCGGCCGGTACCTGATCAACCTCAAGCCCGAGAGCGAGCGCAAGTTGACCTCGGTCGAGGTCATCGCCCGGTTGCGCGAGGAAACCCGCAACGTTACGGGCATCACTCTCTACATGCAGCCGGTCCAGGACCTGACCCTGGACAACACGATCAGCCGCACGCAGTACCAGTTCAATCTCGAGACCGCCGATCCCGCGGCGCTCTCGACCTGGACACCGAAACTGGTCGACGCTTTGCGCCAGGAGCCGGAACTGCAGGACGTCGTCAGCAATCAGGAGGACAACGGCCTGGCGGCTCAGGTCCTCATCGATCGCGACAGCGCGGCCCGGCTCGGCGTCAGCGTCGGAACCGTCGACAATGCGCTCTACGACGCGTTCGGCCAGCGCATCGTCTCGACGATCTTCACGCAGGCGAATCAGTATCGCGTGATCCTCGAGGCCGACCCGAGCTCGTATCGGTCCGTCGACTCGATCGCCTCACTCTACGTACCCTCGGCGGCCGGGGGACAGATACCTTTGTCAGCGATCGCCAAGGTGACGATCGAGCAGAAGCCGCTGCTGATCAATCATCTGGCGCAGTTCCCCGCCACCACGATCTCGTTCAACCTCGCCAACGGTGCGGCACTGGGCGCCGCGGTGAAGAAGATCGAGGCCGTGGAGTCGCAGATCGGCATGCCCGAAAGCATTGCGACGACCTTCCAGGGTGCAGCCCTCGCCTTCCGCAACAATCTCTCCAACGAGCTGCTGCTGCTGTTGGCCGCCGTGCTGGTCATGTACATCGTGCTGGGCGTGCTGTACGAGAGCTTCATCCACCCGATCACGATTCTGTCGACGCTGCCGTCCGCGGGTATCGGCGCCCTCCTGGCCCTGATGTTGGCCGGGGATAGCCTGACGATCATCGCGTTGATCGGCATCATCCTGCTCATCGGTATCGTCAAGAAGAACGCGATTCTGATGATCGACTTCGCAATCGATGCGGAGCGCACCCAGGGTCTGCCGCCGCGCGAGGCGATCTTCCAGGCCTGTCTGCTGCGCTTCCGCCCGATTCTGATGACCACCGTCGCAGCCATCTTCGGCGCCCTGCCGTTGATGTTTGGCACGGGAACCGGCTCCGAGCTGCGTCATCCGCTGGGCGTGAGCATCGTCGGCGGCTTGCTGGTCAGCCAGGTGCTCACCCTGTTCACCACGCCGGTCATCTATCTGTGGTTCGACCGCATTGCCAAGCGCATGGGCAAGCAGATGGACCCGCAGTCGGGTAGCGCGGATCTCGCGGACAACCCTGCATGAACATTTCGGCGCCGTTCATCGCCAGACCGGTGGCGACGATCCTGCTGACCTTCGGGGTGATACTGGCAGGTATCGCGGCGTTCTCGCTTCTGCCTGTAGCCCCGCTTCCGCGGATCGACGTGCCGGCGATCTTCGTTACTGCCCAGCTTCCGGGTGCGAGCCCGGAAAGCATGGCGGCGACCGTGGCCACGCCGCTCGAGCGCCATCTCGGTGCAATCTCCGACGTCGACGACATGACGTCGACCAGCTCGGTGGGCAATACCAACATCCAGCTGACCTTCGGCATCGATCGCGATATCGAGGGCGCCGCTCGCGACGTGCAAGCCGCCATCGTCGGAGCCCATGCAGACCTGCCGTCTGCGATGACGCGCAATCCGCAGTACCGCAAGGTCAACAGCTCGAACTTCCCGGTGCTCGCCCTCGCCCTGACGTCCGACACCCTGACGCAAGGCCAGATCTACGACGCCGCTGACGCAGTCATCTCCCAAAGACTCTCCCAAATCAAAGGAGTCGGCGCGGTCAACGTCAACGGCTCGGCGCTACCGGCCGTCCGCGTCGACATCAACCCGCTGTCGCTCTCGAAGTACGGGATCAGCCTGCAGGACATCCGCGCCGCCATCTCGAACTCAAACGCCAACGCCCCCAAGGGGGCGATCGAATCCGACACGCTCCACTACCAGATCTACACCAACGACAACGCGCGGACCGCGGAGCCCTATCGGCAGCTGATCATCGCGAATCGTTCGGGCAACACCGTCCGGCTCGGAGACATCGCAGTCATCACCGACATGGACGACGGTGCGACGGAGAACATCCGCACCTACGGGCTGTACAACGGCAAGGCCGCGATCTCGGTGGAAGTCGTCCAGCAGCCCGGTGCCAACATCATCGAGGTCGTAGACGCCATCAAGGCCGAGATCCCGATGCTGAAGAAGCAGATCGACAGCAAGATCGATCTCGAGGTCATCCTCGACCGCTCCCTCACGATCCGCGGCTCGCTGCACCAGGTTGAGCAGACTCTCGTCATCGCTATCCTGATGGTGATCCTGGTCGTCTACATTTTCTTGCGTAGCGGCCGTGCCGCGATGATTCCTGCGGTCGTCGTGCCCGTATCCCTGATCGGCACGTTCGGCGCGATGTATCTGCTCGACTACACGCTCGACAACTTCTCCCTGATGGCGCTGACCATCGCCACGGGATTCGTGGTGGACGACGCGATCGTCGTGATGGAGAACACCACTCGCCACATGGAAGGAGGCATGTCACGGATGCAGGCCGCGCTGAAGGGAGCGCAGGAGGTCGGGTTCACCGTGCTCTCGATGAGCCTGTCGCTGGTCGCGGTGTTCATCCCATTCCAGGTCATCGGCGGGATCGTCGGACGCCTGTTCCGTGAGTTCACGATGACGCTAACGGTGTCCATCCTGATCTCGCTCGTCGTCTCGCTGACGACTACGCCCATGATGTGCGCCTGGATTCTCAAGATGCCCAAGGAAGAGGAAAAGAAGCGGCGTTTCCGCATCGGCGACTGGTTCGAGAGTCTCTTCAATTCCGCGCGGCGCGAGTACGAGGAGTCCCTCAGCTGGGCGCTCCGTCACCCGAGGCTCATGATATTCTCGTTGGTGGCGACGATCGGCCTGAATGTCTACCTGTACATCGTCGTGCCCAAGGGTTTCTTTCCGCAGCAAGACACGGGACAGCTGCGCGGCGGCATGCGAGGCGATGCTTCCGCATCCTTCCGGTCGATGAAAGGGAAGCTGCAGCAGGTTGTCGCCATCATTCGCAGGGACCCCGCCGTCCAGAGCGTGATGGGCACTGTCGGCGGCGGTAACGGCAACGGCCCCATGGCGCAGCTCAGTGTGAGCCTCAAGCCCCTTGCCGAACGGGCTGACTCCGCCGACCGCGTGATCGCACGCCTGCGTCCGCAGTTGCTGCGAATTCCAGGGGTCAACACTTTCCTCCAGGCGCAACAGGATTTCGGTGGCGGCGGTGGTGGACGCGGCGCCAACTCGCAATACCAGTTCACGCTTCTCGGCGACGATCTCACGGAACTGCGCGACTGGTCGCAGAAAATCCGCGTCGCGCTGCAGGACGTCAAGGAGATTACCGACGTCGATACCGACCTGCAGCCAGGTGGGCTGGAAACGGATCTCGTCGTAAATCGCGACACGGCGTATCGCCTGGGACTCAACGAAGGCCTGATCGACAGCGCCCTGGGCAGCTCTTTCGCCCAGGCGCAGGTATCGACGATCTATAACCCTGCCAACCCCCAGCAGTACCACGTGATCATGGAAATTGCGCCGCAGTTCATGCAATCACCGGAGGTTCTGAAAGAGCTGTACGTCAGCACCTCGGGCGGGCCCGTCTCCGGTACGCAGGCGACCCAGGCCGTCGCCGGTACGACTCAATTCAAGACCACGGGCAAGGCAAGCGCCTCGACCGTTGCCAACGATGCCGCCCGCAATCTGTCATTGAACTCGCTGGCCAACAGCGGCCGCGGCAACACCTCCACGGGCGCCGCCGTCAGCACCACTCACGAGACGGTCATTCCGTTCTCGGCTTTCAGTCACTTCGCCGATGGCACGACGCCGGTCGGTGTGGCGCACACCGGTACGTCCGTGTCCACGTCCATCGCTTACAATCTCCCCGAAGGCGTGGCTCTCGGTGATGCCGAGAACGCCATCCGGCGCACGATGAACGAAATCCATGTGCCGACGAGCATCCACATGGAGTCCTACGGCACCGCGAAGCTGTTCCAGCAAAACCAGGGCAGTCTGCCCTCGATGCTGGGGTCCGCTCTGCTGGCGATCTACATTGTGCTCGGCATGCTCTACGAGTCCTACAGGCAACCGTTGACCATCATCTCCACCCTGCCCTCGGCGGGCCTGGGCGCATTGGTGGCCCTGCTGGCGACCGGCACGGAATTCGGCATCATCTCCTTCCTGGGAATCCTGTTGCTGATCGGCATCGTCAAGAAGAACGCTATCATGATGGTCGACTTCGCCCTCGATGCCGAACGGAATCTGGGCCTGGATTCGATGTCGGCGATTGCCCGGGCGTGCTCGTTGCGATTCCGACCGATCATGATGACGACCGCCGCCGCGATCATGGGCGCCATGCCGCTGGCCATTGCACATGGCGACGGCACGGAGATGCGCCGACCGCTGGGTATCTCCATCGTCGGCGGCCTGGTCGTCAGCCAGATCCTGACGCTCTACACGACTCCCGTGGTGTATCTGTACATCCAGGGCTACTTCAAGAAACTCAGACGCGAAAAGAAGCGGAACAAGGAGTCCCGTCCTCCCATGCCTGATGCCGGCCAAGCGAAAGCGACCGTATGACCCAGTCTGTCCGCGTAACTGTTGCCGCCTGTGTTGCCACGCTGCTCGGCGCGTGTGCCGTCGGCCCCAACTACAAGCGGCCCGATGTCGCCCCGGCAGCCAGCTTCAAGGAGCAGGGAGACTGGAAGCCCAGTGCGCCCGGTGATGCCCTGACCAAGGGCCCATGGTGGCAGATCTTCAACGACGAGGAGCTCAACAAACTCGAGGAGCAGGTCGAGGTCAACAACCTCAACGTGAGAGCCGCCGTGGCCTCCTACGAGGAGTCGTTGGCGCTGCTCATGCAAGCTCGCGCCCAGTTCTATCCTTCGATCGACGCGACGGGATCGAGGACGCGAAGCAAGACCGGCGTAATCGATTCGACGACGCCTTTGACCGGTGACGGCATCGCAAGAACGACCAATAGCGTCGGCCTGCGAGGCAGCTGGACCATCGACATCTGGGGCGAGCTGCGCCGCAATGCCGAGAGTGCGCGTGCCAGCGCCCAGGCCAGCAAGGCGACCCTGGCGGGGGCAAGGTTGTCCGCCCAAGCCCAGCTCGCGACGATCTATTTCGAGCTGCGCGCCCAGGATCAGTTGCAGACGCTCCTGAACGACATCGTCGACGCTGAGCAGGCTTCCCTGAAGATCACCCAGAATCGCTACAACGTGGGTGTGGCTGCGAAAGCGGACGTCGTGACTGCGCAAACCCAGCTGTTGTCGAGCCAGTCGCAACAGATCAATGCGCAGATCACGCGTGCCACGCTCGAACACGCGCTGGCGGTGCTCGTTGGTCTGCAGCCGGCGGAGTTCTCTTTGGCTGTTTCCGCGCTGCGCACGGACGTTCCGACCGTACCGCCGGGCATTCCGTCCGCGCTCTTGGAGCGGCGCCCTGACGTCGCACAGGCCGAGCGCCAGGTTGCCTCCGCCAACGCCCAGATCGGCGTCGCGGAGACGGCCTGGTTTCCCTCGTTGACGCTGCAGGGCAGCCTCGACTACACCGGGGGCACCATCAGCAAGCTGATCCGCGCCTCGAACCGGGTGTGGTCGTTCGGTCCCGAGCTCGCTGAGACGATCTTCAACGGGGGCGCCCGAGTCGCCGCCGTGCGTGCAGCCAAAGCCACATACGAAATCAGCGTCGACAACTACCGCCAGACGGTATTGGGCGGCTTTCAGAACGTCGAGGACGAACTGGTGTCCCTGCGTGTTCTCGAGAAGCAGGCAGCGGTTGAAGACGAAGCCGTCAAAGCCGCTCGTGAAGCCGAGACGTTGACACTGAACCAGTACAAGGCCGGCACGGTCCCCTACAGCAGCGTCATTTCGGCCCAGACCACTCGCCTGCAGGCTGAGGAGACGGCGCTGAGCGTGCTCCGCAGCCGCCTCGAGGCGAGCGTGGCGCTGATCCAGGACTTAGGCGGCGGCTGGGACGCCTCCGATCTGAACAACCTCGACAAGCCCACCGAGCCGGCCGCGAAGAAGTAGCGTTTTCGACGGAAACAGGGCCGGGTGGAGCGAGAAATCGCTCCAAAACGTGCTGTAGGCCCGTCTGGGCCGACCGGCTCGCCGGCTATGCTGCGCGCACCTGTGCAGCCTTACGGGCGGGCTATCATGCTCTACTGTCGAGATGTCCCCAGGACCATCGAGGTCAATGATTTCGATGGTCGCAAGCTTGCGCTCCAGCGCCTGGGAGACGCAGTCCAGTCTCCCGTATACGTCTTCATGACCGCCAGCGGTACCGGACCGCTGTTCGTGATTTGGGATACTGACGCCGCGAACGCGGTCGTCACGTCTTTCAGCCTGTTCGGAGCCGGGACACTTGGCGGTGAGGACCTGCTCACCGGCGGTACGGTCTCCTCGGGCGACACGAGCGCCGGCGTTACCTCAGGCATGTGCCTCGGGGGGGATAGAGCATTTCTCAGCAGCTTCAAAGTCGTGGTGAGCGCGATCAATCAACCGACGCTGGCGATACAGTCATACGTCGAGTTGGGCCGCTTCCCGGTGTCCAAGGGTCCCACCTATTTCGTGGTCGGCAAGGCTCCGGCCATCGCTGCCGAATTCCTCAAGTACATCGTGGACCGACAGAAGTAGAGTGTGACTCTAAGTCTCTGCCCCAAATGAATTTTTTGGGGTACTGAGGGCGATCTTCCTTGACTTCGCGGGCGGCCCACTTAGAATCTGCCACCTCTCGTGGCGCGGGAATAGCTCAGTTGGTAGAGCACGACCTTGCCAAGGTCGGGGTCGCGAGTTCGAGTCTCGTTTCCCGCTCCAAATTCAAAGACTTATCGGCTCCAGTGACCCAATGGCGAAGGCACTATCCCGCTTGGGCCGGCAGATCGAGGAAGTCGTCGCGACTCTCGACAGACTAGGAGCCCGATTCGCTCTCATTGGCGGATTGGCTCTCGCCCCCCACAAAGTCATTCGCGCCACGCAGGACGTTGACCTGCTCGTCGACGCAGATCTCGCGGAAGCGGTCGACCGCGCGCTCAAGTCACTCGGCTACGACTGCCTGCACCGAAGCGCTGACGCTGCAAACTACCTTCGGGGCGATCAACGACTCGACTTCCTCTACGCGCATCGTCCGCCCGTACGTTCCTTGAGTCAGCACGCGAACTCCAGACACCCTTCGGGTCTCTACATGTAGTCACCGCGGAAGCTCTCATTGCGTTCAAACTTCAAGGCTGGACGAACAATCCGCGACGCACACAGGATCTCGAGGATATCCGTGCGTTGATCCGGGCAAACCGCGACACGCTTGACCTTACCGAGACGCGAACCTACTTCCGTTTGTTCGGGCGCGAAAGTCTGCTAGAGGAAATTCTCAGTGAGCTCGATTGATCCACCGACCCATCCGTTGGTGAGCGATGGGGGAATCGAACCGAAAATAGTCGAGTCTGCGGACCCGTTCACAGCGCTCGATGAGCTCATGCAAGTCGTGGAAGCGCTCTGCCCTACCTATCCGCCCCGCGGCACTTTCGCGCGCTCTACAAAATTCAAATTGTAGAGCCGTTTTCGGGCGCGTTCGCGTTACGCGCGGCGCGATAACACCTGAAAGTTGGATTTGGACCACAGCCGGCCGTTAAAGCCCGCTTGATTCACGTCAGGGCGTCATCGCTTGTTCGCTCCAGCCGCGCAGTCTCGGTCAACGCCTGCATTCCTGACTCGTGTTGCCAGCGGCGAGCTTCTAGTCGTCGGGCACCATCCTGCAACCGCAGCCCTGGGCTGTGGGGGGCTATTAACGGTCCCAGCAGCGCTCACAACGCCGGATTGTTCATATCGGGTTAATTGCACGGACCGGAAAATAGCAGCTGTTGAACGCCCAATGCGAGAAGGATCACGAGCGTGAACCGACTTAACGAGACTGTGGGCTTTTTAGCGTTGCTATATGGACTCTACATCGTTGCCGCGGCGTGGTGGTCACGGCCCCGCGAACCCCGCGGCGCCAGCGAGCGACTTTCGCGCCATCTTTGATCAGGTGAGCTGCTGGACGAGACCAAGTCGCCCACCGCCTCTACTGATATCGACGGCTACGAGATCTTGAAACGGGTGTGCCTGCTGAATACCCGCGCAGGGCCCCTATCCCGGCCTTCGCGATCACTGCGTGTGTTAGCCCGGATGAATCGGCAACGCTCGTTGCGTGCGGGAGGACGTTCGCAAGCGGTAGCTAACGCCGCACGTTCGTTTCCGCCAGCAGCTCAGGACCGTATCGCACCCAAAGTCAGGCCCGTCCGAGGTGTGCCACGGATATCTCTGTTCGCCTCCGTGCCTTTCACCGTCGCCGTCTACTGCGCAACGGATACCAACACCGCACTGTTGTTGTTCATCGTCCCCGCAATTCTCAATCACATGTTTCCAGGGCCTGTCGTCGCGAGGACGCTGGGTCTCGGAGGCGTCATCCACCGCGCCTCGGCCGCCGCTTTCAGCGATCGTTCAAGAGCCCGTCTCCAACCGCGGCCAATCGCCAATCTTGACTCTCGCGACCAGCGTCGCTCCTCCATGAGCATCCGGTCGGAAGATCAGCGCTTCCCCGTCCGCGAGATCTTTTGCCTGCTCGGGGAATGCCTCCGAAATGTTTGGCAAGTGAGTGATGATGACCCTATTCACGCCAGGCGGTGAGGTTGCAGAGACTTTGTCCCGGAGCCACGCCCCACGCTGCCCACTCGGGTCTGCCTGCATGCTGTGTCCGGCATCGCCGAGTTCGGGATACGTCGTCGGTGAGCTGAATTGCGCCAAACGCGCGGTCTCGAGCGCGCGGTACGTGGGACTGGAGAGCACCGGACCCACCGGAATCCGCAGAGAACGCAGTGCCGCTCCCATCGCCTTCGCCGAGGCGCGGCCTTCCTCATCGAGCTGGCGTTCGTGTCCGACGTTATCGGGGTTCACATCGGCTGGCGCGGGCGGCGACCGCGGAGAGCTGGCATGGCGCATCAAAACGACATATCCCCCAGAGCGAAGTGCGGTGACGAGCTCTCTACCAGAGAGAGAGGCGGCGTCGCCGGTACCGCTCATTGAGAGGCACCCGACAGCCAATAGAGTCGATCGACTCAGGAAGGCACGAATTCGATCAAGGCGGCTACCGCTGGTGTACATGGGACACGCTCCGTCAAGGGAATCACTGCAGGGTCATTGTCCGATTCGTGCGGTTGCGCGCGCCAGCCCAATTTGCTTTGGACGTCGACGGCGGCGATACGACAAGACGGATCCTTTGCGAGCAGCAGCTTAGTAGTTGAGTGAGGTGCCTCTCCCGAGCACCATTCGACCCATCACAGGTCGTACGACGCATGCTACAGTCCGGCGCGGCCGTCGCCTCCGGATGCGAATTCATAGTAGAGGGGAAAGCTGACGTGAAATCCGCCTTGAGTTCACAGGTACTGCAAGTGCCTGGCACGTTGCTGCTGGGCTTGGTTGCCACGCTCCTAACCAGTACGCAACCCTCCGCTTCGGCTCTAGCGCAAACGGCAGTGGGAACCCCGCCGCCGGCAACCGATGCGCCGAAGGCGGAATTTGCGTTCGAGTTCCAGGTGACCCTGTCGCCCCCAGTGGTCCTGGGCGATACCGCTCTCGGGCATCGGCAATACATTCCGATTCGCGGCGGCAAGATCGCAGGCCCGAAGCTCACGGGCGAGGTGCTTTCGGGCGGCTGGGACTACCAGCTCGGATTGCCCGACGGCTGCAGTGTGCTGTCGGCCGACTACTTCATTCGCGCCCAGGACGGCACGATCATTCATGTCCTCGATGAAGGTATGAGCTGCCCCAACGAGCACCAACGTGCCTTCTATACGCCGCGCTTCGAGGCCCCGAAGGGTCCGCACGAGTGGCTGACCCGCGGGACGTTTGTAGCATCGGTGGAGTTGGAGCGAGGAGCAAAGCCCGCAACCGGTAATGGCCCCGCCCCCCTGGCCGGCATTCGCCTCAAGTTCTACCAGCTGAAATAATCGCATCCTGGCGGTCCCAACGTATCAGGTGAAACGGGCTCCGCAGCCTGACCTGCAGCCGGAGGCGCGGCTCCCGGCGTCGCGCTACCAAGGCGGACTCCACCAAGGGTGGTGAGAGCAGAAACTGCGCGTCGCCGACGTCGCCTTGGAAGGCGGCAGGGCGGTTTCGGGTCTGTCGGCCCCGAAACCCGCGAATTGCGTTAGTCGATCACCAGGCCGGGTCCAAAGCACAATGGGCGCACACTCCCGCCCGCGGAGCGTGGCACGCGATCGTCACGCGCCGAGATGCAAGTACGTGATTTATAAAGCCTTACCGGCCCCACGGTGACCCATGAACACGTCCGCTTCGGCGATGTGGTGATGCTGTTCGCCCACGCCCTCGACGACACAGACACCGACATCGCCGGCTTTCATCCACCGCAAGTTTGTTGGAGCTGGCAGAAACTCCTTCGGCACGATGAAGGGCCCGATCTCACTCGAACGGAGTGATCCGGCCCGAAAGCTGAGCGCACCTCAGTCGGGCCAGACCCTTTCGTGCGTCCATCCGATCTGCCGATGCCGCAGAACCGGCGGCGAGCGATATCATCAGCGAGTGCCGGGTTGGCATTGCCCGTAAAAGAGCGCCATCGATGAGGCCCTATGCAGAAACGTAAATTGATTGCGGCGCTCGTAGCCACCGTAGCGATGGTCCAGGCCCGCGCGGCTTCGCTGTCCGAAGATCGGCTGGTCGCCTGCGCTGGGATGACCGACTCGGCGGCCCGCCTCGCCTGCTACGACCGGGAAGTTGCACCACTGGCCCGGGAAGTTGCCGGGCGCGCTCGTGCTTCGAGCCCCGCGGCCCCCACTCCGGCCCATGTGGCGACGCCGTCGCCCGCGGCCGCCACCACATCCGCACTACCCTCATTCGGCCAGGAACAACTGACGCGCGAACAGCGCCCCGCTCCCGAGAAGGAGGAACTCACGCTGCACGCCCGGCTCAGCTCGCAGAAATCAGTGGGCGCGGGGCGGTTCAATCTGTATCTGGACAACGGCCAGGTCTGGCGCCACGAAGACTCAGAGCTGGGCTTCTACCTGAAGGACGGCGACGCCATCACCATCAAGAAGGGCGCGCTGGGCAGCTACAAGCTATCGCGCGACACGGGCAGGTGGCGCGACTGGATTCTTGTCAGGCGCGTGCAGTGACGCCACCGCGAGTTCGAGTCTCCTTTCCCGCTCCAAATTTAAAGACTTATCGGACCCCTCCGTCGGACTTGCCACGCAGTTGCGTCGGTAGGTCGTCGTCCGGCAATGGCTGATCCACTTTCTCCCGTCCCTTGAGCAGTCGGGTCAGCATTTCGTTCAGCTCTTCGTTGAACTCCTCGATCGCCGCCTCCACGACGCTTCGGAGGTACTCCGGCCGTCGGTGGTTGTATCGCGGTCCGGTGGGACTGTCGAGAATCCTTCACGGCACCGACAACGGGAAATTCATGGAACTGCCGACGGCGCAGTACGCAGCTCATCTCTACTACAGGGTGATGTCCAAAGATCGGATGGTCGGCGTGCTTGGAGTCTGGCGGCGAACGGGCTCCCGTCCCGGCTTGCGGGCACATTGCTTGCTGCCGATGACCCCGGCTGCGCTATGGGGAATGGTGGGCCGACGCGGCCATGGCAACCGCACAAACACGTATCCCTGTAGCGGTAGGCAAGCGCGCTGCGCCTGGCCCGGCAGTCTCAGAACCAAACAAAAAGCTTGATCATCCAGCCTCATGTCCGAAGACGTTGCGAAACATTCGGTGCTCGCACCCACCGGTCCCCGCTACAGACCTGACATAGACGGGTTGCGCGCCGTAGCGGTCGCCGCAGTTGTCATGTATCACGCGTTTCCCCGTCTGGTTCCGGGCGGGTTCGTCGGCGTGGACATTTTCTTCGTCATTTCGGGTTACCTCATTACGCAGTTGATCCTTGCGGGTCTCGCAATCGGGCGCTTCAGCATCGTGGAGTTCTATCGACGCCGCCTCCGGCGCATCGTCCCGGCACTGCTGGTCGTCGTCCTCGTCAGCGGCGCATTCGGCTGGTTTGCACTGTTGCCCGGCGAATTCACCCGCTTTGGCGATTCCGTAGGCTGGTCGGCTGCGTTCCTCGCCAACGCATTCTTCAAGGTGAACAACGATTACTTCGGCCCAGCCGCGGATCTCGCACCTATGCTGCATCTGTGGTCGCTGGCCGTGGAGGAGCAGTTCTACTTGCTCTGGCCGGCGCTGGTGCTGCTGGCGTTCCGCCAGGGACTGGTGAAGCAGACACTGATCGCCGTGGTCGTCACCTCCCTGGCCATCAGCATCTCGGCGATGTGGCTGGTCCGACCGGATTATTTCTATTTATTGGGGCCGCGGGCGTGGGAGCTGGCCGTCGGCGGACTGCTTGCCGCGAGCACGCTGCGAACGGGCACGGCTCCATCCGACACCGTCGCGCCGCGCAGCGGCTGGTTGCCCCGCGCGGCATCGATTCTGGGGGGCGTGCTCGCCTGCGTGAGCATCTTCCTGCTGCGATCCGGTGTGACGTATCCGGGCGCGTGGGCGATGCTTCCGACGGGCGCGGCCATAATGCTCATTGGCGCAGGCCCGTTGGCCCCGGTCAACCGGTCCGTGCTGTCCTCCCGACCCATGGTGTTCCTCGGAAAGATAAGTTACCCGTTGTATTTATGGCATTGGCCGCTGTTGTCGTTTGCAGGAATTATATTGGGGAAGCCGCCCGCCCCCGGGTTGGCTGCCATCCTCGTGCTGACTGCCGTGGCGGCGGCCTACGCCACGTACATGCTGGTAGAGCGGCCGATACGCTTCGGTGCAAGCGGGCGACGAGCGGCGCCGGCCCTCCTGACAGGTCTGGCAGCGCTGGTGCTCGCCGGTGTCGCAGTTCGGGCCGGGTGGCTGCCGGCGCGGTTGTCGAATCCGGCATTCTCCCAATGGGGCGCGGCCGTGGGCGATTGGGACGACCGGTACACGCTTGAGCCGGACGGCTCTTGGAGAGCGACGTTGCCCAGTCGCCGCGGGCAGATGGCGCTGTTCGTCGGCGATTCCCACATTCAGCAGTATTCCGCACGCATCGCGCGCGTCATCGAAGACCATCCTGATGCGGCGCGTGCTGCCATGTTCGTCACCTATTACGGCTGCCCACCGGTCCCGAACGTCAACAGTTCCCGTGAAGGCTCATCGTGCAACACGATGTTTGAGCACGCGATGGAGCAGGCTCTGCTGCCAAATGTCGACACGGTGGTGTTTGGCGCTTACTGGGAGGCGTATCTGTTGGGCGAGTTCGCGTCCGATGGCAGGCGCAGAAGCGTCGACTACGCCTACAACATCCACAACCCGACTCCTGCCCCCTTATGGATCGACACCTCAGGCAGACAGGAGGCTCTCGAGGACTTTCAGCGTGTCGTTGCGAATCTCGTGGCGCGTGGCCGCAAGGTTTTTATCGTTCTGTCCAACTCGACCTCGTTGACCTTCGATCCGCTGATCCTGATACCGGCCTCCGCACGGCTGACAATTCCGAGCCCGCAGAGCATCGGCGTAGAGCGCAGCCGCCGCAGCGTCGATGCCACGCAATTCAAGTCGTATGTGGCGCCCGTCATACGCAGGTTGCGGGAAATCGCAAAGCAGACCGGAGCACGCATCATCGACCCGGCCGCATCGCTATGCGATGGAACGGCATGCCCCAGCATGGATGCCGAGGGCGTACCGACGCATATGGATTCCAATCACATCACGGCATCGTTCGCCCGTCAGCGAGCCGCGTTCATCGACGACATCCTCCTCGCCGGCGCCAGTGATTGACAGGCGGAGGAGTAGGATCAGCCCGCGGTAGTCCCCGAACCCCGGTGCCCTTGCCACGCGGCGCTCAGCGTGCCGCGAGCGACGTCGCAACGACTGTCAGCTCTGCGACGGGCGCAACCCGGGCCTCGAGCAGGTGGCCGCCTTTCGTCGAGCCGTCGGCGGACGCGACGATCATGTGGACATGGACGTAGGGCTGGCCGTTGCGCACTGAGATGTCGCCGAGCAACGAAACGATCTCCGTCTTGTCCGCGATCTCGATCTTCTTGAACCCGTGCCCGTCGGGGGTGCCCCAGCCGAGCAACGCGCCAGGCGCGAGACCCCCGATGCCCGTGATGTGTCCCGCGGTGATCCTGTGCTTCGCGACGAGATCGTAGAGTCCGGACAGGATCTCGTCGCCCGCAGCGAAACGCACCTCGAACACGTGCGCGGCGGTGGTCTTTTCCTGATACGTCATCTTCGGCGCGAGCCCATGCTGCACGGCCGGTGGACGTGTGTAGCCTTCCGGAAGCTGCGCCTGCTCGGGCGCTTGACCCACGGCCGGACGTACGAGCACAGCGCTCGCTGCAAGACAAAGAACGGAAGCTCGGATCATCTTCTGCGCTCTCGAGCGTGAGAAACCCCCTCGCGCCTCTCGACACAAGGGGGCGATCTCAGAACTTATAGTCCACCCCAAGTCGGGTATATCCAGCCCATGAAATCGGACGTGTTCCGAACGAGGTGGTCAGTGCACCAGCCGAAATCGGACCATCCTCACCGGTGGAATTCATGATCGCCGCCGAAACCTCACCCGAATTCTCTAAAAGCTAAGCTGCATGAAACATATTCGGTATGGAACATCTGCCCAACGTCGTGGTGGTTCCCCCACGACCTGATCGTTTGGCCAAGCGTTCAGACTTCTCAGCGCGAAGCTGTGTTCGATGCGCTAGCCGCGTGGTGGCCGTCATCGGTGGGTGGCTAAGGAATGGCGCTTGCCGAGGCAGTCTGCGGTTGTTCAGAGCTGAGCTGCGATACGTTTGAGATGAACATGTGGCTCGACATCATTCAGTGGCCAGCGATGGTGGTTACGGTTACCGCCGCCTGGTTTGTGGCTTCGACCCGATCTGGGCGCCGCCGTGTCGGATTCTGGCTGTTTCTGGCGAGCAACCTGCTGTGGGTGATCTGGGGGCTGCATGCTCAAGCGTATGCCCTGATCCTTCTGCAAGTGTGCCTCGCCGCCATGAACATTCGCGGTGAACGCAGGAACTCACCCTGACACGAGTCGGTTTCAGGACCCCGGGCATATCCTCAATACGAATTCGGGGACGAGCGAAAGAAACCCAACTACGTCCACTGATCGCCCGTGAGTGTTAGGGTCGGCGGCGCCGCCACTCTCTGAGCTGTGATGAGTCGATGCTGTATCAAGCTCCGGCTAGCCGCAGCAATCCCCGTCCACGGCTGCTAGCGCTGTAAGACAAACACTGACATAGACTTACGACGTGCTTACGTTCCGCTCGCGAGATCAAACGTCCACAGTCTCCATCATCGTAGATGGCGTCCACCGCTGGCGACGCCGTCGATTCCGATGAGGGAGGCTATTTGGAACACAGGTGTGGGACTCGGTACGCTCTGGACCTCAGAGTGTACGTCGGAACGGAGGATGGATCCGTGTGGTCCACTGGCCGTCTCTGCGAGGTCAGCGTCAGTGGCGGTTTTGTCCGAACCGTATTGCCGACAGAGCCACTTCGTTGCGGCAAGCGGAGCAAAAGGACCCCCTCCTCCTCGTGAACTTCATTCGACCCGCGGTCCGGCCGGGCCCCCCACCTACTGAGTTGCGATCTCGACACGCTCACCGCTACCTGGATATCTGGGCCGCGCATAGGGTCGCAATATGACTCCCCCTGAGGGACCCGAGACTCAGCCGAGCCCTTGGCTGACAGGGGCGAGCGGTGAAACGGTCACCTCCCAGGAAGCGGCGCAGGCTCACCTGGCCGCCATCATCGCCTCTTCCGAAGACGCCATCGTCAGCAAGACGCTCGAAGGCGTCGTGACATCCTGGAATGCCTCGGCCGAGCGGCTTTTCGGTTTCACTTCCGAGGAAATGGTCGGCCAGTCCATCTTGACGGTCATCCCGGAAGAGTTGCATCACGAAGAGACCGAGATCCTGGCCCAACTGCGTGCCGGAAGACGCATTGAGCGCTACGAAACGATTCGGCAGCACAAGAGCGGCCGCAGACTCGAGATATCTCTGACCATATCACCCGTCAAGGACGCAGCGGGCCGGGTGGTTGGCGCAGCCAAGATTGCGCATGACATCGGCGAGCGTCGCCGAATGGAACGGGCTTTGAAGGATGAGGCCGACGCTCTCGAGACACTTCATCGCGTAGGTCAGGCGGTCGCGTCGCAACTGGAGCTCGAAAGCATTGTGCAGCTCGTCACAGATGCGGCGACGCAGGTGACCGGCGCGGCGTTCGGCGCGTTCTTTTACAACGTCGCGAAGGATGAGTCGTACTGGCTCTACACGCTCTCTGGCGTCTCAAGAGAAGCACTCGCAAATTTTCCAATGCCTCGCAATACGGAGGTGTTCGACCCGACATTTCGTGGCGACGGCGTGGTTCGTAGCGACGACATCCGCAAAGACCCACGCTACGGCCGCAACGATCCGTTCAAAGGGATGGCTCCCGGGCATTTGCCGGTCGCCAGTTACCTGGCGGTCCCCGTTAAGTTGCACACTGGTGAGGTCATTGGCGGACTGCTTCTAGGACACCCTGAACCGGGCGTCTTCTCGCAGCGCTCGGAGCGTCTAGCCACTGGAATCGCGGCTCAAGCCTCGATCGCGATGGGCAACGCCCGTTTGTTTGAGTCCTTCAAGGGATTGGCGGCCGAGCGGGAGAGGCTGCTGGGATCGGAACGCGCCGCACGTGCCGAGGCGGAGCGACTGAGTCACATGAAGGACGAGTTCCTCGCGACTTTGTCCCATGAGTTGCGTACGCCGCTCAACGCAATCCAGGGATGGGCGACGCTTCTGCGGCAGAAGCCGGCCAGCGCGGACGATCGCGCTCGGGGTCTGGAGACCATCGAACGTAACGTCCGGGCTCAAGCTCAGATCGTCAATGACCTGCTGGACATGAGTCGTATCGTCTCCGGAAAGATTCATCTGGAAGTCCAATACATTCAGCTTCACGAGGTGATTGAAAACGCGATCGAAGCGATCCGCCAGAGCGCGGACGCCAAACGACTTCGCCTGCACACAATGCTGGATTCGAGTATCGGTTGGGTTCGTGGCGATCCCAACCGCTTGCAGCAGGTGCTGTGGAATCTCCTTTCGAACGCCGTAAAGTTCACTCCTGCGGGCGGCAAAGTCCAGGTGGTTCTGGAGCGAGTGAATTCGCACGTGGAGATCGTCGTCGAAGATACCGGTGCAGGAATCAAAGCAGAGTTTCTGCCCTATGTATTCGATCGATTTCGTCAGGGAGACCCCACCATCACGCGCCAATATGGAGGTCTCGGCCTCGGGCTTTCAATTGTCAAGACATTGGTGGAACTGCACGGTGGCTCGATGCGCGTCAAGAGTCCGGGCGAAAACCAGGGAAGCACGTTCGTCGTCGTTCTTCCCATCTCGCAGGTGCGCTCGGACGACACCCCACGCGAGGCAAGACCGCCCGCGGCATCTACTGATCCGCTGGAAACCATAGAGCTGCCCAGATTGGATGAAGCCAGGGTGCTCATCGTGGACGATGATCAAGATGGGTGTGCCTTGCTGACACGCATTCTCGAAGAGCGTGGCGCGAAACCGACCTGCGCGAGGAGCGCCCAGGAGGCACTTGACTGCCTGCAGAAGCAGCCGTTCGATGTACTGTTGAGTGACATCGGCATGCCTGACGTCGATGGCTATGAGCTCTTGAGACGGGTACGCCTGCTGGATACCCCGCGCAGGACCCCTATTCCGGCCATCGCGATCACTGCGTACGCTCGCCCGGACGATCGGCAACGCTCGTTGCTGGCGGGCTATAACATGCATTTCTCGAAACCCATCGAGGCTCGAGAATTGGTTGCCGCACTGGCAGGGCTATTGCGTTTGACGCGCTAAGGTTGCGGCGTGGTCGCCTCCGTAGTTGGGGGACGCTTGAGTGGCGCATGGCGCCTGTGCTACCGGGATATACTGAGAAACTGTGTTCTGCATAGAATTCAGAGGCGTCGGCCCGCCTCGTAAGAGTGATCCAGCAGAATGGATTGAGTTTCGCGGACCACACATTGTCTTACCTACCCTGAGTGAGCCGATAGCGCATTACATGCAAGGGCACTGGCTATACTCGAACGCTCCAAGCACCCAAATCGTGTGCCGGCTGATTGCTCTGGTTAGATTCGAGACCTCAGCCGGGAGCGTCGGTGCGTCTTGGGTCCCTTTTCGAACATCCACGTTCGCGATCGTTTCCTATTTGGAGGGCGAACGCGCGTTGCGACCTTTTCGCCCAAGACAGGTCGTTGGCATCAGCACGGCACGACTGAGAATTGGTCGATTGTGCGAGTAACACCCAACATCCCCCAGCGACACGCCGTTTGAGCCCCGGCGCAGCGCTCTGCTGCGCCGAGGCCGTGCGAGTTACTGGAACTTCCGTTTCACGGTCAATGCCCACTCTCGCGGCCGGCCGGGCTGACCACTGCTGAGGCCCGTGATCGTGTATTGATCGAATCGCGTGAGGTAGTAGTACTTGTCGGTGAGATTCGTTACCTCGAACGACGACTCCCAACTGCCTCCCGGGTTACGCCAGGTGAGGCGCGCGTTCGCCAGGGTATAGGTGGCTATCCGATTTGTGGCGGCATTGGCGCCGTTCGCGTACATGTCGCCCTGATAGCTTGCGTCGACACGCGGCGTGAGAGTGCCGAGCGCCCCCAGTGGAACCTCATACTGGACGCCAGCGCTCCACTTCCGCGTCGGTGTATAGGCCGGCACCATGCCGAACTGGGGTCCGGTCGGCCGCGTGGGGCCGCCAGCGGCTGGATTGATGCTCGTATAGTCGAATTTCAGATAGCTGATCGAGCCATCGATCGAAAGACGATCGATGGGATGAATCTCCGTCTCGAGCTCGGCGCCCTTGATGTGTGCATCGCCGGCGTTCGCGACTACCGCACACGGCAGACCGACTCCGTATTGCGGACAGGCGCTGAGCGTGAGCTGCATATCAGTGTAGTCGCTGAAGAATACAGACGCATTGACGCGCATGCGACGCTCGAACAGGTCCGCCTTTTCCCCGAGTTCGTAAGATTTCAGGGTCTCTGGATTGAACGGGACCGCCTGGGCGGCCGAGAACGGCCGCGGCGAAATGCCGCCGCCCTTGAAGCCGGTGGCGACCTGCGCATACGTCATGATCCGGTCCGTCCACGCATATTCCACGTTCGCGCGGTAGTCGACTTTGCTGCCGTCGTAGTCCGAGCGCAGACCGTCGATTGCCGCGAGCGGCACATACGTCGCACCGGTGCGGGTCTTGCGTGAAAACGTGTAGTCCTTGTGTTCGTCCGTATATCGCAGGCCCAGGTTCAGAGTGAGTGGATCCGTGAGCCTGTATGAGGCGTGAGCGAACGCCGCCTTGGTGTCGGCATCCACCGGATCGTCTCCCTGGAACGCCGTCAGACCGGTCGCCGAGTAACGCAGATCCTGGGTGGTCGCGTAGATGGAGGTCTGAGCCATGTAGAAGGCCCCGACCGTGTATTCCAATCGCCGGCCGTCGAACAGCGCTCCGTTCAGGCGCAGCTCCTGGCTGAAGGAATGAAAACGCAGAGTTCCATAGCCCAGCGAGCTGGCCAGCGGTGAGAGGTCGTTGTCGTTGGCGAAGTAGGAGGTGTATTGCCGGAAGGCACTGACTGCGACCAGAGACATCCGGTCGGTCAACTTCCAGTCGACATGCCCCGAAGCGCCCCAACCACTGAAGTCGACGTCCGGATTCGGGCGAGTCTCATCCGTCGGTGTCGTCTTTCCGGCGCTGGCACCCGTCAGGACCGTAAAGGTGTTCCTCGGGTTGTAGTATGTCGCGTAATTGTAGTACGAGCCCCAGGGAACGACGAAAGCGGATCCCGGCAGCGCCGTCACACCTTGGACCGGCTGCACGTTCGGATTGACAGTGGGAGTGGCTTGGACCAGAACCTCGCCCGCGGGATTGCGCTCGTCGTGCGTGTAGTCCACGGCTCCCGTGAATTCGAGGTTGTCTGTTGCCACGAATCGCAGCATGCCGCGCACGGCGCTGTAGTCGACGTTTCCGTCATAACCCAGCACGCAACCCTGACTCGCCGAAACCAATGGCGGGACGCCACTGCTGGGGAAATCGCAGCCGTAGTCACGGCGCTGGACATATCCGTCCTGTTTCTTGCTCACGCCAGAGATGCGTGCAAACAGCTTGTCATTCAGGGCGAAGTCGGCGCTACCACGCAAATCCACGCGATCGCGGCTGCCGTACGTGGCGGACAGATATCCCCCCTCGCCCGACGGCGCCTTCGAGAATAGCTTCACGGCACCGCCAATCGAATTCTTCCCCGCCAGTGTTCCCTGCGGCCCGCGCAGAACCTCCACCCGATCGAGGTCGAGCAGATCCAGGATCGAGCCCGTCAGCGTCGCGTAGTAGACGTCATCCACATAGAGCCCGACGCCCGGCTCGAGCGCCGGGTTGAAATCGAATTGCCCGACGCCGCGAATCGAGGCACCGAGCGCTGGGCCGAAGGCAGCTCCCTGCGGCTTCAGTGTGACGTTGGGCGCCTGACTGGTGACTTCGGACAGATTCGTTTGGCTGCGCGATTCCAGCATGTCGCCGGACACCGCGGTGATGGACAGCGGGGTTTCCTGGACGCTCTGCTTGCGAAACTGCGCCGTTACGGTGACTTCCTGGAGCACATCCTGCCCCCCTGACTCCTGGGCCACAGCGGCGCCCGCGAAAACCAGTCCGACCCCTGCACGTATGGCTACGCGCGCGGTGCGGCTCCCGACCGATGTGTTCATCATGATGAGTCCCCCTCTTCAGTGGCAACGGGTCAGCTTCGCAATTTGTAGTTGAGCTGTACTTCGAACTTTCGCGGCTGAACCCGGTCAACTGCGCTTCGAAGACTCCTCGCGATCAAGCAGGTTGTAGACCGTGTCGGCTGCCGGTCCAGCGGGTAACGTGAGCGCAGATGCGGCGCGCTATGGGATGGGCAATGGGATCTCGCGGCTGAGATGTCCCTGCCGGTCGATAACACACCACCATTGTTGCTGCGAGTACTGTCGCGCAGACGACAGCTGTGACCGCCCGAAAGCCACGCTTCACCGCCCCCCTCAGACAGCTTGTGTCAACGGGTACTAATTACGGCGAGCGCTTCATACCCAACAGTGCCAAACGGTTAGTCGTCACGGTGGCTCCGAGTTAGTAACGCGTGTCTAACGTTGGAGGCCGCCCTGTTCTGCGGGTCGGCGTATTCCGCAGCCTGTCGGGCGCGCCTGGCCCAGTTCCGCGATCCAGCGAGCCGCTCCGGAACACCCCCGCGGGCCTCAAGTCACGGTTGGAACTTCATGATTGACTTCAGTAGCCCTGGAAAGCGTTCGTTCAGGTCGTCGCAGCGGACACTATTGAGATTCTCCACGCCCTGCTTTGTCGTGCGGATGAGTCCTGCGTCTCTCAAGACTCGAAAATGGTGAGAAAGGGTGGACTTGGCCATGTGCGTACACGGCGCCGCGCCCGAGCACGACAGCCTTCCGTCCCGCGAGTCGAGCAGATTCTTCAGGATCTTCAGGCGCATCGGATCGCCCAGCGCGCCTAATAGCGCCGCGAGCGTAATGTCTTCCTTCGCCAGATGTACGAAACGAGTCATATGCTCATTCTAAGATCATCTTTGTCTGAGTTCTATAGTTCAATAATACTGAACTACTTAACTTCGACAGGGGAATATTCGTGAATAGACTCGACGGCAAGGTGGCAGTGGTGACTGGCGGCAATAGCGGCATCGGGCTCGCAACCGCACAGCGCTTACACAAAGAAGGGGCGCGCGTGGCGATCACAGGGCGAGATCCGAAGACGCTCGACAGCGCGGTTAGCGCAATCGGGTCCGGAACCGTCGCGATACAGTCCGATGTATCGATACTCTCCGATATTGACCGGCTTTTCTCTACCGTGACCGCACAGCTGGGTAAGATCGATGTGCTATTCGCGAATGCCGGCGTCGGGAAATTCGCACCGTATACCGCAGCGCAGGAGGCGCTCTTCGATGAGTTGTTCGCGATCAACGTGAAGGGTGTGTTCTTCACCTTGCAGAAGGCGATCCCTCATCTTAACGACGGCGCGTCGGTGATTCTCAACACGAGCGTCGTCTCCACCAAAGGCAATGAGAATATGGGGATCTATGCCGCTACAAAGGCCGCGGTTCGCTCGTTAGCTCGCACGGCGGCAACGGAGCTGCAGAGCCGTGGCATCCGTGTCAACGCCGTCGCACCGGGTCCGATTGCGACACCTATCTTCGGCCGCAGCGGCATGACGCAGGAGCAGATCGAGGGCTTCAAAGCCGGCATCGCCGCGCGTGTGCCGATGCAGCGCATCGGCCGCCCGGAAGAGATCGCAAGCGCGGTGGCATTCCTCGCCTCCGACGATGCTTCCTACATCACCGGGATCGAGCTCAATGTCGACGGCGGAATGGCTAACCTGTAACAGGTTAGAAGAACAGGCGGGTTTGGCACGAAAACGCCGAACCCGCTACCCTGGGTAAACTCGAGTCGCCGCGACGCTCTTGAGGAATTCCAGCATGGTCTTCGGCTTGCGACCCGTGATCGCCTCATAGTCGCCGGTAGCGATGTCGAACTCACCGCTTTCGATCGCGCGCATCGTGCCGAGTGAACTCTTTGCCAGTGCCGCCGGCACTCCCCACTTCTTCGTCATGTACGCGGGCCAATCCTCCGCAGCGACAGCCTCATAGCGGATAGGCCGGTCGAATACTTCGCTCATGAGCGCGCAGATCTGGTTGGCGGTCAGAGTCTGTTCCATGGTCTCGGTGTAGATCCGATTCTCGTGCCCCCGCTTTGCGAGTACGGTCGCGGCTGAGATCCCGAGATCCTCCCGGGCAATGTACGCGCATGGAGCCGACCCGCCTGCACGACGAAGCACACCCGTGGTGAGAGTCTCTTCCAAGTCGCCCACCATGATGTCGGCGTACAGGGCGTGACGCAGAATGGTGTAGTCCATACCTGATGCCATCAGTGCCTGTTCCGTAGGCCAGTGAACCTCGACTGTGTGATCGGCCCGGGAAGTCGGGCTCGCCCCGGCGAAGCTGGTGTAAACCAGCCGCCGTACACCGGCACGCTTTGCGCTCTCGATCGCGTTACGGTTCTGACCCGGGCGAACCGAATTGGGCGCATAGGTTGAGATGATCAGGGCCGCTTCGACTCCCTGGAAGGCAGCGGTCAAGGTGCTGGGGTCGTCAAAGTCGGCTCGGCGCACCTCAACTCCCGATGCCGCCAACTCACGTGCAAACACCGTAGAAGGGTCGCGAGTACCCGCCACGAAACCCGACGGGCCGACGAGCGCTCGAAGGTTAGCGACCACGTGTCCGCCCAGGTGTCCGTTCGCGCCCGTGACCATCAGCATGCTGTCACCCCCAACTAGTCGATTCTCTTTTTCTCGACCGACCAGGCCGGGTCCTTGCACAACCCGCAGTCCTTGCCCACGAACACCCGCTTCGCCTTCTGATCGTTACGCAGTTGCCAGTCCAGCCACGCAACGACTGCCGCGGCTGCCTTGCCTCCATCGGGCTCCCAGTACGTGCCGCCGTGTCCGACCTTCAGAATATTTCCCAGGAACGCGGGCACCTTATCGATGCGCTTGAAGTCGTCCGTGCCGTTCGCATAGGCAATGTCGGTCTCGCCTCCGAGGATGTAGATCGTAGGGGTATGGAGGGTCTCGAGCAGGGATTTCTGCTGATTCAGGCCCGCCATGGGCGGGGCGGTACCGGCATTGAAGATGCCGCTGTTCATGATGACCACTGTCTTGATTCGCGGATCCTTCGCGATCTCGAGAGCCTGCAGCCCGCCGCAGCTGTACCCGGAGACCGCCACGGCCTTTGGATCAATCTTGTTGTGGTACGGACTGTTCGGGTCGTCGTTCTGCTTCAGCGCCCAATCCAGCGCGGACTCCAGGTCGGCAGAGCTCGTAGCCGCTGGCGGCAGCGTGGCTGCACCTTGCGCAGAGCGCTGTGGTGGTGTTGCGGGTCGCGGCACGGTCGCACCGGGTCCGCTCCGCAATCGGCCTGGCGCAATCGTCAGGTAGCCGTGGGAGGCAACCTCCAACAGGTGAAGACGCGCACTCGCGCCGTCGTTGGAGCATCCGCCGTTGCCGAAGATGTACAGACCCAACTTCGTCGATCCGAGTTTGTCGAGCTGTGCTGGCCGGTACACGACATGATCGGGCAGCGATGCGACCTCTTCCTTCATCGCGGGGAATTTTCCAGAGCCCGGCGTGTCCGGCATGGCAGTCTGTCGCGCGAGCATTTGCGCCATCGCCGCGCGTTGGTCTGGCGGTGCTGCTGATGGAGGATCTGCTGCGAGAGCAGAGGCAAGCGCCAACACCAGCATGATTGCCCCCCACGCTGCGCCCGTCCACGTGCTGGCCATTCTCATGCCTCCCCCTCTTCCCGTACTGTGGTTGGTGTACGGTCCCGCGTCGCGGGTTGTATGCGACACATACTATTTTGGTCCACGGCGGGTTGGCAAGCGGCCCTGTAGACAGAGCCTTAGTTTCGCGACCCCCTGCCGTCGGCCGCCGCGTCACTTGGCGGCCAGCGAAGGGAGAGAACCGGTGAGCATCCATACAGAACGGCCAACGCGCCTGCCTCCTGCATGGTTTCTCGGCTTAGGCCTCATTCTATGTCTGGTTGTCGGCCCTCCTTCCAGGGCAGATGACGCGAAGCTGCGCTCGACGTGCAGTGCCCTTGCCGCACTCTCCGCGCCCGGACTCAAAGTCGAAGCCGCAGAATGGGTCGGCGCCACCCGCCTTCCCGCGGGACCCGCCGGCGCAACCGTAGAGGTCCCCGATCATTGCCTCTTCCGCCTGATGCTGGATGCGCGAGCCTCGAATCTCGAGGACATGTCTTATGGAACCGGCATTGAGATGCGGCTTCCCGCTAACTGGAACCACCGCTTCCTGTTTCAGGGAGGCGGCGGCCTCAACGGCGTCCTGCTGCCTGCAGTAGGCTCCGTTGGAGGCTTCCCATCCGCACTCTCGCGCGGCTTCGCTGTGGTATCAACCGACAGCGGCCATCGCGGAAAGAACTCTATCGATTCGCGATTCGGTGTCGATCAGCAAGCCAAGCTCGACTTCGCCTATCAGGCCGTCGCGCGCACCACCCGCGAGGCAAAATCCCTCGTTCAACGCTTTTACGGCCAGAAACCGGACTATTCGTATTACATGGGGTGCTCCACTGGTGGGCGCGAAGCTATGCTCGCAGCCCAACGGCTACCGCTCGAGTTTGATGGTGTCGTAGCCGGCAACCCCTCGTACAACCTGACGCGCGTCGCAATCAACCAGATCTGGAGTCTGCAGACAGTCACGCGCATTGCTCCGAAAGACGCCAGTGGCACACCAGACTTGTCGCGTGCGTTCAGCGACGTGCAGTTGAAAGCAGTCTCCAACGCGGTGCTGCAAAAATGCGACGCCCTCGATGGGCTACGCGACGGGATGATCAACGATTTTCAGGCCTGTCATTTCGATCCCAAGCCGATGGTCTGCGGATCCGCTCGCGCCCCTCCTGCGGGTCAATGTCTGACAACCGCCCAGGCCGACGCCCTGAAGGCGATCTTCGGCGGCGCCCGCAACTCGCGCGGCGAGTCGCTCTACGGCACCTTCCCTTACGATACCGGCGTTGCTTCAGCCGCGTGGCGTGGCATGCACCTCGGCAGCAACGGCAATCCGCCGGCGAACGCTACATTGGGTCGCGACACCCTGCGAAACTTCGCCATGACGCCCCCGGCACCGGCCCTGGACCCGCTGCATTTCGACTTCGATCGCGATGTCGCACGAACCGCCGAGACAGCGGCGATCAACGATGCTGATGGCACGCTGCACACGAGCTTTGCCCGACATGGAGGCAAGATGCTCGTCTATCATGGTCTGTCCGACCAGGCGATGGCGACGGGCGCTCTAACGGACTGGTACGAGCACGTTACGCCGCGTGATGCGCAAGGGCCGCAGGCCTGGGCCCGCCTGTTCCTCATTCCCGGCATGACCCACTGCGGCGGCGGCCAATCGACCGATCAGTTCGACATGCTGGCGGCGATTCAGGAATGGGTCGAAAAGGGCCGTGCGCCGGATCGCATCATCGCCTCCGGTAAAGCCTTCCCCGGATTGACGCGCCCTCTGTGCCCCTTCCCGAAAGTCGCGCGCTTCGATGGTGGTGCGGCCAATGAGGAACGCAGTTTCTCCTGCCGGTGATCACTCACTGACAGCTGAAGCTGTCGGCGTCCTCGATGTTGCCGGAACCCCTGTACCGGGCCACCTTCGGATAGGGACACAAGGGACGGCTTCGACCTGGCCACGGGCTCGCCGGAGCGGCCTTCGCGACGATTCTTTCCGGAGCGATGCCCTTTTCGACCCACTCGACCAACGCATCGAACGCCGAGAACTGATCCGTGGCAGGGCCGCCGGCGCAGTGCGCCATGCCTGGCACCGGAAATACGCGGACGAAACTCGCAGCCTTCCCGCCGTTCAGGCGATCGACTTCCCGATACCACCGAACCGTGTCATTGATCGAGAAGACCGGATCCGAGACGCCGTGGGTAACAATCATGTGCGAGCCACCGTTGCGGAACGCCGTCATGTCGGAGGCCGAGCGTGCTGAGATGTCAGTCCAAGCCGAGCGTTTGAACGTCGAGTCCGTGGCATAGAGCTTCGCTGCGTCCCGATCGAAGTCGAACTTAGAAACGTAGTCGAATGCATCCGACCCGGCAGCGCGCACGGCCGTCGGCGGTGTCGTGAAGATCTCCGCAAGCGCCGGGGCGCCCATCGCGACATTGATTCCCGGAAACCTCCCGCCCTCCGGCCCGATTTTCCAGGCGCGCCAGCCGTCGCTCCCAATGCCCCCATCCAGAGGCCAACTCGCATACAGCGTGTGGCCCTTGCTGTCCTTTGCCCCGGAGTACACGCGCTCGATCACATCTACCTGTGCCCGGCTCAGACAGTCCGGGGAGGTCGTGCACACCTGCTCCAACATCCGCGCTTTCACTCGCGGCCACGTGCAAGCGCCCCAGTTGGAAGTGATGCCGTCCTTCACGCCGTCATCCGCATCGCAGGCAGCCAGCACTGCGTCGCGAACTTTCCCGAATTGCCCCTTGCTGAACGTCGCGGGTAACTGGGTCGCGTCCTTCTCCGAACGCGCCTTTGCGGAACTCATGAGACTCGCGAAAGCCTGCGTATCCCACGCTTCCGCGAGCGCCGCTCGAGGCAGGGAGAACCCGGGAGAGCCTGCAACGATCCCGTCGAATTCACCGGGATAACGCTGCGCGAATGCCATCCCCTCCTGACCGCCTTTTGAGCAGCCGACGAAGTACGATCGCTCAGCCTTCGAGCCATAGACGGCGGCGATGAGCGCCTTGGACGCATCCGCAACCGGCTTGAGGGAGGTGCCACCGTAGTCCGCACGCGCCTGCGGATCGAAGCCGAATGCAACTGCGCCGCCGCGCTCCGGCACGCTGTTGCGTGCGTTGTCATGCCCCGAATCCTGCGACACGACCGCATAGCCGCGCGCGAGTGCAGTCGGTGTGCCCGCCGCTATGTTGCCCGTGGCATCGCCGATATCGCCGTTGGTCCCCCCACCACCCTGAAAGAAGAACCGCCGGTTCCAGGCTTCGGGGAGGCGCACCCGGAACCGGATGGCGTAGTGTTGGCCATCCACACCCACTCGCTCGTGCATGACTGCCGTCACTTCGCAGTGTGCCGGTAACGACGTCGCCCCCATGGGCGATTTGATTTCAAAGCCCGCCGCCCGCCAGTTGGCAGCCTCGATTCGCGTGCTCGAATCAGGCCACTGAACCGATGGGGTCGCCAACGCCTTGCACTCGGCCTCCCCCGCGGCCTGAGCGCCCGGGCCGGATCCGATCATCAATGCCGCAGCCAGCACGGTCGCGACCACTCGCTTTTCGTTCATGAGTCCCCCCCGCGACGCCAGCGATGTCATTGTATGTAACACATACTATTTTGGTTGCCTGGCCATTGGCAAGTGGCTACATTCCAGCGTCCATCCCTGCGTCCAAAGACAGTCATGCCGCGTAAGGCCCTGCTGGAATCAGAAGACCTCGACCGCAATCCCGCCGGCGTGAAGCTCGCATTCGGCGGTCTGGATGAGCTATTGGGATATCGGCTGCGTCGGGCGCAAGGCGCCATGCACCGCCACTACATGATCTGCGTCGGCGAGTTGGATCTGACTCAAAAGCAGACCGCGACTTTGTGGCTGATTAGCAGCAATCCCGGTGTCTCGCAGGTCGACGTTGCCGCCACGCTCGGAATGGATCGCGCGACGATGATGGCGATCGTGGACCGATTGGAGGGTCGTGGGCTGGTCCTGCGCAAGCGGTCGGCAGCCGATCGGCGGCGTCAGGAGCTCTACCTGACGCCCGCGGGCCAGAGTCTGCTGCGCAAGGTCAAGAAGCGCATTGCATTGCACGAGGATCACTTCAAGTCGCACTTCACGCGCCCGGAGCTCGAGGGTCTCGTCGCAGCTCTGCAGAAGTTCCGGGATGTGAGCTGAGCGTCCTTTCGTTCAACCCAGCGAGGGTTCCATGACTGACCGTCGTTGACTTCTGAGCATCGCTGTCCTTGCCGTCGCCGCCGGACGGCATGAACTGGCCTCAAAGCCTGTCATGGACGCAGCGATTGCGTTGCAGACCCAGTCCAGTGATGCTGCTTTCCAGTACATCGCCGTCCTGAATGAACCGACCGTAATGAGCGCCGTTCCCGGCGGGTGAGCCGGTACAGATCACATCACCCGGTAGCAACTCCACGCCCGCGGAGAGGTATTCGATGAGATGCGCGACGGTGAAGATCATGTCCGCCGTATCCTCATCCTGCATGACCTGGCCATTCAGCTTCAGTGTCAGTCGTAGCTTCTGCGGATCCGGCACAAACGCCGCAGGAACGATGTACGGTCCGAGGGGCAGGAATCCGGGCGCGCCCTTGGCGAGCACGAAATCCATTCCCAGCTCCGGCGAATCCCCTTGTCGTCGAAAGACCTTCGACCGCAAGGTGATGTCGTTGGCGATGGTGTAGCCGGCGACGTATTCGAGTGCGTTGGCCCGGGACACGCGCCGCGCACGCTTGCCGATGACGACGGCCAACTCCAACTCCCAATCCGGCTTTTCGGCGGCATCCGGGACCGCGATCGGATCGAACGGTCCAGTCACGGCGCTCTGTGGCTTAACGAAGACGAAAGGCGTGCCGGACCTCGCGCGCTCATCCATCAGGTGCATTCCCCAGCTGCGCGTCTCCTCAGGCGTCATGTTGCGCGTGGCGTCGTTGCCCTGATGCGCGAGAATCAGCTCTACGACGTGTTTGCGGTAGTTGGCGCCGGAACAGTAGACGGTGCCTGGCTTTGGCACGGGGGCGTGGACGCGCAACGACGCAAGCGGTATGAGCTGCTGAGCTACGGCCGCCCGGCCCTGCACGATCCCGCGCAAAGCCTCGAACGTGCTCGGCCAACTCTCCAGGATGCCTTGCACGGATTCCCAGCCCTCGGGGTGAACGCTTTTGGCCTGATGCTTTCCGGCGAACGACCGCACAGGAAGGACGCCGTCAATGAATGTCAGGCCGGGAAACGGCTTGCCGTCCGCCGCCGAGAATGTCCCGATCCCAAAGAGCTCTCCGCTCACTTTGGCGGACCTCCCGCCGGAAGCCACTTCGCACGATGGCTGAACAGAAACAGCTGTGACGTGTCCGCAGTCGACGGCACATTGCGGGCCGCCCAGGAGTCGTCGTGCAGATCCATATCAGCGTCGTATTCGACGTGACAGCCGAGCGGGCTATTGAAGTACCAGAACCAGTTGGATCCGAGCACGTGTCGCCCGGGGCCCCAGAACGTGTCATATCCCTTCGACTCGAACCGCGAGCCGGCCAGCATCAGTTCGGTGACGCTACCGACATGGAATGTGAAATGCTCGATGCCTTTCATGAAGGGCGGTGTCTGGATCATGAACAGCGTGTGGTGATCCTGCGATCCGGCTGGACGCATGAATGGCCCCACTCCCGTGAACCGGTCCGTCGTCCGAAATCCGATGCGGGTGTAGAAGGCCTCGGCTTTCGCTGCGTCCGGAACGAACAATACGACATGCGAGAGCGTCCTCGGGGCAACGACGGCATCTGGTCGGACGCCAAGCTGATTCACAGCTCGCTGCGGCGGTGCACCGGGTGCGTTCGTCAGATCAGGCGCTGCCGAATAGGGCCGACGGCGTGTGAGCCTGAAACGCAGCGCGAATCCCATGTCATCGAAGCATGCGATTGACCCATCTGCGCTGCGCTTGACCTCGCGGTCCTTCCGCAACTCCGAGTGGATAGCCTCGAGAGACGGCTCATCTGCCACCCCATAGACCGTCTCCCGCAATCTGGATTTGGCGCTCGTCGCGGGTTGCAACCCGGGGTCTGATACGGATCTCAGGACGATGCCGGTGCCGTCGAGGGCTTCGTATGTAGTCCGGCTGGAATCGGCGGTCAGGCCGTAGTCGGCCAGATACCGCGCGCAAGCCTCGAGGTCCTCTACGCCGAAGACAAGCTCGTCAGGTCCGAGGATTTTCATGTTGGGCACCACCTACAGTGGAATCGACGTTCATGCCAAGGAGCCGTAAAGCGTTGCCGCCGAGGATGGCTTTGCGTTGCGCCTCTGAGAGGCCGGAGGCCGCAATCACCAGTCCGTGCGGGTCGTAGTGGCCCATGTCGAATGGATAGTCGCTACCCACGACGAGCTGGGAGGCGCCGACGATATCGACCAGGTGTTGCAAGCCCTGTGGCTCGTAGACCAGTGTGTCAAACCAGATCTTGCAGAGGTAATCGATGGGTCGCTTAACGGAATTCGTGCGCGCCTCGGGCCTCACATCGTAGCCATGGTTGGAGCGACCGCAGTAGCTGGGCAGATAGCCGCCACCGTGTGCCGCTACGATCTTCAGGCCGGGATGACGATCCAGTACCCCCCCAAAGATCAGATGAGACAAAGCAATCGTGGTCTCCAGCGGCTGGCCGATGATGTTGTTGAGATAGTAGGAGCTGACTCGCTTCCCAAGAGTGGTCCCGAATGGGTGAATGAAAATGATGGCGCCCAAATCTTCTGCAGCTTTCCAGAACGGAGTAAGTGCCGGGTCCCCGAGTTCGGCTTCGTTGATCGTCGTGGATATTTCCACTCCTTTCAGCCCCAGCCGCTGGACCGCATCTCTTAACTGCTCTGCCGCCAGGTTCGGATGCTGAAGCGCGAGACTGCCCAGTCCCACGAGCCGGTCGGGGTGGCGGGCGCAAAGTTCCGCGACGTCCTCGTTCACAGTCCGCACGAGTTGCTGCGCAAGATCGATGTCGGCCCAGTAGTAGTACTGCGAGGGCGACGGGCTGATGACCTGCAGATCGACGCCCGAGGCGTCCATGTCCGCCAAGCGGTCCTCGACCCGCGTAAGCTTCGGAAAGGCTTTCGGCAACATCACGGCGGAGTTATGAGCCATCGATGCCGCCCCGATGGCATTCAGCATGAGCGCCGGCTCGGCACGTTTTTCGGGACGATCTGCCACGAGTCGCTCGGCCGCAAGTACCAGGGTGTGGCAGTGAAAATCGACCGCATAGTGACGGGACCGCGTGGCGCCGGGCGACCCCGAATGTCCCTCGGGAGCTCGAAGTACGCCCCTACGCGGTGAGCAGAAATGCAGCGACATGGACAACCTCTGATCCGGGACCCTCGATGCTAACCACGGGGCGGTGCGCTTGGAAATGACTTCCATGGATTCGACCCATGTCCAATATCAATGTGACGTCCACATCGACAAGGCGCAAACTGATGGTTCGTGTTGGCTATCCGGGAGCGACCGCTTTTGAGCTGCGCCAAGAGTGCCCTGATCGTTGGGGGAGGCATCGCGGGAATGTGCGCGGCAATCGAGCTCCGCAAGCGCAACATCCTCGTGGACCTCGTTGAGGTGGACCCGGCATGGCGCGTCTACGGCGCGGGAATCACAATCAACGCACCCAGTTTGAGAGCGCTCGAGAAGGTCGGCGTTCTGCCCTCGGTTCTTGAGCAGGGTGCCGTCTCTGACGGCCTGGACCTGTTTCTCGCCAATGGCACCCCCATCGGATCGATTCCGGCAATTACCCCACCGGGCGCGACGCTTGGAGGGAGCGTGGGGATCGTCCGTCCTGCCCTCACGCGAATCCTGGCCGATGCAACCCTCGATGCCGGTGCTCACGTGCGTCTGGACAGCACGTTTTCGTCCTTTCTTGCAGACGATCAACGCGGGATCGAGGTTGTCAGGAGCGATCGGACTTCGGGGCGATATGACCTGGTCATCGGTGCCGACGGCATCAACTCCAAGGTGCGCGCCACTGTCTTCCCCTCTGCACCCAAACCTCGCTTCACCGGCCAAGGCTGTTGGCGCGCGATCGTGCCGCGTCCGGCGTCGATCCGGCGCGCGGCAATGTTCATCGGCCGACAGATCAAGGCCGGCATCGTCCCGATTTCGAGCGACGCGATGTATATGTTCTTTCTCGAAACGCGCGCGACGCCGGACCACGTCGAACCTGCCGAGTGGCCCGGCGTCTTGCGGGAAGCCCTGGCGGAATTCAGCGGTCCGATTGCCGATATTCGCGAGTCGATCACGCCCGACTCTCAAATTATCTACCGCCCGCTATTCGCGGTGATGGTGCCGAAGCCTTGGCACCGCGGGCGCGTCGTCCTCATCGGCGATGCCGCGCATGCAACAACACCGCACCTGGCATCGGGTGCTGGACTCGCGGTAGAAGATGCGATCGTTCTGGCAGAAGAGGTCGAACGGGCGCAAACCGTCGAGGAAGCTTTGCAGCGCTTCACGGAACGACGCTACGAGAGATGTCGTATCGTTGTCGAAAACTCAGTTCGTCTGGGCGACATTGAGCGTAGCGGAGGATCGCAGCAGGAGCACGAGCAACTGATGAGGGACTCGACGGTAGCGCTCGCGGCGCCAATCTAAGCCCGGGCTGAAACCACTTTCTGGTCGATCGCTCCGAAAACGCTGCGGGACTCGGCGTCCAGTATCTCGATGCGAACCCGATCGCCGAAGCGCATGTACTGCGTCACGGCCTGACCCTGATCCGCGAGCTCGATGGCTCGGCGCTCGGCAATGCATGCCGATCCGGCGTTCTGGTAATCAGCGTTGGATACTGTTCCCGACCCGATGACGGTGCCGGCGCTCAGGTTGCGGGAATACGCGGCGTGGGCGATCAGTTCATGAAAGCCGAAACCCATGGCACCGGCATCGGGCCGTCCGAACTCCACATCGTTCCACCGGACTCGAACCCGCAGGTGCAGCCGACCGTCGGCCCAGGCCGGTCCGAGCTCGTCCGGCGTTACGGCGACAGGGCTGAAGCTCGTGGCGGGCTTGGCGTGGATCCAGCCGAACCCGGTCTTCATCTCGACCATGGCCGCAGACCGCAGACTTGCATCGTTGGCAAGCATGATGAGTTTGATGTGGCGCAGAGCTTCGGCGGCCGTCGTGCCCATCGGCACGCGATCCACAACGACCGCAACTTCCGCTTCGAAGTCGATTCCATCCGCCTCCGAGGGCAGCGGCATGTCGTCGTATGCGCCCAGGAAGTCGTCGGAGCCACCCTGATACATGAGTGGTCGAGCAAGCTGAGTGTGGATGGGCTCCTGCTTGAATGCCCGGGCCATCAGCTCGCCGTGACTGGGATAAGCCGATCCATCCAGCCACTGCCAGGTGCGCGGCAGCGGTGCTTCCAGGTCCGCTAGCGCGAAATCGAACGTTCCGTCGAGGCTGCCGAGGTTGAGCGCGTCAGAAAGGGCTCGCAGGTGAGGTTCGCAGTAGTCCCAGCTCTCGAGCGCCGCAAGGAGATTGGGCGCGACGCGGCTAGCCTTTAATCCCCGGCACAGATCGCGGGACACCACAAGGAGCTGTCCATCGGGTGTGCCATTGCGAAGCGTCGCCAATTTCATGGCGCGCGATCATAGCCGCGGGTGCTCGATTCGAAGCAGCGATTTGGTCAATTCCAGGAATCCACCGGATCGATGAGTCTGTACATCGTGCTGGCCGACTCCTAGGCTTCACGGTGGCCCAGGGCGAACCGCGCGGGTTTGCTGCAACTTGTGGGGTTTCAAGTGACACGTCGATTCGTCGATCTTTCGATCTACCTGGAGAACGATGTGCTGTCGGATCCGCCCATGCTGGCTCCGCGCATCGAATACCAGACGCACCGCGATACGGTTGATGGGTTCATCAAGCTGCTTCCCGGTGTGAGCCCGGAGGACTTTCCCGATGGCGAAGCCGCCGCTGCGGAGTGGGTCCGGCTGACCACCCACAACGGGACTCATCTGGATGCCCCGTGGCACTTTCATTCCACGATGAATCGGGGTGAGCGCGCGATCACGATCGACGAGGTGCCGCTCGAATGGTGTTTCCAGCCAGGAGTGAAGCTGGACTTTCGGGACCGTCCGGACGGATATGTGTGCTCTGCGCGGGACGTCGAGGATGAGCTGAGCCGCATCGATCACCCCCTGCGTCCGCTCGAGATCGTGGTCATCAATACCCGCGCCGGATCACGCTATGGCTACTCAGACTACCTCAACGCCGGCTGTGGCATGGGCTACGAAGCGACGATGTATCTGCTGGAACGCGGAGTGCGTCTGACCGGCACCGACGCGTGGAGTTGGGATGCGCCATTCTCCTATACGGCGCGTGCGATTGCCGAGACCGGCAACAAGGCGTTGATCTGGGAGGGACACAAGGCGGGGCGCGACATCGGCTATTGTCATTTGGAGAAACTCCACAACCTCGAGTCCCTTCCCGGGCATGGCTTCTTCATTTCCTGCTTTCCGCACAAGATCCGGCGTGCTTCCGCCGGCTGGACGCGCGCGGTGGCGATCTTCGACGACGCACTGCTCGCCAGCCAGGCCGCGACCTGAAGCGCGTTCGCCCAGGCTCAGACGTCATGCACTTCGAGCAACTCGACCTGAATCTCCTGGTAGCGCTGGATGCACTACTGACCGATCGCAGCATCACGGCAGCAGGTGTCAGGGTGCACCTGACGCAATCGGCAATGAGCGGTACCCTGTCCCGATTGCGGGAGTTCTTCGGGGATGAGTTGCTGACTCAGGTCGGGCGCAAAATGGTCCCGACACCGCTCGGGGAAAGCCTGGCAGAACCCGTGCGCCAAATCCTTCTGCAGATCAAGGCCACTATCAACACCAACCCCGGATTCGATCCCGCCACGTCGACGCGCCACTTCTCCCTGATGATGTCGGACTACGTCGCCACGGTGTTAATGCCCGGGGTTCTTCGCCGCGCGGAGACGCTCGCGCCGCTGGTCAGGTTCCACATTGTCTCGAACGATGTGACCGCCCCAACCGAGTTTCTGGAACGCGCCGATGTCGATCTGCTGATCATGCCGAGGGAATATCTCTCCGAGAAACACCCACTGGAAGATCTGTTTACCGACAACTACGCATGTGTGGTCTGGAAGGACAACCCCCTCGTCGGCGCGGAGCTGACCCAGGAGTTGTATCTGCAACTGGGTCACGTCGTTCTACAGTTCGGTCGCGGTCGCGTTCCGGTGCAAGACGAATGGTTTCTTGAGCGTCTCGGAGTCACGCGACGAATCGAGGTAGTCGCGCTGAGCTTCAACTCCTTGCCTCAGTATATTGTCGGGTCAAGGCGAATCGCCACAATCCATCGTCGTCTGGCGGAGTACTACGCACGGTACTTGCCATTGCGAATCCTGAAGCCGCCGTTCGACCTCCCGTCCCTCACCGAGTCGGTTCAGTGGCACAGTCTGTTCGATCCCGATCCGGGTAACCGCTGGCTTCGGGATCTCCTACGCCAAGGGGCTGCGGAGGTACCGTGTAGCTGCAGCGCAGAGCCCGGCGGCTGGATCGCCGGGCCGCGGAGCCCTATCAGTGATGTGAACACATCGCGAGCAGGAGAATCACCGGAATTGGCACGCCTAACATCCAGAGCAAGATACCGCGACCCATGACACACACCTCAGGACGCGCCCGTCCGCAACAGAGCGATGTCAGACAAACGTGGTGCTAGGGATCGAAGTTCCAGACGCCCAAGCGCGCACAGGAATGTCATGTCAAGCTCCAGCCTCGGCCCGGGACGCAGGGCCTGGATCCCCGATTCCAGCGAGGCATCCGCCACTTTAGCGCAAGCGTGACCGTAAGCGCCGAGGCAGCCTTTCACTGTTCCGAACGGACCGATGAGGCATTGCGCTGTTGCCTGCCACGCCCCCTTGAAGCACTGCCCCGATGGCCCTATGTGAGAGGCGGAGGCAATCGTGCCTACCAGCATTCGTCTGTACGTGACAGCGTGTCTAACACAGGAGGAACTTGTCATGTCTGTTGTGCGTTACGAGCCCTGGAACGTGGTATCCCAGCTTCAAAACGAGATCAATCGCGTATTTGGCAATCTCAGCGATACGGATAGCAACAGCGCGACCTCGGAGTGGAGTCCCGCTGTGGATGTGCGTGAATTCACCGATCGCTTCCAGTTGCTTTTGGACGTGCCCGGCGTGGATCCGAAAGACGTCGAGATTACTCTCGACAACGGCGTCCTGACGGTCTCCGGGAACCGCCTCGAAGAGAAGTTGGTCGGGGAAAAGGCAGATGGGGTTCAGCAGCAGCGATTGGAACGCCGACTCGGCCGCTTCCATCGCCGGTTTATTCTGCCCGATACAGCCGACGCGGAGAACGTCAATGCGTCGGGCCGCAACGGAGTTCTCGAGATTTTAATTCCCAAGCAGGCCAAGGCGCAGCCACGTCGAATCAACGTGCGATCGTGACGGTCATTGGACGAAATCCTTCGTACCGGTAACTGTATGGCCGCATGCCGCGTTATTCCACGCGGCTGCGGCCAGGCGCCCCGAACTCAACTCGTAAGGGGATATACCGCACGGCAACGGGCCAGCGTAACGAATGGGAACCGCCGGCGACCTGGCCAAGAGCACTAGACTATTGATAGCCCCGAGCTGGTGGCGCCCGCCGGGCCGAGGTTCACCATCGAGCCCGCGACACGGGCTGCGTGAATCCCTCGAGAATGGCGGCCGGCGGGGAGCCTTAGCCTATGTTAGTGCCCGGTCGGACCCGGTACGGCGCCCCGGAGAGGGCTCACGCGGGAGATGCGATTGCGACAACCATCAAGGCGCCGATGACGGTGACATGTTCCAGGACAATGCAGAAATCCAGCGTACGCATGGGCTCCGGCATGGTCCAGAAGCGATGTGCAATGGGGATCGTCAGGGCTGTAAACAGCGCGAGCAGCCCTGCTCCCAACCAGGTCCAGATGGAAAAGACGACCAAGGCCGAGCCGATGAGTTGGACACAGATCGTGGCGACATTGAAAGCCCAAGCCGGCCTGAGGCCGAACATCTGCATTTCTGCCACACCCGCTCTGAAGCGCACGAGCTTCATCACTCCGCTTGACCAGAAAACGAAGGTGAGCAGTACACGCGCGCTGTAGCCGAACCAACTCGCGCCAAGTACATGTTGAATAGTCACGTCACTTTCCCCCCAAAAGATTCGCCGATTGGATCATGGGACGAGCGGACTCACGGCGCGCTCAGCCATGTGAGCTCGAATGATCGCCTCCAAGTCATCGGCTTTCTCGAAGCCGAGACTCAATGCCCGGGTCACATCCCAGCCCGACGGCCAGCTGGCCACGATCGCCTCAATGCTTCTGTCGCGCACCCACCGCACCCTGGCTGAAACATCAGGACCGGCGAGCCGCTCCAGGGCGGCTACCATCTCCCCGACCGACACTGAGATCCCTGGAAGATTGATCACTCGGCCCCGATCTGCATGGGGCAGTTCGATCTGCGAGGACCGCAACAGACTCGCGACGGTGGCTCCCGGAGACAGCAACCACAGCCGGGTTTCGGGTGGGACCGGGCAGACTGACTCAAGGCCGGCCAGCGGCTCGCGAATGATTCCGCTAGCAAACGAAGACGCGGCCCTGTTTGGCCGCCCGGGCCTGACGCTGACGGTGGGCAGACGCAGAGCCACGCCATCGACGAACCCTCGCCGCGTGTAGTCCTTCAGCAGAAGCTCCGCGATCGCCTTTTCCATGCCGTAGGAAGATCGCGGATCGACCGCTGTCGAATCGTCGATCCGTGCAGCCGCGGTGGGCCCGAACACGGCGACGGAGCTCGTGAACACCACCCGAGGCCGTTTGCATCGATGCCGACAGGCTTCCAGCAGCAGTCGCGAACCCTCGACGTTGACGCGCATGCCCAGGTCGAAATCGCTTTCCGCCTCACCGCTGACGACGGCAGCGAGGTGGAACACTGTATCGACATCGCGATCCAGTGCTGCCGCGACGTCGCCAGCACTAGCGATGTCCCCAGCGAGCGCCACGACGCGGGGATCGTTAAAGCCAACCGGCGTGTCACGATCCAGCAGCAGGAGCTTTCCGACGTTCGCTTTGAGCAGCGCTTCAGCGAGGCGACGGCCGAGGAAACCGGAGGCGCCGGTGATCAGTACATTCATGGAGGCTCGTTCACTGCCGTGGAGAAAGAGATCTTCGACAGGTCGAACGCGGCCGGGAGCCGCAAGATCTGCCGGAGCACGTGAAGCATTGGCCGGGGGCTGACATCCGGGAGATCGTGGGCGACATTCTGTCGATCGTCTGATGCCAGACGGTTACCCACAGAAGAACCCGCGCCGCACGCAGGATCTATGCACGAGCCCCGAAACTCCGGCGAAGGGAATGGGGCGCTATAGCTTTCCTTTCGACGCCTCGCGCGTGCAGGACCAGTTCCGTCCGTCCTTGAGATCTCCCGACCCGGAGTATTCCGCCGCCTGCGGATACGGACAGAGGGGTCGGGTCAGTCCGTTTGCACCATGGCCTTCGAGCTGCTTTGGCACGACGCCCTGCTCGACCCACTGCTCGATGGCGTGCGTCGAATCGAAGCCATTGAGGCCCGGACCGCCGCGGCAATGGCCCATACCCGGCAGCATGAATAGCCGCATCCAATTGTCCTGCTCCGGCCCCATCTTCTCGAGCACGGAATCGTAGTAGCGGATTGTGTTCTGCGCCGTGATGCCCGGATCGGCCCAGCCGTGGTACATCAGCAGCTTGCCGCCGCGAGCCTTGAACTTCGACAGATCCGGGTTCACTGCATCGACGAAGCCCAGCTTCTGATCGAGCAGCGGCACATCACGGTCCACGTCAAAGGTCTTCCAGTCCAACGCCGCATCGTTGCGTGCGATGCGCACTAAATCGAACAGACCATTCGGTCCATTCGGATTGGTGGACGAGGGAGTGATGGGTCGGCTCAGCGGCGCACCCGAGAAGATCAGCTCGCCTTTCGAGTTCTTCACACCGGCGTAGAAGGTGGCGACGGTCTTGAGCTGCGGCTCGGTCAGACAGGCGTTGCCCGACTGCCCTGCCGCGCAACGCAGGGACGCGAAATCGACTTTGCACTGACGCGGATCGTTCAGGAAACCCTCGTGCCGGACATCGCAGGTCTTCGTCACCAGATCGTTGACGAGCCCGGCCTGCTCCTTCGACAGCGAGCCTTCGGGATGCTTCATGAGCTCGACGCTCGAAGCGATTCCCGCGGCCCACATGCGGATGTGGCGGTTGGCGAGCGCTCCCGCGACGATGCCGTCGTAGTCTTCGGGATAACGCTGCGCTTCCATCACCGCCATACGCCCGCCGGTCGAGCAGCTCGAGAAGTAAGAGCGCTGCGGCGCCTTGTCGTAGAACGACTTGACGAGCTGCTTGGCCTTCAGCGTCATCTCGTGCGTCGAGCGGTAGGCGAAGTCGATCACCTTTTCGGGATGTCCGATGGCCCATGTGCCCCCGGGCTCCTGGTGCCCCGTGTCGGTGCCCGCGGTCGCGTAGCCGGCCTTCAGGGCTTCCGGCATTCCCGAGCGCAAGCCCTGGATCGATCCCGCGAAACCGCCGTTGCCCGCGCCCAGGAACTTGCCATTCCATTTGTCGGCGGGCGGTAGCCACACCTCCATCTTGATCAGCGAGTCAGACGTGGGCTTGAGGTCCAGCTGCACGCGGCAGTGCGCAGCCAGCATCGGTGGCGGCGGGCCGCCCGGCGTGGTCGACGCCTCGCCCGGACCTTCGGGGACTAGGCGTGCATCCGTGACGACAGCATGGTCGAGGTGCAAAGTGCTAAGGCGTTCGCACGCCGTTGCTGCGGTTGCCGCAGATGTGAATGTGGAAAGGCCGACCGCGCCGATCAGGACGAGCGTGCTACGCATCTAAACCCCCCAGCCGCTTCTGTGTGTGGCTTCCAGCCCGAACAATAGCAGGCCGCTGCGCTGGGGTGCCAACGCCGTTAGTCTGACTCCTCTTCTGTTTTCTTCGCATCGGCAGCCTGGAAGAGAGCCATCTGATCGGCTCGGGCCTTCTTGAATGCGGGGCGATCGGTCATGCGGGCTACATAGGCCTCGCTTGCCGGCCTGTTACCGAAAGCACGGACCTTCGAAACTCGCAGCACATCCGCCATCAGCAGGTCTGCCACCGTGAAGCGGTTAGCCGCGAGCCATTCTCGCTCGCTCAATATCCTTTCGACATGGTCGAGCCGCTGGCCCATCCATCCGGTAAGGGCATTGTTCTCATCACCGCTGATGTTCAAGAACCACCACGGGACGGTAGCCATCTCCATGGAGTTGAGCGCCGCGATGGTCCATTGCAGCGTCTGCGCTTCCCCAACAGGATCGCGCGGCATCAGCTTGTCGCTTTTGCGGGCAAGATGCAGCAGCCCTGCACCGCTCTCGAAGATCTCCACCTCTGCGTCGTTGAGGAACGGGACTTGGCCAAATGGCTGGCGCTCAAGGTGGTTGGTCTGGCGACCCTCGAATCGGATCGTCCGAACTTCATAGTCGAGATCAGCCTCCTCACAGGCCCACCGCAGCCTTAGATCGCGCACGAAGCCACGAGGCCCTTCTGGCACCCAGTCATAAGTCCAGATGATCAGTCCGCTCATTCGCGTGTCTCCGAGAAAGCCCCCAGCTTGTCGAGCAGGCCCGCCCAGCCCGCCTCATGACTTTGGCGAGCCGCCTCGTCGGGTAGTTGCTCGTGGATCAGGGTCAGTTCCGTGCCGCCGTCGACGGGCCGGAGCAGGAAGGTCACCAGCGATTTTTTCTCCGGCGCATCGCGCCACTCCCAAGTGAACGCGAGCTTCCGGTCGGGCACCACGTCCCGGTAGACGCCGGTGGGATTGTGCTCGTCGCCATTCAGCAGGCGGAACACGATGCTGAAGCGGCCGCCGGGTCGCACGTCGGCCTCGGCGCTGAGAGTTGGGCCAGCGTCGGGACCCCACCATCGGAGCATCAACTCGGGCCGGGTGATCGCCGCATACACTTTGGCCGGCGGAGCCTTGATCCGGCGCACAAGGGTCACGCTTGGGAGCGACTTGGTCACAGCTCGGGGTCCTCCTCCACTAGCGTTACGAGTCGGTCGAGGCTCGCGGTCCAGAAGCTCTCGTACTTGCCGAGCCAAGCCATCGCCTCCCGCATTGGGCCCGCCGACAGGTGGACCGCCACTGTGCGGCCGGTCTTGGTGCGGGTTATCAACCCGGCATCGAAGAGCACGTCGAGGTGTTTCATCAGTCCGGGCAGTTTCAGCGAGAGCGGCTGGGCCAGCTCGCTCACCGACAGTCCCGGCTGATCTTTCAGCCGCATCAGGACGCGCCGTCGGGTGGGATCGGCGAGAGCTGCAAAGGTGCGGTCGATGGCTGAGGCTTTATACTTCACCATGTAGTGAAGTGTTAACTGTCGCGCGGCCGAAGTCAACAGACGACGTCCGGTGAGGGGCGCCGCAATGAAGTGATTGATTTAAGTCGTGCCCGTCAGCGCGGCCGGCTTGCGAACTGCTTGATCGCGGCGGGGTCAGCCTCGAATCCCAGGCCGGGCGCGTCCGGCACGGTCAGGACCCCGCGGACCGGCTCGGGCATGTTGCGGTAGATCTTCTTGTTCATCAGCATCCACGGCAGGTGCCATTCGCAGTGACCGCCGTTGGCCACGGCAGCGTGCAGGTGCATGTTCTGCAGCGGCCCTGCGCCTCCACTCTCGATGTTAGCGTTGAACGCCGCGGCCATGCCCGCGATCTGAACCGCTTGGGTGTATCCCCCGCCCACCATGACGTTGGGCTGGGGGTAGTCCACAGCCTCGTGCAGGAACATATCGCGGAAGCGGAACGCGAGAGTCTCGTTTTGGCCCGCTGCGAGCCGCACGCCAGTACGCCGGCGCAGCTCCGCCATTAGAAGCACGTCGTTCTGGGTGATCGGCTCCTCGAAGAATTGGATGTCGTAGTCCTGGATTTCCCGGACGAGCCGCTCGGCACTGGGCAAGTCGAAACTGCAGTTGCCATCGATGAACAAGGACGGGCCGGACCCGATCGCCTCGCGCACCGCCTTGACCCGGGCGACGTCTTCGCGCACCACGTCTTCCAGCGGGCGGCTGTCTCGCCTTTGCAGTGCGTTACTGCCGACCACCATTTTCAGTCCGGTGTAGCCGCGCGCGACCATGTCTTTGGCCACGGCCACCAACTCCTCACGGTTCAGGAAGGCGGGGCCGAAGGTGACGTAGACCGGTACCTTGCTGCGGGCGCCCCCCAAGAGGGTCGCGATCGGTACCCCCAACGCCTTGCCCTTGATGTCCCACAGGGCGATGTCGACGGCGCTCATGACGTGCCCGGAAAATCCGGTCTGGCCCCGGGGCGAAAGGAGCCAGTACAGCTTTTGCCAGATCGCGACGTTGTCCAGCGCGTTCTCGCCAATGACCGCGCGGGCGGCGATCTGGTTGGTCAGGGCCGCTACCCCAACGGAATCGATGAGGGTGGTGATGCCGTGTCCGACGAGGCCGCCCGCCGTCTCCACCTCCACATAGGTCCCCCCGCCGCGGGACGGCTTGCGCACGCCTCCGTAGTCGAAAGTGTCCTCGGTCTCGATGGCCGTGGCAGTCACCCGCACGACTTTGAAGGCAGGGTCGGCCTGGTTGCGGGCCTGCGTCGGCGCGCTTGCAGCGGCGGCGAGTCTGGGGACGAGCGCGGCTGCCCCGCAGGCGCCCAGCCAGGCGAAGAAGTCGCGGCGACGCGGTGAGGCGATCTGGTTGGTCATAGGCGGTCTACGTCCTTCCGCCCCCTGGCGACGCCCCCCACCTCAGTGTCACACGTTGCACCTGACGAGAATTCGTCATTCCAGAAATCAACATTGGATTTCAACATTTGATTTAGCAGAGTACGCGAACGCGCACATACTACGCCTGTTCTATGAAGAACAGGCAGCGGCCGCCGGCCGCGTCTTCCGCATTATCTGGTGGGTGCGGAACCCTCGAGAGCGGCCTCAGCCGCCAGCCAGTCCTCCATCTCCACACCTGGAGCGAAACCGCGGCGCTCTGCCAGGTAGTACGCAGCGATCGCTATACGCTCGCGCCGTGCGGCGTCGGTATTGATGTGCTCGTCGAACTCGACCGCACTGCGCTCAGCCGCTTTGTCAGACGTGGGCGTAGTCCGCCCGCGGAAATCCTCACCCGCGACTTCTACGGGGCGCTGTTGGTTTCGGTCATGGGGGGATTTCGAGGCGGCTCGCTTGGCGACATCAGGTTGACCGGACATGGGCAACTCCTTGCATTGATTCATCGACAACCCATACAGGTTGCCCTCCTCCTTCCCTAGCAAGCATCGGACCGGATGAGACGTCCATCGGACGGTAGTGACGAAACATACGCGCTCGCAAGCGGGGACACGGTTGTAGACTGGCGGGCGGGAGATCTTCCGCAGAATGAAGAGTCCGAGGGGGACACGCACATGCGTAGCATTGCCTTGATCCTGCTTGCCCTGTTGCCGGTCAAAGCCGCATTGGCGGATATCACCCAGGCCAGGGTGACCGGGGGCGCGGTCAGTGGGAGCGTGGAAAACGGCATCTCGATTTTCAAGGGGATTCCGTTTGCGGCTCCCCCGGTGGGGGATCTGCGCTGGAAAGCGCCGGCGCCGGTCAAGTCCTGGTCTGGGCTCAGGAAGGCCGATGCTTTCGCGGATGCCTGCATGCAGGCGCCCCACTCACAGGGAAATACCGCGCCGGTCAGCGAAGACTGCCTGTATCTGAACGTGTGGACGCCGGCCAAGTCGGCCGGCGAAAAGCTTCCGGTCATCGTCTGGATTCACGGCGGCGGCTTCGTCGGAGGCTCGACCAGTATCGGGATGTATGACGGCGGAGGGTACGCGCGCAAAGGCGTGGTGCTGGTCAGCCTCGCTTATCGTCTCGGCCCCTACGGCTTCATGGCGCACCCCGAGCTGAGTCGCGAAAGCGGGCACGGCTCCGGAACGTATGGCATCCAAGATCTGGTTGCGGGACTGAAATGGGTCAAGGCCAACATTTCTGCCTTGGGGGGCGATCCGGGTAACGTCACCCTCTTCGGCCACTCGGCCGGCTCCGCGGCCGTTGGTTTTCTGGCGGCCAGCCCGTTGAGCAAGGGATTGTTCCAGCGTGTCATTGCCATGAGCGGCGCCTCTTTCGCCCCGTTGGTGACCTCAGAGCACGGCGGATTCGGCATGAGCATTCCGGCGCTCAAAACGGCCGAGGCGACAGGCAGCGCTTTTCTGGCCAAGCTGGGAGTAAAGACTATCGCGGAGGCCCGGAAGCTCAGCGCGGACATGATCCAGTCCGCAACGGCCGGCGGCCCGGCATTTCGGCCCGTGGCCGATGGCTATGTCCTCTCGAATGACATGATGAGCCTCTACCGGCAGGGCAAGTTCAACGATACGCCGGTGCTGCTCGGACACACCTCCGATGAAACCCTCGCCTTCGGCGGCAGCCGATCGGTGACATCCGGCGACTTCGAGAAGCAGACCCAAGAGCAGTTCGGAGCGCAGGCCGAGGCCATACTGGCCGCGTACCCTCATGCCACGGATGCGGACGCCGCCAGGGCAGCCCGGCATGTCAGAAACGACACCTCGTTCGGCTGGAACATGTGGACCTGGGCACGGGAGCAATCGGAGCACGGCAAGGGCAAGGTGTTCAGCTACTACTACAACAACCATGGCCCGCAGGCTGAAGGGTCGGGCCACGGCAGCGATGTGCCCTTCCACTTCCAGACGTTGAGGGCACGCGGGACGCCAAGCAAGGAAGACCAGGCCTTGTCCGACGTGATCAGTTCTTACGACATCAACTTCGCCAAGACCGGCGATCCCAACGGCAAGGGATTACCACCATGGCCTGCTTTCACGGATAAGAACCAGCAGGTGATGGTGTTCGATGCTGCGCCGAGCGCCCGCCCCTATCCGCTGCTTGAGCAGGTCAAGGCGCTCGACTCGTACTTCGCGCGGGTTGCCAAGGAGAAGTAGACGGCTTGTAGGGCGTCTTGCCGGAGTCAATGATGGTCTGAAGAGTCGCGATGCCTTTTGGATCGGGCGCGTGCAGGACAAAAGTGCGCACGTACGAATAGATGTCTCGCGCAGCGGCATCGCTCAGCGTCGTCACGGGGTAGCTTGGCATGGTTTGCGTGGGGGCCAGCGGAGCCGCGTCGGCGCGCAGGCGCAGAAAAGTGATGAACGCGTTTGGGTCCGCGATGAGGGAGCTGCCCGTTCCAACGAGGCGCCGTGCCCCGGTCTCGCCGTTGAAGCCGTGGCATTCGTAGCACCCATGTGCGTAGTAGAGCTGCTTGCCGCGAACCGGGTTGCCGGACGGACTCTTCTGTTCAGCTGCACTGCTGAACAACGCCAGCGTCGCGGATGCCAAGCCGGCAACGAGTGCGATGCTGGTGGTACGGCGCCACTGCGCGGTCATCATAGTCACTGGGGTGCTCATCGAGGTTGTGTCAGTACGTCGATCATGTACGGCTCGCCGCGTTTAACGGAGGCGAGGCCTCGACGCAGTGCGGCTTGCAGCAGGTTCGGATTGTCGATGGGTCCTTCGCCGGCCATCCCGTACGCCTCGGCCATCTTCTTGTAATCGATGAATGGATTGCGCAGTGTCGATCCGATGTGCGCGCGGTCCGTACCCCGCCCACGCAGACCGGCCATGAACTCGAGAAACATCAGTTCCTGGTGGTAGGCGCGATTGTTGTGCATGATCGTCAGCATCGGCAGGCGATGGTGAGCGGCTGACCACAGCGCGCCCGGCGCATAATTCAGGTCACCGTCGGTCTGCACGTTGATCACGAAGCGACCACGTGCCCGTGCTGCTAGCGCAGCGCCTGCACAGGCTCCCGCGCCATAACCCAGGCCAGCAGCGCCCGCCCCGCCGAGGTAGCTGTAGGGGCGATCGTGCGCCCAGAGCTGTCGATGGTGTGCTCCCGAGAAGTTGGTCGGACTGGCGAGACACCAGTCCTCGTTCATGATCAGCGGCCACAGCTCCGCATAGAGCCGCGCCGTGCTGACCGGCGAGGCGTCCCAGCCGACACGTTTCGCATCAACTGCGGTGCGTAGTGCGCTCAGTCTTGCTTCCTCGTTCGCCGCAGCATGCTTGGCGGTTCGTTCGCCGATTACGCGTTGATGGCTGCGAGTCATGAGCTCTTTTGCCGCGCGGGTAATCTCCGGAAGTGATGCCTCGGCATCCACATCCAGCTGAGCGACGATAACGTTTCGTCGCCCCCCGCCTTCTGCACGCTCGCGCCCGTGCTCCGCACGCAATCCACCAAATCCGATCCCGGATTTGTCCCGAGCCGCGGTCAGTGAGGAAATCCGTGGACCGACGAGTGCGATGTCTGCGGGTCCGGTCTCGAGGCCAAGCGTGAAGTCGTATTTCGTGTTCGCGCCGGGCCCGCAGAGCGGGTGGCGCTGTGGGAAGCTCATAGGGCCTGAAGTGGCGGTCGTGCTGGTCGATGCGCCGACCAGTTCGGCCAACTCAATGGCGTGACGCACTCCCTCAGGCGTGCGCAGTTGACCTACGCTGATGCGTGGGTTCGTAGCTCCGAGCAATTTTTCGGCGATTTCACGCGCAGCCGTACGGTCAACGCCACTGATCACAGGCGGCTTGTATTTTGGGACGGTCAGAGCGCCGGCCTCTAGCTTCTGCAGCTCGGTGTCGATGACTACGAGCGTTGGTGCGGTGGGCGGTGTAACGGCCTGCCGATAGGCTTCCTGCAATGCCTGGAGAGCGCCTTCGAGAGTCGTGGGCTGTGCGTCCCACTTTGTGAAGCCGCGCACCATGGCTGCCATGTCGTTCGCGGTGTGAGGCTGAATGAACGTGTCATCGCGGCCTGCGATCAGGACCATCGGCGTGCCGAAGTAGTAAGCCTGGTAGATCGCCATCGAGGCATGCTGCAGGCCGACCGTGCCGTGGACCAGGGCGCACATTGGCTTTCCCTCTGCCCTGCCGTAGCCGCTGGCCATGTCAACGGCGCTCTCCTCATGGAGCGCCGTGATGAACTCCGGCATCGTGTTTGGCGGCGTGCCGTAGTTGACGACAGATTCCTGCAAGGCCTCGAAGCTGGAACCCGGGTTGGCCGCGAGGAACTCGATGCCAAGCTCCTTGAGCGTCTGGACCATGAGATCGGAGCCCGGCCGCCTGGCGATACCCATCGGCCCCGCCGGCGGAGACGCACTGCCATCGTCGCGCGCTAGTTGCCCCGGTGTAGGCGGAGGTGGACTGCCAGAGCTGCTACGGGCGGCGCTGGGCGCACTTGGGGCGCCTTGCCCGCCCTGAGCACCTGCGGCGCCCGGCGCGGCAACCACAATGGTGGCCGCCCCAGTGGCAGCGCCCTTGAGGAATGCCCGTCGGTCTAGAGCCGGACGCTCGTCATCGTTCTTAGCCATTGAGTCCTTCAGTGATAGCGACGGGATACGGCGCGTCGTCGATCGACACGGACGCGTGGCACCAAAACATTGACGATTGGCTACACAGTGTCAATGGGCCGGGGGCTCGATTGACCCGCGATAGCCGCCAGCCGGGCGAACCCCTGAGTGATGCTGCTATATTTTGCGCATGACTTCTTCTGACACCCCAGTCGCAATTGTTGGCGCCGGCCCTGTCGGGCTTTGCCTCGCACTCGACCTCGCCTGGCGGGGCATCCACGTCACCCTCCTCGAGCAACGCCCGGCGGGCGAGCCTCCCAGCGTCAAGTGCAACCACATCGCCTCACGCACGATGGAGACCTTTCGGCGCCTGGGGTTTGTCGATCGCATTCGCTCACTCGGACTGCCGGACGACTATCCAAACGACGTCACATTCCGGACCCGCGCTACCGGCTACGAGTTGACGCGTATTGCGATTCCGTGCCGGCGAACCCGCTATACCGACAAGAGCGGACCGGACGGCTGGTGGCCGACGCCGGAACCTGCGCATCGAATCAATCAGATCTACTTCGAGCCTGCACTCTATGCGCAAGCTGCCGCAAGCGAGCGAATCCGGATTCTCAGCGGCTGCCGCGTCGAGGCGATCGAGCAGACCGCGGGCAATGCCCGTCTGTTGGCGATGAATCTCAACACCGGTGAGCGGTTTGAAGTGCTCGCCGCCTACGCCGTCGGGTGCGACGGCGGCCGCTCCCTTGCCCGCCGAGCGATTGGAGCGACGCTGCGGGGTGATGAGGTCATCCAGCGTGTCCAATCGAGTTTCATCCGCGCCCCGACCCTGATCCATCGAGTCACCAAGCCCGATGCGTGGATGAGCTACCTGTATGCGCCCGAGCGCGCAGGCAACCTCGTCGCGATCGACGGCAAGGAACTTTGGCTGCTGCACAACTACCTGCTCCCCGGTGAGCCCGATTTCGATGCCGTGGACCGTGATGCGTGCCTGCGCCTCCTGTTGGGGGTCGATGAAACATTTCAGTACGAGCTGTTGGCCAAGGAGGATTGGATCGGGCGCCGCCTCGTCGTCGACAGGCTCAGACAGGGGCGTGTGTTCATCTGTGGCGACGCTGCGCATCTTTGGGTCCCGTATGCCGGATATGGGATGAATGCCGGTATCGCCGATGCGATGGACCTGTCGTGGCAACTTGCGGCGCACCTCAACGGGTGGGCCGGCTCTGCCATCCTGGATGGGTATGAGATCGAGCGCCTCCCGATCACCGAGCAGGTTTCCCGATTCGCCATGAGTCACGCGATCAGCGCGATTTCCGAACGGACCTCGATCCCCCACGACATTGAGGATCCGACTCCACACGCAGCGCAGATCCGAGAGCGAATCGGCGAGCAGGCCTACAGCTTGCACGTGCAGCAATTCGCCTGTGCGGGCCTGAACTACGGCTATTTCTACGAGAACTCACCGCTCATCGAGTACGACGGGGAATCTGCACCGGGATACACGATGCATGACTACACGCCGTCGACCGTTCCAGGCTGCCGACTGCCTCACTTTTGGCTCCCGGACGGCCGTTCCCTCTATGATCTCCTCGGGCCTGACTTTTCCCTGCTCCGGTTCGATCGCCGCGTCGAAGTCGACTCCTTGCTGGCCGCCGCTCAGGCGCTGCGAGTTCCACTGAAGCTGTTGGATCTCGACTTCGGCGAAAGCCCTTCCCCGTATCGTCACGCCCTGATTCTCGCGCGCCCGGACACCCACGTTGCCTGGAGAGCGTATCGATCGCCGGCGGAGCCGGAGACGCTTCTGGCTTCCCTGACGGGGGCGCGTCGCCCCTCTTGATGCCGGCCCGCAAGGCTGGCCGGTCGTCGCCAGACCCGCTAGCCTTCGTTTGCCATCTCCTGGATGGTACGAAACGAACAATTGGGGGCAGGAACATGGCAACTCTCGGATTCCGTACCGTCACCGGCATGGTGCTGGTCGGTGCGCTCTTCTCGTCCGCGTCCTACGCCCAGCAGGCGTGCGACCGGGCGTGTCTCACCAAAGTCATTGATGGCTACTTTGCAGCCCTCGTGGCGAACGATCCCGCGAAGCTTCCACAAGCCGCGAAGGCGCGCATCACCGAGAACGGTGCGGAGAAGAAGCTCGCGCAGACATTCTGGGACAGCGCCGCGGAGGTGGTGTACCGCTGGGACATCGTGAACACGAAGCGTGGCGATACCGGCACGGAGGTTGTGCTGCGTAACGCGGACGGCACCAAGACGATGATGGTGCTGCGCCTTAAGGTGATCAACGGCGCGATCACCGAGATCGAGAGCATCAAGTGTAACAAGGGCGAGGCAGGCGGATTGTTTAATCCGGACGCTCTAACCGCTGTGTCACCGCGGCTAACACTCTCGCTGCGCGAATCCCAGCGCGACTCGTACTACGACCTCATCGGCGCGACCGAGAGCTACTGGCGCGCTTTCCAGACGAACGGTACGCCAGCGTACCACCGCGCGCGCCTCGCCGCGGATTCGGACCGCATCGAGAACGGCGTGCGCACCACCGGCCCGACCGTGGTGCGCGACGGGCACCAGAACGACACGGCGCGCGGCTTCGACGAGGGCAGCTTCATCGGCCGCAACCTCTGGGACCGCCGCTACGTGGTGGTGGATGAAGAGCGCGGCGTCGTGCTCACGATCCTGCGTTTTGGTCTGAAGGCTGGCGCGAAGAGCCAGAGTTCAGCGACAGCCGCCGATCGCCTGGTGGGAGAGTTTTTCGCGATCCAGAACGGCTGGATCCGCGAGATCAACGCCGTGCTGTTCAACATGCCGGATGCGAGGCCGACAGGCTGGCCGACGACGGACTATGGTCCGGGAAAGGCGTCTGCAGAGTAGGTGCGCGAGTTAGAGGCTGCGCCCGCCTGATCACCGGGCGCAGCACTCCCGTCCTGGGCGCAACCGCGAATTTCCTCTCTAAAATCAATGCCCTCGCTTTGAGTCGCTTGAGGTTTCCCGCGTCCCGACCGAAATGCGGAAGCACAGGCGGATTGGCGCCCCGATAGCGATTGACGCCCCTATAATTGCTCGAGCCAGTCAAATCCAGCGGGGGGCTTTGTCCGTGTCACAGAAGATTTTGCGGTCGACCATTTTCGCAGCGACCCTGGGTAGCCTCGCCGCACCAGCGCTGGCGCACCACAGTTTTGGCATGTTCGACATGCGCGTGGCGAAGCACTGGTCAGGAACCCTGACCGAGATGCACTTCATCAACCCGCACTCCTACATGGAGATCGACGCGGTCGACGAGACCGGCAAGAAGTCGCACATCCGCTGCGAGATGCGTGCGGCAGGGCTGCTGAGGCGTTCCGGCTGGTCCCCCGAGATGTTCAAGGTCGGCTCGCATATCGAGGTCGATGGGCACCCGCATCGCACAGACCCGAATGCCTGCTACACCGAGAACTTCAAGCTCGGCAATGCGCCCACGATGAATCGCAACGATCAGCTCCAGACGAAGGCGGTCGATTTCTCCAAGCGCCCTGTAAAGCTGGCCGATGGCCAGCCGAACATCACTGGCGATTGGGCCGTGGAGCAACTCGTTCTCACCGTTCCCCCGAGCGGCGGCAACGGCTCCATGATTCCGAAGAGCCTGTCGCCGCAGTTCGCGGCCGGCAAGATCACGTTGCAGCAGGTGCAGGCCACGCAGCCGCCACGGCCGAAAGCCGTGTACACGCCTGCAGGTCAGAAAGCGGCCGACGGCTTCAACAGACTGTCACCGACGGAAAATCCGTGGTTCAACTGCAAGCCCACGAGCTTCATCCGGGATTGGACCGCGGACTGGCCGATCAATCGGTTCGAGCAGAAAACCCTGGCGAACGGCGAGAAGGTCATCGACATCACGTACGGCCTGTACAACTTCGAGCGCCGCATCCACGTCGGCATGGCCAAGCATCCGGAAGGTCTCAAGCCGAGCTATGCCGGCCACTCGATCGGCAAATGGGAAGGCAATACGCTGGTTGTCGACACCGTGGGTTTTGCAGCCGGCGTGCTGTCGCCGCCCACGCACAGCAGCGAGAAGATGCATATCGTCGAGCGCTTCACGTTCGATCCCGAGAAGCTTTCGCTGCGGCGTGATTATTCGGTCACAGACCCGGTGTACCTGGCGGCTCCGTACGAGAGTTACGACATCATGTCTCTCTCGGAGGTGCCGTTTCAGAAGCTGGCTTGCAAGGACATGACGCCGGAGTTCCAGAAGAAGAAGTAGCCGCCCCACCCGCCGGGACAACGGCTGGCATTCGTCGAGTCATCGCCGCAAGGTCACTTGAGGATAACGCCAATGACGAAAGCTGCCGTCGCCCTGCTGTTACTCGTTGGAGGGGCCTCCGTCGCGGTGGCCCAAAGCCCGGCCGCCTCCTTCGATCGCGGCTCTGGCAAGCAGTCCTGGCAGGACCCGGGACTGCCGGGCGTTCTATCCAAGTGCAAGACACCCCCACCCAAGTTCGCCATCGGTGGGGGTAACGCTGCGCAAGTGGAATTGGCCCCGCCCACCCCGCCCACCCCGCCTGCCCCACCGGCCTCTACCGCGATTGCCGGGGTAATCGCCGCGGGGCAGAACTGGAAGGTCGTATGGCAATGGGAGGGCAACAACGTCGACGGGCCCATCAGTGATGAACACAACACCCTGATGTTTGCAAACAATGACGCCAGCAACGTCATGAGGCTCGACCCGGCGACAGGACTCGCGTCCATCGTCTATACCAACATGAACACCGCTGGCGCAGTATCACGCAGCAAGAGCGGGGCGTTGTTTGTGGCACAACGCGGTTTGCACGGCGGCATCATGCAATTGCAACCCCAGCGCAAGATGCTCGCGAACTCGTTTCACGGTGAGCCGATCGAATGCGTGGGAGGCGTTATCAACGATATCGCCGCCGACAATCTCGGCGGCGTGTACATCACTATTACCGGCGCGGGCCTGTACTACGCGAACGCAAAGGGCGTGATCGAGAAGTACGGTGACGGCATGATGCTCGCCAATGGGATCATCCTGAGCCAGGACGAGAAGACCCTTTACGTCACCAATGGCGCTGTCGTGGTGGCTTTCGATGTTCAGCACGACGGTGCCCTGACCAACCAACGCGAGTTCGGGAAGCTGCAGGGCGGAAAAGGCGGCGACGGATCCACCATCGACTCGGAAGGCCGCATCTACGTGGCTACGGGCAAGTCCGTAGACGTGTTTTCACCGAAAGGCCAGTTCCTCGGCAGCATTGCAGGTCCGGATGGGCTGCATGGCACTGCTTTTGGGGGGCCCGGCAAAAAGACCCTCTACGGGATCGTGTTTTATGGGACTTGGGGCGGCCCCAGCGCACGCAACCGTATCATTGCAATACCTACGCTGACGCAAGGATACGCGGGACGGGCGAAATAGCATGAAGCATCGCGCCGCGCCGATCACCGGCCTCGCATTCATGGCCGCACTGTGCGTCCTGCACGCCCGCAACGCGCTCGCCGACTGCGCTCAGCTCGCCGGGCTCAAGCTGGCACATACCCAAATCACGCTGGCGCAGTCCGTCGCTGCGGGAGCCTTCAATCCTCCGCCGGGAGCGGGAGCTGGCGGGCCGGGCGCTCCCCCGGGAGCCTACGCGCAGATGCCCGCGTTCTGTCGCGTGGCAGGCACCATCCGTCCCACGAGCGACTCGGACATCCGCTTCGAAGTCTGGATGCCGGCTGCCAACTGGAATGGCAAGTTCGTCGGTGTCGGCAACGGCGTTTGGGCCGGCTCCATCACCTACTTCTCGATGGTCCAACCGCTGTCGATGGGGTACGCAACGGCGGCTACGGATGACGGCCATCAGGGCAGCCCGCTCGATGCCGGCTTCGCAGCCGGGCATCCTCAGAAGCTGGTTGATTTCGGCCACCGGGCGGTACACGAAATGACGGTGACCGCCAAGGCGCTGGTTGCCGCCTTTTACAGCATGAACGCCCGCCGCTCTCTGTTCGTGAGCTGCTCGACCGGCGGCCGCCAGGGATTGATGGAGGCTTATCGTTATCCGCAAGACTATGACGGCATCTCTTCCATGGCGCCGGCCAACCCAATGGTCGGGCTGATGATGAGTTCGCTCTGGACGGGTGAGGCGACGCTCAGGGAGGCGGCCACTCGGATCCCGCCGCCGAAGTTCGCCTTGATTCACAAGGCGGTTGTCGAAGCCTGTGATGCCAACGATGGCGTGAAGGACGGCATTGTCAGCTCGCCGCGGAGTTGCAAGTTTGATCCGGCCGTTCTCCAATGCAATGCCGGGGACGCTACGGACTGCCTCACTGCCCCGCAAGTCGCAGCGGTGCGCGCGATTTATCAGGGTCCGCGCAACCCGCGGACCGACCAACCCCTCTTCCCAGGTTTCGAGCCAGGGAGCGAGGCGATGTGGCCCATCCAGACCCTGGGACCGGAACCCTTCGGCGTTGCTTCGAGCTACTTCAGAGATCTGGTGTTCAAAGACCCGAAGTGGGACTTCAGGAGCTTCGACTACGACAAGGATGTAGCGCGCTCGATGAAGGCAGGCAGTCCGCAATTGGATGTTCCTCCGACTGGGCTTGCTGCGTACTTCAATGGCGGGCGCAAGCTTCTGCTCTCGCACGGCTGGGCCGACGGCCTCATTCCACCCATGAGCACCGTGAATTTCTACACCGACCTCACACAGCATCTCGGGCCGAAGGCAGCGCAGGATACGCGGCTGTTCATGATACCGGGCATGGGACACTGTGCCGGCGGCGATGGCCCTTTCGTGTTTGATCCGATCTCGACGCTGGACTCCTGGGTCGAGACGGGAAAGGCGCCGCGACGAATCGTAGTGAGCAATCCCCCGGGCACTTCGAGCCGTACCCGGCCACTGTGCCCTCACCCGCAGGAAGCGATCTACTCGGGCTCAGGCAGCACCGATGACGAGAAGAACTTCATGTGTGCCGTTCGCCCGCGTTAACGGATGCGTAAGGGCGACGGGCCGTCACCTGTCCGCTGGGAAGGCCCGCTAGCCGCGAGCAGTAGGGTTCTCCCGCGCCTTACCGAGCCCGCTCGGCGACCAGTTGCCTACTTGCTGGCGGCGCCTGCCATCGGACGCACGATGTCGAAGCGCAATCCCGACCACCCCGGACCCGTACCCGGGCCCGTCTCGCGCGCCAACCACACATGGGTACTCCCGTCAGGACCACGCGCGCGACGGAAGTAACGCTGGGCAACAACGCCTGCGCGAGAGATCACCCGATCCGCGACGAGAAACGCATGTTGCGGCTCGAGCAGTACAGCGCGTGCCTTCAACAACTGAAACGTACCGCCCCCCGCCGGGATCTCCATTGTTCCGCGCCGCAGGTACAACTCACCCTGAGGTGATTGGACGGGCACCATCGGAATCCAGTTGTCGGGGACCGGCGTCTCGAGCGTGTAGTAGATCTCCGGCCCGCCGACCTGCGCCTGCGGTGGAGACGGGAGCGGCTGCGCCTTCAGTCGTGTGAGGTAGGCTTCGTACGCATTGACACCAGAGTCGAGATCGCTTTGCAGTTGGTGCTCGACGGCCCAGGCCATCGCCGCCTGATCGTCGCGGAGGAAGATCACCTCTTCCAGGGCATCGGCGTCTTCGACGATACCGACGGTGGGGGCCATCGAGATGAACTGCGAGCGTGCGCCATCGCTTCCCGAGAGTTTGAACATCGACCATGCCGTCTCGCCTGGATTGACCTGCGTCTGCTCCGAAGGACGAATCAGCGTGCGCACGCCGAATGTGTCAGTGACAACGAGGGTGGTGACGCGTTCGAGCGCGCCGATCGGCGTAGGGACTGGCACTGAGAACCAGTCGTTTCCGTAGACCAGCGCAAATTCCATAACGAGGAGTTTGGCGAGATCGACGTGATCGGCATCGAGCTGCCCGAAATCGGTGACCGCGTCTTCGAAATTCCACCAGCGCGGGTCGGGCATGCCGCGAAAGACAACGTGGTTCGGCAGAAAGGTAAAGTCCGTCGTTGTGATCTGCGCAGGATTGGACTGCGCAACCGGGTTTGGCCGTGCGGAATCGAGGTCGAACGAGTACCAGTCGAGATGGCCACCGGGAAAGTCCGGCGCATTCAACAGCAGGCTCTGGCCCGGAGCCGGTGACCCCAGTGCGAATGCGTAGTCGAGCTGCCCCGACTGCCAGGCCGGATCGTGGTCGGGCTCGCTGAAGAGAGATCTCCGATACGCCACGAAGCTCGACAACGCCGTCGCCACCTTGGGATCCGCGGCTTGCGGCGGAAGCGGGATCGGCGGGGTTTGCCCTGCGGCGACTGCCGACGCGGAAACATACAACGCTTCACCGTCCGTCACCCGCCCGGCGGCCACCGAGCGGAAGCGGTGCGAGTCGGCATCGGGATACGTATCCGGCGGGACGGTGCCGGCGATGGGAAATGTCGCGCGAAACGCAGTGATGACCGAGTCCGGCATGAGTACGCCGGAGGCACGCACCAGCTTTTCGAAGTAGAGCCCGTGCTGGACCGCTCCACGCAGATTCAAGGTTACCGGCTCGCGCTCGACGTGCGTCTCCAGCGGCACCTTTAGATCGATCGCGACGGTGGCCGAGTCGTCAAGTCCAGGGCGGTACGTGGTCAGGGTGCGCTGCTCAACCCCGAGCGTCGCCTGTACCGGCGATCCGGCGTCGTCGCCGAGAAACTCGCCTAACTGCCACTGCCGAGTCAGGAACCACACTGGATCGCGCACCTGGGCCTGCAGGCTGCGAGCCATCGAGCCCTGGCGCGGGAGCGGCTCAAGCCTCGTCCACGTGGTGATGGACGGAATTATCCTCACCGCGTCAACGAAGGTCTTGAGCGACACGCGAGTACTCCTTGAATGTGGCGAAGTTGGTCGAGACAGTCGCGCCCTGAAGATTCAGCGCAAAGTACAGGGCGGGCAAGATCTGTCCCACCTCCGCGACGCTATCGAGATCGACAGCGCGTATTTTGGCGAGCTCGAGAGTCTCCTGCAGGATGCCGAGCACGAGGTCGTCGTCCCAGAACGGTCGGCTGTCTGGACACACCGCGAGCAGCAACGCCTGCGGTGCGCGCGCCTTGGGCTCTTCATAGTGGAAGGCAACCGCGGCATTCTCCTGGACCGACGGAATTCGCTCAGGCCATTCCTCGATCATCAGTCCGGCATAACTCGCCTGCGTCAGCGGATCACCGCCGGTGAGACAGGCAAAAGCAACGCGCCCTTTCGCCGGAGGGCTCGTGGGGGTGATGCCGAGCCCGAGCCATTTGTCACCCGGGGTTTGCGGAAGCTGTCCTAGCAGAAGAGCGGATGGATCGGCGGTGCTTGCACCGAGAAGCTGCGCGAGGGAATACGCGGAGTCGAGGCGCGACACGCCCGGCCGAACGTGCGTTAGCTGCGTCAACCAGCGCGCAAGCGCCTGGGTGTCGCCGGCGACAAGCGCGGCGGATTGCCCGAACGCCGACTGCAAGGCCGCGAAGTCCGGCGGCGTAAAGCGGGGCAGCACGACGAAGTCATCGCCGAAGAGGATGCCGAACAGTTTTGTCAGGTCAGCAGACGGCGCTGTGGCTATCGTGATCGTTGATGCTTTGGTCAGGCGATCCTGCAGAAGTTTCGCGACCGACGCGCCCCGATCCGCAAGACTGGCGTCGGGCCCTGCGCTGACGAGCGGAATGGCCCCTTGAATTCCGTAGTAACTGGCGCGCATCAGCGCGGCGCGCACGGGATTTGGGGCCGCAGGCAGGCCTCCCACGGCGGTGGTCAGTGCCGTCAGGTCGCCCTGCAGACTCGCGACAGCCGCGCTCGCACGCGAACGCAGGTCAGCAAGATCAATAGCACCACCGACCGTAGCGGCATCGACCTCCGGTACGGTCAGGTCTTGCGGCGCAAGCGCCCGCGCCGAACTGACCAGGTTTCGCAGAGATTGAGCAAGGTACATGGCATCGGGAAAACTGATATTTCCGGCGGCTGCAGCGAAGTCGATTGCGACCTTGGTGGCACCGGGCGGGAGAGCCGCTGCGAAGAGGATGCGCAGCTCGAGCTCCCCTCTCTGGGGCGTGCTACCCACGCCGGCCATCGCCAACACATCCTGCGTCTGGACGTCGAGATCGTGCAGCGACACCGCCACCGGCGTGCCCGGGTTTCCGCCCGCATCGCTATACGTGACCGTGCAAGTCACAAGCGACGGATCCGGCAGCAGGGTACTGAGCCATGCGTCGATCCACGGCTCGGCGGCGGCGCGAGGATGCATACCGACTGAGCTCCATGGTGGATTCACCGTCGCGTTGCCGGCGAACAGCACTGCGACGCGATGTGTGAGATCGATCCCGCCGCGTGGAGTATTGACGACATCCGGTTTTGGCGGACGCTGACCCTTCGAAATGGCATCCAGCAGTGTTCCGGCACGCCCAAAGTTCCCGCGCGTGATCTGAAACACTGCCTCCGAGATGGAGAGATCACCGAGCGCATCCGCGTAGTCGTCGAGTCCCTGCAGCACGCTGATGATCCCGTTCTGGTCGGCACCGGGACCTGGAAGACTCGCGCCCCAGTTGCCGCCGGACGGCAGTTGGCCCGTATCCCACGCGGCGCGCAGGGCGACGCCGTCGACAACGTTCGATGCGGCCACCGACTCACTGGGCTCGCTCGACGGTGTGAGCTTGTTCGCGATGATCGGGAAGCGGTCGCGGAACGGTTGCGCATACTTGTCCAGACTGAGACCGTGCAAGCCGTCTTCGAACAGGTAGCCCAGCAACGCATTGAGGCTTTGCCCCTGCTGCACGCCTTCGAGCAATGTGAGCGCCTTGCGGACGCGAGCAGAGGACAGGTCGATCGCCAGAAGCCCCTCCTCGGCCGTGCCCTTGTGTGTCATGTAGCCGTTGCGCAGCACCGCCGAGACCGATGCCTGCGTGAGTGACGGCGCGAGGATGTACCCGCCGTTGTCCGCCGATGGCTGAACGGGCACGGGCAACAAGGTCTTCAATTGCAGGCGCTTCGCGCGACGTTGGTCGAGAGCCTCCACGTCTTGCAACTCGGCACCGGCAATCTGAGCCGGCTGCGCCGAGGGACGAATCTCCTCCACCCATCCGAAGCCGCCGAGGTGAAGGCCGGTCGCCTGTTGCGATGTACGCTGCCTTTGTAGGATCGCGTTGGCAACGGCGGAACCCCAGACATCGAGGCGATGACTGCACGCGTCCAGCGTCTCGGTAAGCAAGCGGTCTAGCTCCGCGGTCGACAGGAGCGCGAGCCGATCGAGGCTCGTACGCAACTCGGCGAGGCGAGCAAAGGGTGATGCCGGGGGAGGATCGAAGCTCACCAGGAAATCCGCCCAGCTCAGCGCCGGGTTCGGAATCGACGGGCGCGCCAACACTTCCCACGTCGTCAACGCAGGCGCGGATGCGGGTGCCGGTTGGACTGCAACCATCTCCTGCTCACGCAATTGTGAGACTTGCAGCCGCCCCGCGCCCACCTCGGACTGACTCGCGAGGTCGGCATAATCCAGAATCAGCGATTGCCGCAGGATCTTGTAGAACAACGACGTCGGCTTGGGCCCGGGATAGTTCTCCGCCTGGATATCCTCGACCGAGGCCTGCTTGAGCCACTGGATGTAGTTACCCTTGGCGCCCGCCCCCAGGTCCGCATCGGCCTTCAGTGCATCAGTCTCGGAGAGCGGCCCCGCCTGTACCGTGGGAAACGGCACAGGAAAACTGCCGCCTTCCATCCCAAGATGAATCACGCGCGGGTCCCAGGCGTTGAAGCCGAAATCGTCGAGGAGCTTGCGTCCCGCGGCGAGGTGAGTGGTCCACCAGGTATTGAGCGATTGCGCGCTGATTCCGCTGAATAGACCGTAATTCCAGAGGAAGTCGTCGCCCAGCACCTTGCGGCCACGGAAGCTCATCGAGCTCGCGTCCATGCCGAGCGCGCCGACGAGCTGCGCGTCCGGGTCACCGGAGTTCTGCATGTGCGGCGCGGCGTTGGAGCTGTTGAGCCAATTTGGCCATAGCTTGAGGATGAACTGCACGAGCTGCGGCTCGAGTGAACCGGTAAGTCGACTCGCTTCACGGGGATAGCGTCGCAGCGAGGTGACCGGCAGCACGCCGTAGGGCGTCTTGCCGATACTGATTGCTGGAAGCGGGCCGCGCGGCAAGGCGTGGGCGAGAACGAATTGACGAGCTGTCTCGATCTGTGACGCACTGAAGACGCTCGCCATCATCTGCGTCAGAAAGTAGCCCAGCGTGGCCGGCCAGAGTGCGGTCAGCATGTCCCGGCCGTTGCGCGCGCCGAAACCGTCGGCAGCACGAACGTGCCCCATGGTCGTGGGATCGAGGCCGAGTGACGCTGCAAGCAGGTTGCCGTCGGCGGCAGGATCACTGTTCAACGGCTTCTGCCGCTCCACCGCGAAACTCGTCTCGAAGTCCGGATCCTTGCGCGAGAAAAACGAACTCGCATCCGCGGTGTTGTTCGTGGGAGCGCCCTGCGGGACCAGGGAGAGTCCGTCAGAATAGTGATGATCATCGAGCAACGCGGCCAGGAGATGCGCGCCGCTAGCCGAATTGTCACCAGCGCCTGCACCCGCCTCGGACCGCAAACCGTAGACGAAGAGGCGATCGAATCCTGACGCACGCTGCTGTGATGTCAGCGGGATCTTGAGCGCCATGCCAGCCGCCAGCGCCTGGTCGAAGTCGACCAGCCACTGCATGCCAGGATCCACGGGTGAACCCGGTGGAAATGCGGTCGCCGGCGGCGTGAGGCTCACGGCCAGTTGCTGCGTGATCGGTCCGCCGCGAAACGTGGAGAGCGTTGTCCCGCTAACAGTGACCACGGTCCACCTATCAGGCAACGCTTCCGTGATCGCGGGCTTAGTCCACGAGGCCGCCCGGGTCTGCACCGTAGGATAGACGGGTGCCGGATCAGGTGTCGCGCCATCCGGTGTCGCCCCGACAGGCTGAACGCCAATGTTAGTCGGCGTGATCTGCGATGCGATCCACGCTGCGCGTTGCGATCCGTAACGTTGAGCCAATCCCCTCCACGGAGCCTTGACGGCGTCGAGGGATGTCGGCGGATTTCCGGCCCTCCAGATCAAGTTCCAATAGGCCTGGCCGTCGGCGATCTCCTGCTGGGTGAGCTCGGGTTCGTGCGCATCGATGGCGATCTGATCTGGATAGATGCGAACCCATAGCTCGGATGCGCCGGCAGCGGAAGTCACGAAGCGCGTCTCGACGTTGACGGGAAGGAACAGCACGGGCGTCGACGCGGACAGCCCTCCTCCACCCGTGGCATCGTTTCCCGCGGCCCCCACAACGGAATGGATTGTCGCGTTCATCAGTGCGGCAACATCAAGCTGGCGTGGACCAGGACACGGAACGGCAAGCGCAGCAGGATGTACGCCGTCTGCGCGCTGCTGAGGCCCCATTTGTTAGCAGGATCATCGGGGTTCTCCGCGTCGGCCGCGATCGCTATGCGTGTCGGCATCAGGCTGGGCTTCAGTTGATCGGGTACCGAGGTTCCGCTCACAACGAGGTTGAACACCTGCGATGCGAGCCGCCACGGCGCAAGCTTGATCGTCTGCCCGCGAGAGGTCTTGCCGAGATCGGGCAGCTTGAATGGCGCACCGCCTCCACCTCCGGCGAAGTTCGTCCACGCGAGGTCGGACCAGTGCGTGATGGGGTTTGCGTCCTCGACGGGCTCGAGTCCGAATCGTGGCTCCGAGGGTTGTTGCTGGAATACAAAGAAAAACCCTTGCGGCGACTGCGGCGTGCCTCCCTTCGCATCGGCTTCGCTCAGATTGAACCCAAGAAACGTGATGTCGTCCGGGAGCGTGCCGCGAAAGATCGGATAGCGCTCATCCGTGTCATCGAGTACCCGCTGGTCGCCGACGACCTTCGCCTTTGCCGCATAGACGATCGCATTCGGATAACGCTTGAACAACTCCCCGCGCACGAGCAGGACGACGTTGTTGGGGACGATGTCAGTGCGATTGGGATGCGTGCCGAGCGAGGTCGGCGTGGGCCAGGTGTGGATCGGCGGAATGTCCTTGAGGAGCTCGACCAGCGCTTTGGGATCCGAAGGATCGCTGGGCTGGGGAACGTATGCGCTGACATCCCAGAATTGTCGGAAATAGCTGCCGCGCTGATCGCTCGGATAGTCGTTCCACAGCAGTTGGCGCGCCATCTCGTAGTTGACCCCGACCATGTAACCCTCGATGAAGCGATGGTTGGTGAGCAGTATCCCCAACGAGTCCGGTGGCACCCGTTCGACGCCGGGCAGGACGTAGTCGGGCGAAAGATCGCGCAGCGGTGCATACATCGGCTGCGGGAAGTCAGGGGCCGCCATGATCGGCTCGAGCGGGTCGGCCAGCGTCCACTGCAAGCGCGAACTGAACTTGAGAAGCGACAGCGTGCGCCGCGGAACCGTGCTGATGGGATCGAGCCGGGTCACCAGGGTGCTCTTGAGCGTTGCAAGTTCGAGCGCCGGTGCAGGCGGCGGATCGACGGGCACATCGAGCAGGCCCGTAAACAGATCCGAGGTCGCACTGCGAAAGGCGGCTGCCTGCGCCGAGTCCGCTCCGACCGTCGCACCCGCTGCTGGCGCCACGCCAGCGGGCGCAACCGAAAAGCCGGGGTTCGCGGGTGCGGCGGCGACGGCTTGCGGCGTGAAGTTGGCGGGGTTCAGGTCATTCGCGACTGCTGCCTGCTGCGCAATGTTACGCAGCCAGTTCCGCAGAGCGACACCTAAGCCGACTGCACCAACGGCAGCCGCGAGTGCGGCTCCGATCCCACCCTCAACCGCAACAATCACTACCAACACAATCAGGAGCAGGATGGCGATCAGTAAGATCGCTTTGGCATGCTTCGCGACCTCCAGAACCCAAGGCGGTACAGCGTTCTGAGCCAAGGTGTCGATAGCGACCATGCCATCGGGCGGCCTTGGCGCCGGCACCACCAGAACTTCGCCGGCATTGACTCGACCCAGCAACGACGGCCGTGCCACCGGCGCCGTACCGAGTCTTCTGCGCGGACGCGTGGCGCGACGAAAAGTGCCCGACAGCATGCGTTCGGGTACCCGGCTCGCGCGCACGGTGGCGAGCACAGTTCGTGGGCTCGCCAGTAGCTTGGAGTGCAGCGGTGCCGTCAGCGTAAACATTGTCTCGGGCTGCGCCTTCATGAACTGCGCGCGAAAGACCTGCTGGAGCGCCGCCCGTGCAAGCTGCGCTCGATGAAGCATGTCGTTTGCGGCGCGTATCCCATCCACCTGTTGCCAGGCAGACGCCATCAGTGCCGTGCGCTCGACCTGCACTACCTGCGTCCCCATGCCACCGGCACTGCGGTCGCGCGGATCGAGATTCAGATCGTTGACCCAGCCGGCGGCAGTGCGATCGACTGCGGAGACCGCTGCGTGCCAACGCCCGTAGATCGGCGGAGCGATGATCGGATCCGGCTGCGTGGGGTCGAAGCTCGCAGCGGGATTGTTGATAAAGGTCTGGACGTCCGTCTGGAAAGCCGACTTCTGCGGGTCGTTCCACGTCGTCGGCTGCGTGAGGACGCTTTGGAGAGCCCCTTGAAGCCCCAGAGGCGGCGGTCCCGCCGGCGAGATCCCCGGCTGTGGATTGGAGACGTCCATCGCTCGAATGCCAACGTCGGCCGGCAGCACCTGTGGTGTAAGGCGTCGCACCAAAGACTCGAAGTCGCCTTCGTCGCTCGTGTGGAATTGGAACGAGTAGTAGAACGGCAGGCGCAGTGGAGCCGCGGTCACGCCCGTCCAGGCGGGATCGGCCGTCGTCACTCCCGACACGTCGCTGCCGATGCCGGCCTGCCGGCCGATCTCGAACGCCGGAACCAGAAAAGCCGTGTACGAGGTTTCGGGATCGAGGCGGCGGGGGCACAGCAGCCGCGAAATCACATTGCCAGGCACCGCATCCGCGACTGGCGTATCGCCGCTGACCTGCGCGTGGGCCCAATTCCAGGAGTCGGCGAGGTCCGGCAACGCGGCCGGGTTGCTGACGTCTATCACCGGTAACGGATTGGGGGCGAGCGAGGGCTGCTTGAACTCCTCGGGCTTCAGAACGATCAGCGCCACCCAGGGCCGAAGCCGGTCGCCACTCGGAGCCGCGGGGGTGAACAGCCACGGCAGGTCCGGCGTGTCGAACTCGATACCGCAGAGGTAGTTTGGCTCGAAATTGACCGTGAAGTTGCGCGGTTCGGTGCGGATGACGTGCCGCGGATCGAGGCCGATCACATCACCCGGACCGAACATCTCGACTGCCAGGGGAGCAGGCTGTACGGTGTTCGTCGCGCTCCCCTGCTTCACAGCCACCGAAAGTTGAACGCTCACGCTGGCGCGGCTCGGCAGCGAGCCGGCGTCCGGGTTGGCAACACTCGCACCGATGCCCCGGCGAGCCCAACTCAGAAAGTGGTAGCGGCCGAACGGCGTATCACTCATGCGGCCACCCCCAACTCGTGCAGTGCCTGGATTTGCAGCGCATCGGCTTCTTCGGGGTGAAGCGCCACATAGCCGTCGAGTGCCGCGCGCGTCTGGAAAAAGGTGCTCCCCGACGCGGCGACGATATCGTGGCGCACGGACAGATCGGCGGTGCTGGTGATCACGTAGGCCGGATCGGTAGTCTTCACGGCGGCGCCGGTGACTCCGGCATCGTACTTGAACAGGCCGGAGTTCTTGATCGGCGAGGCGTATCCGGCCCCCATCCGGGTCATCGCCGAATGGATCGCAGCCGGCATGGCATACAAGCGCGCCAGACGCGAGAACGACTTGAAATCATCGATATAGCGCTCTTCGTAAACCACGGTGCGCGGCGAATCGGAGCCGGCGACGATGTCGGTCGAGCCGACGCTCACTCCCGCGTCGTATTTCTCGAAGCTCGGAGCGCTGACCTTGTCGGCGTCGCTCAATGTCAGGAACTGGCCTGCCGCGAAATAATCCTGAATCGTCTGCCGCGGCTCCTCGGTCGCGTTGATCTGAACGTCACTGATCGAGAAGAAGTTGCCGTCCGAGGGCGCCGCGTTCCCGTAGCGCGTGATCTGCAGATCAAGCGGTACAACCTTCTCGCGCACGCTCAATGTCCCTATCGGATGCACGCGCAGCGTCGCATCACCTGGCTTCGGTGCCGATAGTGTCACTGCCTGCGTCGTGTTGGACGGTAGGATCGCGCTCCAATTGCGGGGATCGGCGACCGCGGCCAGCAGGTCAGGCAGGACCGGCTTCTGCGGGAGCACCGCCGGGGTACTATCGCCCCAGGTCAAATCGAGCGAAGCGCTGACCGAGAAGAACAGGAAGTCGATGGAGGCATCGCCGTGCAAATGCCACGGGCGCGGCCCGGAGAACACGCCGTTGACGTGCAGGCCGCACAGCGAGGTTCCCTCGAACGAAACATCGAATCCGGCCGAGTAGTCGAACTCGAACGAGAACGGCGACATGATGACCAGCACGTCGAATCCGACGTACCCGTGAATCGAAAATCCCGCCGCCGAGGCATAGGCCTCGACATTGGCGCCGAACTGCACCGAGTTGGAAGTGACGGCGTAATAGCTGTTGGCGCTGATGCGCGGATTGTCGCCAACGCCGATGCTGACGCTCATCCGGTGCAGGTCGGGGAGATTCAGGCCGGCTGTGTTGAAGTGTGGATTGAATCCGCCCAGCGAGAAGACGAAATTCGGATCGTCCCCCCAGTTGAGCCGCAGCGCGAGATCACCCGCCAGCGAGTAGATCAGCACGTGCGAGTCGTACAGCGAGCCGTCGATGGAGAGGGTCTTCGCGCCGAAATCGACGAGGCCCAGCACGTCGATGTGCAGATCGATCAGTGGCACATCGAGCGTCGGCAGCCCGGCGTCGATCAATCCCAGCAACGCCAGGCGAATCGGATCGGGGACCTCGAGGATGACGCCGAGGGAGCCGGTGATCAGCGTCGGGGTGCCCCAACCGAGCTCGAGCATCGGGCCGAACAGGTACCGTCCTTCAGCGGGCGGGAAGAAGCTCTCGATACTGCTGATGATCTGCGGCGCATTGGCGATCGGGTCCGGTGGGAACAGCACGTTGTTAAGCGTGTGGGCACGGAACCCTGCGTGCAGCGCATCGGTGTTCATCGTGCGATTCACGCCGCCCAAGCCACCGACGCCATTCAGCGTGAATCCAAAGCCGAGCTGTATCGGCGGGAAATCGAAGGTGATGATCAGAAGGAACGAGAAGCCGTGCGATCCGTCGGGGAGGATCGTGTCCAGCACGCCAATCACTTTGACCTGGATGATCTCGGCGAGGGAGACATCCAGCACCCCCGCATATTGCCCCTTGTCAGGATTGAAGAGGATGTAGCCACCGCCCGCGACGACACCCGCATCGATGGCAAGACCCAGGCCGTTGGGAGGTTTGAAATCGATCGCGAGATTGGCGGCTCCCAGATTTCCGCCGTGATCGGGAAACGTCAGCAGTCCCCGGACACCCACCCGGTCTACTGCGACTTCAATGGGGCCCAGAGTGAGTCCGAGCCCGGCGGACACTTCGAGTGGGAGCCCCGTATCATTCGCTCCCGCAATCAGATAGAGCGTTTGAAATGTGACCGGACCGAGGTTGACGTGGAGCGGCAAGTCGATTTCGAGTTGCGCCCCTCCCGTGATGTGAATCCCGGTGTCCGGGGCCCAGGTCGCCTTCAGATCGAATCCGGCCTCGACATTGACTCCCGACAACACGGTGGCCAGGAAGCCGTCGGCATTGGACGTGTCGATGATGACCTTGCCGCCGGTGATCTGTAGCTGGATCAGCGGCTCGACGTGCGCCTTTGCGGCCGCTGCATCGACCGCAATGCTCAGCCCCATCCCGAATGAGAAGGAACTCGTCTGCATCCGGCTGCCACCGGCCTGGCCCACCAGAATGAGCGGTGCATTGGGATCGGTCGAGCTCGCCACCAGACTCGTGGTCATTTGACCATTCAACGTCGCATCCACCGATGCGATGTCGACCGTGGCGGGTGGCGTTATGCTGGTCGCAAGCCCCGCGGACAGCGTTCCAGCCGTCTGGATCTGAATCGACCAGATCCCGCTCAGAGGCAGGTTGATGGTGAACCCACCCGGAATCGGGTAATTGAGGGTCGCCAGAAGACCCGGCGGGTTCGCCGCGATGTTGACCAGACCCGACACCAGCGAATGACCGGGGCCGGGTTGAACCTGAGAGGTGAGTCCCAGCAGTTCCAGAGACGTGCTGAGCCGAGGGATCAGCAGCGAGCCGTCGAAGCTCGGATCGCCCCAGGCATACAGCGCCTTGAGCAGGTCCCCGGGCTTCGAGAGCAGCGTGCCGAAGTTCTGCAACTGCAGCTTGCGGATCGTGTACGGCGGATGGACCGGGTCGGCGTCGATTCCCGGCTGCGGAAGGTAGTCGAGCACACCCAGGAGGTTCGCCACCCCGACCACCCCGGGCTGCGTGTTCTCGAGATAGGAGATGATCAGGTAGCTGATCAGGTTGGAGGCCAGGGTCTGAGCAAAAGCCTGTACTTCGGCCGCATTCATCCCCAGCGCACCGGCCACCGATTGCAGCTGGCTGGCGATCTGTTCCAGACCCGACACCACGGCCGCGATCTGTTGGATCAGGTTGAGTCCGTCCTGGACGACGGCGGCCTCGTTACCCGCCGCGATGTCAGTCGTAAGCTGCGTGATCAGACCGGGAAGCGCTCCCGCGGCGGTCGAGCAAGCCGTGACCGCACCCATGAAGCCGCCTTGAGCCAGCAGCGCAGGCGGGAACTGCAGCCCCATCCCGGAGAGGAATGGGATGATGTTGTCGGAAGTCAGCTGCGCTTCGAGGGGCTGAAAAGCCAAGGCCACCTGTTGGACCAGGGTCTCGAGGGTTCCTGCGCTGCCCGCCATCAGAGGACCTCCTGGGTCTCGAGATAGTCGAGCGCCTGCCCGCGCGTCATGCCAATCATCCGCAGCAGCCGGGGGGCGAACTGCGTGACATCCGCAGCGAGCGCCTCGCTCCCGAACCTGACCAGGGCGCGCTGAATATTCTGCAGACATTGCGCCAGCGGCTGGTCGTCGATGGCGTTGGGCAGCGTCTTCTCACGCGCGCTGAAAAAGCCCAACAGTGCCTGCGCGATCCTGGGACCCTCGTTCCGGTGCCACACGGTTGCAACCCGCCGGTTCTGGTTGACCAGCGTCTGGACCTCCTGCACGTTGCGAACCGCCGCGTCGGCTAGCTGCTTGCCCGCCGGACTGGCCGAGATCTGCGTTTGCGCCTCGAGGGCCTTTCCCAGCGCCTCCGCGGAAACCGCCAACGCTTGGGAGCCATCCGCGTCCGTCACCTTGTGAACGACCCCTAACGCGGCGGCGCCCTCCACTTTCACGGCGAGGCGATCCTGAATCTGTTGGATCGGAGTCGCGAGCGCCACGTTTGAGCCCGCCGCGAACTGGATTCCAACGACGTTCCCGTTGCTGTCGTAGACGGCGGCCCCGGAATCGCCTGCCGTCGCGAACGGACCGCCAGGGTCTGCTTCGATATAGTGGGCGTGCTCGAAGAACCTGATGAACGGCCCCGCCACCCCCGGTGCTTCCTGCTCCGAAACCATGACGGAGATTTCGTGCGTGATCCTCCCGCTCGTGATCCCTGTTACAAAGCCGCGTTTGGACACCCGATATCCCGACTGCACCTCTGCGTCGCTGGGCGTATAGGCTCCCTTGATCAGCAGCGTCCCGTTCACCCCGGCACGGGGATCACCCTTGATCTCGTCCTTGTACTCGATGCCGCTGCGGATGTGGATCGCCGCTGCATCCACTTCGGGGTCGGCCGACAGGACTCGGCCAAAGTCATCGTTGCAGCAGAGCGAGCAGTCCGAGCAGAAGTCGTCGGTCGCCTGCCCCACCCGGATGTCGCTCGCGATCTGGCACGCCACGAGGGTCGCGTTGTGGAGGATGACCGAGACGCCCGTGCGCTCCGCCTGGACGTCACTGCCAGGTCTCACGGCACTGGCGACCGCACCCGCCACGGAGTCCAAGGTAGAATCTGTCTCGACCGGGACAAAAATTCCCTGGCTCGGATCATTTCCGGCCACGCTCCAGGTCACATAGATTCCGTAGTGTCCGTCGACCCTGCCACTGAACTCGATGGTGTTTCCGGTCACTTCCGCGAGAAGCTTCGACCGTGGATCGACGCCCAGCGGGCCATAGAGCGTGAAGGTCCGTACTTGAGTATCGAACCCGGGGTTGGTAGTGACGATAACCTCGCCGTCACTCGTAGTTCCGGCACTGGCGACGACGCTGGTCGATGCCAAAGCATTGATGGCTGCGACCACTTGGGTCCTGATGCCCGCAATGGTCGTATCGGCGGCAGTGGTCACAACATACGTCGCCCAATCCTTCTTCGCGGACGCGCTCTCCAATTGGACGCCGATGATCGTGCCCGGCGTGTTGACGCCACCGAGGGTGGCCTTGTAAGGGTTGACTGGCGTCGGCGGAACGTTCGCGGGCGTCATCGTCAATTGGGTGGTGACCTGCTGAAAGTGCTTCGCCACCACGTGCTGACACGTAATGGCCAGGGCGCGTCCCTGAGCGTCTCGGGCGAAACAGCCGACGGTCCCTGCGTAGTTGGAGTCCTTGGCCGTGATCTGGGTGCCACCCAGCATGGGCCTTTCCTTGTCGCCATCCGGAAAGTCGGTAAACGTGAGCCGCGGGATCGCGATGACGTCGGTCCTGACAGTATCGATCCGCTTGGGGATGAGGTGCTCCGGTTGAAGCTGTTCCTCGGGCTTCTTCTCGACGACGAACACCGTGAGGGCGAGCTCGTTGGTTCGTTTGCCGCCGGCAACCTTGGCCCCGATCCCGACCCCGTGAACTCCGGGAATGCGCAGCAGTCGCCGTTGCTCGCGGGCCTTGAGGGCCCGTATCGGGTCGAAGTCGCTCACGCTTGCGTCCCCGCGAGCGAACCCCTCATGTGTTCGAGCGCCTCGGAGAAACTCAGGCCGATGAGGCCCAGTATCCGGGGCGCATAGCGCTCGAAGTCGGCGCTCAGCGACGGGCTACCGTGTCGAACCAACGCCTTCTGGATACTGACAAGCCGGTGCGACAGAGGGGCTCCTTCCAACTGCTCAGGTAATCGGTGCGTGCGATCCCGTAGAAACGCCAGAACGGCTTGGACCAGTTGGGGTCCTGCGTTCCGATGCCATACCGTGGCGACCCGAGCGTTCGTATTCACGAGGGTCTGGACCTCCTGGACGTTCCGCAGCACCGCGTCGGCGAGTTCCTTACCAGCCGCCGTCGCGGAGATGTCCGCATGCGCCGCGAGTACCTGGCCCATCACCTCGTCGTTGTCAGCCCGGACCCTGGCAAGGGATCCCTGAGCCTCGTTGACGGTCTTGGGGGGCAGATCGAGGGCGGTCGCCGTTTCAGGCGTCAGGCCGAGCGTGGAGGTGATGTCGAAGATCGGTGTCACCGCGCTACGCGACGGCCCGCCGCCAAAGAGCACTCCCACGACCTCACCGGCGTCGTTGAAGACCGCGGCCCCGGAATCGCCTGCGTCCGAAAACCGGCCGCCGTCCCCGACGACATATATTCCCCCCGTGTAAAATCGGTACAGCACGGTCCAACCCCCCGAGGGCGACGAATTGGTGCTGTAGCTGCTCACGTCGAGCGCGTCGACCGTCCCCGTCCTATACAGGCTTTCTGCCCCACGCATGTGCACTGTGTATCCGGCGGTCAGCTCCGCATTCGTCACCGCATGGATGCCCTTGATCGCAACATGGGGCTGCGGGATCGAGCTGTCTCCCTTGATCTCGGCCCGGTACTGCAGTCCCTGCCGAAGGTTGATCAACGCCACATCCGTGTCCACCCTGGCCGCAATGACTCGGCCGATCTCATCAGTGCAACACAGACTGCAGTTCGAGGAAAAGTCGTCGCTGGGTTGTCCCACCCGGATGTCGGGCGCGACGAGACACGTCACGATCTTGGCCCCGTGAAATGTAACAGTCGGACTCACGCTCGTTCCTGCACGTGTGGCCGTCACCCCATCCGCGGCCAAGTCCGTCACTGCGGCCACGAGGGCATCGGCGACCGCAACCAACGAGGAGCCCTTGACGACGCTCGCCAGCGCACCGCGGGTGGGCTTGGCGCCGTCCGAGTGCCAGCTGAAGTAGAGGCCATACTCCCGGTCGGTCCTGCCCTCAAGGGTGACAAGGTTGCCGTCCGCACTCGCATAAAGGTTGGAGGTGGGATCCGGGATCTGAGGATCGAAGACGGTACAGCCACCGACGACTGTGTTGGAACCGGCCGCTTTCGAGATCACGACATCTCCCGGGTTGGCACCGGGAGCTGCCGTGACATTGATGTCTGGAATGGCGTTCACCGCTTCGATCGCTTTCTGAGCGACCGTCGCGGGTGTGTCCGCCTCGTTCGTCCTCCAGAACGCGTTGTACAGCGTTCCGACTTCCGTATCGGCCATCTTCACGACGACAAGGCTGCCGATCGTGTTATCTCCCGAGAACGAGATGTTGTACGGATCTGGCGTGCCGGGCGGTGTCGTGGCGACCAGGTCCGATTTTCGCCGCCCCATGGGGGGTGCTACCACGTGCTGGCAGGTCAGCGCCACGAGTTTGAAATAATCGCCCGTGAGCGCGAGCATGCCTACCGTGCCATCCTCGGGCGCATCTTTAGCAGTGATGCGGGTTCCGAAGATCAATGGCCGTTCTTTGCTGGTGTCTGCGTGGAGATTGGGCACCTCCATCTCGACAATGTCGGTCTTCACGCCGCCGATCTCCGGCGGAATGATCTCGCCAGGCGTGAGCTCGGCAGGAGACTTCTTCTTGACGAGATAGACTTTGATCGCCAGTTCGCCGGTGAACTTCCCCGCCACGAGCTTGGGACCAACCCCGACGGAGTGGACGCCCGGAAGCACGAGCAGCCTGGCCTCGTTCGCTCGTTTCACCTGCCGGACCACGACGGGGTCGGTCATGCCGCGACACCTGTGCTTCCCTAAAACGAATACCGTCGATATTGCACTGTTTTCTCGGCACCGTGGGATTGCTGACGCCGCGGATGCCAAAAGCGCTCATATCGAAACCACGGCTGCCGTCAATCAGGCGCTGCCGGTCTCCTGAAGTCGGCGATTCAGTACTCCGCTTTGTATGGGCCGAGTCTCGTGACCAAGGCGCTCGCCATCATAAGAGCGATGCCGCCTCCAATGAGCGCGGGTGTGTACGATCCAAATGTGTCGGAAGGATAGGCAATCAGCCACGGCCCGGATCCCGAACCTAACGTGAATAGTGCGAGGAGCGTGCCGTAGATCGAGCCGTAGTGCCTGAGGCCGAAGTACTTGATGATCAGGAAGGACATGATATCGACCTCGGCGCCTGATCCCAGGCCGAGCAACACAGCCGCAAGGATGCTGATGGTGATCCCGCCGTGGAGACCCAAGAGACACAAGCCGAGGAGCGGCAAGAGAAAGAAGAACGCCGCTACGTACGGCGCGAAGAAGCGATCAAGGCAGAATCCGGAGAGGACTCTGCCGGCAATAGCAGCCAGTCCCGCGACCGACAGGGCCGCCGTAGCTGCAACGACGGACACCCCTCGGTCGGTCAGTAATGGGACGACGTGGGCGATAGTGCCGTTGACGGTTGCAGCGACCAGAAACAGGACGGCCCCGAGCACCCAGAACTGAGATGTTCGGATGCCTTGGCTGAGAGTCATGCCCGCTGCAGCGGTGTCGTCACGGGCGACACGATTTCCCCCCTTCGCAGTTCCGCGGTCACGCACCAGCAACAGCACTGCTGGGAATGCGATCAGCAAAATAAGGGCGGCGAGACCGATATAGGCGCCTCGCCATCCATGACTGGCGACGAGTAAACGTGCCACTTGAGGTATGAGTACCTGACCGATGCCCACCCCAGCCAGGGCCACGCCCAATGCCCTGCCGCGCTTCTTTTGAAACCAGGTAGAGACGGCACGAGAGTAAGGCAGGGTCGAGTGGCCGGCGCCGATCAGGCCGATCGCAGCGTAGACGCAGATAAAGAGCGTGGCGTTGCCTGGAAGATAGGCGACGGAGGCGAACAGCGCTGCAAACGCGATGAGGGCCGGCAGAACGACTCTACGCGTACCCACGCGGTCCAGCAGACTGCCCATGAAGGGCATGACCAACGCTCCGGCCACATGCGCCGCCAGAACGGCTGAGGCCAAGGACCCCCTACGCCAACCAAATTCCGCCGTGATGGGCCCCACCAGTACGCCGAAGGTGGAAAGGATGATCGGCCCGTTGCCGACTATCATCGCTACAGTAGAGCCGCCGACGACGCCCCAGCGGCGCACCGCGGACCGTTGTTGCGGGGGCGATTCGACGCCGGGTTGAGTCCCGGTCTCTAACATTCGGATGGCGCTGCGCGGGTTGGCTTTGCCGATCTGGCGGCCTCTTCCACGTCGTAGTCGTATAGCCCGCGGCGGAACTTCGCCATCTCGACGATCTCTTCGTCGCGTTTTGCCAGATCGGCGTACTTCGAGTCATATCGCAGGCCGTTGCGTCGCGCCTCTGACTGCACAGTGTCTGTACGCGCGCGGCGAAATTCGGCGTAGTGCCGGAGTGTCGCCTCGACGTCAGATGCACGCACTCCCTCGAGAAACACGGCTAACGCCACGCCGTCCTCGATGGCTTGATTCGCACCCTGACCCAGGTGCGGAAGCATCGGGTGCGCCGCGTCTCCCAACAGGACGATGCGCTGGTTCGTCCAGGTTCGCAGCGGCTTGCGGTCATACAGGCCCCACCAGAAGCAGCTGTCGACCCGGTCCAAAAGGTCGGTCACGCGAGAGTCCCACCCCACGAAGGCAGCGGCGAGTTCATCGCGATCACCGACCGCCGACCAGGACTCCACGGTTTGATCGGCCGTCGGGACGAACCCGACATAGTTCAAAAGCGTGCCGGCGCGCAGCGGATACACCATGAAGTGCTTTCCCTCGCCCATCCAGACGAGATGCACCTCGGGCCGCCAATGGGGAAGTCGTTCCCTTGGGATGACCCCGCGGTAGGCTCGGACACCCGAATATTCCGGCAAGGAGGGCTCGACCACCGATCCCTGCAGCGTCGAGTGGATGCCATCGGCGGCGATCGCGACATCAGCCTCGAAGGTCCGGCCGTTTCCAAAATAAAGCTCGACGGCATCGGCTCGCTGCTCGAGGCGAATACAGTGGTGCCCGGTGTGAACGACGTCTGCGGGGAGCTCGTTTGCGAGGATGTTCAGCAGATCCGCCCGATGCATCCCGTAGAAGCCATTCCAGCCCTGCGAGTCGCTGGTCACGATCGGGCCCACCACAGTACCGTCGGATCGATAGTATTCCGAGCCTGGACCCAGTCGGGCCCCCGCCCGCGCCAATGCCTCCTTGAGTCCCAGACGCTCGAGCTGTCGCAGGCTGTTGGGGTAGAGCGCGAGGCCGGCGCCCACCTCACCTAACTTCGTGGCCCTTTCGAACACGGTCACGTCGATACCGCGGTTGCGCAACGCAAGCGCAGCGCTCAGCCCGGCAATGCCCCCTCCAACGATGGCGGCCCGAAGACCCCTCTCGGCCATACTGATGTTCCTTGCTCGTAGTCTCAGTGCGGCCCAATCTCGACGTCGGCTGCGGCAATGCCCTCCTCGCCGCAGACGGTGTAGAAGAGTGTCAGCCGGTCCATACCGCTTGCGGCCTTCTCGACGTAGATCGCGGGGTCGCGCAACTGGCGAGCGGCGCCGTAGATCTCGCCGACCTCCGATTCGCGTACGGGCCAATCCGGACACTCGTAGCGGGCTTCGGGCTTCAGGACCTCATCGAACGCGCCGACCTTCCAGTCCTTCCAGTCACCTTTCAGCGACATCGTAGTATGCTGGATGCTCTCGGGTGACGCGCCGATCACAGAGAGAAAGATGTGAAGAACATCGCCATCGACCAACAGCGCGACATGCCGGACCTTGTTGCTGTATGGCGTGTTGTGGAACGGATCGGGCCCTGTCTCGAACGGCTTCAATGGATCAGCCGCGCGCACGAGACGTCCGAGGCGGACGATGCCGTAGTACTCCCCGCCGTGTTGGAAGACGCGCAGGTACGGCTCCGGGCTGATCGAGGGCTGCGCCTTGAAGTGCAGCCCGTCCGTCGACACGGTCACCTGCGTCACCTGACTGTAGCCATTCTGGCGCAGCCACGCATGGGCCTCGATGGGATCATCAGGCCAGCGCTTGCCCTCGGAGAACTGGCCATGCACCCACATGATGATCCGCTGATGCACATCGTCGACGAACACCTCCGGTGACGCGACGTGCGTATAGACTCCATAGATCTCGAAGGGCGGATCCGGCTGTGGGCGAAACAGCGCGGTCGCGGACACATTCAGCACGCCCGGTACGTAGACCTTCCACGGGCCATGCAGCGAGTTCGCATATGCGAGGCGAATATACGCACCGCGGTGGTGCGCGAAGTACATGTAGTACTTTCCGAGCGGGTTCTTGACCCAGCCTGGCACCTTGATGACCGACGGACCGTTGACGTTATCGCCTAGAGAAGCGTCCGAGCGCACGGTGACTAGCGGATTTTCCGCGAAGCGCGTGGCGGTCACGCCGGCGGCCGCCGGCGCAGAGATGAGACCACACGCCAACACGACAAGCGTGACAGCCGCGAAGGCCTTCTGAGCTGCGGTCATGGATGATCCCACTATTGCGAAGGCCGGCCGCGTCTAACGGCCGGCCGGCCTCCGCCGCCAGAACGATGAGGTCCTAGGCCGGCACCGACGGCCCGAAACTGTTGGCTTCCGTTTGTCCCTTACCGATGCAACCCCAGATGGCGTAGCCCACAAACACGACCAGCGTGGCCAGAGGCACGGCGTAGTCGAGTTGAGCCCCCATGTCGATGCGGTGCGTCCAAATGCCCATGGCCACGACCGTCAGGACCCCAGGGACCAGCATCAGCCAGCCGGTATGGCCCATGTCGTGCAAGCGCCGGGAATGCAGAACGAGGGCCGGGTACAGCAGTACCAACACCCCCCACGGCCCGTAGATGTCCGGCCCGTTGTGCGAGTAAGACCAGACGGCAAACGCGAGTGGGATCAGGGCGCCCACGAAATGGCCCCGCGAGGTGCGACCTTGGGAGTCTACGAACAGAGCATTCCAGGTCGAGCTGTGCCCCGATTCGCCAAGCGTCAGCGCCCGGCGCTGCAGCAGCCCCTTGTAGTAGTCGAGATAGGCCAGCATCAGGAGGCCGTTGAGGGCGAAAGCGCCGACGCCGACGAGCAAGCTCAGAGGCTGATGGTCCAGAAGCGACCAGTAGAGCGCGCAGGTCGAGATCGGCATCACCGCACAGAGCGCCGCCGGCACGAAGACGCCAGCGAGGATCAGTGCCCCCGCGACAAGCTCTATCATCATGGCAACGTCCAACAGGTGCACATGGGCCATCGCCCCCATCAACTCGATGGCGAGCGGGGTCTGCCCGCTCGGGTCCGGCCAGAGCGAGAAGAACAGGTGGTTGACACCGCTCATGAACAACCAGGCGCCGAAGATCAGGCGGCCGGCCAGAACGAGCTGCGTCGGCGCACCGGTTCGCGGCTGGGAGCGCACGGCGAGCATGGAGCGATAGCTGGCGATGAAGGCCACCATCAGGAGGATGTTGCAGATCAGCACCCTGCCGCCTGCGAACACACTGCCCCAGTTCCAGTCTGCGAGGGGCGCATCCCACCAGAACACGCAGAACACGACGGGCATGCCCACGAGCAGGATGAGCGGGGTAAACAGCCCTAACAGGACGGCGAGCCCGGTGATCAGCTCTACGCCTTTGACGAGATCGAACATGTGGCTGTGCAGGAGAGCGAACAGCATCTCGTGCGCCAGGGGCCTGGCGGTGTCATATCCCGGCTGCGGATAGATGTGATAGAAATGTTCCAGGCCGGCCGGGATCATCCAGCCTGCGTACCAGAGTCGGATGATCCAAATCACGTACTTCATCTCTTCTCCCCCTGCCGAATCGTGTGTTCGGTTACTTCCACCGGGCCGCCACTATCGCGCGGTCTACCGCAATCGGTACAGACCGATCGCGATGCCGTGAGAGCGCCGATCCTTCGATACCAGCTCGATCTACCCTCCTTAGATCCAGCGTCCACCCTCGGCAGCTCTCACTATAACCCCCGCGTGACCGCAAGCGCTGCCAGCAGGGCTGACGGCCACGCAGCGAGCAGGGCGTGACCGGCCGCCGAATTTTCTCCGTGCGTCAATCACTTACGCTGCAGGAGTCCAGCAGAGCCGCACCGCCCTCCTCGGGTCCCTTCAGTGTGGAGCACCTTCGATTGATCTTTTTGATTATTCTCTAACCGGCCAGAACAACAGTCGTAGAGGAAATACCCATGTCACAGCCACCGGTTCGGGGCCCCACCCCTTCCCTCTCTGAGCTCGAGAGGGAAATCGACGCGGTCAGGGAAAATATCCGTGATCTCGTAGAGCAGGCTGCGGGCTACTCGGGAGCAGCCGACGATGAGCAGGCATCGAAGCGCATTGCCGATCAGGAGGCCCTGCTTGCGTTGCTGGTTAAACAGCGCGACGACAGGAATCGGCCGACGACCTAGAGGCTTTCCCACCCCCACTGGTTGCTGGGGGCGTCTGGTCCTTCGAATGAAGGCGGACCGCGTTAACCGTTGGTGACGCCGCTCATGCCCACCCTCCCGACCCCGCAACCCGTTGCGACACCGCCGCCAGCCCGAAACAACCGGGCCCTGGGCATACTGGCCGCCGGCACCGTCCTGGCACTGCTCTATTTTGCGCGGGATGTGCTGGTGGTGTCCCTCCTGGAAGCGAGCTGCACCGAGGCGCACTCCTTAATCGCGCTGCGGTCGGAACCCGGCGACCCTCCAGCAATTGGACCCTGTACGCCCAATTTGACCCTGGCGACCACATTGAGCCGAAACAAGCAGACGAGCGGTGCCTCGAGCGAGCACATTCAGGTACGGGGAGCCCGCGAAAACAACCTGAAGAACATTGACGTTGACGTGCCTCGAGAGTCACTGGTCGTATTCTCGGGAATTTCCGGGTCGGGCAAATCATCACTCGCATTCGGTACCCTTTACGCTGAGGCGCAACGGCGCTATTTCGAGTCAGTGTCTCCGTACGCTCGACGTCTCATAGACCAGGTCGGCGCGCCCGATGTCGATTCGATCGAAGGCCTGCCCCCCGCCGTGGCGCTCAAACAGCAACGAGGCGCCACAAGCACTCGATCATCAGTAGGCAGTGTCACTGCGATCTCGAATCTCCTGCGCATGCTGTTCTCCCGCGCGGGAGAGTATCCCGACGATCAACCCCTGCTCCATGCCGGATACACAGACTCGACCCTACACGCGGTCACCGCAATCCTCCTGGATTTGGCTCGAATTGTCCGACGTTACGATCAACAACATTGACCACGTCGATGCCGCGTTTCCGATCGGGCGGCTCACGGTCGTCACGGGCATGTCCGGTTCAGGAAAGTCCTCTCTGGTATCGCAGGCACTGACGGAACTGATCGCAGTAGCGCTAGGGAACGATAGATCCACGCTGGGTCAACCCGGCACTCTTGAGCCAGACCGCCCGAACACGGAGGCCTGGACGAAGCAACCCCTGTTCGAACGCCGTTGCGTGGCGTCTGCGCCGTGTAGGACAAAACCGGACACGATCATCAGAATGCCGAAAATTGCAACGCTATCGATCAACCTTCAGCATTGCGAAGGACCCGATACCACGTCAGCCAAGTCGACCTCCACCTATGCTCTTGACCTCGCTAGACCGGGATCGCATGGAGCATCGCTGTGGGGCGCGCTATCCCCTGGATCTACCCGTCCACGCGCGAACGCAGCAGGGAGTATCGGCCGTTGGCTCGCTATACGAGATCAGCCTCAGTGGCGGGTTCCTGCGGACCCGCGTGGCGATGCGACCGCATTCGAGAATTTCACTCGAGATCATTGATCGCGATCGGCGCACGGCGCGCTACCTTCGGGGCCGAATCGTTCGCCACACCTCAACCGGATTCGGGATCGAATGGGACGAGTACGTCCCGAACGAGATTCGCTTTCTCGCCGAACGCAGTTTGCTGGAGCAGCCCAACGGGCCGCGGGTCCATCTGCGGCTTCGCTCCGGTGCCCGCACCGCTTCGGCCGCGACCTGACTGAGTGACGCGCTGCCTGAGTTTCGCGTTCGCTGGGACGACACCGCACGGGGATGCGGTCTGTTCGTTCACGGGACTTCTGCGAGAAGGCAAACTGCACGCGCTCTGGCATGTGGTTGCAGACGCCAAGCCAAACCCGCATTCACCGGCCGCCGGTCTCGAGAAGACCCCGTGGCCACACTCAGCGCAGACCAACGCAGATACGTTCGAGCGCAGCGATTAAAATTCATTCCTCTTGTCCAGCAGCGCCAGCCTCTGCGATTCGGACGGACGCTCCAAAGCGCTCCCGGTCCCAAACCGAGTAGCAGGGCGCGTGGACCCGCGGGTTACCGTCACGAAGATCGGCAGATCCAAATTGCAGCTCGAACTCCGTGTGCTGCGGATGGATTGGCAGTAAACACACTGCGCATGGGCGGCCCGATCCTTTTCCCGCCCAACTGTTCGCGGGTTTGGAAGCCGGCAGGCGCCCCTGCTCAACCGCCTCACGGGCAAGTCGATTCAGGGCCTGCTGATCCAGGTTCGTCAACTTCGTACTCCTGTTGTGGACTACCAGCTTCGACGCTGCAGGAATGCCGTCTGAAGTCTGGGCGATGTTCGCCGCCGCAGATTCTGTCTTTGCGACACGCGGCCAAATCTCCCCGCACAGTGGGGACTGCTGCAGTGGCCTTTCAAGGCGGTCGGTCACATCGGAGCGCGCTGCGTCGAGGATCATTGAATAAATTCTATCAAAGGACGCTGCGGTCAACGGCGGGAGGCGCGTCCCCCGGCGTCGTGCCGCCGGAAGGATTAACCTATGTTAGTAGGAGCACTGTCGACATATAGCCTCCAAAATCAAAAGGGGCCGCTTCCACGGCCCCGAGTAAAGTCGATCGTCATCCGGATCTGGATGAGTCTCGCACTTACGGCCCTATTGTGAGCTCGGGCCACTGGCCGACTACCAGACGAACGACACGGCCTGTGTCAGACGTAGCCGACAACCGCCGGCCCAGCCTGAAACGCTCCGTCCCTGCTTGTGCCTTTGCGCGAAACCGGCGTGTCGTTCAGACCGCCGGTGGGTCGCTCTGCCGCCCGAAGTGCCGGTGTTTGGCCAGTGCCGCCACAAACGCTTCCACGCCAGCGTCCGTGTGCTCCGCCGTGCGAATGATGCCCGGGTCAACTACTCCGTCCGCCAGCTCGGTCGGGATTTCGGCGGCTTCCAAAACGCCTTCGCCAGTCCCCCAGGCGAGGATCGGTTTGCAATGCCGGTACTGGTCCTTGACGAACTCCATGACCAGTCCGTCCCGCGTCCACGAATCGGTAGCTCGAGCGCCACCCGGGATTGCGAGCGCATCCCATAGCACCGAGGGCGCAGCCTCGATCGACACCTCCACCTGGAGGGTTTCATCACCGTCTGCCGAGATCGTTCCCAGACGCGCCGCCACCAATCGAGGCACGGCGCCCAGGTCGATCAGTCTGGCGTGCAAGGATCGCACCGACTCGCCGTCCACACCCTCACCCACCAGTATGGCGATGCGACGGGTGCGAATGGTTCCATCTCCCGGACGCGCGAATAGCGAGAGGGCCGCCGAACTCTTGACCTCCACCTTACGTGCAGGCGGTGAGACCATCGGTTGCGCCGTGGGCAACGGCAGGCCTAACCCTTCTGCGACGGCTTCGGCGAGCTGCCCGTCGACATTGACCAGTTGCGAAACAACCCGCTCGCGAATCGCCGGTGTCTGCACTCTTGTCAGCTCGAAACGGAATGCGCGGATAATGTGCGCCTGCTCCACCGCAGACTGGCTGGCATAAAACAGCTTTGCCTGCGTGTAGTGATCGGCGAAACGCTCCGGATTGCCACGGACCTTGTCGTCGCGAACGGGCTCCGGATAGCTGGTGAACCCCTCGATGCCAGCTTGGAACGGACAACCCGCGCCCAGGGAGTTGGGCTCGTAGGCGACGCGCCCCCGATGGATGGCCTGCCGATGCAAGCCGTCCCGCTGATTGTTGTGCACCTGGGCCACCGGAGCATTGATCGGGATCTCATGGAAGTTGGGCCCGCCCAGACGTGTCAACTGGGTGTCGATATAGGAATGGATACGCCCGGCGAGCAAGGGGTCGTTCGAGAAGTCGATGCCCGGAACGACATGCGCCGTACAAAAGGCCACCTGCTCGGTCTCGGCAAAGAAGTTGTCCGGATTTCGATTGAGGACCAGCCGGCCGACCGGTCGAATCGGAACCAGCTCCTCTGGCACGATCTTGGTGGCATCGAGCACGTCGAAACTGAAGCGCTCGGCCTGCTCCTCGGTGAAGACCTGCAGTCCGAGCTCGTACTCCGGGTATGCACCCGACTCGATCGCCTCCCACAGATCGCGCCGATGGAAGTCCGGATCCGCGCCGCAAATCTTCACCGCTTCGTCCCAATCCAGAGAATGCGTGCCCAGGACCGGTGTCCAATGGAACTTCACGAAGCTGGAATTCCCTTGCGCATTCACCAGTCGGAACGTGTGCACCCCGAACCCCTGCATCATTCTGTAGCTGCGGGGTATCGCCCGGTCCGACATGATCCACAACTGCATGTGCACCGACTCAGGCATCAACGACACGAAGTCCCAAAAGGTGTCATGAGCCGTTGAAGCCTGCGGCATCGCGAAGTGCGGCTCCGGCTTCAAAGCGTGTACGAGGTCGGGGAATTTGATCGCATCCTGGATGAAAAACACCGGAATGTTGTTGCCGACCAGGTCCCAATTTCCCTCATCCGTGTAGAACTTCACGGCGAAGCCGCGCACGTCGCGCACGGTATCGGCCGAGCCTCGTTCTCCGGCCACCGTCGAGAAACGGACGAACACCGGAGTACGCTTTCCGGCTTCCGCAAACAATGACGCCCGCGTCAGCTCGTCGAGCGATTCATAGCACTCGAAGTAACCGTGTGCAGCAGAGCCGCGCGCATGAACGACCCGCTCCGGGATCCGTTCGTGATCGAAGTGCGTGATCTTCTCGCGAAGAATGAAGTCCTCGAGGAGCGCAGGCCCGCGCACCCCCGCCTTCAACGAGTGCTGATTGTCGGCAACCGCGACTCCCTGATTGGTTGTCAGCGCCTGCCCGCCGGAGTCGACGCGCACTCGACTCAAGGGTCCGACCAATGGATTGACACTGCTCGGCGGTACGCCGGCGCCGACCTTTTCCGAGGCATTCTTCTCGCTCAATGTGCTGCTGGTGAGTTCCTCGTCGGGAGGGACTGCCGTGCTGCCCGCAGCGGGCGCGGAAGCGGCCTTGCCGTACTCACGTGCCTTATTGGCGTTGTAGGGCATGGCGCGCGCCAACGCGTCTGTGCCCAATAACTTGCGCGCCGGCGGATCGGCTGGCGCGGCCGAGGGACTACCCGAAGACGGTCCGCTGACGGTGGATCGCCCACTCGTGAGCGCTGCTGGCGGGGCTCCCTCGCGCGAGGCCGCTGGTGTTGCGGCGCGGGGCACCGATGTCCTTCCGGGGACGGGACGTAATGGGCTCGCCGCGCGAGAGGGCTTCGGCGCTGACTTGCCGGGGCGACCTGCGCGAGGCGCCTTCCTTTTGCCTGCCATCCTAGCGGTTCCCCAGGCGATCCCGATTCACGCGAGCCGCAGCGACCGCGCTGCTGACCTGTTGGGTCTCTTCCGCAGGAGGCAGCTGAGCCGGGATCCCAAGGGCATCCAACCACAGCTCCCGCCACCATCCTCGCGTGTGATAGAGGTGTTCGTCCTCTTCATCTTCGACCTGCTCGTACGCTCTGGACAGCGCCTCAGCCGCTGCGCCCTCCAGGCTCTTCGCCGCCTTCCCGATCAATTCCCAGTCCGCGTGGTCCTTCGTCTCCGCTAAAACGACAACTTCACAGGCGACGCGTTGAGCCGCTGCCGGGTCTGCCGATGCCAGGGCCATCTCCATCGAACGCAGCAAAGCGAGTCCGTTCTCGCGAACGATCTGACACCCCGGGGTCCGAACTCCGGGATCCAGTTCGAGAGCGATACAGACATCGGTCAAAACGCGCACGTGCTGTTGCGTCTGCTCGAGGTACCGCGACCATTCCTCCTGCAGGTCCCGATGTAACGCACACTGCAATGCCGTCTGATAGATCTTCACGCCGCCGCGTTCGTGCTCCAGGGATTGCAACAGCAATTCTTCCAGATTCTTCCGATTCATGGTGCGGCCCGTGGTTAACTTAGGTTAGTGACAGGATGGGAGGAAAGCCCGGCCGATCCAGCACCTTTTGTTCCGCACCGATGATGTGAATGTCAGACCGGGTTCGGCCGGAGGGCGCAACCGAGCGCCACTTCGAACGGCAATCCATTAACCTATGTTAGTTGGTTCGCTGCAATTAATTCCTCTACGCGTGTGTCTTTTACGATGACACTGCCACCAGTGGGGTACCGCACCAGTTAACGGTAGGCAGCCGCGGGCCGGGCATGGCGCAGAATATTTACTCAGCGGACAGCCTCTCCTGACATCGAAGCCATGAGAACGCTGCTCCGGAGGACGCCGGCGGGCATTTGCATGACCTACGCAACTGGCCGCGCGCAATGCGGGTCTTTGAGGGGGGCCGCTTCCTCGCCGTCGAGGCGACGGCCAAGTCACCCTGTAGGAGCCGGCCGACGCCCCCTCCCGCGCTCTCCTGACGGCCCCGGCAGGGCCGCCCACGTATGCTGGCCTCCGGCACAACAACCAAAGGGGAGCATCATGTCCTTCATTGCTTGGATCGTGTTAGGTCTATCGCCGGGTTCATCGGAAGCAAGATCGTCAATCACCGTGGCGAGGGCATGTTCCTGGATATCATCCTCGGAATCGTCGGTGCCGTGGTGGGCGGGTGGTTGTTCCGAGGGTTTGGAATGACGGGCGTGAACGGCTTGAATCTCTATAGCCTGCTTGTCGCCGTCATCGGCGCCGTCATCTTCCTCGCCGTATATCACCTCATCTTTCGGCGCCGAGTCTAGATCTCTCGCAATTTGGGGGAAGGTCGGCCGTCGTGGCGGCCGACCTTCCCCGCGAAAGCGGCGTAATCCTATGGCCGCCTTGACTCCTTGCGATCCCGCTCCTGCTCATTGCCCAGATCCTTCTGCGCCTTCCCGACCTCCTTCTCGATCTTACCTTCGACCTGACCGAGCTTGTTGCCGGTGAGCTTGCTGGTGCCTTCCTTGATGGCGCCCTTGACCTGCTTGCCTGTGCCGCTGACCTGATTGTCGTTCATGGGTGAACTCCGGTTGCTATTCCAACAGCTATTGAAACGAACCACATCGCCTCAGGTTTCGGTACTGCCGGATTCCACCGATGTACAGGTATGTCAGTTGCTGAGCTAAAGTCATGGAACATCGTTGGGGTACGCGTCGGCAAGGGGGCCCGCGCGGGGCCATTCGGGAAGGGCCGCACGCGGGCGTACCGATTTTCGTCGCTGATCTGAGCATCAGTGGCGCCCGGTTACGTTGTGAGCACCAGCCTGGGCTGCTGTCGCGCCTACGGCTGATGTTATTGGACGGCAGCAGAACACTCGAACTCGAGGCCCAGGTCGTCCGACATTGCACGGACGGCTTCGCCGTCGAGTGGTCTACCGTTGGTGCAGCCTCGATCGTTGCCCTGCTCCGCCGGTCTTATCTGATCCAGCCGACCGAGAAGCCGGCAGCGGCCACGCGAAAAGAACAGGCTACGCTTCGGCCTGATCGTTTGCGCCAGTCACATGGAGCTGGACGGTCCCGACGACGATAGTTGATCGGCTGATCGCATCTCAGCGTGGCGGCCCCTTCCTGGTAAGGCGCTCGCGGCAGTTTGCCTCCGCCTCCTTGGCGGATAAGCCGGTATGGTCCGCCTGCTCGCGCACGATGCATTGCGCCAAGAGCTCGGAGTCGCTCGGTGGCACTGCTTTGGCCGTGCGATCCTGCGGGTTCCCCTCAATCGGCGCCGCAGGCGCAACGGTGCGACTGCGATCCTGCGCCCCAGCAGTTCCGCAGAAGCCTACGAAGGCCACCACAACAAGAATCGGGAGCGAAGCGTGACGCATGTTGGTCTCCTGAACTTACTCAGATCCTGGGTAGTCTGGCTGAGCCAGCGGCCAGGCTATTGGCCATCTGGCTGAGAACCCCCGCGGCGCGGGCGGAAATCTCTTCGTGTATTCCGTCGGCTGCCAAGGTGCGTTTCGTATCGATACTGGTCTCCAACGTCTGTAGAACCTGATCGAGTGGAACGACACCGCGCTCGACGAGCATGTGCAGCAACGTCTCGATGACCATGACACTGGCCTCAGCGTAGGCGAGATGCAGCAGCAAGGACTGCCGATCAGGGGGGCTGTGCGATGAGCTCATTCCGGTAGGCCTCCAACGTATTCCGGAGTTTGACGTTCGTAGACATCGAGCAGCGGGAAAGCGAGCTTCGCCAGCCGATCCCGGTCGGCGATCCGCACTTCGCCTTCGCGCACGGTGGCGATGCCTTCCTCACGAAATTGCTTGAGAACGCGATTGACGTGAACCGCCGTGATGCCGACATGTTGCCCCAGCTGAGTTTGGGTAAGGGGCATGCTGAAGGACAGCGCTCCCGGGGCGATCACCCCGGCCAACGCCAGTCGGCCCTGAAAGTCGCTGAGCAGCAGGGCCAGCCGCTCCTCTGCGGTACCGACTCCCAGCCCGGTGACCCAACTGTGAAGGCGCCGTTCCTCCTCGAGGATCTGCCACGTGCAGCGAGTTGCAACATCCGGGTCGCTGTTGTAGGCGTTCAGCAGGTCCCGATAGTGAATCTGCTCGACGACCGAGTCTGCCAGGATCACGACATCGTCCATGTGCCGCTCGACGAACATGCCCTTGACGGCGAAGAGATCGCCGGGGAGAAAGACGAGAATGCATTGATCGCGTGCGTCGGGGAGCGTGCGGCTGCGGGCGGCCCAGCCGGAAACCATGCGATACACCCACGGGTGGTCCGCATTTGCTTGGATCAGGAGGTGCCTTGCAGGGAGGTCCCGGCGCGAAGGAACCATCAATGCCTTGATCTTTGCCTCGCCGCGGGTCAGCGAGCTGCGAAGTTCGGGACGATGTAGCGCAAAGCGGGCCGAGTCTGCCATGCATGCCTCCGAGCAACTGCCCGTGGTACGCAAAAGACAGACCCAATAGCCGAAGCCGAGGCCGGAAGGAGTAGAATTGAGGCGATGTCCGACATATATCTGGCTTGCGGTCTACGCACCCCCTTCGTCAAAGCGGGGACCCATTTCGCGCAACGCTCGGCACTGGAGCTGTCCGTCCCCGTTGCCCGGTCGATGAGCCAGCGGGCCCGGCCCGATTTCCTCGTCTGGGGCCAGGTCATCCCCGATCCGGGCCTCTCGAACATCGGACGTGAGCTCGTTTACGAGGCCGAGCTCGATCGGCACATTCCCGCCTACGCCACCATCATGGCCTGCTCCACGAGCTTCACCGGCACGCTTCAGGCGGCTGGAATGCTGGGTCGGGGCGGTGCACATCTGGCTCTCGTAGGCGGCGTCGAAAGCATGAGCCACGTGCCGATTGGTCTGAAGTACAAGGTCGCCGAACGCCTGGTGGGCGAGTTGGCGAAGAGTCCTGCAGGCGCGGTCGCCGCATTGCAAAAGCTGACTGCAGCAGACTTTGACCTGCCGACGAAAGGCTGGGCGAACCGTGTCAGTGGCCGCACGATGGGCGAACACATGGAGGACACCGCCAAGGAGTTCGGTATCACTCGTGCGGACCAGGATCAGCGCGCGCTCCAAAGTCATCGGGGCGCCGTCGCAGCCCAAGACGCGGGATTCTTCGGCGACCTCATCGTTCCGGTCTTTGGAGTCGATCACGACACCTTTCCGCGACGCGATACGTCGTTGGAGAAGCTGTCGAGTCTGCCTCCCGTTTTCGACCGCGCATCCGGATCGATCACCGCCGGCAACTCCTCACCGCTGACCGACGGCGCTGCGTCCGTCTGGGTGGCCGACCACGAGGGACTGCAGCGGCTTGGCGAGAGCCCTGCCGTTCGGCTGGTCGATTGGGAGATTGGGGCCGTCGACTTCGTCGTCGACGGTATGTTGATGGCTCCCGCGCGCGCCATTCCCAGATTGCTCGCGCGACACCGGTTGCGCGCCGAGCAGATTGCGTTGTGGGAAATTCACGAGGCGTTCAGCGCACAGGTCGTTGCAAACGTCAAAGCGGCCTCGGACCCTGTCTACCGACGCGAAAAAGCGGGTGTGGAATTCGACACGGGCGCGGTGCCCGTCGGGCGCATCAACCCCAACGGCGGCTCGGTCGCGATTGGCCACCCGTTCGGCGCGACCGGAGCGCGAATCCTGAGTCAGGCGGTCAAGGAGTTGACGGGAATGCCTTCAGGAGAGAAAGCCATCGTCTCGGTGTGCGCCGATGGCGGCCAAGGTACCGTGGCACTGCTGGAACGCGTGTAAGTGTTCAGAATCGCCGTCCTGGATGACTACCAGAACGTAGCGCTGTCGAGCGCCGACTGGTCCGCGCTCAAGGGGGATGGGGTCGTCACGGTGTTCAACGACCACGTTACCGACGCCGACGCACTGGTCTCCCGCTTGGAGCCTTTCGATATCATTTCGGTCATGCGCGAACGCACGCCGATGTCACGCGCCGTCATCTCGAAGTTACCGAAGCTGCGCCTCATTGCATCCACGGGCGCAAGAAACGCGTCGATTGATGCGGCCGCTGCGGCAGAGCTGGGCATCGCGATCGTTCACACCGGGTACAACCCCTCTCCCACTGTCGAATTGACCTGGGCGCTCATTCTCGCCAGTGCGCGCAACCTCGTTGGCGAAGCCAACTCGCTGCGTAGCGGTGGTTGGCAGCGATTCGTCGGAGATGATCTGGCCGGCCGAACGCTCGGTGTGCTCGGCCTCGGCAATATCGGCAGCGCAGTTGCGCGCATCGGCAAGGCGTTCGGCATGGATGTGATCGCCTGGAGCCAAAACCTGACCGCCCAGCGCGCTAGCGACGCGGGTGCACGGCTGGTCACGAAAGATGAGCTATTCGGACAGGCCGACATTCTCACAATCCATCTGGTGTTGAGCCGCAGGACCGTGGGACTTGTCGGAGCCAGGGAGTTGGCCCTCATGAAACCCACAGCACGCCTCGTCAATGCAGCACGGGGTCCTATTGTAGTCGAGGCCGATCTGATCGCGGCTCTCACGAGCGGCAAGATTGCCGGAGCCGCAATGGATGTGTTCGATCATGAGCCGCCGCCATCAGATCATCCCTTCCGCACGTTGCCGAACGTGTTGGCCACGCCTCACATCGGCTACGTGTCGCGCAATCTATACGCGCGCTTCTATCAAGACACGGTGCTCAATATCCGCCAGTGGATTGAGCGCCAGCGCAACGGATCACCGACATCAGGAGCCTGATCGGATGCACCGCTCGGCCGCTGCGGCGGCGCGCTTGCGCAACAGGTCGCGTTCGCGTCCATTGCCGGCCAGCCCCGCCGCCACGTCGAAAGCCGTGCGCGCCTCTTCGAAGCGGCCCAGCTTCTCGAGCAAGTCGCCTCGAACACTCGGCAACAGGTGATAGCCTTTCAGCGCCGGCTCGGGGATGAGGCGATCCACGATCGCCAGCGCCGCCTCGGCTCCCTCGGACATGCCTACGGCAACAGCACGATTGAGGTCAACGATCGGTGATGGCACCAGAGCCGCCAACTGCGTGTAGAGTTCGGCGATCCGCGACCAGTCGGTAGCAGCAGCCGTTGGTGCTTGCGCGTGACAAACAATGATCGAGGCCTGCAGAACGTAAAAGCCCGCTCCGTTGAGTTCACGGGCTCGCTCGAGAGCCTGCATCCCCCGACGGATCTGGAGGCGATCCCAAAGCGCGCGGTCCTGGTCCAGTATCAGGATCGGCTCACCCGTTGCGTCGGTGCGCGCCAGCGTGCGGGACGCGTTCAGTTCCATCAATGCCAACAGTCCGTGAGCCTCCGGTTCTTGCGGGGCTAGCGAGGTGAGTACGCGTCCCAGGCGCAGCGCTTCATTGCAGAGTTGGGGGCGCATCCAGTCCTGTCCCCGCGCAGCCGTGTAGCCTTCGTTGAAAATGACGTAGACGACTTCCAGAACCGAGGACAGCCTCACAGAGAGTTCCTCCCGTCGAGGAGTCTCGTACGTCAGTCCCGATTCCGACAAAGTTCGCTTCGCGCGAACGACTCGCTGAGCAATCGTCGCCGCGGGAATCAAGAACGCCCTCGCGATCTCCTCTGTCGTCAGGCCGCAAATCATGCGTAGCGCCAGCGCCGCGCGGGCCTCACGCGACAAAAGTGGGTGACAGGCTGTGAAGATGAGCCGCAGCAGTTCATCGCCGATATCATCGTCCGCAGCCGATTCGAGGTCGGGCGTGAACTGCTCCTGATCTTCCGTACACGACCCGAAGACAGGGTGTTTGCGTTCGAGCATTCCGCGTCGACGCAAATGGTCCAAAGCCCGATTGCGGACCGTAGTCATCAGCCAGGCACCCGGCCTCTCTGGCACACCGGTGACGGGCCACGACTCGAGGGCAGCCAGAAGTGCGTCCTGCGTCAGGTCCTCGGCCAACGTCACATCGCGCAGCAACCTCGCCAAACGTGTGATCAGCCGCGGCTGCTCGATCCGCCAAACAGACAGGATCGCGCTACGAACATCGGCGGCCGTCACAGCCGCCGATCCCCGGTGCGGAAACCATGCCTCACGGGCCGCCGGCCGCGAACTCGCGCAGCTCGCACGTTCCTTCCCACCCGGGAAGAAAATCCTTGTGCAGCTGCATGAACTCGACCGCGGAGGCCACAGCCTCCTCCTTGTTATGCAGCTCGAAGACCGCATAGCCGCCGATCACCTCCTTGGCCTCGACGAATGGACCGTCCACGACACTGAGCTGACCATCGATGAGGCGCACCTGCGCACCGGTGGCCATCGGCATCAGCCCCCCACTGTCGAGCATGCGTCCGGCCTTGATCTCCCGGTCGGAGAGTTTGTGCATCGCCTCCAGGAGGGCCGGAGTCGGAGCTACGGGGTGGGCAGACTTGACGACAAACATGAATTTCATTCGGGCGTTCCTCGTGGTGCGAGCCGCGAGCGATCATCGCTCGTCAGACTGTCTCGCTCTCAGATCGACGAACCAGGCCCGCGCGGATCGACGTGCATTCTGTGCACATCCTCAGCGCGGCATCCACGGATCACCCATTGAATATTTTATAATCAATTGCTTACATAGACTTCTTCGCGCACTACTACAGGAATGGACAGCTCCCAGCCAGGCGCTCAGGTCGTCTACTTGAGAGGCTTTGGGGACCCCGCGACCTCAACCAGGGAGTGAGGTGCAATCTTTGCGGGGGTCAGACCCAAGGTCCACTTCATCGCCTCGAAGTACATCCTCTGGAACGCCGGATTGTCCCAGGCGTCGACCTCGTGCCCCAGAGCGTTGTAGTAAACCCTGCCCTGACCATACATCTTGGCCCAGGCCATCGGGAAATCGCCGTCCTTGCGTTTCGGCTTCGTCATGTCGAGATGTCTGACATCCAAGCGGATGAGCACGTCCACATCAGCGCGCGATAGATCCCTTATTTCATAGGTCTCATCGTGTGTTGCCAGCAGCCGTGGCAGCCCTTGCATGCCGGGAAAAGTCGGATCTTCGATGACGAGTGTCGTGTCCGTTTTTCCCCAGGGATGCTCCTCGAGCCTTCCTCCGAGCATCTCGCCAAACTCGGCCCAGGATGGGAACCCGTCGGAGGCGGCGTGTCCACCAACGAATCCCTTCCCATTCCGAACGAATGTCAGAAGATCAGCCTGCTGTTGCGAGGTCAGGTCGTCCCCACGCGACCCGAGGAAGAAAATCACGTCAAACGCCTCCAGCTCCGAGCGGTCGGGAGCCCCCGTTGCATCAGCGCGAATGTAGGTGTCGTACAAACCGGAGTCGTGCCCCAGCCGCTCGATCACTGCAGCGGCGTGAGACTCCATCGCGCTGCGCGAATCGATCCAGGCCAGTACATTTTTCTTACCGGGGCGCCTTTCGACCGCTCGACCCTTCCCCGCACCGATCATGTTGCCCGGCCCGTGCGCCGGGCTCGATCCGCTGCCCGGCCCGTCGGCGCACCAGGCAGGCGCAATTGCCAGGGCGAAGACCAGGGCAATCCCGACCGAGATTCGTGCCTTGAGGGTCATGGTTGCACCTGGGGTGCGGAAGAATTGTTGTCCACGGGCCCGACCACCTGCGCTGCCATTGCTTCCATGCGTATATACAGGGGCCGCAGGCGCGGGTTCGTCACATAGATGACAAAGGTGCCGAACGCCCGTCGAGAACGGGGCGTTCTCAGCCCGCCGCATGAACTCGCAGGCTGACAAGTCGTGGGCTATGCTGACCGTGAGCGACTGCTTGTAGGTGATGAAGGATTGTCGGGATGAACATGCCGCAACGGATCCGATGGAGTCGCCTGTCGTGGTGAGAACGCTCTTCGCTGCCGTCGTCGGCGCCGCATTCGCGACGATGAGCTCCGCTGCCGACTTCGCCCTGACGAGCCCCGATTCCAGGCTCGTGGTGAGCGTGCCTGAGAAATACACCGCGAAGGCGTTCGGCTGTTCCGGAGGCAACGTGTCCCCGGCACTCTCCTGGCACGGCGCCCCCGCGGGTACCAAAAGCTTCGTGCTGACGCTGTTCGACCCTGATGAGCGCAGCACTCCTTCCGGCTGGTGGCACTGGGTTGTATATGACCTGCCCCCTTCGACGGATCACTTGAGCGAAAACGATGGGGCGCTCAAGGGGAAGTCTCTGCCCCCGGGTACGCAGCAGGGTCGCTCCGACCTCGGCGAGGACGCTTATCACGGCCCCTGCCCTGCGGCCGGCGATCCACCGCATCGCTACGTATTCACTTTGTATGCACTGGACGTTGCAAAGCTACCCGTGGGTCCTGAGTCGAGCGGCGGAATGGTGACCTCGGTCGTTCAGGACCACCTGCTGGGCAAGGCGGTCTTCACCGCACACTACGGGCGGCCTAAATCAGCTCCGAATCACTGAGCGGGGCACAAACAAGATGTCGGTCTTCAAACCTACCGCCAGCAACCTGATTCGCATCACGGCCTTCCTGACAGCCGCCCTGCTCGCCGCCTCAACCTCCACCGTCATGGCCCAGAAGGCGGCGGATGGCGATTGGGCGATGCCCGGCAAGGACTACGGATACACGAGGTTCAGCCCGCTCTCGCAGATCAATGCGGGAAACGCGGCAGGACTGCATCCCGTCTGGTCGTTTTCCACGGGGGTGCTCGGGGGACATGAAGGCCAACCGCTCGTAATCGACAATACGATGTACGTCGTTACGCCCTGGCCCAACGTTCTGTATGCGTTCGACCTCAAATCGGAAGGCTACCCGCTGCTGTGGAAGTACCGGCCTGCCGTGAGCCCCAACGCGCTCGGAGTTGCCTGCTGTGACTCGGTCAATCGCGGCGCCTCCTTTGCCGACGGTCGCATCATCTACAACCTGCTCGATGGTCACACGGTCGCTGTGGATGCGGCGTCGGGACGTCAAGTCTGGAGCACGCAGATAGCGGACCTGTCAGCCGGAGAGACGACGCCGATGGCGCCCCTCGTTACAAAGGACCGCGTCATCGTCGGTGCTTCCGGCGGAGAGTTCGGCATTTACGGCTGGATCAAAGGCCTGGACCTCAAGTCCGGACAGGTGCTCTGGACCGCTCGCAACATGGGTCCGGACGCCGACATGCTGATCCGACCCGACATCTTCAAGCCGCCATACGACAGTGGCCCGGACTCTGGTCGGCAAACTTGGGCCAACGACAGCTGGAAGACCGGCGGCGCCCCCGTGTGGGGCTCCGTTTCGTACGATCCAGAACTCGACCTGATCTACTACGGCACAGGAAATCCGGCGCCCTACAACTCTGAGCAGCGCCTCGGTGACAACAAGTGGACTTCGAGCGTGCTCGCGCGACGCTCCAAGGACGGCGCCCTTGTCTGGGCATATCAGTTCACCCCGCATGACATGTGGGACTTCGACGGCACAGGCACGATGGTCCTCGCGGACCTCGTGATAGCAGGCAAGCCCGTCAAGGCGCTCGTACACTTCGACAAGAACGGCTTCGCGTACACGCTCGACCGGGCAACCGGGCATCTGCTGGTCGCGGCACCGTACGCCAACGCCAACTGGGCGACCAAAATCGATCTGGCCACCGGACGGCCTGTGATGGATCCGAGCAAACAGACCGGGGCATCCAAAGGCAACGTGAAGGGTATCTGCCCGAGCCTCGAGGGCGGCGTCAGCCCGGCGTCCCCTCCTGCGTATTCACCCAAAACGCATCTCTTCTACACAGCCATCAACAACATGTGCATGGACTATGCCGCCGTGCGCGCGGCATACATGAAGGGCACGCCCTTCATCGGAGCCAACACGCCGTATTCGGCAGGTGCTGGCGGCCAGATGGGCGGGTTCATCGCGTGGGACGCGGGCACCGGCCGCAAGGTATGGGAAAACAAAGAGCCGTTTCCAACCTGGAGTGGCACGCTCGCGACCGCGGGAGACGTGGTTTTCTATGGAACGTTGGACGGCTGGTTCAAGTCGGCCGACGCGCGGACCGGCAAGGTGCTGTCGAAATTCAAAGTAGGCTCGGGCGTAGTCGGGAATCCGATCGCTTTTCGAGGGCCGGACGGCAAGCAGTACATCGCCGTCTACGCCGGGCCCGGCGGCGACTGGTTCCTGCTCGCAGGAGATATCCGGTCCGATGATCCGGCCGACGTGCGGCCTCCGACCGATTTCATCAAAGACATCGCGCGCCATACCAGCCAGGGCGGCATCGTCTGGATCTTCGGGTTGTGACCCTATGAGACACCTCCCTCAAGTCAGGGCACAGTGCGCCAGGTCTCGTAGGACCCGCGCTGCGGCCGCCATCTTGTTCGTCTCCACGTTGCTGCTCGGCGCCTGCGGCTCGCGCAATGCACCGGAGCCAGCAGCGCAGGCACAGGATGCCGGTCCTCCTGCAATCCGCTACGAGGATCATCTTTCCGCGGACGGGACGTTGCCCAAAGGGGAGGCTCTGAAGAACCCCGTCGGCGCAGACCCCGCCAAGGCGCAGGCCGGTGGGGTGCTGTTCACGGCCATGAATTGCGACGGATGCCACGGGGGCGGCGGATCAGGGTGGGTTGGACCGAGCCTGGCCGACGGCCGTTGGCGCTACGGCGGCTCGGACGCCGAGATCTTCGCTTCGATCTACTATGGGCGCCCCAAAGGGATGCCCGCTTTTGGGGGTAAGCTCGGCACCGATGGCGTGTGGCCTCTGGTCACCTACCTGAAGTCCCTCACCCCCAAAGACGACCTCGCCACCGAGTCCTGGGTGGCTGCGCACTGACGCTCGAGCCCTTAAGCTGCAACCTCTGCCTATGCACCCGGGTTGCCTATTGCCGTGCGCCTGAATCGCTTCGACCTCAATCTTCTGGCGGCCTTGGACGCCCTTCTCCAGGAACGCAGTGTCTCACGGGCAGCCCAGAGGCTTGGAATGTCGCAATCTGCGATGAGCGCCGCGTTACATCACCTGCGGGAGTACTTCAACGATCCGCTCCTTACACCGATCGGGCGAGGCCTCACGCTCTCGCCGCGTGGCCTCGCGCTCATCGAGCCGGTCCGACAGTCTCTTGTGCAGATCGAGGCGGTTCTGGATGCGCCACCGCCGCAGCTGAATCTCGCTACGATGCGCCGTGCATTCCGCGTCGTAATCGCCGACTTTCTGACCCCGTTGCTCGCCCCAAGGATACTCGCGACCATTCGCAGGCTCGCCCCGGGAATTCAGCTGCACATCGAGCCAGTGACCGATATCAGCATCCGGCGACTGATGAGTGGTGATGTCGATGCCTGTTACTGGCCTTACGATCTGTCGCTGTTCGGCCTCGACATCGAGCCCTCCGGGCTGCGCATCAGACAGATCCAGCCCGTTCCCTGGGTATGCATTGCCTCACAGGACAATTCCGCGTTGGCGGGCGGATTGACACCGGAGCTGTACTTGTCGCTCTCCCACGTCGTGCCGCGGCCAAGCCTCGGGGCCAACAACCTGGACGTGCTCTGGAAACGCCTGTTCCGCCTCGAGCTGAACATCGCGGCATCGACCAACAGCACACTGGATCTCGCACCCATCGTCGCCGCGACGGATCTGATAGCAACCGTACCGAAATCCCTTCTGTCGCTCATTCCTCGGGACCTTCCGATCAGCGACTACCCTGTGCCTTTTGACCTCCCGGTCTCGCAGGAAGTCCTGGTGTGGCATCGCCGCTATGACGACGAGCCGGCCCACATGTGGCTGCGCGAGCTGTTCGTCTCAATATGACAGCCTTCCTGCGCGCGACCGGGCTCGCGACGATCCTCCTGTGCTTCGGCAGTGCCGCCCGAGCGCAAGAGGTCCTCACTGTCGTACTCACGGGCCAGTCGATGATCCGTTCGGACCTGCGAGCCACCGCCCCGGACACCGTCGCGGCGATACGGCCGCTCCTGACCGGGAATGTGGTGTTCACGAACCTCGAGGGCGCGATTGCCATGCCGGGTCAGAGCGCCCAGGAAGGGCGTGGGTTTCTCGCCCCACCCGAGTCGCTCGATGCGCTGCAGGGATTGGGCTTCAACCTGCTCGCCCTCGCAGGCAACCACGCCTTCGATCTGGGGAGAACGGGAGTCGAGAACACGCTTCGGGAGAGCGCGCGCCGAAACCTCGCCCGCGCCGGCATCGGGACGACGCTGAATGAAGCGGCGGCACCCGCCTACCTTCACGTCGGCAACATGACCATCGCTCTCGTAGCCAGCGCCTCGGGTCTGATCAACCCGGTAGCGCGCGCGACGCCCGAGGGACCTGGGGTCAACGAGCTGAGAGTCAACGCCGGCACACAACCGAACGAGGCAACAGCCGACCTTCCGGGGGCTCCTGCCAACACTCCCGAATCGCAGGACGCACGTCGCATCCTGGACAGTATCCGCACTGCGAAACAACACGCCGATCTCGTTATCGTGTATCAGCACAATCACGTGTTCGGCAACAGATCGTTTTCCACCCTGTTCAGCGAAGGGATGAGCGAGCGTCTCGCCCCGAATCAGTGGCTCAGGAACTGGGTGCATCAGGAAGTGGAAGCCGGTGCGGACATCGTGGTCATGCACGGGGCTCCATTGCTGCACGCAGTGGAGCTCTTCCACGGACACCCGATCTTCTACGATCTGGGTAATTTCATCTACAACCTGCCCCCGACGCTCACCTATATCGATGAGCCCATCGCGTGGGAAAGCGTCGTCGCTCACCTGCAATTTCAGGGCGTCGCGCTGCAATCGATCACCTTGACGCCGCTCATCCTGAACCGCATCGGCCGCGGCCAGCCGGACGTCCACGATCCGCATACCAACAATGAGTTCCTCGATACCCGGGGACTCCCCGCTCGCGCCTCCGGCGCGCAAGCCACCTACATCCTGGATCGACTCGCCCAGCTTTCCGCGCCGTTAGGCACAAAGGTGCAGGTGGACGGCGAGACAGCTCGTATCGATCTGACGGGCCACTCGAAACGAGGGTTGCCGGTCCCGGCCCCGTAAAAAGAGGTCTCGATATGCCAAGCGCGAAAGCGACACTCAGCGGAATCCACTATGCATCGGCCGTCGTATGCGGGCAGCACACGATAACGGCTGACGAGCCTGCCACACGCGGCGGGCAGGACGCCGGACCCTCGCCCTCAGATTTACTGAGTGTCGCCCTCGCCTCGTGCACGGCGATTACCCTGCGTATGTACGCGGAGCACAAGCAATGGCCCCTGGAAGACGTCGAAGTAGAAGTCGATCTTCACAGAGCGCCCGACAAGACGACCGAGATGACCCGCGTTCTGAGGCTTCGCGGCCCGTTGACCACCGAGCAACGGGCGCGGCTCGCCGACATATCCGAACGCACACCCGTGACATTGACGCTCAAAGCGGGCGCGCAGATTCGGACGACAGTTCAGGACTAGAACCGATACCGGCCGGACGCAAAGTCACTAATGGCCGCTCTCGCTCGGTCTCGACTCCGCAGGCGTGCCACCGGGCCACCCCGTGCCCCTCCCGTACGCCTGGGGGCCTTCGAATACCGCCTCCACACGCGAGATCTTGCCGTCGATGAATTTGAAGATTTCCGTGTTCAGAATCTCGTTGGGCTGGCGCATCCCTTCGGGCATCGGGAAGCGATGGCCTTGATACGTCCAGCTCTCCACATTGCCCCGACGCATGAAATCGAAGGTCGCGAAGATGAGCTGCCGCCTCTCATCGATGATCGGAAAATGGGCGTCTTCGTAGCCGGTGATGAACGAATACTCGAGATAGTCCAGCTGCTTCCCACAACCGATGCCGATCATGTTCGGTCGCGGCGCTTCGCCCGCGACGTCGGTCGGCTGTCTGCCCACCGGCACCGGCGGGGTGTCCTTCGAACCCAATGCTGTTACGTTTCCGTTCTCGAGACGAATACACGAGTCTGCATACGGCGCCAGTGACGCGTCGTGAAAGGCGACCGAACGCAAATACCCTAGCGCGCCCTTCCGCAACTCTTCACGCGAAAGGCGCGAACGGGCGGTCTCCTCGCGCTCCATGATCTGCATCCAACTCGGATCCTTCGCGGGCAGGTTCATCGCCGCCGCGGCGTGACGATCGACAACCGTCTCGATCTCGGTGATCCGTCGGTTCACGACCTTCAACCGCACCATGAGCAGATCGGGAAACGGGATCTCGTGGTTCTCCGTCAGGCTGACGAAGGTTGCAATGCCGCCGGTCGAGGAATCGGAGATATCGTGCCGGTAAGGCCCGTAGGCATTGAAGGTCACCCATAGAGCATCTTTACCCAGCTCCAGTGCCGCGCCGTTCTCGGTGTAACGGTACGCGTTGGCAAGCGGTAGCGAGGACGGGTCGTGTTTGGCGAGTGCCTGCAGATACCCGTCCATGATGCCCTTGAGACACACTTCGTTGCAGCCGGATTCGGCCGCACGAGCCGCGATCGCCCAAGTCAGACAACACGCCAGCGCCGCCACCCGGATCGCCTCGACGCGGAATCTCTTTGCTCTAGCCATAAAAGGTCTTGCCCCCCGACCGGATCATGCGCTCCCCGTCACGGGCCTCGCAAACGGTTTCCGGAAGGCTCAGGGCTGGGCTGCCGCACGAACGCGCACCGGCCCTGCTCGCAGTCGATGCTGGCGGTTGGGCTGAGGCGAGACTCCCAATCGCGGGCCTCCTGGAGAATTCTCTCGCGCCGCGCCGGCGTGAGGCCCCGTATGTAGTGTGCGTCGAAATGCTGCCAGGGACTGTGGAAGCGACCCATTTCGGCGATCGCCTCCTCCTGGCTCGCACCGTCGACCAACACCCTGTAGGCGGCGGCGAGAATACCCGTCCGGTCGACTCCGGCACGGCAGTGTACATACACGGGTTTTGGCGCCGCCTTCACGATGGCGATGAACTGCGCGAGATGCTCATCGAGATGTGCCGGGCTCAGGACCTGGAAAGGATTGAAGCCCGGCACCTGAAAGTAAGACACCGAGTGCACATAGTCTGCGGGCGGCATGACGGCTTCGAACGCTCGTCGGTCCTCGAGCTGGAGGCTGATCACGGTCCCGACGTTCTGCTCGAGCAGCCATTTCGCATCCGCCTGCGTGGGCCGCTCGCCTCTCCACAGAACCCGAGGTGCTACCACGCAGAAATTGCGCACCGGCGACCCCATGTCGCTCAGGCATGCGCCACGCAACGTGTGCCTGGAGATGTACACGCACCCGGAAGGCAGCATCATGACGCCAACCAGCATCGCCCGCAGGGCGGTCTGCCAACAGCGCGTACCTTGATCGTCGCCAGCCATGCTCCTTAACGCCCCAGACGCGCTAACGTTTCGTGGCGGGCATCGGGCAGAATGCCGTATTGAACGAGGGCCGGCGGTCGATGAAGAACGGGAACAAGAAGCGGCGCGCGGCGTGCCTCGCATGGCTACTGGCAGCCGGGTGTGCACGGGCCGAAGAGTTCGATTCGTCCCTGCTGGACGCGCTGCACGACACCCGGCCGCTCCTCGATCTGCGCCTGCGCTCGGACACCACGGCACAGACCGGATTCGCCCGGGACACGCAAGCTTTACTGCTGCGAGCCCGGCTGGGATTTCAGACCGGCAAGGTGGGAGACACGTCGCTGCTGGCCGAGGCCTCCCTGCTGACTCCCCTGGTGGACGACTACAACAGCGGGCTCAACGGCAAGACCGCCTACCCGTCGATCTCCGATCCGCGGAACTACGAGTTGCACCGGCTGCAGCTCGAAAATACCTCGCTCCCCCAAACCGATCTGGTGTTGGGCCGCCAGCGAGTGCCGCTCGACGATCAACGCTTCGTCGGCGCCTCGAACTGGCGGATGAACGAGAATACCCTCGATTCGTTGCGGATCGTCAATACGGGCGTCCCCGACCTGACGGTCGACCTGACCTACTACAACCGCTTCAACCGGCGCACGACCGAAGCCTCCACGAAGCTTGGCGCCCTGCACGGGGACAGCTACCTGGCCAACGTTCGTTACGCCACGCCGTGGGCAAAAATTACGGTCTTCGACTATCTGCTGTCTTTCAGGGAGGTTCCCACCCTGTCCTCCCGTACCGCGGGTGTTCGACTCGCGGGGGAGCAGCCCGCCGGACCGGTCACTCTCGCCTACACGGCCTCGTGGGCGAGGCAAAGCGACTATTCGAACAACCCCGTCAGCTATAGCGACGACTATCGCTACCTGGACCTCAAAGGAACCTACCGGCAGTTCAGCCTGACGCTCGGCACCGAAGTGCTCGGAGGCAACGGTACGATCGGACTGTCGACCCCCATGGCGAGCTTCCATTCCTGGGATGGTTGGGCGGGCGCGTTCACGACGACCCCGGTCAACGGACTGAACAGCCGGTACTCGACGCTGGGGTACTCGGCGAAACCGGTCAGTCCCCTGCAAACCCTGTTGGCCACTGCGACGTACTACGATTTCCACGCCGACCGGTCGAGCCAGCGCTACGGATCGGAGCTGGACCTGCAATTGCAGGGCGGCTGGCGAAGGTTCACGGGGCTGATCCAGTTTGCGGACTTTGCCTCCGCCAATACCGCAACGATGCACAGCAGCCGCAGCCTGTGGGTGGAAGTCGACTACCTGCTCGCAAGGGGGCGGTAGCCGCCCGCCCGACTTGATTTGCACCCAGCCGAGTGGCACAACGGCTCGTGATGCCCTCAAGGCGTTCATCAGGGGAACGGCCCATGTTCGTCAGAAACTGCTGGTACGTGTCTGGCTGGAGTGCCGAGTTGCCCGCCGAGGGCCTGGTCGCGCTCACTCTCATCAACGAGCCGCTCCTCATCTTTCGCACCAGTCGCGGCGACGTCGTCGCGCTCGAGGACCGTTGCTGCCACCGCCAGGCGCCTCTGTCCCTGGGCCGCCGGGAGGGCGATGACATCCGGTGCATGTATCACGGGCTGAAGTTCGACAGCGGCGGCCACTGCATCGAGATTCCGGGCCAGGCGAGTATTCCCAGTCGGGCGCGTGTGAGGCGCTACGCGGTGGCGGAAAGACACAGCTGGATCTGGGTCTGGATGGGCGAGGAGTCGGCGGCCGACGAGGCCCTCATCCCACCGGCCGTAGGGCTGCAGGACCCGGAGTATTCGCTGCGCTGGGGGCGCATCGACTACCAGGCCAATCACCTGCTCATCCATGACAATCTGTGCGACTTCTCCCACATCGCCTACGTCCATGAGAACTCGTTCGGCGGTGGCGACGACCGGATTGCGAAAACCCGGCCGAAGATCAGCACGCTCCCACGCGGGATCCGCGTGGAGCGCTGGTCACTGAATTCTCCCGGGCGGGACAGTTTCGGCGTGCCAGCCGGACTCGACCGCTGGCTGCGTTATGACTATCTCGTCCCCGGAGTCCTGCTGATGCGCTCCGAAAACCATCCGGTGGGTACCGCGGCGCACTTTGACAATGGCGAGCCGACCTCCGAGCCGATTCATGCGAATTTCACGTCTCAGGCCGTTACGGCGCTGACGACAGATACGTCGCGATATTTCTTTTCGTGGGGCCCCCGCTCGAGCGAGCTTGCCGCGAACCCGCAGCTGCCGGACATCATGTTCGAGCTCGCCACCCGGGCCTTTGAGGAGGATCGGCGGATCATCGAAGCTCAGCAGCGAAACCTCAAACTGCGGCCCGAACCGGATCCGCTCATGATCGGGCACGACCGCGGGCCGTCGTTATTCAGGGCCGTCATGGAGAAGTTGCTCAACGCGGAGGCTGCACCTGCGAGCTGAGGGGTCTCGTTGCGACGCCACTTTCGTGCGCAGCGCGCGCGACCGCGGGCGCAATCTTCGTGAGTAGCCGCCGATCAAAGGGTTTCGGGATGATGTAGTCGACGCCGAAGACGCATCCCGGCTCGGGTTCGTTTCGCGCAAGATCCGCAAGGGCGCGCACTGTCGCGATCTCCATCGCGCGGGTAATTTTCGTGGCGCCGCTGTCGAGCGCGCCTCGAAAGATGTAGGGGAAACACAGGACGTTGTTCACCTGGTTCGGAAAATCACTGCGCCCCGTTGCGATGATCCCATCACTGCGCACACGCAGGATTTCGTCGGGCATCATTTCCGGAACCGGGTTGGCCAGTGCCAGGATCAGGGGGCGCGGTGCCAGGCTCGACACCATCGCCGCGTCCAGTACACCGGGGCCGGAGAGCCCGAGAAAGATGTCCGCTCCGACGGCTGCCTCACGCAGTGTCCGCAGCTGCGTGTTCTGGGCGAAGCGCGCCTTGGTCGCATCCATGCGTTGCGCACGGCCTTCGTAGACAACTCCGGCTGTGTCAGCCAGCCATATGTTGTTTCGGGGGAGGCCGAGGTCGACCAGCAACTCCGCGCAGGCAATGGCAGCCGCGCCCGCTCCGCTGACTACCAGCTTGACCTCCCCCAGCGGCTTCTCGAGCAACGCAAGGCCGTTGAAGATCGCGGCCGCCACCACGACCGCGGTGCCATGCTGGTCGTCGTGAAACACCGGGATGCGCATGCGCTCTCGCAGCTTTCTTTCGATCTCGAAGCACTCGGGCGCCTTGATGTCCTCGAGGTTGATCCCACCGAAGGTGGGCTCGAGCGAGGCGATGATATCCACGAGTTTGTCGGGATCTCGCTCGTCGATTTCGATGTCGAAGACATCGATCCCGGCGAACGTCTTGAAAAGGGCTGCCTTGCCTTCCATCACGGGCTTCGCGGCCAACGGACCAATCGACCCCAGGCCCAGCACTGCAGTGCCGTTCGTGATCACAGCGACCAGGTTGCCCCGGCCCGTGTAGCGGTACGCGGCGCCCGGATCCATTGCAATCGCTTCACACGGAGCCGCGACGCCGGGTGAATAGGCCAGCGCCAGATCCTGCTGGGTGAGCAGCGGCTTGGTCGTCGTGATGGCGAGCTTCCCCGGCACCGGCTCTGCGTGGTAGTCGAGTGCCGCCTGGAAATGCGCTGCGCGCGCCGAATCGGGCGTAGTCATAGGGAAACAGCGCTCCTTTCTTTGCATACTTCCGATGCGTCCGAAGCGGGATACAGGATCGGCAGGGCGGTTGCACTCGCCATCGTCGCAGCTGCCCTCACCGTGGCGGCGGTAGAGGCGTTCTACACCGCAGGAACGCACGCTTCGGTCGATCCGGCAGGGCATACGCCCAAGACACCCCCGCGAGACTGTCAACCTCGCGACAATGAGATGCATCGCTTTGTGGCATGTTGGAAGCTGACCCAAAACGGGCGGAGCGAGCAATGCACCGGCTTCTGCCATCGCTGTTATTGGTTGGATTCGTCGGCGTCGGGACGGCAGGCGAACCGGCGAGTACGGTACCCGACCGCCTGAGACCGCCCCCGCCGGATGAGCTGCCGCTCGTTGTTGCGCTCGACTGGGCCCAAGCCGCGCTCGCCGCATGCAAGTCACTGGGGTACCCCGTGACGGCTACCTATATGAACTCGTACCGCGAGATCAAAGTAGTCGTGCGTGCAGACGGAGCACGTGGCAGCAGCGCAGACACGGGGCGACGCAAGGCATACACGGCCATCGTGACTGGAATGACCTCGGAAGCCTATGGCGCGTCCATGGGCTATCCGCCCGGCGCTACCATGCCCCAGCTTCCGGGCAAGCCGATCGCGCTGCCACCCGGCGTCAGCGATGAAAACATGATCGTCGCCGAGGGCGGATTGCCGCTCAAGAATGCGGCCGGGAAAGTGATCGGCGCAGTGAGCGTATCGGGCGCCCTCGAGCACAAAGACCATGTTTGCGCTCAGGAAGGCCTCAGGAAGATTGCGGCCTTTCTGAAGTGAGGCCGCAACGTCCACGCACTGTGCGGCTGTTGTGGCTCGCGCTCAGTCCTCGGTGACCAGATAACTGGCCTGGCGCGGTAGCCGCAGACTGACCAGCAGCGTGACGGCCATCATTCCTGTGACATACCAGTAGAATGCCCGTTCATGCCCGATCGACTTCAGGCCCAGGGCAACGTACTCCGCCGTGCCGCCGAACAAGGCATTCGACAGCGCATAAGCAAACCCAACCCCCAATGCGCGCACCTCGATCGGGAACATCTCCGCCTTCACGATCGCGCTGACGGAGGTATAGAGGCTGACGATGCCGAGAGCCAGGGTGATCAGGACAAACGCCAGCCAGGGGCTGGATACGCCCTGCAGCACCGTCAGAATCGGCACCGAACACAGAGTTCCCAGCGCCCCGAAGAGCAGCATGTTGTTGCGACGTCCGATCCGGTCCGACAAGGCGCCGAAGAACGGCTGCATGCACATGTACACGAACAGACATCCGGTGATGACGTTGCTGGCCGTCTTGATCGACATGCCGGACGAGTTCACCAGAAACTTCTGCATGTACGTCGTGAAGGTATAGAAGATCAGCGAACCGCCGGCGGTATAACCGAGTACGGTGAGAAACGCGGCTCTGTGGTGCCGAAAGATCACGCCTAGACTGCCGGCAGACCGGCTGCCGCGGATATTCGCCGTCGTGGTCTCCTTCAGCCTCAAGCGCAACCACACCGCGACTACGGCAGTCACGGCCCCAACCGCGAACGGTATGCGCCAACCCCACTCCTTGAGCTGAGCGTCCGTCAGAAAACTCTGCAGCGCGACTACTATCAGCACCGCAGCAAGCTGACCTCCAATCAGCGTGACGTACTGGAAGGAGGAAAAGAAGCCTCGCTGTCCCTTTAGCGCGACCTCGCTGAGATAAGTCGCCGCCGAACCATATTCCCCGCCGACCGACAGACCCTGCAACAGCCTCGCCAGCAGAAGCAACACCGACGCCCAGCCGCCAACACTCGCATAGGTCGGCAGCGCGGCGATGGTCAGCGAACCCACCGACATGAGCGAGACCGAACTGACCAACGCCACTCTGCGGCCCTTTCGGTCCGCGAGGCGCCCGAAAAGCCAACCGCCCAAGGGCCGCATCAGGAACCCGGCGGCGAACACGGCAGCCGTGTTGAGCAACTGGGCCGTCTGATCGGATTTCGGAAAGAATGCCGGTGCGAAGTAGACGGCGCAGAACGCATAGATGTAGAAGTCGAACCACTCGACCAGGTTGCCGCTCGAGGCGGCGACGATGGCCCCGATGCGATGGCGTTTGTCTGCGGCGGAGTGGCTCGCGTCGGGGAGCTCACGAGCCGACGACGAGAAAGAGTCTGCTTCGGTCATGGGTGGCGATTCCTATCGCGCGGCTGAGGCCGGCGGGGCGACTATCGCGTCGTTCGGCCCGTGCCCGTACTTCTTCAGTGTGCGAGCAACAAACCCCGACGCCTTCATCTCCTCGATGAAATCGCGCACATAACGAGCTGCGACAGGCCGGCCCTTCGGAACTCCGGCGGCTTGAGGAATGGTCATGAAATGTCCGCTCAGCACCCGCAGGTCCGGAACCCGACTGGCCTGCGCCGCCAGAGCCGTCCTGACGGCAGCGACGGCGTCGAGCTTGCGATCGCGCATCAGTTCCATGGACTTCGGGGTATCCTCGGCCCGCACCAGCTGGGCATGCTTCAGCTCACGGCTCAGGAACAGGTCATAGGCGCTGCCGGCCGTCACGGCAATCCGCACTCCCTCCCGGTCTACATCCTCGATCCCGCGAATCGCCGAACCCGCCGGCACCATGTACGTGCCTTCGAGTTCGAGGTAGGCGGCGGTGAAGTCGATGTTCTGGCCGCGAACCGGGTCGATGGCCAGGAAAGCGATGTCCCAGACATTATCGGCCGCGCTGGCCGTAATCTTTCCGGCGGCATCGACCGGGATCACGTCCATTCGAACACCCAGCCGCCGCGCCAGCTCCCGCGACAGATCGACCGCCAGTCCGGCGAGCGCCCCCGTCGCCGGATCCCTCCGCGCGAGCAACGGGTTGTTGTAGTTGATCGCCGCCCGCAGGGTTCCAGTGGGAGCGAGCTCTTGTGTCACGTCGGCGATACCTCGTGTAGCTGCGGATGCAACGGATAGAACCCCCACTAACAGGAGCAGACCGGCTGCAACGCCCGTCCGCACGAGCCATGTCAGCTGTGAACGGGGTCCAAAGCGAGCGGGCATGGTACCGCTAACTGCGGGACCGTCAGACCCCGGGGTACCCTGATTGCTACCGCTGCCCGGGTTCAGTATTCTCGGGCGAATAGTCAATCGTTCATCGCGAGATGGCTTATGAAAATGCGATCCCACCCGGTTCAATCCTTGTTGCGCGATGCGCGCGGCTCCGCCACAGAAGCTGCCAGTGCGGAAGCGGATGTCAACGATCGCTTCGGTGAGCACCGAGCGGGCTACTCGCCCTTTGATATATTCCAATGGATATCGCCCGACGCGCGCGAATCGTTTGTCCGCGCGGCTCGCCAGCGTCATTTTCCGGACGGCTCCCGGATCTACTCCCAGTCGGAGCCCGGGGATGCCATGTACCGCATCATCTGCGGATCCGTCCGGATGTCCGTCATTCGCGATGACGGGCGCGAGGCTCTGCACTCGATGTTGGAGGCAGGTAGCTGTTTCGGTATCTGCAGCATGCTTGATGGGGCGCCGCGCCATCACACCACCACCGCTCATGGTGCCGTCGACGTTCAGGTGTTGCGGCGTGACGCGTGCGAACAGCTCCGACTCGAACATCCAACCTTCGGTGAAGGCCTGATCCGTCACATGTCGCGCCATACGCGGCTCCTGTGTGAATACTTCGCCAGCTCGACGCTCGATGAGTTGCCGCGCCGGGTTGCACTGCGTTTATTGATGGCGCACAGCAAGGTGATCACGGGAAACAAGACTCGGCTCATCGTGCGCCTGTCACAGGGTGAAATCGCACTCATGGTCGGTGCCTCACGCCAGGCAGTCAACAAGGTGCTGCAGCGATTTCAGGAAGAAGGCCTGATCTCCCTGGAGTACGGCAGCGTGCTGGTGGAAGACATCCAGCGCCTGCAATCGGTCACGTCCGACTTCTGACGCCGGGGCCGCAACCCTCCCCCTCCGCGCGCACGACTGATTCGCTAACCCGCTTCTTCATCCTCCCAGGGCTTGATCGGATAGCCGAGAATCTGCTCGAGGCTTTGGGGCTTCACTCTGTAAGCCACGCCATTGTACTTCCCGATCTGTTCGCGGAAGCCCATTTGCGGCCCCGGGTACCCCAGCCATTGCCACCCGATCAGGTTTGCGTTTCCCCCGTGCATGGGATCGCAGAACATCCCCTCGATGGTGTGTTGTCGCAGCTGTTGGAAAAAGTAGCTGCGCTCGATGGCCTTGAGCCGCTCATCCTGCTTGGCCCCCTCCGCGGTCGCGAAATCCGCCCCCAGCTTCTGGATGCCGGCCCGGTAGACCTCTCGGGGGGTTTCCTTGCCCTGGTAGCCGTGGCCGGGAACTGACTCGACGAACGGCCCTTGGGTGTAGCGATGCTTGTCGGAGCCATAAGGGCCCGCCAGCTGCCGGTCGATGTAGATCATCACGCCAGCCTGGGTCGCACCGGGACCCGTCTCATCGGCGGGAAAGATGCGCTCGCAGGCGGCGACGACCACCTTCGCCTCCGCCTCCGTGAAGAACCGCAGCGGCACCTTCACCTTGCCTTGCTGCGCCTGCACGACCTCCGGAACGCCCGAGAGGCTGTAGATGAGGAGGCCGCCGAGGCTGTTGGCGGAGAGCTCGATGAACTCCCGGCGCTTCATGCCAGCGGCCCCGGACGCTTCAGATAGCGGTCGATGAAGGCATCGGCGGACCGATAGGCCAGCGCGGCGACAGTCAGAGTCAAGTGCTCCTCCCCCTGTGGCAGGGCCGATCCGCCCACGACCCACAGGTTCGACATCTGCCAGTGTTGTAGATAAGGATTGACGACGCTGGTCTGCGGCGAGGCTCCCATGATGGCTCCCCCATGGCTGTGGTTGTCCACCATCAGGGGAGATCCGGTAGCCGCCGGCACCGGCTTGGCATTGATCGCCAGCGCCCCCATCGCCTTGGCGATCGCGACCTGCTTGCGGGTGACGAAGGCCGACTGTTTGCGCTCCGCGTCCGTCCAGTCCATCGTCACGCGCAGCAGCGGATCGCCCCATTTGTCCGTGTACGTCGGATCCAGGTCGAGATAGTTGTGGCGATACGGAAAATGGTTCTGAGTGCTGAGGAAGGTGCCGAAGCGGTCGTTCCACTTCAGCGACGCCTTCTTCCACTGCGAGCCCCAGTTCTGCTTCACCTCCCCGTCCGGTATCGTCCCGAAGGCGGAAATGACCGGCGGCGAGCCCTGCGTATAGCAGAAAACCAGACCGCCTCGGAAAGCGCCCTCGGCCGCCCCTTCAGCTCCCAGATCGCCGCCGAAGTCCCCGATGGCGGTCGCCATGCCACCGCTGCCCATGAAGATGTTCAGCGGTTTGTCCAGGAAGAAGTCCAATCCCGAGTGCACCGCGTAGGTGGGATTCTTCCCCAGCGTGCCCTTCCCGCTCGCCGGGTCGTATTGCTGGCCGATTTTCGACAGCATGAGCAGTCGTGCGTTGTTGAAGACCCAGGCCGCCAACACGACCGCGCCCGCGGGTTGCAGGTACTGCGTGCCCGAATCATCCACGTACGTGACACCGACCGCCTTGCCGCCCTTGTGCTCGACACGTCGCACATGAGCATGCGTGCGGAGCGTGAAGTTCTTCTTCGACAGTGCGATCGGCAACAGCGTGAAATTCGGACTCGCCTTCGCGCCTACCATGCAGCCGAAGAGCGAGCAGTGCCCGCAGTACTGGCAACCGACCCGCGTAACTCCATCGGGGCTGGTGTAGTTTTGACTCAAGGTCGAGGATGGCATCGGAAACGGGTGGTATCCGAGCTCCTTCGCCGCCTTGGAAAACAGTTGCGGGGCATACAGCTGCGGATGCGGTGGGTTGGGAAATTCCTTCGAGCGTGGGCCTTCGAAGACATTGCCACCCTCGATCTTCTTGCCGTTGAGGTTGCCGGCCTTGCCGCTGGTGCCCATCATCTCTTCGGCGCGCGTGTAATAAGGCTCGATGTCCTTCCAGGTGATGCCGTAGTCCTGGATGAGGTTGTTCGATGGCAGCTTGTCAGCCCCGTGCAGACGCTTCAGATGGGTTGCGATCTCGAAGGCTTCGGGCATGAAGCGAGGTGACGTCGCTCCCCAATGGTCGCTGGAACCGCCCGCGCCATAGCCCACCCACGGAAACGCTCCCCACTGGCGAACCGGGTTGGCGCGGTCGCGGGAGGAGGCGCGCGTCGTGGCGAGGCCGACTGACGGACTTTGAGCCTGGCGCTTGCGAATGAACGTATCGACTTCGTCCATCTCCTTGCCGTAAGCCGCAAGCCCCCGGAAGGGCCCGCCCTGCTCCAGCATCACCACCGATAAGGGCGTGCGGCTGGCGATCTCCTTCGCCATGATCATGCCGGTCCAGCCGCTCCCCACCACCACTACATCGACCGGTGCCAGTGTCTGCACGTCTTCCCCCTCTTATCCCGGCAATGTCTGGAAAACGATCTTCCCGTGACGCACGACGAAGACCTCCACCTTGCCACTCGTCACTTGCTTCTGCAGCACTACGCCCTCCGCTTTGACTTCCTGAGTCACGTTATACGTTTTCCAGTCGCGGTGTTCCCCGGCGAGATGCACGAAGAACTCACGGATACTCTGCGTGCCGATGAGCGTCGCCGTAGGCGTTACCAACACACAGTCCTTCGCGTAGTCCTCCATGATCGCCGCTACGTCATCCTTCTTTACGACGGCGATGTGGTGCTCCATGACCTGCTTCGGCGAGGCGACCGGCGAGTCCGCCGCGACGGCTCCGCAGGACCACGCGAGCGCCGCCATCGCCGTGACAAGGGTCGTGGCAAGGGCTGTGGTGGCTCGCATCGTCAATCCTGTTTGCCGAAGATCTTAGTGGCCTCGGCGATCACGGCTTTGTCGATCTGCTCGGAGGCTGGCCCCACCGCCGCGATGCCAAATCCGCCGACGATCCGGCCGTTCTTGAACAGCGGTACGCCACCCGGCGAGGTTGTCATGTGCGGGAAAGTGCCGTCCGCATAGGAGGTATTGGTCTGTTTGACCACGGCCTCCTGGAACGTCCGGGTGGGACGACGCCACAGAGCGGGAGTAATCGCCTTCTCCATGCACAGCTCGGGGCCGCCTGCGAGCACGCCGTCGATGGTCTCGAGATAAACGATGACACCCGCGTCATCGGCGACGCAGAAAGCCCCGCTGCACGTACCGGGGGCCGTACACGAAGCCTTCCTGGCCGCCTCCACGAGCTGCTTGGCAATCGCAACCGTCATGGGCCGGATCTGGCCCAAAGGCAGACCGCGCGTCGTGACGCCCGCTTCGACGTGGTCGGTCGCCGGGGCCTGCTGCGAAACAGCGGTCGAGGATGCAACGACGAGTGCACCCACCACCAACAGAACCGCCTTGATCATTTTCATTGCCGATCCCCTCTGATATCCAGTATGTGTCGATTTTACGGAGTGCCCCGCGGCCAGATTGAGATGTGCAGGGGGTACTCGCCGGTCGGAATCAACGCCTCTTCCTTCATCGTCTTCACGTCGATGACCGACATCAGGTCGCGTCCAGGCCGCACCGCCCACACCTTCTGTCCGTCCGGAGCCACCGTGAGCCAGGTGCCCTCGACCGCCGGAGCGAAGAGGTTTCCCGCCTGATCGACGCGGGCCAGTTGAACGTTGCCGAGGTACTTCAGGTCCGGCAGGGAGTAGTGCCAGACCACGCTGCCGGAAATCGCCCAGAGGCTCTTGCCGTCCGGAGCGATCTCCGCGCCGTGGAACCCGGAGCCGCCGCCTGTCTGGGGCGTCTTGATCCCACCCATGTAGACCTCGGAAGCGCTCGCCTGAGCATCCTTCAGGTCGGGGTATTTCACCCGCTGCAGCTCCTTGCCGGTCTTCGGGTCGATGGCCACGATTCCGTGGAATCCCCCGTAAGAGATGAAGATCCGACCGGTCGAACCGTCCGGCGCGGCTTCCATGACCATCGTGCCGATCTCGGCCTCGTGGCAACACGTCCACAGCAGCTTGTCGTTCTGGGTCGTATCGTAGGCATTCATGAAGAAGGCGGTCGGCGACATGCCCAGCAGCAACTTCCCGTCCTTGGACATCCATGGATCGTGGATGCCGCCCTGCGCCTCGATCGTCTTCACGACCTTGAGTGTCGTCGTATCGACAACCTGGATATATCCCTTCTTGTTCTCGTCGCCCCGGACCGGCCAGATGCCCATATACAGCTTCTTGTAGTCCCGGCTGAGGACGGACGTATTCGGACGGGCTATGACCGGGATCTTCGCCGTGATCGCTCCGGTACGGGTATCGACGACGGTGAGGTTGTGTTCGACGCGGTCAGGCACGTAAGCAGTGTTGCCGTCCCGCGAGAACTCGATGCGGTCGGCCGCTCCGATGCACTTGATCGTGTTCACGACGTGCAGCGTTACCGAATCGACAATGTTGACACCGCCACCCTGCTGGTTGGACACCCAGATGTTGTACGGCGCCTTCCAATCCTTGCGAAAATCACTCGTCCCCTTCGGCCACTGGTCCTGCTTGCACGGCTTCGCGCCGACCTCCACATCGCCGCGCGGGCTCTTGATCGTTGGCGAGTCGAGGCCGAAATACTTGGTCAGGTAATTCACCAGGACCGGCGTGTCTTCGGGGGTGAGCGGTGCGCCGCGCCGCTTCATCGAGGCTACGACCTCCTCCCACTGTTCCCGCGGCCGGGCATACGCGATCGCGCGTTGCAAGTCGTGGCAGAACTGACACTTCACCGTGATGATCGGCTTCGCATCGCCTTCCGGTAACTGGTCCGCCCAGTACTGACGCGTCGGATGGGTGCGCACCGGAACCAGGGGTGACCGAATGATCGGCGGATGCGGTACGGCTACGGGCTTGGCCGCCGGCTGCGCGGCCGCTTGCGCCGCGACCGCGGGATTGACGCTCGAGAAGTAGGCCGCGAGGTTGTCGATGTCGTCGTCGGACAAGCTCCTCGCCACGGGGCTCATCAACGGGTCCTTGCGCGTGCCGTCGCGAAATCCCATCAACTGTTTGACCAGATAGGCTTGGCCCTGACCGGCCAGATTGGGCCACAAGTCCACCGGACTCTTGCCGGCGGGCCCGTGGCACGTCTGACAGACCGTGGAGGCGCTCTTGCCTACCGCCGCATCACCCTTCGCCAGCGCCACTTGGGATGCGGGCGCGGCCACTAAAGCAAACATGGAAACAATCGCCAGCTTCGTCAGCGTTCTCATTCTGCCCCTCGGGCTCGTTAGTACTCGAAACGGGAGCCTCGTATCCTTCAGAACTTCTGCAGCAGCCGCACCCCGTAGGTGCGCGGCGTACCGGGAGTGCCGTACCAGCCGCCGGAGCTTTGGACCGGCGCCACATAGTAGTACTGGTCGGCGAGATTGTTCCCGTACACCTGGACGGAGAGCCCTTCGTTCGCCCGCGAGTCCCATTCCACCTGCGCGTTGACCATGATGATCCGATTGATCATGAAGTTGGTGTCGGTGGTGAACGGATACTTGTCGGTGTAAGCGACCGTCGGCGCCAGCACGAAGTCACCGATGGAAGTCGGGATCGTGTACGTGAGTCCCACGTTGCCCGAGTACTTCGGTGCGTAGGGAAGCGCGAAGCCCTCCGCGCTCGGAATGGCGACTGCAACGCCCGTGGACGTGAAGCTCTGGGCGTTCGGATAGTTTGTGTAGTAGCCATGAAGATATCCAAGGGCGCTGCGGAAGGTCAGATGCGACGTCGCGGCATACTGGAAGTCGATGTCCAGGCCGTTGGCCCGCGCGCCACCGGCGTTCGTGAACAGCTGCCCGGAGAGCCCAGGGACGATGACAACCTGGATGTCCTGGTAGTTGTAGTAGTACGCGGACACGTTCAGACGCATCCGGTGATCCATCAGTTCGGACTTCACGCCGACTTCGTAGGAGTCGATCTCCTCCGGAAGGAACGGGTTTCTCTGCGGGGTCGGCAGGTTGTAACCACCGCTCTTGAAGCCGTGAGTGTACGAAACGTAACCCATCACGTCCGGGGTAAAGTCACGATCCAACGACGCCCGATACGTCCAGGGATAGTATTTGATCTTCTGGTCGTACACGGTCGCCCCAGCCGCCGTGCCGGTGGGACTGACGACGGCTCCTGCTGCGTTCTGATACTGCCCGTTCAATTGCACCGACTCGTCCGTGTACCGCGCACCCAGTTCGAGCTTCGTCTTGTCGAAGAGCTGCACGGTCGCCTGACCGTAAGCGGAATACGATCGGATCGTCTGGTAGGAGTTGATGTCCAGGAATTTTGCCGTGTTCACCAGGGAGCCGGTTTGCCGGCGAGGGTCGTATCCGACCACGTCTCCGAAGTAGTACACGCCCGCCAGCCACGTAAGCCTCCCCGGCTTCGTGTCGATGACCTGGAACTCCTGGGTCTGGTATGTCCCGCGACTTTCCTCGGCGATCGTGTACAGGGCATTGTTTGGGGTCCGTGTGTTGTCGTGGATCTCGTGCCCAAACAGCTGCCGCCAGGAGGAGATGCTCACGAACTCGAGTCCATCGCTGAAGTCGTGACTGAAGTTCAACGAGCCGCCGTATTGCCGCGCCTTCAGGCTGTAGGGGACGCCGACGAAGTTGTAACGGCCGTAGTAGGTCGTCGCGTGATCGAACGAGTCGATCGCCCCCGGCGCCATCTGCAGGCCCGCGTCGCTGAGGAACAGGTCGTAGTCCGCGGTCCCCACGATCTTGGTGGTATCCGACAGCTGCCAGAGCCATTTCGAACGGGCGCCGAAATTCGAGCGTCGTCCGCTCTTCTTCTCCGGGGTGCACACGCCCGCGACCAGATCCGGACACAGATCGCGGCCGTAGCCGTCGATCTGATTGTCATAGACCAGGGCCAGATCCGCCGCCATGTTCTCGCCGAGCCCGCCCGTCAGGTACCCCTTCGCCCCCACCGCGTTGTAATTGCCATACGACACCTGCCATTTACTGGCGAGATTGTGGCTGGGGTCGGGTGTGATGATCTGAATGACGCCGCCGGTGGTATCGCGGCCGAACAGGGTCCCCTGCGGTCCCTTGAGAACCTCGATTCGGGAAATGTTGTTGAACGTTCCAAACTGTCCGTACGGGCTCGCCATGTAGACGCCGTCCACGTAGGTGGCTACCGCCGCTTCGTTGTTCAGCGAGGCGTTGGACGAGCCGATACCGCGGATGTAGGTGAAATTGCTCGTGTTGCCCGTGTTGACCACGTTCGGCACGAGGGCGGAGAGCGACTGTATGTTGATGACCCCGCCCTTCTCCAACTGCTCCGCGGTGACGGCGTTGACGGCGATCGGCACCTTCTGGAGATTGGCGCTGACGCGCTCCGCGGTGACTGTGATCTCCTCGAGCTGCGCGCTCCCGCTGTCGGCTGCCGCCGCGTCGGCGGCCACAGCGGACGCAGGCCCAGGGGTCGCATCGGCTGCGAGCACACACGGCACTGGCGACAAGGTCATCAGTGCCGCGCACGCCACACTCCGCACCATATCAACACGGGTTGCAACCAAGCTCATTCTGCCCCCTCCTCGTTCTTTTAGAGCCGGCCATCGCGTCCCCCGCGCGGCCCGCCCCTACGATGTACAGCTAATAGCAAACACGGCCGCCACTCTGTCACTTACGCGACAGAGTGCTTTTTTCTGCGATCCTCCGGTGGAATGTTGCCAAGGGACAACGCCTCGCTTGGGCACGGCCGCGTTATGCGCCGGTCTTCGATGTATAGGCGCCGATGATGTTTCCCTGGCGATAGGCGGCAAGCACGTCCAGCAGCCCGCGATAACGGACGACCATCGTCTCCTCGGTCGAATAACCGATGTGGGGTGTCATTGCGACGTTGGGCAGCTGCTTGAGCGGATGTTTGGCGGGAAGCGGCTCCTCCCAGAACACGTCCAGACCCGCCATCGAGATCTTGCCTCTCTGCAGCGCGGCGATGAACGGCGCCTCGGCGACGATCGCTGCGCGGGCCGTATTGATAAGGATCACGTTGTCCTTCATCAGCGCGATCTCGCGCTCGCCGATCATCCCGCGCGTGGACGCGTTCAACGGCAGATGGATGCTGATGACGTCGGAATTGCGCAGTAGCGTATCAAGATCGGCGCGTGTTACGTTGTCAACCCGCGCGGCGTCGCCTGTCAGGTTGCGATTGAATGCGAGCACGCGCATACCCAGCGCCAGACCTACGCGGGCGACCGGCCTGCCGATCCGCCCGTAGCCGATGATGCCAAGTGTCTTGCCGCGCAATGGGATCCCAGGTCGAAAGGCCCATCCGCCCTCCCGGATCAGCGCGGTGCCGGCAGCGATTTGCCAGGTGCAGCCCAGCAGGAGCCCAATCGCCAGCTCTGAAGGGGAATTGCCCCCGAGCTCGCCCGCCGGTACCTCGAATTTCGGGTTCGACTGGCACACGACGATGCCCCGCTCAGTCGCAGCGCGATCGTCGAGCGTCATATTCTTGCTACCGCTGAAGACGATGACCTTCAGCCGTTTCAGCTGATCGAGAATCTCACGCGTCAGCGGGATGCGCTCGTGCATGAGTGTGATGGCGTCGAAGTCCTTTAAAGCCGCAACGGTGTCCTGCACGGACCCGAACGGCTGGGTGAAGGTTTCGACCTGGGTGTCTGCGCCAAGTGTGTTCCAGGGCGCCAGTCCCAACGCGAGATTCTCGAAGTCACCCGTTATGGCGACACGGAAGTTGACCGACGAGGTCGACCCTGCAGGATCACTCGATTTGCGCGTCATTTCGACTTACCCGGTTTACGGATCATTGCTTCTTTTGGGAACCCAGTCCGCTGAGGGTGTCGCTCACGGCGGCCTCATGCTGCCGCGGGAGATCCTCCGAAAGCAGAAATCGCCCGTGCACCAACTCCTGGGCAACCTTGTCGACCTTGCCGACGTAGGCCGCCGGTGTGTCGTAACGTTCCGCGACGGAGGGCCGCGGGTCGCCGGCGGCGACGCGACTCTCGCGTGTGGCAGCGAACGGGACGACACCCCCGACCAGCGAGCACAGCGCCGTGGGTCCATTGCCGACCACCTGCGGATTCCAGCCCGTGTAGGTCGCTTTGGGAGCGTCGATTGCAGGCAGGCGCACGCCGCCGGTCATCATGCCGTCGGCATCGAGGCGCGGCAGGTAGAGCTTGAATTCACCCAGCATTTTCCCCGGATGAACCGTCAGGTCTTCGGCCGCCGCCACGACATGCATTGCCGTGTAGGGCAGCCCCGGAACGGGGGCGGACAGTTGACCCGCGGCCTTGTCAGCTTCTATCAGGGTCTCACCGACCCGATCCGGTATCCGACTCGGCGGAGGCGCGACACCCCGATCGACCCAAGCCTGCAGGTTGCTGAGCATCGCGCGCAGCACCGGCCCATGGCGCAGCGGATTGACGGGCATCACACACAGTGGCGATGGCCGAACGATGTGGGGGGTGCCCGACATCGTAAACAGCCGCACGTTTGCGGGCTGCTTCAGTGTCTTGCCGGCCGGATCCAGGACCAGCAGCGACTCTTTCGAGTTGTACCATTCGTATTCGCTGTCGGCCTGGATGACTTTCGGGCACGTGCGCGACGCAGCACACCGCTTCAACAGGCTGTCGCGTTGGCCGGTGAAGGGATTGGTGCTCTGGGCGTAGCTGAAAGGGAAGCGGTCCGCAATGGCTCCCGGATCCCCGGGATGACGCGGAGCACTTTCGGGCAGCGCGAAGCGTATATTGACCGCGGTGAAACGGGCGCCTCCGATGTGGACCAGCATGCCGTCGAATACGATGTGGCTCGCCAGGTCCTCGTTGAAGCCCAGATACAGGAACTCACGCAGGAAGCGCCCGGCCTGCGACTGGCCATAGGCATAAGCGTGGCGAATCGATGAGCGGCCGCCCTGTGCCAGGGGGTTGTCGGAACTCCTGTCTCGCCGCAGGTATGCAACGATGTCACGCGTCGCCGCAAACCCGAGCCCGGTGACCTTCGGGTCCCGCGCGACGTAATCTAGTTGGTAAAGCGCTCCGCCATCGAATCCGGCCGGGCGGGTGATCTCTACGTGCGAGGCGTCGACGAATCGAAACGACATGTCCGCGGGCGATGCCGGCGGATCGTTCCACCGAGCCCGCACCACCAGCGTCGCGGTGCCAGGGTCGGCGGCGGTCCACGCGAGTTGTGCAACGGACGGCGTCTTGGCGTTGTTGAATACAATTTCCGCGGTGATGCGCCCTGTCACTCCTGTCAGCGTCGGCACCGACAACGCGAAGGTGCCAGGTTCTGACTTGAGGTCCCCCTGCCAGCCACTCCAGACCAGGGTATAGCCCTGCCGCATCAGGTAGCCGTTGCCCGCGTCGGCTGCCTTGGCCAGGTCATTGGAAGCGGCGTCGTTGAAAACGCTGGGTGACAACGCACGCCCGCGATTTGAAGCCTCGTAGAGCAACTCACCGTTGCTGCGTTTCGGATCCGACGGCCGAAGAATCTGGACGTCAGACACCACCTCGACCTTGCCCCCCGCATTGCGAGGTGCCATTGCGATGTCGGCGATGACTGCGTTGCGACGATCGGCCGGATCGACTTCCACGGTGGCACGCGCAGTGATCAGATCATAGGTCCCGACATTGTCGAACGAGCGACCTTCGAGTGCGCCGTGTTGGACGGAGAGCACCTCGAGTCGACTCACCTGCGCCTGCACAGCCCCCACAACGCAGAGCGCCGCGCACGTCATTCCCAACTTCGCCAGGCCGAGACGGCGCTGTCTTTTTCGGCAGTCCATCGGATCGTAAACCGTCTGTTCCCCCCGTTGGCTTCGATTGAAGTCCAACGGGATCGGGAAGACTGTCAATTGCGTGACAATGCCGTGGCATTCGGGGAAACTGAGGTCGGAAGCCCTACCGAGAGCCCTTGATGAGCGTTTTGCGAGGCTTGGCTTTGACTGTCCTAGCGGCCGCCGCCGCCGGCGCCGCAATGCCCGCCTCGTCCAATGGCGATACGTTCTTCAATACACGAGAGATTCCAGGAAACCCGCAATACGTCGTCTTCGGGAGCGTGAAGGACGTAAAGGGGCACTATCTCAAGGACGTCACCGTTACGGTCTCCGTCGTGAAGCACATGGTCGAACTCAGCGCACACACGGATGTTCTCGGCCGGTACCGAACGCTGGATGTGGGGCGATCAATCGAGGATCTGGGCTACCCGGTAGACCCGTCGCTGATCATCGTGTCGGTGGACTACCCGGGCTACCACATCGCCCATCGCGAATATCGTGGTAAGTACCGACAGAGCCACGGGGCTGTCGAGATCGATTTCGTGATGGCGAAAAACCAGCCCGGTTGAGCCCGGGGCAACGGGGCTTGCGCCGCCGGCTGCGCGCGCCTATTTCCCAGCTTCCATCCCGAGTTTCTGCAGCCTGCGACGCACTTCGGGTCCGCCGAGGAAAGAGATGAACGCCCGGCAGGCTTGCGGCTCTTTCGTACTCGAAGCGGCCCCGGCGCTGAACACCACATAACTCTGCAAGTCGCCCGGCAAGGGACCGATCAGACTCACATTCGGGTTCGCGGCGATCTCGCTCATCAGGGCAATTCCGATGGGAGCCTTCCCGTCCGCTACGGCGAGCACCCCACCTCCGGGCCTGGTGTCCAGGTAGATTCGATCTTTCATCGTCTCGGCAATGCCCAGCGCCTCGAACAGGCGCACCGCGGCCGCTCCGCTCTGTCCCTCCTTCGTGTACGCAATCCCGCTCGAGCCCGACAGCGTCCGTCGTAGGGCCTGCCGAGTAACGATAGATGGTTTGTGCGTCCCCTTCTTCGCGGCGAGCCCCACTCCACTGCGGGCAACGACGGCTTGGGCCCCTGAATCGACCTTCCCGTTCCGGGCGAGGTCATTGATCATGGATTGCGTGAGAATCGCCACATCGAAGGATCCTCCATCCTCCAACTGGCGCTTGAGCACAGCCGAAGTACCATATTCAACGTGCAGGCGGTTCCCCGTGCTGTGTTCGAAGCTCGTTCGAACCTGCTCGAGCAGCCCTTGAACGGCCACGGTACTGATCACCGTGATCTCAGCTCCGCGACACCAGTTGCAAACGAGGGCGGCAACGACAAGCAGCGCGATCTGCACAGACTTCACTCGATTCTCCTTTGGAGTTTTCCCGTGGGCTCGGGACATTCAACGATCGAGGGGCGGCGAATACAGCAGCCCACCCTGCGTCCAGAGCCTGTTCGGCCCCCGATCGAGTTGGATAGGGCTATGCGCGCCGAGGTTCCGGTCAAACACCTCGGCATAGTTACCTACTCCGGCGATGATCGCTCGCACCCACGCTCCGGCGCCAAGAGCAACCCTGCTGTTCGGGTGCACGTTCAGAAAAGAACGCACTCGCGAGGAGCTCGATTCGAGGCTCCCGATGTTGTGAGAGTCTAGACCGAGCTCTTCGGCCTGGATCATCGAGAATATCGTCCAGCGAACCACCTGCAGCAGCTCGATATCCGTCGCTCTCACCAGCGGCGCGAGGGGCTCATTGGAGATCTGATCGGGAAGAATCCGGTAGCGCGCCACGCCATCCCGAAAAGTCGATCTGGCCGCCGCCAGCCATGAGACATCCGCCGAGTAGGCACGACAGCGATGGCTGCGCAGAGCCTCCTCTGCTTCCGGGTCGCTCTCGACCAGTACGGCCTGTATGTCGTGCCCCGCATCGTGAAAGTAGCTGATCAGATTCGCCGGATGACGCTCACGGTTGAGAACGCATACGCGCTGTCCCACGAGTTCCCCGGCATGCGAGATTTCGCTCTGTGCGAGCAGCAGAAATCCCTGGCCATCGTAGAACGTCACCGGCCCGAACGCGACGTGGTGAGCCCTCTCCCGATCCAGGGTCCAGCTAAGCCGCCGTACCGCGAGGTCGACATCGTTGCGTCCGGCGAATTGCTCGAGATCGGCCACCTCGATGAACCGAATCTTTCCAGGGTCGCCGAATATCGCGGCGGCTACGGCGCGACAGATGTCCACGTCGAAGCCGACCTCGCGACCGGCGCTTCGCATTGCGAAGCCCGGCACGTAAGGCCAGATCCCGCAGTTGAGCATCCCTCGGGCTTGGATGGAGGCCAGGCGATTCGCAGGCCCGGCACCGGCTTTGACAGCGGCCGCGTCTACCGTGGGCGTCGCGATCACCAGACCGATTGCGACGAGGCAAACCACGGCAGCACTGGTTGCCGCCTTTAAACCTGACTTCCGGTGGCCGCTCACGCGCGACCTACTGAAACCACGTCCGCTCGTGATACCAGCCTGCGAGGAACATAACGAAGGGCACGACCCAGTACACGGCAGCCGGAATCCGGTCACCGATGCGATTCGGTACCAGCGCCGCCAGCACCAGCGCTGGTAGTGCGGCCGTCGTGATCCAACCGTACCAGGACATCGCGGGGCCGAGCGATTGCGTTGCAAGATCGTGCAGCGACCAACGCTGCACGAGCGGGTAGTAGCGAAACAGCGGGATGTCGACATACACCGCGATCGCATACGCGACGCCAAACACCAGGGTTGCAACGCGGGCACTGAACAGCCGGGTCATCATGTCAGTCCACGCACGTTATTGAGAATGTGGCCAATGACCAGATTCCACCAAACGATGAGCATCAACGAGACCGTCAGGAACTGCCGTGTCGGGCGGCTGCTTTCCAGGCAGACGCGCCGCCAGAAATGCCAGTAGACCGGCAACAGACCCAGGCCGATCACGGCGAGATGCTCCTTCAGCTGAAACAAGCCGATGGTCTTGCGCATGCCGTACTCGGCGACCGCGCCTTTCACGTCGAGGACATACGTCGGATAGATATAGGCGCCAAGCGCGAACGTCAGCACGTAAAGAACTGCAATCGAGTTGGCGAAGCGCACTGCGGGAATGGCCCGAAACCGGTTCACGAACAGCTCGGCAGGTGCTGGCCGGCGCAAGACCGTCAATCCCTGGTGAGTGACGGCTCCCAGCAGGCCGATCGCGACAATCCCGTGAAGAAGGGTCCAGAAGGCGATCATCACACCGTCCCCGTGCTGATTGTCATCTCGGCGACAGTCGATCTGCCCTGTGTAGAAGACTATCGCGACTGTACTTGTTGGGACACATCTTGCGGTCATTTAGCACTTCGGCCTCGACAATGCAAACGCGCGGAACCATCGTGGGTGCCGTAGTCGCATCGCTCGCCGCATCGGCGCCGACAAGAGCCGACAGTCCGGCACCGCAGGCTCCCGATCGCAACTCTTCGGTGGTGATCTCTTCCACCCGCGTCAAAGACCCGGCGCTCGGGGATCCATCGCTGCTGAAGCTCACGGAGCCGCTGATCGACACGCCGCAATCGATCAGCACCCTGTCCAGCGAGGAGTGGAGCGCGCGCGGCAACACGAATCTCGATGATGCCCTGCGCAACGTCCCGGGTATCACTCTCGGTGCCGGCGAGACGAGTTGGCAGGGAAACAACTTCTACCTGCGCGGATTCACGACGCGCGACGATATGTTTCAGGACGGTCAGCGCGACTACGGATACTATTACCGTGATCCGTTCGACATGGAACGTGTCGAGGTGCTGAAGGGCCCCTCGTCCATTCTGTTCGGCCGGGGATCTGCCGGTGGCGTCATCAACGAAGTCAGTAAGGTGCCCACCCTCGAGTCGCGTTCCTCGGCGGCGGTTGCCCTCGACAGTGCGGACATGCGCCGGGCGACCCTGGACATCAATACGCCGGCAGACTTGCTCGGGGACGCAGGTGCCGTTCGCCTGAACACCATGGCGCAGGAGTCGCAGTACCCAGATCGCGATGTTGCGAGAACCCGGCGCTGGGGTGTGGCGCCGAGTCTGGCTCTCGGTCTCGGAACCTCCACGAGGCTGTTTGTCAGTTACCTGCACCAGTTGTCAAACGACGTGCCGGACTACGGTATTCCCTGGCTCAATGGGAAGCCGGCACCCGTCGATCGCAGCAACTTCTACGGCTTCGCCAGCGATCACCTCGACACCCGCGTAGATGTCGCGACCGCCCGAATCGAGCATTCATTCAATGATCGCGTGCTCCTCAGCTCCCAGGCTCGCTATTCACACGACACGCGCGATTTCCGCATTACCGAAGCTGCGGTGCCCGCCGGCGTGGCCCCTGGCACACCGCTCGCGGCGATCAACTTCACCCGTAACGAATTCCAGGGCTTCAGCACGGATACCTTCCTGCAGGATCAAACCGACCTTACGCTGAGCTTCACGACCGGTAGCCTGCGCCATGCGGCGGTGACGGGTTTCGAGGTCGGACGGGAGAGTCCGAGACCGACTTACGTCACGAATGTGGGTGTACCCGGGGGCAATCTCGCCGACCCTGTTCAGCAGCCCTACTCGGTATCGCTGAGTTATCCGCGCCTCAGCGCCGCGACGGTCGTCAGAACGGAGGCGTTTTACGCTCTCGACACTATCGATCTCGGCGCACGCTGGCAGGTCATGGGCGGCATCCGTTGGGACCGGTTTGATGCAGTCTATCGCAGTACCGGCTACGACCCGGCAGGCCAGGTGACGGCCAACACCGCCCTCGATCATCGAGACACCGGGCTGAGCTATCGCGGCGCATTGGTGTACGTGCTGGACCGGGGTAGCCTCTACGCAAGCTGGGGTACCTCGTTCGACCCCTCCGCCGAGGGCATCGAGTCGCTGATCTCGAGCGGTCGCGCCGTGGCGCAGGCTAATCTGAATCTCGACCCGGAAAAGAACCGATCCTACGAGATCGGCAGCAAGTGGAGCTTCGCCGGCGGCCGACTGCGGCTGACTCAGTCGCTATTCCGGATAGAGAAGTACAACGCCCGTGTGCCTGACCCAACGGTGCCCGGATTCAACACACTCGGCGGCGATCAGCGCGTCGACGGCCTCGAGCTCGAACTCGTGGGGCAGCTGAGTCAGCGCTGGCGACTGCGCGCAGGCTATACATACCTCGACAGCGAAGTCGTGCGCACAGCGCCCGGCGGACCCGTGCTCGGCGCGCCCCTCACCGTAACGCCGCGCAATTCGTCCGCGCTCTGGGTGGAGTACCGGATCCTCCCGCCGCTGGAAATAGGCATTGGCGCACTGCAAGCTTCCAGCCGCCTGGGTCAGGACACGGCAGCGCAATATGAGGTGGCGCCGGGCTACATCGTCATGAGCTCGATGGTGAAATACGCCGTATCGACTCATGCCTCCGTACAGCTCAATCTCGACAATCTCACCGACACGCGCTACTACGACCAGCTGCATCCCTTTCATGTCGTCCCGGGAGCGGGGTTTGGAGCACAACTGTCACTGACGATTCGACACTGAGGGCATGAAGGTCCACGACTCATGGGCGATCCGGTCGCACCAATGACCCTGGGTAGTAGTCTGGCTACGGGCGCCTCGAAGGAGGATCTCGTCGCGAGCGCGTGCATGAAGAATGCCAGGCGGCTCGTGTCCGTGCTCGCGATCGCGTATGTCATCAACTACCTGGATCGCAACAGCATCGCGTATGCCGGGCTGACGATGAACGAGGCGCTGGGCCTGACGGCCCGGCAATTCGGCTGGGCTGCCGGACTCACCACGTTCAGCTACGCGCTGCTCGAAATTCCGAGCAACCTGTTCATGCAGAAGATCGGCGCACGCCTGTGGTTGAGCCGAATCATGATCACCTGGGGAATCGCCGTTGCCGCGGGCGCCCTGGTGGTGGGCCCGACAAGCCTGTATGCCTCCAGGCTCGTTCTGGGTGCCGCCGAGGCCGGGTTTTTCCCGGGCGTAGTCCTGTACCTCGCCAGCTGGTTTCCGGCTCGCTATCGCGCACGCGCATTCGCCTGGTTCCTGCTCGCCGTCCCGGTGTCATCCCTCGTCGGCGGTCCTTCCGCAGGGCTGCTGCTCGAGATGGACGGTTATCTTCATCTGCACGGCTGGCAGTGGATATTCATAGCGGAAGGCATCCCCGCCGTCGCGATCGGCATCGTCACGTTTCTGGTACTGGCCGACCATCCGCGGGACGCCAAGTGGCTCAGCGCGGAAGAACGCGATGCGCTGCAGGAGGCTTTGAACGCCGAGCGCGGCGCACATGTCCAACATGACTTCCTCGCGGCCCTCAAGGATGTCCGGGTACTCACGCTGACAGCCATCCAGTTCGGATTCACCCTCGGTACCTACGGCGTTGGCATCTGGCTTCCCCTGATCCTGAAGGAACACCAGTTGAGCAACCTGCAGATAGGTCTGCTCACCGTGCCGCCCTATCTGGCGGCGAGCATCGCGATGTTGCTGTGGGCGCGACGGACCGATCGCAATGCACGCCAGGTCCTCGATCTGACGCTAGCCTGCCTGCTTGCGGCAGCAGGCCTGTTGGCTTCCGTCCTGTTCTCGGGACTGACCCCACGACTCCTGGCTCTGACGGTGGCGCTCATAGGAGTCTCATCCGCGCGAGCCGTGTTCTGGACCATACCGCCACGGTTCCTGGCCGGCACCGCCGCCGCGGGCGGACTGGCGTTCATCAACTCCATCGGGACGCTGGGAGGATTCTTTGGTCCGTTCACCATGGGTTGGTTGAGGGATCTCACGGGGTCCTTCAACAGCGGCCTGATGTTGATGGCGGTGATTCTGTTGATTTCCGCGGGACTCGCGGCTCTCCTGCGCGTGTTCGCGAAGCCACCCTAGGAACGGCACGCTGTTGGCGAGTCCGATCGACTCCAGGGGCACCCGCACCGGCTCCGCCTTCATACTGGGCTCCCCGATCGAACTAAAGAGGGTGCGACGCTTCCAGGCGCCGGGTCACTCCGAATGCCATGAGTGCGCCGGCTGAACACAACACCATCACGCCGGTCATGGCCAGGGCACCTGAGTTCGGAAACAGGTGCTCCACGGCGAAACTCGCAACCGCACCTGCGGTCATTGCAACCGTACTCATGAGAGCGGATGCCGCCCCAGCCGACCGGGGCAGAGCTTCAAGGGCAGCCTGCTGGGCGTTGGGCTGTGCGAGACCGAACGCAAAGCAGCTCAATGTCAGCAACGGCGTGAGGGTCCCCGCGCTTGCCGCAGGAGACAAAACCAGGGCTGAGACCGAGATCGCGGAAAATGTCCCTATGGAGGTGCCCGCCAGGATCAGGCGTGTGCCGGAGACTCCACGCGAATTCAGGCGACCGCTCACGAAGGCCGCTGCCATGAGAGCGGAAGCCGCGGCTCCGAAGAGAAGCGCGTAAGTCGCCGGCCGCAGATGAAAGAGATTCAGCATGACCAGCGATGAGCCCGTCACGTAGGCCAGATGACTCCCATATGCGAGGGCGATCACCATGGTGTACCCGACAAACGTGGGTTGCCTCAGCAGCGCACGATAGCCCGGCAGGATCGCCGAGAAGGGATGGGCGCCTGCCGATCGGGCCGGTTGGGGAGTCCCCTCTTCCAACCCAACGCCCACCGCCAAAGCCAGACAGGCGCCCCCCAGCGCCATGATCCCGTACGTCCAGCGCCAGCTCGCCACTGCAAGAACGAGAGCCCCAAGGCTGGGTGCAACGATCGGCGCCACCATGCGCGTCACAGCGATGTAGGAGAGAAGCGTGCGCGCGCGAGTACCGCTATGCGAGTCGCGCACCAGGCTCAAAGCAAGCGCCGACGCGGCACCTGCAGTCATGCCTTGGAGAACCCGCCAGAACAGTAGCGTGGGCAAGGACGACGAGAGAGCGCAGCCGAGGCTCGTGAGCGCGTAGCCAACGGTGCTGGTCAGGAGGACCGGCCGCCGCCCCACCTGGTCCGACAGGGGCCCGCAGACCAGCGGCGCCGTCGCGAACCCCGCAAAGAAGGTCGGCAGCGTCAGCGCCATCCGGGCGGTCGGCGTGCCTAGAGACGCACCCATCGCCGGGAAGGCGGGCATGCTCATGTCGATCGAGAACGCAGGGAATGCGGTCAGCGCCCCGCACAGCAGGATGAAGCCGAGGGAGTCCGCCGAGAGTCGCGGGCCCCTGCTCGTCACGGACGCAGCAGGAGCCGGGTGACCGGCTGGGAGAGACCGGCCACGGCTCCGGCGCTATCGGGGGTGCTCAACAGCGCCTATTGCTTTCCAAAGATCCGGGTCGCCTCCGCCAGGACGGCGGCCTCAATCTGGGTGTTGGCTGCCTCGCTTCCGGTCGAGGCAGGCCCAAATCCACCCACGACTCTCCCATCCTTGAAAATCGGCACGCCGCCCGGGGATGTCGTCATGTCCGGAAAGGTGCCATCGGCGTAGGACGTATTCGTCTTCTCGTCCACCGCCTTCTCGAACGTCTTGGTCGGGCGGCGCCACAGTGCAGAGGTCTTGGCTTTTCGGATCGCCAGCCCCGGGCCTCCGGCCTGAACCCCATCGATCGTCTCGAGGTAGACCAGCACGCCCGCATCATCCACCACGGCGAAGGCCCCCGCGCACGCACCTGCCGGGGGCTGGCAAGTCGCCTTCTTAGCCGCCGCCACCAGTCGCTTGGCAAACTCGACGGTCATGGGCCTGACCTGCCCCAGGGGCAGCCCCTTGGCGCCGACGCCCGCTTCGACTTTGTCGGTCTTCTGCTGTGGAAGTGCACTGGAGGACACAAAAACCATTGCCGCCGCACCCAGCCAAGCGAACCTGGAACATCTCACATGCTTCTCCCGACGACGCTGTAATACCCTGCCCGGCGGCCGCCGAGCGCGAATGCATTGCACTCCCGGCACGGCCGGGAGACTGTCAACTTCGTGACAAATGAGATGAAAAAACGGCGGAGTCCTCGCGGACCCCGCCGTTCCTGCTCGAGCGCTGTTCCGTCGGATCTAAGGCATCCGCACAGCAACTGCATCGGAGCGTCCATCCGTTGGACACGGTCGCGCGCGTGACAATCAGCCTGCGCGCATCCCTCTATGGCCGTCTGGCCAGCACGAGGTACCGACTAACGACGAACCTCACCACTGACCAATGCGCCCAGAGGCGCGACCGAACCAACGTTTTTATGAGCCACTTGGATCACCTCCTTCAGTTGCCGTGGGCAAATCACCAGCGCGTGCCGCCCACCAAAGCCGCGCGCCCAAACCTGATACTGCCGAGAATGACTTAAATTGCGCCCCGGGAGAAGACTTCAAGGTTCGTGCCGCCGCTCATTTGTAGGACAGACACCGACACGTTATCCGGTCTTTTGCCATTGATGACGTGTTCCTCGATTGCCAAGATCCCGTCGCGGTCCGGGCTCTTCGCACCCATTACCTTCATCGTTCACACATTCGCCGGTAGACAACATGGAACACCGTTGCGGTTCCCGGTATCTGGTTGACGTTCCCGTCATCATCCATGGCCACGGTTGCGCGGTCTCGGTCATCGGATGGCTCTCAGACGTCAGTATCAGCGGAGGCCTCATTCATACGGTTGCGGCTCTTCCTTTACTCTCGAGCATCCAACTGCAGTTCCTCGAGGGAGACGATATGGGCACTCCCCTTTACGGACACGTCGCTCGCCGAGCCGCGCAAAGCGTGGGGATTGAGTGGTTCGAGTTTGCACCGGAGTTGGTGAGGCGTTTGACCGATCCGAGCACCCGCCTCGCCGTCGCCCGTGCCCTGAACCTCGTACTGCCATAGGCCGCACGGCGGCTCAGTTGCCGCAACAAGCCCCGGCGTCGGTCGTGGCACAGAGATCTCGGTGAGGCTACCAATGCTGATTCAACGTCCTGATGAACATGCTGATGCAACGGAAGTGACTGCCGAGGGAACTCGACAGCGACGTATTCTGGTGGTTGATGACAACCGCGATGCCGCAGACTCGTTGGCCATGCTGTTGGAGGTCGAGGGGCATGTCACCCGGACAGCCGGCGACGGCCCGGCAGCGTTGGAAGCCATCGCCCAATTCGCTCCGGAGCTGGTTCTGCTGGACATCGGCCTTCCTGGAATGAATGGGTACGATGTCGCACGCGCGATTCGCGAGAAAGATGACCTCCGTGGAATCACTCTCGTCGCGCTGACCGGCTGGGGTCAGCCGGAAGATCGACTGCGCTCACGGGCTAGCGGATTCGACGCGCACCTCGTCAAGCCGGTGGACTTCGAGACCCTTCACGCCCTGCTGGGCGGCATCACGCGCATGGACGCCTGAACCGTTTGGCGCCCCGCACAGGTTCCGCGACTCCGATCGGTCGACCGTACACGCTATCATAGGCGGACGGGCGGCTGATCGCGGCGGGGAGTCCACATGCTCTGGGATGGGGTCAGACATCTTGTCGAGATGATTTTCCTCGTGGTCGCCGCGCTGTTCCCGATCGTGGACCCCTTGGGCGCGGCTCCGATGTATCTGGCAATGATCAGCCCGCTGAATCCGGCCGAGCGGGTTCGCATGGCCAGACTGGTCGCCTTCAACAGCTTCTTCCTGCTGCTCATTTCGGTGCTGGTGGGAGCGTACGTTCTCGACTTTTTCGGTGTCTCGATTCCCGCAGTCCAGGTCGGTGGGGGCTTCATCGTGTGCACGATCGGCTGGTCGTTCCTGACCTCGCCTTCCGGCCCCGTGATACCCGATCGTGCCGCGGCGCCCGGACCGGACGCGCTCAGTCAACGTGCCTTCTATCCGCTGACGATGCCCTTGACCGTCGGCCCCGGGTCGATCTCTGTCGCAGTTACCTTGGGAGCGAATCCCCCGAACGGACTGCGTCCGCTATTCACCACGACGGTAGCGCACGTGTTGGGTGTTCTGATCATCGCGCTGTCGATCTACTTCTGTTACCGCTACGCAGAGCGGATCCTGCACAAACTCGGCGTGTCGGGCACCAATGTCCTGATCCGGCTGTCGTCTTTCATTCTGTTCTGCATCGGCGTGCAGATCATGTGGAATGGCCTGCACGCCATGATCACGGAAGTCATGAAACCGGTCACGCCGTAGGAACCGCGGCTACGAGCGCGGCAACCCGTCCAGCACACCGTTCTATCGCACAAATCGGTGCCTTGGGCGTAACGGGGGGTGCCCCAGCGACTGGCGGGGCTAGAATGACCTTGGGTCCCATGCCTCTGGCGACACCCTCATGAAGTACCTCCCGCTCGTCTGGGCCGCACTCCTGCGCAGCCGATTGCGAACGCTGCTCACCTTCCTGTCGATCGTCGTCGCCTTTCTGCTCTTCGGCGTGCTCCACGGCGTGGTCGGCGGACTCGACGTCCTGATCGGCTCGATGAGCGATACGCGCCTGAGAGTGCTGAACCGGATGGGCTTCACCCACTGGATGCCCGTCGCGATACGGAACGAAATCGCCCGGATTCCCGGCGTGACGGCCGTGGCTGCGAACGGCTATTTCGGCGGTTACTACCAGGACCCGAAGAACCAGCTAGGAGGGGCTGCCATCGACCTGGCGGAATTGTTCAAGATGTATCCGGAGTTGGTGCTGCCTGCGGACCAGCGGGAGGCGATGCTCCACACGCGCACCGGGGCGCTCATCGGTGCGGACCTCGCGCGCCAGTACGGCTGGAAGGTGGGCGATCACATCGCCGTCGACACCCCCATTTGGGCGCATCGGGACGGAAGCCACAGTTGGGTGTTCGATATCGTCGGCATCTTCAGTTTCAGCGTGGGGGATCTTCCAGCCAACGATTTCTGGATGAACTACGACTACTTCTCCGAAGGTGGAGGCATGAAGGATCAGGCCTCGATGTTTTACGTCGGCATCAAAGACCCCGCTGCCGGGACGCGCATCAGCCGGCAGATCGACTCCCTCCTCCGCAGCTCGGCGTCCCCCACTCTGACGCAGACGGAGAAGGCGTGGATGCAAGCGAACATCAAGCGCGCGGGGAACATCCGCTTCATCGTCAATGCGATCATCGGGGCGGTGCTATTCACCCTGCTGGCACTCACAGCAAACACGATGATGCAGTCTGTACGCGTGCGCATAGGTGAGCTCGCCGTGTTGAAAACCTTCGGATACTCGAACGCCATTGTGACCATGCTGGTCGTGTTCGAGGCGATGCTGCTGTGCCTCGGCGGCGCCCTGTGCGGACTAGCGCTTGCGGCATTCGCATTTCCTCCGGTCATGGAGCGCGTTGGCCTCGGCCTGATACCGATCCCAGTAGAGGTGATCGGGACCGGGTTCGCGATCGCCGTGTGCCTTGCGATCGTCAGCGTCTTGCCGCCCCTTTGGCGCGCGTCGCGACTCAACGTGGCGGCCGCACTCGCGGCTCACTAGAGAGGCACAGGCACTCCCGCATATGTGGAAACAGATAGCTGCCGTCACCGCGATGAACCTGCGCAGCCTGCCGGGGCGTCTCGTGCCCTCGCTGGTGGTCATCATCGGAATCGCAGGAGTGGTGGGCGTCCTCGTGTCGGTCCTCGGCATGGCGACAGGCCTTGACCAGGCATTCGCAAACACCGGAGATCCCTCGCGAGCCATCGTCCTGCACAAGGCTGCTACGAGCGAAGGCCTCAGCAACATCGACATCGGCTGGGTCGGCACCATCGAGGACGCCCCGGGAATCATTCGCACTCCTGACGGTAAGGCGGCGGCGAGCCCGGAGTATGTCGTTGGAGTAAACCTTCCCAAGCGATCCAACGGCGACGAGGCAGGCGTCACCGTGCGGGGCATCGGCCCGGCTGCGTTTCGGGTCCACCCTGAATGGCGGATGGTCGCCGGCCGACTGTTCAAGCCCGGGCTGCGCGAGGTCATCGCGGGCTCGGCGGCCTCGGCGGAGTTCTCAGGCCTCGAGATCGGCAAGCAGGTCGAACTCGGCGGCAGCGTCTGGACCCTGGTCGGCCGGTTCACGAGTGGAGGTGACTCGCACGACTCTGAGATCCTCGGGGATGCGCGGACGCTGATGTCCAGCTTCAACTGGGGGCAGTACAGTTCCGTCACGGTGAGGCTCGACTCGCCTGCTTCTTTCGATCGGTTCCGGAGCACCCTGCTCGCAAACCCGTCCCTCGATATCGACGTCGTTCACGAACAGGAGTACTACGGCGGCCAGGCGAAGCAAATCACCAACTTGTTATATCTGCTGAGCACGGTTGTCGGCGCAATCATGGCGGTTGGTGCCATATTCACCGCATTGAATACGCTCTACTCCGCGGTCGCTGCGCGCACCGCCGAGATCGCGACGCTGCGCGCAATCGGCTTCGGACCGTCAGGCGTCGTGGTGTCGGTACTGGCCGAGGCCCTGTTGCTGTCGCTGCTCGGCGCATTGCTCGGAGCCGCGCTGGCGTGGTTGCTCTTCAACGGCAACGCTCTCAGCACCGGCAGCGGACAGTTCGGCAGCGACGTGTCATTCCGGCTCCTGGTCGGCCCGAGCCTCTTCGCTGTAGGAATCGTATGGGCCTGCGCCATCGGGATCGTCGGCGGCCTGTTTCCGGCGATTCGCGCGGCGCGACTGCCGATTGCCATCGCGTTACGACCAACGTAGACAAGGCCGCGCAGTGTCCCACGCGGCCTCGCCCGTGTGGCGTTACACCTAGAAGCGGTAGACCGCCGTCACACCGTAAGTTAGCGGCCGGAGCGTAACGGCCTGATAGCGCGGATCTCCTGGATTCGTGTGCTGCAGGGATAGTTGCGGGTGTGTATTGGTCAGGTTGTCGACGAACAGGGACACGTCGAGGCTCGGCAAACGCATGCCAGCGCGCACATTGACGACGTTGGTCGATGGGTCGGCGACCAGATCCGGGTCGTAGACAATGATATTGGCCGGGTTGTGAGTGCTGAACGGCCCGTTGTTGCGGCTGTGGTAGGAGTCCTCGCCCCACAGATACAGCTGGTGGCCACCAACGTGGAACGTGTATTCGGCGGTCGCCGTTGCAGTCCACGGCGGCACGGCAGAACCGGTCGAGATCGCCGGGCCGCCGATGACGTCGCCAGAAGTAACGATCTTGCCCTCCGAGCTGTCGTAGTGCGCGTCGGTGTACGCCACCGCCGCGCTCAGGAACAGATTGTCGGTTGCGGCGGCGCGCATGGACAGGTCGAAGCCGTTGCTGGTCGCGGTTCCCAGGTTGAAGACGGCGGCAAAGCCGCAACCGGTAATCTGCGCAGCCTGCTGGATGTCCTGCCACCGGATGTGGAAACCGCTGACCTGCAACTCTACCCGGTTGTCGAGCATGCGCCCCTTGGCGCCGATCTCGTAGCTCCACAAGGAGTCCGGGTTATAGGTCTGCGACAGCTTGCCGGTCAGGTCATCGGCGGCGAGAGCCGCCTGACACGCCGGTTGCGTGTTGTTGATCTGCGGATTGACGCCACCCACCCGATAACCCTTCGAGATCGATGCGTAGTAGGTGCTGCTGGAGGTGGGCTGCCAGGTGAGGCCCGCTTTCGGCGTCACCGGCTTGTCAGTCTCGTCGCCGTTGAAGAATCCCGGGCCGCCGTTGAAGGAGCCGTCGAAGTGCAGGTCGGTGTGCGATTTGGCATACGCGACGCGCACGCCGGCGTTGACCTTGAGAGTCGGTGTGATCTTGTAATCGATGTTACCGAACAGCGCTGTCTGCTCATCGCGCGTGCGCACGTCGTCGAAGGCCACCCACAGGCCCTGATACGGACCGGCGCCCAGGATGCTCTCGATCGACTGGTGGTAGATCGTCTGGACGAGCGCTGGCAGGTCCGGGTGAGCCACGAACACCGTATCCTGCTGCCGCGAGTGCTCGTAGTAGAGACCGGCTACCCAGGCCAGGCGATCGTCCGGATTGACCGAGGCGATCCGCAGCTCCTCCGACGTCGCATTCTGATAGGTCTCGTAGTTGCCGGTACCGAAGTCGTCCGGCGCCCCCGTCAGCGGCCAGGGATTGCCGAAGAAGGCGTTGTCCTGGTATTGGGTGTAGTCGGTCTCCCAGGTGACGCGGCGCTGATAGTTCGACGTCACGGACGTCACGGCGATATCGCCGCTGATGGCTTCCAGCTTCAAGGTCGAAACGACGTTCGGGTCGTCGGCGGGCAGCTGCTGCGAATGGGCGATACGGAACTGCCCCTGACCCGGGTTCGAATAGGTCAGATCGTAGTTGCCCGAATCGTGAATGTAGACGTCCTGATAGAACAGCGACGGAGTCACCCGCAGCCAGTCGTTCGGCGCCCAGGTGAGGGCGAGCTTGGCCGCCTCGGTGCGGCTCCAGTTGGCGTTCGAATCGATGAGCTGCCCGCCGGGGCGCGCGGGATCGAGCGCGCCGGTGAAGGGACCCGAGCCGACGCCAGGCTGAACCCGATCGACCCAGCCGCCGTCATACTTGTACCAGACACTGGCGCGAATGCCGACTTTGTCCTGAACCAGGGGAGTGCCGCCGGCGACGCCGACCTCATAGTCAGGCCCGCCGTATTCCGTGGCTCCCGCGCTTGCGCGTCCGTAAAAGCTGCTCTGCGTGAGGCTCGGCTGTTTGGTGATGAAGCGCACCGCGCCGCCCTCGGAGCTCGCTCCGAAGAGCGTTCCCTGCGGGCCTCGCAACACCTCCACGCGCTCGAGATCAAACACTTGCGGATAGCCGCCGTCCTGCCCCGTGTTGACGTTGTTCGCGCGGCCGATGAGCGGAGTGTCGTCCAGGTAGATGCCCGTCGTGGGCGCGCTCGTGCGGGACTGAATGCCGCGGATTTCGATGTTGGTCTGCGGGGTGCCGAAATTATTCTGCTGCGAGAACACCAGGCCGGGTGTGACGGCCGCGATATCCGCGATGGAGCGGATCCCGCGCGTATCCATCTCCTGCTCGCTGTATGCGCTGATGCTGACGGGGACTTTGTTGACATCTATGGCAGCCTGCTTGGTCGCAGTCACCACCACTTCCTGCAGCGCTCCTTCGTTGGTTGCCGCCGGAGCTGTCTGAGCCTGCGCGAGCGGCGGCACGCAACCGATGAGTACGAGCCGAACCGTTGCCGCCACACACAACCTTGATCTCATGCCACGCTCCCCCGTTTGTTCTAAACAGCGACGGTGCTTGGTCACCATCGCCGGCGATTAGAGCCAACGGTCAAGGGAGGCGACTTCTGCTCCTGCGAAGGGGAACACGCAAATGTGGCTATGCGACCGTGTTGCGGTCGACGTGGCGGGCGTCTCTTCACGAATCGAGCCGATTCGTGAACGTCAGGCGCCGCTTCAGACAACTCGTCACCGCAGTGGTGTTGCCACCACCGCGGTGTCCGTGTCTTGCGGGATTCTTACGGGTGCTGGATGTGATCGGCGCCTTTGGGCAGTTCCATGAGCTCGAGCATATTGCCGTCGGGATCCACCAGCGTCGCTTCTTTGATCGGCATCTGCCCGATCTTGTTCGCTTTGACGTCGGCTTTGACGGTGGCTCCGGCTGCCTTCGCGGCCGCAACGGCCGCTGCGATATCCGACACGTGGAATATCGCGTGCGTTACCGAATCGGCACTCGCCCCGGCATCGCGGGTCGCAACGAGGAACTCCGGTGATGTTCCGGTCTTCGCCGCGGCGACCGTGGCACCGTAGCGCATGATGATCTCTCGCGCCGGATTCCCTACTCGGTCGATCTCCTTCAGGCCGAACGCTGTCTCATAGAACTTTGCCAGCGCCGCAGCGTCCTTCGCTCCAAGACGAACCGCCATCACGGTGACGTCCGCCTGGACCGACGTCAACCACATTGCCGCAGTGAGCCCTGCTGCTATCGCCGTTATCACTCTTCGCATGTCGTGTTTCTCCCCAGTATTGTTCGCGACGCTTCGGTAGGAGTTTCTACCCCCGACGCATCATAGCTGCAGGGAACTCTGACCGAGAAATCCTGCCAATACGATACAGACTGTCTCTTAATGAGCCGCCGCTACCGCCAAGATGGCGCCGCGCGGGGCCTGTAAAGGAGTGACAAGATGGTGCGGGACGGAATCTCGGAACGCCACGTGCGCATCGCAGGCGTCCTCAACGTGCTGCTCGGAGGCTGGCTCGCAGCGTGGCCGTTACTTCCCGAGTTCCCCTCGCACGATGGCGCCACGCACCGCTGCTTTCTGGTGATAGGACTGTTCCTGACAGTCTGCGGACTGGGGCGCATTTTCTGGCCGCGGCGTCTCATCGGGCTCAGCGCGGCCAACATGGCCTTCGGCCTGTGGATTCTCCTGTCGCCCGTTACGCTGGGATTCCTTTTCAACTGGCCGTTCGCGGCGGAGAGCATTGCCACCGGGCTCGCCATCATGTCGTTTGCAGGGTGGAGCGTGGTCGAATCCCTGGACGCGCAAGCGGCCCGATAGCCTGGAGCGAGGTTGTGCCGGTTGCAGCGGCACCCGCGAACCAGCCACCGTTCACCGCCAGGATCGAGCCAGTGACGAAACTCGCCTCGCCCGAGGCGGGAAATTTCCGCGTTAGGCTCTGGCTTGTTGGCAGCAACCGATGTGCCGCTCATCGGGGCCGCCGGAACATCGGCATCCGCGAGCCGTTGCCACGAGATGATGAGCCTGAAGTGGTGGCAACGGGGCGTGATCTATCAGATCTACCCGCGCTCCTTCCAAGACACCAATGGCGACGGGATCGGCGACCTGGCCGGAATCCGGCAGCGACTCGAGCACTGCGCGAGCCTGGGAGTCGACGCAGTGTGGCTCTCGCCCATTTACCCTTCCCCGCTGGCGGACTTCGGCTACGACGTTTCCGACTATACCGGCGTGCATCCGGTGTTCGGCACGCTCGGCGAGTTCGACCAGCTCGTGCTTCACGCCGGGACGCTAGGCCTGCGGATCATCCTGGACTACGTGCCGAATCACACATCCGACCAGCATCCGTGGTTCGCCGCCTCTCGCTCCTCGCGCTCGAGCTCCAAACGCGACTGGTACCTGTGGCGTGACCCCGCCCCGGAGGGGGGCCCTCCCAACAACTGGTTGAGTCAGTTTGGAGGCAGCGCCTGGGAATGGGACCCCCACAGCGGGCAGTACTACTATCACGCCTTCTTGAAAGAGCAGCCCGATCTGAACTGGCGCAACCCCGAGGTGCGCTCGGCAATGTACGAGGTCCTGCGCTTCTGGATGCGCCGGGGCGTAGCCGGCTTTCGCGTCGATGTCCTGTGGCATCTCATCAAGGACGACCAATGGCGGGACAATCCTCCCAACCCGCAGTTCAGGCCGGGCGATCCGCCGAGCCACAGCCAGATTCCTCTCTACAACACCGACCGCCCGGAGGTCCAGGCTCTCGTCGCCGAAATGCGCAGCGTGGTCGACGAGTTCGCGGATAGGGTGTTGATCGGTGAGATCTACCTGCCGGTGGAGCGCCTCGTGGCCTACTACGGTACGCGACTCGACGGTGTGCACCTGCCCTTCAATTTCCACCTGCTGCAGACGTCGTGGAACGCGAAATCGATCGCTTCGCTGATTGACATGTATGAGCGGTCGATACCACCGGGAGGCTGGCCCAATTGGGTCCTGGGAAACCACGACAATCCGAGAATCGCCTCGCGCGTCGGCTCTTTGCAGGCGCGTGTCGCCGCCATGCTGCTTCTGACACTGCGCGGCACTCCGACGATGTACTACGGTGATGAGCTCGGGATGACGAATACGCTCATCTCCCCGGAGCGAACTCAGGACTGTTTCGAGAAGAGAGTGCCGGGGCTCGGCTTGGGCCGGGACCCTGCTCGAACCCCGATGCAGTGGACGGCGCAAGAGCACGCTGGATTCAGTACGGCCGAGCCGTGGCTGCCGGTGTCGGACGATTACCCAGTCCTGAATGTCGAGTCGGAGCAAGCAGACCATCGGTCGATTCTGCTCCTGTATCGCAAGCTTCTGGCACTGCGGCGTTCTCACGCCGCATTGACGGAAGGGAGCTATGAGCCGGTGTCCATGACCGGTGATCTGCTCGCGTATGTTCGGCGCTCGCCGTATGGAAGTCTGCTGATCGCGTTGAATCTCGGTAAGTCCCCCTTCACGCTGCTGTTGGCTTCCCTGAGTGCTCGCGGGCAGATCATTCTGTCCACCCATCTGGATCAGCAGCCCGACACGCAGATCGACGCGGTCGCATTGCGCCCGTCGGAGGGGGTGATCGTGCAGTTGATCCCCTCACCTGGCTGAACCTCTCACGGCGGGCAACGTGATCAACGACCTCTGGTACAAGAATGCCGTTATCTACTGTCTGTCCGTGGGGACCTACATGGACTCCAACGGCGACGGCTGCGGAGATTTCGGCGGGCTGATGCGACGCCTCGACTATCTCAACGGGTTGGGCATCACCGCCATCTGGTTGATGCCTTTCCAGAGGTCACCCGGTCGCGATGACGGCTACGACATTGCCAACTACTATGAGGTGGATCCACGTTATGGAACCTTAGGGGATTTCGTCGAGTTCACTCATGGCGCCGCCCAACGAGGCATCCGCGTAATCATCGACCTCGTCGTAAACCATACCTCGGACCAACACGCGTGGTTCCAGGAAGCCCGGCGCGATCCGCAGTCGAAATACCGTGACTGGTATGTCTGGTCGAAAAAACGTCCCCGCCACTCCAACGAGGGGATGGTCTTCCCGGGAGTCCAGAAATCGACCTGGACCCACGACTCCGTGGCCCGGGCGTGGTACTTCCACCGCTTCTACGACTTTCAGCCCGATCTCAACACCGCCAATCCTCACGTCCAGGCCGAGATCCTGAAGATCATGGGATTCTGGATCCAGCTGGGCGTCTCGGGATTCCGGATGGATGCCGTTCCGTTCGTCATCGCAACCAAGGGCGCCCAGGTGCGCACGCCCGTAGAGCATTACGACATGCTCCGCACGATGCGCGAGTTCCTGCAATGGCGTCAGGGTGACTCGATCATTCTGGCCGAAGCGAATGTGCTGCCGGATACGGACATGGAGTATTTCGGCAGCGACGGCGACCGGATGCACATGATGTTCAACTTCCAGGTGAACCAGCATCTGTTCTACGCCCTGGCCGCGAGCGACGTCCGTCCCCTCTCCGCGGCAATGCGCAGCACCAAGCCCCGGCCCGCGACAGCGCAATGGGGACAGTTCCTGCGCAATCACGATGAGCTCGACCTGGGACGCCTCACGCCCGAACAGCGTAACCGTGTGTTCAAGGAGTTCGGGCCCGAACCCGGAATGCAGCTGTACGGGCGCGGCATCCGCCGTCGCCTCGCGCCGATGCTCGCCGGCGACCGGCGCAGGATCGAGCTGGCCTACAGCCTGATGTTCACGCTACCCGGCACTCCGGTCGTTCGCTACGGTGACGAGCTCGGGATGGGTGACGATCTGAGCCTTCCCGAGCGCACCTGCGCTCGCACGCCGATGCAGTGGTCGACCGAGCCGTACGCCGGATTCACCAAGAGCGAGCGGCCCGTCGTTGCACCCATCAGTTCCGGCCCGTATGGGTATGAGCACGTCAACGCGGCGCAACAGCGCCGGGATCCGAATTCGCTGCTCAACTGGACCGAACGCATCATCCGCATGCGCAAGGAAGTGCCGGAAATCGGCTGGGGAGACTTCGAGCTGCTGCACACGGCAGATCCGGCTGTCCTGGCGATGCGCTACGACTGGCGCAACAACTCGGTCGTCTTCCTGCACAACCTGGCGGGTACCGCCCGTGAAGTCTCGATCGATGTCGGCATTCCCGGAACCGACGGCCAGCTTCTGGTGAATCTCCTGTCCGAAGACCACAGCCACGCCACCCAGGGACGCCATAGACTGCTGCTGGAAGGCTACGGCTACAGATGGTTTCGGGTCGGTGGGCTCGACTACCTGCTCAAACGCACCGAAGTCGAAGTGCCTCCACGGCGTCGCGTCGTGAAGAAGCCCAGGCAGAAGCCGCGGAAGCGGCCGCGATCACGTCGCTGACAGGCATTCAGGCAATCAGCGCAACCGCCTCGCGCCCCACAGCCACGCGCTTCAGGTGTCTGAGTCGCCAGTGTCGGCTTACTTGGCTGCGCCCTGCTGCGGATACCAGAAGACGGTGTGGCAGCTCTCGCAGACCTCGTCCAGCGAGTTCGCGAGGTCATTCAGCTTCTTGGCTTGGTGTTTCGTCGCAGCCTCGACCAGCCCGGCCCCGGTCTTCTGCAGGTCCGCCGCGTGCTTCTTGAACTCAGCCGGCTTTGCGTTGAGAAAGCGCTGTACGTCCGGTGCCTTGGAAGCACCCGGATTGGCTTCGTCCTGCAACTTCGCGCCCGGCGGCGCTGCGATGACCCCATTGCTGGTGGCCAACGCCTTGCCGCCCTCCTCGATCGCCTTGCCCATGTCCAGGAGTTTGGCCCAGCTCGCCGCATTGAGCTTCTTGGGATCGATGTTGCCGTTGTCGTCCTGAGCCTTGTTGGTCGCGTCCCAGAGCGCCAGCGCATTCGGATTGACCTTGGTCAGCATCGTGAGCTGCAGATTGACCTTCGCCTCCTCGGCGGCACATGCGCCCCCCGCCGTTGCGACCAGGCCTGCGAGCACGATATACCGCTTGATGTTCTTCATTGATGCACTCTCGAGGCTGTGACTGTTCGTCCGCCCGTCAGCGTTCCCGACAGGCGCGGAAGTGTGCCATACCCGCACACCCGCTCCAATTCGAGGATCGGCCGCCCAAGACCGGGAGGCCGTCGGTGTCTCACATTCGATACGGTGCGCGTTCCGGCACGCTCCGCGACACCTCGCCTCAGCACTCCGCTCCTCCCTATCCCCGTCGATCCAGGTACGCCCGGGCCAGCTGCCGCAGCCGGGCGCCATCAAAGCTCGGGTCGTGCCCGGCGTGCACGGTGCGCGCAGGAAGCCGCTCGAGGCGGCGCATGCTCGCCAGATAGGTCGGAATGTCGCTGCCCGGAAGCTCATCCAATAGTGGACCGTCGTAGATCGCATCACCGGAAAACAGAATGCCGGTAGCCGCTTCCCACAATCCGATGCTGCCCGGCGAGTGCCCCGGCAGATGGAGGATCTCAAAGACTCGGTTACCGAGGTCAATGACATCCCCTTCCTCCACTACGCGAGTCGCGGGCGCGGGAGGACACGAGAATCTTCGCACATCGAAATCTGCACGAGGCAATGCCGTTATGAAGCTGTCGTCCACTTCGTAGCCTGCGCGCTCGAGTCCGCCAATGAACTCGACCGAGTGATCTTCCCTTAGCATGCTGAAGTTCTCGGACCGCCTCGCGAGTTGCTCGGCCTCCGCCGCATGCGCGATACGATCGGAGAACTCGTGCAATGAGCCGACATGATCTATATGAGCGTGTGTCGCGACCGCAGTGAGGGGTTTGTCGAAGATCTCAGCAGCCGCTTGCGTGAGGCTGGCGACACCCATTCCGGTGTCGATGACGAGATCGCGGTCGCGCCCCTGAACGTGCCAGATATTGCACTGCATGACGCGGATCACGTGTGGCTCCCAAAGCCGCGTGATTCCGTCGGCCAGACGTTCGAATTCAAACCAACGCGCTGCTATCTCGAGACTCATCGCTCTGCCTTCAGGTGATCAACGTTGGGGCAGCATGCCTGAAAAGCTCCGAGTTGGGGCATGCGGTGCAGGGTCGGGCGATTGCGCGCAAATGCTCGCATGAGCGTTAACCTGTTGTTTTCCGCAGTCAAACGCATTCGCTACGGCTCCGCGCCCTTTTCGGCACAGCGTTTGCAACAGCACGGCTGTAGATAAAAATGTGCGTCTAGGGTTCCGATTCGTCGCCACGCGACGGATGTCTGGTCCGAGAGAGGCAGTCCAAGCGTCTGGCTTCAGGTGCTCGGATACACGGCGGGATAAAAGCCCGGGAGATTCGGTTGCGAGGAGCCCGTGGGGGTCCTCGGGGCGATCTCCGTTGAGGTAACAGTCCCGAGTCCCGATATCCCACGTCTCCTTGCGAGTAGGTACGGCCACTTGCGCAGGAGATCGATGGGCGATGAGAACCACACGTAGCTCTGTAGCAGCCGCTGTCGCGGCAGCCCTGTACGCCAGCGCTGTGTCCGCGGAAAGCAGCTCGGGCACCACCGGAGACTCCACGTCCGTGACTCGCGTCGCCGACGCGGCCACGACGACCCGCGTCGCAGACGCCGATAGAGGCGGAGGCCTTTCAGAAGTCCTCGTGACAGCCACCCGCCGCGAAGCGTCTGCTCAAAACGTTCCCCTCAGCATCACCGCGATCGGCGCGAATTCCCTCGAGGACGCGGGAGTCCAAGACATTGCGGATCTCGCCCAAATGATGGCGGGTGTCAGCTATACGGACAAAGGTCCGTTCAGTGGCGTCAATGGCGCAAACCTGATCATTCGCGGGTTGAACAGCGAGACGACGTCGGGACTGCCCGCGGCGGCCTCGCCGATCGTTCCGCCCGTCGCAACGTACGTCGACGACACGCCGCTGTTCTTTGCCCTGCAGCTGCAAGACCTGGAGCGCGTCGAGATACTGCGCGGCCCGCAAGGAACCCTCTACGGCTCCGGCTCACTCGGCGGCACGATCAAGTTCGTGCAGCACGCGCCGGATCTGACCGGGTTCGATGCCAGAGCCGAGGCGACCGTCAGCGACACGGCACACACCAGCGAGCCCAACGAGGGTGTGACCGCAATGCTCAACATTCCGCTCTCGGACACGTTCGCGGTGCGAATGAACGGCGGCTGGTCGCGTGACGCGGGATTCATCGACCAGCCCAACCTGTTCAAATTGGATTCCTCCGGCGTACCGGTGGCCGCACAACCCGGGAATCTCTTCAGCCCCCCGGTCATCTACGGGAAAACGGGCGTCAACGTTTACAACAACCAGTCCGCGCACATCTCGGCACTGTGGAAGCCGAACGAAGTGTTCCACGCCCAGCTCTCCTATTACTACCAACTCGAGCGCGCCGGCGGCTTTCCCTATGCCGCAACGAACGCGACGCAGTTCAACGAGCCCATCAACGCGGGGGGCCAGCCTTCCGGCGACTTCAGCAATCCGGCACTGGCAACACAGCTCTTCAACGCACCAGTCCCACCGGGCGTCAATCGGCTTGCGGACGCCGAGTCCGGGATCACGACGACCCACGACCGGGTCGACCTGGCTGCGCTCACGATGGAGTATGACCTCGGGTTCGCGACACTGACCTCGAACACATCCTGGGCACACCACGTCAACGACACGGTTGCCGACGAGACGCACCAGTACATCAACTTTTTCTTCTTCCAGAGCCTGTACGGGCAGTACCCCCGCACGTTCGTCAAGGGCATCGAGGGCCTGAATGACAGGCCCGTGACGCAGGAGCTGCGCTTGGCATCGAAGGCCGGCGAGCACGTCGAGTGGGTCACGGGGCTGTATTTCAATCATCAGCAGACGGACATCGTCGAGCACGACTTCATTCCCGGTTACCTCGATTTCTACAACGCCTGCCAGGCCATCTACGGCCAGAGTGCGGGCGACGGCACCGTACCCTCGTATTGCGGTGTCGGTCAGACCGCCTACGGGATCTTCGATTCGGTGGCAGGCATTCCGATCGTCAAGGATCAAGCCTACATCGGCGACTTCGAAACGACTTTCAAGGACCTCGCGGCCTACGGCGAGCTCACGTGGCATATCACCGACCCGTTGAGCATTACCGGCGGCGCCCGGGTGTTCAAACAGACGGTAACGGTATCTCAGCAAACCGGTCTGTTATACGACGGCGGGCCGTTCTTCGGTCCGGACGCACCCATCGCAAACATCACCAAGAGCAACGAGTGGCGCAAGGCTCTGTGGAAGGTCAACGTCGCGTACAAGCTCGATCCGACCAATCTCGTCTACGCGACGTGGTCCCAGGGCTTCCGTCGAGGCGGAGTAAACGCTCTGCCGCCCACCGAACCGGGCATCGGGTACACCACTCCACCGGCGCTTACGAACCTCGCGCCCGATACGGCGGACAACTACGAGATCGGCACTAAAGGAACCCTCAGCCACTGGCTGAGGTATTCCGCGACGCTCTTTTACATCGACTGGCACAACGTGCAGGAAGGTCTGCAGCTGACACCCCTCGTGCTGCCCGCGTCGCTCAACATCGGCGAAGCCACCAGCAAGGGTTTCGAATCAGAAATCGACGCCCTGTTGACGTCGCACCTCGAGGTCCACCTCGACTACACCTATGATCAGACCCGGCTGACGCAACTCAATCCGTTGTTCGTCCAGCCAAACACTTCCGCTCCGCCTCCGGAGGTCGGTAGCCCCTTGCCTGGGACGCCCAAGTCGAGTCTTGCACTGGGCTTACAGTACGGTCACATCCCAGTCGGCGGTGGCGAGCTGCAGTTCGCCGTCACTGCGCACTACCAGAGCTCGGTGCTTCCGTCTCTTTCAGCGACGGTACCCACCGTCGGCGGCTATACGATGCTCGATGCACGAGTGTCGTTTATGGGACCCCATTGGAGCGCGACGCTGTTTGGTAGGAATCTGACCAACAATCTGGGGGTCACCTCCTACCAGGACCCGGCGATATTCGGTAACCGCGCTCAAGCGATCGTGTCGCAGCCGCGGACGCTCGGACTGACGGTCGGCTACTCCTACCGATAAGGGGTAATGCCGCATGTCAGCCGACCGACAGGGTCCCTCCGGCACGGCGGACCCGAAGAGCGCCCGCGCGCACGCCCGCGCGATGGCGGGAACTCAGGTGGAGGCGATGCCCACCGTTCCGCCCGACCGCATCGCCGACCTTCCGGAGGGTGTCCTGCGCGAGGCGATGCTGTGGGAGGAGATTGTCGGTGGTGGCGGTTATGCCGCTCGGGAGCTTGGGCGAGGTGCAAGGCTCCGGCTGATTGACCTCCAAGGCGACGCCTGTGTCTCGATGCTCGTGTTCAACGCTGAGCGTCCGATCGAACGGCTCAACGTCGCCGACACTCTCAAGGTGCAGTGGACGGCGAACATTCAAGCGGGCGTGCTGCTGCTGTCGGACATGGGACGCGTGCTGATGAGTGTCGTCGAGGACAACGCAGGCACTCACGACCCCTTCTGCGGTCCCTCTACCGAGCGAAGTAACGAGCATCGGTACGGGATCGGCGCCAACCACAGCGACAAGCCGAACGCGCGGCACCGACTTCTGCTAGGAGCCGCTAAGTTCGGCCTCGGTGCGCGAGACGTGCACCCGTGCATCAACTGGTTCAAAGCAGTGCAAATTGGTGCAGACGGCACCACAACGTTGCAGCCAGGTCCTTCCTCTCCACTTCGCGCACTGACTCTGCGCGCCGAGATGAACGTCATTGTCGTACTAGCGAACTGTCCGCACGTTCTTGATGCACGCCTGCAATACACCGTGACGCCCGTTCGCGTATCCGCATGGCGCGGCCCAATCACGGCGGCTGAAGACCCGGTCCGAAGCGCCAGCCCAGAGCGACTGCGAGCCTTCCTCAACGTGGAGGAGTACTTCCGCCGCTGAGGTAGCACGCAATTTGCACCGTTTTCGACATTGCCATAGGAACCCTGAGGAGCCATGAGCGACCCCGCACTCGCCGGCCTGCCGAAGTCCGTACTCCTGGATGAGATCATCCCAGCTTGCGCCCCTTGGGATCATCTGATTCACGCAGGCGAGACCCTGCGCATCCTCGACCTGGAAGGCAACCAGGCAGTCGACCTTCTCATGTATTGCGCGCACGACGACGCCGAGCGCTACAGCGCACAAGACACCATCGCCGCTCAACGAAATATCTTCCTGCGGGCCGGCAGCGTGCTGATGTCGAACGAGGGCCGGCCGATGGCTCGAATCACGTCAACGCCGGTCGCCTATCACGACACCCTGGGCGGAGCGTGCAGCTGCGAAAGCAACACCCTGCGCTACGGCTTTCACACCAAGTCGCAGCACGCCTGCGTCGAGAATTTCCTGCTTTCCAACGCCCGGCACGGCCGTAGCAAGCGCGACATCGTCTCGAACATCAATTTTTTCATGAACGTCCCGGTAGAGCCCGACGGCACGCTCGGCATCGTCGATGGCATCTCTGCGCCCGGACTGTATGTGGATTTGGAGATGCACATGGATGTCACAGTAGTCATCTCGAACTGTCCGCAGATAAACAATCCGTGTAACGGATTCAACCCCACACCGGTACGCGTTCTGATCGCGTCCGGCCAAACCGCACGCTGATGGGTGCGGCACGTGCTTGAGAAAGTACTAATCGCCAACCGCGGTGCGATCGCATGCCGGATCATTCGCACCTTGCGTCGGCTTGGAATTGCGTCGGTGGCTGTGTTCTCTGAAGCAGACGCAGGCTCGTTGCACGTCGCACAAGCCGACGAAGCTGTCTGCATCGGGCCCGCGCCGGCGAACAAGAGTTACCTGGACGCCACCGCCTTGATCGGCGCGGCGAAGAAGTGCGGAGCTCAGGCTATCCATCCTGGTTATGGATTCCTGAGCGAGAACGCGCAGTTCGCGGCGGAGTGTGAGACATACGGACTCACCTTTATTGGACCGACACCGCAGAACATGCGCTCGTTCGGGCTGAAGCACACCGCTCGCGAGATCGCCCGAATTCAGTCCGTGCCCCGCGTGCCGGGCTCTGCACTGCTGGCTGACCTCGACGATGCGCGCGAGGCCGCTCAACGCATCGGCTTCCCCGTGATGATCAAGGCGACCGGGGGCGGCGGTGGCATCGGGATGCGCGCCTGTATGGACATGGCGGCGCTCGAAGCGGCATTCCCTACAGTGTCGCACCTTGCAGCGAACAACTTCGCAGACGGCGGCGTATACCTCGAGCGCTTTCTGCCAGAGGCGCGTCATGTCGAAATGCAGGTCTTCGGCAACGGCACAGGCCATGTCGTAGCCCTCGGCGAGCGCGACTGCTCGCTGCAGAGACGCCATCAGAAGATCATTGAAGAGGCTCCCGCTCCAGGACTCAACGCGGCCCTGCGCGCCGCACTCGCCGAGAGCGCAATACGCCTGACACGCGCCGTGGAATACCGCTCCGCAGGAACGGTCGAGTTCTTGCTGGACGCCCCACGCGAAGAGTTCTACTTCCTTGAGGTCAACACGCGCCTGCAAGTCGAACACGCTGTCACGGAGGAAGTGACGGGCGTCGACCTCATCGAGTGGATGGTGCGCGGCGCCGGTGGCGACTATTCGTTTATGGATGACTGGGCGAGAACGGCGCCCCCGGGACCCTCCACTCCCTCTGCGCGCGGTTGGTCAATTCAGGCGCGTGTGTACGCCGAGGACCCAGGCGAGGAAAGCCGACCCAGCAGCGGCACGATCACCCGCGCCGAGTTCCCCCAGGACACGCGAGTCGAGACATGGATTGCTCCCGGCACGGAAGTGAGTACCCACTACGATCCGCTGCTCGCAAAGCTAATCGTCAAGGGCACAGATCGCGCGACGGCGGTAGCTGCGCTGGGACGCGCTCTGGATGCCACGCTCATCGGCGGGCTCGAGACCAATCTCGATTGGCTGCGACAGATTGTCAGCAGCAACATGTTCGCGTCCGGAAACGTCTCTACTCGTGCGTTGGCCGACGTACCGTATACCCCAAGCTCACTTCGCGTGCTGAGCGGGGGCTTGGCGACGACGGTACAAGACTACCCGGGACGACGCGGATATTGGCACGTTGGCGTGCCCCCTTCGGGCCCGATGGACTGTTTGGCGTTTCGTCTCGGCAACCGACTCCTCGGCAATCCAGAGGGAGCTCCTGGACTCGAAGTTACGGCCGTCGGCCCTACGCTGCTCTTCACCCGCGCCGCGACTATCTGCCTCACTGGCGCCGACTGCGGCGCGCGCTTAGATAGCGCGCCCGTCGCACCATATACGGTGACACCGGTCGCTACCGGTCAGACCTTGAAACTCGGACGCGTACATGGCGCTGGCTTGCGCGCGTACATCCTTTTTGGCGCTGGGCTGGAAGAGTCCGCTTATCTGGGTAGCTGCTCTACCTTCACGCTCGGCCGGTTCGGCGGACACGCAGGACGCAATCTCGCGGCTGGCGACGTGCTGCACTTGAACGCACGGGCGGGCGCGGGAACCGGGGCCCACGCGGAACCGCGCGCAGGTGCCGCGCACGGGCCACTCGCGCGCCCCGAGCCGGCACCTCTCACATGGCTGAACGCTCACCTTCCACCCCGTCGCCAGCCCGCGCTGACGCACGCTTGGCGTGTGCGCGTGCTCTATGGGCCTCACGGGGCGCCCGACTTCTTCACGAGCGCGGATATCGAGACCATCCTGAGCGCGACCTGGAAGGTTCACTACAACTCCAATCGCACGGGCATCCGCCTCATTGGCCCGAAGCCGCAGTGGGCCAGGCGCGATGGAGGCGAAGCGGGGTTACACCCCTCCAACATTCACGACAACGCGTACGCCGTCGGGGCAGTCGATTTCACCGGCGATATGCCGATCATCCTGGGCCCGGACGGTCCCTCGCTCGGTGGCTTCGTCTGCCCGTTCGTGGTCATCTCCGCGGACCTCTGGAAACTAGGGCAACTCGCTCCGGGCGACACCCTGCAATTTGAGTGCGTCGACGCTGTTAGCGCCAGAGAGGCAGAGCGCACGCAGGACTTGTGGATCGACGCGCCGACTGCTGCGGCACCGCCGGCAACTCCTGTTCGCAAGAACGTTGCCCCTTCCGACACAGACGCCATCCTCACAACCTTCAGGGCCCGCGAGTCGCGCCCCAGGACCATCTACCGCCGCCAGGGCGATCGGCACGTCCTCATCGAGTACGGACCCATCGTCCTCGACCTGACCCTGCGCATGCGGGTTCATGCCCTGATGTTGGAACTGGAGCGGGCCAAGCCGCCGGGCATCATAGATCTGACCCCTGGTATTCGCTCCTTGCAGGTTCACTTCGATCCAGGGGTTCTACCACTCGATCAATTGCTACGCGCCCTCGCGGATGCGGAGGACCGGCTCGGCAATCTGGATCAGTTCGAGGTCCCTTCACGCACTGTATGGCTGCCACTGTCCTTCAATGACCCGGCCGTCGCACAGACCATCGAGCGCTACATGAGTTCGGTGCGGGCGGACGCACCGTGGTGCCCCGACAACATCGAGTTCATCCGCCGCATCAACGGGCTGCAATCAACACAAGATGTGCACGACGTCGTATTCGCCGCACGCTACCTGGTCATGGGCCTGGGTGATGTCTACCTGGGTGCCCCGGTTGCCGTACCGTTGGATCCGCGCCATCGCCTGGTCACCACCAAGTACAACCCGGCGCGAACCTGGACGCCCCCCAACGTGGTCGGCATCGGCGGCGCGTATCTATGTATCTACGGAATGGAGGGACCCGGCGGGTATCAGCTGTTCGGCCGGACGGTGCAGGTGTGGAACTCCTATCCCCGCAGCCCCGAGTTTCGGGAGCATCCTTGGCTGTTGCGCTTCTTCGACCAGATCCGGTTCTTTCCCGTCAGCCACGCGGAGCTGACCGACTGGCGCCGCGACTTTCCTTACGGGCGCCGCCCACTTCGGATCGAGACCGACACGTTCCGCTTCGCCGACTATCAGCGCTTCCTGAGCGATGAGCACGCAAGTATCGAAGCGTTTCAAACAACGCGCCAAGCCGCCTTCGATGCCGAGCGCGAGGCATGGGCTCGCCGCAACGAGCTGTCGTCCGCGCACTCAATGCCCGAGGCCCCGCTCACCCCGGATACCACCGACGTACCTGAGGGCGCAGAACTCATCGAGGCTCCGCTCGGCGGCCACGTCTGGCGCGTCAAGGTGCGCGAAGGCGATCGCGTTCAGAAGGGATCGGTGATCGTAGCGATCGAGGCAATGAAAACGGAGTGCAACGTACCAAGCCCATCAGGAGGCGTCGTACGCGCGGTATACATTCAGGAGGGTCAGGCCATTGCGCCCGGCATGCCACTGGTCGCACTTGAACCCGAGTTACCTCCCTCTGCCATCGGAGGTGCGTCATGAAGCGGCCCGGCCGGCAGTGGAGCGTGTGCGCGATCGCGACGGACGTGAGCGGCGGCGTCCGAACTGCGCAGGCGGTGGCACGCGAGGCCCTCTCCCGCGCACGCGACTACGACAAGATCCAACCGCAAGCCTGGATAAGTCGCGCGACAGATGAGGCCGTGCTCGCTCAAGCGGAGCGCATCGATCGACGAGTCGCAGCGGGTGAGTCGCTACCGCTCGCAGGCGTTCCGGTAGCGATCAAAGACAACATCGACGTGCTCGGCCTCGAAACGACGGCCGCCTGCCCAGCCTTCGCCTATCGTCCCGAGCGGTCGGCCCCCGTGGTCGAGCGCTTGACGGACGCGGGCGCGCTGATCCTCGGCAAGACCAACCTCGATCAATTCGCCACGGGGCTGGTAGGGACGCGGAGTCCTTACGGTGCGCCTGGCTGTGTATTCAATCGCGAGTACGTGAGCGGCGGGTCCAGTTCGGGTTCCGCAGTGCTGGTCGCTGCCGGCGTCGTCCCCCTGGCCTTGGGCACGGACACGGCGGGCTCCGGGCGGGTGCCGGCTGCCTTTAATAGTCTCATCGGCTTCAAGCCAACCAAGGGGCGATGGAGCACCCGCGGACTCGTGCCGGCGTGCCGAAGCCTTGATTGCATCACCACGCTTACTGCGAATGCGGCGGACGCAGCGCGAGTTGACTCGGTGCTCACGCACTTCGATCGCGAGGATCCGTTTGCGCGCCGCGCACCCACGCAGAGTCCTACGATCGGGGCTCGATTTCGGCTGGGCGTGCCGCGAGCCGCCGAGTTGCGCGACCTCGCACCTGAAGATGCCACCTGCTTTGCGGCTGCCGTCACCCGCCTCCAAGCCCTGGGCGCAACGCTCGTGGAGGTCTCTGTAGCCCGACTGCTTGAAGCAGCCAGGCTCCTGTACGGGGGTCCGTGGGTCGCCGAGCGTACCGAAGTCCTCGAGACGCTTCTCCAGCGCAACCCGAGCGCGATTCATCCCGTCGTCCAAGCCATTGTGCAGGCGGGTAAGGGCTTCTCTGCTGTCGATGCATTCCGCGGGTTGTATGCGTTGCAACGTTACGCGCGCGATGCGGAGGAACTGTGGGAGCAAATCGACGTCCTCGTGCTGCCCACGACACCGACCATCTACCGCATAAGCGAGTTGCTTGCCGAGCCGGTAGCACTCAATGCCCGCCTCGGGCTCTACACCAACTTCGTGAATCTGCTCGACATGACTGCAATCGCCGTCCCGGCAGGCTTCCGCGCGAACGCCACCGGTGTGGGAGTCAGTCTGATCGGGCCAGCCTGGTCCGATACAGGTTTGCTCGATCTGGCCGCACGGTATGAAGACGTGTTGGAGCTGCCGGCTGCGCCAGGACTTGATCTCGAGGTCCGCCCGTCGCGCATTCAACTCGGCGTCGTCGGGGCTCATCTAGCGGGGATGCCCCTCCATTGGCAACTCACCTCACGCGCCGCACGGTTCGTACAGCGCACGCGTACTGCGCCCGTCTACCGTCTCTACGCCATGATAAGTCAGTCACCCGCGAAGCCGGCGCTGGTCCATGCCGGAGCCGAGGGAGCCGCCATCGAGGTCGAGGTCTACGAGCTCGACGTCGCGGCCTTCGGCAGCTTCGTCGGCGAAGTCCCGCCGCCGCTCGCCATCGGCACAGTGACTCTGGCAGACGGCTCGAACATCAAGGGGTTCCTGGCCGAGCCCCGTGCCACCGTTGGCGCACTCGACATCACCGCAAAAGGCGGCTGGCGCGCTTATCTCGAGCAACCTGCTGTCGGAGCTTCTTCATGAACGCGAAAGACTTCTGCACCCGACCCGCGCGCGCCTTGCTGGCCGCCCTGCTCCTCGCGACATCCGCCGCAACATTCCCCGCCCATGCCGAGGTCAAAGTCGGCGTGTCGGATTGGACAGGCTGGGTGGCTTGGTACATCGCGCAGGACCAGGGCTATTTCCGCAAGTACGGCGCCGACGTGAAGCTGGTCTGGTTCGCGAACTACAGCGACTCGATCTCGGCTCTGTCTACCGGCCAACTCGATGCCAACAGCCAGACCTGGTCGGACACCCTCGGGCCCCTCGCCAAGGGCTTACCGCTGAAAGTCGTGCTGGTGAACGACAACTCGGCCGGGAACGACGCCCTGTTGGTCGGTCCGAAAGTCAAAGGGTTCACGGACCTCAAACACCACACCATCGCCCTCGAGCAATACAGCATCTCGCACTTCGTTCTCTACACTGCCCTCGCCCGCAACGGCCTGACGCCCCAGGACGTCACAGTGGTCAACTTGTCAGCAGGTGACGCCGCCGCCGCCCTCATCAGCGGCCGGGTCGACGCCGCAGTGGTCTGGAATCCTTGGATCAGTCAGATACAAAAGAGTGGCAAGGGCACCGCGCTGTTCACCTCTGCGCAGATGCCGGGCCTGATTCCGGATCTGCTGGTCGCGCAGGAGCGCTCGATTCAGGGCAAGCGCAAGGACCTCGTCGCGATGCTGCGCGCATGGTTCGACACCCAGGCGTTCATTCGTGCCGAACCCGACCGGGCGGTCGCGATCATGTCCAAAGTCGTCAGCATGTCACCAGAGCAATACCGGGTATTTCTGCCGGGCACGCACTTCTTCGATGCGGCGGCCAACCTGGAGGCATTCGATGCGGCCAACCCGCGCAGCCTGGTTAGCGTCGCGCCGAGCATTGCCGCCTTCCTGCGCGCCAACAAGCTCATAGACGGGCAACCCGATGCCGCAAAGGGTGTTGACCGCTCAGTGCTCGATGCGGCCCTCGCGAAAGGCAGTGCGCCGAGCAGCGCACCGACGAAGCCATGAAATCGGGAACCTGGAAGATTCGGGGGTGGCTGAGCCAGCGCAGCTACTGGACGCTGGCCGCTATCGGGCTCGCGGTCCCGCTCGTTGCGTGGACGGCCCTGTCACTCAGCGACTCCGTCAATCACGTGTTCCTCCCAGGGCCGCTCGATGTGGTGCGCAGGCTCGCTACCTGGTTCAGCGAAGATCGACTGCTCGATGATATCGGCATCAGCACCTTTCGGGTGGTTGCAGGCTGGTCGCTGTCCGCCCTCGTCGCACTCCCCCTGGGCCTGATGATCGGCAACTTCCGGGTCGTCCAGGCGCTCCTCGAGCCGTTGACGGACTTCGTCCGCTACATGCCGGCCGTCGCATTCATCCCCCTGGTCATGCTCTGGATCGGAATCGACGAGGGCGCCAAGGTTGCCATCATCTTCATCGGCACCTTCTTTCAGATGGTGCTGATGGTGGCTGAGGATGTCCGCAGAGTCCCGATGGCGCAGATCGAGGCCGCGCAGACGATGGGGGCCACCCGCTGGGAAATCATCGAGAAAGTCATCATCCCCTCAGCCAAACCTGCGCTCCTGGACACGCTACGCATCACCATGGGGTGGGCGTGGACGTATCTCGTAGTTGCCGAGCTCGTCGCCGCCAACTCGGGACTCGGCTATTCGATCGTCAAGGCCCAGCGCTTCCTGCAGACTGACAAGATCTTCGCCGGGATCATCCTCATCGGCGCGATCGGGCTGGCCACGGATCAGGCGTTTCGCTTCGTGCGCCGACTCGCGTTCCCCTATCTCTACGTCCGAGGCTGACACCTGTGAGCGCAATCAGTGTTCGATGGGCGTGCAAAGTGTTCGGTGAGGGGCACAGCCGCATCGTTGCGCTCGACAAGGTATGTCTGGATATCGACGACGGCGAGTTCGTCACCTTGGTGGGTGCCTCCGGGTGCGGAAAGTCCACGCTGCTGCGGATGCTGGCCGGATTGGAGACCCATACTTCGGGAGAGATCGAAGCGGGCGGGCAATCTGTGGTAGCCCCAGGGGCCGATCGCGCCATGGTCTTCCAGGACTACAGCCTCTATCCGTGGCTGACGGTCATTGAAAACATCAAATTCCCGCGACAGCTTGCAGTCCACACGCGCGACTGCACCAGCGCCGATGTCGAAACCGCGTCAGGGCGAGCCGATGCGCTGCTGTGCGCCATGGGATTGAGCGGGGTCACCAACGCTTATCCGCCGCAACTGTCAGGGGGTATGCAGCAACGGGTTGCCATTGCGCGCGCGCTCATGGCTCGCCCGAAAATTCTGCTGATGGACGAGCCGTTCGGCGCACTCGATGCGCAAACGCGTGAGGTCATGCACGATCTCATTTTGCATGTATCCAAGCTCGAAGGCTGCACCGTTGTCTTCGTCACCCACGACGTCGACGAAGCGATCTACCTTGGGCGGCGAGTCGTTCTCATGGCGCCACGCCCGGGTCGCGTCGACTCCGTGTACGACGTACCGCTCCCGCGGGAGCGCGCACTCGCGATGAAGCACAGTCCGGAGTTTCTCGCCCTGCGCTTTCGCATTCTCGAGCGCATCCGCGATACGTCCGGAATGCGCACCGACCTGGAACTCCTGCAGCGGCTGTCGCAGCAGGCGGTGCCGATATGAACCTCGAGAACCCGCGTGCGTTGTTGCAACGAGCTCAGTCGCTTCTGGCTTCCGGGCAATTGCGGCACGCGTGCGAGGCGGCGGCACTGGCTCAATCGCATCCAACCGCCGATGCGACGGTGTTAGATGCCATTGGCAATGTCTTCAGCCTCGCGGGCGACCAACCCCGCGCGCTTGCAGCGTTCGAACGCGCTATCGCGCTTTCCCCGAACGAACCCCATTTCGTCTTCAATCGGGCGACAGTGCGTCGGTTCCTCGGAGATCTCAACGGCGCGGAGCGTGATTACGACCGCGTCATCGCGCTGAGGCCTAGTGACTACGAGGCGTACCTCAATCGCTCGGAGCTGCGCACCCAGAGCGAAGGGCACAACCACATCCCTGAGCTCGAAGCACGCTTGCCGTCCGCCGGAAAGGATTGGCGCGGTGAGGTGGCGATGCGCTACGCCCTTGCCAAGGAATACGAGGATATCGGTCAATACGGGCGCTCCTTCGAGCACCTGTCGCGTGGCGCGCAGTTGCGTCGCGAGCACCTCCGCTACGACGTTGCCACGGATGTCGCCACAATGGACTGGATCATCGAGGCGTACCCGGGCCCGCACGCGCGCCCGGCCCTCGCGAGCACCGTGGCGCCGGCCACGACGTCACCCGATGTGGGCGCCGCCGACGCCCACGCCCCAATCTTCGTCGTCGGTCTGCCCCGCAGCGGCAGCACTCTGGTCGAGCGCATTCTGGGCAGCCATACGGCCCTGCGTGCGGCGGGCGAACTGCCTCACTTCGCGTTGAGCGTAGTCGCGGGCGTGAGTAGCGGGCTCAACACCTCATCTACGCAGCGCCAAACCGCGCCGCTGCCGCGCCGTGAACTCGTAATGCGATCGGCACAAGTCGACTTCCCCGCGCTAGGACGGGACTATTTGTCGAAGGTCAGGGCGGCGGGAGTGGAAGCCGAACGCTTCATCGACAAGATGCCTCTCAACTTTCTGTACTGCGGACTCATTCGTCGCGCTCTGCCGAACGCACGAATCGTTCACGTGCGCCGCAGCCCGATGGCCGCCTGTTTTGCGATCTATAAGAAGCTGTTCCAGGACGGCTACCCCTTCTCGTACGACCTGGGGGAGCTCGGCCGCTACTACATTGCCTACGGCCGTCTGATGGATCACTGGACCGCGACACTTCCGGGACTGATTCATGAATTGAGCTACGAGGCGCTCGTCGCGGACCCGCGGCGGGCGACACAGGAACTACTCGCCTTCTGTGGCCTCGAGTGGGAGGACGCATGCCTCGAGTTTCACAACAATCGCGCGCCCAGCACGACGGCGAGCGCCGCGCAGGTGCGCCATCGTCTGCACAACAACTCCGTCGCGCAATGGCGCCAGTACGCATCGCAACTCGAACCCCTGCGGCGCCAACTCGAGGCAGCAGGCATCGACACCGAGGAGTCACGGCTATGAGAGGTTCAGGAATCATCGCTCGGGTGGCCGCAATCGCCGCCGTCGCCTTCATACCCTTCGCGAGCGCGAGCGCCGCGGCATCTACCCGGCTGGGTGTCGTCAACTGGATCGGCTATGGCCCGATCTATTGTGCCGCCGCCAATGGCTACTATCGAAAGTACGGCTGGGACGTGAAGCTCGTGACCTTCAGCGACAACTCGCTCATGTCCGGTGCGCTCGAGGGCGGCGAGATCGAGGCGTCGACGCTGACCTACGATCAGGTGATCACCGCGGCCTCCAAGGGCTGGAAGCTCAAGGTCGTCATGCCGCTCGACTACTCGGTCGGGGGGGATGCCATCGTCTCCAAAACCGCCATTCGCAGCGTCAAGGAGCTCAAGGGTCGCAAGGTCGCCTTTCAGCCCCTGTCCCCGTCGGACTTTCTACTGGCCTATGCACTGGCTCAGTCCGGCCTTTCTCAGAAAGACATCCGCGCGGTCAACTCAACCCCTGAGCAGGTCGTGGCGGTTGTCGCAACCGGCGCTGTCGACGCCGGCGTGACCTACGAGCCAAGTGTGTCGACGATCCGCAAACTCGGTGGCGGCAAGCAGTTCCATGTGCTGCTGTCCTCGCGCGAGGCGCGAGGAATGATCACGGACGTACTGGCGCTCACGCAGAGCACGATTGCGAAGAACCCGAAGCTCGTCGACGCACTGATCCGAGGCACCCTCGACGGCCTCACCTACATGCGTCAGGAGCCTGACAAAGCCGCCGCGCTCATTGCCAAGGCGCTCGAGATCAGTCCCGACGACGTGAAATCGCAGCTGGCGAATGTCGAGAACCCGCCCCTGAACCAACTCGACGAGGTGTTCAGGAAGAGCTCTGCCCTCCCCTCGTTCTATGCCAGCGGCAGCCTCATAGCCGACATCCTGAAGAAGGAGGGGCAGATCCAGGCTTCGCCCCCCATCGAGGCGACCTACGACGCATCGTTCGTCGCAGCCCTGCAGGCGAACGCCGTGACCCCGCAAGTCAGCTCGGGAGTGTCCCGATGAGTGCCTTCACGCGGTGGGCCTCGGGCTGGCCCAACCTGATCGTCGTCTCCTACACCGTGATCGGCTGGACTGTGGGCGTCTGGCTGCTTACACGCCCGGAGATTGCGGCGAATATCGTCGGCGTACTCCTGACGACTCACACCCTCATTTGCTCGGGCTACCTGATCCACGAGTGCGTGCACCAGACAGTGTTTTCGCGTGCCAGGCCCAATGATCGGCTCGGGATGCTCATGAGCTGGCTGAACGGCTCGTGTCTCGCAGACTACCAGCGGCTCAAGGTCAAGCACTTGCGGCACCACACCGATCGGCTGGACGTCGTGACTTTCGACTACCGCGGGGTTCTGAAGCGCACCCCGGACTGGGCCCTTAGGGCGGTGCTCGCTCTCGAATGGGCTTATATCCCGGCCATCGAGTTCATCATGCGCGGCATGATCATAGTGGCGCCGTTCTACTATGGAACCACCGCAGCAGAGATTCGCACGGTCTGCCTGCTGGCGTTGCGAGTTGCGTTGTGGGTAGCCCTCGCCCTCGTGTCTGTGAAGGCGCTTCTCCTGTACGCCCTCGCTTATCTCTTGTTCCTGCACGTGTTACGTTTCATGGACGCCTTCCAGCATACCTACGACGTATTCTCATCACACTCTCTCGAGCCGGCGCCGCGTGACCCGCGCCGCACACGCCGCTACGAATACGAGAACACCTACTCGAATCTCCTGGCGGTGCGCTGGTCCTGGCTCAATCTGCTGGTGCTGAACTTCCCCTACCACAACGCCCATCACACCAAGACCGGCGCGCCCTGGTACCGCCTCCCGGCGCTGCATCGCAAGCTTTACGGCGATCGGGACTCACAAGTCATCCCGTGTCGCGATCTCATCGCCAACTATCATCGCCATCGGGTCGCCCGGGTGATGGCACAGGACTACGGATCGGTCGCTGCCGACGGTCGCGGCGCTGGCGGGTTCGTCGGAGCCCTCGGCGTCTCGTTCCTGACGGCCGTATGACTATGCAACGATCGGCCACCGGCAGGCCCCTGACACCCGGCGCGACTGCCCTCATCGTCATTGACATGCAGCGCGACTTCCTGGATCCGCAGGGTTACATCGGCCGGAGCGGTGTTGACGTGGACCCACTACGCGCCCCGATACCCTACGTGCGCCGCCTGCTCGAGGCCGCCCGCGCGTCGGGCATTCGAGTCATTCACACACGGGAGGGTCATCGACCGGACCTTGCCGACCTGAACCCCACCAAGGCTCGCCGCGCCGCAGGGGTCGGCGCTGCCATCGGAAGCCGTGGCCCCCTCGGGCGGCTGCTCGTGCGAGGGGAACCAGGGCACGCGATCATCGATGAGCTGGCACCGTTGCCATCCGAAGTCGTGATCGACAAGCCTGGATTCGGGGCCTTTTACGCAACCGACCTTGAGCTCGTGCTTCATGCCTGGGGCGTCACGGCACTTACGATTGCCGGGGTCACTACCGACGTCTGCGTACACTCAACGCTGCGCGAAGCCGTTGATCGCGGGTTCGAGTGCCAGACGGTCGGTGAGGCCTGCGCGGCCGCCGATCCCGCCATTCACACGGCAATGCTCAAGTGCATTTCAGGTGAGGGCGGAATTCTCGGTCGCGTCGTCACTACGGATGACGCTGTGACAGCGTGGCGTGCGCAGCGCCCGCCGACGTAGAGCCATCGGAGGCGGACTACTGAGGCAGGCCGCAGCCGACGCCTGAGTAGTCCGCTAACCAAGTCGAGTCCCCCTACTGCCGGTACCGCACCCCGACCGTGTAGTTTCGCCCGATGGGGCTGAAGTACACGTTGTTGCCGGATCCGTTGGCGCCCGGGACCCGCGGTGGGTCGGTATCGAGCACGTTGTTCACCCCGCCGAAGACTTCCAATGAACCCTTGCTGAACTCGTGCAGCTGGTAGTGCCCGATGAGGTCGAGATACAGGGCAGACTTTACGTGGTTGGTATTGGAGCTTGCGGGATTGGCGAGACTGTACCCGGGCTGATCCGGTCCGACGAACGCAACGTTGTAGATGCCGTCCGGAATGAACCGGGTGTGCAGTGAGAGGCTGGTCGGCCCCACGCCCCAGTTCAACAGCGTATCGAGAATGTAGCGCGGCACGCCGGCGACCGTTCCGGCCCGCAGACCCGTCTGACCGGCGCGGTTGACCGGTCCTGCGGAATCCTGGGTGACCAGGTCCGAGTAGTACGTGAACAGGATGCGGTAGTCGATGTTGCCGATTCTGTCGAACTGATGGTGCATGTCGATTTCGGTGTCGACACCGCGCGTGGTCAGTTTGTTCACATTCTGCTGAACGTCGATGATCTGAGTGATCACGCCGTTCGCATCCCGAGTAATCAGGCCGCAGAACTCGGTGGCCCCTTGGAAGCAGCGCGTGGCGATCGTCTGGGCGCCCAATGTACCGATGGCTTCGGCGACACTGATGTCGTAGTAGTCCACTGACAGCTGCATCCAGTCGAGGGCGCCTGAGGGGCGCCAGACGATACCGCCGCTCCAGGTATCGGCGATTTCGTTGACCAGGTTCGGATTGGAACCTGACCGCACGACCGGGTTGGTTTGCAGGCCGTTACGCGCCGGGTCGTTCAGAATGCCGAAACCGGTCGTGGTCGGCCCGAACAGCTCGCTGATGTTCGGCGCGCGGATGTCTCTCGAGCGCGTTCCACGCAACCGGAACTGATCGGTGAGATCCCATACCACGCCCAGCTTCCAGGTCGTGGCGTTCACGCCCGAAGACTGACCCAGACCATTTCGGTCGTAGTGCGTTTCGCGAATGGCGCCGTTGAGATCGATGCTCTTGGCGAGGAACAGATCTTTTGCCAGCGGAGCCTCTCCCTCGAAGTACGCTTCCGACACGTTGAGCCGGCCGCTCAGATTGGAGCCGTTGCCGGCGTAGAAGCCCAACGCCTGCGAGATCGGATCGGTCGTTCCGTCGATCGTGTCAGTGCGGTACTCGACACCTGTCGCGGCGCCGACCGGGCCAGCCCAGGTCGAGAAAAGGTCGCCGTGCAGGTTGGCGGCCACGACGTTCTCGCGCGTGACGTTGTGCAGGAACGAATTTGCAGTGACGTACGCTCTGGCGGCCGCCGACACCTGATTGCCGAACGGATTGAGCGGCGCGCAGCTCGGGTCGTCGTTGCTCGGATTGGCGTCTGCGTTGATGCGGCAGACAATCTGTCCGCCCGGCAGCTTGATGGAATCAATCGAGTTGGTGAACCGTTGCACGACGTCGTTGCCGGTCGTGTCGATCGACAGCTCGTTGCGGCCGAACTGATAGTAGGCATCCCACCCCCACGAGCCGCTGAGCTCGCCCTGCAGCGAGGCCACAGCCCGGAATACCTTGTTCTCGGCCGTCGTCAATGGATTACCGACGTCCTCGTACGCGCGCCCAAGCGTGAACGACGAGATATGGTCGGCGTCCATGATCGTGGGGATATCGAATTGCGGATTGGTGGACGTGGGCAGGTACGGATTGTCCCGAGTAATGAGCGTATTGATGTTCTTGTACTGAACGCCTTCGGTGTGAGCCAGCAGATGGCCGAAGGACACAGCCAGCTTCCCCGTCACCTTGTCCGTGAAGTTGAACGAACCGATGCTGTAGAGGTTATATCGCTGTGTCGGCGCCATCAGAGGCAGGCCCTCGAAGTAAGCGTCGTGTCCTTCGCCCTCGCCCCCGACCATATACAGCGAATTGACCATCGAGCCGTATTGAAAAGCCCGCGGCGTTCCGTCCGGGTTGAACCCGATTCCGTGCAGCGGATCCGGTGGGAGCGGGTTTGGGGTAAACGCCTTCGCGTAGGTCGAGGCGTTGATGACGCCGGCGACGGCGATCGTCGAGGGCCTGACGTGCGGCAGAATGTTGTTACCCGGGATATTGGTCTGCCCCGGGTTGCGGCCGAAGTTCAGCCACTCCTCCGCGCACCACTCGCGCTCTGTACAGGTGCCGATGCCGCCGTTGTCTTCAAACTCGGCTGCGGCCGTGAGATGCGCACGTCCACCCATGAAGTCCGACCCGCCAGCAATCGCCGCGGTACGGTCCTTGTCGTCCTGACGCTGCGACTGCCCGTAGGTCAGATCGGCCTTCACGCCGTTCAGCTTGTTGTCGAGAATGAAATTGACCACGCCGGCGACAGCATCCGAGCCGTAGGCCGCCGATGCGCCACCGGTCACCACCTCCGCGCGCTGCAGGAGGATGCTGGGAATCATGTTGGTGTCGACAGTTCCCACGGTCGTCGAGGGGATGAAGCGCTGTCCATCCACCAGAACGAGCGTTCGCGGCGCACCCAGGCCCCGGAGGTCGAGAATTCTGCCGCCGACGTAGCCGCCGGTCGGCGCCGAGGGCGTCGCGTCGGCCCGGAACGAAGGCAGGTCGTTGAGCAGGTTGCCGACGTTCGTGACGGCAAGCTGGTCCGCGCGCTCGGCGCCTACGACGCTGACCGGCGTCGGGGTCGAGAATCCATTTCCCGCGATACGGGACCCGGTCACGGTGACTTGTTCGAGCTGGGTTGACTCGGGCGCATTTCCCGTCGTCTGTGCCGGTGCGCTCTGAGCAGCGCCAATCAACGGATGAAGAATCGCGGCCACGGTGAATGCAACAGCACCTGGCCAGGCGCGTGCGACAGCTTGCGCCGTATTGGCTCGAATCATTGCTATCCCCCTGTCGGCAACTTGTCGTTTCAGTGCGTCAATGCGTCGGAGTTTTTTTCATCGTGCAGTGGCCTCCGCGCACGCGTCAACGGAATTGACGGTGATGGCACTGTTAATCGACAGCGGCTCCGCGCAATGGACGCTGCACGGCCGAGCTCGAGATGAGATGTTCTGAAACCGAAACAACTTCACACCGAAGGCGCCGTGGCTTCGGGTCAGAATTGACTTCGCCCGTGAAGGCCAGTGCCCGTGATTCAGCGATTTCAGCCCCCCACTCCCCGCTGGTTTCGATTGAGCGCAGCGGACTCCGTCAGGGAAGCCGGTGCGCATCGTTCTCGCAACGGCCGTGGCCACGCGGATCGGCTGGTGTCAGCTGCCGACCGGTGTGACACTCGGCGGCATCGGACAGCGAGATGACGCATGCAAACCCGTCGCCGGCTCCTTTCATTGGCTCTGATGGCCCCTCTGGCCGCCTCGGCTCGGCGAGCCCGGTCTGCAGAGAGAAAGGTTGTGAATCTGACGATTTCGACCGACGGTGACCTTCTCGCCTACAAACCCGATCAGCTGACCTGCCCGACGGGAGCTACGGTCCATCTGACGTTTAGACACGGTGGGAAGTACATCTCCCAGGAACACAATTGGGTTCTGGTGGTACCAGGGGCCGCGGAGGCCGTGGAAAAGGCCGCCCTGGCGGCGGGGGAGGATGCTGGTTGGGTACCCCGCGGCGACCGGCGCATATTGGCCGCGACTCCGCAGTGTGGAAAGAGTCACGAGGTCAGCGTTACATTCACGGCGCCGGCTCCGGGAAAGTATCCATTTCTATGTACGAACCCCGGCCATGGCGAAGTCATGCACGGAATTCTGCAAGTCACGCCCAACTAGAGCGAGGGGACACACTATGCATCAGGCCAGACGACTGTTGGGAATCGCGTTCTTGTCGGGCGCACTCCTCGTGGCAGCGGCTACACCGGCGGCCGCTGATCCGAAATCACCCGCTGCGGTGAACATGGGATTGAAGATTCTGGCCGGCGTCTACGGTGACATGGATCGCAAGCTCGCCGCTGGGCAGTACGATCGTCTGCCCCACGAAAATCAGGAGTTTCAGGAAGGCTCGGGCGCGTTGAAGGACGCCGTCGCCCATGAGCCCGCGCCCTTCAAGGAGAAGGTGGAGGCGACCCTGAAGACGACTTTGTCAGCCGCCACTCACGTCGCCGACGCCAGTGCGAGCCACGATCAAAGCAAGGTCAAGGCGGCATTGGAGGCCTTGGCGACGGCGCTACGAAACCTGAACGCCCTCTTCCCCGAAAGTCTGCGGGCCGAGCCGGGCACCGTGGCGCCGGGACGACCGCACTAAGAACGGCTTCGCGTTTCGTAACTCCCGGATGGGAGGTGTCCCCTCCCATTCCGCCCGCCGGTCGTCTAGGATCGTTCGGGCATGGAAGAACAAGAATCAGCGGGCCCCGGGAGCCCCCAGAATCCGCGTGACGGGTCGATCGATTTCGCGCGCTATTCCCTCGAGCAGCTGAACGATCTGCGCTTCACGCTCGACCGGAATGCGTTTCCGGTCAACTACGCCAACCTTATTGCGGAACTGGAGCGGCGTGTCGCTGCCGGCACGTCGGCGGAGCCGCACCCGACTCCCGCACCCGACCCGAATCCCGGCTCCGCCCCCCTCGTTGAGCCGTCCGACTCACCGCACGAGCCTTCTGCACAGCCTGTTAGCGTCCGATTCACCTCCCACGCCGGGCTGCTCGGCTGGCTCGAAGCGAAATCGCGCAGGCTGCCGCTCTATGGCAGTGGGTTCGTCGAAGTTCGCGCCCAGGAAGTCGTTCTCGGCGGGTGGCAGCGAAACTGGCTGGGAATCGGCCAACGCACGGAACTGTTCATTCCGGCTCGAGATATCAGCGACGTCATCCAGGGAGATGGAACAGACCGCGAGCGCGACTGGGTTCGCTTCCGCTACGAGACGCCGTTGGGGCGTCGTCGCTTCGTCGAGTGTCAGATGCAGTCGCAGGCACTAGCTACGGCGCTCGTCGATTCACTGCCCAAGGCGCGCTCGGACACGTATGACGCCTGGACCAAGGTGCGGGAATACGACGCACGGCTGCGAGAGGTCGGGAGTACCCCGTGGATCGCTCCCGCGCTCGTAGCGCTCAATGTGATTGTGTTCGCCGTCATGGCATTCGCGACGGGACACGTCAACCTGTTGGCCTCGCCGCAGGTGCTCGAGGTGGGCGAGAACTTCGCGCCGCTCACGTTGAATGGACAATGGTGGCGTTTGCTCAGTGCGCTCTTTCTGCACGCCAATCTCCTGCACCTTCTCTCCAACATGTGGGCTCTGTGGAACGTCGGCAAACTGACCGAGCGACTCTACGGAAACGCTATGTTTGCGTTTCTGTATCTGGCCGTGGGCGCGCTGTCAGAGCTCACCAGCATCGTCTGGGATCCGAGCCGCGCAACGATCGGCGCCTCCGGCGCGGTCTTCGGCGTCTTCGCCGCGTTCGCCGTCTTCTCTTTGCACTCCGAGCGCGGTGACCGAGTCCGAGTTCCAGCCACACTCTGGGTCAGCTCCGTGCTGTTCGCCCTCTACAATCTGGTCGCGGGCTTTTTCAGCATCGGGATCGACAATGCAGCGCACGTCGGCGGGGTATTGAGCGGAGCTCTCCTGGGAGCGTGTCTGCTGCGACCGCTGAGGCTCGATGCGCGCCGCAGGTTTCCGTTCGCGCGAGTGGCGCTGGCTCTGGGAGCGACCGGGCTCTGCGCGGCGGCAGCCGTGTGGCAGGCGACCGGACTGGGCGACCAGTTGACCGGCCCGGAGCGCTACCTTCGAGCACACGAGTGGTACATCAGCGGACAGACGACAAACATCCGCGCCTGGCAGGAGATCGGAGCTCAGGCCAGCGCAGGCCAGCTGAGCGACGAACAAGTCGGCGAGCGAATCGAGCAGGATGTCTTGCCGTTCTGGCGTACCGCGGCCGCGCGACTGCAGAAGGAAGGAACATCGTCGTTACCGCCGGACGAGCGTGACTATGGCACCGTGGTCTTGGACTACGTCCGATCGCGCGTCGCCTGGGGAGAGGCTTTGATAGCGGCGGTGCGTGGATCGCAGAAGGACCTTGCCCTGGTTCGCAAACTCGATCAGGACGGCGCTCTGTTGATCGCGCGAAGCCAGCGACTGACGATGCTGACGAGCCTGAACCATAGGCCGCGCGCGCTTGCGAACAGTCCCTGGGTTCTCGCAGTCACCAACAGGGTCGCGAGCCTGGGTTGGAAGTGTGTCGAAGCGCCGGTGGCGTTCCATAGAACACCCGGTCCACAGGATGCGCCGGAGGACAGCCCCGTCGCCGCACACGCGGCCGGGTGTAAGGCGCAAAAGCTCTTCATGTCCGCAGACTACGGGGCTCTGGATCGCTGGATGGACGAGTCGCGAGCCTCACTGCGGGACCTCCCGGATGGAGGGTCCACGCTGGGCGCTATCATCGGCGGACTCGGGGATCTCTTCGAATATCGCACGTTCGACGTGCTCCGGACCCTGGGCCGGACCGCCGACTGGCAGCGCCAGGCTCCGAAGTCGGTCTATCCGGAACTCATCCAGAGCCTTATTTTCGAGTCGTGGGCGTGGTCGGCGCGCGGCACGGGATTCGCCAAAACGGTCAGTCCGCAGGCCTGGGCTCTCTTTGCACAACGCACCGAGATGGCGGCAGCCAGCTTGGAGAAGGTTGTCGAGCGAGCCAATGACAATCCAGTGTGGTATGAGCTCGCACTCGACGTCGGCCTGGATCAATCCAAGGCCACGAAGGAACTGCGCGCGACGTTCGATCGCGGGGTGATCGAGGAGCCTGGATATTGGCCGCTGTATGGAAGAATGCTGCGGATCCTCATGCCGCGCTGGCACGGTGAGGGTGCGATCAAGCCCTTCGTCGACGAGGTGACCGCCCGCGCAAACGGAGAGCGGGATGTGGCGAAGTATGCGCGGCTGTACTGGATGTATTCGTCACTCGAGGACGACGACGTGAAGCTTTTCGGAGAGACCTTGGCGGACTGGCAGACCATGAAGTCGGGCATGGCCGAGTTGCACCGTCAGTATCCCAAGAGCGATGTCATCCTGAACGCCTATGCCAAGTTCGCCTGCATGGCCGGCGACGATCCGACGTATCTCGAAATCCGGTTGCAGATCGACAAGCGTGTTTCCACCCTCGGATGGTCACAGAAGGTCTCGATGGAGCGTTGCGACGGGCATGTCGCGAAAGAACTCGCCGCGGCACGCGGCCGTAAGTTCCAGGGCGCATCCTTCCGAGGTACCTGAGGTCGGTTTCAGACCCTCAGGTCCCGAGAAGCCCCGCCGAGACATTGATTGCGAACCCCAGGATCGACGCGTTGAAAAGAAACGAGATCAACGTGTGGACCGTGACCAGCCTGCGAATTCCGACGTGCGTGGTCGCGACGTCCGCCGTCTGACACGCAGCCGAGATGGTGAACGAGAAATACGCAAAATCCCAAATCACCGGGTGCGGGGTCTTCGGAAAGTCCAACGGAGCCTTTTCGGCCGCGACGCTGTAGTAGAGATCGGCATAGTGCAACGTGAACATCGTCGGCACCAGAAGCCACGAGTTTACGATGGTGAGCGTCGCAAGGGCGACGTGTTCGGTCCGCTCGGCACCATGTGTCTGCTTCAATGTGGCCAACAGAGCGACGATCGCCACCAGACTCAACAGGGCCGCCACCACCACGAACAACAGGATCAGCGGAGCCGACGGGTCGTCTTCCTTGTAGTGCGCCCGGAGCTGATCCGAGCTCAGGCCTCGCATCCGCACCACCAGAATCACGAAGAAGAACAGCACACCGGCATTCCAGCCGGTGAGCACGTCGGCAACCGTGGACCAGTGCGCGGGGGCGAGGAAAAAACCCGCAATTCCCGCGATGACGCTGAGCGTCAATTTCCCATGATTCAGCAGGAAGCGTTTCATCTCGTGGCGGCGTCCTACGTCTAGCGCTTGTTTATTGCCAAGGCCGTGCTCGAACACGGGCTCTGTTGGAGTTATCTATCGGCGCAATCGAGAAAGCCTACTACGCCGTCCACGCTTCGCGAATATATTAGACGCAGTCCAAACGGCGGAGCGACCCTCATGAGCCAACCCACCCAGCCCCAGTGCCCTTTCAATCACGCACCGGGCGCAGGCACCTCCAATAAGGACTGGTGGCCGAATCACCTGCCTCTCGAGCTCCTCCACCAGCACTCGGCGAAATCCAACCCGATGGGGACGGACTTCAACTACGCCCGCGAGTTCAAGAGCCTCGATCTGGCCGCGGTCAAGAAGGACCTGGCGGCCGTGATGACCGACTCCCAGCCCTGGTGGCCGGCCGACTTCGGTCACTACGGACCGCTGTTCATCCGCATGGCCTGGCACAGCGCCGGCACGTATCGGACCGGGGACGGTCGCGGCGGCGGGGGCCGGGGCCAGCAGCGTTTTGCGCCGCTCAACAGCTGGCCGGATAACACGAACCTCGAGAAAGCGCGCCGGTTGCTGTGGCCCGTCAAAGAGAAGTATGGGCGCAGGATTTCGTGGGCCGACCTCATGATTCTCGCCGGCAACGTCGCCCTCGAGACGATGGGCTTCAAGACATTTGGCTTCGCGGGCGGCCGTGAGGACGTGTGGGAACCCGACCAGGACGTGTCATGGGGGAGCGAGAAGGAATGGCTGGGTGGGGACACGCGCTACTCAGGCGAGCGGGACCTCGCAAAGCCGCTGGGCGCCGTGCAGATGGGCTTGATCTACGTCAATCCCGAAGGCCCCAATGGCAAGCCCGACCCGGTCGCGGCCGCACGCGATATTCGCGAAACCTTCGGTCGCATGGCCATGAATGACGAGGAGACGGTGGCGCTGATCGCAGGCGGTCACACCTTCGGCAAGACTCACGGGGCCGGCCCGGCATCCCACGTTGGAAAGGAGCCCGAAGGCGCCGACATCGAGGCGCAGGGTCTGGGCTGGAAGAGCACGTTCGGCACCGGCTGGGCGGGAGATGCGATTACCAGCGGCCTGGAAGTCACCTGGACCAGCACGCCCACGAAGTGGGGTCATGAGTTCTTCAAGAACCTGTTCGGCTATGAGTGGGAACTGACGCGCAGTCCCGCCGGTGCGCACCAGTGGCGGCCGAAAAACGGCGGCGGTGCGGGGAGCGTGCCCAACGCGCACGATCCGTCGAAGCGCATCGGCCCCTCCATGCTGACAACGGATCTCTCGCTGCGCTTCGATCCCGTCTACGAGAAAATCTCGCGGCGCTTCCTGGAACACCCGGAGCAGTTCGCGGAGGCCTTTGCGCGCGCCTGGTTCAAACTGACTCACCGCGATATGGGTCCGCGCGCCCGGTATCTTGGCGCGGAGGTCCCGGCCGAGGAGCTCATTTGGCAGGACCCCATCCCTGCGGTGAACCACAAGCTCATCGACGATCCGGACAGTTCCGCACTCAAGACAAAGATCCTCGCCTCGGGCCTTACGGTCTCACAGTTGGTGTCGACCGCCTGGGCCTCCGCGTCGACCTACCGTGGGTCCGACAAGAGAGGCGGCGCCAATGGCGCACGCATTCGTCTCGCGCCTCAGAAGGACTGGCAGGCCAACCAGCCCGAGCAGTTGGCCCGGGTGCTGAAGACGCTCGAAAGTATCCGCAGTGAGTTCAACAAGGCCCAAACGGGTGGCAAGCAGGTATCGCTCGCGGATCTGATCGTCCTGGCCGGTAACGCCGGCGTCGAACAAGGGGCCCGGAATGCCGGGCAGAACGTGAAGGTCCCGTTCACTCCGGGGCGCATGGACGCCTCCGAGGCCCAGACTGACGTTGAGTCGTTCTCCGCGCTCGAGCCGGTGGCCGACGGCTTTCGCAACTATCAGAAGGCTCCCTCCTCCTTGGCGGCGGAAGCAGCGTTGCTCGACAAGGCCCAACTGCTGACGCTGACCGCTCCGGAGCTGACAGTGCTGCTTGGCGGGCTGCGCGTCTTGAACACGAACGTCGGGCAGTCCAAGCACGGTGTGTTCACCAGAAAACCGGAAGCGCTCACCAACGACTTCTTCAAGAACCTGCTCGACATGAGCACGCAGTGGCAGGCTACGTCGCAGGCCAAGGAGATCTACGAGGGTCGCGACCGCAAGACAGGCGAGCTCAAGTGGACTGCCACGCGGGCCGACCTCGTCTTCGGCTCAAACTCCCAACTGCGTGCGTTGGTTGAAGTCTACGGGAGCTCCGACGCGCAGGAGGGGTTCGTGCGCGCATTCGTCGCCGCCTGGACCAAGGTGATGAACCTGGATCGATTCGATATCGCCTGATTCCCATGACCCCACCCTCGACCTGTACCGAGTGACGCCGGACAGGTCGAGGGTGGGCTCTCACCCCGGCAGCGAAGCCCGGCAGGGGGTATAGCCCGGGACCTTCTCGCCGAGGTGTATGTCGCGCGTCACTTCCCATCCCTTTCCCTTGTGACGCGGCGTCCCAACCGCAGGACCGCCGATGCCTCCCTCCTCTCTCGACCGCTCCGTTGCACTGAGACGCTGAAGCATCGGATCGTCCGCAAAACGCAGCTCGTCGATCACGTAAGCGGCGCATCCCGGCTCGACCACCTGCATGTGGATGTGTTGGGGGTTACTGGAGTTCGGATAACTTCCGGGACGGATCGTCTCGAAGGTATAGCGCCCGTCCGCATCGCTGCGGGCCCAACCCCGCAGACGACCGTGAAAGTTGGACAGATCGCTGCGTGGCACCCCCGGTGCCGGGTAGATCCCATCCCGACCGGTGTGATACGCGTAAACGACGATGCCTGCGCGAGGCTTACCGTCGGGGCCCAACACGCGCCCTGTGAGTGTCAGCGGATCTCCGGGCTCAGAGACCGGCGCGATGCGCTCGTGAGAGGTGATGGTAGCCGGCATGCCCTCGTAGGGCCCCAGACACCACCAGCAATCGGCCGGAAAGACGGGATCGGCCTTGGCCATCGGCGGCAGGTTGCCGCACATCGCAGGCTTGCGGTCCACCACCGAGATCACCCTGTCCCCGCAGACACTGAAGGCAACCTGCAGGACCTCGCCATCCGCCCGGGTTGGCCTGTCGATACTGCCACCGTGGAAAGACTGGGCGGCGGTCACTCCGGCGACGCCGGTCGCTCCCGTGGCGGCGGTGTTGACCAGAGAGATGTTGACCCGGCGCGCATCTCCCCACCAGACGCGCACATTGAGCCCCAGATCGCCGTCGACCTGGAGACGGTGAGAAGTGCCGTCCGGAACCGTCAACGCGAGATGGACTGCCCGCTTGTCAGCCAGATTGACCAACACGTCGAAGCTCGCCGCGCCCTGCGAGTCCGCCGCTGCCGACACACCGAATAATCCGACGGAGGCCGCAAAGGCGACGCCCCTGCCCTGCATCGTCCCCTTAGGCGCTGTGGCCTTCGTCACCGTGGTCGTCATAACCATGTGTCCGCTCCCTTTGCCGGTCTTTTGCTAGCTTGCTAGGAATATACCCCCGGTTTCCTAGCAAGCTAGGAGTTTGCAGTGCAAGGAGCCACCCTGCGGGCAGATGCGCCCGGCGGCCACTGTTGCCCTGCGCGACCCGCCGCCTCGAAAATCGGTGCTCCCGCCCGGTAGACCAGGGCGTGTCCCGACCGTTAGCATCCCCTGGTCGCATTCGAGTTTCACCCGGACCCACACCACCAACCCTGTGGCTTCGTTTGATGCGGTACCACTCCCGCCGCGCGAGGACAGTCCCATGAGCAACCTGATTACCTACCACCGCCCCGATGGCGCCAACGTCAATGGCTACCTTGCGGGAGATGCGAACAGCGCCAAGCCCGGCATTGTCGTGATCCAGGAATGGTGGGGACTCAACGATCAGATCCGGGGCGTGGCGGACAACCTCGCGGCAGCCGGGTACCGTGCTCTGATTCCTGATCTCTACCGCGGCAAGGAAGCGCTGGAAGAGAAGGAAGCGCAGCACCTGATGCAGGGCCTCGACTTTGGCGCAGCCGCGGGACAGGACATCCGCGGGGCAGTGCAGTACCTGAAGTCGACCGGAAGCACCAAAGTTGGCGTCACGGGATTCTGCATGGGCGGCGCGCTCACGCTGTTAGCCGCCTGCAACGTGCCGGAAGGCGATGCCTTCGTGGCGTGGTACGGATATCCGCCCCTCGAATACATCGACGCCTCTCGGATCAAAGCTCCGTTGATGGGTCACTACGGTATCGAGGACACCGTGTTCCCGATCGACAAAGTCGATGCACTGGAAGAGAAGCTAAGGGCCGCCCACGTGGCATTCGAATTCCATCGCTATGCCGCGAAGCATGCGTTCGCCAATGAAACGGCGGACTCGAAGCACCTTGCCTATTTGAAATCCGACGCCAAGGCAGCAGAGCTGGCGTGGCAACGCACACGCGAGTTCTTCGGAAAACACCTGAAGAAGTAACTAGCGCTTCAACTCGGGCCACGCGGCCCTGAGATACGCCACCATCGAAATGAGCGTCGCGATGGCCGCGACCTCGGTCAGCACGACCCCGATCTTGTAGATCGGCAGCCCCAGCAGTTGCCACCGAAACAGCATCATCGAGAGGCCGACGATCTGCAGGATCGTCTTGTACTTGCCGAGCTGCGAGACAGCGACCTTGCGTCGCTGCCCGATCTCAGCCATCCACTCGCGCAGCGCGGAGATGGTGATCTCGCGACCGATGATCACTGCGGCGGTCAGCACGATCAGCGCGCGCGCGTCCTTGCTCACCAAAAGCACCAAGGCGACGGCCACAACGAGCTTGTCCGCGACAGGGTCCAGGAAGGCGCCGAGCCGTGAGGTCTGCCCGAGCCTCCGGGCGAGATAGCCGTCGAGTGAGTCCGTAATGCCGGCGGCCGCGAACAGCAGACCCGCGGCCGGGTCCGCCCAAGGATAAGGCATGTAAAACAGACCGACGATCAGTGGAATCGCGGCAATGCGGATCCACGTGAGCGTGTTCGGTACATTCCAGAGCATCGGGCGCAGCGCGTGTGGGTCTGGCGGGGTCCTATGCCCCCGGATGGAGATGATCATAAAGGCTTCGGGCCAGCGATGCGCCGATTCCGGCAACCTGCTCGAGGTCCGCAACGCCGGCCCTCATCACGCCCTGCAGCCCACCGAAGTGCTTCAGCAAGGCGCGCCGCTTCGCGGGCCCCAGCCCGGGGACGGATTCGAGCACCGATTCGTTGTATCGACGGGCGCGCTTGCGCCGGTGGCCGGTAATGGCGAATCGATGGGCTTCGTCTCGAATCCGCTGAACGAGCCGGGACGCCGGAGAATGCGCATCCGGAATGCGTGGATCGGGCGCACCGTAGACGAACAGCCGTTCCTGCCCAGGCCTGCGGTCAGGCCCCTTGGCTACGCCGACCAGAGTCATATCCGCGAAGCCCAGCTCAGTGAGCACTGCGTGGACCTGGGCTATCTGCCCGAGCCCTCCGTCAATGAGCAGCAGATCCGGCGCGGGGATCTCGCCATCCTTTACGCGTGTGTATCTACGTTCCAGCGCCTGACGAAGAGCTCCGTAGTCATCGCCAGGAGTGACTCCGTTGATGTTGAACCTCCGATACTCCTTCTTCAGGGCTCCCTCTGGCCCGAACACGACGCACGACGCAACGGTGCCCTCACCTCCCGTGTGACTGATGTCGAAGCACTCGATCCGCTGCGGCGGCTCGGGTAGATCCAGGACCTCCGCCAGAGCGGTCAGCATTTCTTCCATCCCCTGCTTCTGGGACAGACGCATTCGAAGCGCCTGAACGGCATTGTCCTGGGTCAACTCAACCCACTTGACGCCCATGCCTCTCGCGGGCGTGCGTACGCGCACCGTCCGGTGGGTCTGCGTCGACAGCGCCTGCGCCAGAGACTCCTCGTCCTCGAGCTTACGGCTGAGGAGGACTTCAGGCGGCGGCTCCTGAGTGGAGTAGTACTGCATGACAAAGGACGCCAGAGCTTCGTGCGGCTCCGATAGCGCGGCGCGCGGAAAGTAGCTCGTGGTGCCGAGGTTTCGGCCGCCACGCACCAGCATTGCGCTGATCGCATATTCCCCGGGCTCGCCGACAATCCCGAACACATCGACATCTCTCTCGTCGTCAGCCGTAACGACCTGCTGTATCAGGACACGCTTGAGTGTCGCGAGTTGGTCGCGCAGGATCGCGGCTCGCTCAAACTCTAGCCGACCAGACGCTTCGTCCATTCGCGCCTGCAACTGGGCGGTCGCCTCGTCGTTGCGCCCTTCGAGAACCTTAACGGCCGAATCAATGTCCTGTGCGTAAGCCTCGCGGGCAATCAGGCCGACACACGGTGCGGAGCATCGGCCGATCTGGTGCTGTAGACAGGGGCGGCTTCTGTTGGCGAAGAAGGTGTCGCGGCAGTTGCGGATTTTGAAGAGCTTCTGCAACTGATTGAGCGTGTCGCGCACCGCGCCGGCATTCGGAAATGGCCCGAAATAGCGCCCGGGCGCACTGCGAGAGCCGCGATAGAACGCCAGGCGCGGGAACTCGTGGTCGTAGCAGAGATAGATGAATGGGAAACTCTTGTCGTCCTTCAGAACGACATTGAACCGAGGCTTGTGCGCCTTGATGAGGTTGTACTCGAGCAGCAGCGCCTCGGTCTCCGAATTGGTGACGGTGACCTCGATGTCGGCGATCTGCTGGACCAGCGCGTGAACCTTCGGGTGGACGTTGCTGGCGGCAAAGTAGGTGCTGACCCGATCCTTGAGACTCTTCGCCTTACCGACGTAGAGCAGGTGGTGCTCGGCGTCAAACATCCGATACACACCCGGCCGTCTCGGCAGGCTCGCCGTAAACTCCTTAGCGTCAAATTCCCGGGTGCTCATTGGCTATGTGGTGAGGAGCCGAAGCGGGTGCAGCGCTGGCCAGGCAGGCTTCTAAACCTCGGCCAGTTCGCAGGCCCTTGCAACTACCTTCTTGAACATCTCCGGCGTCAGCACGCGAGTCTGCGTGTTGTACCGGCTACAGTGATAGGAATCGACCAGATACCTCGAGGCTTCGCCACTTGCCGGGGCGCCTTTCGGCGGGCTGCCTCCATTCCCTAAGGCGTGTTCGGCGCCATGACCGAACTGGTATCGGCTGCGCTTCAGGCCCTCAGCCATGAGCACCGCATCGTGCGCCACTCTGCCGAGCGCCAGGATGACACGCACCTTCGTCAAGTCCTGAAGCTCGGTCTTCAGGTAGGCATTGCAGGTGCGAATTTCGTCGGGCAGCGGCTTGTTCTCCGGAGGAACGCACTTCACCGCATTCAGAATGCGGGTGGCCTTCAGCTTCAGCGGATCGTCCGCGGAGGTCGACACCGCGGAGGACGCCACGCCTAGCTCGTGGAGCGTCTCGTAGAGCAATACTCCGGCGTAGTCACCAGTAAAAGGCCGCCCGGTACGATTGGCGCCGTGCATCCCAGGCGCTAGACCAACGATAGCCACCTTCGGCGCGACCGCCCCAAACGAGGGGACGGGCCGCGTGAAGTACTCGGGATAGCGCTTGTGCGACTCCGCGAGAAACCCCGCTAGCCGTGGGCAGCGGGTGCACGCAGGGTCGTAGGACGGCGTGCGCGGAGGCGCGGGCGGCCGCGGCATGCCGCGCGTGTCCACCCGACGGCCATCGAGCCCCGAACCGCCTGCGGAAGCCTTCGCGCGTGTCGCGGAGACCTTCTTCTTTCTCTTTTCAATCATCCATTCGCCGAATGATTGCGGTCGCGAATCCAGAGCAGGTCATCAGTTTGGCGCCGGGGATCAAGCGCTGCAGGTCTTCTTCGACGTTTTTCTTCGCCGCCAACTCTCGCTTCGGCGCGCGAATCGCTTCACGCAAACGTGCGAGGTCGTACGTCAGCTCCTTGTTGGCAATCGTGTTGGCAACGCCCTTGAGAATGAAGTCCGCGGCCTCGTTCCACTTGATGTATCTCAGCATCATCTCTGCCGAGAGAATCAGCGACCCCGGATTGACGCGATCTTTACCCGCAAATCCCGGTGCGGTCCCGTGGGTGGCCTCGAATACAGCCAACCCCTCGCCGATATTTCCGCCTGGCGCGATGCCGATTCCACCCACCTGGGCGGCGAGCGCGTCAGAGATGTAGTCGCCGTTGAGGTTCAACGTAGCTATGACGTCGTATTCCTCAGGGCGCAACAGCACCTGCTGCAGGAAGTTGTCGGCGATGACGTCCTTGATCACGATGTCTTTGCCCGAGATCGGATTGCGGAACGCCATCCACGGGCCGCCGCCAATTTCCTGAGCACCGAACTCTTCCTTGGCGAGTTGGTAGCCCCAGTTCCGGAAGGCGCCTTCCGTGAACTTCATGATGTTGCCCTTGTGAACCAGCGTCACGGACACCCGATCGTTGTCGATCGCGTACTGGATCGCCTTGCGGATCAGGCGCTGGCTGCCTTCCTTGGAGACGGGTTTGATGCCGATACCGGAGCTGGCCGGGAAGCGAATCCCCGTGACCCCAAACTCCTTCTGAAGGTACGTAATGAGCTTGTGGACATCCGCCGAGCCGGCGGGCCACTCGATGCCGGCATAGATGTCTTCCGTGTTCTCGCGGAAAACAATCATGTCCGTGAGACTCGCATCCTGCATGGGACTGGAGACGCCCGGGAAGTGGCGGATCGGACGCACGCAGGCATACAGGTCCAGACTCTGGCGCATCGCGACATTCAGCGAGCGGATGCCCTCACCTACTGGCGTACCCAACGGCCCCTTGATGGAGACCACGAACTCACGCAGCGCCTGCAGCGTCTCGTCCGGAAAGAACGTCCCGTACAGGCGGGTCGCCTTCTCGCCGCTGTAGATCTCGACCCAGTGGATCTTGCGCTTCTTGCCGTAGGCCTTTTCGACTGCAGCGTTCACCACGCGCAGCATCGCGGGCGTGACGTCGATACCGATACCGTCCCCTTCGATGTACGGGATGATCGGGTGGTCCGGGACGTTCAGCGAGGAATCCGGATTGACGGTGATCTTCGCCCCCGAGGTGGGGACTTTGATGTGCTCGTATTGCATCGGGTGTGCGACCGGCGGCAGCGACTGAGGCGCCGGATTCTACTGCACTTATTGCCGCAAAGACGTGCGCGGGCCCACGTTCAGTCCTGACTTACGTGCACGCCGATCGGGACGGGGCCGCCTCGCCGGCGGCCCCCCAATCATCAGTCGAGCTTGCGATATGCGCCCAGCGTGAGGAACGACTGGAAGTCGCGCGCCGTGGTGATCTGGTCCAGCAGCGTCGCAGCCTCGTCAAAATGCCCCTGCGCATAGGCCTGCGCACCGAGCTTCGCCGAAAGCCGCCCGCTCTCTTCCTTCAAGTATTGGCGGAAAAGGTCCGAGGTCACGCGACGGCCATCGGTCAGAACACCCCGCGGGTGATTGATCCACTGCCAGATCTGCGCGCGGGCGATCTCAGCCGTCGCAGCATCTTCCATTAGGTTGTTGATCGGCACGCAGCCATTGCCCGACAACCACGCAGCCATGTACTGCAGCGAAACGCTGACGTTGTTGCGGAGTCCTTCGTCGGTGATCTGACCGTCCGGAATCTTCAGGAGGTCGGCAGCACCCACCTTCACATCCGGACGCAGACGCGTGACTTGGTTCGGCGTCGGCATCAGCGTGTCGAAAATCTCGCGCGCGATCGGGACTAGCGCTGGGTGAGCCACCCACGTGCCGTCGTGACCGTCCGAAGCCTCGCGTTCCTTGTCTGCGCGAACCTTCGCGAGAGCCTTTTCGTTCGCTTCCGGATCGTTCTTGATCGGGATCTGCGCTGCCATGCCGCCCATCGCGAACGCGCCACGTCGGTGGCAAGTGTTGATGCACAGGAGCGAATACGAGCGCAGGAAGTGCGTCGTCATCGTCACCTGATTGCGCTCGGGCAGCACGAAGTCATCGCGCTTCGCGAACTTTTTGATGAAGCTGAAGATATAGTCCCAGCGTCCGCAGTTCAGGCCGACGATGTAGTCCTTCAGCTCAAAGAGGATCTCGTCCATCTCGTACGCGGCGAGGATCGTCTCGATCAGCACGGTGGACTTGATCGTGCCGTGCGGCAGCTCAAGGCGCTTCTCCGCGAAGTCGAACACGCGCGCCCACAACGCCGCTTCTTGATGGCTCTCGAGCTTCGGCAAATAGAAATACGGGCCCGTGCCGCGCTTGATCAGCTCGTGCGCGTTGTGAAACAGGTACAGGCCGAAGTCGAACAGCGCACCGGGGACAGGCTGACCGGCAAGGGTCACATGCTTCTCTTCGAGGTGCCAGCCGCGAGGCCGCACGATGAGGACCGCCGTCTCTGAGTTGAGCTGGTACTTCTTCCCCTCGGGCGAAGTGAACGAGATGGTCCGCCGAACCGCATCACGCAGGTTCTCCTGGCCAGCCACCACGTTTTCCCAGGTCGGGGACAGCGAGTCTTCGCAGTCCGCCATGAAAACTTTCGCGCCGGAGTTGAGCGCGTTGATGATCATCTTCCGCTCGGTGGGCCCCGTAATCTCCACGCGGCGATCCAGCAGGTCCTTGGGTATCGAAGCGACCTTCCACTCCGACTCGCGTACCGAACGCGTCTCGGGCAGAAAGTCCGGCAGCTCGCCGGCATCCAATCGACGCTGCCGCTCCTCGCGGGCCTGCAACAGCTGTGACACCCGAGGGCCAAACCGCTCGACGAGGTCACTGACGAACGCCATCGCCTCTGTGGACAGGATGGGCTGATGTTCCGGACGCACGGGCGCGCCGATCGTAAGCGCACTGGCAGAGCTCATGGGCGGGGGGTTCTCCACTGGATGCCTGGTGGTCAGATCATTGGGTCGAAGGCCAACAATTTCACACGGTTAGCCAGAACACCACAATAGCGACGCTGAAATGGCGCCGGCAAGGTGACAGCGCTGTCATCCACGCGAAAATGATCTGTAGCGGAGTGTCACCCGCCACCCCAGGAAGCACCATTGCGGTGCGGCCCGATGGGTCTCACCAGGGTCCGGCGCGTAGCTACCCCGCCGTCGCCATCGCGAGCCGCTTCTCGGCCCGGCGTGCCTGGGATCGCTCGGCAATCAGCATCGCCAGCTCGAGCGCCTGCTCGTGATTCAGCCGGGGGTCGACCGTTGAGCGGTAGGCCCTCTGCAGGTCGCCATCGGTCAGGCCACGGGCACCACCGGTGCATTCTGTAACGTCCTCGCCGGTCAGCTCGATATGCACACCGCCCAGATATGAGTCCATCTCCCCGTGGATCCGGAACGACACGTCCAATTCCTTGAGGATGTTCTCGAAGCGCCGGGTCTTCAGCCCACCGGTACTCGTTTCGGTGTTGCCGTGCATGGGGTCGCAGATCCACAGCACGCTCTGCCCCGTTTGACGCACCGCCTCGATCATCCTGGGCAAGGTCGACTCCACGTCCTTGGCGCCAAATCGATGAATCAGCGTCAATCGCCCGGGCACATTCTGAGGATTGAGGGTCGTGACCAGCCCCTGGAGCCAGGCAGCGTCCATGCCGGAGCTGATTTTCACCCCGACCGGATTGGCGATGCCGCGGAAGTACTCCACGTGGGCGCCGTCGAGCTTCGCCGTTCGCATCCCGATCCAAGGCATGTGGGTAGACAGGTTGTACCAACGGCCCTGCCGCGGGATGAAACGCGTCTGCGCCTGCTCGTACAGCAGATGCAGCCCTTCATGGCTGCAGTAGAAATCGACCTGCGTGGCTTCGTGAACGCTGGATCCGCTGATGCCTTCGAAGAAATCGAGGGCATCGCCGATCGAATTCACGATGCGTTGATACGCGTCCTTGAGAGGGGCGTGCTTAACAAACCCGAGGTCCCAATACTCGGGGTGGTGAAGGTCCGCGAACCCGCCGTCCACCAGCGCTCTAACGAAATTGAATGTCAGCGCGGCACGCTCGTAACCGCGCAAGAGCAAGTCAGGATCGGGGTAGCGCGCCTCAGCTGTGAACTCAGGGCGATTGACCAGATCACCGCGGTAACTCGGGAGAGTCACGCCGTTTCGCGTTTCCGTATCCACCGAGCGCGGCTTCGCGTACTGCCCCGCCATACGTCCGACCCGGATGATCGGCTTCTTGAGCCCGTGGAGCAGCACCAAGCTCATCTGCAGCAGGATCTTCAGCTTCTTGGCGATGAGGTCGGATTCACACTCAACGAACGTCTCCGCGCAATCGCCGCCTTGAAGCAGAAACGCCTGCCCACGCTGCGCCGCCGCGAGTCGCTCGCGAAGTGCCTCGACCTCCCACGAGACCACGATGGGTGGGAGGCGGGAGAGCTGCGCGACGGCGCGCTCGAGTGCCTTCTGGTCGGAATACGTCGGTTGCTGCTGAGCGGTCTTGGACTGCCAGGACGCGCTGTGCCAGCCGGTTGTATCGGGTGAACGCATCCAGGGATGGTACCACCTCGGCCCACACGGACCCGGCCCTGCCTCTCCTCACCGAGGGGTCTATGGCGCCCCGCCCCCGGCACGGGCACACTCCGGCGCTGGCGAAGCGAGGGACCTCCGATGCACCGAGTCCTCATCCTGGGTGCCGGCAAGATCGGCGCGCTGATTTCGGGATTGCTTGCAGAATCCAGCGGTTACAACGTAGCCCTTGGAGACGTCGACCCGGCCGCCGCGGAGGCGGTGGTCAGAGCACACGGGTCGCCCAATCTCGCGGCGTACGCTTTGGATGCGACCAACACGGCGCAGTTGGCTGCCCACCTCGAGGCGCATCCCGTCGATGCGATCATTTCGAGCCTCCCCTACTACTGCAACGTTGGAGTAGCGGAGTGTGCGCGCCAGGCCGGAACCCATTACTTCGATCTGACAGAGGACGTCGAAGTCACTCGCGAGGTCCGCCGAATAGCGACGGGCGCGAACGAGGCCTTCGTCCCTCAATGCGGCCTTGCCCCGGGCTTCATCAGCATAGCCGCGGCAGAGTTGATCACCCACTTCGATGATCTGCGAGCGGTCAAGCTGCGGGTGGGCGCCCTGCCCCAACACCCCAACAACGTTCTCAAGTACTCGCTCACCTGGTCTACCGAGGGGCTCATCAACGAGTACGGCAATCCCTGTCAGGCGCTCGTGGAGGGTCGAGGCGTCGAGGTCGCTCCGCTCGAGGGCCTGGAAGAGATCGAGATCGACGGCACCCTGTACGAAGCATTCAACACCTCGGGCGGCTTGGGCTCGCTGGCCGAGACGCATGGCGCGCACTGCGAATCGATGAACTACAAGACGATCCGCTATCCCGGTCACTGCGAGCAGATGCGCCTGCTCATGAACGACCTGAAGCTCAACCACGATCGCGGGACGCTGAAGCGGATTCTCGAAAACGCGGTGCCGCAGACTCTGCAGGACGTCGTGATCGTCTACGCCGCCGTCACAGGCACCCAGGACGGCGAGCTGCGCGAAGAGAACTACGTCAACAAGGTGTACCCACAACTCATCGCGGGCCGGCTCTGGTCGGCGATTCAGGTGACCACAGCCTCGGGAATCACCTCCGTGGTAGACCTGGTGTTGGAAAACCCTGAGCAATACCACGGCTTTGTCGCCCAGGAGCAATTCCGGCTTACACGCATCCTGGCCAACCGGTTCGGTCGCTTCTATGCACCCGGTGGCACCAAGGACATCTCGGGCGAGGTGGTCGTCTCGGGCAAGACAGGACACCAGAGACGCCAACAGAAGGCAGCGCAACGATGACAACCGCCCAACACGTTAGCGCAGCGATCGCCGCCGGAGGGACACTACCGTGACCACTCCTCTGGACCTCAACACCGTGTTGGCCCGCCTGGGCCTGAAGCCGCTCAATCCGGGGGCGTGGTCCGGCTCCAATGGCTGGTCGGCCTCCACGGACGGGGCACTGCTGAATGTCCGCAACCCCGCCAACGGCACGCTGCTCGCTCAAGTGCGACCGGCGAATGCCGCCGACTACGAGGCCGTCATGAAATCGGCGGTCGAAACGGCAGCGGACTGGCGCCAGGTCCCTGCCCCCAAGCGCGGAGAGGCGGTCCGTCTCATCGGCGAGGAACTGCGGAAACACAAGACCGAGCTTGGGACCCTGGTCTGCCTCGAGAACGGCAAGATCCTCGCCGAGGGGCTGGGAGAGGTTCAGGAGATGATCGACATCGCCGACTTTGCGGTCGGCCAGTCGCGGATGCTCTACGGCGTGTCGATGCACTCCGAGCGCCCACAACACCGCATGTACGAGCAGTGGCACCCGCTCGGCGTCGTCGGGATCATTTCGGCCTTCAACTTCCCGGTCGCCGTCTGGTCCTGGAACGCCTTCCTGGCCGCCATCTGCGGCAACGTCAGTGTCTGGAAGCCCTCCCCGAAAACTCCTCTCACGGCGTTGGCCGTGCAGAACCTCTGCAACCAGATCCTGTCCCCGCGCGGGATGCCCGCGGTGTTTCAGGTCTTCGTCGACGGAGGCACCGAGCTCGCCAGCCGCTTCGTGGATGATCCACGGGTCGCGTTGGTGTCTTTCACCGGCTCAACGGCAGTCGGCCGCAAGGTCGGCGAGCGAGTTGCCGCACGCATGGGCAAGAGCCTCCTCGAGCTCGGTGGCAACAACGCCGTCATCGTTGACGAGACGGCCAATCTGGATCTGGCGGTTCCGGCCATCGTCTTCGGCGCGGTCGGCACCGCAGGACAACGTTGCACCACCACCCGACGGGTATTCGTCCATACCGCCCGGCAGGAAGAGCTCGAGCAACGTCTCGTTCACGCCTACGGTCAGGTGAAGATCGGCGACCCGATCGATCCGGCGACGTTGATGGGTCCGTTGATCGATCCCACTGCTGTGGAGCGGTATACGGCGGCGATCGCCGCGGCTCGGGCCGCCGGCGGTGAACTCCTCTACGGCGGGAATGTGATCTCCCGGAACGGCGGGAACTTCGTCGAGCCCGCGATCGTGCGCGCCCGCAACGAATGGCCGCTGGTGCAGACCGAAACGTTCGCACCGATTCTGTATGTCATTCCGGTCGACTCTCTGGAGGATGCGATAGCGCAGCAGAACGCCTCCGCGCACGGTCTTTCCTCGGCGGTCTTCACCGACCGCCTGGAAAGCGCCGAAATGTTCCTGTCGAGCATAGGCAGTGACTGCGGCATCGCCAACGTGAACCTCGGCACCTCGGGGGCCGAAATCGGGGGCGCTTTCGGCGGGGAGAAGGACACCGGCGGGGGACGGGAGTCGGGGTCGGATGCCTGGAAGGCCTACATGCGCAGGCAGACCAACACGATCAACTGGAGTCGCGAGCTGCCGCTCGCCCAGGGGATCGAGTTCAAAGTGCCGTAGTTCAGGCGGCAAAAGCCACGCTGTTTGCCGACGCGCCTAGCGCCCCGGGAGGCGCACGACGAACCGCGCGCCGCCCAACGCCGACGCTTCGATCTTCAACGATCCGCCATACATCTCGGCGGTCTCCGTGACCATCGAGAGCCCGATTCCATGCCCGGGCACACTCTCGTCGGTGCGGATTCCGCGCTGCCCGATGCGCTTGCGGTCTTCTTCCGAGATCCCCGGCCCGTCGTCCTCGATCGTCATCTTCAACCGCCAACGCGATGCGGCGTAAACGTCGTTCTCGACAGTCAGCCGTACGACGCTCTTGCACCACTTGCAGGCGTTGTCGAGCAGGTTGCCGAGCAGCTCGACCAGGTCGCCCCGATCGCCGACGAATTGCGAACTCTGACCGACGGCAAGCTCGATGGACAGGTCCTTGCGGCCGTACACCTTCAGTAGCGTGGCCCGCAGCTCGCTGGCGATCGCCCCTACATCCACTGGTGCCTGACCGAGCAGCGCGCCACCTGAGGCCGCGGCACGCTTGAGCTGATGCTCGATGATGCCGCCGATCCGATCGAGCTCGGTGCCGAGCGAGGCACTTTGTGCCGTTTGTTCGCTCGACAGCGCCGATCTCATCACGGCAAGCGGTGTTTTCAGGCTGTGCGCGAGATTTCCCAACGTGTCGCGATAGCGAGCGACACGCTTGCGTTCACCGATGAGTAGCGCGTTCAGATTGTCCGCCACCCCACTCAACTCGCGTGGATACCCTGTGCTCAGCATGTCGCTGCGCCCTTCCTCCACTTCGTGGATCTCACGCTCCATCTGTCGCACGGGGCGAAGGTTCCAGCGCAGCAGCATCGCCAGCGTCCCCAACAGAACGAGCATCAGTCCGCCGAACCACGCGACGAGTTGGGAGCGGAATCGCCACAGCTGCTCCTGGTAAGGGCCGAGGCTGGAGGCGACGCTGAAGGTGAGTGTCTGTCCGGTCGCCGGGTCGTCCGAAAACTGGATACCGCGGCTCTCGATCGCAACCTCCTGGCCGTCTCGAAGCGTCGTCGTGTAGAAGGTCTTCGCTCCCTCCTTGAGCGGCGGTCCAAAATCGATCCTCACGCCGGTGGTCGAAGGCGATTGCCAGACCCGCTGTGCCCGCGGCGAACGAATCTGGGCATAGAGGCCGGAGCGCGGGGTCTTGAGGACGGCATCGAGATCCTTCTCGTCGGGCGAGTACTGGCCGTCCGGCTGCGGCTCCGCGTCCGCTATCAGCGCCACCATCTGGCCATCGAGCTGGCGTTGCAGGGAACGGTCGGACAGGTCCTGGAATCCCCGGTCCAGCACGACCATCATCGCGCCGAAGAAGAAGATGACCGGGACGGAGACCGAGAAAAGTAATCGGCGGCTGAGGGAGTGCACAGCCGGGATTATCTACTAGGGAACCGGATCGCGGGACAACGCAAACCGGTATCCCCGGCCGCGCAGCGTCTCGATGGGTTTCAATTGGTCCTGAGGATCGAGCTTACGGCGTAGCCGGCCGATCAGAACCTCGATCACGTTGCTGTCGCGCTCGAAATCCTCATCGTAGAGCCGCTCGGTCAGCTCCGTCTTGGAGATCACTTCGCCGGCTCGCAGCATGAGATGCTCGAGGATCCGGTATTCGAACGTGGTCAGTTCGATCGGTCCACCGTTGACCTTCACGGTCTGAGCGCGGGTATCGAGAGTGACCGGACCGCACACCAGTTCGGGGCTCGCCCAGCCCCCAGCGCGCCGCAAAAGCGCCTGCAACCGGGCCAAGACCTCCTCGAAGTGAAAGGGCTTGGCCACATAGTCATCGGCACCGGCCTGCAGCCCCTCGACCTTGTCCTGCCAGTTGTCGCGCGCCGTCAGAATCAGGATCGGGTAACTCTTACCCCTCGCGCGCAGGCGGCGGATGACCTCGAGCCCGGTGAGCTTGGGCAGCCCCAGGTCGATGACCGCAACATCCAGTGGGTATTCGAGACCGGCGAACAGCGCTTCTTCGCCGTCCGCGGCCGCATCGACGGTAAACCCGGCATCCGTCAGGCGCGTCTTCAGCGTTTCGCGCAACGCAGCCTCGTCCTCGACAACCAACACTCGCACGACTAACCCCTCAGATGCCGGTGTGTCGCTCAGATTTGAGAGACGATTAGATCATTGTGCCCGTGGCAGCGTCGACTTTTACGGTCCACACATGCCCGGCTTCGTTCAACATACGCAACACGTAAACCTTCTTGCCACCCTCGTCCTGCGACTCTGCTCGCACGACGCGGGCTTTGTATTTCTGCTCGGCCATCTTCACGGCCTGGTCGATCGAGACCCGTGCATCGGCCACCACGATCGGGCCTGCCGCGTGCGAAGGCCCTGCCGCTTGCACGGCTGTCGTCTGACCTGCCGCACCGCTTGGCAAAGCCGAAAAGGCCGCCCCGGTGGCCACCAGCGCCAACAGTGCGAACCGAAACCGGCTGTAGATCCTGCCTTGCATGAATATTCCGTGAAATTTGACGCGGGCAGAGCGCCAATTCTGGCCAAAACACTCTGCCCGCATCCCATGACCCGCCGGGTGCTCCGAGCGTGGGTCAGTAGCCGTAGATATTCGACTTGGGAATAACGATAAACAAAGAGCCATGAATGATGACTGAATGGCCTTGCGCGGCAGCCTCTTCAGAGTTCGGCCGACTTGGCCTGCTGCCACAGGGCTTCCCATTCCTCGGCCGACAGCTTCTGCAGATCCTGGCCCTGCGCCGCGGCGACCGCTTCCATGCCCCGAAACCGCTGTTCGAACTTCGAATTGGCCGCCCGCAGGGCATCCTCCGGATCCACCTTCAGATGCCGGCTCCAGTTCACGACGGCGAACAGCAGGTCCCCGATCTCCTCGGTTACCCGGGCGGCGTCCTGCCCCGCTTCGTCCACCTCCCTGATCTCCTCGAGCACCTTCTCGCGGACGCCCTTCACGTCGGGCCAGTCAAACCCTACTCGCGAGGCACGCTTCCCCAATTTCGCAGCCCGCAGAAGCGCCGGAAGTGCGCGCGGTACGTCGTCGAGAGTTCCGGCCCCGGTATCGGACCCAGCCGCAGCCGCGGCAGCCCGTTCCTCGGCCTTCATCTGTTCCCACGTCCGCAGGAATTCCGCGGTCGTGATGCCCTTTGCGTTAGCGAGACCCACCGCCGTTGCGCTGGCATCCGGCGGTGGGGGAAAGACATGGGGATGACGACGCACCAGCTTGTCGTGGATCGCGCGAGCAACCGCCGCGAAATCGAACCAGCCTCGCTCTTCCGCCATTCGGGCGTGGAAAGTCACCTGGAACAGCAGGTCGCCCAGTTCATCGCATATTTTCGTGGGGTTTCCCCGCTCGATGGCATCAGCAACCTCGTACGCTTCCTCGATCGTGTAGGGCGCGATCGTCTCGAACGTCTGCTCGAGATCCCACGGGCATCCGCGCACCGGATCACGCAGGGTTGCCATGAGGTCCAGCAGGCGCGTGAGTGCGAGTTCGGCTTCCGTCATTCTTTCTTTTCCCATGAGCATAGGCGGTACAGCGTCACGAGCATCCCGGCTGTGGCTCCCCAAATGTTGCGATCACCGTATGGGATGTCACACAGCTCGACCTCCGCGTCTCCTGCGCCAAAACGGCGACGGCGTACGCGGTGATTGGCAGGGTTGAAAACAAAGCTCAAGGGCACTTCGAAGGTGTCCTGCACCTCCTCCGCATCGAGCTTGAGCAAAAATCCGGTCCGAACGAACGCCACCACCGGCGTCACCCGAAACCCGCTGATGACCACGTGATCGGGTAGGTACCCGACAACGGACACAAAGCCCGCGTCCAGCCCGATCTCCTCGCGCGCCTCCCGCAAGGCAGCGGCCGCTTCGCTCTCGTCGGTCGGTTCCACACGCCCACCCGGAAAGCTGATCTGGCCAGCGTGATTCTTGAGCTGGCTCGCGCGCTGAGTCAGCAGCACCGTCGGCTCGGGTTCACGCTCGACCAGCGGCACCAGAACAGCCGCAGGGATGGGGTCGAGGGGGAAGTACTTCAGGTAGTGATGGCTCTCGGCAGCCGTCAGCCCGGGGACCAGCCAGCCCTCTCGCGAATGCTGGGGACGCGAGCCGGCAAGTCGCTCGCGGACGCGAACGCGCCAATCCACCACGCTGTCGTCCGCCATCGTGCCGGGCCCCGGCGCCTCAGCCGCCGCCGCTGGTTCCGCCCTTGATGCCGCCCTGCGTCAGCGCCGCGGGGTCGAGCAGCTTGGCGAGTTGATCCCGAGGCAGATCGGTCATCTTCTGAGCGACCTCGATGATCGGCTTGCCCTCGGCATAGGCCTTTTTCGCGATCGCCGCCCCCTTCTCGTACCCGATGACCGAATTGAGCGCGGTCACGAGGATCGGGTTGCGATCCAGCGGCTCGGCGATCCGCGCCGCGTTGACCTTGAACCCGGCAATAGCCTTGTCGGCCAACAGCCGCGATACGTTTGCGAGCAGCCGGATGCTTTCGAGCAGGTTGTAGGCAATGACCGGCAACATCACATTCAACTGGAAGTTGCCCGACTGCCCGGCGACAGTGATCGTCGCGTCGTGTCCGATCACCTGGGCGGCGACCATCGCCGTCGCCTCCGGAATCACCGGATTCACCTTACCCGGCATGATGCTGCTGCCCGGCTGCAACGCCGGCAGCGCAATCTCGCCCAAGCCAGCGAGCGGGCCGCTATTCATCCAACGCAGGTCGTTCGCGATCTTCATCAAGCTGACGGCCACGACTTTCAGCTGCCCCGAAAGCTCCACCGCCGTGTCCTGCGCCGACAGGCCCTCGAAATAGTTGTGGCCCGGCATGAACGGAACATCGGCCAACGCGCTGAGCTCCTCACAGAAGGCCGCACCAAAGTCGGGGTGGGCGTTGATACCGGTGCCGACGGCCGTACCGCCCTGCGCCAGCGCGTGCAGTCTGGGCTCGACGCCCGTGAGCCGCTCGATGCCGTGCTCGACCTGGGTTCGCCAGCCCGACAACTCCTGCCCGATCGTCACCGGCATGGCATCCATCAGGTGCGTGCGGCCCGTCTTGACGGTCGAGCCGACCTCCTTCTCTTTCGCGCGCAGCGTGTCGCGGAGATGCCCGAGGGCGGGAATCAACTCGCGCCGGACGGACAGTGCGGCACTGACGTGAATCGTCGTCGGGATCACGTCGTTGCTGCTCTGTCCCATGTTGACGTGATCGTTCGGGTGAACGGCCTTGCCGAGCTTCTTCGAAGCGAGCGAGGCAATGACCTCGTTCGCGTTCATGTTCGTGCTGGTACCCGAACCGGTCTGGAAGACGTCGATCGGGAAATGCGCATCGTGATTGCCGGCGGCGACTTCGGCCGCCGTCGCCTGGATCGCTCGCGACACCTCGCCGTCGAGCAGTCCCAGGCGGGTATTGGCGCGCGCCGCCGCCTGTTTGACCAGTCCCAGGGCTCCGATGAAAGCGCGCGGCATCCGATAGCCGCTGATGGGGAAGTTCTGCACGGCGCGATGGGTCTGCGCGCCCCAGTGAGCATCCGCGGGCACCTGAAGCTCGCCCATGCTGTCATGCTCGATCCGATAGTTCGTCATCCGAGGCTCTCCGCCGGGGACCCGGCCATATGCGTTATCATTGCGGCTGCGCCAGTGAGGGATAAAAAGCCCACACTGATTTTGACCATCACCGCTACCCGCAAATCGTAGCACTTTGAGGCCCCTCTTACGCATGGCCGCCAGTTCCCGCGACCCGCTTTCTCCCATCGATGCCCTATCCCCCGTCGACGGCCGCTATCGCTCCGCCACGGAGCCACTGCGGTCGCTGCTGTCGGAGGCAGGGCTTATCCGGGAGCGCATCCGTATCGAAGCGCAATGGCTGCTGCATCTGTCTGCTGCGGCTGCGCAACTAGCCGGCGCATCACTTCCGCCGGCCGTTCGCCAGCGCGCAGCGGAGCTTGCAAAAGAGCCTCCTGCGGACGCCGCCAGCGCGGTGAAGACCATCGAAGACAAGATCAACCACGACGTCAAAGCCGTCGAGTACTACGTTCGGGACCAACTCTCGAAAGCCGGTGCCTCGGAGGCGTCCCTGGAACTGGTGCACTTCGGCTGCACATCCGAGGACATCAACAATCTCAGCTACGCGAAGATGCTGAACGGCGCGCGGGACGTGTTGCTGCAGACGCTCGAGGGGCGGATCTCGGGCTTACGTGAGCTGGCCCATCGATATGCCGACACGGCGATGCTCGCCCGCACGCACGGCCAGCCGGCCAGCCCGACCACCCTGGGCAAGGAGGTCGCCAACTTCGTAGCGCGACTGGCACGCGCGCAGAAGCGCTGGACGTCGGTCGAGATCCTGGGCAAGTGGAATGGCGCTGTCGGCAACTTCAACGCCCATCTCGCAGCGCTCCCGGGGCTGAACTGGCCGGATGTCAGCCGTTCGTTCATCGAATCCCTGGGCGTCGAATACAACTCCCACACGACCCAGATCGAGCCCCACGACTGGATCGCCGAGTATTGCGATGCTTTGGCCGCTACCAACGTCATTCTCGTCGACTTGTGCCGCGACTTCTGGGGTTACATCTCGTTGGGTTATCTGCGGCAGCGAGCTGTAGCCGCCGAAGTCGGCTCCTCCACCATGCCTCACAAGGTCAATCCGATCGACTTCGAGAATGCGGAAGGCAACCTCGGTGTTGCCAACGCACTGCTACGCCACTTCTCGGACAAGTTACCCGTGTCGCGATGGCAACGCGATCTGACTGACTCGACGGTGCTGCGCAATATCGGTGTTGCACTCGGACACACCCTCATCGCCTGGCGCTCTCTCGGTCGCGGGCTCGAGAAGGTGGCGGCGGATCCGGCGCGCATTGCCGCCGATATCGACAATGCCTGGGAGGTTTTGGGCGAGGCGGTGCAGACCGTGTTGCGCGCGGCCGGCGTCCCCAATGGCTACGAGTTGTTGAAGGAATTCACGCGCGGCCGTTCGATCGATGCGCAGTCCATGGCGGCCTTCATCGAGACCTTGCCGCTGCCCGCGTCGGAGAAGACGCGCCTGAAGGCACTGACACCGGATGAATACACGGGAATTGCGGCCCGTTTGGCGCGCGAGGCCTGACCACACTGCGGCGCGGGGTTTGTCGCCCGGCGCCGTCAGTCCGGACATCGGCTCCGGCCGCAAAGTGCGAACCAGGCCGCGATTTCGAAGCATTCCGCGCTGCACTCCGGCGCAAAACGTGACCGGCTCGACAACGGGTCGCAACGCCCCCTCACTAAGATCCCACGGCCTGCGTATCAACAGCAGGTTAAGACGGCAGTGCCGCTCGTGGATAGGACCGGGGAAACCGATACAGTCAATGCTCTAGCGCAGCTCGCCAATGCGCGCTATTCGCCTGAATCCGTGGGAACAACGACGTCCCCGCGGCAGGCATCGGAGAGCCTTACCGTTCTGTCTACTCTGGCCGAGGTGCGTGCCGCCGTACACGAGATCTCCGGCAGCGCCCAACGCCTTATTTCGATCTACACGCCGGACCTCGAGCCGCAGCTGTACGATCAAACCCAGTTTCTGGAAGTCATCAAGCACTTCGTGCTGACCCGCAGCTTCGCGAAGGTTCGCGTGCTGCTGGCCGAACCCACTCGCGTGACGCGGGACGTCAACCGCTTCGTTGCCATGGGCCGGCGACTCTCGAGCTGCATCGATATCCGCTATGTCGCAGCGCATGCCCCACAAAGGGCTTCGGCCTATTTGATCGCTGACGATCGGGCGATCGTGTATCGCATGCGTGCGGACACGTGGGATGGCATCGCTGACGCGAATAACCCGCCGGTAGCGAAGCTCTACCTGCAGGAGTTTGACACCGTGTGGAACGCGAGCGCCGCCGAGCACCACAACCTGCGCGTCGCTCGCACACCTCGCCGCAACGGCTGAGGCTCCGCCCGCTATAATGCGGGGCCCATGCCCTCATCCCCCGATATCACCGTCGCCGCCGTCGTTGCCGAGGCGGACGGCCGCTTCCTCGTTGTCGAGGAACGCATCAACCGCAAGCTCGTCTTCAACCAGCCCGCCGGCCACGTCGAGCGAGGCGAGACGCTGGTCGAGGCCGTCGTTCGCGAAGTCCGCGAAGAAACTGCTTGGAGTTTTACTCCTAACTATTTGATTGGCATATATTTATGGAAGGCACCAAGCGGTCGCTCCTTCATGCGCTTCGCCTTCACCGGCACCGTGGCCGATCACGACGCGGCACAACCGCTTGACCGCGGCATTGTCGCGGCACACTGGTTCTCCATCTCGGAGCTGGTGCAGCGAGGGCCGCAGCTCCGCAGTCCCCTGGTCATGCGGTGCATTGAGGACTACTTGCGAGGTGAGCGACGCCCGCTAGCCTCGGTTGCCGAACTGAACCTGGATACGGCGCCCACGGTGGCGGCGACTACGCTCTAGCCCCGCCCGCGGCGGCACGGGCGGCCCAGTACCCCGCGAAGGGGCGGCCCCTCGCCAGGCTACGGGCCAGCCCCCCACGCCGTCGTGGCGGAACCGCACACAGCACCCCCACCTCTCCCGCCTTACAATTGCGCCATGCCTTCCCAGCGCGTCATTGTCGGCCTTTCCGGCGGCGTCGACTCCGCCGTCGCGGCTCTTCTCCTGAAGGAGCAGGGCTTCGACACCCATGCGCTGTTCATGAGCAACTGGGACGACGATGACGACAGCTACTGCACGGCGGCACAGGACTTCCAGGATGCGCGGGCAGTCGCCAGCGAACTCGGCATTCCCCTGCACCGAGTGAGCTTCGCAGCGGAATATCGGGATCGGGTGTTTCAGTACTTCCTGCGCGAACACGAGGCCGGACGCACACCAAACCCGGACGTGCTGTGCAACCGCGAGATCAAATTCGGCGTGGCGCTGGATTACGTGACAAGGCTCGGCGGCACCCGCTTCGCCACCGGGCACTACGCGCGTCTAGTCGACGGTCCTACTGGAATCGAGCTTCACAAGGCGCGCGACGGTAGCAAGGATCAGAGCTATTTCCTGCACGCGGTCGATCGCGCATTTCTGGCGCGCAGCCTCATGCCGCTGGGAGAGATCGAAAAGAGCGAGGTGCGCGAGCGTGCCCGCCGCGCTGGCTTGCCCGTCTTTGACAAGCCGGACAGCACGGGCATCTGCTTCATCGGCGAACGCCCCTTCAGAGAGTTCCTCGGGAAGTTTCTGCACGACCAGCCGGGCGCGATCGAGACCGCCGAAGGCGAGCGCATCGGAACCCATCGCGGTCTGGCCTTCTACACGCTCGGTCAGCGCGAGGGCCTGCACATCGGGGGACAGAAGGGCCGGGGAGAGCAGCCCTGGTATGTAGCCACGAAAGAGGCGACCCGAAACGTTCTGGTCGTGGTTCAGGGCCACGATCATCCGCTGCTCTCGAGCACCGCTCTCGTCACCGGCCCCATGCACTGGCTGCTTGAAAGCCAGCGCGAGCCATTTCGTTGCACGGTCAAGGTGCGGTACAGGCAGTCGGATCAAGCGGCGACGCTCGAGCCCCGCGCCGACGGCACCGCGCACGTCGTCTTCGATGAGCCTCAGAGGGCGGTGACTCCGGGACAGTTCGTGGTCGTTTACGAAGAGACTCGCTGCCTGGGCGGCGCGGTCATCGAAACGACCACGCCAATAGTTGGTAAAATTGACGCGATAAGCCCATCGCGGAGGATTGCATGACGAATAGCTTCAACGCGCGCTCGACGCTCCAGGTCGGTACCCGCTCCTATGAGTTCTGGAGCCTGGCCGCACTCCCGCAGGAAAAGGTCGCCCGCCTGCCCTATTCGTTGAAGATTCTCCTGGAGAACCTGCTGCGGTTCGAGGATGGCGTGAACGTCACCCGCGCCGACATCGAAGCGCTCCTGAACTGGGATCCTGCGGCGACGCCTTCCCACGAAATCGCGTTCACGCCCGCGCGCGTCATCCTCCAGGA
>DASYDM010000065.1:0-4166 GCA_036499585.1 Steroidobacteraceae bacterium
TCGACGTGATCACCTTGAGCGAGTGCCTGATCAGTCGAAACTGGCGGCTGTCATTTCCCGCATCGGAGACGGCAGGAATTCACTACAACCTCGGCGGAAGCGGCCAAATGTGCATGGGAACCGGGCCGGCGATCCCCCTCACCCCCCATACGTTGGTAGTCACGCCCCCAAGGCAGCCCTTTCGGATCGATGCCGCAACCGGCCAAGGAGCGGCGTCCCGGACTGGAGTGCTGGAAGCGCGATGGAGATCGGGCGACGACTCCGGGTCAGCGAAGAGAATCAGCGCCGGCGGCAGCGACCCGGCATTGATCATGATATGCGGCTGCTTCCGGGCGTCTTATGGCTCGTCTATGGATCTCTTCGCCACATTGGCGTCGCCGATCGTTGAGCGATTCGATGCGAACGATCAGCTCGACTACGGGCTCAGGGCTGCTCTGGCGGAACTTGTCGATCAGCAGGTCGGAATGCAGGCGATGACGACGGCGCTGCTGAAGCAGGTTCTGATAGCGCTCGTTCGCCGATCTTTGACTTCCGAAGACTTGCGGCTGAAACAGTTCTCGATCCTAAGCGATCCTCAAATCACGCGTGCTTTCGCTCGGATGGCGGCCAATCCCGGCGCACAGCATTCCGTGACGACGTTATCCGAAACCGCTGGCCTAAGTAGATCGGCATTCATGGCTCGTTTCGTCGAGGCCGTCGGATGCTCGCCGATGGCAGCACTGCGCCAATTGCGCATGCACCGGGCCAGCAATCTACTGACCGCAAATGTCCTCTCGATCGAACAGATTGCGCACGCCGTCGGGTATGCGAGCCGCAGCAGTTTCTCCCGTACCTTCCGGCATGTCTTTGGCAACGATCCAGCAGAATATCGTGCACTCGCGCGGTGCTCTCCGTCGTGTCCGGCACGAGAGTCGGATCCGGATGTTGGATGACGGCTGATCGCCGCCTGGATTCCTGCCATAGGCGTTCCTGAAGGCGCGCACGAAACTGCCGCGACTGACATATCCCATGTTCTACGCGAATCCAATCAAGCGAGCGTTTAGGCCGTGAACCCAAATCGGCTGGGCGGAGGGCTCACCACGGTCCGCTTTGCGCCGAATAGCGACCAGCTTCCGGAGCGCAGCGAAATTACGCGATAGGCCAGGCCCGGACTCCACCTGCTGATGGCCAATCAATGAGTGCCCCGTCGATAACGCGGAGAGTCGGTTGGCTATGCCCCCTGACAGGGGCCCGGTTAGAGCGATCGTGAAGACAGTGACGCATAAGCCGGGTCAACGTCCTCGTTGGCGCGATGACGAGCAGGACTTAGTCTAGAGGGGGCTGGCGTTCGACGCGTCAGCATCGACGTGTCGCTCTACGCCCGAGTGAGGGGAGATCTGAAGAAGGCCGCCCTGCGGCTTGCCGAGTGATGCGGCCAGATTATCGCCATCCCGAAGCTCTTCAGGCGCAGCTATCCTGTGACGAGCAGCTGCCGGCGCACCACCACTGATTAGCCTTCTTGGTTTGGTGCATCTCCGGGTCGCGCTCGCCCGTGCTGTTCTTGGTCGAACTCGGCGCCGAGATGATCGTCTCATCGACGATCGCACCCTGTCGCAGCAGTAGCCCAGCCGCTTGAATGTGCGCCTTCACCGTGTCGAAGACCTCCCGCGACAGACAGTGCTGTTCCAGAAAATGACCGAAGTTCAGGATCGTCGTCTCGTCCGGCACCGTACCACGCGCCAGCGACAACCCTGCGAACTGCCGCATCGACGCGATCTCATAGAGTTCCTCCTCCATTGCAGGGTCGCCCACCCGGTACCACTGCTGCAGGCAATGGATCCGCAGCATCGTCGCCAATGGATATGGCCGACGACCGCCACCGGCCTCCGGGTAGTGCGGCGCGATCAGAGCCTCCAGTCGCCCCCATGGCACCGCCCGCTGCATCTCCGCCTGAAACACCTCGCGGATGTCCACGCCAATTAAATCAGTCCTGATGGTCATGCGGATGCGAACCTTCTCCTCAGCCCGAGCGACGGCGACAATTTCACGAAGAACCTGATCACGGCGCTTGCCGAGTTGCGCAAGCTGGCGGTGGTTACCCTTTTCGCCGGCTTGGTGGTCGGCACTCTGGCCGAGTTGTCGTAACCGTTCGCGGTCGCATGAAGGAGCCGCGGCATGCGGGACCGGGGCGCGGCTCTTTCGCGTCATATATCCTGGTCGCGTGTCCCGTTTCCACAGGAGACTGCCTACCTCGCCAGCCAACCCCGGTTGCGTTCTCTCGAGCTCAAGGCGTCAGGTGGATCGAGATACGACTCGCGCCACGCAAATCGATGCGGATCGAACGTCCGGTGTTCGACACTCGCAGATTCACCGCATCACAACGAGGACAGCGCAGCACCAGGCCGACCGCGCCGCCATAGAGTGCAAGCGTCGCCAGCGCGCTCTCGCGACCGCAACCCTCGCACATCACGGTCGCGCCGGTCATGTCGACGGCGAAGACATCCATCAGGCGGCCGGCCGCCGCGTTACCGTCCAGTGGCACGATGTCGTGGTCGCTCATGTGAGACCTCCTGAGGGACCGAAGCGCTCGGTCTTGATGCGCTCCGGCACGTGATCGAGGGCGACGAGCGCGTTGGCGACGGCCTCGACGAAAGGCGTCGGGCCGCACACGAAGATGCACGGCTTTTCCTCTGCCGGCCAACAGTGCTTGTTCAACATCGTCTGGTCGATGCGCCCGCGCTCGCCGGCCCAACCTGCCGGCTGCCCCCGGGTCAACGTGTGGACGATCGCCACACCGTTGCCCGCGCTGGACTGGCGGTCTAGCTCGCCGCGATAAACGATGTCCGATTTCGTGCGCGACGAACAAAGAAGGCGCACCGGGGTGTCATCGGCGGCCGCAGCGCGCGTCCGTAACATCGCCATCAGTGGCACAACCCCCGAACCGCCGGCGATCAGCATCAGGAGGCCGGCCCGGGCCGGCCTCCAGGTGAAGTAGCCGCCGATCGGCCCGCGTAGCTCAATGGCGTCGCCTAGAGCGAGCACGTTCAAGAGAAACGGGGACACCTCGCCCTCCTCCACATTCTCGACCGTGAGCTCGATCCGCGGGTCCGATCCTTGCGGCGAGGCGATCGAATAGCTCCGTTGCGCCTGGTAGCCGTCTTCGGCCGTCAATCGAATGTCCACGTGCTGACCCGCCAGGTGGCCGCGCCAGTGCGGCACATCGAAGGCGATGGTCTTGACAAAGGGCGTTTCCGATCGGATCGCCGCCACCGTCGCCCGCAACCACGGCAATCCTGGCGAAGCCTCGGTGCTCACGGATCGCCCTCGTAACGCTGTTCGCGCCATGGGTCGCCGTAGATGTGGTAGCCAAGCGACTCCCAAAAGCCGGGTGCGTCGGTTTCCCGAAACGCGATGCGACGCACCCACTTCGCGCTCTTCCAGAAATAGAGATGCGGCACCAGCAGCCGCGCCGGCCCACCGTGCGACGGCAACAGGGGAAGCCCGTCGAAGTGCGTGGCCACCATCGCCTTGCCGCCCATCAGATCGGTCACGGGCACATTGGTCGTATAGCCGCCGTCGCAATGCGCCATCACAAAGGGGGCAGGCGCCTCGGCAAGTCCCGCCGCCTTGACGAGGTCGCCGAACGTCACGCCGCGCCAGCGCGTGTCGAGCTTGCTCCATTTCGTGACACAGTGGATATCGGTCGTGATTTCCGTCTGTGGCAGGGCCTCGAACTCCGCCCACGTCCACTTCGCGAGCAAATGCCCGCCATGTTGAAGCGTCAGTGTCCAGCTGTCGAGCGGCGTGCGCGGCGTCGGGCCGGCGGTCAGCACCGGAAACTCAGGCGTCACGAACTGCCCCGGTGGAACACGCTCTTTGGCCACGCCGTCGGTGCGGCGCTTACCGGTGAACCCACGTGTGACGATCATGTGCGTCTCCTGTCTCACTGCAACAATGCACGCATTCGGCGAGCCCCGCCCGGCACATCGAACGTAAGCCTTTCGCGCGCGGGGAAAAATTCCGTCGCGAGGAGGGATCGTGGTGCAAGGGGCTGCCGTCTTACCATCCGCGACATCTGGGAGTAGCTAGATCTTGCCTGGTCAATCGCGCTCCGTCGGTGGACGCCTAGAAGCCCGCAAGGCCCTGGGGGCTGTTGTAGGGAATCGGGTTTCGACCAATCTCCGTCA
>DASYDM010000066.1:0-221737 GCA_036499585.1 Steroidobacteraceae bacterium
TGGTGTCAAACGGCGAGCCTCGTCCTTCAACACCGATAGAATTGATCACCTGTACCAGGATCCGCACGAACGAGACATTCGCCTCAAACTGCACTACGGCGATTTGACGGATTCGACGAATCTGATTCGGATCATACAAGAGGTGCAGCCGGATGAGATCTACAATTTAGCCGCGCAAAGCCACGTGGCCGTGTCCTTCGAGACGGCTGAATATACGGCGAACTCCGACGCCGTCGGCACCCTTCGACTATTGGAAGCTATCCGTATCCTCGGTTTAGTGAATAAGACCCGCTTCTATCAAGCGTCCACATCCGAGATGTTCGGAAAGGTCCAAGAAATCCCTCAGCGAGAAACCACGCCTTTCTATCCACGTTCGCCATACGGTGCGGCCAAGGTGTACGCCTATTGGATCACGGTGAATTATCGTGAAGCCTATGGCCTCTATGCCTGCAACGGTATCTTGTTCAATCACGAGTCGCCGCTGCGCGGCGAAACCTTCGTGTCGCGCAAGATCACCCGAGCACTGACGCGCATCAAGGTTGGTCTGCAGGAAGCCCTTCATCTGGGCAATCTGGATTCACGCCGGGATTGGGGCCATGCGCGCGACTACGTGCGTGCGCAATGGCTCATGCTGCAGCAGCCCGAGCCCGACGATTTCGTCATTGCCACCGGGGAGCAGCACTCCGTACGTGACTTCATCGCCCTGGCGGCGCAAAAGCTCGGGGGGCGCATCGAGTGGCGGGGCACGGGCGTGGATGAGTGTGGTGTTGACACGCGCACTGGCCAGCCCATCATCAGGGTTGACAAGCGGTATTTCCGTCCGACGGAGGTTGAGACGTTGCTGGGTGATGCGTCGAAGGCACGTGCGAGTCTGGGCTGGAAGCCCGAGATCTCGTTCGATGCGCTGGTCCAGGAGATGATCACGGAGGATTTGGAGTTGGCGCGTCGCGATGCCGTGGTGGCGCGCGAGGGATTCAAGACACACAAGCGCCGCGAATGAGGCCGGAAGACTCGATTTTCGTCGCCGGCCACCGCGGCCTGGTGGGGTCCGCGATCACGCGGCGCTTGCGTTCCGGCGGCTTCGACAACCTGATTCTGCGGGATCGCAGTCAGCTCGAGCTCACGAACCAGGCTGCGGTGGACGCCTTCTTCGCCGAGGCACGGCCGCAGTTCGTCTTCCTCGGGGCTGCCAAAGTTGGTGGCATTCTCGCCAACTCCACGTACCCGGCCGACTTCCTGCGCGAGAACCTCGCTGTCCAGTCGAATGTCATCGATGCGGCGTACCGGCACGGAACGAAGAAGCTCCTGTTCCTCGGCTCGAGCTGCATCTATCCCAAGCATGCCCCGCAGCCGATGCCCGAGGAGTGCCTGCTCACCGGTCCCCTGGAGCCGACGAACGAGTGGTATGCGATCGCCAAGATCGCGGGCCTGAAGATGTGCCAGGCCTACCGGCGCCAGTACGGGTTCAACGCGATCTCGGTCATGCCAACCAACCTGTACGGTCCCGGCGACAATTTCAGCCTGACAAGCTCGCATGTGTTACCTGCGCTGCTACGCAAATTTCACGAAGCGAAGGAGCGCGGCGCGGACGATGTCGAGATCTGGGGAACCGGCAAGCCGCGGCGGGAGTTTCTGCACGTCGACGACCTGGCGAATGCCTGCCTGTTCCTGATGCAGAACTACGAAGAAGAAATGTGGGTCAACGTCGGGTGGGGCTCCGACGTTACGATCGAGGAACTGGCTCGGACCATCGCGAGCGTTGTGGGATTCCAGGGGACACTGCGTTTCGACCGCTCGAAGCCCGACGGCACGCCACGCAAGCTCTTGGACACCCGGCGGCTCAATGCCCTGGGCTGGGCACCTTCCATCGCGCTCGAGCCCGGCATCCGCTCCACCTACGATTGGTTCCTGGCACATCGGACCACGCTGAAGTCCTGAGGCCAGTCCAGTACAATCGGCGGTTTCGGGGGGCTCGCGCCCGGCGCGAGTGTCCACTTACAAAAGGTTCGTAATGCTTCGGATGAAACGCCCGCTCGCGGTCGCCGCCTGCCTGATTTCCGCCCTCCTGAGCTTTGTGACCGCAGGCCCCGTCCTGGGTCAATCCAGCGACACGCTGGACATCCTGAAGAATCTCTCGCCGGACCAGATGGATGCCATTTCCGGCGCTTTGAGCGGGCAGGGCACAGGCGGATTGGGTGGGCTGGGGAGCGGCACGAGCGGTACATCGAACAGCCGCGACCGCCAGAATCGCACGACGAACCAGCAGGACGAACGCGACCAGCAGGACCGTGATAGAACCCGATCGACGGACGAGGAGGAGGACGAGCAGCGGGACGCGCGGTTCCCCACCCTCAAGGGCGACGACTCGGTCATCATCGAGATCGATTTCCATCTGCCGCCTCGCCCGGTGTCGCAAACCCTACAGGCTGCCTACCTTGCACAGGGGATCTCGCCCGCGGCCATAGCCGCGATGCAGCAACAGAGCGCGGCGTCCGCGGCGCAGACGCCTCAACAGCAGGCTGCGGCGGCAGCCGCGCTTGCGGCACAAGGAGCACGTCCCGGTGCCGGGCAAGGGGCGCAGGCCGGGGCCCCTGGATTCACTCCGGATCTGACTCCGGCGGTTCCCACCGAACAGCTCACCGAGGAAGAGGTGGACCGGCTGGACCGGATGATGAAGCTGATCCGCGCCCGCAATCCCTATCAGCTGTCCCACGACGGGGCGCTCACGCTGCCGGGCTTTCCGCCCATCCCGCTGCTGGGATTGTCGGACGACGATGCGACCTTGCGGCTCAAGTCGGATTCGGCGTTCATCAATCTGGACATCCGGCTCACTCGCCTGCCGCTGAAGAAAAGCGGTCCCGAGGCGCTGAAACCTTTCGGCTACGACCTGTTCAGCCGCTCCCCCTCGACTTTTGCCCCCGTGACGAATGTCCCGGTACCCGCGGACTACGTGATTGGGCCGGGCGACATCCTGGAGGTGCAGCTCTTCGGCAGCCAGAATCGCAACCTGCGGCTGCCGGTCGGCCGCGACGGGCGTATCAGTTTCCCGGAGCTGGGGCCGGTCGTGGTGGGCGGACAGCTCTTCAATAACGTCCGTTCGACCATTGAAGAACGTGTTTCGCGCCAGATGATCGGCGTGCGTGCCAGCGTGTCGATGGGAGATACGCGCTCGATACGCGTATTCGTCCTGGGTGAGGCAAACCGGCCAGGCTCTTACACCATCAGCGGCTTGGGCACCATTACCTCTGCATTGTTTGCCGCCGGCGGCGTGAAGCGCGCTGGATCGCTGCGGGATGTGCAGCTCAAGCGTCAGGGCAAGGTCGAGCGTCACCTGGATCTGTACGACATGCTGATCCGGGGTGATACCACCGACGATACCAAGCTTCTCCCGGGCGACGTCGTCTTCATCCCACCGGTCGGGCCGACGGTATCGGTGGATGGCCAGGTGCGGAGGCCCGCAATCTATGAGATTCGCAATGAATCCACGGTCGCGGACGTCATTGGGCTGGCGGGCGGACTGAAGCCTGAGGCCGACCGCTCGCGCATGACGGTGACTCGGATCGACGATAATCAACATCGCGTCGTGTTGGCCGTGGACTCTGCGACGGCAGCGGGTAGATCGTTGTCGATGAGCACCGGGGATCTCTTTCAGGTCCCACGCCTGAAACAAGTGATCGATTCCGGAGTTTCCATTCGCGGATACGTATACACGCCCGGGAGTGTGGCTTGGCACCAAGGACTGCGCCTCTCTGAGGTCATCCATTCGGTCGATGAGCTCCAGCCCAACGCCGACATTCATTACGTCCTCATCAGGCGCGAGTTGCCTCCCGATCGACGGGTGTCCGTCGTGTCAGCCGATCTCGCCGAGGCACTCAGGGCGCCAGGTTCTGCTGCGGACGTCGTCCTCATGCCGCGTGATCAGCTGACGGTGTTCGATCTCGCCTCGGGGCGGGACCGGACGATTCAGCCTCTGCTGGATGAGCTGCGAGCTCAGGCGAACCAGGCCAGCCCGAGCCTGGTTGTCCACGTCGACGGACGTGTGAAAGTGCCGGGAGACTATCCCCTTGAGACCGGCATGAAGGTGGCCGATCTGGTTCGCGCGGCCGGCGGACTCTCGGACGCAGCGTACTCGAACAGCGCCGAGCTGACGCGGTACGAGGTCATTGACGGGGAAACCCGCAAGACCGATCTGATCAGCGTCAATCTGAACGCCGCCGAGCGGCGCGACGCCACGGCCAACATTGCGCTGCAGCCCTTTGACAATCTGAGTGTCAAGGAGGTCTCCGAGTGGCGCGGCCAGGAAAGCGTCACGCTCAGAGGAGAAGTCAGGTTCCCCGGGCACTACTCGATACGTCGTGGCGAGACTCTCAGCGCGGTCATCGCCCGCGCTGGAGGTCTGACCGCCTATGCATTCACGGAAGGCGCTGTGTTCACTCGCCTCGAGCTCAAGCGCCGTGAGCAGGATCAGTTGGACGCACTGACCGCCAGAATGCAGAAGGATCTGGCCATTCTCGCTGTCCAATCAACGGCGACCAGCACGAACGGCAATGGCGGTGCCGGCGCTCTCGCGGTCGGCCAACAGCTCTTCACGCAATTGCGTAGCGCGAAGGCCGTGGGGCGTCTCGTTATCGACGTGAACGCCGCGATTCACGCCAAGGCGGGTTCAGCCGCGGATGTTGCCCTGCGCAATGGAGACGAGCTGATCATCCCGAGATTGCAGCAAGAAGTGATGGTGCTCGGCGAGGTCCAGAATACCACCTCGCACCTGTTCAACCCCGGCCTGTCCCGCGACGACTACATAGCGCAGAGCGGCGGACTGACCCGCCGCGCGGATCGTAAGAGCATCTACGTCGTGCGGGCGAACGGCAGTGTGATCGCGAATCAGGGAAGCCGCTGGTTCGACCGCTCGGATGTCCAGATCAGGCCCGGCGATACCGTGGTTGTACCGCTCGATGCCGAGCATATGCCTCCGCTGCCGTACTGGCAGGCTGTGACCTCGATCCTCTACAACGTAGCGATCGCGGTAGCGGCGGTGCATTCGTTGTGATGAACCAGTACCCGCCGCGCGCAGCCCGATAACGGCTGCGCGCGGCGGTAGGTATGGGGCAACGTGCTGGTGCCTCGCGCGCGCGCGGACAGGCGCGTGTCGGTAACGCGGAAGCTAACCTACAGCGGCTTGCGATACACGTTCTGGTGGCCGACTCCGCCCAGCGCCTGTAGTTCCTTGTCGGCCAGCTCACGAGCCACCCGGCTCGGACCCGGATGCCCCGCGAACGAAAAGCTGGGGGGCGTGAAATTCGTCTCCAGGCTCGAGTCATCCATGACCAGGATGCCGCCTGGCTTCAACGCCTCGACGCTGTTGCGGTAGTCGCTGCGCACGACTTCATAGTCGTGTCCACCGTCGATGTAGATTAAGTCGAGCGGCTCGCGCTTGAGGAATTCGATCGCCCCGGGATCGGTCGAGAAGCCCCGCCAATGCTGCGGCGGCGTCAGGCCGAAGTGGCGGAAGTTCGCGCGCATGTCCTCGAGATAGTCCAGGTTGGGATATTGGCTCACGAGATCTCCGGCGGCACTGAAGGGCGAGATGCAGCGAACCGATAGCTGCAGGCCGATCTCACGCGCGATCAGCGCCCAAAGGGAGATCACCTGTCCCCGAAAGACTCCGATCTCCAGCGCGGAGGAGGGACGGAACTCGCGCAGCAACAGATACCACATGGAGTGGAATGCTTCCTCGCCGAAGCCACGGCCCTGTTCGGAAAAGTAGGCGCGATGAGCCCGTAACTCCTCGGGAAGCTGCGTGTAGAAATACCGATGCATGTAGGCGAACAGATCGTTCCGGGATCCGTAGCGGCGCGCCGCTTCAGTGAAGCTGAGATCCTCGCCGAGGTCGGTTCGCTCGCTGGCGAAGCTCAATCGTTCGTTCGCACGTGCGCGCGCCGTGAGGAGCGTGCCTATCTTCTTGAAGGGGTTGAGCATGGAGGGGAATTTACGCGCAGATTGAGGAGAAATTCTATTTTCCGCGGGGCGCCAGATGCAATAATTCCGACAATCGCCTCGGGCCGTCGACGCTCCACCGATGCCACCACTGACCGCGAGATCCGTCTTCCGCGCCTATCGGCGAACGACGCTTCCAGATCCCTTTGTCACGCAGCCGGCGTGGTCCTCGAGCAGGAGATATCTGCTTACCGCAGGATTTGGTGCGCAGTTCGCGGACTCGGCTCGCAGGTTGAAACGGCAGGCCGAGGCCGCAGGTTGGTTCGACGGCGTCAGATGCTTCACCGCCGATGCTGCGGAGCCGTGGTTGCGCGAGTTTCTCGCGAGCACTGCCGAGTTCCGCCACTCCAATCCTCGGGGCTACGGTTTGTGGTACTGGAAACCGTTCCTGGTGCAGAAGATGCTTGCCGAAATCGAGGCGGACGCTCACCTCTACTACGTCGATGCCGGCTGCGAGATTTCGGCACTGGGAGCGGGACGTTTCAAAGAGTTTGATCGAAGGCTGAGGGATCAAGGCACGCTGTTCTTCACGTTGCCGTTCATGGAGGTCGACTGGACCAGCCCATCGCTGATTGCCAGGTTTGCGGGCACGCACATCGGACTCACTCCTCAAGTGCAAGCGACGTGGTTTGGGTTGCGTAACACCGCGAATGTGCGGTCCCTGGTCGAGGGGTGGTGGCGCGAATCGGCGGCAAACGACTTCGAAGCGCTGCGCGGTGCCGATGGCACGGGCGATGCGACAGCGCGCTCGTTCGAGCACCGTCATGACCAGTCCGTCCTCAGTTGTCTGGTCAAGACGACGCAGCCGCCAATCCCAACGCTCCCGTGGGAGGACTTCTACGCTCCGTGGCTGTACTGCCGGGATTCCTGGGCCCTGCTCGAGCCTGTCCATGCATTGCGACGGGCTGGTCCTGACAGCGTGGTGGACGATCTCGTGCGCAGGTCCAACGCGGAGGCCTGTTGGAACAACCTCCGAAGCCCGGGCCGGGCGTTTCGTGTCAGGAGCGGCGCTCGCAGATGGTCTCGAGTGCTGCGTGATGAGATCACCTTTCTGCGGGGGCGGGTTTCTCGAACTCGATAACCGGATCGCGGAGATTGACTCCGACGTCGCGGTCGATGACCACGAACCCCGCATCATTCAACATCTGGGTCGCGCGATCGATTCCGAGGTGATACCAACGCCCGGGGCGCGGCGTGTCGTCTTCGCGCGCGGACTGAGGGACGAAATGGTGTGGCTTGAAGAACAGCGACCAGATCTTCCACGCCCATCGCAGCGGTAACTGCCGTTTGCCGCTGAAACTGCGAGTGATCGAGAAACGATCTTCGGCGGCGAGCATCGCGTTGAACTTGTCGTAGTCCGCGATCATCAGAAAGCCCCGCGCGCCCGGGCGCAGCACGCGCGACAGGCTCTGCAGGTACTCTTTCGTGACCTGAGGCGAAAGATGACAGAACGTGCCGAACGAGAAGAAGTAATCGATCGAGCCGTCGGGAATCATCGCGCAGAGGTTGTCCTGAACCTGAAAGTATTGGATCGCCGGATGTTTCCCAACATACTTCCAGAAGCCGTTGTGCTCGGCCGATAGCGCATCCAGCGCCCAGATCTCCCGGGCATTTCGCTCCACGAAGCAGCGTGTCCAAGCGCCGCGGCCAGGCCCGATTTCCAGCACGCGGGTGTTGCTGGTCACGTAGGGGCGGATGCACCGGATGTAGGTGACATGCAGGCTGTTCATGTAGCCGAACGGCCCATAGCCGGAAGGCGCCATCGGGTCGAGGGGATCGCCCTCGTAGTAACCCCCCTGCCACAAGTCCCGGAATTGCGTGAGCTCGAGTCCCTGACGCGCTGTGTCGGGGACCTCTCGCGAGTGGGTCGTTGCGCGCGTCTGTGCCGTAGTCATCCAATTCCAGCGATTCGTGGATGTCGACGTACGATAGCAGGAATCATTCGCACGGCGGATGTGCCGATCGGCCTCAAGCCGGCAGGGCAAGCTGCCGTACGGTACGCAGGGCGGCCAAGGCCCCGGCAACGCAGAAGGCGAGGAGTGTCGCGCCAGACACCCACATCAGTTTGGTTTGGCCGGAGTGCGCCACTGCAAACAGCTGAATTCCCGCGAGTGCCCCGGCGAAAGCGAGCAGCACGGCCGTCTCTTTCCAGGGCACGCTGAGAACCGTATCGTGGGTTCGCCGGTACCGGGCGAGAATCGCGGCGATCGTCGCTGCCGCAAGTCCTGCGAACGGCCCGGCAACGACGCCACGCCAGCCGAAAGCCAGGGCCGCGAGCGGCGCCACGACGGCATTGACGATGACGGCTATCCACTGGCTCAGCCAATTCCAGCCGAGGGAGCCATCGGCGATGTTCGCGAAGTAGGTGGGTGCCGCGAGGACGTGGAGCATCCAGGCAGCGGCCAGCACCAGCACGATGTAGACGAAGTCGCCATCAAGACGCGAAAGCAGCAGGAACGAAACGGTCACCGCCGAGAGTGACAATGCACAGAAGCCCAGGAGCGCTCCCCTCGCCGTCAACCGCGAGGCCGCCTGGAACATCCGCTGCGAACTCGCCGGGTCCGACGCGGTGAGCGCGGAGAGCCGCGGCACGATGACTTGAAGAGCGCTTGATATCAGCGTGTGACCCTGGATACACAGTCGCGAGGCGGCCTCGTAGATCCCCGCGCTCGCCGGGCCGCCGAAAGAGCCGACGAGCAGTCGGGTGACGGGTTCGAAAACGAAACTCGCCAGTCCAGCCACGCGCAACGGCAAGCCGATGCGGACGGCTGTCGCAAGCCGGGATCTCAACCGGTCGGGAGCCGGGCCATCGCCGGCGGACTGGGGTCGACGCCGCAACAGCGAACTCAACGCGGCAGCGCTGATGAGTGCCCCGACGGCCGCCTGCGCCGCGAACGAAAGCGCAATGCCCTCGATGCCCCGCTCGCCGACAATCAGGTACGTGGTTGCGACCAGCGTCGCGTTACCAACCAACAGGGCGACGAACTTGAGATCGTAACGCTCCATTCCTTCCAACGCCCCTGCAAGGGCCGCGGATACGGAGGTCAGCGATGTCGCGAGTGCGCAGGCGAGTACGAATGCTCGAGAGAGCCCCCCAGTCCCCTTCAGGACCACGCTCTCGACGATCCACTGAACTGCTGGAATTCCGGCGATGCCGGCGAGGAGCGTCGCCGTGAAAGTGTAACCAGCCGCGACCGCGACAAGCCGCGGGAGATTGCGCCAGTCCCCCATGACCCGTAGTCGGGCAACTTCGCGCACCATCGCCAGCGATAGCCCAAGATCGGCGAGGCCTGTCAGCGACATCAACCCGAACGTGACCGACCACGTACCCAGCGCACGCAAACCGAGCACGTGGTTCGTGAAGCGATACACCGCAAAAAGGGAGAGTGCGGTGACGGCAACGGTCAGAGCCGCGAATACGCCGTTCCGAGCCAGTACGAAGCGTGAAAATGACGGCGCTGATGCAGGGGGCGGCGCACCCGAATGCCGGAGAGTCATGACCTCCGCAGCAGTGTTCCCGTTCGCCTCCGGGTTTCAATGCGTTGGCAGTAGTACTGCAGCAGCCGACCTACGTTTCCGGCCGCCGAGCTGCGCGTCAACAGAAACTGTTGCTCGCCCCCACGGCAGGTGGCATCGCCCTGACAGACCTGTTCGGCCCGGTCTTCACGCACGAAAAACAGGTTCCCAGTGTGGACTACGGGCACGTAGCCTTTTGACCGCCCCAGCTTGAGCATCGATGTAAAGCTCGTCGATGGAGCCGCATCCGTGTGGATGTGCTCCTGGCCCGGCGCGTAACCACCATGTACTTCGATGATCACGATCAGCGGTCGATACGAGCTCAGGCTGTCCCAGATCTGGTAGTCCGGCCCGTCGACATCGATGCTCAATACCTCGAACTCGCGCGGAATGGGTGTAGAGGCCAACAGTTGGTCCAGGGAATTGGGACCGGGACGCGGATCTACGAACGCCTCGATGGGGTAGAGGCGGTTGGGAAAGCTCCGAGCCGTGTCGCGCAGATCACGGCAGCGAGCGGCTTCGCCCTCGATCATGACGCCACTCCAGCCCGCTTCCAGCAGACGCAATGTGTTGCTCAGATGCCGGCCGTCCCATGCGCCGAACTCGCAGAACCATCCCTGGTCGATGTGCAGTCGACGCAGCAACTCGGCCAGTACGCCGTCTTCACCGCACTGGCTATGGACGTTCTGTCGGTATTTCAACAGCTCTCGCAGCATTTCTCTCTGACTCCGGAAGCGGACAAGGGCGACGGCACGCGGTCTAGTTTCTCACGAGATTCCGGACGGAGCGCTTGCTCACACGTCGGAAGTAGGGTGCCGCGAACGGGGGGCGCAGGCGCTGGAGGATCGCGGCCTTGAGGTCTTTCATCCAGCCGGGCGCCAGCTGCCTCCCGAGGGCGCGCAGTCCGTGCCCGGGAGTGCTGTTACCGGCGGCCGCGCCGGTCTTCGTCCAGCTGATGCTCTCGTAGTCGCTCTGCTGCGGCGTGCTGCCCAGCACGGGCACCTCCGCGACCTTCTTCGCGAGTACCAGCAGGTAGGTGGGCGTCGAGTTGATCAATTCGACCCGGGAACGCAGGACCGCCGGGTCGGACAGCTCGTACCAGGCGCCCGCGTGCCGCAGCTCGCACAGAAACATGTGCTGCACCTGGAAGCCGTTCTCGGCCGACAGTACGCGGTAAAACAGCTCCGGGCTGAACTGGTAGAAGCCGTGGCCCATGAAATTGTTGGCGGGCGTGGCGAACAGCAGGTGGCCGCCCACCTGCAGCAGCCGCATGCAATTGGCGATCGCGACCGGAAAATTGAACACGTGCTCGAGGGTCCCGCAGTCCAGCAGCAGCGTGAAGCGGCCGGCCAGCGGCTCGGGAATCTCCCGGTTCATGTCGTGGATCAGCGAGGCCTCCTCGTACCGGGAGGCGTCGATGCTTTCGACAACCTGTGCACCCAGGGAACGAAGAAATCCGTCAGCGTACGGGGCCGTGGCGGCGATCTGAGCCGACAGGTCCGGAGCCATCGGAACGTGCATCTGTTCGAAAATGGACCGTAAGCTGGAGGGTTCCGTTCGCATCCATTGATGCCCAAGCGTGGCCGTCCGCGTGAAGTCGACCCCTTCCCGCTTGGCCAGCAAGATGAGCCGCGTTGCATGAATGTCGAGCGCCACCGTCCGATGTTCTCCCGCAGATCTGTGCCCGTTATGCGTCAGGTGCACGCGAACGGTAAACCCACGATAATACCTTCCGGCGTCCCTCTTGGCGAAAGCTCACGCCGCCCAGCCTTGGTTTTCAAAGGGTTGGTATACTTTTGCAATCTCGCAGAGGATCGGGTTTGGACAGAATCGCTATGGCCCGGGCCATCGAGCAAAGGCTCGATGCCGAGCGTCATCGGCTCACGGAGCAGTGGCGCGCGTCTGAGCCGATCAATCATTTCGTGATCGATGACGTGCTGCCGCTGGACTGGGTGCACAGCATTCGTGCTGCCTTTCCGGCCGGCAGGGACATGGTGCTGAAGCGCAGTCTGAAAGAGCTGAAGTACGTGACCGCCCAGATGGACCGGCATCCCGCGCTGCTCGAGGAAAGCATCTACGCTTTCCAGATGCCCGGCGTCGTCTCCCGGGTGCAGCAGATTACCGGTTTGAGTGCTCTCGAGCCTGATGAGCAGCTGTACGCCGGTGGCCTGTCCGTCATGGGTCCGGGACATTTTCTGAACCCGCACGTAGACAATTCGCATGACAAGTTCCGGCAGCGATATCGGGTGCTCAACCTGCTTTTCTACACGTCACCGGACTGGTCCGAGGCCAATGGTGCCAACCTGGAGCTGTGGCCTGACGGTCCGGAGGGGGCCGCCCTCACCGTAGTGAGCCGCTTCAATCGACTCGTGGTGATGGTGACGCACGAGGGATCGTGGCACTCGGTTTCCACGAACCGCACCCCCCAGGACCGCTGCTGCGTATCCAACTACTATTTCTCACAACATCCGGTTGGAGAGCGAGAGTACTTTCACGTGACCAGCTTCCGCGGACGCCCGGAGCAGCGCGTCCGCGACCTGGTGCTGCGGGCCGACATCTGGCTGCGTATGGCCATTCGCAAGGCCTTCCCCAGGGGCATTCGCGAGAACCCGCATTTTTACGACAAGAGCAACCCGAAAGCAGGCCGCCAGTGAGCACTGACCTCGAGCCACCCCGTTACAGGCAAGCGGAACAGCGCCGAGGCACGGCCGCGCCCGCTGAGGCCTCGGACGGAAGGCGGACTGTGGAGGAGGAACAGAGGGCTCCCAGGACGATGAGCCTTCGAGACGTGCTGCGGTTTTGCTGGGCGTCACGTTGGCTGGTGTCCGCCTTCGTCGCGGTGACTACCGTTGGCGCCGTGGTCCTGGTGCTTGTGTGGCCTTCACAGTACCAGGCGACTGTATTGCTGTTACCCGTGACCGGACAGAGCGCCCCTTCAGGCCTCGGCGCTTTGGGCGAGGCGGTTTCTTCGCTAGGCGGATTGGCCTCGCTGGCAGGCCTCAATCTCAATGGCTCGAGCGCCAAGGCGGAGGCGATCGCGACCTTGCAGTCCGAGGCCCTGACCGAACGCTACATCCGGGAAAACAACCTGCTGCCCGTGTTGTACAGCAAACGTTGGGATGCGACCCGTAAGGCCTGGAATACCACCGATCCCGAGAAGATCCCGACCTTGTGGAAGGCCAACCAGTATTTCGAGAAGGACCTGCGCAAGCTCGTGGAGAACCCGAAGAACGGGCTCGTCACGCTCACGATCACCTGGAAGGATCCAAGGCTCGCCGCGCAGTGGGCCAACGACCTCGTGCGCCTCACCAACGACTATCAGCGCGAGAAGGCGATCGAGGAGTCCGAGCGCAACATCGCCTACCTGAACGATCAGGCCGCCAAGAACAACGTGGTCGAGGTGCGCAAGTCCATCTATACGCTGATGGAATCGGAGATCAAGAAGGGCATGTTGGCGCGGGGAAGCAAGGAATACGCGCTCAAGGTCATCGACCCGGCGACCGTACCGGAGAAGCGATCATATCCGCGCCCCGTGATGTGGACCGTGGGTGGTATGGTGCTCGGCCTCATCCTGGGCCTGTTCGCCGCCGCGTTGCGCCGGGCGCTGTCCGCTCCCGAAGCCGGGGAAGCCGCATCGCCGCCGCGCACCTGAGGCGGCCGCTCGGCCCGCTTACATGGCGCCATCTATTGCCGAATACGACGCGCTCACCCCAGCGCCCCAGCGACTCACGGGTGGCCGCAGTGCCGGCTCTCATCGCACCGGGGTAGATCATCCGGGCAGAGTGACGGTCATTACCGTCTGCTTCAACTCCGTGCGGACGATCGACCGGACCCTAGACAGCATTGCGGCGCAAACATGGCCCGATGTCGAGTACATCGTGATCGATGGCGCCTCGACCGACGGTACCGTTGAGCGACTACGCGCACGGGCACACGAGATCGATCTATGGATCAGCGAGCCCGATCGTGGGATCAGCGATGCGTTCAACAAGGGCATCGCCCTCGCCAGCGGCGAATACGTCGCGTTGCTGAGCTCTGACGACTGGGTGGAGCCGCAGCATTTCGCGCAGGCCGTGCGAGGACTCTCGGATGCGAAGGTCGAGTTCGTTTACGGCGACCTCATGTTTCATCCAGCCGATGCGCGGCCGCCCTACGTGTTTGTCGGCGAACAGGACTACGGTCTACGCCTGCCGCACACTATGCCGGATCTCAACCACCCGACGGTGGTGTGCCGGCGACGTTTGTACGCGCAGCATGGCTTGTACGACATAGGGCTGCGCGTGGCCATGGATTACGAATGGTTCTTGCGTGGCTTCCGGCAGGGCGTGCGCGGCGCATACGTCCCGGGATTGATCACGCACATGTCCATGGAAGGAATCTCGCATCGCCAGTTCAGGCGAGGGCTTGCAGAAGTACGCGACGTATCCGTGCAGTATGGATATCCCCGGACGCGCGCTTGCGCACGCCACCTGATTCGCCTGCTCCGACCGGAAGTTCGCCGTTTGCTCGAGAAGCTGATGCCTCGCGCCGCATACGTGTGGATACGGAGTCGGCTGAATCCAAACTACCGGCCTCTCGGGGGACATACACCGTGAGATCTCGGGCTTTGTCCGCGCAGGTGCTGCTCGCCTTGTTGCTGAGCGCCCAATTCTTGCCGCCACTGCCGGAATTCGTGGAGCCCACGATCTCGATGATGGCGGGCACCGTGGCCGCCACGAGCGTCATTCTGTTCGTCGGCCTGCTCAACTACCTGCTGCCGACTCCCCGCCTTGCGGGCGGCCTGTTGGATCTGAATGGCCGGCTGCCGACCACCACGCTGCTCATCGTGGCGCTGGTGTTCCTGCACGCGATCATCGCGGATTACTATCTTGCTCTCGGCGATCTGATGCGTTGCGTGAGTTCCTTCTTTCCCCTGATGTTCGTGCTGGCCGGTGGAGCGGTGTTGGGGAGAGCGCTGCGCCGTTGTGCAGGTCATACTGTCGAATGGGCGCTGTCGGTGAGCTTTGGCATCCTATGCCTGGTGGGAGCGCTGCGAGTCCTCGGCCTCGAGCCTCCGTCGTCAGTGTTGGTCAAGGCAACCTTCCCATTCACGGAAGTCTCGCACTTCGCGCTCGCCTTTCTCCCAGTGCTCATATACCGGGCAGTTCAAGCGCCGCCGCGACACAAGTCGTGGTGGGTGCTGGCCAGCCTGCTGATCGGGCTGGCGCTGCAGAGTCTGTCGTTACTGGCGGGGAGCCTGCTCGTGGCGGCGGCGTGCCGGCGCTGGCTGCTGCTGGTGTTGGCCGTGCCGGCGGCAGTGGCGGTGCTGTTCAGCCTGCCGGCGGGGCTGGGCCTCGACTATTACCTGAATCGGCTGGACTTCTCCGGTGACGTCGCCAACCTGTCCAACCTGGTCTACGTGCAGGGCTGGCAGCTCATGTTGGAGTCCTGGACGCTCTCTTCAGGCTGGGGGCTCGGGTTTCAGCAACTCGGCACTCATCAGACGCAGGTGTCCTCTGCACAGCTCATTCGCACCATCACCGGTGGTGTGGACACGAACGTAATGGACGGCGGTTTCGTGCTGTCGAAGCTCGTCAGCGAGTTCGGCTTCCTCGGCATAGCTCTCGCACTGGTGTTCGTCGTTGCGGCAGCGCGCTGCCTGAAGGCTCTGCGTGCGGGCCGCGGCGATCCGGCTACGACATTCGCTCGTTGTGTCGTGCTGTCCTATTCGGTCGACATGTTCATCCGGGGTACAGGCTATTTTACCCAGTCGACACTGCTGTTCGTCGCCGCGATCGTGGTGCTCAATACCAACCGGCAGTCTGTGGTTTCCCAGCTAGGCTCTGCGCCGCAGCATGCCCAACTCAGTTGACGGCGGCGCCCGCGTCCAGAAGGGCAGCGCCCTGTCCGTGCTGGTGCTCAACAACTTCTGCCATGCACAGGGCGGGGCGAGCCGCGTCGCGATCGACGAGGCCGTCGGCCTCGCGCATAGCGGGGCTCGTGTCGTTTTCCTCGGCGCTGTCGGCCCCGTGTGTCCGGAACTGCAGCACGCGCCGCTCGAGGTCGTGTGCCTGGAGCAGAGAGAACTCGCCACCGCGGGTGGGAGAGCGGGTGTCCTTCTTCAAGGCCTTTGGAACGCGAAAGCCTACCGTGCGGTGCAGGAGGTGTTGAGTCGGCTCGATCCCGACAACACCGTCGTGCATCTGCACGGTTTCACGCAGGCCCTGAGTACCAGCCCGATCCGCTGTGCTGTCGATGGGGGCTATGCCTCGGTCTACACGCTGCACGATTTCTTTCTGGCCTGTCCGAACGGGGCCTTCTTCGACTACCAGGCGCGCGAGCCGTGTACCAGGCAGGCTCTCTCACTCGACTGCATCACTACCCAGTGCGATAAGCGAAACTACGCGCAGAAGCTCTACAGGGTCGCGCGATCGAGCATCCAGCGCTCGATCGGACACCTGCCTGCGGGCGTCAAGGACTACATCGCACTGTCGCGCCGCTCCGCGGAGGTGCTACGTCCTTACCTCCCGGCCGATGCGAAGATCCATTCCGTTTCCAACCCGATCGAGGTTGCCAAGCGGGAGCCGGTCGATGTCGCGCGCAACACCCGGGTGGTCGCCGTGGGAAGGCTCGATCCGGAAAAGGGGATCGACGTGTTGGCTCGGGCGGCACGGCAAACCGGTACTCCCCTGACCCTGATCGGCGATGGCCCGTTGCGCGAACAGCTGGCTGCGGGTGAGTCTTGCCGCGTGACGGGCTGGATCCCCCGGGAGGCCGTGCTGGCCGAACTGGAGGCCGCCCGCTGCCTCGTATTCCCCAGCTTGTGGTACGAGACCTACGGGCTGGCCGTCTCGGAGGCGGCGGCGCGCGGGATTCCGGCGATCGTGAGCGACATATCGGCGGCTGCCGAAAGGGTCCGGGACGGCATGACAGGCTGGCACGCCCGGGCGGGTGACGTCGAGGATCTCGCGCGCCGCTTGGAGCTGGTAAAGGACGATGCCACGGTAGAGCGCGCGGGGCGCGCGGCTTACGAGCAATACTGGTCGAACCCACCGACGCTCGCGGAACATATCGCGAAGCTCACGGATGTCTACTCAGAGATACTCGCACGGCGCAGGCCTGCTTCCGCGGGCGAAGGGTAATCGAGTGGCAGCGATCGGGTGGGTTCTCATATGATCACAGGCAATCGGTCGGTGGCGCGCAGGTCATGAAATCCAACACTGAATGGGAACTGTGGGGCAAGGCCGATCCGCTCTACGGCGTGGCCAGCTGGGCCGGGCGGGAGCGCGGTGGGTCCAACCCCTGGACCGACGCCGAGTTCTACGCCCTCGGCGAGGACTGGCTGGATTTCGAAGCCTCGTGGCGGCGGACTGTTGGTTTTCGCGCAGGGACGGTCGTTGAAATCGGCAGTGGCGCCGGCAGGATCACCCGGCTGCTCGCGAGATCTTTCGAGCAGGTCATTGCGACCGACGTTTCGGGGGACATACTCGACTACGCCCGCGCTCGCGTCGCGCTTTCCAACATTTCGTGGCGGAAGTCCGACGGCGATCACATCCCGGCGGAGGACGGGTCCGTGGATGCGGCATTCTCGTGCCACGTGTTCCAGCACTTTCCGAACAACGCCGCGCAGCTCGCCACCTTCGCCGAGATCGCCCGCATCCTCAAGCCGGACGGGACGTTTCTGATTCATCTGCCGGTGCATGCGTTTCCGGAAGTCAATCGCGGGTACTCCCGGTTAGCCGGAATCGGCTATACCGCGTTCCTCGGGCTTTCCGGTGCACGCGCCGCGATGCGGCGGCTCATGATCCGGGTCGGACTCCAAAAGCCTTACATGCACGGCGTCTCGTACGAAGTGAATGAATTGTTTGCCGGCCTCGCGTCTCTGGGGTTCACGGACGTGTCCCTGTCCGGTATCACGTTGCGAAAGTCTCAGGGGATCCATTTCTGCGTCTCGGGACGCAAGGCAGCCGCGCGGACTACACCGTCAGGTTGAAAATCACATCGTCGACGTAAGCGACCGGCGCTCCGCTCGCCGCAGTCGACAGAGTCATTCTCAACTGGGCGGATGCGGTCCCTTTGGGAGCGGGCCGCACGAGCTTGAAGCGCAGCCTCTTCCACTTTGAGACGTCGTCTGTCAGGGCGAGTGACTCGACGGTGTCCATCTCGTTGCCGCCGTGGTCCAGAAAGGCAACGTTCACCCTGAACGTACTGCCACTCCCGCGCAGTCCCTGCGCGAGGTACCACAAGTCGCCTTGCAAGTACTGACCCGGACGACAGCTTCGGCGTGCTGCGGCACTCGGTGTTCTGCTCGCTGCGCCGGAAAAGCGCAGAGAATGCCGGCCGCCGTGGGCGTGATCATCGGATCGCGCGGCGCCGTCAGTGAGGGCCCAGTCCGCAGCATAGCGACCGTCTTCGAAGTCACCGTATGCCAGTAGATTCATGTACTCCCCGAGCGTTGGCCGGTCCGCATACTCGTTCTGCATCGGACTCACCACGTCGAATCTGCCAGTGCCGCCGACCAGGCGGGTCGAGATCGTGCGAGGCCCGAAGCCGAGGAAGCACCGTTCCAGGAACACTCCGCCGTGAGTAACGCTCGAGTCCGACCAGAACACGTCGTAGGCCGACTTGTCAGCTCCGATCGTGATCTGGACGTTGTCCAGCACCAGAGAGGAGTTTGGCCCGCTCACATGTCCACAGTGATCGATGTCGACCGTGTTGCCGAACATCTCGATGTGGCCGCCCAGCACGTAGATGACGCCGCCGGTCACTGTGAACGCGCGCTGCATGCCGTCGAACGAGCAGCCGATGAATGTCATGTCGGCGTTGCCGTTGAGGCCCTGGATGAGGCGTTCCTTGTTGTACCAGGCGCAACCGATGAACGTGTTGCGTTCCCCACCGTTCACGGCATCGGCGGACATCGTGACGCTGTGCGTCGTTGCCTCGCCGCCCTTGCTCCCGGCCACCGTGACACCAAACGTACAGTTGATGAACTGCGTGGCGAAGGCGCCGTCCGAGAAATAGACGTCCTGTCCCCAGTCCTCGAACCCGGCGTTCAGGAAAGTGACGGCGCAGACCGATTTCGCTCGAGTATCGGCGAGGTGGACTGCGGTTGCCTCGGCATGCTCCTTCCCCGGGCCGCGCAGCGTGAAGTGGCCGATCGGGTGGGCCTGGTTGAGCATCGGCCGTTCGTTGACATCGGAGGCGCTCTGGATCGGGCGCCAGGCAGCGCCCCGGACGATCGCCGTCGCGTCCAGAATGCACCCTCGGCCATCGAATCCGACTCTGTTGGTGTCGATCTCGAGGGCGGCCGTGATTCTGTAAGTGCCTCCCCCACCCGCCGTCACGAAGGAGTGGCCAGCGCGCGCGGCGGTCGCGAATGCCTCGTTGAACGCACCCGTCGAATCCTGCTTGCCGGTGGGGTCCGCCCCAAATTGGCGCACGTCGTAGGCGGCAAGAGATGAGGCGGTGTCGTCCGGCGTTGCCGCTGCAGCACGCGCAGATCCGGACGAACGTGCGCAGAGCGCGAGGGATGCCAATAGAGTCTGCGGAATATCCCGACGGCGCACGTGTGCCACCCCGACCCAACGACGGGTCAGATTCTTCCGGCCAACGCGGCTGCGACGAGGATTGCCCGGTCGGCAGCCCGGCGGCGCCCCTTTTGCAGACAGAACAACGCGATTCTCAATCGACGAGTGACGGACGCCCGCGCACTCGCAAGCTCACTCCATTGTAGTGCAACACCGGCGCCCGGCCGCGCGGCACTGCACAGGGCGGCGACGGCCGCAATCTGGCGGGCGTACCAGCCGTTCGAGATCAGTGCAATGCGCCGCGCGACTCCCTGCAGGCTTTTGCGCGCGCCAGTGTCGTTGCCCTGGTGTTGGCGATAACGCAGCGTCGGGTGGGGGTCGAAGCACCAGTCGAGATCCCACGTTCTAGCGAGGGCGTAGATCGCCCAGTCGTGATAGTGCAGGGTGCGACACAGCGGCCGGTGTTCCAGCAGAAATGCCCGGACGCGTTGGTAGAAGCTCGTGCGAAGCACGAATGTGCAGCCCTGCCCAGCGCCCTCGAACAGAAAGTCACCGCCCGTCTTGCGCGGACATTGGCGCAGGACGCGGCGCCGGCCATCGCTCCACATGGCTGCGACGGCGCTGGAATAGCCAGCGAAACGGTTATCCGTCAGCGCAGTGCAGGCACGCAGGAGCTTGTCGTGATCCCACAGGTCGTCCTGATCGCAGAAGGCGACGAAATCGGCCTCGGCGGCGTCGTTCAGCGCAATGAGCTCGAAGAAATTCTGGCCCGCGGAGCCTGTGCGGGTGGACGCGGGAACGCATGAGATGCGCCCGTCTGCCATGCGCAGCTCGATTTCCCCGCGGGTCTCATCCGCCGAGCCGTCGTCCCTGACGACGATTCGGAGGTCTACGCCGCTCTGTCCGAGCAGCGAGTCGAGTTGCGGTCCTATCCACGGCTGACCGTTGTAGGTCGCGAGGAGAACCAGCACACGGGGACGCTGCGGTGTCTCGGCGAAGAGCCGCGTCATAGCGGCACCCCCACTTACGGTCAGAAACTCAATTCAATAAGCGCCGCTGCCTGCGAGCACCACGCCGATCGTCCTGAACAGGATGTAACAGTCCAGAAAGACGTCGTGATTGCAGACATAGTAGGTATCCAACACGACGCGACGCCGATAGTCGGTGTCGTTGCGACCCTTGACCTGCCACAGACCGGTGATCCCAGGCTTGGCGGCCAGATAGGCGCCGACATTGCGCCCGTACCGAAGCAACTCTTCGCGGATGACCGGACGGGGACCGACCAGGCTCATCTCGCCCCGGACGACATTCCACAGCTGAGGCAGCTCATCGAGGCTGGTTCGCCGCAGGAAGTGACCCAGGCGGGTGACGCGCGGATCGCGCCGCAGCTTGTGATCGCGAACCCATTCCGCCTTCAGTTTGGGGTCCTGCTCGAGGAGGTCGCGCAGCACCTGATCCGCATCCGGGACCATCGTCCGGAACTTGAGGCACTCGAACATGCGGCCATCCCGCCCGACCCGGCGATGCTTGTAGATGACCGACCCGCTGTCCTTACGCATCAGCACCGAAATCGCCAGCATCAGGGGTGAAAAGACGACGGCCAGAACGAGCGCCCCGACCAGGTCGAGCACGCGCTTGCCGGCAGCGTTGAGCGACGTTCGGGAAATTGCCCGGTTCGCAAAGCGGCGAACCGAATCGGTCCAGGTGTGCGGATCGTATCCCTGCCGTGCGAGGGAACGGGGATCGAGGGCGAGCTCGCCGTCCGCAGACGCCTCTGCGGCCTCGATGTGGGTGCGCTTCTCTCCTGCAACGAGATGAGGCCGGGGATGCCCCATCCGGGAACTCACCGGCGCCTGGCGGTGACTCGCGGCTTCGTTTGCATGTGTCGACAACTCACGTCTCCTTCATCGCCGGATCGTGTCGCAAGATTGCGACAATCGCTGACCGATTCTCAGTTCTTCGCTGGTTCGATGATTGCCCGGTCAGCGAAACTCAAATTCGAACTCGGTTTAACGTTCCTCCTCGCGAGGAGTTGACTGGTCCGTCCCTCGCCGTTTCGAGGAAAAACGCACCTGCCACCACGCAGCAAACTTTGCTCCCGTCGTCCGACGACTCGGGAACGAATGTCACCGGGCGGGTGCGCCGCGATCTCACGACGTAACCCAAATGACACGAAGCCTGTTGCGTTCTGATGAAAAACGCCCGGTCCCGACCGCGGTTCATGCACAAACGATGCCCGTCCGAAGCGCGCAGTTCGCCCACGTGGGTGGTTTGTTTTGGGTCGGCGGTTCTGCGGAAGGAGCGAGCATTCGTAATCCTTTCAAATCCTTGCGGACTTGCCTCTGCGCCCCCTCGTTTTCAGTATAGCGAGACCTTTGCGACAACCCGCAAGGGATCGTTGCAAATCGTCTCCAACTGTCGTTTGCCAGCGACGCCGCGGGGCTATCGGCCAGGTCTTTTTCGCGGCGTCTTGTAACTTGGAATGGCCATCATGGAGCAACAGCCGGCCGGCGCGAGATTCGCGCCTCGAGGCGCGATGCGGGATCGGTTCGTGCGGGCAGGTGCTTGAGCCGGACCGCCGGTTTGGTTAGGCTGCCCACCCTTTCTCCTTACAACTCAAGGATTTAAATGCGCGTTACGGTTTTTGGATCGGGATACGTCGGTCTCGTGACGGGAGCCTGTCTGGCCGATGCCGGCAACCATGTCATTTGTGTCGACGTCGATGCCGGAAAGATCGAGCGGCTGAATCGCGGCGAGATCCCGATCCATGAGCCGGGGCTGGAAGCCTTGATCAAGCGCAACATGGAGGCCGGGCGCATCGAGTTCACGACCGATGCCGTGAAGGGAGTCGAACACGGTCTGTTCCAGTTGATCGCGGTGGGCACGCCGCCCGACGAAGACGGCTCGGCGGATCTGCGCTACGTGTTGGCAGTGGCACGAACCATCGGCACGCACCTGAAGCGCTACTGCATCGTTATCACCAAGTCGACGGTGCCGGTGGGAACGGCCGACAAGGTGCGGGAACAGATCACCTCGACGTTGACCGGTCGCAGCGCCTCGGTGGAGTTCGATGTCGTCTCCAATCCCGAGTTCCTGAAAGAGGGCGCGGCGATCCAGGATTTCATGAAGCCGGACCGCGTCGTCATCGGGACCGACAATCCGCGCACGACGGAGTTGATGCGTGCATTGTATGAGCCCTTCACGCGCAATCACGACCGCCTGATCGTGATGGATATCCGGTCGTCCGAGCTGACCAAGTACGCGGCGAACGCCATGCTCGCCACGAAGATCAGCTTCATGAACGACCTTGCCAACATCGCCGAACGGCTCGGCGCCGACATCGAGAAGGTGCGCGTCGGGATCGGCTCCGATCCTCGCATCGGGTACTCGTTCATCTATCCGGGGACGGGCTACGGTGGCTCGTGCTTCCCGAAGGACGTGCAGGCCCTGATCCGCTCCTCCAAAGGGGTCGGGCACACCCCCGAGATCCTGAACGCGGTCGAAGCCGTCAACGAGCGCCAGAAGCAGGTGCTGGTCCAGAAGGTCCACGCCCACTACGGCGACTCGCTGGCGGGCCGCGAGTTTGCACTGTGGGGACTGGCCTTTAAACCCAACACCGACGACATGCGGGAGGCCCCGTCGCGGACGATCATCGAACTGCTGCTCAAAGCCGGCGCCCGCGTCCGGGCGTACGACCCCGTGGCGACCGCGGAGGCACGGCGGATCTTCGGCGAGCGCGCGGAAGTGGTCCTTTGCAAGAATGCCTACGAGGCGGCCGATGGGGCGGACGCGCTGCTGATCGCCACCGAATGGCAGGAGTTCCGCAGCCCGGATTTCGAGCGGCTGGGCCAGATCTTGAAGTCGCCCGTCATTTTCGACGGCCGCAACCTGTACGATCCGGGCATGGTGGGCCGCTTCGGCTTCACCTATTACGCTATCGGGCGCGGCGCCCGGGGGAAGTAGATGCTGACGCCCGTGATCCTGTCCGGCGGTGCCGGCACCCGTCTTTGGCCTCTGTCGCGGGAGTTGTATCCGAAGCAACTCCTGGCGCTGACCGGCGAGCGCACCATGCTGCAGCAGACGGCGCTGCGTCTGGATGGGCTGGCCGCATCACCCCCACTCGTGGTCTGCAACGAGGCGCATCGGTTCCTGGTCGCTGAACAGCTGCGGCAGTTGGGAATCGAGCCGCGCGCCACCGTGCTCGAGCCTTTCGGGCGCAACACGGCTCCCGCGATTGCCTTGGCGGCCCATGCGGCGATTCGCGCCGCGGCTGCCGATTCCAACCCCAGCGACCCCATCCTCCTCGTCCTACCCGCCGACCACGTCATTCGGGATGTGCCGGCATTCCAGACGGCGGTACGCCTCGCGTTGGCGGCAGCGCAGAAGGGCCGGTTGGTCACCTTCGGGATCGTGCCGACGGCCCCGGAAACCGGTTATGGCTACATCCAGCACGGCCAGCCGGACGGCGAGTTGAGGAAGATCGCTCGATTCGTGGAGAAACCCTTGCTCGAACGCGCGCAGGAGTTCGTGAGCTCGGGCGAGTACTACTGGAACAGCGGAATGTTCATGTTCAGTGCGAAGCGCTATCTCGAGGAGCTCGAGCGCTACGCGCCGCAGATGGCGAAGGTCTGCCGTGCGGTGTCGGAACAGGCGCAGACCGACCTGGATTTCACGCGGATCGACGCCAAGGCCTTCGAGGCTTGCCCCAGTGACTCCATCGACTACGCGGTCATGGAGAAGACCTCGGACGCAGTCGTCGTGCCGCTGGCGGCAGGTTGGAGCGACGTCGGCTCCTGGGCTGCCTTGCATGAGGCTTGCGATGCGGACGGGCGCAACAACGTCACTCGCGGTGACGTGATCACCGAGGATTCGGACGGGTGCTATCTGTACTCCGAGAGCCGACTCGTGTCGGTCGTGGGTCTGAAGGATCACGTTGTTGTCGAGACGAAGGATGCGGTCCTGGTCGCTCCGAAGAACCGCGTGCAGGACGTGAAGAAGCTGGTTTCCCGGCTCAAGGAGCAGGGACGGTACGAGCATTCGCTGCACCGCGAGGTCTTTCGGCCCTGGGGTAGTTACGACAGCATCGAGAACGGCGCGCGGTACCAGGTGAAGCGTCTGAGCGTGAAGCCCGGAGCCACGCTATCGTTGCAGCTGCATCACCATCGCGCCGAGCATTGGGTGGTCGTATCGGGCACCGCCCGCATTACCCGGGGCGATGAAGTATTTCTGCTCGAGGAGAATCAGTCGACCTACATCCCGATCGGAGTGCAACACCGCATCGAGAACCCCGGCAAGATTCCGCTGCACATCATCGAGGTGCAATCGGGCTCGTATCTGGGAGAGGACGACATCGTGCGGCTCGAGGATAAATACGGCCGCAAGGGGACCACTACCTGACGGGGTTCGTCTTGGGACGGTTGTGCTCGTCAAGCAACACGACTACCGGTCGGTACTGCGCCATGTCCGCCTCGGTGTATTGCGAATAGGCGCAAATGATCAACAGGTCTCCCACCATCGCTTTGCGTGCAGCAGCGCCATTCAACGTGATGTCGCCACTGCCGTTTGGGGCGCGGATGACGTACGTGTTGAAGCGCTCGCCGTTGTTGATGTTGTAGAGCTCGATGTATTGGAACTCGCGGATACCCGAAGCTTCCAATAGGTCGGCATCGATGCCACAGGACCCTTCGTAATGAAGGTCCGCCTGCGTAACGCGTGCACGGTGCAATTTGGCCTGGAGCAGGGTTCGCATCATGGAGGATTCTGCCGGGTACAGCCGCCGCGTGCGGCTGGTTGAGGATATCGTAGTTCTCTGAAGAAACTGAAAAAAGGCGCCAGCATGACCTCCCTCACCGCTTTCAAGGCCTATGACATCCGCGGCCGGATTCCAGTCGAGATCAACGAGACGATTGCTTACGACGTCGGGCGCGCGTACGCCGCGTTCGTCAAGCCGAAGCAGGTGGCTGTGGGGTACGACATCCGGCTCTCGAGCTTCCAACTGGCCGGAGCGTTGAAGAATGGGCTGAAGGACTGCGGCGTCGATGTCCACGACATCGGCCTGTGCGGCACGGAAGGGGCCTACTTCGCGACATTCGCGGAGAACCTCGATGGCGGCATCATGGTGACTGCGAGTCACAATCCGCCGGACTACAACGGCATGAAGCTCGTGCGAGAGCAGGCGCGTCCGATCAGCGGCGACACCGGGTTGTTGGACATGCGGGCGATGATCGAGAGCGGACGTTTGCCGGGCAAGGCAGCCAAGGCCGGTACGGAGCGCAAACTCGACCTGCGCGCGAAGTACCTCCAGCACTTGCTCGGGTACGTCGATCGCAGCAAGCTGCGCAAGCTCAAGGTCGTGGTCAACGCCGGCAACGGCGGAGCGGGGCTGATCGTCGATCAGATCGAGTCGCAGCTGCCGTTCGAGTTCGTCAAGATCAACCATGCCCCCGACGGGACTTTTCCCAACGGCGTCCCGAATCCGATGTTGGAGGAGAATCGGGCGGCGACCGCCGACCTGGTCCGCAAGTCCGGCGCGGACGTGGGACTGGCGTGGGACGGTGACTACGACCGATGCTTCTTCTTCGACGAGAGCGGTCAGTTCATCGAAGGGTACTACCTGGTCGGCCTCCTGGCCGAAACCTTCCTGCGGCAGGAGCCGGGCGCGCGGATCGTTCACGATCCGCGGTTGACCTGGAACACCGTCGACATCGTCACCCGCAACGGCGGGGTGCCGGTGTTGTGCAAGTCAGGTCATGCCTTCATCAAGCAGAAGATGCGTGAGGTTGACGGTGCCTACGGAGGTGAGATGAGCGCCCATCATTACTTCCGGAAGTTCTCCTATTGCGACAGCGGCATGATCCCCTGGCTGCTGGTCCTGCAGGTCATCAGCGAGAGCGGCCAGTCGCTGTCGCAGCTCGTGGGCGAGCGCATGAAGCTGTTTCCCGCCAGCGGCGAGATCAACCGGCACCTCAAGACCGACGCGAAATCGATCCTCGCGCGGGCCCAGAAGCAGTACGCTTCCCAGGCAGCGAGCGTGGATTTCACGGACGGTCTGTCTATGGAATTCGGGCAGTGGCGCTTCAACCTGCGGGGCTCGAACACGGAGCCGCTGGTGCGCCTGAACGTCGAGTCGCGCGGGAGCGAGGATCTGATGAAAGAGAAGACGGCCGAGATCCTCGCCCTCATTGACGGGTGAGTACACCCCAGGAACATAATTTGCGTCCAGGCGAACCGGCTCGTGCCGGTGTGACATCGGAGTAGGCTTTTGGAGGCAAACAGGCCCTTACGGGTACTCATCGCGGAGAATCACCGCGACTTGAGTGAAGTCATCAGCCAGCTGATCAACACCGAACCTGACATGCGCTGTGTCGGGCAGGTCGCGGACGCCAGGGCCGTCCTCCCAGCCGCCAAGGACTCCTCTGCGGATGTGCTCATTCTGGATCTCATGCTCCAAGGCGGCAGCGGGTTGCCCCTGATCGAGCAGGTGACGGCGGAGATGCCCGACCTGCGCGTGATCGTTTTCAGCGGCCTCGCCAACAGCGAGGAAGTCGAGCGGGAAGCCAAGCGCCGGGGCGCCGCCGCGTTCGTCCAGAAGGGCTGTGATTTTCAGGTGCTGCTGGGCGCCCTACGACCGCGAGCCGTCGCGGGCTAGGCTCCCAGGAGCCTCTTCAGGCTTGCGGTCGCCCGGCCGGCGGTCCGCCCATCCCAATTCGCCGGTCGCCGGCCCTTTGGCCACTCTCCGGTCAACGCCCGCTCCGCGGCCGTCACCAGATCCGAGGGTCGGATCAGGCGATTGGTGCCCTCGGAGATCGTAATCGGCCGCTCGGTGTTCTCGCGCAGGGTCGCGCAAGGGATGCCGAGGTAGGTGGTTTCTTCCTGCACGCCGCCCGAGTCGGTAATCGCGATGGAGCAGCTGCTGATGAGGTTCATGAACTCGATGTAGCCGAGCGGTTCTGTCGCGGTGATGCGGCGGTTTTCGGTCACGGCCGCGAGCAGCCCGAATTCCTGCAGCCGCTTGCGGGTCCGCGGGTGGATTGCGAAGACGACGCGCATGCGGGTCGCCACCTCGAGCAGGGCTTCGACCAGTTCGGCCAGCTTCGGCCGCTCGTCGACGTTCGAGGGCCGATGGAGGGTGACCACCGCGTAGGGCTCCCCACCCAGCCCCATTCGGGTACGCGTATCCGCGGCATCGATCTTCTCGCGCAGCATTTCGAAGGAATCGATCATGATGTTGCCGATGCACTCGATCCGATCCGGCGCAACCCCTTCTGCCCGCAGGTTTTCATCGGCGTCCGGCGAGGGCGTCCACAGCAGATCGGCGATCGAATCGGTGACCAGCCGGTTGATCTCCTCGGGCATCCGGCGGTCGCGGCTGCGCAGCCCGGCCTCGAGGTGCACGACCGGGATCCACATTTTTGCACCCACCATGGCGCAGGCGGCGGTCGCGTTTACATCCCCCACGACGACAATGGCGTCGGGTCGCTCCCGCGCGCACACCGCCTCGTACGCGATCATCGTGCGGCCAGTCTGTTCCGCATGGGTCCCGGACCCGACTTCCAGGTGGTACGTGGGCGAGGGCAAGCGCAGGTCGCGGAAGAAAGCCTCTGACATGTTTGCGTCATAGTGCTGGCCGGTGTGCACAATGTGCGGTACGCACGCTTGCTCACGAACCAAGGCGTGATACAACGGGGCGACCTTCATGAAATTCGGGCGCGCTGCAGCGATCAGATGGAGTTTTCTTGCAGTCAAAGCCAGTCCTTCGCAGTATGGACACGCAAGCGCGAACGGAAGCTTTTTTCGTGCCTGAAGGGCCAAGCTCAGGCTACGACGGAGCGCGAGTTGTCTGCGGCCGGAGACACTGGTCGCCGCACAGCCGAAGAAGGTAAGTTCCACGTTTCCTCTCACCCAGACGGGGGCAGTTACTCATGGCGCTTTGGAAAGATACGAATGCAGGACCCGGGCCGGCGCCCGCACCGGTTACAGGCGCAGGACCCGCACCCGCGGTCCCTCCGCCGCATCCGCGCGAGCCGGAAAAGACGAATGTGGCATCCCTGAGTCCGGAGGCCGCCCGCCGGCCGGTGAAGGAGGCTCAGCGCCTCGATATGAAAGAATCAGTCATCGCCTCCGATCTGACGATCGAGGGCAAGATCATCGGTAGCGGCCACGTCCGCATCGCAGGCCGCTTCAAGGGCGACGTGCAGGTCGACGGCAACGTTACCCTGGATACCGGCGCGCATCTCGAAGGTCAGGTTCGCGCGAGCGTCGTCGTCGTAGGCGGCGAGCTCATCGGCAACATCGACAGCGCCAAGCGGGTCGAGCTCCTCGAAGGCGGCGTGATCAGCGGCGACGTCAAGGCGGGCTCACTGACAGTGGCCGCTGGCTCGCGGATGCGCGGTCAGGTCGAATTCGGTTGGGATGACGGCGCCAAGCCCATGACGGGTACCAAGGGATACGGTAGCGCTTCATGAGTGTAGCCTCTCGCCCGGTGGCGACGGGCAAGACGCGAACCTGTCCGCACTGCAAGGCGGTCATCCTCGAAAGCCTGACGATCTGTCCAGGCTGCATGCACCACCTCCGCTTCGACTCGGAAGCCGCCAAGCGGCAGGTGGCTGCAAAGGATGCACTGCGCGTCGAGGGCATCATTCGGCACCCGGCTCTCGAGGAGCCGTGGGAGTACTACGTAGTCATCGCCATCCGGAACGATCGCGGCGAGGAAGTGACTCGCCACGTCGTGAATGTGGGAGCACTGCAGCCGGCCGAGAAGCGCACCTTCTCGCTGTCGGTTGAAGTGCTGCCGCCTCAGGCTCCTCCGGAGCCCGAGACACTCGAGATGTTGCCGGCTTCGCAGCCGGCGGCTGGGAAACCTCAGCAAAGGCCGGCTCACCCGGTCACCCCGGCGCAGGCGGCCGGCCTGAAGCCCCCGCAGCCGGGAGCCCCGGCTCCCAAGTTGGGTTCCGGTGCGCCCCCGCCGACGCCCACGGCGGTCGTTCGCCCACCGATGGGTGCGCCGCCCGCACAGAAGCCTCCGGGCGCAGCCGCCCCACAGACACCGCAGGGCCAAGGCACGCAGTCGCCCGCGCAGAAAATGGGCTTGAAGCCGCCAACACCGGGCGGACCGAAGAAGCACTGACGAGTTTTCGCGGGCGCAAGGAGCAGGCGCCAAAAGTCGCGCCCTGGTCGATAACGGAATCAGGGGCGCCGGAAACGAAGCTGATGTCTGGAAAAAGCGCCTCCCGCGACTTTTTCCCAATCAACCTAGAAGCTCTGCTTCGTCTGGACGATGAACTGCACCCGTTTGATCGAGTTGTCGCCATCGAACGGGAAGGCGATGTCCACGTGGATGATGTTGCCCAGGCCGGAGCGGCTGTTGCCGATGCGCAGTCCGATCCCCGCATCCTTCAGAACACCCAGACTCTGACTCGCCACTGGCGCGGAACCCCAGGTTCGACCTGCGTCAAAAAATACCGCGGCGCCGACACGGAAGAGTCGGAACGGGTACCAGTCTGTGAAGTAACGCTGCTCGACAGTGAAGAGCGCGCGTGCGTCGCCTCCCTGGTAGCGCAATGGATACCCGCGCAGGCCGTTGTCGCCACCTAACAGGAGCTGGGTATCCAGATCGAGGTTGCGAGCGAGGGTGCCATCGAGAGTGGTGAAGAACAGCCAGTTTTCGGTCTGTTTCACGTAGTACTGAATGTGACCGTCGAAGATCGCGTTGCGCAAGGCGCCCGATTCGACCCGACCGGAGTAGGTCTCGGAAGCCAGCACCGTCGTCCGGTCCGTCGCCCACAGTCCCTGACTCGCTCTGCCCTGGAAGAGCAGGGCACTACGCGAGGAACCGTACGCCGAATCCGCCCAGCCCATGCGCAGGCTGAAGGAGTTGCCCAGATAGAAGTCTTCGGTGCGCTCGATCTGGTTGTAGTTGCGGTACTTGAGGAAGTCGTCCTGAATGAGGTCCAACTGTACCCATGGATAGACGAACTTCCGATCCTCCGGAATCAGGGTCGTGCCGGTCCATGTGGGCTGAGCGGCGAACTCGTGCTCGTCGTAGGTCGCGCCGAAGCGCCAGCGACGCACCCATCCGTCGTGCAGGCCGCTCGAGAATCCGATGTAGCCGGAAGCGAACCGGGCCTGGTCCTGGAACTTGTCCACGATCTGGCCGCGGTCGTACAGGGAGTCGGTTTGCAGGTCGTCGAACGCGGAGATGCCGCCGGCGTGGCGCACATCCAGTGCATAGAAGGGTCTGTCGACGGCGATCTGGCGCAGAGTGCCGTCGCTATTGTTGGAATAGTCGGCGAACACCGAGACCCAGGAGCCGAAGGCATGCGGGTCGCCCACGCTGTACATGTCCGTCGTGCGATCCACCGAGGTCTTGTGGGACACCGCGACTTGGGCCCCGCTGCCGAAGATGTTGAGTTCCTCGAGCTCGAACCCCGAGGAGTTCTTACCGCCGCTGCGACCAAACGACACCCCCGGGTTGAGCGTCCAGACGTCGCGCGTCGTGACCCGGACGTCCACCTTGCCATCGTGGAAGCGGACGGGCTCGATCCATGCATCGTAGAAATAGCGCTCACGGCGCAGGATCCGGGCCGACTCTTCGAGCGTGTGGCGGGAGTAGCGATCGCCGGGACGGAACAGCAGCTGCGCGCGGATGACATATTCCCGCGTGCGGGGGTGCAGGTGGTTCGCCAGTCGGAAGAGCTTCGTGTCCTCTCGAGGGTCGTTGAGATTGAAGATGTTCTGGTTGTCGATCAGAACCTCGCCGATGACGGCGCCGGACTGCTCGAGCTCGGGATCGGAGGGGATCGGTTCGGCCGGAACCGCAGCCCACGTGGGAGCGCCCCACAGCAGGATTACGGCAACTACGTATATTCTAGTTATTGAGGCCAGTATTCGGGCGACATGCACGAGGTGTTAGACGTCACCCGAACCCGGAAGCTGTCGCAGTTACTCGTCAATGTCGGTGGATCGCGCGAGGCGCTTGCGCTTGGCGCTCGAGGCGCGATTCGATTGGGCGAGCGCTTTGGCGGCGATCGGCTGGAACTCGCTGCGGGCGAGGGCCTCGATGCTCTTTGCCGCCGCCCGGTAGTGTCTGACCAACTCGCCGCCGAAAGGCGTGAGCCGTGCTCCGCCACCGCCCTGGCCGCCGACGCTCGCCGTTGCCGCTGGCTCCGTGAAGGAGCGATTCAGCGCATCCAGGAGCAGCCACGCGCGCCGGTAGCTCATTCCCAGGCTTTGCGCCGCCTGGCGCAGCGAACCGGTATTTTCGATGGCCTCCAGCAGCTCGACCTTGCCGGGGCCGAGGGAGCAGACGGGAGTGAAGTCGATCCGGAAACGGACAGTGTGCTGCTTCATTCTCTGGCGCCTCCCGATATCGTGGCCACGGGCGGGAGCATACGGCATCCTCGGCCCGGTGGTGTAAGGGCCCGATACGTGAACGACACGGCGCGTCCTCACCGCCCGGGCGGGGGATTCCCGGTATCCTTGCATTCTCTTCGATGGACGCGAGCACTCCAAACCAGCGCACACCGGAAGCACCGCCTTTACCAGCGACAGCGTTCCGGTTCATCTGCTATTTCGTCGGCAAATTCCGCTGGTGGTATCTGTCGATGCTGCTGCTGGAAGCCATCAACTCCAGCTGCAGCATTCTGGTCCCGTACGCGACCGGCCGCATCATCAAGACGGTGACTTCAGCCGGATCCCTTCTGGGAGGCGCTCCCACCACACTGCTGGATTCACTGCGTGGACCCTTGGCCCTCTTTGTGGCGTTGAGCATCGGAGAGGTCGTGTTCAGTCGCGCGGGGGGGATGTGTCAGGTTTTTGTCGGCGCGTTGCAGAGGCAGTCCGTCACGCGCTCGATGTACGCGTACCTGCAACATCACTCGCACCGTTATTTGACGAACGACTTTGCCGGTGCTTTGGCCCATCGCATCAGTGAGACCTCCGTAGGCGTCTCTCAGACGTTGTGGAGTGTGATCTTCGACTTCTGGCCAACCGCCATCACGTTTGGACTGGCGATCGTGATGTTGGCAGCGGCGCATCGCGAGCTGGCGGAGCTGGTTGGCATCTGGGCGGTGTTCTTCATCGGGATCTCCTTTTGGCTGGCCACGCGCGCCCGACCGTACGCCGTCAAAGCGGCTGCAATGCGAAGCGAGACGACGGGCAAGGTCGTCGATGCAGTCGCGAACCTTACGAGCACGCGGTTGTTCGCCCGTCTTCGTTACGAGCGTGACTATCTCGATACACAGTTGAGCCGCGAGCTGAAGGCGCAGCGAAAGTCCAGCTGGTACTCCGAGCGGGTGCGCTGGTTTCAATACTCTGCCGCGGCGGGGTTGAAGATCGGTGTGTTGTGGCTCGCGTTGCGACTGTGGGCACGCAATCAGATCACGGTCGCCGATTTTGTCGTCGCGGCGACGACGGCGCTGCTGATCATCAACGAGGCGCGCAATCTGAGTCGTCGATTCCTCGAGTTCTTCGAGTACATCGGCAATGTCTCGAACGGTGTCAACACGATCGTGCAGCCCCACGAGATCATGGATCGGCCGGCCGCGGTAAGCGTGCCGATCCGGCACGGACTCGTCGAGTTCCGCAACGTGACTTTCGGCTACTCGCCCGACCAACTCGTATTCCGCAATCTCAGTGTCACCATTCCCCCGGGCCAACGCGTGGGCCTGGTGGGTTACTCAGGCTCGGGAAAGTCGACCTTCGTCAGCTTGATGCTGCGGCTCTACGATCCGCAGCAGGGACAGATCTGCGTCGACGGACGCGACATCCGGGACTTGAGCCAGGAGTCGCTGCACTCCCAGCTCAGCCTGATTCCTCAGGACCCCAATCTCTTCCATCGCACGCTCCTCGAGAACATCCGTTATGGTCGCCTGGAGGCTTCGGAAGCCGAGGTGGTGGAGGCGGCGCGCAAGGCCCACGCGGACGGGTTCATCTCGCAGATCAAAGACCGCTACGACTCGCTGGTGGGCGAGCGAGGCGTGAAACTCTCCGGTGGGCAAAGACAGCGCATCGCGATTGCGCGGGTAGTGCTCAAGAACGCGCCCATCCTGATTCTGGACGAAGCGACCTCCAGTCTGGATTCAGTGACGGAGCAGGCGATCCAGCAGACGCTGGAGGAAGTGATGAAGGGGAAGACCGTCATTGTGGTGGCGCATCGGTTGTCGACGATTGCGCACCTGGACCGGATCCTCGTGTTCGACCAAGGGCGGATCGTCGAGGATGGTTCGCACGCTCAGCTGCTCGCCCAGGGCGGCGCATACCAGCGTTTGTGGAGCCGGCAGGCCGGAGGGTTTCTGTTGGATCAGAGTCCGGATCGCGACCCGGCGCACTTGGAGGGGAAGGATCTGCCCGCGGTGTCCGAGGCGCCGGAAGAAGTCATCGGCCACGACCGCGCCCGCACACGCATCATCTGAGCCGGCGGCAAGAGTCGCGTTTTTGCCAAATCAAATCAGAGGGTTGGAGGGGCGAAACGCCGTTCATGGGCGGTACATCCGCGCTGGTTGAAAGTATCCTGTAAGTATCGTTCCATGGGGGGCGCAACGGATTTCCGGTGGCGTTCCCTGCGAGGCCCCCGACCATGCGCGCGCCCAATTGCTCACTCCTTGGCCGATTCCGTGGCCCATTCCGTCGCACCTTGTTCAATAGGATTGGCCTGGTGGCCGTCTCATTGGCACTGGGGGGCCTGACAAGCCTCGCGGCAGCCCAATCACAGTTCTCCCAGGCCCAGTACGCCACGACGCCCGATCCCAACTCCCAGGACTACCCGGGAGATCAGCCGGGAACACCGGGCGATCAGGGCCCCGACAACGGCGCTCAGGCCGAAGCGGATCCCCCGAGTCGGGTTGCCCGAGTGAGCCTGACTCAAGGCGCGGTATCGCTCGAGCCTGCGGGGACCCAGGAGTGGGCCAACGCCGATGTGAATCGGCCACTGACTACCGGTGACAAGCTGTGGACAGATCAGAATTCACGAGCCGAGCTGGATATTGGGTCCGCTGCCATTCGCATGGGCAGCACAACCGGGTTCTCGTTCCTCAATCTCGACGACCACACGGCGCAGATGCAGGTTACCGCCGGCACTCTGATCGTGCGAGTGCGAGATCTCAATGAGAACGACACGTTCGAGATCGACACCCCGAACCTGGCCGTCGCGCTGGTGCAGCCGGGTCAGTATCGCGTCGAGGTCAACGAAGCGGGCGATACGACAGTCGTCGCGGTCAGTGAGGGAGAGGCGCAGGCGAGCGGCAGCGGGCAGGGATTCCCGATCCACGCTCAGCAACGCGCCCAATTTGTAGGGACGGATCGCCTCTCATCGGTCGTTGGAACCCTCGGTGCTCCTGACGATCTGGACGAGTGGTCGCTGACCCGCGATCGTCTTGCGCAGAACTCGCAATCGCAACAGTACGTTTCGACGGAAGCGACGGGTTACGCCGATCTCGACAACAATGGCCGTTGGCAAAGTACTCCTGATTACGGCTACGTCTGGACACCGACGACTGTCGAGGCCGGTTGGGCTCCGTATGCGTTCGGCCATTGGGTCTGGGTCTCACCCTGGGGCTGGACCTGGATCGACAATGCTTCCTGGGGCTTCGCGCCCTTCCACTACGGGCGCTGGGTTTCCTACCGCAACGCCTGGTGTTGGGTGCCAGGCCCTCGCCGCGTGCGACCGGTCTATGCGCCGGCGCTGGTCGGGTGGATCGGCAGGCCGGGAGTGGGCGTATCGGTCGGCGTCGGGGCGGGTGTCAGCTGGTTCCCCCTCGGGCCTCGTGAGGTCTACGTTCCGGCCTACCGGGTGACCCCGGCGTATGTTCAGAGGGTCAACATCACCAACACCACGATCAACAGGACGTACATCACCAACGTCTATCGGAATCGTGTTACCAACATAACGTACGTCAATCGGGGCGCGCGCGGCGGCGTGACCAGCGTGTCGCAGGCCGTGTTCACTTCGGCGCAACCGGTCTGGCGCAATCGGATGAACATCCCGGAGTCCAGTCTGCGCAATGCTCAGGTGAGCGTGGTGGCGCCTCGAATCGCCCCGATGCGCCAGAGTCTCGTGGGCGCCGGCGCACGGGTGAATGTCCGGACTCCGCCACCGGTCGTGTTCAATCGGACTGTGTTGGCACGGACGTCGCCGCCGCGCCCGGTCGTGTCGTTCGACCGGCAATCCGAGGCCATTCGTGCCAATGGCGGGCGGCCGTTAGGTCGGGGTGAGATTGCGCGGCTGCAGCCCGCCACTCCCACGCCTGCGCCCGTACGGGTGATCAGCGGCAACCGGGGCCCCAATGGAGGCCCGGGCGGAGGTTTCAGCAATCGCGGCCCCGGAAGAGACAACAATAACAACAACGGCAACAACAACCCGGCCTTCCGCAGCCGCGGTCTGGACAATGCTCCGGCCAACAATCAGCCGTCCCTCGGGGATCGCGAGCGCGCGATTCGCGATGGCCGTTTCGGGGGTGGGACGCCTGCGCCCCGCAATCCCGGCCAGAATCCGGCTGCGAGTGGTGGGCACAGTCCGCCCCCCAGTGTGGGATCGAGTCTGGCGCCCAACGGCGGCGCGGGAGCCGGGAGTCCGGGCGCCGCAGCGGACGCCGAGCGGCAGTTGCGTCCACGAGCGGGGCGACCGGATCGCCCGGCGGCGGTGCAACCGAACCAAACGCCACAACCGAACCCGGCGCCGCAGCCGAATGCGGAGTTCACCCGGCCGCGCCCCAACGTGTCGGAACCGAACAGCCGGCAGGACAGCGAGCGGTCGTTCGACCGGCCGAACAGGTTCCAGAGGCCTTCCCAGCCGACGCCACAGGAACTGCCACGCCAGCAGGAGCACCCGCGCCAGCAGGAACCGCCGCGCCAGCAGGAGGCACCCCGGTTTCAGCGTCCCCAGCCGACGCCGCAACCGCGAGTGGTTGACCCGCCGCGCCAGGCTCCGCAGATTCATGTAGCACCGCCCCCGCCGCCGTCACCTCCGCCGGCGGCCCCGCAGGTTCACGCAGCCCCGCCTCCACCGCCGCAGCCGCGCAACGAGCCGCCGCGGCCCGCCCCGCGAGGGGACCGGCCCGGGCACGCGACTAACAAGGACTAGGAGTAGCTTCGCGACGGACCGTCTACAGATGTCCTGACAGCCGCCGTTGGCGTGTCAGCGCGGCTGGTAGGCGGAGTCACTGAGGCGGGCTCTCGTGCCGGTGCGCCAGCGCGGGCGCCACGAGGCGCCATGTCGCGCAGCGCGACAAACACCAACATCGCGGCCGCGTACAGGACCAACGCGACGGCAATGGCGGCGGTGAAGCCCCACTCGAGACTGATCAGGACGCTTGCGAGACCACCCGCGACGGTGAAGAGACCGTTCATTCCCCAAGCCCAGGCGATTGCGCCGCGCGGTTGTTTCTCGATGGCGAGAATTCCGAGCGGGAATGGCATGCCGAGGAAGAACCCGAGCGGGAAGATCATCAGGGTGGCTACCGCGATGCGCCCGCCAAGCGGCAATGCCAACGCCAGATTCGCCGCCCAGGGATAGATCAGCAGAATCGCGATGCCGACGGCGATGACACCGACGAAAGGCACGGCCCAGCGCGAGCGAACGCCGATTCCAAGTCTCTCCGAGGCTGCGCTCCCGAGCCCGGCGCCCAACAGCATCGTGAAGATGACCGTCGAGTAGGTGTAGAGCGGACTGCCGATCAGGTGCATGAACTTCTGGATGAAGACCAGCTCGAGCGTGATGAATCCCGCTCCGAGGCACGAGAAATACGTCAGCAGGGGCAGGGCGGTGGCGCCTTCCTCACGTCCCACCTTCGAGAACCGCAGTGGGACGAAGATAAAGAGCAACGTAAACAGGACCGAGGCGGCCGCCGTGACGTACAGATGAATCTGGTCCATCGGTATGCCGCGAATATTCGAGAGATTGACCATCTCCGCCGTACCGGGGTCGACGAAGTTCTTCGGGTCCGGTGTCACCGAGCCCAGCGACTTGCGCACTTCGCCGAAGTACGGGTTGTCGTCGGTCCGCGGTGTCAGATCCACCGGGATGCGGTCTGCGAGCTCACGGGGGAAATTTCCGGAATAGAAATCCGCGGACAGGAAGTCTTTGCTGGGATCGATGGGATTCTCGACCAGGATCTGACGGTCCTTTTCCTTCAACTGAGTCGATCCGAGGAAGGCCTGGGCCTCCTGAACCTCGGCCGGTGTCCACGGCGACATCTTGATGAGCATCGTGGGAAGAGTGAGTTCGGCCGGCGAAAAGAACACCATGACGTGCTTTGCGAAGTCCGTTCGGCCCATACGCTTCCAGGCCAACGCTGCCGTAGTGATCTCGCGCGGGTAGGCGTAGTGGTTGATGTGCAGAATGCCGGTGTCAGTGAGGTGCGAGAAATATTCCTCGTACGCTTCGGCTGTCTGCAGGTAGACGGGCGATAGCACACCACTGCCCTGAGCGATGCTCGAGCTCGTGTGATTGCTGTAGATCTGAATGATGTCGTACTTGCGGTCGCTGTGCCGGATGAAGCTGCGGCCTTCGCCCGCGTGCGGGTGAACGACGGGGTTGTGGAAGACGTTGCCGATGTAGTTCGAGTACTTACCAGTCGCTAGATCGACGACAGTCGGGACCAGTTCGACGGAGTCTACATACGTCGCGCCATACGTCACCGCGGCCTTCGTCTCCTGGCCGCCAGCGCTTCCGACCACGAGAACGCTGTGGTTGGTGTCGCGCTTCAGGTAGTGAGAGGCAAGCACTCCGATCTGCCAGAAGTTTTCGTTGACTCGGCCGCGCTCGTTCTCGATCACATCGCGCAGCGCCTTGTAGTTCCCATCGAACTTGTAGAAGTAACTGGTCTGGTTGCCGCCGTCGTATTGCAGCGCCTTACGGTCGCCTGACTGGTGCCAGGGAGTGGCTTCCTCCGGCCGGAAGGTTTCGTCGATGACGTCGATCTTCGAGATCGGGTCCCAACGGACCAGTTCGTCCTCGCCTTTCGCGACGGCGGCCATGATCCCGCGCTTGTCCATGTGGTATCGGAAGTCGATGTAGTTCTGACCCCGGATTACCGGGATGGCCGCGATCACAATCGCGAGTGCCACGCCAGCGCGCGCGATCGCGCGCGATGGGCTGAATAGCGCGGCGGCGACCAATCCGAGCGCGGCCGCGCAGACGATGAGCCCGCCAGGGCCTATCTGCGCAATGAAGGGGATGACCAGGAGCGTTCCGAGACCGGCTCCGGCTAAGTCCCAGAAATACAATCTTTGAATTTTCGACGCATATTTCGAGAAGACGCCGATCAATACATAGCCGGCCAGGAAAAACGGCAACAACAGCGCCACATACAGCACTCCGAAGGACGCCAGGGTCTCCATCGGGTGCTGGACGATCCGACGGTAGTCCAGCGGGAGGAAATTGATGATCGGAATGAGCAGTAGCACGGTGACCGCAAAGCCGAAGCAGCAGCCGGCGAGGGTTGCGCCGATCTCGCGCTCCGCCGGAATGGGCCGCAGGGTCGCGTAAATGCCCGCCAGCCCAAAGGAAAATACGGCCAGGGAGACCACGAAGTAGGACAGATTGGGGGTCAATGTGACATCGAACACCCGCGTCAGCATCAGCTCCAGGATCAAGGTGGAGAGTGCGATCAGGAGGACGCCGCAGGAAAGTCTTCGCATGGCTGGCCTTTGAGAGTAAGGGTCGGGGCTGCTTCTTTTCAGCGCATCGGTTACGGCCAAGCATTTCTCGGGCCTGACCGGACGGGAGGGCAGGCCACGAGGCCCCCTGAGGCCTGCGACGCCTGCGAGGCCTACCAGCCCTCCGAGGTTCCCAGGCCTTGAATGAGGCGCGGCTCGTGGGGCCGAGGGGCCGCAAGAGTCGCGCCCAACGGGCTTGGCCGCGGTGTGGAGGAGAGTGCGAGGCGCGGGCCGTCTGGCAGCCGCGCGCGTCTGCGCGGCGGAGCGCCGTCAGATTCTGTCACCGTTCGATGACGCGACCCTGTCAGTGTTTGCGCACATCGCAAATTCAACGCCGATCCCGTACGTTCGCGCACCAACGTGCAGGCACAGATGGCACGGGACGATCGAGCCGATAGCGCAACCCGCGCTCGATAGTCCTTCGTGAGCGAGGCCGGCCCGGGAGCCTGTCTGCCCGATGCAGGCTCCCAGCCTCCGGCCGGTCTCGCTCCTGCCTCACCGGCGCTCGTGACCCCGGGTGTTCGGTACCTCGTTTGACAGTCGGGTTGCGTGCGGTCGATCATGCGCAGCCGCCGAAGCGCAGCCGGCAAAAACCACGCTTTTTGCCGGCGGCAACGCAGCCAATGTCTGCAAAAGCGCCGCAGGCGACTTTTGCCAATGTCATAAGGGGATCGATGGAAAATAACAATAGGCGACTCACGTCCGCCTTCATCGCCGTGACGACATTGTTCTTTGCGTGGGGCTTCATCACCTCGATGATCGACCCGCTCATCGCTCTCGTGCGCAAGCTCTTCAGCCTGACGACCACCGAGTCCATGCTGACGCAGTTCGCCTACTTCATGGCTTACGGTGTCGTGTCACTGCCGGGCGCCGCGCTAGTGTCGAAGGTCGGCTACAGCCGCTCGATCCTCTATGCACTCGTAGTGATTCTGGCAGGATGTCTGTTCATTCCCGTTGCGACCGCACTCGATCACTATGAGTTGGTGTTGGTCGGGCTGTTCGTCATCGCATCCGGCGTCACCATTCTGCAAGTGGCGGCCAACCCATTGGCTGCGGCGTTGGGCAGGCCGGAGCGGTCTCATTTCCGGTTGACGTTCTCACAGGCGTTCAATTCTCTCGGCACCGTGATCGGGCCCTTGGTGGGAGCCGAGCTGATGCTTCAGGGAGGAGTCTTCGGCGCGGATGACAGCGTTGCCATCTCGCCGCAGATGCGAGCGGTTTCGCTGAGGAGCATTGATACTTCGTTTCTCGCATTCGCGGCGATGCTTGCGTTGCTGACGATCTTCATCTGGACCTCCCGGCGCCTCATTGCCGATGCCGCGCCGGTCCCGGCCAAAACCGACGACTCGGTTGCTACTGCGCTGCGTTCGCGGTGGGCAATCCTCGGTGCGGTGGCGATCTTCCTGTATGTCGGGGCGGAGGTTTCCATCGGGAGTAACCTCAACTTCCTGTTCCAGCGCAAGGATGTGCTCGGGCTGACTCCCTATGTCGCCGGAAAGGTGGTCCCGTTCTACTGGCTTGGCGCGATGGTGGGGCGGTTCGTCGGCAGCGCGCTGTTGACCCGCATCAAAGCAGGACGCCTGTTGGCAGCATTTGCCGCCGTCAATGCCGTGTTGTGTCTGACGGTGTGGCTGGGCAATGGGTACGTCGCTGCCGGGGGCGCACTCGTCGCCGGATTGTTCAACTCAATCATGTTTCCGACCATTTTTACGATTACCTTGGAGCGCAGTACGGCTTCGGCTGCAGCGACGTCGGGTCTGCTTTGTGTGGCCATCATCGGCGGGGCCCTCCTGCCGCCGCTGACAGGGTTCATTGCAGATAAGGCCGACATGCACGTCGCCTTCCTGGTGCCAATGGTGGCCTACTTCTTGATCAGCCTGTTTGCGTCGGCGGCGTCGAAGGCCCGTGTCGGGACCGTTGGTGCGCCGGCGACGAGCCTGGCTGACCAGCGATCGCCGTAGCGGGGGTGACCCGCTCAGGCCCTCATCGCGATGGCTCGCCGAGTGCTGCGCGCACTGCCGCTAGAGTAGGCGGTCGAGGCATCCTTAACGGCGCGCGCAGCCATAGCAGTATCCGCCGTGGCTGAGAGAGACGCATCCATCCCGTCTCAGTGACGTCCGCCTGCGAGCGCACAGTGTTGCGGCGCTGTTGCGCGGCCTCTCTGTCCGGGAAAATCCGCACGGCAGCGAAGTGCGCTGCCTCCGTCAGGCTGGTCGCCCATTCGATCCCTGGAAACACGCTGACCCAAAGGTGGGACAGGGAGACGTCGGAGAGCGCGCGTTGTTCGCTCAAGCGACGCAGGACTACGGGGCAGGCGGATCTCAGTCGCTGCATGACGGTATCGGGGATCCCGCCGAAGTAGCGCGCCGTCAGAATCACGGCGGGAAACGCCCACCAGGGTGTTGAGAGGGGCGCAGGCGGGGTGACGATTTCAAGCCAATCCGATTCGGCCATCGTGGCGGAGAGCCTTGCGATGTCCTGAAGGTGCACCAGTCTGATGGACTTCGACGCGATCGCCCCGCCCGCGTGTAACAGCAGGTGGGTCATCGCCGCCGCCTTGGACGAGTAGTAGTTCAAACCCGGTTGCGGCTGCTTCCAGAATATCTGTTCGGAGACATCCACCAGGCGCTGCGGCAGCTTTTCCCGGATTCGCCAGTGGAGCTCGATCTTCAGGGGGTTCGCGGCGCTTTCGCCCAGCGCCGTCGTTGTAGTCCGGTCCTCCGGCTCGAAGCTCTCGTGCCTCCATGAGACCTCGGCAAGCTCAAATCGCAGCTCCGACATAAGCCGGTGCACAGCCTCCCGGCCCGATTCCGGGATCAGCAGATCGACGTCTGCCATCGGACGCTCACCCGGCACATAGAGTCCCGCAGCGTGCAGTGCTGCACCTTTGAGCGCGAGCAGCGGCAAGCCTGCCCGCTTGGCCTCGGCGTCTATGGAAGCCAGCAGCTCCATGAATCGTGCATGGCGGAGCAGGGTCTGGCGGCTCTGATCGGCGAGGAACTGCGCCCATTTTGGAGGCCCCTGCCAGCGCAGCCGAGTGCACAGGAGCGCTGAAACCCCGTGGATGCTCGCTGCCGCTCGCGCGACGTCCCATTCGAACGGCGACCAATCCGGGGCGACGGTAGTGGAGTGCACCAGTTCCTGCGCCAGGGTTTCGGTCACCTTACGCAGTGCCTTGTCTACGGCCGCCAGTGTTCCCCTCATGCTTGCTCCACGCGCGCGTCCCCCTTCCCGCATCAGATCCGGGTGCAACGTAGGTGTGACCGGGAACGGTTTGGGTTCGAGGGCCGGAACGCCGGGAACGCGGAAATAGGCCTGCGGGCTGCCCCGGGCCTAACTCGACGGCCTTGGCGTCCCAAGGGCAGCCAGAGTGAGACGGCTCCCTCGTATGTGCCTGTCGGGGAAGGAATAATGTCGGGAACGACTAACTCGATCATATTTCCGGCCGATATTTACCAGTACGCTGGCGGCGGATACGGCTTTGAAAGGCTTGGGTTCTCGTGGACGAGAGTAAGCAGTTGGCGACGCTGCGGGCGTCTGCCGTCAAGGCGCGCGACGACTTGGTCACATGGCTGACGGACGCTGCCTATCCGACGTGGTCGACCCGCGGCGTTGATCTGGTCAATGGAGGGTTCCATGAGTCCCTTACGATCCATGGCGGGCCGACGGACGCCTCGCGGCGCGGTCGAGTCCAGCCCCGGCAGATCTTTGCTTTCGCCAAGGCGAAGAGGATGGGGTGGAAAGAGGACAGCTTCCGGCTCGTCTCGCACGGGCTGACCTACTTCCTGACTCGGTTCCGGCGTGGCGACAACCTGTTCCGGACTCTGGTTGCTCCGGACGGTGCTCCACTTGACCACCGCGCGGTGCTGTATGACCAGGCATTCGCACTGCTGTCGTTTGCCACGGCGGCTCCGATCATGGGGCCGAGCTTCGAGCTGACTGCCGAGGCGGAGCGTCTGCGATTGGCCATCTGGGCTCATTTCCACCGGCCCGGAGGCGGATTCCACTCCCACATCCCGGGTGGAGTGCCGCTCGAGTCCAACCCGCACATGCATCTGTTCGAGTCCTGTCTGGCCTGGACGCGCTCGACCGGCCTGCCTGCGTGGAAGGAACTGTCCGACGGGATCGGCGAGATCGCGCTGAAGCATTTCATCGACGGTCGGACCGGCGCGTTGCGCGAGTCGTTCGATCAGTCCTGGGCGCCGATGCAGGGTGTCAGCGGACGGATCGTCGAGCCCGGCCATCAATTCGAGTGGGCCTGGCTACTGTTGAACTGGAATGGCCCTTGGCGCGATGACGCGCGCAAGGCGGCCATCCGGCTGATCGAGATTGGCGAGACCCACGGTGTTCGCAACGGTGTAGCCGTGAATGCGCTGCTCGATGACTTCTCGGTACACGACGGGGCAGCCAGATTGTGGGTTCAGACTGAGCGCTTGCGCGCCGCCGCCATCGCCGCACGGCTGATGGGCGATGAAAAGTATTGGCGGATGCTGGTCGAGTCTGCTGCGGGGCTGATGCGTTACTTCGATACGCCAGTGCCGGGGCTTTGGTACGACTTGCTTACGGCCAACGGTGCCTGGAAGGACACGCCGGTTCCCGCCGGGAATCTGTACCACATCGTCGGCGCGATCGAAGAGCTGGACGCGCTCTTCAGGAACTGACCTCCGCGCTGAAGCCGCGCTGCGCAAGGCTATCGCGCGAAGCTCCGCAAGGGCTGGTCGCTAGTCTTCAGTGTCGGCCTCGAGAACTTCAGCCTCCAGTGTCGACAGAAACTCGCGGACGGCCTCGCGTGTGCAGCCGTCGCACTCGAGCAATGCGCTCAACAACGCGCTCAGATGAGCGCGCAATGCATACGCGATGACCGTATCACTGAATCTCTCGAGCGCAACAATCGCATCGCCGAGCTCATCGACACATTCCTCGAACTGACGCTCCACCGATTCGAAGTCGGACATTGACATGACATGCCGTCCCGTGGCGATCCGGGTGTGACGATACACCGTCGCCTGTTGTCAGGCGGGCACATAACATCGGTCTTTCTGAGCAAAGACATCCACATCCCGAAGTCCGCGGCCGCGGCTCATCGCTAGACTGATCTGCGTACCCGGCGAGGCGCCGGCAACCCACAGGGAGGGTCCATGAACAGCTTCAAACTGACCGCGATCGGCAATCTCGCCCGTGATCCGGATCTGATTTCAAAAGGAGATGTCAGCTACACCCGCATTTGCCTGGTCGGCAACGACTACGCCGGCAAGGACGAGGAGGGGCTGGCGCGCGAAGTCGTGACGAGTGTCTGGTTCGTCGCATTCGGCGTGACGGGCGAGTCCCTCGCGCGCAATGCGCGCAAAGGGGATCAACTCTTCGTCGAGGCGCGTTTGCGCGCCAACAACTGGATCGACAGCAAGGGCGACAAGCAATACGACTACTCGTTCATCGTCGAGGGTTTCCGCTTCGGCGCTCCCGGGAAAGCGAAGCGCGAGGAGTTCGACGCCCGCCGAGCGGACGGCGGTGAGCGATCGATGACAGGAATAGAGATGGAGGCCTGACGGCCCACCCTTAGTGCATCCAAGGAGTCAGGATCATGAGCACAACGAAGAGTTTTCGATCCGGGGCAACCGCAGTGGCCATGCTTCTCGCGACACCCCTCGTCTCGACCCCTGCAGCGGCTCAGTCGTCCCCGTTCATGACGGGCGCCACCGCTCTGCAGGCCAATCTGCTCGAGTGGTTGACGCCCATCGCGGTCATCCTCGTCATGGCGTTGGGAGCCATGGCCATGGCATCCCGACTTTCATGGGGATGGTGCATTGGCGCGATCCTTGGAATTGCGATCGCCTTCGGCGCTCCGCAGATCGTTACCTGGGTGCGCGGAATGTTCGGCGTCTGAGGAGGATGAGTCATGGATACCCAAAATCGAGGTCCGGCCACGGATCCTCTGTTCGTCGGCGCGACCCGTCCACCGATGCGCTGGGGCGTCACGTATGCGGCGTTGTTGTTCAATCTGGTTTTCACAATGGAGGCATTCCTCCTCACCAAGAACCTGCTGACGCTCCTACTGTGTCTGCCGGTTCACGGTGTCTGCGTGCTGCTGTGTGCTCGGGACGCACGCTTCTTTGATCTGTTGCTGTTGTGGGGTCGCACGCGGCTGCCCGCGGCGCTGGGGACCTTGAGACTGTGGCGGGCGAGCAGCTATAGCCCGCTGTCGCTCGATATGCCCGACGGTCGTGGCATCCGGCGGGCGGCGGCAGCTGCGCACGGGCGCCGGGAGAAGCCGGCATGTTGAACGCACGCAATTTTGCGGTGCAGAGGGAGCCCTGGGCGGCCGAGCGTATTCCCTACACCGCGCACGTTGCCGATAGTGTGATCAAGACGTCGTTCGGTGACTACCTGCAGGTATTTCGTCTGGCCGGAGCCAGCTTCGAAAGTGCGGACGACTCTCAGCTGAACGTCTGGCACGAGCGTCTCAACGCGTTGTGGAGAAACCTCGCCGTCCCAGGCGTGGCGTTGTGGACTCACATCGTGAGGAGGCGACACAGCGTGCAATTCAGCAGCGGTTATCGCAACGGCTTCGCCGCGAGTCTCGGGGACCTCTACTACAAGAGACTCGCGAACGAGACGCTCATGGTCAATGAAATCTACCTCAGTGTCGTGTACCGCCCCGCGGTGGGCGTGGCAACGAATGCGCTGACCCGCGTCGTGGGGCGGGTTCAAAAGCAGAGCTCGAGTGTCGAGCTCGCCGATGCCCTCGATACGTGTACCCAGCTGGCCCAGACACTGCAGGCTTCCTTGTCCCGCTACGAACCGCAAATCCTGCGTACCTACCGGCACGGCACGCAGTGGTGTTCGAGCATTCTCGAATTCCTGAGCCTCCTGTTGAACGGAGAGTGGCAGCGGGTACCGATGCCACGCGGGCCAATCGCCGACGTGCTTGCGACGAGCCGGCTACTGTTCGGAACAGAGGCCATGGAGTACCGCACTCCGACGGAGACTCGCGTGGCAGCGCTGTTGGGGATCAAGGAGTATCCGACACCCTCCACGGTCGGGATGTTCGACAAGCTGTTGTCATCTGCGTTTCCGTTTGTGTTGACCCAGTCGTTCGCATTTCTCGGCAAGTCCGCCAGCCAGGCCTTGCTGCAGCGGCAATTTCATCGCATGGCGAATGCCGGCGACTTCGCGGTTTCCCAAGCGCAGGAGCTGCGGCAAGCTCTCGATGCGCTGACGAGCAACGAGTTCGTGATGGGTGATCATCATTTCTCGCTGCAGATCCTTGCGGATGCCGGCCCGCAAGCCCACGGTGAGCCACACAGTCGGCGCCTCGCCCTCCTCACGGAGCACGTAGCGCAGGCGCGAAGCTTCCTAGCGGAGACCGGCATGACTGTGGCCCGAGAGGACCTGGCACTGGAGGCCTCATTCTGGGCCCAGCTGCCGGGAAACTTCCCGATGCGAGTCCGCAAGGCGCCGATTACTTCCCGCAACTTCGCCGCGATGGCGCCATTCCACAACTATCCCGTCGGGCGCCCGCTGGGCAACCACTGGGGTGAGGCGCTTGCACTGTTCGCCACGAGCGCCCGTTCGCCGTACTACTTCTCGCTGCACGCGACAGATCCTTCCGATCCGGGAGGCGGCGCGCGCAGGGATACAGGTCATACCTTTCTGTGTGGCCCTACGGGTTCGGGCAAGACAGTGCTGATCGGGTTTCTGATCTCGATGCTGGAGCGGCAGGGTGTCACGCAGGTCATTCTCGACAAGGATCGGGGTCTGGAGATCCTGGTTCGGGCTCTGGACGGCGAATATCTACCGTTGGAGAACGGTGTGCCCACCGGCTTCAACCCGTTGCAGCTGCAAACGACTCCCGCGCACAGCGAATTTCTCAAGTCCTGGTTGCGCGTGCTGGCGAGGCGTCCCGGAGACGTACCGCTGACAGTTCGCGAGCAGGCCGATCTGGATCACGCGCTTCGCGGGACCTTGGCACTCGAGGCAGGTGCCAGGAGACTGTCCCGGCTCATCGAATTCCTGGATCCGACCGAATCCGAGGGAGTCCACGCCCGGCTCGCTCGCTGGTGTGCCAGCACTCGTGGGGAGTATGCGTGGGTTTTCGACAACGCTCGGGACTCCGTCGGAGCGCGATTGCTCAGCAAGTCGGTGGTCGGTTTCGACGTGACCGATTTTCTGGGCAACGAGCTGACACGCGCCCCCGTCACACTCTATCTGTTTCATCTGATCCGGCAATTGCTCGATGGCCGGCGCCTGGTGTGCTGGATGGATGAGTTCTGGCGGCTGCTGGCGGACCCGGCATTCGCGGGTTTCGCAAAGGACGGACCGAAGACCTGGCGCAAGTTGAACGGGGTGATGTGCTTTGCCACCCAGAGCGCGAGCGACGTCCTCGAGAGTCCGATCAGCCGCACGATCGTGGAGCAGACCCCGACCAAGATCTTCTTTCCGAACGATGCGGCCGTGGCGGCGGACTACATGGAAGGTTTCGGCCTCAGCGAACGCGAGTTCCGGCTCATCCGCGACCAACTCGAGCCCGGCTCGAGAATGTTTCTGCTGAAGCAGGGGCATCACAGTGTCCTGTGCCGGCTGGACCTGCAGGGCTTCGATGAGCCGCTGGCCGTGATCTCAGGACGCGCGGCGACGGTGCAGTGCGTGCGCCAGCTCATCGCGAAGGCGGGGCCACGGTCGCAGGCCTGGCTGCCCCTTTTCTATCAGTCTCTACAAGGGAGTGAGCGCTCATGAGTGATTCCAGAGAATCGGTGTGTCGCGGGCGTCGAGGTGTGCTGACGCGTACGTGCGTGTTGGCCGTGACTGCGATTGCCGCCTCGGCAAGCGTGGAGGCGATCATCCCGGTCACCGACGTCGGGGCAATCGTCCAGCTGGTCATGCAGCTGCAGACGCTTGAGCAGGAGGTCGAGACCGCTCGACAGACACTCGACCAAGCGCGCAGCGAATATCAGTCCATGACCGGTGATCGCGGGATGCAGCGGCTGCTATCCGGAGTCGACCGTAACTATCTTCCCGCGACATGGGGCGATATCCAGTCGCTGCAGGGATCTGCTTCAGGGCTGGCGTCGGCGGTGCGGCAGAAAACGGCGGCTGCCACCGTCTTGACCGAGGAGCAGCTCGGCGCACTTGCGCCTGAGGCCAGACAGAGCCTCGAGGCCGATCGGCAGTCAGTGGCCGTGCTGCAAACCCTCTCTCAACAGGCACTTGCTACAGCCAGCAGCCGGTTCGCCTCGCTGCAGTCGCTGATCGATGCGGTCGGTTCGGCGGGCGACCAGAAAGCCGCTCTGGACCTGCAGGCGCGCGTGGGGGCGGAACTGGCGATGCTGCAGAACGAGCAGATCAAACTGCAGATGGTCTTTCAGACCTGGCAGGCCGACCAGATCTCGAGTGAGCAGCGCTCGCGTGAGCAGGCTATCGCGCAGCAAGGCAACTTTGCTACGCGGTTCCAGCCCGTTCCCTGATCGGCGCCGACACGCTCCGGATCACACGCTACCGACGACAGTGGATGAACTGACATGGGATTCTTCCAGACATTCTGGACCTGGCTGGATGAGCAGCTCACCGGTTACATAGGCGACAACACGGCACGGTTGTCGGCCGTACTCGAGCCGGCTGTGGTGACGTTCGGCACCCTCTATGTGATGGTTTGGGGATACCTGCACCTGACAGGCGCGGTGGATCAACCGTTCACGGTGGGGCTGAAGCGCATCGCGACGCTCGCCTTGGTTCTGGGCGTCGGCTTGAGGCTGTGGTTGTACAACTCGGTCATCGTCGACACCTTCTACACCGCGCCGACGCAACTCGCGGCAGCCGTGGTCGGCGCTCAAGATCCGGTGTCGGTCGTCGACAGGATCTGGGAGCGAGGCGGGTCCGTCGCGGGATTTTTCTGGACCAATCGCTGGCACATGGACTTCTTCACAGGCGTTATCTCCAGCCTGGTGGTCTGGATCCTGATCGGGCTTCTGTGCGTCTACACGATGTTCCTCATGGCACTCTCGAGGATCGCACTCGCCGTGCTCCTTGCCCTGGGCCCGCTCTTCATTTCGGCACTGTTATTCGAGAGGTCACGGCGTCTGTTCGATGCTTGGTTGTCGCAGCTCGTCAACTACGCCCTGATCACGCTTCTAACGGTGATGGCGGCAGCGCTCCTGTTGAGGATTGTCGAGTCCTATGCCGATCAGACTGCAGGGCTGGGCACGGCAATCCACACCTTCGACGCAGTTAACATGGTCCTGGTCTCAGTTCTCGTATTCCTAGTGATGCGTCAGGTCATGCCGATCGCTGCAGGTATTGCCGGAGGTGTGTCACTCAGTTCCATGGGGGCGATCAGCAGTGCGGCGCATTTCGGTTTCCGGCAGGTCGGGAAGATTCCGACTCCGTGGAACAGGGATTCCAGCAAGAAGGGAAAGGAGTAGATCATGAGGGTCCTGGTCACGTTAGCGATTGTCGTTTCGATGGCCGCGTGCCATTCGGGACGCGTTCGGTGCGATTCGCACCTGGTGCGCATCAACCCGGTCGCCGCGAAGGGGGATGACGGCAGCGGAGTAAGAGACACCGCCTCGACCGAGGCCGCGAAATGACCTCCGACCGGGCGCTTGGCGAGTACTTTCGCGAGGCGGCGTCGTGGGACCATGACAAGGCCGCTGCGACAGGGCGCAGTGCGCGAATCGCCTGGCGCGTGGCCGCAGCCGGTTGGCTGTGTGCGATAGGCAGCTCGCTTGCGCTCGCTTTCGCGATGCCGCTGAAACGTGTCGAAGCGTTCGTGATCCGCGTCGACAACAGCACAGGCGTGGTCGATGTCGTCCCGGAATACGACGGGACCGCGCGCCCGGCCGAAGTGGTGACGCGATACTTCCTGACTCACTACGTCACTGTCTGCGAGCGTTTCGATTTCCCCACTGCGGAAAGCGACTACGCGGAGTGTGGCGCGTTCAACACCTCGCAGCGCAATCAGCTCTGGTATGCCCTCTGGAATCCGGCGAATCCCGCCTCGCCGTTGAACGTACACAAGGACGGAAGCACCGTGCGCGTCGAGGTCGCATCCGTCAGCTTCTTCAAGAGGAGCAATAGCGTCGCCGATCTCGCTCAGGTGCGGTACCTGAAAGCCGAACGAGCGGGCGCGGGCGGCGAAGAGCGGTTCAGCCATTGGACGGCGACGATTCAGTACACGTATGCGGCGCCTGCCAAGGATCCCCGCACACGGCGCTGGAATCCGCTCGGATTCCGGGTCCTCGACTTCACTGCTGAACCGGAGGTCGTGGCGGATGTGGATGCGGGGCGCAAGAAGGAGCAGGGACGATGAACGGCAACGGAAACTGGGCACGGCGGCTACGGTGCCTGATGATGATAGGCCTCTCGGGCGGCTCGCCCCTGGCCCGCTCGGAGTCCGTTCCGATCGCCGGGGCACTCGATGCCCGAATCAGGGCTGTCGAGTACGACCCGCTGCAGGTCTATCGGCTGGAAGGGCAGGTCGGCTATCAGATCGACATTCAGTTCGATCGCGGCGAGACGTTTGTAGGCCTGGGCGCGGGGGACCTCCAGGCGCTGGCGTTCACGGCGCAGGGGAATCACCTGTTTCTCAAGCCCAAGGCATCGCGGGTTGAGACCAACGTGACCGTAATCACCTCGCTTCGCGACTACCGGTTCGAATACTCCGTTGGGCAGCCGCCCTCGGGCTCACAGGAGCAGAGCGCCCTCTACGCGTTGCGGTTCATCTATCCGACCGATAAGGATACGCAGTCTCCGCCGTCGCAAGGTCCTGCTGCCAATCCACTGGAAGACCTGCGAGCCGCGGCTACTACAGCGCCGCGGAATACCGACTACTGGTACTGCGGGCACGCAAGCCTCAAGCCGACGGCGGCATGGGATGACGGCATGCGCACCCTGTTGAGGTTCGGCGTCCGTGCGGAGCTTCCCGCCATCTTCGTTGTCAACGACGACGATACCGAGTCGCTCGTCAACTTCAATTCGCAACAGGGCGATATCATCGTCCACCGCGTTGCGCGCAGGTTCGTGTTGCGTCGAGGGCGGTTGACCGGTTGCGTCGTCAACGCCAGCTTCCAGGGCTCGGGAGCGAGGCCCGCGACAGGGACGATCTCGCCCGTGGTCGAGCGGGTTACGACGGGGGAGTCGAAATGACTTCTCAGGAATCTCAGGAAGAGAACAGCGGTGTCGTGGGTGAACGCACCACGGCGTCGGTCGGCCGAGATCGATCGCTGCAATCACGTGCTACCAGTGTTTTCGCCAGCGGTCTCTGTGTCCTGGTGGGTGTTGGGGCGTTGGTCTGGTACTACGCGAACGCGATGAGCCGGCCCGATAAAGCACGTCGCGCAGCGCAAGCGACAATGGCCGCTCGGGTGCAGGCCGACGGGATGTTGCCGGCGCTGGGACGCATCGATCCGCCCGCGCAGGCGTCGGCGGACTCACCCCCTCCGCAAGACGGGTTGGCGACAAGCCCACCCGCGGCGGAGCCGGAGGCAAGCCCGATCCCGGCTATGAATCCCCCAGGCTCGCGTCTGCCCGTGACGGTCGGTGGGGCAATGGTCCCCAGCCCGGCGGCTGCGGCAGGTCCTTCGCGAAGCGCGAACCAACGCAAACTCGGTGGACAAGTGTTTGTGACTGCGGGCCGGTCCGGTGGTGACACGCAGCGCGACGAACCGGGGGCGGCGATCCCGCGGGACCGAGCGGCGACTATGTCGCGCGAGGCCGGCATGCCCACACTGCGCGACGACGCAGTCGCCGATCGCGAGACTGCGGGCGCAGACGCCAGGTTCGCGGATAGTCTTCGACCGACTGCTACCCCGCTAGCGACGGCTCATTTTCTCTCGCAGCGGCAATTTCTGCTGCCCAAGGGAGCGTTCATCGACTGCACGCTCGAGACGGCAATCGACTCGTCCCTCCCTGGGATGACTACGTGCATTACCGCGACGGACACGTTCAGCGCCGACGGCGATGTGGTATTGCTCGAGCGCGGGACCAAACTCGTCGGCGAGACTCGCGGACTGGTCCAGCAAGGGTCCGCCCGGATCTTCGTGCTCTGGAGCGAAGCCCGTACGCCAACAGGTGTCGTGGTGCCGCTCGACTCTCCGGGTACCGATGCGTTGGGTCGTGCCGGGCTCTCCGGCGAGGTGGACCGGCACTTCTGGGACCGATTCGGGGCAGCGATACTGATATCGACCCTGGATGGCCTTACGCAATCGGTCGTGCAGTCCACTGCACATCCGGGCGCCACCGTAGTCCTCAATCCTTCCGCATCGGAAGGCCTCGTTACCGAGGCGCTCAAGGGTACGGTCAACATTGCTCCGACGATCACCAAGCGCAATGGCGACCGGATCCAGGTGCTCGTCGCGCGTGACGTCGATTTCAGGTCTGTGTATGAGCTCCGCTCCCGACGCTGAGATCCCGGCATTGGAACTGACGCTGCGCCCTCTCCGGCCTTTCCTTGCGGATTGCGCAGTGACTGAACTCTGCATCAATCGGCCCGGGGAGGTGTTTGTGGAAACCGCGGCGGGTTGGCGGCGCGACTGCGTTCCAGCGGCCGACTTCGACTGGTGCAGCAGGCTGGCAAGACTGGTCGCGAACTGGAGCCGGCAGAGAATCGACGAGACGTGTCCTCTGCTATCCGCGGCTCTCCCAAGCGGTGAGCGGGTGCAGATCGTGATTCCGCCCGCTACGACGGCCGGATGTGTCTCGATCACGGTCCGGCGCCCGGCGGAGGAAGTCTGGTCCATAGCGGAACTCGCGCGTCGAGGGATGTTTCGGACGACGCGCCGGTCGCGCGATGGCCTGAACGAAACTCAGGCCGGTCTGGGACGGCGACTGGAAGCCGGTGACTACGAGGGATTCCTGCGGCTGGCGGTGACGACCCGGCAGAACATCGTGGTGTCCGGACCCACGGGGTCCGGCAAGACCACGTGGACCAAGGCACTGATCCGGGAGATTCCACCGGACGAGCGCCTGATCACCATCGAGGACGCTCAAGAGCTGGTCCTCGACCGTCACGCCAACTTCGTGCGGCTGTTCTACAGCAAAGACGGTCAAGGGTTGGCGCGCGTAACTCCAAAACAGCTGTTGGAGGCGTGCCTGCGGATGAAGCCGGACCGCATTCTCCTGGCGGAACTGCGCGCCGAAGAGGCCTTCGACTATCTGCGGAACGTCAACTCCGGGCACCCCGGCTCGATCACCAGCGTGCACGCGGCCAGTGCGGAGCTGGCATTCGAGCAACTGGTGCTCCTCGTGAAGCAGAGCGTCGGCGGACGGGAGCTATCCAGGTCGGACATCCGGAGCCTCCTCTATCAGCTCGTGGATGTCGTGATTCAGTGCGAAGTCGAGCATCACGAGCGGCTGATCAAGGAGATCTGGTATCAGCCGGACCGCAAGCACTTGGGGCGTACGTGACGTGAGCGGGTGGACACAGGGCTGGTCGTTTCTGGCGCTCTCCTACGCGAGCGTCGAGCTGCCTCTTCTGTACGGAATGATCCGCAATCGGGCATCCCTGCCGATGCGCTTGAAGTCGACTCTGTGGGCCGTTCCTTTGTCGATAGCCTCCGGAATCGGAATCTCGCTCGTTGCGCCGTTCATGCAAGGAATGGGCGCGAGTCCGGGCGGCGTCAGCGAGCTGTTGACCTTCCTGTCACTGAGCGCCGGGTTGGGATATGCAAGCGGGGCGCGTCTTGCACGCGGCGGAACAGATTCGGACGTTCACCGGCGTGGCGCAATGGTCGTGGAGGATTCCCGTGGGTCGCGTTCGATGCCGGCGTCTGCCGCGAATTCACTCGGCAGAGCTTCGAAGCCACCGAATCGATCCGTGACGCTAGCCGGAATGCCGCTGTCGCTGCAAGACGAGACCAAGCACTTCAAGCTGATCGGTACAACGGGTACGGGGAAGAGCACCGCGATCCGCGAGATCCTGCGCGGGGCCCTTGCTCGCGGTGATCGTGCTGTCATCGCGGACCCTGACTATGGATACGTCAATCGCTTCTACGACCCCGGGCGCGGGGACCTGATCCTGAATCCGTTCGATGCGCGATCGCTCAAGTGGGATCTGTTCGGCGAGATTCAGGACGCATACGACATCGACCAACTGGCCCGGTCGCTGATTCCGGACACGGGTGGCAGCGATCGCAGTTGGGGCGACTACTCCCGAACGTTCTTCGCGGCCGTGACCCGACAACTCCATACCGCGGGTAGTCCCGATATCGGGGAGCTCAAGCGCCTGCTGCTCGAGGCCAGCCCCGATGAACTGCGAGTCCTGGTGCGAGGCACGCCGGCCCAACCCTTCCTGCAGGAGAGCAACAGTCGCATGTTCGATTCGATCCGGTCCGTAACCAGCTCGGCAATCGGGCCGCTCGAGTATGTGGCCCGCCAGAGCACGTCGGGGCTGTCGATCCGCGAATGGGTTCAACGGGGATCACCGCAGACGGCGGCGAGAAAGTGTATCCCCGTACCTTCGTCGACATCGACGGCCTCGCAGACTCGCTTGGCGGGCGACGCAGGCCCTTCGGCCCCTCCCGCCGGCGGGGTGCTATTCATGCCCTATCGCGCAGGGCAGATTGCAGCCCTGCGCTCCACCGTCTCGGCGTGGATGCGCCTCGCCATCTTCGAGGCCATGAATCAACCCGAGGGCGACCAGCGTCTGTGGTTCGTCGTTGACGAACTCGATGCGCTGGGGCAGATCGACGGCCTGAAGGACGCCCTTGCGCGACTGCGCAAATTTGGCGGACGTTGCGTGCTCGGCTTTCAATCCATCGCGCAGGTCTCCAGTACGTACGGTGCGGGACCGGCACAAACAATCGTAGAAAACTGCGCGAACACCTTGATTCTGCGTTGCGCGGCGAGCGAGCGCGGGGGAACCTCCCATTTCGCGTCCCGACTCATCGGCCAGAGAGAGGTGACGCAGACGACGGTTTCCCGATCGCGTCGTCCCTCGGAATGGTTGTCGTCGACGACTCGATCCGAGCACCGCAGTATCGAGCCGGCCGTGCTCGATTCTGAAATCGAGCAACTGCCGGACCTTGCGGGGTATCTGAAGATCGCGTCCGCTCCACAGTGGAATCGCATCGAGCTGCAGCCCGAACGCCGTGATGTTGCGCCGACGCCCAAGCGCGCTCGCCAGGCGGCAGGAGAGGGAGCGATGTCGGTCGCCGCTCACGCAAGACGGGTATGGGAGTCGATTCGCCGCTCGTCGAGCCCACAGGAAGCGGCCGCGCGGGATCGCGACGCCGGTCTGACGGAACCGGACTAGTTGCCACGCGGGATGGACGCTGTTGCTTCCCGCTGCGCAGTGGAGGGTGTGTCATGGATGACGATGTGATGAAGTTGGGTTTGCTCATGGAGTCGGCCCAATCGCTGCAGGCGCTGGCGGATCGCGCTCTGAAGGATCTGGCGCAGCGTACCGGGGAGATCGATGCGATCGTTCGGACCGAAATCCGGCGGGCAGTGAGCGAGGAACTGCAGGCGCTCAGCTTGGAGACGCGCGGCGCAATCGCCGGCCTTCGTCAGGTCAAGCGTGCCGTGGCAGTGCGAGTTGGCTTCTGGAGTCTCGTCTCGGCCGTCGTTTCATCACTGCTGGCCCTGGGTACGCAGTGGGCCATGCTCCCTTCACCGAGTGAGTTAGCCAGGTTGCGCACCGCTCACGCGGACTTGATTGCCACAGTTGCGCGGCTGCAAAAGGCCGGAGGCAAAGTCGATCTACGCCGGTGCGGTCAGCCTGAACGCCTCTGTGTGCGGGTGGATAAGCGCGCTCCTGCGTATGGCGAGGCGGCTGACTACTTCGTTGCGAAGGGGTATTGATCGTGTCGCCCTTGTGGTCGAAATCCACGCGGTCGTACCGGCGCGGCGCGCTGGTAGTCGGCAGCACGTGGAAGGACTTCCGCCCGCGATGGGCCAACGGCATCGGTAAAAGCATGACGATCGGCCGTCGTGCGCCCGACCTTGTGACGCTCGCCGGCGTGCCAATCGATCCTCGCGACGAGACCAAGCATTTCAAGCTGATCGGCGTCACTGGAACCGGGAAGTCCACGGCCATTCGGGAGATTCTTGGCTCCGCCCTGGAGCGGGGCGACCGCGCGGTCATAGCCGATCCTGACTGTGCCTACCTCGCACAGTTTCGGAATTTCAATCGCGGCGACGTGGTGCTCAATCCATTCGAGGCGCGGTCCGTTCGTTGGGACCCGTTCCTGGAGATTCAGGACAGCTACGACGCCGAGCAGCTTGCCAGCGCGCTGATTGCATCCAGCGACGACTCCTCGGGTCGCGAGTGGCGTGGGTACGCCCGAACATTCGTGGCTGCGGTTCTCCGGCGCTGTCATCGTGAATACCGACGCGATGTCGCCGAATTGTGGAACCTGTTGTTGATCGCGCCAGCCGCACAGCTGCGACCGATGGTTGCGGGCACCCCGGCGCAGCCGTTCCTCGAGCCGGAGAACGCGCGGATGTTTGCCTCCATCCGCTCCATCGCCGGGTCCGCATTGGCCGCACTCGAGTTCGTCCGTGATCAGTCGGGTCCCGGCTTCTCGGTCCGCCGGTGGATTCAGGATGGGCAGGGCGTCCTGTACTTGCCGTATCGGGCTGGGCAGATCGCGGCCCTTCGCTCGATGATCTCGACGTGGGTCCGGCTGGCCATTTTCGAGACGATGGAGGGTCGAGAACGGGATCGCAGGCTCTGGTTCGTAGTGGACGAGCTCGATGCACTGGGCGTGATCGATGGTCTCAAGGATGCCCTGGCGCGTCTGCGGAAATTCGGCGGCCGGTGCGTCCTGGGTTTTCAGTCCATTGCGCAGGTCTCGGGCCTCTACGGCCACGACGCGCAGACGATCATAGAAAACTGCGGAAACACTCTGATTTTCAGATGCTCGAGCAGCGAGCGGGGCGGTACCGCCCAGTTTGCCTCTCGCCTGATCGGTGACACCGAGGTTGTCAGGACGAGTGTGTCCCGCGGCCGAGATCAACACGGACTGTTCTTCGGTCCGGGCGGAAGGCGCCGTTCCGTCAACGTGTCGGAGCAGACAGCCACGGAACCGGCCGTGATGGCTTCAGAGCTCGAGCAGCTTCCCGACCTGACCGGGTATCTCAAGCGCGCCTCGTCGCGGGCGTGGGTGCGCGTTGCCTTCGCGCGCTGATCGCTTACACAAACCATTCATCCGCGTGCGGTCGTGGCCATCTTTCGGCTGCAGATCACCTCGCTCGGCCGTGCGCAGGGGCGGCGAGCCACGAGTTCTGCGGCGTATCGGGCTGGCGAGCGTATTCGTGATGAACGGTCGGGCCGGATTTATGACCATACTGAACGGACGGATGTCCGTCATTCAGAAATTGTCCTTCCGGCGGAATTGGCCGGCCAGGAGATGGGGTGGGCGCGGGATCGCGCCACCTTGTGGAACGCAGCCGAGCACGCGGAGTCGCGGGCCAATGCACGGGTCGCACGTGAGTTTCAAGTTGGCCTCCCGCACGAGTTGAGCGAGCCAGCGAGAGTGGCTCTGGCGCAGAAGTTCGCACACCAGATGGCCGATCGCTACCACACCGTCGTCGATTTGACGGTTCATGATCCTCGTCCCGAGGGTAGTCAGCGCAACTATCACGCGCACTTGCTTGCGACGACGCGGGAGGCAACACCGAGCGGACTGGGGCGCAAGGCGCAGTCGGAATTAAATGAGACTCGACGAAAGGAGCGGGGTTTGCCGCGATCTTCCGCCGAGTTCGTTGAATTGAGGGCTCGTTGGGCCGAGTTGACTAACGAGTCACTGCGGACCGCCGGCGTGGATGCTCGGGTGGATCACAGGTCCCTGCGGGCGCAGGGCATCGATCGCGAGCCAGTGCCCCAGTTGCCGACACCCGCTTTCCGTGCCGAGCGGCGAGGTGAGAGCAGCGAGATAGCGGAGCGAATCCGCCAACGCTATCAAGAGCGTGTTGCGGCCAGGTCGGCGGGTCGTGACCTGGCAAAGGAGGCCGCCGCTGAATGGAAGAGAATACGAGACAACAGCCGGGGGCAACAGGTGCGCACCCCGGAGCTTGCCAAGACAGCAGTAGAGGAGTGGAGGAAGTGGAAGAGTCAGGAGCGACCGGAGACCTTGGACAGGAAGCCCGAACGCTCATTGGAATACGACGCCGGGCTGGGATGATCGCTGCAACCCTGGGGACTCCGCGGATCCGCGTTGGTGACGGTGTGAGGTTCGGATCATGCTTGGTGTATTCACCACAGGGTGCGGGTCAGCACGCCCGCTACTCACGTTCCGTTTGCCTTCGTGTCAAAACGAGTGACGTTGAATGGTTGCCGAGGTACGTCGAGACGGTTCTCGATCACTTTGGCACGGGGCGGGAGTTCGCTGGGCTTTTCTCGAGCGAGACTGTTCTGGTTCCTGTCCCGACCTATTCGCGCTGCACTCACCGACGCTTGTGGGGCGCCGCGTGCCTTGCATCGTGTCTAACGGAGGTGGGTATCCCCGGGACGCTCTGGCGGGGTCTGCACAGGACCGACGCCGTGCGGAAGTCTTCGACGGCCCGTGGCGCCCAACGGCCTTCACTGCAGCAACACTACGAGTCGCTGGCGGTTACGCGGGCACCCGAGCGCGTCCCGGAGCGGCTACTGTTGATCGACGACGTCGTTTCCACCGGACGAACGTTGCTGGCCTGCTGGATGCGGTTGCGCGAGCGGTTTCCCCACACTCCTATCGCAGCGTTTGCCCTGATTCGCACCTTGGGGTTCGTTCGGGCGACTCCGCGGCTGGTGGTTCCGTGCGTGGGACGGATTACCTGGACGGGTGTGGACGCACGACGCTACCCGTGAGGCCCAAAGGAGCCGGATAGCCGTTCCGTGTCCGGCCCCGCAGTGTTGGGCTACTGTGCCGTCAAACCACCGTCAGCGACGAGGGAGTGACCGACCATAAATGACGATTCGTCGGATGCGAGGAACATGACCGCGCGAGCGATCTCGGCCGGGTCGGCCATCCGTCCGATCGGCGTTCCGGCCAGGGCCGCACGCTCGACCTCGGGATGCTTGAACCACTCTTCCAACATCGCCGTGCGGGTGCCGCCTGGGCAGATGGCGTTGATGCGGATGCCGTCTTTGATGTAGTCCAGTGCAGCCGACTTGGTGAGCCCGACCACGCCGTGCTTGGTGGCACAGTAGGCCGTAACGCCGGCAGTACCGATCAGGCCCCCGACAGAGGCGGTATTGATGATGGCGCCGCCACCAGTGCGCTTCATCGCCGGGATCTCGGCTCGCATGCAGAGAAACACGCCGGTGAGATTGATTCCGACGATGCGCTGCCATTGCGCCTCGTCGACCTCGGCGATGGGGGCCACCTCGAGGTTGATGCCGGCGTTGTTGAAAGCCACATCGAGTCGCCCGAAGCGACTCAGGGCCCGTTCGACCATGGCTGCACAGTCCGCTGCACTGGATACGTCCACGTGGACGTATTCGGCACTCGCGCCGCGTTGGCGAAGTGTGGCGACAGTGGCCTCACCGCCAGCGTCGTTGACGTCGCACGCGACGACGTTCGCTCCCTCTGAGCCAAACGCGATCGCGGTTGCGCGGCCGATCCCTGAACCTGCTCCGGTGATGAGGACAGTCTTACCTTCGAATCGGCGAGTCATGGTGTTCTCGTTCTGCAGGTTGTTCGGGGCGACGGACTCATTGAGGCCGAGTGTACCCGGCTGATCGCGGCTCGACTGCCCCCAGGTGGAAGCCCGCTGGTCTTTGCGACCGCGGTCGCTGCACGCTCGGCTGCGCTACCCCTGATCGCCCCATTCCGCTAGACTGCAAACGATTGCAAAGAATCGGAACGAGGAGGGGGTATGAGGGGAATCACCTGGGTATTGGCAGCGGGCTGTATGGCAGCGTTCGCTCTTTCGTCCGCACATGCCGCGGTCGAGATGGCCAAGACCGACACGGGTACCGTGAAGGGCGTCTCCGCCGACGGCATCACCGCCTTCAAGGGCATTCCGTATGCCCAGCCACCCGTCGGAAACCTACGCTGGAGGCCGCCGCAGCCCGCCGCCAAATGGAAAGGCGTGCGCAACGCCAAGGATTACGGCCCGGACTGCATGCAGGAGCCGTTTCCGGGCGACGCCGCGCCGCTCGGCGTGACGCCCGCGGAGGATTGCCTCTACGTCAACGTTTGGGTGCCCGGCGCCGCCAAGACGGGCGCGAAACTTCCCGTGATGTTCTGGATCTACGGCGGCGGCTTCGTGAACGGCGGTGCCTCGCCGGCCGTTTATGACGGCTCGAAATTCGCCCGGGACGGTGTTGTCCTCGTCAGCTTCAACTATCGTCTGGGCAAGCTCGGGTTCTTCGCACATCCCGCGTTGAGCAAGGAGCAACCTGACTTTCCCGCGGTGAACTACACGATGATGGATCAGGTCGCCGCGCTGAAGTGGGTTCGGCGCAATATCGCGGCTTTCGGTGGCGATCCGAAGAACGTGACGATCTTCGGCGAGTCGGCGGGGGGCGGCTCCGTGGTCATGCTCCTGACATCCCCCGTCGCAAACGGTCTGTTCCAGAAAGCGATCATCGAGTCTGCCGGCGGGCGCCCCGGCGCACCCCCGCGCCCGATCTCCGGTGCTCCCAACTCTGCCGAGAGCGTGGGTCTCGAGATGGCGAAGAAATACGGAATAGAAGGTGAGGGCGCGGACGCGCTCGCCAGGCTGCGCCAGATCCCTGCCGAGCAGTTGAAATTGGGAATGCAGATTCGAGATCAGACGTACGTGGGCCCCACGGTCGACGGCAAGCTGAATCTCGGAGCCGCGACGGATCTGTTTGCGGCGGGCAAGGCTGCGCACATTCCCGTGATGGTGGGCGCAAACAGCGCCGACATCGGCTTCGCCCAAGGCAAGACGATGGAGGAACTCTTCGCGCCGTTTGGCGCCGATGCGCGGAAGGCCAAAGCGGCCTACAACCCCGAAGGACTCACCGACGTGAGGGCGGTTTCCGTCAGGATCGGAGCATCGCAGGTGATGATCGAGCCGGTCCGGAAAATGGCCCGTGAGCTGGCGGCACACGGCCAGCCAGTATTCGAATACAGGTTCTCCTACGTGGCGGACTCAATCCGCAACACGACACCCGGTGCGCTCCATGCGACAGAGATTCCGTATGTCTTCGACACTGTGGCCGCGCGCTACGGTAAGGATCTGACCGCAGCCGATGAGGCGTTGGCCCAAAAAGTTCACCGCTATTGGGTAGCGTTTGCGAAGACCGGCAAGCCGGAGCCAACGGGCCTGCCGCCCTGGCCGGTCTATGAGCCGAAAACAGATGCAATCATGGACTTCACGCAGTCGGGCCCCGTCGGCGGACCGGATCCTTTGAAGGCACGATTGGACCTGATCGAGGTGATCAGCGACACCCATCAGCAGCAGGGTGCCGGGCCTTGATCCGCAGCTCCGTCGCGTTGGGTTTGCTGCTCGCCGCACAGGCGGTGAGTGTCGCGGCCGATCGCAAACAGGCCGACACGGCGCCGCTTTCCAGCGGTCCGCCCGATCCTCGGGTGGAGAAGCTTCTCTCGCAGCTCACGCCGAAAGAGAAGCTGGACTTCCTCGGCGGTACCGGCTTCGGAACGCAGCCGGTCACGCGACTCAACATTCCCACCTTTCGGATGAGTGACGGCCCGTCGGGAGTTCGCTCCCCGGCGCCCTCGACGGCATTCGCAGCCGGGATCTCCCTGGCCGCCACGTGGGACCCGGCACTTGCACAGCGAGTCGGCGCCCAGATCGGGCGTGATGCCCGCTCGCGTGGGTCACGCTTCATGCTCGGTCCAGGTGCGAATGTCTATCGCTCGCCGATGAATGGGCGCAATTTCGAGTATCTCGGAGAAGACCCGTTCCTTGCCTCCCGCATGGTCGTCGGATACATCAATGGTGTGCAGAGCGAGAGAGTCAGCGCCACGATCAAACACTTCGTCGGCAATGACTCCGAGTTCGCCCGCCATACTTCGGACTCCGTGATCGACGAGCGCGCGCTGCGCGAGATCTACCTGCCGGCCTTCGAGGCAGCGGTGAAGGAAGCGCACACCGGCGCCGTGATGAGCTCATACAACCTCATCAATGGCGACCATGCCACCGCCAATCCGCACATCATCCGCATTCTGAAGGGGGATTGGGGGTTCAACGGCGTCTATATGTCCGATTGGAGCGCCACCTACGACGGTGTTGTCGCCGCGAACGCGGGACTGGATCTCGAGATGCCCTCGGGACGCTTCATGAACGAAGCGACTCTCGACCCCGCCGTGCACAGCGGAAAAGTCCAGCAATCACTGATCGACGACAAGGTGCGCCGCGTCCTCGCAACCGCCAACCGTTTCGGCTGGCTCGACGGCGATCCGGCCGACCTCACGATCTCGCGCTACAACCAGGACGGTCGAGCGGTCGCGCGTCAGGGAGCGCTCGAGAGCGCTGTCCTGCTGAAGAATGCAAACCGGCTTCTGCCCCTGGATACGAAGAAGCTGCACAACATCGCGGTCATCGGCCCCAACGCGTATCCCGGCGTGACGACCGGGGGCGGAAGCGGTCACGTGACGGCGTTCGCAGCCAAGAGCGTGCTGCAGGGCCTGAGCGACAAATTGAGTGACGCTGCGACTTCCAGCGTCACTGTCACCTACAACCGCGGTCTCCCAACGAACAAACTCGCAGGAATGATGACGGCGTTCAGCACTGCGAAGGATGGCGGCAAGCCCGGCGTGATCGTCGATACTTTCGCGGACACCAGGTTCTCCGGAAAGCCGCAGTCGTCACGGATCGAGAATCAGTTCACTGCCGGATCCGAAGGCTTCGGTGGCGACCCCGAACTGATGGCGCTGGTCGACACGATGTCGCCTGAGCGCATGCGGGCCTTGCTCGGGGGCTCGACGGGTGGGCCGCCTCCGAAGGCCTTTGATCGCTGGACGGCCTGGTACACGGCCGCTTCCCCCGGAAGTTACTCCATCGCTGTGCAGGATACGGGCGCGTACAGGCTGCTCGTGGACGACGAGGTCGTAACCGATTTCGCGCGGATTCCGAAGGCGATCATGCGCGAAGTGCGACGCACGCTGAGCGCCGGTCCGCACAAGCTCGTATTGGAGCAGGTTGAGGGCCCCGATGTCGGGCGCACCTTCCTGCGCGTTGCCGTCACCAAGGAATCCGAACTCGTCGATCCCCTGGCCAAGCAACTGGCGCGGAAAGCGGATGCCGTGGTGCTGGTCGTTGGCTTCGATGCAGATATCGAAACCGAGGGAGGGGATAGGGAGTTCGCGCTTCCCCCGGGACAGGCTGAATTGATCCGTGAGATCAGTGCCGTCAATCCCAACACTATCGTCGTCGTCAATTCGGGTGGGGCCGTGGATGTCACGCCGTGGATCGATTCCGTACGAGCGGTCATCGCGGCTTGGTATCCGGGACAGGAGGGTGGAACGGCGATGGCCGACATTCTCACCGGCGATGCGGAGCCCACGGGGCGCCTCCCCATTTCCTGGGATCGCAGCGCCGCCGACAACCCCAGCTTCGCGAATTACTACTACAACGATCCGGCCCATGCCGACCGGATCGTGTATCGCGAGGGAGTGTTCGTGGGCTACCGGGGCTATCAACATCAAGAGAAGGGGCACGCTGGCGCCAAGCCGCTATTCCCTTTCGGATTCGGCCTGTCTTACACGACATTCCAGTACGCCAATTTCACCGTAGAGAAAGCGCCTGCTGCCCTGGCGGGAAGCAACCCGGCACACACGGCGCTCTACACTCTCTCATACGAAGTAACCAACACCGGCACTCGTGCGGGCACCGACGTCGCGCAGATATACGTCGGAGCCAAGAACTCGCGTGTGCCTCGGCCAGTGCGCGAGCTGAAGGGCTTTGCGAGGGTTGATCTGGCTCCGGGGCAAACGAAGCGTGTGACCCTGGCACTGGATGCGAGGTCGTTCGAGTACTTCGATGTTGCTTCGAATCAGTGGCGAGCGGATCCTGGTGAATATCGGGTGGATCTCGCGCGATCGTCGGAAGATATCCAGGCGACGCAGAGCGTGAAGTTGGGGCGGGGCTTGCGAACGTCCGTCTCGGACTAGCTCAGCATCAGCGCGCGCGCCAGCATCGTCGGAGTCTGCGCCTCAGCCGACTGCCGGCCGCGTCCCGCCGCCTTGGCCTCGTATGCCTGCTTGTCCGCTCGGGCAACTAGGCCTTTCCACCCGCCTTCGAAAGTGGAGTCGAATGCAACTCCCACGCTCGCGCCGATGACGACGGCGGCCATCTCGAGCCGGATGGGGTGCCGGGCCATCTCCACGATCTTGTCGGCGACCCTGGAGGCATGTTCGGCCTCGCGAACGCCGGCCAGCACGACACCGAATTCATCGCCGCCTAACCGGGCCACGGCATCAGTAGGACGCACGAGACCCAGCAGCCGGCTTGCGACCTCCTTCAGCACCGAGTCGCCTGCGGCGTGCCCATGCGCGTCATTGACCGGTTTGAAATGGTCGAGATCGATGTAGATGACTGCGAGTCCTGCTCCCTCGCCGCGAGAGGTCCGCTGGTCGAGATAGCCCTCGAACCCCGCGCGGTTCAGCAGGCCGGTCAGCGGGTCACGCTCGCTCAGGGACAGGAGCCGCAGATTTTCTTCGCGCTGGCGGGTGATGTCCTGCGCAACCACGATCAGGCCGCCAACCGTCCCATCGTCCAGGCGCAGCGGAAGGTAGGTGATGGCGACATACCGGGAGTCCGCTGCTTCCGGATAGTCCTTCTCGTAGTGCACGACTTCGCCGGCCAGGGCTCGCTTGAGCCAGGGCTGGCTGCGCTCGTATTCCGCGGTACCGAGTGCCCCTTCGAATGTTCGGCCGAGCATCGTCTCGCGACGCTTGCCACGCCAACGTTCGGTGGCGGTGTTGACCAGGCGGCAGCGCAGATCCAGATCCAGAACTGCGATCATGTCGGGGATCGCGTCCACCACGGCATTCAGGGTCGCCGTCTGTTTGGCCAACTCCTGCCGGGCTGCGAGTTCCACCGAGATGTCGCGGAGAATCGAGGAGTATCGGGCGATTCGACCTTGGGAGTCGCGATGTGCGATGACCATGTGGTTCACCGGTACCTGTCTGCCGCCCGCCACGACGACGGCTGTTTCGCCGACCCACACCCCTTCGCACTCCACCGCCGGAAGGATCTCGCGCTGCCAGCGCTGATTGGTTGCGTCCGAAAAGAATTCGAATGTGTGGCCGGTGAGCCGGGCGTCGTGGCTCAATCCAACCGCACGTCGAGCTGACGGGTTCATGTACAGAACCTTGCCGCGTGCGTCCGCCTGGGCCACGTAGTCCGAGGTGTTGTCGAAGACCTCGGTCAGATCCCGGAGCGCACGCTCGATCGAGATGCGATGGGTAATGTCCGTTCCGAAGGCGAATACACCGCGCACACCACCGTCCGCGTCGAAATCGGGAATCATCGTCGTCTCGATCTGCAGGTCGCCCGTCTTGGCGGCATCGCTGTACTCGAAGCGCTGCGTGTGACCGTTGAGCGCGGAGGGCAGGTGCTTGAAGATCGGGCTTTCCGCCCCGCCTGGAACGACTTCTGCCAGGGTATGGCCGAGGAACTCCTCTCGTGACTTGCCGAATCGGTTGCACACCACCTGGTTGATGAACTGAAAGCGTTGCTTCCTGTCGAAGTAGGCGAGTCGTACCGGGATGTTGTCTGTAACGGCTCGCACGAATCGCTCGTTCGCCGCCAACGCCTCTTCGGACCGGCGATGCGAAGCCATCAGCAGTGTGATCTGCACGCCAGCCAGAATGACTGTGATCACCAGCACGCTGACGGTGACCATGGCGAGTCGCTGGGTCACGACGCTTCCCGAAGCAACTCTTGCCATGGAGGCGTTGCGACGCGCCCGGATCTCGTTACCGACGGCTGCGGCATCGTCGCGCAGCTGATCCATGTATCTCTCACCGGCGTCGGTCTCGACCAGGTCCAGCGCAGCCGTCTTCTGCCCGCTGTCAAAGAGCCGGATCGTTTCAGCCAGCTCCGCGAGCTTGAGGCGCGCCTGCGTCTGGACGTCGCGAATCCGGTCCGGCAGCGTTGGATCCGCCCGGGAGATCTCTTCGAGACTCGCCAGTGCCGTCGGCATCTGCGCGAGGGCCTTGCGATAGGGTGTGAGGTACCGCTCGCGTCCGGTCAGAAGGTAGGCGCGCTGGCTGGTCTCGGCGTCCGCCAGGGCGCCGATGACGCCGGAGACCTTTCCCTGCCAGCCATTGAAGCTTGCCTGCTGATCCTCGGCATCGCGGACCAGCCGTGCCTGACTCGCAAACAGGAAGATGGCCAGAATCAGGGCTGCAAGGGCGCCACAGAGGACGACCACCGTAAGCTTCAGACGTCTACCCATCGCGCGGCGTTTCGCCGCACCTCCCGCCTCCACCACCCCTCATCCCCTTGCCCGAAAACAAAGCCTGTAAGGTCACGCGAGCGCCTTCTTTCCGCTAGAACCGATTTCGAATTCGTGGCGTTGAGCTGCGGTGCGACGGCCGTCTCGATCTCATTTTGTGAAAGACTTCACACCGAAGGGTGGATCGGCGAGGTCCGTTCGTTCAGGTTCGAACATTTCACCCATTCAGGTTCGGCGACGCCAAGCCACCGGCCGTGCCTGGAGAACTTGCACACGGCGAATCCCTAATCGACAATCAAGCAGCATTACCCAGACGTTGCTACCAACCGTAAGCGACGCGTTCGACCGGGGATCCAGGATAACCTCGAGCTTTCCGACGCACCGGAAGGCCCCAAATTGTCTCGGCGAGCTGCGCAGCGGGAACATTTCCTGCGCGCCGCGAAGGGTGAGTGCGTGATACAGCTGACGTTGGTCGATGATCGTGGCCGGGCCTGGGTGGCCCGCGCTGCTCCGTTCTTCCGCATCACCGGCGGAAATGTCTGGACCTCCCCGGGCGACGGACGCATCGTCCGATTCACCGGTCAGGGATGGGAGTTCGGCGGCCAGCACTGGGATGGAATGCGCTTCGAAGGTCCCAGCCAACTGATCATGGGTCTGCCCAAAGAACCCACCGCGGTCTCCGAAGTGCTCAAGTCTGTTTCGATCGTGAGAGACGTTCTGTCGGCGAACGGCATTCCTTTTGCCGTCTACGATCCAGAGAGGGACATGTGGCGGGCGGCGATTGCCGAGACGTGGTGGCACGCGTTCCGGATTGAGAGTGTTCGCAATGGGAAATCAGCGTCGGATCCCACTGGCGACCGGCATGGTGAGCCTCCCAAGGACCCAAGCCACGGTCTGCGTCCGCGCACGACGCTGAATTGACCGGCTTCACAACTCCTCGGTAGGCCGCAGGCGCGAGCGCAGTTCTGTTAACGCCAGCTGAATGCGGTCATCCGTTTCGGCGTTCAGCTCCAATCCAACCAGGCATCGCTCTATCTCGTCGCACACATCCCGCGCTTTGCGCAGCCTGTCCTCCGCCTCATTGCCGCGCAAGGAGGCTGCCGCATCGAGATACCAGCGAGCCGTGGTCAGCTTGCCCAGGAGGAGCCGGACCATTTCATCGCTCTTTGTGCCCAGACGCTTCTCCCACAATTGCGGACGTATGACACACCAACGCGTCGGCTCACGCCTGGGGTGCATGGGATTTTGGGCTGACGCGAATTCGAGCGGTCGCGCGAGTGCGTGCCGTCTTTTTCAGGCTGCGTTCAGGTCTTCCCGTACCTTCGTCAACACGAATCCACCCACCAACAGGAAGACGATGCCCACCGCGACGCCGGCGCGCTGGCTGTTGAATGCGCTGGTCAACACCCCGATCGCCAATGGGCCGATGAACGAGCTGGCCGTGCCGGACACGGCATACAGACCGAAGAACTCGTTCAGCATCGTTCGGGGCGAGACCTTCGCCATCAGCGAGCGGCTGGTGACGAACCCGCCGGTCACCAGCAGCGCGACGAACGCCTGCGTCACGACGAACACTTTGTCAGGCAGCGTCGCGAACAGGCCGTGGGCATTGTTGGTTGTCGGCGCGATCTCGATCATCAGAATGCTGTGCGGGGTCACCGAACACAGGATCAGGTTGGCGATCACGCTGCCGCCGATGAATGTCAGCAGCGCCCGCTTGGAGCCGGTGCGGCGGTCGAGCCAACCCGCCAGCAGGCCTGCGAAGGTCGCCACGATGCTGTTGATCAAGCCCTGGATGATCAGCATCTCGGGCGTCCAGTGCAGGACGCCGGCTGCGAACACTCCCGTGAACAGCATGAGGACGAGAAAGCCTTCGTTGAAGATGATCCGCGCGCCCAGGAAGACCGCCGCATTCCGGAACCTTCCCAATTGCGTCAACGTCCGCCCCAGGCTGCGTAAACCGCGGGAGACGGCCTCGATCATGCCGAGTGACGTACCGGGTGAATCAGGGGTGAACGCCAGGCACGGCAGGCTGCAGACGACGAAGGCGAGGGCGGCGATGAGCCCGACGAGTCTTTCGGGTTCGTGAGCGGCGACGTCGACCCCGAACAGCGGCCGGGGATTCCAACTCCACGCCAGGAGAAAAAAGAGAAACAGGAAGATCGTGAGCACGCTCGAAATGGCGAATCCCAGGCCGCTCAGGAATCCCAGCCGAGCGCGCGGGGCAATGTTCGGCAGCATGGCGTTGCCGAAGATTCCGGAGAACTCGAAGGCCAGCGTTCCCCCGATCGGAGCCAGCAGGACCCACGAGAATCCCGCGGGCAGATTCGGTGTGGCGTACCAGAGTGCCGCCATGCAGGGGAACCCCAGGATGAGGCAGGCGACGATCCAGGGCTTGCGGCGGCCCCCGGCGTCGGCGATCGCTCCCAGAATCGGCGCGCCGATTGCCACCAGTAGCGCTGCGACCGACGTGAGGTAACTCCACGTCGCCTGGCCTCGTACCGGGTCGGCTATCACCACGGTGCTGAAATAGGCCGAAAAGACGAACACGTTGACCAGCGTGCTGTACGGGCCGCGGCCACCGTCGAACAGCGCCCAGGAAAACTGACCTAGCGCACCCGCCGGATGCGGCGTGTCCGTGCCGGGCGCGTCGGTGCGCACCTCGGCTGAAGCAGCCTCTGTCATGCGAATCCCCCCTGAAGGAACGCACGTCCAGTATGCGCAACGCGGGGCCGGTTCCACCAGCCCCCCGGGATTCCAAGTGAACCCTCGCCGCGACTTTGCGGACCGCCCCTCCGGGTAGGTAGACTCGCGGCAAATGAAGAACTACAAGTACTACGACCTGATCCTCGGGGCCTATGTTTGCGTTCTGCTGTGCGCCAACCTGATAGGTCCTGCGAAGGTCGCGACGGTCCATCTGCCCGTCATCGGTCACGTCACCTTCGTGGCCGGCGTGCTGTTCTTCCCGATTTCATACCTGTTCGGCGACATCCTGACCGAGGTCTACGGGTATGCGCGCGATCGTCGCGTAGTCTGGGCCGGGTTCGGGGCCCTGGTGTTCGCCACCTTCATGGCAACCGTCGTCGTGTACCTGCCGCCCGCGGATTTCTGGAAGGACCAGGCCGCCGTGCAGACGATTTTCGGAAATACCCCGCGCATCGTCCTCGCTTCGGTGACGGCGTTCTGGTGCGGGTCATTCGTCAACAGCTACGTGTTGGCGAAGATGAAGATCTGGACGCGGGGCCGCTGGCTATGGACCCGAACCGTCGGCTCGACGCTTTGCGGCGAGTTGGTCGACTCGGTGCTGTTTCAGACGATCGCGTTCGCGGGCGTGTGGACGAATGCGCAGTTGTTCGAAGTGACGATCACACAGTACGTTCTCAAGTCAGGATGGGAAATCATCGCCACCCCGCTGACGTACTGGATCGTCGGGGCGCTCAAGCGAGCGGAGCACGAGGACTACTTCGACACCGCCACCAATTTCACGCCCTTCTCGTTGAAGGCCTGAGCTGCGGGTTTCGGCGGCGGTAGCGCTCAGGGTTTCGCGACGGAACCTCCGTTGTCGCTGCGTTGTCGGAGGTGAGGTGCCCATGCCAAATACGTGGAGTCACACCCATGAACGACAGAGACCGTACGACCCTCGACTACGTTCAACCGGGCGCGGAGGAGCGCGGCCGGCTGCGCGAGGACTTCGACTACAACGATCTCAACAAGGACGGGCGGCTGACGCTGGGGGAGTTCATCCGCTACATGCAGAATGTCGATGAGAACATTAGCGCCGAGGAGTGCGAGATCGGCTTCGATCAGATGGATTCCAACCGCGACGGCGCCATCGAATTCGACGAGTTCGTGGCCTGGTGGACGCAGAAGTAGGCGGTCCGCTCGCCTCGCACTGAGCGTCGGCTAGCGCGGCGCGATTTTACCGCGTGCGCCTCCGAAGCGACGGATGTAGATGATGGTCCAGATCGTCATGAAGACGACGAGGACGACGATCGCGGAGATGAACGACGAGTTGTGCAGCACCGGCGGTGAGTGTGCATTGGCCCGAACCACCAGCCAGTGCACGTAGCAGAGAAACACCAGTAGCGCGATGCCAAAGCGGATCATCTGACTTCGGATGAACGCAAACGTCTCTGCGCGCCGCTCAGGGGCTAGCCAATAGTCACGGTTGGGCAGGTTGATGGCGGTGTTCGGGTTGCGCAGCGCAACGGTAATCGGCAACGCGACCACGAGCGGAAGGATGATCGTGATGCACAGAAAGAACCGCAGATAGCGGTCGCGCAGCATGAACCCGTCCGCGACGCCTCCCAAGGCGAAATGGGAGGCCATCAGACGGGGCATCTGCAGGCCTGTGAGCCAGACGAACAATGCCCCAAGCGCCACGCAGCCGAGGAGGATCGGCCAGGAATTGCCGCGTTGGGAGGCTCTTCCGCGCGGATCGCGCCGCGCCGTGGGTCTGGCCGCGGAGGAGTGGTTTGCCATGGTGCGCCGATGTTACTGCAGTCCGGCCTTCTCCGTTGCAAACAGCATCGCCATGGCCCCGCCGCGGGGATCCGGGCCGAGCGTCGCCGCACGCTTCAGATATTCGTCGAGCGACTTCATCCGCGCCGTTGATTCGCAGACGTCGACCAGCCGACCCTGCGGCCCGGTGCGCGCCAGAATCGCTGCCCAGGCCTTGTCGACGATCGGCTGGTAGGTCTTTGCCGGGAGCCAGCCGTTGCGGATGCCGTGCAGCATCGAGAACCCGATCATGGCGGTGGCCGAGTACTCGGCATACGCACCAGGATAGTCGATGACATTACGCCACAGGCCGTCGCGATCCTGATAGCGGGCCAGGACGGCCATGTGTGCCTGATAGTCGCTCAGCAGGCGCTTGTACGCCGGATGGTCGTGCGGGAACTCGGAGAGTGTCAGGGCCAGCCCGATGGCCGGAAACGCATTGCCGCGGCCCCACGCCGCATCGGTCAGGGGTTGATGCCGGTACAGTCCGTCGGCTCGCCGGTCCAGGTGCTGCATGAACTCGACATGGCGGGCGGCGAGATCGAAGTATTTCCGCTCCCCGGTCAGCGCGCCCGCCTGGGCGGCGATCACGGTCCCCATGAAAACCGAATCGCTGTACTGGTCGTGATACGGCATCGATTCCTTCATGCTGCCGTCGGCCTCGAACCCCAGATCCCCGACCCGGCGTACCAGTTGCGTGTAGCGCGGATCATGCGTTCTGCGCGCCAATTCGGTGAAGACCAGATGACCTGCGAGCACCAGCGAGTTGGGTCGGTTGAGAGGATTCTTTGTCCCGTCGGCATAAGGCTCCGCGAGTTTCTTCACTTCGTCCAGATGACCGAGGCGGATCTGCGCGATGAGCGCGATCGCATTGATATAGAGGACCTGGTTCAGATCGCGGCCGTAGAACTGTGAGAGCTCGTCGGCCAGTTGCCGGGGCGTACGTGCGGCTCGCCGGTCGAGCTCACGATGAGCTTCCGAAGGGCTCTCGGGCGCGCGCAGGTCGATCGCGTCGGCTGCGACATCTTGCGCCGGAATCTTGCCAACTTCCGCCACGGGTTGCTCGGACAGCGCCTTGGCGAGGCTCACGTCGTCGTTTCCTGCAATCACGACGGTGTCAGGTCCATGAATGCCGATCCAGCGCCAGAGCGCGTTGGCTTCCGGATTTTCCCGATAGGCGGTGCCGGTGGGCGGAAACTGCAGTTTGACCCCATCGGGGTTGGCCAACGGGATCGAGATCAGATTGAACGAGCGGCGGGAGGAGCGCGTGTGCTCGTATGAATCGAGCTGCTTTCGAACGGCTTCCACGCTGGCGTCGTTGCCCCCGAGGCCGCCGATGAGGATGACCGTCGGGGCATTGCGCCGGCTGCTCTCGACTCGCGCGCCCTCGATGACCTTGCCGGTGCCGCTCAGTCCGATCTCGAGCTTCTCGGCGGCCAACGCAGGTGCTGCCGCGCCGATCAGGAGGCCGGCGAGTGTTGCGAGGCAACCCGCGGCCCAGGGACTGGCGGTCATCCTCTTGGCCGTCACGGGTGAACGATGTGTCGGCAGGGTGCGCAGCTCGAGCGCGATGGACATTGCAAGCCCCTCACAAGGAAAATCCTGGTCAGTCGCGAAGTCTACCGGTCCGTTCGCTTCAGGCCCCGATGGAGATGTCATGAGCACCACACCGCGAATCGTCTCTTTCGACTCACCGGTCGCGGGGCAGTCCTCGAGGCCAGAGCCCGACCGCCTGCTGGCGGGAGAGCCCACGACGACCGTCTGGAATCACTATTCGGATGCGACCAACCAGTTTTTCGCGGGGGTCTGGGCGGCGACGCGCGGTGCCTGGCGAGTCCGTTATACGGAGCACGAGTTCTGCCACCTCCTGTCCGGCCGCGTCGTCATCAGCAGCGAGGCCGGGGAGCGGCGCGAGTTCCGCGCAGGCGACAGCTTCGTGATGCCCCGCGGTTTCGTCGGAACCTGGGAGGTCGTCGAAGACTGCCGCAAGGTTTACGCGATGTTTGAGCCGGCAGGAGGGTGAGGCCTCATCCGTGCCACCGCACCGGCCAGATTGCGCGCCGTGAGCGGAGCTAGACAGACAAGCATGTCCCCTTCGCGGTGGCCAGGGTTCAGAGTCTCGAAGAACCTGACATCGGGGTCTGATTGCAGCCGCCCGTCTATCGGTGCCGTCGTCGAGTGCAGGCGCTTGTAGCCGGAGCGCCGTACGACCCCGCGGTCGCGATCCCAATCTGCTCCGTACCGTTGAGTGGCGAGCTCATCGATGAAGGCCGCTGTCGCAGGCGGCGTCGGCGTGTCGCGTCTCGGCCAATACTCACGGAGGTTGCGCGCGAGGATCAGATAACTCTTGTAGCTGAACGTGTCGAAGAACCAGTACGCCGGCACGAGCGGGCGACGCAGTTTCTCGCGCAGGAGCAGACGTAGGCCGGTTTTCAACACCAGATTTCGGCCCCGGAATCTCTCATCCGCGACGACACTGGAAGTGAAGATGATCGTCGACGCACGGCCTTGCCAGCGCGTCGTGTAGACATCCAGGCTTACCAGGCCGGCCAGCTCGCCTCCCCGGACCCGCCATAGTCCGACCTCCGGAAGCGCTAGAAGTCTGCTCTCGTAGTGCGCGCGGTCCACCTCGATGTAGCGTTCCGTCAGCGTCCAGATCTCGTCGAGCTCCGCGCTGCGCAGTGAACGACTCGGGCGGATGGCAATGTCGATGGCCGGGCGCATTTGGGCGCGATTGTGCCAGACCGAAGTCGGTGCGGCTCGATGCCGCTGCACTACCGTGACATCTGGCATTTGCTGGGAGCACCGGATCGGCGCAGGCCCTGGCCACTAAGGTCGGCAGTGGAACGGGGACCTGGGTGCGTTGCCCAATGCGCTCGCGGCAGGGTCGCCCTCGTATGAATGCTCCACGATGGAGCATGTTGAATTCGAAGAAAACGACTGGTTCGCCGCGACCTTAACGTCGTTGCCCCAACACGGTGTGTCGCTTGGGAACCTGCGCGCGATGCCGCTCCCGGGCGCGCACGTGCCTACCGATCAGGCGCGAAAGGGTTTCATTGGCATGGATCGTGCTTGCGAGTTCTTGAGTGTCAGGTCGATTCTGGGCTGGCTACGAGCAAGCGGCAGGCCGCGTGTGGAGAGTCCGTGATGACGGTTGGGGCCAATACAGCTCGCGCGGAGGCAGAGGCGCCGGGACAGGATGGGGGCATTGCGCCTCTATCGGTGTCGGACATGATTCGCCGGCATCACGACGCGCTGGTCGGATTCCTGCGCCGGCGGCTGCGGGTCTCCGAGGACGCGGACGATGTTGCACAGGAGACCTATGTCCGCCTGATGCAGTACGAAGGCTCACGCGAGATTCGCTCACCCGCCTCGATGCTGTTCAGGATCGCGATCAACGTTGCCAACGACCTGGGGCGGTTCCAGGTCGCCCGCCGGGAGTCCGATCGACGCTCGCTGGATGACGTCGAGCTGGTTTGCGAGGTGCCCTCGGCCGAGCGGGAGCTCGAGGCGCGGCAGGATCTCGAGCTGCTCTACGAGGCCATCGCGGAGCTGCCGCCGAAGTGCCGCCAGGCGTTTCTACTGAGCCGGGTGCAGAAGATGACTTACCCACAGATTGCACAGCATTGTGGCATCTCGCTGAAAATGGTCGAGAAGCACATCAGCCGGGCCCTCACAATTTGTGCCGAGAAGGTAGGGGGAGGACGGCGGCGTCCGTCTTCGAGGGGATGATGGAGTTTCGGTCCCAAGATCCGTTGCTGGATGAGGCTGCGCGACGCTATGCGCGCGCGGCTGCGGATGAGGCTACCCCCAGCGAACGTACAGATTTGGATCTATGGCGCGACAGCCTCGAAACGCGTGCCGATGCGTGTCAGCGCCTCGAGGACGTCGACACGGGCATCGAGCAACTGCTGGCAGCCGATGCCCGGTTGCAGGCATTGGCCGATGAGGCCTACGCGCTGGGTGGTGGTGACGCGACATTGCAGACGGAGGCGGGCCAGGGCGGGAGAAGCCCCCGCACGCACCGACAACCGCCGCGCTGGCGCGTTGGTTTGGGTCTCGCGGCAAGCCTCCTGCTCGTATTGGTAGGCGCGCGGCTCGTCCAAATGTCGCTCGTTCAGCCCGCGAGCGGTCTGGTTTACGAAAACACCTCAGGCCAACGACGCAGCGTCACGCTCGAAGATGGAAGTCAGGTTGATCTCGACGTCGGGACTCGCATCGAGGTGGCGATGACGCCGCAGGAGCGCCACATCGAGTTGCTCTCCGGCCGCGCGCTGTTTGGCGTGACACACGATGCCAACAGGCCGTTTTCAGTGCTCGCAGGGAGTGCCGTCACGAGGGCGCTCGGAACGCACTTCCAGGTGTCCCGCAACGACGCGGGCGTCGAGGTAACCCTCTCCGAAGGCTCAGTCCTCGTCACTGACCCGGTCGCGAGTCATCACTGGCAGGAGAGGTTGTATCCGGGTGAGCAGCTCGATGTGGCGAGCGATTCGAGGTCCCGCGTGCGGCGGTCGGTCGACGCATCCGTAGTCACGAGCTGGTCCCGGGGACGACTGGAATTCCGCTCTACGCCACTGGTTGAGGCCGTCGAGGAAGTGAACCGATACGCACGGAAGAAATTGCGCCTGGGCGATCCGAGCCTCGCGCAGTTGACCGTCAGCGGCAGCGTGGTTGCCGGCGACGGTGACCTCACCGCATCGGCCTTCGCGGCACTGCTGCCGGTGCATCTGGTCGATGCCGGCATGGAAGTCATCCTCTTTCCCAGCCACACGGATCCGCCCAGGTGATCCGGGATGATACGACCGCTCGCGCGCCTGGCATGGCTACTGACCTGCGCGGGAGTCGCCGCGGCTGAGCCGGCCGTCAAGCCGGAGCCGAAGGCGAGCGTCGCATTCCATATCGCCGCCGGCGATCTGGCCGACTCGCTGGATCAGTTCGGGGAGCAGAGCGGTTTGCAGATCGTCTACGACCGCTCCCTGGTCGAAGGGCGGCGGGCGCCGGCCCTTGCCGGCTCAATGACAGTCGGCAAGGCGCTGCAGCGGCTGTTGGATTCGAGCCCGGCCGAGTGGGTCTATGCGAACGATCTGACGATCGTGGTCCGCGCTCGCCAGACTCCCGGCAGCGCTGCGGCACATCCGGGCCACCCGCACACGAATCCGGATGTCGAGTCCGACGGTGCCCCGACTCCCCTGACGGAGATCCACGTCGTCGCGGACCCGCGCCGGGTCCTGCCCAGCGAGGCCAGCCAGGCCTCGTTCGGCTTCAGCAAGAACCTGTTGGAAACACCCCGGTCGGTCAGCATCGTCAGCCAGGAGACCATGGACCTGTTCGGCCTGTCGGCGGTGGAGGATCTGGTCCGCTTTGCTCCCGGCGTCTACACGACCACCCGGTTCGGAATCCAGGGCTCCGTGGACGTGCGCAACGTGCCCGCGGACACATACTTTCGTGGCATGAAGCGTCTGACCCTGCAAGGCAACGGACGCAGCGTGCTCGCTGCAATGGATACCATCGAGGTGGTCGGCGGTCCGCCTTCGCCCATTTATGGCATGGGCAAGATCGGTGGCTATACCAACATGGTGCCCAAGTCCGGCAGAGCGGTCACCGGTGGCTACCTCATGGAGACGGAGGGGTTCGCGCAGATCATCGAAGGCAGCTACGGCCGTTCGGAAGGCTCGTTCGGCCTTGGGGGGCCGCTCACTTTCCCGGCTGACAGCGGGCGGCGGGGCGGTTATTACCTCTACGGTCTGTTCGAGGATTCCGGCTCCTATACCGACGACGTACCGGTCAAGCAACAGGTGCTGCAGGGAGCGCTCAGCCTGGAGAACGCCGTCGGCTCCTTCCGCCTCGAGACCGGCGCCGAATACCAGAAATCGATGACGGCGGGTGCGCTCACCGGCCGCTTGACCCAGCCAGTGGTCGACACCGGCCGGTACATCCGCGGGACGCCATTGGTGAATCTCGACCTGGATGGCAACGGCATGATCGGCTATCTCGAGCTGCAGCAGGGATCGCCCGTCGCGGGCCGGCTGTCGGCGAACAATCAGCCGCTGATTCAGGCATGGTCCTGGCCGCGCGATGCGCACGGCAATCCGTTGCCTCTCAACCAGTTTCCGAAGGTGTCAGGGATTCCCGCGACGCTGTACACCTACCTGGCGGCGCATCCTCAGGACGACCCGACCGGGTTGCTGCGCGCGCAGGGGCCGGGCGGGCCGCTGCCTATGTCAGGATCCGTACCCATCGGCATGGCGCTGGATCCGCGCACCGTCGGATTCGGGACCCTCGATCTGCGCCACGCGGCGGCATACGAGCGGGATCTGCAGGCGCAATTCCTGACCGCTTTCGCGGACTTCATCGATGACAGCGACCCCAACTTCACGATGAAGAATCAGCTGTTCTTCGACGGCATGCGGCAGTTCAAGATCTCCAATCAGCCCTATGCGGTCGATCAGCATGTGTACGTCGTCGAGGACAAGTTCACTCTCACGCGCCGCCTGGCGGATCTTCCGTCGTGGGTCAGCGTCAACAGCCTCGCCTCCGCCAACATCCGCGATACCGTTTCCAGAGGGCGTTACAACCTTGGCGACTACGGGTCCAGTCGAACGGATGCGATGGCCCCGACGTGGGGCGCGACCGACGGCGGCATGACGGCCAATACGACATTTGCCGACCCCATCGATAATCCGAATCTGCAGGCCGGCGGGTTTCCGTGGATTACGGACTATCGCACCGAGTACTCCGAGTTCGGCCTGGGTACGCTGCTGGATGTCGAGCTCGTCAGCGCCACCAGCCTGATGGTCGGCGGCCGCATCGATGGATCGCAGGCGGAGAATCTCGATTACGCCGGCCGCTTCGATCCCGCCTCCGGTACGTCAGCCGAGCCGGGCGTGTTTGCGACCTCGGATTCCAAAGTACGGGGTTGGGATCACGGTACGTCGTGGAGCGCCAGCCTCTCCCAGGTAGTACGCGGTAACATCCATCCATACGTGACGCTCGCACGTAGCAGCATCGTTCTCGACGCCAATAACAACGCCCTGACGGGACCGATCATCAAGGCCGGACACATCGGTTCCGCGACGCTTCGCGAAGCAGGCGTCAAGACGCTGTGGCTCGATGGCAAGCTGTTCTTCTCCGGATCGTTATACAGGCAGGAGCGCGCGGACGTGAGTGCCGACGATGATCCGACGGTCATCAATGCGTATCCGACTTCCACGGTCACGCGCGGCGGGGAGGTCGAGTTGCGGTGGGTGCCCCTGAGTAACCTGTTTGCATCCTTCTACGCTCTGCGGCAGATCACCAAGTACGAGCCGAATGTAGGCGGCCTCGTTCTCGTCGACGCCAGCGCGCTCGGATTTCAGGACGTCACCGATCCAGGCGGCCACGTCGTCTATCCCGCCCAGGCGTTTCTCTATGGCGGTCGCGCCTACCTGCAGCTGCCCGACAACATGCCGCAGTACGCGACCAAACAGGGCAATCCCCCGACGCAGATGGGCTTCTCCGCGACCTACCAGACGCGTAGCGGCCTCGGCTTCACGCTCAGCGGAAATTATTTCTCCGCCACCTGCGCGGGCCGGCTGTGTCTGGTGCGGCTGCCTGCGGCTAATATCCTCAATACCGGCGTATTCCTCGACGTCGGCGCATGGAGCGCCAAGCTCGATGTGTTCAACCTCACGAATGAGCGTTACTTCCGCGCACGCACCGGCGACACGTTGGGAGACGTGCTCGCGCAAGCCATGCCAGACAGGCATTGGCAGCTCACGTTGAAGGCGAGCTTTCACTGAGTAGCGGTGTCGATCCTCACGTCGCCCCCGGCCCGCGCGTGGGTGTTTGGTAGGGTACCGCCCCCCATCCCCGTCTGACTCTCTGAACGGCAGGCTCGCGGCATCCATTCCATGCGAGTCGCCACCGACGGGGAGCAAGCATGCGAAGTGAATTTGAGGGCCGTAAGCGATCGATCGCGGCGCGGCCCACGGTGTCCGCACTCGTGGCAATGTTGATAGCAGCGGCCGCGCAAACAACGGGGGCGCAGGACGCTCCGACAACCAACGCCGCACCGCCGCCCAAGGCCGCGGCAGCGAAGAGCGACACCGGGGACAAGGCAAAGAGCGACGACGTTGCCAAGCTGAGTGACATCAGCGTCACTGAGGACGCTCTGAAATCCGTTGCCGACGCGCCGAGTGCATCGTCCTTCGGCTTCACAAAACCGCTGCTGGAAACGCCCCGTGCGGTCTCCTTCGTGAGCGACGAGCAGCTCAGCCTCATGGGAATCTCCACCGTGGAGGACCTCATGAAGGCGGTTCCCGGCGTGTACACGACGACACGTTATGGATTGCAAGGAGGAGTCAACATCCGTGACGTCCAGGCCGACAACTACTTCCGGGGAATGAAGCGCATCAACATGCAGGGACATGCGCGCACGGAACTGGAAGGCATGGACAGCATCGAGGTGGTCAAGGGACCCCCTTCACCCATCTACGGCATGGGAGCCATCGGGGGGTACGTGAACATGGTGCCGAAGTCCGGGCGCTCGAAGGTCAGCGGCTATCTGTCGGGCGAGCAGGGTTTCATCCAGGGCATCGTAGGTTCCTATAACCGCAGCGAGACGTCTTTCGGCGTGGGCGGACCGTACGATGTCTTCGACAAGCACGCCGGCTTCTACGTCTTCGGGCTGATCGAGAACTCCGATACGTTCATCAAACAGGTGTCGGTCAAGCAGAAGTACTTTCAGGCCAGCACCAGCGTCGACAACTTCGTCGGGCCGTTCCGTCTCGAGACCGGCACGCAGATGCAGAACTCGGTAACCACCGGTGCGTACATGAACCGCGTGACCCCGGACCTGATCAGGAACGGGAACTACATCGCGGGTCAGCCGCTGGCCAATCTGGACCTGAACGGGGATGGCAAGGTGAGCTATCTCGAGACCTATGAAGCCTCCCCCGTCAAGGGCGCGATCTCGGCCAACAACCAGGCGCTGACCCAGCGCTTCAACTGGCCGAAGGACGCGAACGGCAGCTATCTGCCGTTCGGCCAGTTCCCGGTGGTCCCCGGTATCCCGCAGTCGATGCACGACTATCTGGTCGCCCATCCCCAGGTGAATTGCCGCGCGGCGCAGGTCATGCGGGCCATGCCCGTCGGCGGTCCGCTGCCGATCAGCGGGTACCTGCCGGTAGGATTCGCGCTCAATCCATGCACCGTCCAGACGCAGCAGGTCGACTGGCGGCGTGACGGCTCGTGGGAGCGGGAGCAGTATGCGAAGCTCGGCACCGGATATGCGGATCTGGTCTACGACGTCAATCCGAGCTTCACCGTGAAGAACCAGTTCTTCTACGACACGCTCGTGTCGTCCAAGGACTCCTACCTGCCGTACGGCGAGGACCAGGACATTCATGTCTTCGAAGACAAGATCACGGCCACCCACCAGGTACCCCCGGACTGGCTGCCTGCGTGGATGAGCATAAACAGTCTGGGCTCGATCAACTACCGCCGCACGGTCGGCGAGATCAGCAGCTCCGGCGGCGACTTCGACTGGCGCCAGGACGTGATGCAAGGCATCGGGCTGCAGCAACCGAACAACAGCTTCTGGAATCAACACAACAACAACAGCTATCTGACCGGGGCACCGGCGACATCGACCACTGGATCGTGGTACGACGAGCGCGGGCTGGGGGTGATGTTCGACGTCGATATGGCCCGCAAGACCAACCTGGTCGTGGGCTGGCGCTATGACAATGCGCACGCCGGCGCCACCAACGATCCGCCGTTCGACGCCAATTTTGGCACGTCCCCGACACCCGTCACTCCCGGTATGTGGGTGGCACCGGTGGTCGACTCCTGCACCGGCCCGGGAACCGGGTGTCCGGGACGTTTTGATCCGCCGTCACCCATTACGCTGACCGCCGGTGGTGTCAGCTCCGGTAAATCCTGGAGCGCCAGTCTCTCTCATCAGCTTCCGTGGGGCTTTCGTCCGTATGCGACCTACGCCAAGTCGAGCCTGATGCTGGCGGGCGCGAACGACGTCATGCAACCAACGATTGCAGGTGGCAACTTCATCGGTCAGGCCGAGCTGAAGGAAGTCGGGATCAAGGGCAGCTTTTGGCGCAACCGTCTGATCTGGACCGCGGCAGCCTACGATCAGACACGCAAGGATGCCGGCGCGCCGACGGATCCTGGTGCGACTGCCAACGTCTCCGATACACGCATCAAAGGTATCGAGACGGAGATCAAGTTCGCGCCGATGCGCAACCTCACCATCACGGGGTACGCACTGTGGCAGCACGGCGTCTACCAGGTAGGGGCGCCGTCCGGCACCAACATCGATGCGAGCGGCCGCGATCTGGGGTTCCAGGACGTGGTTGACCCTCTCACCGGGAAAGTAATCTTCCCGGCGGAGGCGTTCACCTACGGTGGCCGGCCCGCGGTCGTCATGCCAACCGGCTCCACCCTGTATCAGGATCGTACCGGCGATCCACCGATGCAGTTCGCACTGAACGTGAACTACACGTTTCCGTTCGGCGTCGGTCTGTATGCGGGCGCCAACCGCTTCTCCTCGGTGTGGGCGAACCGTGTGAAGAGCATCCGGCTGCCTGCGGCGACGCCGGTCGACTTGGCCCTTACGTACGATCGGACCACCTGGCACTGGCGGCTCAGCGCCTTCAACGCCTTCAATGAGTTGTATTTCCGAGCGAATATCAGCGACAACACCGGCACGCTGGTCTCGGTGATGCCGACGGGGCGCTGGGAACTGTCGGTCCACAAGGACTTCAGGTAAGACCTTGAGTTTGGAGTGGTGAGATGAAGGCCCTGCTGGCCGTCGGCAGGGCCTTCCGCTTTTTTACCGGTCCGCCACGGGTAGGGTGCGCGACTCGATTCACGTCACCTTTTGCATGGGGAGCGTGATGACAAACCGGTCTGGTGGTGCGTTCGAAGTCGTTGCAACGACTCAGTCGCGCTGGCCGCGGCAGAACTGGATTCTCGACCCGGTGCAGGACACCGTCCTCGTGCTGGCGGCACCCGTGATCGTACTCGGGTTGTCAATCGCGGCCTTCACGGCCTTCCCGCCGTCCAAGGCCACGGCGCTGATCATTGGACTTCACGTCATCTTCACCGTCGCGCATCACATGCCGACCTTCATCCGTATTTACGGTGATGTCGAGTTGCTTCGGCGGTTCCGCTGGACGCTGCTGTTGGGACCTGTGGTACCGCTGGCTTTGTCGGCCGGGGTTCTGGCTTTCATCGCCTGCCAGGGGTATCCGGTCGAGTGGTTTCTCTATCTGTATTTGATGCTCGCCCTGTGGGACCCCTGGCACTTCCTGCGTCAGCACTACGGGTTCATGAGGATCTACGATCGCCACAACCAGGCCCCGCGCAGGCTCGCGGCGCGCCTGGATCTGCTCCTGTGTGCCAGCTTCTTCGCGTTCGTACTGCTCGCCAGCGGCGCATGGTTTCCTGAGATTCTCTGCGACCTGTACACCAGCGCGCACATTCCGATCCTGATGGCAGTAAGTCCGCAGGCGCTGGATGTGCTGACCTCGGTGGGTGAGATCGGGGCAGGACTATCGGTCGGCGTATACGCAGGTTATCTGTACTGGTGTCGGCGGCAGGGATACTTCGTCGCCCCGGCGAAGGTACTTCTCGTTCTGGGCACCTTTCCGGTCCTGTACCTGACCTACACGCCCAACAGCCTGATCACGAGTCTCGCGCCGGGTTGGAGTTTCAAGGTCGGCTTTGCCTGCATCGGGATCGTGCACATGACCCAGTATCTCGCGATCGTGTGGCGATACAACCGGAGTCTCGCATCGCAGCCGCAGCGCGCCCGGTCCGGGCTCTTTCGAATATTCCATCAGCGAGGAGGATGGCTCGCCGCCCTTGCGTACGTCGCCTTCTGTTTGCTGTACGGCGATGTGATTACCACGAAGTTCGAAAGCCGCTGGGTGATGTCCGCTGTGTTGGCGGTCGGATTCACCTCCACGCTGCTGCACTATTACTACGATGGCTTCATCTGGAAGGTGCGCCACCAGCAGAACCATCAGAACCTGGGAGGCACGGAGAGTCGAGAGTCGTGGTGGGATCGCGCCAAGCCGCGCACCGCCGCGCAGGTGCTCCTGAGGCAGGCGGCCTATTTCGGCATCCCCATGGCCATCCTCACGTTCGGCGCCACCAGCGTGTGGAGCCATCGACACGAGGGTTACACGGACCACATGTATCGCGCGCAGATGCTCCAACAGAGCGGCGACACACGGCAGGCAGAGCAGGAAGCCAGGATTGCCTTCACGGCAATGGAAGAACAGCTCCCCTACGCGAGGCGGATCGCAGAGCTGCTGCCGAGTTCGGCGCACGAGGCGGAGTTGGCATTCCTGATTTTCAACGACGCTCGGTATGCACACGTCGTCATGCCGGCAGTTGACGGCCGGAGCGTCGAGCCCGAGGCAGTGAGTATCTACCAAGCCAGAATCGGGGAGGCGATCCGGATGTTGCAAAGTGCGCTCGATCGGGGCGGCTCCTTGTCGCACGCGGGACGGGAGAACATGACTGCGGGCGACGCGGATCGGGTGATCGAAAGCTGGTCGCGCATGGTGGCTCCATGATCGCGGCCAGTCGCGTCGTTTGTGTGGTGGCGGTATGGGCTCTGGGCGGGCTGGGCGCCGCGACAGCGGCTGCCTCCGAGCAGGTCGTGCATCTCACGCCCGCAACGGCGGTGATCGGCAATTTCCCGGCCGACAAGGCGCCTGTCCTGACGGTTCAATCCGGAGACACAGTGCGGATCGAGACCGGCGGCGGGAATCGCTGGGAGGACAAGGATCCCTTCGTGTGGCTGAAGGAGAACGGGATCGCGGTGACCGAGGCACAGGCCCAGGCGATTCGCGAAACCGCGCGGGTGCTCAAGGAGACTCCACGCCAGCCCGGCATTCCCAGCGGCCACATCCTCGTTGGGCCGATCGCCGTGCAGGGCGCGATGCCCGGCGACACTCTGGAGGTGCGGATCCTGTCAGTGACTCCGCGCATTCCGTACGGAACGGTGAGCATGCGGCCCGGTCGCGGCGGGATCCCCGACGAGGTGCCCCAGCAGTATGCGAAGACAGTGCGCCTGGATTTGCAACGTAACGTCGGCGTTTTCGAGCCGGGCATCGAGGTTCCGCTCGGTCCTTTCATGGGCGTGATGGCAACCCTCCCGGCGGATGAGGAGGGTCCCAACCGCCGCAGTGGTCCGCCCGGAGCGTTTGGCGGCAACCTCGACTGCAAGGAGCTGGTGGCGGGCTCGACGTTGTATCTGCCGGTGTTTCATCCCGGCGGCCTGTTCTTCACGGGCGATGCGCATGCAGGGCAGGGTGATGGCGAGGTGACTGTTACCGCCATCGAGACGGCCAACACCGTCGTCGTCAGGCTCATCGTCCACAAGGGCAAGACCATCAAGGCACCCAGGGCAGAGAATCCCACCCACTACATCGCCTTCGGCCTGGACCCGGATCTCAACAAGGCGATGCAGATGGCGATTCGCGAGACCAACGCATATCTCGCCGATCTCCAAGGGCTGGATTTCGCCCGGGCGTTCACGCTCTCGAGCATCGGTGTCGACTTTCACGTGACCCAGGTGGTCGATGACACCAAGGGCATTCACGCCATGATTCCAAAGAAGCTCTTCACGCGGGGGACTCCCGCGTATTGGTACAAACCATAAAGGTCGGTCGCTATGAGTACAGCAGCAGTCGAATCGGGCCGGTCGACCGGCAGCGGGCCATCAACAACCGTGTCGCGGCGGCGCTTTCTCGGCACATCCGCCGCAGTAGGCGCAGCGTTGGCCCTCGCGCGGTTCAACGCAAAGGTCTACGCGTCGGCTCCCGAGGAGTACCTGTCTCTATCAGCGAGAGAGATCGCCAAACTCATTCGGGACAAGCAGGTGTCCGCAGTGGACGCGGTGAAAGCGTGTTATGCACGCATCGACCAGGTGAACCCCAAGATCAATGCCGTCGTTGCCTTCTGTCGCGAGCGTGCTCTCGCGGAGGCGCAACAGGCCGATGCGATGCTCGCGGCCGGCAAGTCGATGGGACCGCTGCACGGAGTGCCGTTTACCGCGAAGGACTCATTCGACTCGGCCGGAGTGGTGAGCACGGGCGGCACTCTGGGCCGCAAGGGCTACATTCCGGGAAGGGACGCGACTGTCGTCGCCCGGGCCCGCGCTGCCGGCGCGATTCTGCTCGGAAAAACCAACACACCGGAGTTCACGCTCGGCGGCGGAGCGCGGGGCACATACAACCTCGTGTACGGGCAGACGTTCAACCCATACAACACGGCCTATTCGCCGTCCGGTTCGTCCGGCGGCGCCGGAGCGATCGTCTCCGCTTACGGCTCATACTTCGATATCGGCTCCGACTACGGTGGCTCGATCCGGGGACCGGCCAACAACAACGGCATCGCCGGCATCAAGCCGACGCTGGGCCGGGTACCGCGAACGGGCCACATCGTAGGCTACGGCGGGCCTTTCGATTCCTTCCAGGAAACGGGCCCGCTGGCACGGCGGGTGGAGGACCTGGCGCTGCTGCTGCCAATCCTGGCCGGACCGGACAACTCGGACGCCATGATGGCGCCGGTCCCCCTGGGCGATCCGGTGAAGGTGGATCTGAAGTCGCTGCGCGTGGCCTTCTACACCTCGAGCGGCATGGTGGACCCGACAGCGGATATCCAGGACGTGGTGAAGAAGTGCGCCGGCTATTTCAGCAAGCTCGGCTGTAAGGTCAAGGAAGACCGACCGCCGAAGATGGAGGAACTGGCCGAAGCGCGCCGCAAGTTCAGTGATGCCGATGACGGTGACCATCTGCGGCGCATGTTGAAGCTGCACGGAACGCTGGAAGCCTCCCCGGGACTGCGTCTCGAAGGCACACCGATCCCGAGCGCCGAGTTCACGCACGCCTGCGAGGAGATGGATGCTATCAAGAGCCAGCAACTGGCCTGGTTCGAGCAATACGACCTGATCATATGCCCGGCCGCAGCCAAGCCACCCGAGCGCCTGCCGCCCGAGTTCACCCGCGCCCAGAAGCCGAGGGAGAGCTACACCAGTGAGTACAACACGACGGGGTGGCCGGCCGGAGTGGTGCGGGCAGGGACATCGACCGTGGAGCCGGGATTGCCCCTGGGGATACAGGTGGTCGCCCAGCCGTGGCGGGACGACATCGTCCTCGCAGCGCTCGGCTACATCGAGAAACAGACCGGTGGCTGGCAGGCCCCGTCGATCTAACAGCACAGGACTTCAAGCGCCATGACAGACTCCTCGCAAGGGCTGATCTACATGTCAGCCACGCAGATTGCCGGCCTCATCCGGGCAAAGAAGATCTCGGCCGTCGAGGCCGTGAACGCCTGCATCGATCGCCAGATCGCCGTGAACGACAAGCTCAACGCCGTCGTCACCAACTGCTTCGAGCGCGCACGCTCCGAGGCCAAGGCGCTCGATGCGCGGGCCGCGAAGGGTGACTTTGCCGGGCCGCTGCATGGTGTGCCGATGACGATCAAGGACTCCTTGGACACCGAGGGGGTCGTGTCGACCGGCGCAACCGTCGGTCGCCAGCAGTACGTGCCGAAGAAGGACGCGACTGTGGTCGGCCGCGTCCGCAAGGCCGGAGCCATCCTGCTCGGGAAGACCAACACTCCGGAGTTCACATTGGGCGGCCTGACCGGGATCAGTACCGCCAGCAACCTGCTGTTCGGCGGGTCGCACAATCCGTACGACCTGACACGAAGCACGGCCGGTTCCTCCGGCGGGGCGGGAGCCATCGTCGCCGCCGCCGGTGCCGCTTTCGACATCGGCTCCGACTGGGGCGGCTCGATCCGCGGCCCGGCACACAACAACGGGATCGCGGGAATCAAGCCGACCAGCGTGCGGGTGCCCCGTACAGGGCATATCGTGGACTACGGCGGAGTCTTCGATCTGTGGCAGCAGATCGGACCGCTCACGCGGCGGGTCGAGGATCTCGAGCTGATCACACCGATCATCGCGGGCCCGGACTTCCGGGACGCTTCGTGCGCGCCGGTTCCCTGGGCCGATCCCGGGAAAGTCGAGCTCAAGAAGCTGAAAGTCGCCTTCTGTGTCGACAACGGTGGCGTTGGCAGGCAGGCCACCGACAATGACGTGAAGGATACCGTCAGGCAGGCTGCGAAGTGGCTGGATGGGGCCGTCGCCAGCGTGTCGGAGGACATGCCGGCCAGCACACTGGCCGAGTTGAATGCCGCGCGCATGAAGCTGACGAGTGGCGACGCGTGGGCGTTCTACAAGCGGCTGGCAGACAAGTGGGGCACCAAGAACTTCTCACCCGCGGTGAAGGAGCGCATGGCAACCCTGCAGCCCATCTCCACCGCCGAATACGTGCAGGCGTGGGAGCAGCAGGACGCGGCAAAGTCGAAGATGCTGCAGTGGATGACGCAATACGACGCTTTTCTCGTCCCGGTCGCCAACAAGGCGGCGCAGCCCATCGATGCGGATCCCACCACCCCCGGATACGGCGCACCCGGCGGTGGCTGGCAGTACACGGGCGTCTTCAACAGCACGGGATGGCCGGTGGTCGTCGTCCGCTGTGGTACTTCGGCCGAGGGAAATCTGCCGATCGGCGTTCAGGTCGTGGCACCTCCGTGGCGGGAGGACATCTGCCTCGCGGCAGCACGTCATCTCGAGTCCAGGAGCGGCGGCTGGAAGAAACCCCCGATCTGACCGGACCCCTTCCTATCAAGGTATCGAACATGCAAGTGACCCGACGCGAGTTTGCGGCCTTGGCCGCGGTGTCTGCCGCGGCGCAGCTGATGAGCCGTGGTGTTTCCGCCAAGTCGAAGAGCAGCGAGGCGCCTGCTTCCGAGCTGTGTTTCCTGACGCTGACCGAGGCAGCGGCGAAGGTTCGCTCCGGTGAGCTGACCGCCACGAGCCTGGTCCAGGGGTGCCTCGACCGGATCGGTCTCTACGGTCCGAAGCTCGACGCCTTCATCAGTGTCATGAAGGAAAACGCGCTCGCCCAGGCAACGCAGTTGGATGCCGAGAGCAAGGCGGGCCGGTTCCGCGGACCGTTGCACGGGGTGCCCATCGCCATCAAGGACAACATCGACACGGCGGGCGTGCGCACGACTGGTGGCAGCGCTGTGTTCGAAGATCGTGTCCCTGAGGGTGACGCGCCGGTCGTTGCGCGGCTGAAGGCGGCGGGAGCCGTCATCATCGGTAAGACGAACCTGCAGGAATTCGCCATGGGCGGCGGCGAGACCTCATTCTGGGGGCCCGCGCGCAATCCCTGGAACCTCGCCCATAACACGGGCGGCTCCTCGTCGGGCTCCGGGGCCGCCGTCTGCTCCGGCCTCGCCTACGGCGCGTTGGGAACCGATACGGGAGGATCCGTGCGCATGCCGGCGTCCTATTGCGGGATCGTCGGGTTGAAGCCGACGTACGGCCTCGTGCCGATACGGGGAATCATTCCGTTGACGCTATCGCTGGATCACTGCGGTCCGATGACCCGGACAGTCGCCGACACGGCGCTGATGCTGGGCGTGATGGCTGGCTACGACAAGCTCGACATCACGAGTGTCGAACATCCCAAGGAAGACTATGTCGCCGCGCTGTCGCAGCCGGTATCGGGTCTCAGGCTGGGAATTCCGGCCGGTTACTTCGACGCCGTGCAGCCTGAAGTTGCGCAGGCCGTGCAGGCGGCGATCGAACTGCTGCGCCATATGACGGCCGGCGCCAGGGACGTGAGCCTGCCGGGCATCACCCATCTCGCGAACCTCGGGGGTCTGGGCGAAACCTTCGCCTGGCACCAACAGTATTTCGAGCACGCAGCGGCGAAGTACATGCTGCCGGAGCGCCGCCGGTTGGAAACCGCGGCGGCGACACCGGCCAAGGCGGTGGACTACATCCGGGCGAAGTGGGAGCTCGAGACGCTGCGCCGCACGATCGACGACGCCTTTACGGACTTCGACCTGGTCGTGTTGCCGACCCAGCGCATCGTTGCTCCGACACTCAACGAGTTGATCGCCCGGGCGCACGATTCCAAGCCCATCGATCCGCTCGTGACTTCCAACTGTCAGCCGTTCGATGTCTTCGGCATTCCCGCGGTCTCGATTCCCTGCGGATTCAGCACCAGCGGACTCCCGATCGGCCTGATGATCGCGGGACCGAGGTTCTCGGAAGGCAAGGTGCTGGCGCTGGCGCAGGCTTACGAGAAGGCGACGCAGTGGCACTTGCGCAGGCCGCCCCTGACGCCCCAGACACCAGTGCCAGCGGTTGCGACAACGTGAGGGTCATTGCAATGAAAGCAGTGGCGTTTGTAGTCGCCCTGGTCGCTGTGTCGTGCGGCCTCGCATCGTCCTCCGTCCAGGCGGACCCGCCGAAGTCATCCGGCTTCGCGGTCGAGGAGGCGCGGATCGATGATATTCAAGCAGCGATAAAATCAAAGCGCATCACCACGGTGCAGTTGGTTCACCTCTACCTGGCCCGGATCAAGGCGTACAACGGGACCTGCGTCAATCAGCCCGAGGGCATTCTCGGGCCGATCACAACGATCCCGCATGCGGGTCAGATCAACGCACTGTCGACGCTCAATCTGCGTCCGGCGACTCGTCAATCGCTGGGATTCGACGCGCGCAAGGCACGCAGCATGACCGATGCCGTCGACAGCGATCCGGCAATGCCGGATGCGCTCGAGACGGCCGCCGGCCAGGATCGGGAATTCGCGCGCACAGGCAAGCTCGTCGGCCCGTTGCACGGAGTCGTCATGGCCGTGAAGGACCAGTACGACACCGCCGACATGCGAACGACCTCCGGCGCCGACGCCAGGTATGCAAACGATCGTCCGCCTCACGATGCCACGTTCGTAAAGCGCTTGCGGGACGCAGGAGCCATCATCCTCGCCAAGTCGAACCTTGGCGAGTACGCGTCCGCCGTTCCCCGCAGCTCCTTCGGCGGAACGTTCTGCAACCCCTATGACACCGAGCGCATTCCGCGCGGATCGAGCTCCGGGTCGGGTTCGTCAGTGGCTGCCAACCTGGTGACCTGTGCCATCGCCGAAGAGACCGGGTCGTCTGTCCGGGGCCCCGCGAGCGCCAATAACGAGGTCGGCCTGGCCCCGACTCAGGAACTCGTCAGCCGCTACGGCATGATGGGCGCCGGCATCAATACACGTGTCGGGCCCATCTGCCGCACTGTGCAGGATGTCGCCAGGATCCTGGACGTCATCTCCGGGTACGACCCGAAGGACGAGTTGACGGCATTCGGGATCGGCCGCAAGCCTGTGCAGCCCTACGCCGCCGCTGCGGCAAGCGGCGGCCTCGAGGGCCTGAGGATTGGCGTGGTCCGCGAGTACATGAACAAGAGACTGTTCAGCGTCGCGGATGCGGAAACGATCGACATCGTCGATCGGGCGGTGGCCGATCTGCGCAAGCTCGGTGCAACGGTCGTCGATCCGGGGCCGGAGGGAGCGCTGTTCACGGACTGCATCCGCCGCTACGGTCCCCAGACTCAGGGGCGGGTTTTCACGACCCAGCTCCCCGAGCTTTTTCCCATGGATGCTCGTGGCCGCCCGGTGGGTGATCACATCGTGAAGCTGGTGGACATGGCCGCCGATCCGAAGTCGGTCCCGGAGCGGACACTGCGTGACTTCGGGCAGGCCGCGCAGGCGGAGGGCGAAGGCAAATACATGTTGGACCGGTATCTGCGCGAGCGCGGTGATGCCAACATCAAGACCAACGCAGACCTGATCGAGCAGTCGGCGTTCCACCAGGATCCGCACTTTCCGGACCGCAAGCTGGCGCGGCAGAACGCCGAGCGCGCCATGGAGCTGGACATGTCGGACCGGATGCTCCGGCGCTTCGCCATCCAGCAGATCGTATTGCAATGCATGGCCGAGCAGAAGCTCGACGCGCTGGTGTATCCGACCTCCAACCTGCCACCTTCGAAGCTCGGCCAGCCGGAGGAGCCACCGGTCAACGCAAGAACGGGAGTCTGGAGTATGTTGGGGCAGCAGGGGTTTCCGGTGATGACCGTGCCCGCGGGGTTCACGACAGTGGTCTACGACCGGGTTCGTGACCCGACCGCGCTTGCCTCTCCCCCGGCGCCGGTGGGCGGCGCAGGCGGCGAGAGGATTGCCGGCAACGATCGCACGCGGTTGGTTGGCCCGGTGCCCGCGCAGCTGCCGGTCGGCATGGATATCGTCGCCCGCCCGTTTGCCGAGCCGCTGTTGATCCGCATCGGGTCCGCGTACACGGCGGCCACGCATCATCGCATGGCGCCTGCCGACTTCGGGCCAGTGCCCGGCGAGCGGTAAATCATGATTCCGAGAGGATGTATTGCGCTGGTTGTCGCCTTGGTCGTTGCTGCATTGGCTTGCGCATCGCAGCCGCCGGCTGCGGTCCCGCTGGCTGGTGCGACCTTCCATCTCCAGGAAGCGACGATCGCCGACATTCAGAACGGGATCCGCTCGCACCGGATTACGGCCGTTCAGTTGGTGCGGTTGTACCTGGCACGTATCAAAGCCTACAACGGAACCTGTGTGCGTGAACCGCAGGGCCCGCTCGGGCCTGTGACAACCATTGCGCACGCCGGGCAGCTCAATTCGCTCTCGACGTTGAACCTGCGCCCCGCGACCCGGCGTGAGCTCGGGTTCGATGAACACAAGGCACGCAGCATGACGGACGCGACCGATGCCGATCCTGCCATGCCCGATGCGCTCGAAACGGCCGCGGAACTCGACAACGCATTTGCCAGAACCGGCAAGCTGGTGGGCTCCTTGCACGGAGTCGTCATGGCCATAAAGGACCAGTACGACACGTTCGACATGCGGACTACTTCCGGTGCGGATGCTGGTTACGCCAATGACCGCCCTCCGCGGGACGCGACATTCGTCAAGCGTCTGCGCGAGGCCGGAGCGATCATTATCGCCAAGGCCAACATGGGCGAGTACGCCTCTGGAGATCGCAGCTCGTTCGGCGGAACCTTCTGCAACCCATACGACACGCAGCGCAGCCCGGGTCGCTCGAGCGGCGGGTCCGGCGCGGCGGTTGCGGCGAATCTGGTGACCTGCGCGATTGGCGAGGAGTCTGGCCCCTCGATCCGCAACCCCGCCAAGAACAACGATATCGTCGGGCTCGCGCCTACCCAGGAACTGGTCAGCCGCGCGGGAATGATGCGCGCGTCATTCATGAACGATCGGGTAGGGCCGATGTGCCGGACGGTCGCGGACGCGGCGCGGGTGTTGGACGTGATCGCCGGCTACGACCCGAAGGATGAGCTGACGGCCTTCAGCCTGGGTCGGCTGCCAAAGGAGCCCTACGCATCTCATGCGCGCAAGGGAGAGTTGAAAGGCGTGCGGGTCGGCGTCTTGCGTGAGTTCATGAACAAGGATCTGTTCACCCTGGCCGACGCCGAGAGCATCGAGATCGTCGAGCGAGTGGCGGGCGACCTGCGCAAGCTCGGGGCAACCGTTGTCGACCCGGGTCCGGGCGGGGCACTGTTCCAGGAGTGCCTGGCGAAGTATCAGCCGGCGACCCAGGGCGCCCTGTTCATTCACCGCTTTCCGAAGTTGTTTCCCGTGGATGATCACGGCCGCCCCACCGGTGACCACATTCCACTGTTGGTCGACATGGCCGGGAATGCGTCTCTGTTTCCTCCCGGAGTGACCATTCGCGATCTCGGGACGGAGAAAACTACGGGCGAGGGCCGCTACGTCCTTGACGTCTATCTGCGCGAGCGCGGGGACGCGAAGATCCGCACGACCGAGGATCTCGTGCAGATGTCGAAGTTCTACAACGACATCCGCGAGGATTCGGGCTTCAACGACAAGCGTCAGGGGCTCCAGAAGAAATTCGACGACAAGACCCTCGACCTCGGCGATCGGCTGCAGACCCGCTTCGTGATGCAGCAAGTAGGACTGCAGTGCCTGGCCTTGAAGCATCTCGACGCGGTGATGTATCCGACCGGCAACATCCCGCCGCCGAAGTTGGGAGCGCCTACCGAACCGACTGTCAACGGCCGCTCGGCAATGGCGTGGACTGCGTTCGGCGCCCACGGCTTCCCTGCGATCTCGGTGCCAGCCGGCTTCACGACGCAAGTCTACGATCGCGAAAGAAAGCCATCCGGTGGCGGTACCCAACTGGTGGGTCCGGTGCCGGCCAAGCTTCCTGTCGGCGTCGACTTTCTCGGCGCCCCGTTTGCGGAGCCGACGTTGCTGCGGATCGCGGCCGCGTACGAGGCCGCGACCCAGCATCGCTCTGCGCCATCTGACTTCGGCCCGGTTCCGGGCGAACCCTGAGCGCGCGAGCCTGGTGCACCCCAGGTAGGGTGCGGCCAGTGGGTGCCGTCTAAATCCTCGACAGCGCTCAACACCGAGCCCTGTCGCAGGCGCGAGCGGCAACTTGAACGATCGGGGATGACGCAAACATGGCGGAATCGATGAACTGGGGAAGGCGCGACACGGTCGCCGCCAAGGTGTCAGGCAGGGTGGAGGCGCCGGGCAAAGCGTGGGCCGGAGGACTGTCAGCCGTTACGTTGACGGCTGCTTTGGGAGCGGTATGGATTGCCGGCGGCGCCGCTGCTGCCGAGGGCGGCAAGGTCAACGCGGTCGTCGGCGAACAGGTGAAGTCGGTAGAGGCCGCCCAGTCGGCCCAGAAGCGCATCAATCAGCTGGACGAGGAGACGACCAAAATGCTGGCGGACTACCGCCAGATGATCGCCGAGACCAGTAGCCTCAAGGGTTACAACGATCAACTCGCCGTGCAGGTGCAGTCGCAGGACACCGAGATCAAGGAGATGACGCAGCAGCTCACCGTGGTCGAAACGACTTCGAAGGAGGTGTTGCCGATGATGCAGAGGATGCTCACCACTCTTGCGCAGTTCGTGAAGCTGGATCTGCCATTCCTGCCGGACGAGCGCGCGGGCCGCATTGCAGCCCTGCAGGACATGATGGGCCGGGCCGACGTCTCGATTTCCGAGAAGTACCGGCGGCTGGTAGAGGCCTATCAGATCGAGATGGAGTACGGGCGGACGCTGGAAGCGTACGAGGGCAAGGTTGGCGACCGTACCGTTGATTTCTTACGCGCCGGCCGTGTCGCGCTGATGTATCAAACGCTCGACGGCAAAGAGTCCGGCTATTGGGATACCGACGCGAAGCAGTGGAAGGTCGATAACGGCTACGACAGCGCGGTACGCGCCGGATTGAAGATCGCGAGGAAACAGGCGGCACCCGATTTCGTCACCGTTGCCGTACACGCCCCGAAGGAGATCAGCCGATGATTCGCTTGCGACTCGTCGCCGCCGCTGCCACGCTGCTCGGCGTCGTTTCAGTGTCTGCCGTGTCAACCTCTCTGGCCGCCGCTCCCGTCACGGGCGACCTCGATCAACTGCTCGAGCAGACCCGCCAGGCGCGCCAGCAGGATGAGCAGGCTAACAAGGAGCGCGAGGCGCGGTTCCTCTCCGACCACAGTAAGCAGGCTTCGCTCGCGAGCGAGGCCCGCGCCGAATTGACGGAACAGCAGAAGCGCGGCACCTCGCTGTCGTCCCAGTTCGACGCGAACGAGAAGAAGATCGCCGATCTGCAGAAAGAACTCGAAGCGCGCGCGGGAAACCTCGGTGAAATGTTCGGTGTCGTGCGCCAGGTCGCGAACGACTTCTCCTCCGTCGTGCGCACTTCGATCATCAGCGCCCAGTTCCCGGATCGCGAGGCCTTCGTGACGAAGCTCGCCGGCTCCAAGTCGATGCCGTCGATCCAGGATCTCGAACGCTTTTGGTTCGAGTTGCAGCGGGAGATGACGGAGACGGGCAAGGTGGTGCGCTACAAGACCAGCATCATCACTGCGAAGGGAGAGTCGACGCCGGCGGAGGTGACGCGTATCGGTCCGTTCTCCGCCACGAGTGGCGGCAACTACATGAGTTATCTCCCGACGCAGCATGCGCTGTCGGTCATGGCCCGTCAGCCCGGCAGCCGGTTCCAGTCCCCCGCACATACTCTCGAGTCGACCGCGCAGGGCTACACACAGGGCATTCTGGATCCTACGCGCGGCGTGTTGCTCACCATTTACTCACAGCGTCCCAACCTCATCGAGCGCATACAGCGCGGCGAGGCTGTCGGCTACGTCATCATCCTGGTCGGCGTGGCGGGCGCAGGTCTGGCGATCTATCAACTGTTCTTTCTTGCGACCGTTCGGGGCCGCGTGCGCAACCAACTTCGCTATCCAGATGCACCGGGCTCTGACAATCCGCTCGGCCGGATCCTGGCGACCTTCCGCGGCGACGCCGCGAAGCTCGAAGAGACCGCGGAGGTGGTCGAGCTGCGGATCTCGGAGGCCGTCCTCAAGGAAGTCCCGCCCCTCGAGCGCTTCCAGTCCTTTCTACGCCTGGCTGTCGCGGCCGGTCCGCTCCTGGGACTGATCGGCACCGTCGTCGGCATGATCATCACTTTCCAGAGCATCACGGAGTCGGGCTCGAGCGATCCGAAGCTCATGGCCGCTGGCATTTCTCAGGCCATGATCGCCACCGTGCTGGGCCTCGGGATCGCCATTCCGCTGCTGTTCGCCAACGCCTGGATCTCGTCGATGTCGCGCGGGATCGTTCAGGTCCTGGACGAGCAGAGTACCGGACTGCTGGCCGAGCGCATGGAGCGCCAGGCCCATGCGTGACTTCCTGCTCGCTCCCTGGTCCGCCCTCAGCACGATGCGTGAGCTGGGAGGCCCGGTGGTCCTGCTGATCTTCGGCGCCTGCCTGATCATGTGGACCATCGTGATCGAGCGGTTCTGGTATTTCGGCAAAGCACTACCCCGACAGACCGCATCGATGCTCGATCAATGGCACGCACGCGGCAACCGCCTGAGCTGGTCCTCGCGACAGGTCCGAAAAGGGATGATCTCGCGGCTCAATGCCGGGATGAGCGCAAATCTCACGGTGTTGCGGGTGCTCGTGCCATTGAGTCCGCTGCTGGGTCTGCTCGGTACCGTATCAGGGATGCTGGATGTATTCGACTCGATGGCGGCGCGCGGCTCGGCGGATGCGCGCTCCATGGCCAATGGCGTATCGGAGGCGATGGTCTGCACGTTGAGCGGGTTGGCAGTGAGTATCACGGGGTTGTATCCGGTCTACTACTTCAGGCGCCGGGTGCGCCTCGAGACCGAGCGGCTGGCCGATCAGTTTTCCTACTGAGAGCTCACCATGCGCCTGCGTACCCACATCAATCAGCCCAACGGCGATGAGACCGGCATCGATCTCGCGCCGATGCTCGATTTCGTGTTGAACCTGCTCATCTTCTTTATCATCACGGCCGTGTTCGTGAAGGAGGTTGGAATCACCGTCAGCCGTCCGAACGCTTCCAACGCCGAGAAGAAGGAGTCGCGCAGTATCGTCGTCTCCATCGACGGCGCCGGCCAGATCTGGATCGACAAGCGCGTCGTGGATGCCCGCGCCGTTCGCGCAAACATCGAGCGGCTGCATGCCCAGCGGCCTGACGACCCCGTGGTCGTGGTCGCCGACAAGGCTGCGCATACCGGGACCCTCGTTACGGTGATCGATCAGGTACGCCAGGGAGGAGTGCAGAACGTGTCGATCGCGGCGTCTGAACGTTCCAGCTGAGGAGGCCTGTACATGTTATCGCGACGTCATGCGTCCGAATCCGAAGAAACCGGCATCGACCTCGCACCGATGCTCGATTTCGTGTTGAACCTGCTGATCTTCTTCATCATCACAACGTCTTTCGTCAAGGAAGCCGGGGTCACCGTAACCCGTGCCGAGGCGCTGACGGCCGAGCACAAGGACTCGGGCAATATCCTGATCGCCATTCGGCCCAATGGGGACATCTGGATGGACAAGCGGCACGTTGACGTGCGTGAGGTTCGCTCAGTGGTCGAGCGTCTTCACGTGGAGAGACCTGACGACACGGTCGTCCTGATCGCGGACCGCGACTCTCCTACCGGAATGCTCAACCAGGTCATGGATCAGGTGAAGCTCGGTGGCGTGAGTGAAGTATCGATAGCCACGGCGCCGCCGAAAGGATGATGGGATGAATGCAGTCAACCTGTCTGTAGAGGCGATGCCGGCACCTGACCGGTCGATCACCCGTAAGCCAAAGCGCGTGCCGGGAAAAGTACCGCCGACGGACCCGAATGCGCGCCCTGGCGCCGCGTCGCGCGTGAGCCCCATCGTGCCCGCCGCGGTGGCGGCACTGGTTCTGTCCACCGCGCTGTTCTCCCTGATGTACTCGATCATCAGTCGTGGCCATCACAAGATGGAGAAGTCGGAGTTGCTGCAAACGATCGACTTCGTGCGACTTCGGCACGACACGGAAGTCGAGCCACTGGAGCGGCACAAGCCCCCACCGCCGCCGGCTCCGCCCCCGCCTCCCGCCCACCTGCGCGTCGCAGCCGATGCCGCCAAGCAGGACGGACCCACAGGATTCGCGATGCCCAATCTGGGGCTGTCGGCTTCAGTCTCCGGCGGACCCATTTCGGGGTCCGTCGGTGCCGGAGGTGGCTCCGGAATGTTCGATGGCGACATTCTGCCGCTACAACGGATTCCTCCGCAGTACCCACGCGACGCCGCACGTAGTGGCGTCACCGGCTGGGTGCAGTTGGAGGTCCTGGTCAACGCGGACGGATCGGTCCGGAGTACGCGCGTCGTCGACTCCAAGCCGCGCGGGATATTCGACGCCGCGGCCGCTGCCGCCGTCATGAGGTGGAGGTTCAAACCGAAGGTGGTCGATGGCAAGCCCGTCGAGCAACGCGGTTCGCAGAAGATCGAGTTCAGTCTGAATCAGGCGGGCTCGAGTTGAGGCGCCCCATGAAACCCAAACGTTGGCATTTTTCCGTTCCCGCTCTGGGCCTGCCCGTTCTGGCGGCGATCGTGCTTGCTGGCGCCGGCGTCCAGAGTGCACATGCGGCCGACGTACACGCCGCCGACTGCGCGGCCGACAGCAAGGGTCAGGGGGATATGGGCGAGGGCGTTTACGGTACCGTGCAGACGGCCGTAGAGCTCGTATCGAAGCAGAAGTACGACGAGGCGATCGAGAAGCTCGCAAAGATCGCCGACAGCGGTAGCGCTTACGAGAAGGCAATCGTCAACTACAACCTGGGGTTTGCGTACAGCGCTAAGAACGATCACGCGAACGCCACGAAGGCATTCGCGAAATCACTATCGTTCGACGCGCTGCCGCGCGCTCAGAGCGAGCAGCTGCAGTTCAACCTCGGACAGCTCTATATCGTCTCGGGGCAATACGACGAGGGCATCAAGGTTCTGCAGTCTTACATCTCCAAGTCGTGCAGCGCGGTGCCTCCCGAAGCACACATTTTTCTGGCGAACGCCCTGAGTGAGCGCAAGCGCTTTCAGGAGGCGCTGCCGCAGATCGACCTCGCGATTTCCAAGTCCAAGACGGTCAAGGAGTCGTGGTTGCAGTTGCGGTTGGCGATTGCCTATGAGCTCAAGGACTACAACGCCTGCGCCGAGGCGCTGATGCAGCTCATTTCCATGTCGCCGGCCAAAGCGGACTACTGGAAGCAGCTGTCGACGATGTTTTACGAGATGAAGTCCGAGGGCCAGGCCGCGGCGGTGATGGCATTGGCCGAGCGTCAGGGGTTTTTGCAGAAGCCGCAGGAGATCCACAACCTGTATTCGATCTACATGACGATCGACATGCCGTTCGAGGCGGGCGCATTGCTGAGCCAGGCGCTCGAGCAGGGACGCCTCCCGGCGGATGAGAAGAATCTGGAATCGGTCGCGGATGCGTGGATCAACGCCCGGGAATCTGCCAAAGCGGAAACCACCCTGAAGAAGCTCGCCTCGATGTCCGATCGCGGTGATTACTACTTCAAGCTCGGTGCGATGTACGGCGATGATGAACGCTGGAAGGAATCCAAGGAGATGCTGGAGAAGGCCCTGCAGAAGGGAGGGCTGAAGCGCACTGGGGACGCGTGGATGCGCCTGGCAGTGGCGAACTACAGCCTCAAGGACACCAATGGTGCCGTCGCCTCATTGCAGAAAGCGGTGACCTTCGACGAAACGCGCACACAGGCGGGGGAGTGGCTACGCCACCTCGGCGCGGGTGCGGCGGCCGGCGGACGCAAATCGTAGAGCGAACTCCGACGGCTGTCCGCGGCGGAGTCATTGCGTGCACCCTGGCCAAATGTCCGGAGCTATTGACCGGCGCGTCGACTTGACTCAGCGCGCCCGGCACCACGATGCTCACTCTGGGCAAGCAAGCCTTCGAAGGGTGCGAACACGTGGAATCGAGTCGGGGCGCTCACGCAAGTCGGTATGCCTGGTTGCTGATACTGGCGCTCGCCGCCCTGTGTCTGGGGGCGTGCGGACAGAACGGCGGATCGGCGTCGCCGAAGAGGGATGCATCCCCAATGGCGCCCACCGCGGCGGCGTCCCCAACTACGCCGGTGCCGACGCCATCCCAGGCGTCTGACTCAGCGTTCGCAATGCCTCATGTTGCCTCCAATTCCGAATCTCACGGGCCGCCGCCCGGGGTTGCCTGGTTCGCAGGTGATGTCGCTGAAGCGTTTGCCGAGGCCGCGCGTCAGCGCAAGCCGGTGTTCGTCTACTTTGGCGCCGTGTGGTGTCCGCCGTGTCTCGAGTTGAAGGCGACCCTATTCAAGCGGCAGGACTTTCTCGAACGTCTGCAGTCGTTTGTTCCAGTCTACGTCGACGGCGATGCACCTGATGCACAGCGCTGGATGTCCGAGTTTCACGCGATGGCCTATCCCACCGCGTTGATCCTGCGAAGCGATCGCAGCGAGATCGACCGGGTCTCGGGTGGCATGAATCTTGATCGATACGCTCAAGTGCTCGACACAGGCCTGAAGGCCGTGCGGCCCCTGTCGCAGATCATTGCCGCACTGGATTCCGGGAATGCGCCCTTGAGTCTTGATGATTGCCGGGTGATGGCTTTCAACAGCTGGCAGCTCGACCCGTCGTGGGATAGCGCTGACCCAAAGTCGCATTGGCTCGAGAGCACCGCTACCGCATTGGAGCGCGCCAGTGAGCGCTGCCCGAAAGATGCGAGGCTCGAGCGCGCGCGCCTGCAGATGGTCGGCGCGTACGCCGCCGTGACGGCCCGTGCCGCATCGATCAAGAGCGGTGAGGCAGGCAAAGTCTCACTCGGACGACAGGTCGAACGCGTGCGATCAATCGTGACCGATCAAACCCTGGCGGACGGGATGGGCGACGTTCTGATCGATATGCCGGCGGAACTCCTTGGTGCCGTAGACAAGATCGATGCCCCACACGCGAGGGAGTTCCGGGATGCCTATTTCCAGGCGATGACTCGACTCGAAAACGACACACGCTACTCGGGCGCCGTGCGTCTGTATGCGACGAGTCAAAAGGTCGTCGTCAGCAAGGGGGAGGGTGAGCACGCTACCGTGTCTGCTGATGTTGCTGCCGATGCTCATCGGCGCATCAACGAAGCGATGCAGCACGTCCAGAGTGGCCCGGAGCACGCGTCGATCGTCAATTCCGTCGAAGCGGTGCTCGATGCGCTCGCAGACAAGGATGGGTTATCCACGCTGCTTCACGATGAGATCAAGACCTCTCCGACACCCTATTACTACATGGGCGATCTTGCCGAGCTCGAAGAGGAACGAGGTCACAAGGACCAGGCGATCGACTGGTTCGCGCGCGCCTATCGGGAGTCTCGGGGCGGTGCGACCCGGTTGCAGTGGGGTAGCCACTACGTCAATGCCTTGATCCGGTTGCGCCCGGACGACGATGCCGCCATTCGAGCGGCTGCCATTCAGCTCATTGGCGAAGCGCGCGACACGGATGGGCTGTACGCTCGGAGCCGTCGCTCTTTGAGCTCGGTTGCGGACAAACTGCACACGTGGAACTCCGGCGACAAACACCGGGCCGCCGTCGTCGAGATCCGCAAGTCCCTGAGTGAGAAATGCGAGAATCCAGCGCTGGCAGATGCTTCGCGAGCGGCTTGTCAGGATGTGCTGAGCAGGATCTAGAGACCATGAACGACAGCTCCCTCGAACAGATCGAAGTCAAGATCGCTTTTCTGGAGCAGGCCCACGACGAGTTGAGCGACGTCGTGCTCCGGCAGCAGCGCGAGATCGACGCCCTGCGGGCGCAGATTGCGGCACTGATCGACCGGATGGAGGCCGCGCAGGCGAAACCCGACGTGCTCACACCGGAACAGGAACGGCCGCCTCACTACTGAAGGCCCTTGTTGCGCGCTCTCGTGCCCGCGATTTACCCTAGGTTCTGCGAGACGGCCGCGTCGCGTTCTTTCGGGAAAACAACAATTTACGTGGATCGGGGAGCCAGAGACGACCGTGCTGTCAAAGATCAACAAGCTGGCGCGCGAATTCAGCCAGTCCGCCGACAAGGGAGAATGGCTGCGGAACGAGGTCAAGTGGCGATACTTCACCTATCGCCAGCGTGCGCACCATCGACAGAATGTTCAGTTCGATGCCGAGCATCACGTCGAGACGGCGGGCGACCTCGCACTCGAGAAAGCGGGCATTTCCGGTGATCAGATCCGGGCGGGAAACGGTGTTTACCGCGCGCTCACCGGGGCGCTGTTTCACTCCGCACTCGCGGCCATACCCCTTCCTCACGAGCAGTATTCGTTCGTGGACGTCGGCTCCGGAAAGGGCAAGGTCCTCTTGATGGCTGCGGACTATCCCTTCCGTCGCGTCGTCGGGATCGAATACTCGCCGCTCCTCCATCAGGTTGCCGTCAAAAACATCGCAAGCTACGTCTCATCCACGCAGCGCTGTCGCGATGTCGTTGCGGAGCTCGGCGATGCGTTGGCCTATGTCCCCCCGCCGGGGCCGCTGTTTTTCTTCATGTTCAATGCGCTGGCGCCGGACATGATGGAGCGATGGCTGGCGGGCGTGGATCGTCTCGCCGGTGAGGATTCCGATCGAGCGATCGTCGTCGAGTACACGAATCTCAGGACGGTCCGTGAGATGGCGCCTGTCCTGGAACGTAGGGTGAATCTCGAGACGTTCCGGCGGAGCGGCAAGTTCGTTGTGCTCGCGAACTCGGCGGCGCGCCGCACCCTTGCAAGCGCGGGCGGCCACGCCCGATGAGCCGCCACCGAGGTTCTAGTGCTGGGGGCCCGAAGAAGGAGGGGTTGAGACGGTGGTAAGCTCCGTCATCTGACGTAGCACCTGCTGCGCATGCTGTTCGTGCTCTGCAGCCTCTGCCTCCGTCATACACGTCTCGGGGCCCGCGATCTTCGTCCCGAGGCCCGGCGCGTTGCTGCAGTAGTAAACCACGCCGTCACGAACGACCCTTCGAGAGCCGGGCGGGTGGGCAACAACTTTCACGGTTGGTTGCTTCGACGTCGACGCGGGTTGCACGTTTGTTCCAGGCGTCGACGCGGCTGCAGCCGACGCGCCGCTCGCGGCCGACACCGTGGGGACAGCAGCCGAAGTCTCAGTGCGATCGTTGTCAGTCTTGACGGGTGCCATCCCTGTGCATCCCACCACACTCCAACACACGGCGCTTATCACCAGAAAATGCCTCGTGGCGCTTGGCATTCCGCCCTCCGACTGTTCAAGTACAGCCGTGAGTTTAGCACCTGACGCCGTCGCGACCGGCGACGGGGCTGATCGGGGCCAGGCTTGCGGCCGTCCCCAGCCAGGTTCTCCGTACTTTTTCCGTACCGGACCGGCTGGATTCCCGCAAGTCCTTGATTTATGGTGGACGGTACAGGGCTTGAACCTGTGACCCCTGCCGTGTGAAGGCGTTTTTACTGTATCAGGATGTATGGCGCTGTATCATAACTAGCTGATTAATCTAGTTTTGTATGCTTGGCGGTATGCCGCTGTTTCCAGGTAGTATTCCATACGACTTCCATACCGGAAAAGCAGCATGGCACACGAGATTCAGAGGGCACGGGTAAGGGACGATCTTCCGCAGCGCCCGTACGAGCCTTACTGGCGCACGCTGGAACGTGGGCGAGCCCTCGGATTCCGCAAGGTCGGTGACGATAAGGGCTACTGGATTGCCCGCATGCGTCCCGATGAGAGCAGCGCGAAGTACGAGTACGAGCCGCTAGGCGAGGCTAAGACCGCGTTCGGCTGGGATGAGGCGAAGGCCGCCGCCGAGGCATGGTTCCGACTACGCACCGAGGGCGTCAAGACCGACGAGGTCCAGATTGTCGAGGCCGCGTGCCGGGCCTATGTGAACGAGCGTCGGACATCGAAGGGCGAGGACTGCGCCCATGATGCCGAGAAGCGCTTCGAGCGTACGGTATACGGCAAGGCATTCGGGGCTCAGCGGCTCGAAAAGCTCCGGGCAGCGACCGTGCGCGAGTGGCGCGATAGCCTCGACCTGAAACCCGCTGCAGCGAGCCGGACCCTCACTGCATTGAAAGCAGCGATCAACCTCGCCGTGCGCGAGAAACATGCCCCGGCCGCGCTCGCCCTCGAACTGCGCCTCGTGAAACCCCTCCCGGGCGGCAAGAGGCGTCGCGATCTGTTCTTGGACCGCAGCCAGCGCCGCAAGCTGCTGAGCGTCACCAAGGGCGCCTTGCACGATCTAATCGAAGGTATCGCCCTGACCGGGGCCCGTGCCGGCGAACTCATCAAAGCGACAGTCTCGCAGTTCGATGCCCACTCGAAGTCGATGACGTTCATCAGCGGCAAGGGCAACGACGGACCTCGCTCGCGCACGGTGCCGCTGTCGCCGCCCGCTGCCGCTCTGTTGAAGCGGCTTGCCGCGGGCAAGGCTGCGACCGACCGGCTGTTCACTCGTGACGACGGGCAGTCGTGGGCGCATTCGGATTGGGATGAGTCGGTGCGCGAAGCTGCGAAAGCCGCCGAACTGCCCTCGGAGCCCCGCACCGGAGTTTGCCTGTACACGTTCCGCCATTGCTTCATAACCGAAGCGTTGTTAGGCGGCATGCCCACACTCGAAGTCGCGCGGCTTGTTGGAACGAGCGTAGCGATGATCGAGAAACATTACGGGCACCTTGTCGCCAGCGCGGCCCGCAAACGGCTCGCCAAGGTCGCGATGCTATGAGCCGCAACGCGAAGAAGCCGAGGCCAACGATTAAGCCCGTCGCGCATTGGCGGAAGGCCGCGCAGTCAATCCCGTTTATCGGGCTGTTGGGATCTGATGACGAACTTCGCAACGCACGCATGGCTTTGCGCGACCCTAAAACTACGCCGGAGTTGCGGGCGGAGTTGAAACGTTACTTGGCGGACCCCTTTCACGCCGCGGCGGTCGATCAACAGAAGTTGCTAACCGATGCCGTCAAGGCGTGCGACGAGGCCGAGCAACTCGCGGCCCCATTCCGCAAAGGCAAGCCGCGTGATGACACGACCAGGGCTCTCGTTCGTGAACTGGGACTAAAGCACCCGAAGGTCTCTGCGAGCGAACTCTACAAAAAAGCGCCCCGGGGTATTCGCTTGCGCGTGGAGCTAGGAAGATTCCGAAACATACTGAGCGAAGAAGCGCCCCGAAGGCGCCGAAAGACCTAAACGGCTGGCACGTTTTCACGCATAGCGTATCCGTGAAAACGCCCGCATATATTGGTGAGCACCCGAATACACGAGGTGCTCTATGTCCGCCAAAACGTCCCCCCTCCAACTCCTGCAGCTACAGCAGAGGCCGGTACTGAATCCGGCGGAACGCTATAGCGTCCCTGAAGCGCTCGCGCTGTTGAGAACAAGTCGCGCGAGTTTGTATAAGTTGATTCGCGACGGCGCGTTGCACCCGATAAAACAGGGGCGCCGCACCTTTCTGGCGGGCGCAGAAATTGCGCGTCTTTCCACTACGCCGGAGGCCGCATGAGCCCCCCGGACGTGATGGAGGGGCATTACGCCCAGGGCGACCTATGCCGTGCGATCCAACAGATTGTCATGCACAAGTTGCCTCTGACGGAAGAGGGTGCTGTCGAGTGCGAGCGAATTATTCGAGAGTACGGCGAAGGCAACCGGGTGCTATGGACCCACCCGAGCTACCTGCGCACAACTGTCTACATGGCCCAGGAGCTTGTACGTGAGGTCCGAGGGGAAGCGACGTGAGGTACGGCCCCGCTCTTAGCGTGGCGACCAAAGCCGGCATCTACAAAGGCCATAGATACCGCACCACAGAGCATCGCAACACGCAGGTGATAGTTGAGGTCGCGCGCGCCGGGTTCGCCAACCTACTCGCGCCGCAAGTGCAGGATGCCGCACTGCGCCGAGCCTTGACCACGCTCGCGGCCAGCGTCGACCCGAGGACAGACACGGCCGGCGCGATTTTCGACGTGTTGGCTCAGACGCCGAAAACCTTCCCAATCTGGATCCGCCGGAATCCCGAGCGCGTGCGGCGAATTCTCGACGCCGCAAAAGAAAGCGGCCCGCCACAGTGAAGTGTACGAGCCGCCTGCCCAAGGAAATTGATGTGAACAACCCAGAGCGTACAGCCGCCAGACCAACGTTGTCCATCCCCACACGGCCGGGTCTGGACACCTTCCACTTCGTATGGGGAGAAGGCCGGCGCGCACCACGTCAGCGGCATGAGACCCGAGAAGCGGCAATCCGGGAAGCGGAACGTTTGTCGGCGCTCCACCCCGACATCCGGTTCCATGTCTTCACCGCCCGACGCATCGCTACCCGCCGGTCGGCCGTGGGGGACCCCGCGACATGAGCATACCCCCCAAAGTGCTCGAAGCGGCGGGCCGCGCGATTGCCGAAGCACTGGCTCACGGGCAGGTTGGAGACGGCGGCGTGGGTGATCATTCACACCAACACTTCAATCGCGAAGAGGTAGCGACTGTACTGCTGTTCCTCGCCGCCGGTCCGGTTAAGGAGTTGAGGAACATCCCCCACAAACTCCACGAAACCTCCTACACCTGGAAACATCGCGCCGAACGCTGGGGCCGCGTGTTAGGTCTGCCTCCGTACGTGAGCAACGGCGCATTCATTATCGCCGCCGATTGGCTCGGTGTCCCGTCCAGACGAAGTCCAAACTCCCCCAATGTCTTCTACGCGCTGAGGTCGCTACGCGACGATGTGGGGCAAGGCGTGAACCACGAGTTCGGAGACCCGACCTGGGAGCGCAAGCGAGACAGCCGGACGATTGTCAGGCTGCTGGGGGATCGAGCATGACTTATAACACTTGCGTCTGCGAGCACGGTGTCGCCGTCTCGCGGATTGACCTCCTAATGGCACAGGGAATTGGTGTGCGCCAAGGTATGCGAGTCGTGGCCGACGTGCGACCGATCACCTGCGCGCTTTGCTACCCGCCCGTGAATCGATCAGATCGACGCCGACGCGCCAAGATGCTTCGGCGCCAGCAAGGATAGAACACCCCCATGACCACCCCAAACAACCTGACGGCTCAGTCAGGAACGGCCCCGGCTACCTCAAACAATACTGACGCGGCGGTCAAACTTGCCGAGTTGGGGTGGCACGTGTTCTGGTTGCCGCCGGAACTGAAGGCTCCACGCAAAGGGGAACCAGGACTACCGGAATGGCAGAAGCGGGCCACGAGCGACCTCACCCGAGTGCGGCAATGGTGGACAGAGAACCCCGCCAGGAATATTGCGATTGCGACCGGCAACGGTGTAGGCGTCTTCGACCTTGACCCGAAGAGCGGCGGCCCGGCATCGCTCATTGCGCTCGAAGCGGAGCACGGGCCATTGCCCTCAACTCTGACGGCGCAGACTCCGAGCGGCGGCGCGCACTACTTTTTCACCGTACCGCGCGAGCTGCGAAACAGCGTGTCGAAAATTGCTCCGGGCCTCGATATACGGGGAGACGGCGGGTATGTGTGTGCGGCGCCGAGTTGGACGCGCGAGATACCGGGAAAGCAGAGTGAAGGTTATTACCGTTGGTGCAATCTTGCCTCGGTGGCGCCGATGCCCGAGTGGCTGTTGGCCCTGGCTGAAGCCGAGACGCCGAAAGTTTGCGCGGCGCCGACATCAGACCTTAGCGGCTCCAAGCTGCGCTCCGCCACACCTGAGCAATGGGCTGACATACGGAGCGCGTTAGCTCACCTTGCGACGGTTTCCGACGTTGCTAGAAATGATCTGTGGTCGGAGATCGGGTATGCATTGAAACCGCTGGGTGACGAGGCCCGCGAGCTGTGGTGCGAGTGGAGCGCACGCGCGCCGGGATATGGCGGCGTAGAGACTCCCGAGGGTTGGTGGGACTCGCATAAGGAGGGGCGTTCCGACTTCCGCCGCCTATTCACCGTTGCTAAAACTCACGGCTGGGTCAACCCGCATCCTGCCGGCGAAAGCCCCGACCCGGCCGTTGTGTTCGCATCGCAAGGTATCGTGCCGGCCGGTATGTCCCCGATGCCCGTCGTGGCGCGTAGCCGGTTCATACCGGTCGACGCGTGGACGTTTGCCGACGGCCCCGATCCGTCCTGGCGCGTGGCCGGCCTGCTGCCCGAACAGGGGTTGGCGATGATCTTCGGCGCTTCCGGGAGCGGAAAGTCGTTCTTCGCTCTGGACCTGGTGATGGCAATCTCGCGCGGTGTGCCCTATGGACACGACCGCCGCGCCGTCGTCCAGGGAAAGGTGGTGTATGTCATCGCCGAGGGCGCTGGCGGGTTCCGAAGGCGTCTGCGTGCGTACCGGACCCGGCACCAGCTTCCTGCCGGCAGTCCCGCGCCACTGCTCGTACCGGCGGCACCCAACCTCATGGCGGCGAGCGACGTATCCGACCTCCAGGCGGGGATCACGGCTGTGGGGGGCGCGGACGTGGTTGTCGTGGACACGCTCCATGCGAGTGTCGCCGGGGCGGATGAGAACAGCGCAAAGGATATGGGAGTGCTGCTCGGCTATTGCCGTGCCCTGCAGGCTGCTACGCACGGCCTGGTGATCCTGATCCACCATAGCGGAAAAGACGAGGAGCGCGGAGCGCGGGGTAGTTCGGCCATCAAGGCGGCGATGGACGCGGAGATCGAGGTAACCGCCGCTGCGGACTATCGCATGGCCCAAGTGACGAAGATGCGAGACGGCGATACAAACGCCGCAGCGTTCTTCAATCTGGCGGACGTGGCGCTGTCGGGGGATCGGCCGGGCACTGGGGCTGTGGTCGAGCACATACCGAGGCCAGAGAAGGCCAAGAGCCGCCGAGGGCGAACGAGCGCTGAGCAGTCACTCGCAGTCGACCAGTTACAACTCATGATCAGTAGTGGCGCGTACCCGGAGGGGGTGCCCCTGGAAGTGCTGGTCGCCGGCATCAGACATGTTCGCCCGGACATGCGAACTGACAACATTCAGCGCTCAATCTCGAAGGCGATTACGGCCGGTCGAATGGGCTATGGGATAGAACAGAAATTAAGGGTGTCTCCGCCATAATTGTGGACTCCTCCCATAAATCCTCCGATATCACTCCGATACCTCCGTTACTCAGATACGCGGCAACTTTCTCCTCCGATAACTCCGCAACCCTAGAAGGTGCGGATTAACGGAGTAAGGCCCATACCCCGCGTTTGCGTCGGGCTCCCATAAACTGCACGCCCAACAGTCGAGAGACGCGCCCCGGTCGAATTTATCGCGCCGTTCCGAACCAACACGGTCCATATTTCCCGCTGACATTACAGCTATGCGCGTGCTACGGTTGCTTATGCAGAGCAGGGGGATCATGTAACGCCACAGCTATAAAACACGTGGATACGCGAGAAGATAGTGATAGATATGGAAGAACGTATGGAAACCAAGGGCGCCCTGGCAGGTGTAAAGGGGGCGCTGCGCGGGACAGAGTTGGTCCCGATTACCGCTGACCCGCCGGCCGCACTTAGGCCCAAACAGGAAGCGTTCTCTCAAGCCTACGTGGCCCATGGCAACGCCACACGAGCCTACAGGGAGGCGTTCGACTGCGACCCCACCACGAAGCCGGCGACGATCCGGCAACGGGCGTACGACCTCGTCCATGACCCCGGCGTCGCGGCCCGCATCCGCGAGCTGTACGCCGCTGCCGCTGTCGACACGGTCGTGGATGCCCGGTCGCGCATGGTTCGCCTGCAGGAGATTGTAGAAGCCGATCCTGGCGAGCTGGTGCGCGTCGTCGCGGAACCCTGCCGGCATTGCTATGGCGACGGCCACGCGTACCAGTGGATCGACCCGGCCGAGCATGCTGCGGCCTGTGTAGCGGCTACGCGAGACGGGCAGCCCTGGCCGGACTGCGACGGTGGCTTTGGGTTCGACCCTACGCGCGACCCCGCACCAGACTGCATACGGTGCCGTGGGGAAGGCGTAACCCGCGTAGCTATCACGCCGACCGACAAGCTCAGCCCATCGGCGCGGCGGCTCTTGAAATCGATCCGGCAGAAGGCCAGCGGCGAGATTGAGGTCCGCCTACACGATCCCCTCGTCGCGTCCGACCAGCTCAACCGCATGCAAGCGGTGTATCTGGATCGCTCCGTGTCCATCAACGCCAACGTGAACGTCCCCGTGCCCGAAGCGGTTAGCGCCGCCGATGCGCTCGCATTCCTCAAGACCCTGACTCCGTCATGAACGACCTATCCCCCGATGCCATAGCGGCTGCGACGCACGCCGCCATGCTTACCCTACCCGCCTACGCCGAGCTGGCCCGCGCGCTGGATGCAACGGACGACGACGATGCGCGTCTCGCCTTGCTCGCCAACGCCGACGACTCCACACGCCGCAAAGCGCTGGAATATCTCGCATCGAGCCGCAACCCGGCGATGCGGGAGCGCCAGCGCCGGCTCGCATGGATGCGTCAGGACCCGCAGCGCGTCGCATGGCTGAAACACTTCTACAGACACAACATAGCCGCGTTCGTGGACCAGTGGGGACAGACCCTCGATCCGCGCCTACTCGCACGTGGCGGCTCGGCCGTCGTTCCCTTCCGGCTGTTCCCAAAGCAGCGCGACATGATCGACTTCATGTTGAATTGCTACCGCCAGAACGAATCGGGCGTGATCGTGAAGGCCCGCGACTGTGGCGCGAGCTGGTGTGCCATGTCCATGCTGGCCAGCCTATGCCTGTTCAATGACAACTTCGCCGCCATCATCGGCAGCGCCCTGGAAATCAAGATCGATGTCAGCGGTACAACCGGGACGCTGATGCACAAGGCCCGGATGTTCTTGGAATACTTGCCCGAAGAGTTTCGCGGCGGCTGGAACGTCGACAAGTACAGCGCACACATGCGACTGTGGTTCTCCAACGGCTCATCGATCCAGGGACAGGCTGGCCTGCAAATCGGTCGCGGCGAGCGTGCGTCTATCGTCGTGTTAGATGAGGCGGCCCATATAGAGCACGCCGACAAGGTCGATGAATCACTTGCGGCGACCAGTGACGTAAAGCTCTATATTTCCAGCGTCAACGGGCCGGACAACTCATTCGCGGTGCGCGCCCGAAATGATGCTGTTCCCCGCTTCTATTATCGATGGTCGGACGATCCGCGCAAGACGCCGGAGTGGCGCGAGAAGCGCATCGCGGCCGACGGTCTGCGGAAGTTCAATCAGGAATACGACTGCGACTTCCTTGCGGGCACGCAGGGTCAGCTCATTCCGCGCGAGCATCTGGACGCTTGCATTGACGCACACGTCAAGTTAGGACTCGAGCCGACCGGCCGCCGTTATGGCGCGTTCGATATCGGCAACGGCGGAGACCCCAGCGCGTTCGCCGTGGTGCAGGGCTTCCTTATTGAGCAGGTGGTGTCTTGGCCGTCCGGTACCAACCTACTCAAAGAGTGCCGAAGGGCGTTCGCGTATGCGGATCAGTTCGACGTGACGGAGCTATGCGCGGACGCTGTGGGCGTCGGTGCTTCGGTAGAAGGGGATGCCCAACAGTTGAACTCGGAGCGTACCGAACAGGACAAGCACCGACTGCTAGTAACGGCGTTCAAAGGGTCCGAGTCCGCGTTATTCCCCGACAGCCCCGCCGTGCCGGGCAGCAAATACAAAACTAAGGACACGTATCTCAATCGCAAATCGCAGGCTTACGACTGGCTGCGATACCGAGCGGCCGAAACGTACAAGGCCGTACAAGGCGAGACGATCCGCGACTTCGAGAACATCCTGTCTATCTCCTCGAAAATACCAGAGCTGAACCAACTGCTAGCGGAGCTGGGGCAGATCACGGCTGAAGAGACCATGACGGGAAAGCTGAAGATCGATAAATATGGTGACGGCTTCTCGCCTAACAGGGCCGACGCGGTATCGATGGCCGCGGCTCCTCGCCGCCGTCCCTTCCGCATATCCGACGACCTGCTGGCCTCGGTCGCTACGCCCGTGATGCCGGGCGAGTCGGGCCTGTGGGATACGTTCGCGGACGACGACGGATCGTCCTACTCGACTCACGTCCCGCGCGGGCCGGGCAGCTTCACCCTGTAGCGAACCTTTGTGGGTGGACGCGCCGACAGACGCTCGGTTAGGGTGTTGTCGCCTTCCTCGCCTCTTTGACCGGGGAAGGGGACAACTCCCCCGGCGCCCACGTCGAATGGTTTGGTTGCTTACTTCGACGTGGGCGCCGGTCTTATCCAACACTCAGTCAGGCGGTTATGGCGGCAAAGAAAGTTTCGTTGAAGGCGTTGCGCGCTCACACGCATCCGCTACATTCCTTGGTCGACGACGCCCTGGCCGACCCGGCAGAGTCGCCGCTGTTGGATTTTAAGAAGATGCGCGAGCACGCGCGTGGCGTTCTGACCCTATTGGGTGATGACGACGCTGCACCTGCCGCTGCGACGGCGGCCAAGCCACCCCATGCTGCGGCTGCTCCGGCGATGGACCGCAAGCCGGCGACGGGGCTCACCGACTTCTCGTTTCTGGGCATCTCCCACATTCAGCGGGGAGGTTAGCCGTGAAACGATCCGACCCGAACACCAACACCGTCGTCGACGTGTTCGTGGGGCCCGGACTGCCGTATGGCATTCTGGCCGGCTACGCGACGGTCGATATGGCTGGCACCGGTATGGCCCTCGATGCGCCGCGCGTGCATCTAAAGCCCGGCATCACGGAGAATGTCCCGAAGCGCTACATCGACTCGTGGCTTCGCCACAACAAGAACCTCGCGTGCGTTAAGCGCGGCGATGTTCGCATCATTCCATCCGGCGATAAGTTCGCCGTCGATAGATCCTAGGGAACTAAACAATGCTTACCTTCGGAAACTCCGCATCGATCCTTCGTCAACATGGATTCGCGCCGGTTCCCCTCGACGGGACTGGCGCACCCCTGGGGCCTTGGGCCGATCGGCAACATGATTACGCGCGCTATCCAGAGAACAATAACCTACCAGTGGGAGTCCTAACAGCCATCCCGCCGCCACGGAGCGCTCTGTGTCCCGTGCAAGACGCGACGCAACTTGCGACACTGACGGTCACCGTGCGCGCCGAACTGCTGGGCGTGGTCGACGGCCTCATAAAGCAGCACTTGGGTGAGGCTCGTTGCCCCGCAAAGGTCGGCCCTGACGGCTCACGCGTGTACGTGTTCCGAGCTGAGGGTCACCTGTTCGCGAGTGTGTGCACGTCGGTCGGTTACGACGGCAGCGTCCGTGTCGATGCGGGTCCGGGATTCATCGCCCTGAACGGCGAGTGGGTCGACGGGACTGACTTGTTGGACGTTAGAAGGGCCGAGCTGGCCCCGATGGATCTTGTCGGAGCGCAGGCACTTATCGCAAAGCTCGACAAGCTGTTGGAAGCGCATACGGCGCCACCCCCACAGATACCCCGTTACGTCCCCCGGCCACTGTTGGAGCCCGGTCAGCGTCTCCTGTGGAGCAACACGCGCGCCCTGGACGCGATGCGCAGGAACGGCTTCGCTGGATTGGTGCCGGTGCGATGGGGCGAGAAGTCGGCAGAGAGGGACGGCTATTCGGATGCGGTCGGGAACTTTCACTACAACGTCCGCATATCGGAGCACGGAGTTGGCGTTGAACTCAAAGCGGCCGGCCTTGTCGCGCTCCAACCGGTCACTGCGACATTCCGTGATGACGTAGACGAGGCGATCCGGTCGCTTGGACCCTATATGGTCGTGCGGGCCGGTGAGCAGCAAGCTACTTACCTTCTCCGCACGCGCGGCGGTGCCGCCGAGGAAATGGTCCATTCGCCGGCAACGTCCATCACGGTGAAGCGCCGAGGACTCATTGTGCTATCTGGTGCAGTGGACGGTCATGAAGTCCAGATGTCGCCGGACTTGTTGACCGTCAAGGTGCAAGAGCTGGCGTCTTTTGAGGCTTGGGAGACTGAGAACCTGCGGCGGGCGCTCGAATCGCTGCCTCCCATCACCGAGTACAAGGCGCCGAAGCGGAAGAAGAGCGCGTAACATGAGCGACGACCTACTGCGGGTCGAAGTCGGCGGTACGCGGCTGTCTCGCCACGATTGCCCGACGTGCGGGCCTAACACCCTCTACCGCAGCGGATCGTGTATTCACTGCGGCGAGTCGCTCCCCGCAAGTCAAGCCCGATTCGCGAGCGACCGCGACCGACTCAGGGCGTTAGGCTTGCTTCCGCGTAACCGCCACTAAGGTCAATCGCCAGTCGGGGGCGCATCCCCTGACTGTTCTTGTTGCTCGCGCTTGATGCGCTCGTATATTTCTTCTCGGTGAACGGCGACATTCTTCGGCGCGTTGATGCCGATGCGGACTTGGTTTCCCTTCACGCCGAGGATGCTCACGGTCACGTCCTGGCCGATCATGATCGTTTCCCCCGGCTTCCTCGTCAAAATCAGCATGTGGGTCCCGTGCCTCTTGTTGTCCCGGTCATTCTAAAGCCCGACGTGCCGCAGCCGTGAAAATCAGAGCCGCCCCGAGGGGCGTGCATCCCGTGCGGCCTGCATAATTCGGACTCCTACATTTTCGCCGCAGTGGGTCGTGCGGCGTGGTGCGAATTTAGCACCTTTGCGAGTGCACAGGAATCTGGTGCCGACTGACGAGGCACCGATGACTAGCTTTCGAAATGGAACGCACGCCGCTTTGATTGCGGTGCTGATATCGCAACGGAAGGCGTTGAAGTTCACCCTGCGCACCGTGGCGGCGCGAATGCCCAAGTATCTAGGATGGGATCACACCACGCTCGTGAAGGTCGAGAAGGGCCGCAGAAATGTTTCCTTCGTGGAGGCGCGCGAGCTGGCAAAGGTTCTTGAAACGAATCTGGCCGGCTTGGATCTGGCCGTTGAGGCGCTGGAAAACGCGAGCCATGAGGCAGCCAGCGGCAAGAGCCGGCGGCGCTGACTCTGCTAAGCTCGCGGTGTTCGTGGGATCGTCAACTGAGGGGATGGGCGATGGCAAAAGAGTTTCGTGCGCCGACAGCGCAGGATTTTGAGATCATCGAAGACGGTGAGGTCGTCGGACACGTCCGTGTGAAGCCGAGCGGTGTCTCTTGGGCGCGTAAAGGTTCGCACTCGTGGTTTCGGGTTCCCATTGAGGAATTCGCGGACTACGCTGAAAACAACGGATCTAAGTCGAAGAAGTAGTCGGATTCCTCAACCGCAGGCGTACAAGTTGGCCTGCGGAGGGCCAGTAGCTGGGCGTTCTGGTGGCGGCTGGAAAATGCGGCTGAAGCGCCACCCGTAGGCGGTTGGGGTTGTGCCCTAGGGAGTGACGGTCCAGCCCTTGGAAGTCGCCCTAGCGACGAGAAAGTTACACAGGGCGGAGCATGCGATGACCATGAAGCGCGCATCGTCGAAGTCTACCTTCGCGTCATCCTCAAGGAGAGAATGCCGAACGCCTTTCTCGTCACTGGTGTACGCATAGAGTTTCTCGACCGCTCCACGGAACGCTGGATGCAATTTGCCGTACTTCGATTCAAAAGCGGGCAGCGCGTCGCGTAGATCGCCCTTTGTGCGATCCGTGGTGACCTTCAAAGCTGATTCGACGGCCGAAATCGCCTCTTTGATAGCGTTGCGGATATCCGGCGCGGGTCGATCCGACAACTTCTGCAGCGCTGTTAGGACATGACTCCTGACAGATTTCAGCGGCGATGACAGCGCCTCTTCGACGGAGGCCTGTTCCTCTTCGGTACTCAGTGGCGCCAGCCTTCCCCCAACGAAGCGATATGCGCATCCTTCGTTCTCTAGAGCCGAATTCCACACGCGGCGGCGCTGCGCTCGGGCGGTGCTCTCCGGCGCAGTACCGAAATACGCCGCGAACTGCACCAGATCGAAAAACTCGTGCCATTTAGCCGTTCCAAGCACGTACTTTTTGATCCGATCAACTGCGGGCGTGTAGTTATGGTAGTGGGGCACCTCGTCAACGGGCCAATGAAGGAATTGATAAAAGGGCTTGAAGTTCTCCGTCCAATCGTCGTCGCCGTAGGCTAGAACGCCATTGACGAGGATGTTCCACACGGTCACGCGCAGGTTGTGAGGCGCATCCTGGAGGCCGAGGGACGGAGGCGGAACGATGCCTTGTTGTACGGAAAAGCGATCCTGCATGGGTTCGAGCCACTGACGATGAGTGCGCGCACCGGCAGTCTACATGCATACGCCGCTGTATCCGGGCGTTCTTCCATACGGACTTCCATGCAGAAGTGTGGAAGTCAGCCGAGTGACGCGTAAGCCTTTGATTTATTTGGTGGACGGTACAGGGCTTGAACCTGTGACCCCTGCCGTGTGAAAGCAGTGCTCTACCGCTGAGCTAACCGTCCATCTTTGGGGACGGGAAGTCTATAGAGGGCCCCGGGACGTGGCAAATGGCCGCGATCAGGCGCACCCGCGGGGCACCTCACCGGGTGCCCTGCCGATCGGGCCGGCTGGTGGTCGGGCGGTGGTAACATGCGCGCCCCCCGGCCAATCCACCCATTCACTCCCATGGCAGTAGTCACCCGTTTTGCACCCAGCCCGACCGGCATGCTCCACGTGGGCGGAGTGCGGACGGCGCTCTTCAGCTGGCTGCACGCCCGTCACGCAGGCGGCAAATTCATCCTGCGCGTCGAGGACACCGATCGAGAGCGCTCTACCGACGAGGCGGTGCGGGTGATCCTGGAGGGGATGAAATGGCTGTCCCTCGAGGCCGATGAGGGTCCGTTCTATCAGACGCACCGCTTCCCGAGGTACCGGGAGGTCATCAAGGGAATGCTGGATGCCGGCACGGCCTATCACTGCTATTGCACGAAGCAGGAATTGGACGCGATGCGCGAGCAGCAGATCGCGCGCAAGGAAAAGCCCCGCTATACGGGCATCTGTCGTGAGCGCGCGCAGCCGCGGGCTGGCATCGACCCGGTCGTGCGGTTCCGCAATCCGGTCGATGGCAGCGTGGTGGTGAATGATCTCGTTCACGGGACCGTTGTTTTCCAGAATGTCGAGCTGGACGATCTGATCATCGCCCGGTCGGACGGCACGCCGACGTACAACTTCTGCGTCGTGGTCGACGACATGGACATGGGCATCACCCACGTGATCCGCGGGGACGATCATCTCAACAACACGCCCCGCCAGATGAACATGCTGTTAGCACTAGGGGCGGCACCGCCGGCGTACGCGCACGTGCCGATGATTCTAGGGCCGGACGGGGCGAAGCTATCCAAGCGGCACGGCGCGGTGAGCGTCCTTCAGTACGAGGAGGAGGGCTACCTGCCCGATGCGCTGTTGAACTACCTCGTTCGCCTTGGGTGGTCGCACGGGGACCAGGAAGTCTTCACGCGCGAGGAGATGATCGCCGACTTCGACGTCCAGGATGTCAACAAGGCCGCGTCGGCGTTCAATCCCGAGAAGCTGCTCTGGCTGAATCAACAGCACATGATGCGCTCCGAGCCGGCGAAGCTGGTGCAGCACCTGCAGGCACAGCTGCAACGCCTGGGCCTGGAAAGCAACGATCGCCAGCTCCTGGAAGGAGTGATCGTGGCGCAGCGCGAGCGCGCGAAGACGATGAAGGAGATGGCCGCCAATAGCCGGTTCTTCTTCGTCGAGCAGGTGGAGATCGATCCGAAGGCGGCTGCGAAGCACCTCACAGCGGAGGCAAAGCCGGTGTTGGCGAGTGTCCGCGCACGCCTGGCCCCGCTGGCGCAGTGGACGGCAACAGCCATTCACGGCGCAGTCGAGGGTCTGGCGAAGGAATTGCAGCTGGGGCTCGGGAAGGTGGCGCAGCCGATCCGCGTGGCCGTTTCGGGCACCCCCGTGTCACCGCCGATCGACCAGACACTGGCCTTGCTGGGGCGCGAGCGGACACTGGCGCGCCTGGATGCAGCCCTGGCCTCGATTGGCTGAGAATCTTCGCTGCATGGCACCTTCCGGCGGTTCATGAGAAAATCCGGACGACGGAAAGGGATCTGCGTTCGGTAATACCCAAAGCGCACCCTTGACATCGCCGGCAGCGGTGCGTAGGTTGCGCCGGCTCTTTGTGGGGCTATAGCTCAGCTGGGAGAGCGCTTGCATGGCATGCAAGAGGTCGGCGGTTCGATCCCGCCTAGCTCCACCACTACCCATCTCCTGAAATCCGGCGTCTCACCGCCGGTACCCCGCCCGTTCGGACGCACAGCGTCGCGAACCAGCCGGCCCCCAAAGTTAGTTTGACCGTCGGTTGCCGAGGTCGGTGGATGGGTCGCGGCGTCGGTACTACGCGGCGCTACTGCCGGCCGCCGGTGGCGACGGCCCCGTCTCGGACGCAGGCGGTTCCCGCCCGGTGTCCCAGGCTTCGTGGCATTTTGGGTGAAAGCGCAGAGCGACCCGTTGGCCCTCGAGGTCGGCCTCGATCTCGTACTCCACGTCGCTGTCGGAGATGACGACGCGACAGAAGTCGCAGGGGGACCCGGAACCCTTGCCACCCCACATCCGCAGAGGAACAGCCCGCCGCAACACGGCTACCGAAAGCCGTCCCACGCGAGCATCCCCGGAAACCGAATTTCGATCCCCAGACCCCGGTCCCGTCATCCGTTTCGACCCCGTTCTTCCCCGAGAAACCCTTCCGTGGCGGGTGCGAGGCCGCCGGCGAAGGGCTGTGCAACGGCGCCGACTATGCTCCGGGCAATGGGGCGTTGCAAATCAGTGACGAGAGCCGCGGCAAAAGGCCTCCTGAGGAGGGCCGAAGCTGCCCCTTATGGGGGATTTTGTCGGCGTTTGCGTCTGCGATTGGCGTCACTGTCGCCGAGTTCAATTCCTCTTGCTTGCGCAATGGTTTCTGCTAGCTTGCTGCCGTTGGTATAACAAAGACGATGGCCGGGGTTTTTAGTCGCACGGACACGGTCCGCCAAGTGTGGACCGGGAGAAATCCGTGAACCTTCATTGGCGCGCCCGAAATACACAACAAGGGCTGCGTGCGCGAGGGTGCCTGTATTCGACGGGCGCCGTCGGCAACCCATTCTCAACTATTTTCCGTGCCTGAGATCGCGAGATGCCGGGGCGTCCTCGGACGCTGCCGGCCGAACGCGACCGACTTTTTGATCGGAGCCCGCAGATGCAAGTTCAGGAACGTACCCGGCGGCGAGCGTCGAAGACGGCCGCAAAGACCCATGGCAACGGCCACGACGCAGGCGAAGAGGCGACACTCGACCTGCGCAAGCTGCTGCGCGCCCTGCAGGCAGTGCGCGATGGCGACTTTACGGTACGCCTCCCCAGCGACCGCACCGGATTGGGCGGCAAGATCGCCGACACCTTCAACGAGATCGTCGATTCCAACGAGAGGTTGGCCCGCGAGCTCGATCGAGCGGGTCAGATCGTCGGGAAGGACGGGCGAACCCGACACCGAGTGTCGATCGATCGCCGTTCTGGCGCGTGGGGCGAGATGGAAGCTTCCGTCAACACCCTCATGGACGACCTGCTCTGGCCGACTACCGAGGTAACACGAACCATTTCGGCGGTCGGCAAGGGCGATCTGCAGCAGACGATGAGTCTCGAGGTGGACGGACGTCCCCTCAAAGGCGAGTTTCTACGCTCCGCCAAGATCGTCAACCGCATGATCGATCAGATGAGCGCGTTCACCTCAGAGGTGACACGCGTGGCGCGCGAAGTCGGTACCGAAGGAAAACTCGGTGGTCAGGCTGCCGTGCCGGGTGTGGCCGGTACCTGGAAAGACCTGACGGATAGCGTCAACTCGATGGCGAGCAACCTGACAGGTCAGGTTCGAAACATCTCTGAAGTGACCATCGCCGTGGCGAACGGCGACCTGTCCCGCAAGATCACTGTCGACGTCCGGGGCGAAATCCTGCAGCTGAAGGAAGCCATCAATACGATGGTGGACCAGTTGCGTTCGTTCGCATCAGAGGTAACACGCGTTGCACGTGAGGTCGGTACTGAAGGAAAACTCGGTGGCCAGGCTATCGTGCTGGGCGTCGCTGGAACCTGGAAGGACCTGACGGACTCCGTGAACGCGATGGCCACGAACCTGACGGGTCAGGTCCGAAACATCGCCGAAGTAACGACCGCCGTCGCGCGCGGCGACTTGTCGCGCAAGATCACAGTCGACGTGAAGGGCGAGATTCTGGAGCTGAAGAACACCATCAACACGATGGTCGACCAGCTGAACGGCTTCGCGGCAGAAGTGACTCGCGTGGCGCGCGAGGTCGGCACCGAAGGAAAATTGGGCGGCCAGGCCGCCGTGCCCGGCGTGGCCGGTACGTGGAAGGACCTGACCGACAACGTCAACTCGATGGCCGGAAATCTGACCGGTCAGGTTCGAAACATCGCCGAGGTCGCGACCGCGATCGCAAGCGGAGACTTGTCTCGCAAGATCACTGTCGACGTGCGCGGCGAAATTCAGCAGCTGAAGGAAACCATCAACACGATGGTGGACCAACTTCGGTCCTTTGCATCGGAAGTAACTCGCGTTGCACGTGAAGTCGGTACCGAGGGTAAGCTCGGTGGTCAGGCGGCCGTGCCAGGTGTGGCCGGTACTTGGAAGGATCTCACCGATAACGTCAACTCGATGGCCGGCAACCTGACGGGTCAGGTTCGCAATATCGCGGCCGTCGCAACCGCCATCGCCAATGGCGATTTGTCTCGCAAGATCACTGTCGACGTGCGCGGCGAGATTCTGGAGCTGAAAGAGACCATCAACACGATGGTCGACCAGCTGAATGCGTTTGCCGCCGAAGTGACCCGCGTTGCGCGCGAAGCGGGGTCGGAGGGCAAGCTGGGTGGTCAGGCAGACGTGAAGGACGTCAGTGGCGTCTGGAAGGATCTGACCGATAACGTCAATTCGATGGCCAGTAACCTGACGGGCCAGGTCCGAAACATCGCCGAGGTAGCGACCGCCATCGCGCGCGGTGACCTGTCCCGCAAGATTACCGTCGACGTGCGTGGCGAAATTCTGCAGTTGAAGGAGACCATCAACACGATGGTCGACCAGCTGAACAGCTTCGCAGCCGAAGTAACACGCGTTGCGCGTGAGGTCGGCACGGAGGGCAAGCTGGGCGGTCAGGCAATCGTGCCCGGCGTCGCCGGTACCTGGAAGGATCTGACCGATAACGTCAATTCGATGGCTCGCAACCTGACGGGCCAGGTCCGAAACATCGCCGAAGTCTCGACCGCCATCGCGCGCGGCGACTTGTCCCGCAAGATTACGGTGGACGTGAAGGGCGAGATTCTGCAGCTGAAGGAGACCATCAACACGATGGTCGACCAGCTGAACAGCTTCGCGGCCGAGGTGACACGACTTGCGCGCGAAGTCGGTACTGAAGGCAAGCTGGGTGGTCAGGCTGTAGTGCCTGGCGTCGCCGGTACGTGGAAGGACCTGACCGACAACGTCAACGTGATGGCCAATAACCTGACCAACCAGGTTCGCGGCATCGTGAAGGTCGTTACCGCCGTCGCCAACGGCGACCTCCGCCAGAGGCTCACGGTCGAGTCGAAGGGTGAAGTCGCGGCCCTCGCCGACACCATCAACAGCATGACGGACACTCTGGCGATCTTCGCCGACCAGGTCACCAGCGTGGCCCGCGAGGTCGGCGTCGAGGGTCGTCTGGGCGGCCAGGCGCACGTCCCTGGCGCCGCTGGAACCTGGAAAGACCTGACGGCGAACGTCAACCTGTTGGCCGCCAATCTGACGAACCAGGTACGTGCGATCGCCGAAGTGGCGACTGCCGTGACCAAGGGTGACCTGACCAGATCGATTCAGGTGGAGGCGCGTGGTGAGGTGTCGGAGCTGAAGGACAACATCAACGCGATGATCGGAAACCTGCGCGCAACGACTGAGCGCAATACCGAGCAGGACTGGCTGAAGACCAACCTGGCCAAGTTCAGCCGCATGATGCAGGGTCAGCGCGACCTGGTGACCGTAGGAAAGCTGTTGTTGTCCGAGCTCGCACCGCTCGTCAACTCGCAGCAGGGCGTCGTATACGTCATGGAGGGATCAGACGGGGGGTCTCATCTCAAGGAACTGGCGGCGTATGCCGACGCGGCGCAGGAAGACCGGGATCCGCGCCGCTATGCACTCGGCGAGGGACTGGTCGGTCAGGCCGCCTCGGATCGGCAGCGGGTGCTCCTCACCGACATTCCGACGGACGCGATTCAGGTCAGGGGCGGGTTGTTCTCGGCCCGGCCGCGCAATGCCATCGTTCTGCCGGTCCTCTACGAAGGTCACGTGAAGGCGGTCGTCGAGCTGGCTTCGCTGAGTGAGTTCACGCCGTCGCAACTGGCGTTCCTCGAGCAGCTCACCGGCAGTATCGGCGTCGTTCTCAACACGATCGAGGCCACGATGCGTACCGAGGGTCTCCTCAAGCAGTCGCAGCAGCTCGCCGGAGAGCTGCAGGCGCAGCAGGTCGAGCTCCAACAGACGAACGACGAGCTCGCCAACAAGGCGAAACTGCTCGCGGAACAGAACGCCGAGGTCGAGCGCAAGAACAACGAAATCGAGCTGGCGCGGCGCGCGTTGGAAGAGAAGGCAGCAGAGCTCGCCCTCACGTCTCGTTACAAGTCCGAGTTCCTGGCGAACATGTCGCACGAGTTGCGTACGCCGCTCAACAGCATTCTGATCCTGGGCCAGCAGTTGTCCGAAAACGCAGATGGCAACCTGTCGCCTCGACAGGTCGAATTCTCCAAGACGATTCACGGCGCCGGCACGGACCTGCTCAACCTGATCAGCGATATTCTCGACCTGTCCAAGATCGAGTCCGGTACCGTGACGGTCGAGTGCGAGGATCTGCTGTTCACGCATTTGCGCGAGACCATCGAGCGAAACTTCCGGCACGAGGCAGAGGCCCGGAAGCTGTCCTTCACGACCGACTTCAACCCGCGGCTGGGCCGGGCGATCCTGACCGACTCGAAGCGTCTGCTGCAGGTCTTGAAGAACCTGCTGTCGAACGCGTTCAAGTTCACCGACCGCGGCGGTGTGCGGCTGCACGTCGCCCTGGCTACCGGAGGATGGAGCAACGAGCACCCGACGCTCAAGCAGGCACCCTCGGTAGTCGAGTTCTCCGTCAGCGATACCGGCATCGGTATTCCTCCGGAGAAGCAGAGGATCATCTTCGAGGCGTTCCAGCAGGCTGATGCCGGAACGGCTCGCAAGTACGGTGGTACCGGCCTGGGGCTGGCGATCAGTCGTGAGCTCGCGCACCTGTTGGGCGGGGAGATCCGCTTGAGCAGCACGCCCGGCAGCGGCAGCACCTTCACCCTGTATCTGCCGCTCACGTACATGGGGCCGGCCTACAACAGGGCACCTGCCAACGCTCAGGCGGCGGCCGTGCCCGTGCCCTATCAGCCTGTCGTTCTGCCGATCGTCCGCCAGGAAGAGCTGGCGGATGACCGGGAGAATCTGCAGGAAGGCGACAAGGTGCTCCTGATCATCGAGGATGACCCTCACTACGGACGGGTGCTGCTGAGTCTGGCGCGGGACCGTGGGTTCAAGGTCATTGCCGCCAAGAACGGCACCGATGGCCTGGCGCTGGCACGCAAGTACCGACCGACCGCGGTGTCCCTCGACGTGTTCCTGCCCGACATGTTGGGCTGGACGGTGCTCAACCAGCTCAAGCGCGATCCGGCGACCCGTCACATTCCGGTCCAGATCCTGACGGTCGAGGACGAAAGACAGTACGGTCTCGAGCGGGGCGCCTTCTCCTTCATGACGAAGACGGTCACGACGGACAACCTCGAGGCCGCGTTCGACCGGCTCAAGAACTTCACTACCTCACGCGTGCGCCGTCTGCTGGTGGTCGAGGACGACCCGGCGGAGCAGCTGAGTGTCAGCGAATTGCTCGGACACGAGGATGTCGAGATCCTGAGCGCAGCTACGGGAGCCGAGGCGCTGGAAAAGCTTCGGACCGAAGCCCTCGACTGCGTGGTCCTGGATCTCAAGCTGCCCGATATGACGGGATTCGAGTTGCTCTCGGAAATTCAGCGCGATCCGAAGCTCCGCGACACGCCGATCATCGTCTTTACCGGCCGTGAGCTGTCTGCGGAGGAGGAGACCGAACTGCGTCGCAAGGCCAAGAGCATCGTCCTCAAAGGCGTCCACTCGCCCGAGCGGCTGCTCGATGAGACGGCACTGTTCCTGCACCGCGTGATCGCGGATCTCCCCCAGGCCAAGCAGCGCATGATCGAAACGCTGCACGAGAGCGACGAGCCGCTGAAAGGCCGGAAGGTGCTGGTCGTCGATGACGACATCCGCAACATCTTCGCGCTCAACAGCCTGCTCGAGCGCCACAACATGCAAGTCATCAGCGCGACCAACGGCCAGGAAGCGATCAGCCTGGTGGAGGGGACCGAAGACCTGTCACTCGTACTGATGGACGTGATGATGCCCGAGATGGACGGTTACGAGACCATGCGTCGCATCCGCGAGAAACCTCAGTTCCGGATGCTGCCTATCATCGCTCTCACGGCCAAAGCCATGAAGGGCGACCGGGAGAAGTGCCTCGAGGCGGGTGCGTCGGATTACGTCGCCAAACCTGTGAACACGGACCAGCTTCTGTCACTGGTCCGCATGTGGTTGCATCGATAGAATCGCTTCCAATACAGACCGGTCGCACAAGCGGCTGACACGGGGATTCGGTACGAAATGGAGGCCACTGAAAAGGTCAACATCCTGCTGGTAGACGATCAGCCGGCGCGACTGCTGACCTATCAGACCATTCTGGAGCAGCTCGGGCAGAACCTCGTCTGTGCGAACTCGGGGCTGGAAGCGCTCGAGAAGCTGATGAAGGACGAGTTCGCCGTCGTGCTGCTCGACGTCAGCATGCCGGACATGGACGGTTTCGAGGCGGCTAGCCTGATCCATGAGCACCCGCGGTTCGAGAAGACGCCGATCATTTTCGTGACCGGCGTACACGTGACGGAGCTCGATCGCCTGAAGGGCTACAAGCTCGGCGCGGTCGACTACGTCTCCATCCCCGTGGTGCCCGAGATCCTCCGCAGCAAAGTCTCGGTGCTGGTGGAGCTCTACACGAAGCGTCGGGAGCTGCGAGAGGCGAACCGCAGTCTCGAAGAGGCCAACAAGCGGCTAGCTGCCGCGAATACGAATCTGCAGGCGGAAAAGACACGGGAACTGCAGGCGCTGAACCTGACTCTGCAGCGGGCGAACTCGGAGCTCGAGAGCGCGAACCGCTCCTTGCAGAGCGAGGTCGCCGAGAGGGTCCGTATCGAGCGGGCATTGAAGGAGGCCGACCGGCACAAGGACGAGTTCCTGGCGATGTTGGCGCACGAGTTGCGTAATCCCTTGGCGCCCATCTACAACGCGGTGCAGCTCATGAGGCGCAAGCCCATGGCCGATCCGCAGCTCATCTGGTCCAGGGACATCATCGAACGGCAGCTCGCGCACCTGTCGCGGCTCGTGGATGACTTGCTTGATGTCTCGCGGATTACTCGCGGGAAGATCAATCTCAACAAAGAACGGACAGAGATCTGGGCTCTGGTCGGTCGGGCAGTCGAGACGACTCAGCCGCTGATCACCGAGCGCGATCACGAGTTGACGATCGATGTCATAGACGACGGTCTTGCTGTGGTCGGAGATCCCACGCGCCTGACTCAGGCGCTGGGCAACATCCTGAGTAACGCCGCCAAATACACCGAACGGGGTGGGCGGATCGTCGTCTCCGCGCGTCGCGACGGCCCCGAGGTCGACATCCGGGTTGTAGACAACGGCGAAGGCATCCCTGGCGACCTCCTGCCGGACATCTTCAACTTGTTCACCCAACTCGATCGCACGTCGGGACACGCACAGGGTGGCTTGGGTATCGGGCTCGCGCTCGTTCGCAAGCTCGTTGAGATGCACGGCGGTAGCGTGACCGCCAGCAGCGAGGGCGCGGGGAAGGGGAGCGAGTTCCGGATCCGGCTTCCGCTCGACACACAAGACGTTCCTGCGTCGTTATCGCCAGGCGCTTCCCGACGGAGCGCTGCCTCCAATGACCATGAGCAATCTATCGATGTTTCAGGTGACCGTGTGAAACGCCGCATTCTTCTAGCTGATGACAATAACGATGCTCTCGAGAGTCTGGCCACGCTTCTGCAGCTGGGCGGGCACGACGTAGTGACAGCGAGCAATGGCGCACTGGCCTTGGAGTGCGCGGAGCGGCATCGACCCGAGGTGATGCTGCTCGACATCGGCATGCCTCTGGTCGACGGCTACGAGGTGGCTCGCCGCATTCGTGTTCAACCCTGGGGCCAACAGATCACTCTCGTGGCCCTGACCGGGTGGGGACAGGACAGCGACCGCCGCCGCTCTCGCGAGGCTGGCTTCGACTCGCACCTGGTGAAGCCTCTCGATATGGACAAGCTCACCGAACTCCTCGAGCGGCTGCCGACGACCAGCGTGGCTTCCTGAGGGCCTGGCTCGCCGAGGCCTGGCGAGGCGCCGGAGCGGGGCCCCAAACCGCCGTGGCGTCCTCCTTCCGCGACCGGCCTGGGCTCAGCTCCCCCCGCCTGCCACCCGGCGCTGCGGGCTTTGCAGGGCCCTTCGTAGGCCCCAGGCGGGGCCGGCCTTGGCTTCCCCGAGAAGCCCCGCATTGTCCGCGGGGCCCTGGCCGTGTAATCTGCGCGCCCTTCGCCCAACGTCCCCATCGTCTAGAGGCCTAGGACATCGCCCTTTCACGGCGGTAACAGGGGTTCGAATCCCCTTGGGGACGCCAGTAAAAACAATGCGTTAGACGCTCATGTCCGCTGCCGTGCACTCGTGGGGACGCAGGTTCCGCTATCGCCACGAGCTGATCCGATTGTTCAGGCGCGAAGCCGCGTTGCCGGAGCGCTCGCCCATGCTCCCGTACGGCAACGGCCGCAGCTACGGAGACACCTGCCTGAACGATGGCGGTACTCTGCTGCTGGCCACTGGCCTGGATCGCTACGTTTCCTTCGATGCCACGACAGGTGTGATCGAATGCGAGGCCGGCGTGCTGTTCAGCGACATCATCGATTTGTTGCTACCGCGCGGCTGGTTTCTCCCGGTGACACCGGGCACAGCTTTCGTGACGGTCGGGGGCGCGATCGCCAACGACGTGCACGGCAAGAATCACCATCGGGCCGGTACATTCGCGCATCACGTGTTGGAGTTCGAACTGCAGCGTTCGGACGGGTCCGTCTTGCGGTGTTCGCGAACCCAAAACCCGGAATGGTTTGCCGCGACGGTCGGCGGTCTCGGACTGACCGGCCTCATCCGCTCGGCACGCATCCAGCTTCGGCCCGTGCCGGGCGGTTGGATCCACGGCGACAGCCGGAGATTCGGGTCCTTGACCGACTTTTTCCGTCTGTCCGATGACTCCGAGACCGATTTCGAATACACGGTCGCCTGGGTCGACTGCACGGCGGCGGGCAAGCGACGCGGGCGCGGCATCTTCATTCGAGGCAACCACGCATCAGGTCCCGGCGTGCCGGCTGCGCAGTCACGACTGAGATTTCCGTTCACACCGCCGTGGTCCCTGGTGAACCCTCTGACCCTGAAGCCTTTCAATGAGCTCTACTATCACCGCCCGGCCGCCGAGCAGTTGGACGGCCGCTGGGACTGGCGCTCTTTCTTCTACCCGTTGGACGGCGTCCTTGCGTGGAATCGCATGTACGGACCGCGCGGATTTTTTCAGTATCAGTGTGTCGTCCCACGGGAAGGCGGAGAGGCGGCGATCGACGAGATGTTGCAGCGGATCGCGCGCTCCGGCTCGGGTTCGTTCCTGGTCGTGCTGAAGATTTTCGGTTCCATGCCATCGTTGGGCATGTTGTCGTTTCCCCGCCCCGGGGTCACCCTGGCTATCGATTTTCAGGATCGCGGCCCCAGGACGCTGGCGCTGCTGGAATCTCTGGACGACATTACGCGCGCGATGGGTGGCGCGGTGTATCCCGCCAAGGATGCGCGGATGTCCGCCGAGGCATTCCAGCGGTACTTTCCCGCTTGGGAGGCATTCAGTGGCTTCGTTGATCCGCGCTTTTCGTCGTCCTTCTGGCGGCGGGTGACAGGTAGGCCGGCATGAGAAGAATTCTGATAATGGGAGCCGGCTCAGCGATCGCCGAGGCGACGGCACGGGAGTTCGCGCGACGCGGCGATGCTCTGTTTCTTGTCGGAAGATCCGCGCCGCGGCTCGAGGCGATGGCACAGGATTTGAAGGTTCGCGGCGCATCGGCCGTTGCCATGGGCACTCTCGATGCTCGGGAGATCGGGCAGTTCCCTTCGCTGTTGGATGCGGCGACGCAGGCCCTTGGCGGCCTCGATGCCGCTCTGATCGCGCACGGTACGCTTTCGGACCAGGCCGCATGCCAGATGTCGGTGGACCTGATGCTGGATGAGATCAACATCAACGCGTTGTCCGTCATGGCTTTGTGCACGCTGCTGGCCAATCGTTTCGAAGCCGGCGGGCACGGCACCATCGCGGTGATTTCCTCGGTCGCGGGAGATCGGGGCAGACAATCCAACTATGTCTACGGCTCCGCGAAGGCCGCCGTCAGCACTTTCACCAGCGGGTTGCGCCAGCGCCTGTCTCCCAAGGGTGTGAAGGTCGTGACGATCAAACCTGGCTTCGTCGACACGCCGATGACAGCGGCCTTCAGGAAGGGATTTCTGTGGGCGAGCTCCGGGAGCGTCGGCAAGGCGATCGCACGAGCCATGATTCGCGGGACGCCCGTGCTCTACGTGCCCGGATTCTGGCGGCCGATCATGTGGATCATCCGCTCGATCCCGGAATTCGTGTTTCGTCGCCTGAAGCTTTAGAGCGTCAGTTCCCACGTCTGCCCGACAAGGTCCTTGCCGAAGGAGTGGTGACGATCCTGTTTCGTCAGCCGAAATCCGGCAGCTTCATAGATGCGTCGGGCGGACACCAACACGTCGTTGGTCCACAAGGTCAGCATGCGATAGCCCTTGGAGCGCGCAAAGTCGACGGACTCCTGCACGAGCCGGCGGCCAATGCCCAGACCGCGAGCGAAAGGCTCGACGTACAACAGGCGCAGCTTGGCTTCGCTGTCAGAGGAACGAACGACGAACACGGACCCGGCGAGCCTGCCGTCGGATTCAGCGACCCAACCGCGCTCCGCCGAGGGGTCGAAGGACTTCACGAAGTCGGCAAGAATCTGCGCGGCTAGCACTTCGTAGGTTCGGTCCCAGCCGTACTCCTTGGAGTAGAGGAGTTGTTGCCGGTGCGCGATCAGGCGGATGTCAGCGAGTTGGACGTCGCGGATGATGTACCGCGCGTCCGCAGCAGCCACATCCGACCGTTGGGCGGTGGTCGCTGGCGTCGTGGCGCCCACCGCCTTTTCGGCGGCGTCCGTTGCCATCGGCGCACCGTCGGGGGTCAGGATGCGCTGAACACTGCGCATCGCACCAAGCAGTTCGTCACGCTGGGCTGCGCTGAGCGGTTTCAGGAATGCGGCGACCTGATTCTTCGCCGCACGATCCAGCGACTCGAATGTCCCTCGTCCCTTTGCCGTCAGGTGCAGCAGACTGGCCCGTCCGTCCGTGGCCGAGCGGATCCGCTTCAGATCGCGGCGTCGCTCGAGTCTCGCCAATATCCGGCTCAAGTAGCCCTGATCCAGGCCCAACTGCCGGGCAATCTCCGTGGCGGTCGTTTCGCGCTGCGCCAATTCGTACAGAACGCGGGCCTCGGTGAGGGTGAACTCGCTCCCGAGCAATCCTTGATCGAGCAGTCCCAGATGCCGCGTGTAGTCACGGTTGAAGGCGCGGACGGCCCCAATGGCCTGGGCTTGGGGCGGCGGGGGTGGGGCGGCTGCAGTGCGGGACGGCATGACCGGAGCATGGCTGAATATACTTGACTGAGTCAAGTATTCCAGAAGCAGCCCTTTGCGGCGATTGTGTAGTGCCGCACGTGAGAAAAATTCACCCAACGCACGTCGTGATTCGCATTGTTAACGTTGTGTGAAGATTCGTCGTCAGCACGAACTTCGATGACGGCTCGGTCTCCAACACTCGGCCCTTCACGGAGGGACATCTACGGAGGAAAGGCGCACATGGATCTCATGAAGAAATCTTTACGGGCCGTTGTGGTTTCTGCAGTTGCAGTGCTCGCGCTGGCGGCTTGCACACGCAGCGATCTGACGGCAGCGAATAGCACAAATGTCACATCGAGTGCCGCGACGTCCGCAACGTCGGACGATGTGCCGGAGGTTGTTATTGTGGCGTCGCGGTCGCGCGTGCAGCCACTCGTTCTGTCCGAGCGTACGCCGGACTCGGTGTCAACTGAGCGCTAGCGCTCGCTGGACGCGACGCGGCTAGTGGCTTCGCCGTGGTGTGGGGGCTTGATGGGCTGCAGCCAGGAGTCGGTCTGTTGAGCTCGATCCTCGCTTCGCAGCCAGGTGAACATCAGGCTGTGCCAGAGAATCCGCTGTACGTACGCGCGCGTCTCGTTGTAGGGAATGTTTTCGATCCAGATGTCGGAATCGATCGTCTCCTGCGGCAGCCAGCGTGAGACGGCATTGGGCCCTGCGTTGTAGCCCGCAAGCGCCAGCGGGATCTGTCCGTCGTAGTCGTCGATGAGCATGCGCAGGCGCGCAGCGCCGAGCGCAGTGTTGACGGAAGGGTCGAACAGATCGTTCACGGCGGGTGTCGGGCGCTTCCAGAAGCGGGCCGTGCGGCGCGCGGTCTCGGGCTGAAGTTGCATCAGCCCGCGCGCACCGGCGGTAGATACCGCATCGGTCCGGTACAGACTTTCCTGTCTGACGACACCGTAGATGATTTCGGGCTTCAGCTGGGAGAGGCGCGCCGCTGCGGCCACTTCCGAGTCGAAGGGGCGCGGGTACAGGAGTTGGTAGTCATTGAAGACCTTTTGCGCCGTGGCGGCCTCGACTGCCTGGTCGTACCAACCCCAGCTTGCGGCGAGGCGGATCGATTGCAGCCGGGCATCTTCCGACAGCGCCTCGTAGCCCGATTGCCACTCGGCCGAGGCGTCCTGCCGGAGGCCGCAATACAGGAGCTCATGCGCTCGCTCGAACACCGGAATGCGCCCGAGGGTGGCGAGCACCTGTTCGTTCGCGGGTAACACCTGCGGGTGAGGGGTGACGGAGCGATTGAGCCGCGCCGCTGCCATCGCCGCGTAGTAGTTGTCGTCCGGCAGAACCGACTCGTACAGCCGATGCGCATCTTCGGCGTCATGGCGGCGGTCGGCCATGCGCGCTGCCCAGTATTTCCAGCGCGACGTCTGACGGTTGGTCGGCGACATCGCCGCGATCGCCTGCGCCGCCTGATTCCAGTCCTTGGACCACAACGCCGCCCGTGCGCGCCACTCCAATGCGGGATCGTCGAAGTCACTCGCCTTGACCAGCTTGAAGTAATCCAGCGAGGCCGGGTCACGGTTCCAGGCAAGGGCCAGCGCGAGGGTGAGCGCGTATTTGCTGGCGAGATCCTCTGTCAGCCCGCGGGCCTGTACGAGCCGGGTGTAGCGGTCCTTCGCGGCCGCCGCATCGGTTCGAGCCAGCCGCGACCAGCCCGCGAGCAGTGCAGCCGGATCCACTGAGGTGGCCGCGGACGCGATCAGGGAGTCGATACTGCGGAGCGGGCTGTCGAGGAGGCCGGCCCACTGCAGCCATGGGCCCATCCGCTCTGGCGGCAGTTGCTGAATGATCTGACGGGCAAAGCTCGTCGAGCCGTTCTCGAGCGCTGCGCGGATGCGCTTCTCGATCAGCTCGGGCAACAGCAGGCCCTTGTCTTTCAGCCAGGCGAACGCTTTGTCGCATTCCGGGAGGCTATGAGGTGTCAGCCATTGTTTGGCGACCTCGACCCCGAGTCCGTCGGTTCTGCCGAGCTCGATACGAGCCGTGAAGCTCTGACACCGCGTTGCCTCCGCAGCACCGGCATCCCGATAGGCGAGCATGAACGTGTCCCACTTCGACCGGCGTGCAAGGCTATCCAGCCAGGCCCGGCGCACGTTGCGCGACACGGGTTGCTGAGCGTGGGCCGCGACGAAGTCGGCGGCATGCTCATCGAGCCCCGGAGGGACGTCGCCGGGGGCCGAGAGTGCCTGACGCAGCCGCGCGGACTCCAAATACGGATAGATGACGTAGTCGCGAAGGGCCTGTGGGTCATCGGCCGATGTGTCAGGCGCGTTCGCCGTTACGTGCGCGTAGGCATCCTGGAACGCCCTGCGGGTACTCTCCAGGGAGGTCGACGTGTTTTCGGGGCGCGCGATCTCTCCCGTACGGTCTGCGTCGTCGCCACGAGACCGTCCGGCATCCAGCAGGCTCAGTGCAATGGCGAGCGCGAGCGTTGCAGCGAACGCAAGCCCGTTGGCGCGATTCGGTATCCCCATGGCCGCAGGGTATCCACGACCGAAGCCTCGCGCCAGCCCGGGTTATGGCACCGCGACGATCTGGACTGTCTCGGTATTCGGGTCGAAAACGATGCGCGCGATCCCTTTCTCGAGCTGGCGCATGACATGTGCGTACTTCTCTTGCAGGGAGAACGTCCGTTCGCCGTAGTCGGTCCCCTCCCGCAGGACGAATGACTCGACCACGCCGCGCAGGGCTTCGGGGCTGAGCTCTCTATAAGGAACGACGACGGGCTCCTGCGGAGGCTCGATGGAATTGATCGGATCGATGGGCGCTACATTCCGGAGTCGAACAGGTTGAGCTGGATAGGGTGCACGCCGTGCCGGTATCCACGCAAGTCCGCCCCGTTGGCGATCCTCCGCGCGAGCATCGATGCCGGGTTGCGGCAATGAACGCAAAGAGTCTCCGGCCGACCGAGTCGATCGAGGATCCACGCTTCGCCGCAGCCGCTACAGTTGATCAACGCGAGCTCGCGTGTGCAGGCGAGATGTGTCAACAACAGGGTGGCGTGCTCGAATGCAATCAGCGGGCTGGTCACGGCGGCCAGATAGGCTTCGAATGCTTCACACACCAGCTCGCCGCGTGTGAGACAACGCAGGGTTTCGACGGGAATGGAGGTGTCCTGCTTGCGTAGGGCGCCGGTGTGCTCGAGCTGATAGCCCAGCATCGCAGCGTGCGAGGTGATCTGAGTCGAGCGGAAGAAGTACGAGGAGTCGTGCGGGGACTTGCCCCGATGTCGCACCAGGTGCACGCCATCGGGCATCTCCTGCATGTCACGGGCGATGACCCTGATCTGTTTCGGCGTGGCGTGGGTCCAGGCGGCGATGGTGCCGGTCCGGGCCTCGTGAAAGATCATCCGGGCGACGAGATCCTGACGTCGCAGTCTCTGCTTGTAACGGGAATAGACAAAGCGCATCCGTGGCTTCCTGCTTCGAGGCGGGGAGGGGCGAGGGTGGGCTGCAAAGGCGGCAGCACCGGGACGCGCGGACGTCCAGGAGGCGGGTGAGGGCGGGTTGGGTAGGCCTTTGGTCCCATCTTGGTGCAAGAATGCCTGCAACCAACACGGAAAACGAGAGGCAATATCGTGCGTTTTCCGCTGAATGGACGGCTGTTATGTCGGTGTTGTTTGATGTTATGTCAGAACGGCGGTGCCGGAGGTTGGATTATCGCAATCGCCCCGGCGCGGCGGCCGGCTATCGCCCGGCAGGCGGCGCCGTGGGCAGCCCCGGCATTGCGCGGTTCGACGAGCCCCGCGCGGGTGCCGCCTCGCCTGTACGCCGTCCCGTCGGGTGCGCCGCTCACGAGGGGTTTTTCGTCCAGCCGCGCGGTTTCTGATCGTACCCGAAGCTGATCTCGACGTTTTTGCGGCCACAGCGCGAGCAGCGAAAGCGGGGCGCGAGCAGAGCTACTTTCGTGTCCCAGCCGAAAATTCGTGCAAGCGCTTCGGCGCGGATGTCACGGCGGTGACCGCACCCGGTGCAATTCACGATAACGTAGCCATCACGGTGGTGAGACAGGTTCGCATTGCTGGTGAGGGGGATCGGCATGCGGGGCAGTTTCCGCAATGCGCCCTCCCGGCGTCCATGCAGGAGCGGGCGGCAGGGAATACTGGATGGCACAATCCAACGACCGAAGTCTTTGAAAGGACACGCAGGTGCCGAAGTGGGCGAGCTGGATACCGTGGGTGGCAGTGGTACTGCTGGTCACCGCTTTCTTCATGCCCATGGGCCTGGCGCTCGGCATTCTATGTGCCATTGCACTCGTCGGCGCCGTCATCGCCGCCGTTCATCACGCGGAGGTGGTCGCACATCGTGTCGGTGAGCCGTTCGGCACGCTGGTGCTGGCGGTCTCGATCACGATCATCGAGGTCGCGCTGATCGTCACGCTCACCCTGACCGGCGGGCCGGAGAAGGCGACGCTCCCGCGTGACACGATCTTCTCGGCGATCATGATCATCTGCAACGGGCTCATCGGCCTGTGCCTCCTGATCGGAGGACTAAGGCATCACGAGCAGACGTTCCACGTCGTCGGCGCGAACGCCGCGTTGGCTACGCTCGTCGCTCTCACCACTCTCTCGCTGGTGCTCCCGGGGTTCACTACCAGCTCTGCCGGACCTACTTACAACACGGCGCAACTGATCTTTGCGGCCCTGGCCTCGCTGGTTCTCTGGGGAGTGTTCGTTTTCGTCCAGACTGTCCGGCATCGCGACTACTTCCTGCCGGTCGAGAACGCCGCGGATGAGGATGCCCACGCGCCTCCGCCATCGAACCGGAAGGCGTGGGCGAGCTTCGGACTGTTGTTCGTCTCGTTGGTCGCGGTCGTAGGCCTGGCCAAGGTGATGTCGCCGAGTATCGAGAGCGCGGTGCTGGCGGCCGGTGCGCCGAAGCAAGTCATCAGTATTGCGATCGCCATCCTCGTGCTGCTGCCCGAAACGTGGGCCGCGGTGCGGGCTGCAATCGCCAACCGACTCCAGACGAGCCTCAATCTGGCACTCGGCTCGGCGCTGGCGAGCATCGGCCTCACCATTCCGGCAGTCGCCCTGACCTCGATGATCATCGGCATGCCGCTGGTGCTCGGCCTGGATAGCAAGGAACTGGTGTTGCTGCTGCTGACGTTCTTCGTCTCGGCCATCACGCTGGTGGCCGGCCGGACTCACGTGATGCAGGGTGCGGTCCACGTGGTGCTGTTCGCGGCGTTTCTGTTCCTCGCGTTCGTTCCTTAGCGTGTCGGCGCAAAGTCGCTACGGCGCTATGCGCGGACATTGCTTCGTGGGCCGCCAGCAAAAAGCGTGGTTTTTGCCGGCTAGGTTTGATTCGTTTTCACAGCCATCAGAGATTTGGTCATTCCGAACGACCTCTCGGTCACGATCCGCGCTTCCGGAAACAACTGCGCCAGCTGCGTCCGCCCGAGCAGATTCCAGTCCGGCGCCGTCTTCTTCACCCAGAACCGGTTGGTCAGTCTGAACAGCCGCACCAGCATCCCACGGGGCAGCCACGCGACGAATGGCAGCCAGCTGTGACTCTCCAGCGGGAAGTGCTTGTAGGGAGTCTGCACGAAGAATTGTCTGCCGAGACGGCGGATCTCGGCGGCGAACTGTTGCTGTCTGACCCAGGCCTCGCGGCGAAACTGTTTCCCGGAAGTCACGCGCCAGACCGCTTCTTTCGGCAAGGTGACGTGTTCGATGACCGAGGAGCAATGCACGATGTCGAAGAAGCCGTCGGGAAAAGGCAGTGCGCCCGATTCGGGGACGACGACCGGCATGAATCCATATCGTCGTGCGCCACCGATGACCACCTCGGGTCTGATGTCCGCGATGTAGACATTTCCCGGCCGCACCGCGGTGCCCTCGAGCACCGCTCGAATCGCAGCGCCGGTTTCGGACCCGAGATCGAGAATGCGGGTCGTCTCGGTCAGCGTAAATCTTTCCCGGAAGAGGCGCGCTCTGCGCGCGCGAGCGCGCTGCGAGTACGCGGCGAACAGTCTCTTGACCCATGTGCCCGCGCGCGTTTGGGGTGAGGGGGCCGGAGGCGCCAGCAAGGTCACAGAAGGCGAGGATGCGGCCAGGACCGTGGCTGATGGCCGCAACGTGGTTCCGGATGGGGTCGATACGCCGGCAGGTGGTGGTGGCGGTCCCTTACCGGATGTGTGCAATGCAGTGTTGGGTGGCTTCAGTGCAGTCCGCTGAGGGGTCGCCGGAGTCTTGCGCTTCATTGTCATTCTCGTCCTGAGGAAGGGTCGCGAGAACCTCGGCATGGGGCTCAGCAAGTAATGCGCCCGTCCCGGAGGCTGGGGTAGCATGCTTTCCGCGGACTTTCAGCCGCGACCCGGCAGGGCCTGCACGGATCAACGGGCCTTCGCCGCACCCATTGACCACGGGGCCCTGACAGGGTCCACCACTCGAACAAGGGGGCAGTAATGATTGGTTATGTCACGCTCGGAACCCGGGATTTGCAGCGCGCCGCAAAATTCTACGATGCCGTGCTCGCCGAGCTCGGGGGCAAGCGGTTCATGGAGATGGAGCGCTCGATCGCCTGGTCGGCGGGACCTTCCGGAGGCGGAATCGGTGTTGGCTTGCCGTTCGACGGTAAGCCCGCGACGGTCGGCAACGGAGTGATGGTGGCGTTAGCCGCGGGCAGCCAGGAGAAGGTCGACGCCATTTACAAGAAGGCGATCGAGATGGGGGGTACGGATGAAGGCCCGCCCGGAGCGCGCAACCCGCAGTTTTACGCGGCGTACTTCCGGGATCTGGACGGCAACAAGCTGAGTGCTTTTCACGCCACCTACGGCGGCTAACGGCATATGAGGCGACCGTTCTCGCGGGGCGTGGCGGCGCGGTGAGGTGGCGGCGCGGTGAGGTGGCGGCGCGGTGAGGAGAGCGCCCGCGCAGGCCGTTATGCCGCCCGTAGGAACGACACCGTAAACCGGCTGCCGCGATCATCGGGTCCGGAGCTGATTTCGACGGTCGATTGGTGAAGGGTTGCGATCTCCTGGACGATCGCCAGTCCCAGGCCGCACCCTTCACCTCCCGACCCGGGCATCCGGTAAAAGCGCTCGAAGATCCGTTGCCGTTCCTCAGCGGGAATGCCGGGCCCGTCGTCCTGGACCGAGATCTTCGGCGCGGGGCTGGCCTCGACGGTGACCGTGACGTGGCCCGACGGGCCGCCGTAGCGAAACGCATTGTCGATGAGGTTCGACAGCAGCTCGGTCAGCAGCCGCTCGTCGCCGGTGGCCATGACGGGCTCGTCTGGAACCACCAGACCAAAATCCACATCCAGCTGCAGCGCTCGCGGGATCCACTCCTCGCCGACGCGTCGGGCGAGCGCACCGAGCTCCACCGGCTTCAGGTCCGCCGTCGAGGTGGCGCCGGGCTCGGCGCGGGCGAGTGCCAACAGCTGCTGACTCAAACGTGCCGCGCGCTCGACCGAACGATGCAGTGCGTGCAAGGCGTCTTGCTGCGTCTCTTTGTCGGCTGCTCGTTCGGCACGCTCGGCGTGCAGTATGACCGCCGCCAGCGGCGTTCGCAGCTGGTGCGCTGCATCCGCGACGAACCGCTTCTGGGCGCGAAGAGCTTCTCCCAACCGCCCGAGCAACTCGTTGATCCGCGAAACCAACACACGGGTCTCGCGATACAGGCCGTTGTGAAGTACCGGTGCGAGATTGTCCTGATCGCGCGACTCGATCTCGGTCGATAGGTCGGTCAGCGGCTTCAGTCCGCGCGCAACACCGATCCACGTGAGGACCATCGCTATGGCCAGCAAGGTGATCTGGGGCGCCGTCATTCCCAACAGGATCTCGGTCGCCAGCGTGGAGCGCTTCTTGAGAGTCTCGGCGATTTCGAGCGTAACGGTGTCATCCGGGGTGGGCGCGATGCGGGTACCGGCAATCCGGACCCGCTCCCCGTCGAGCGTGGCATAGGCGATACTGACTTTCCCCAGCGTCACGGGCGGAGCATTGGGCAGGCTGCGCTCGCCTGCGAGGAATCCCTGCCGGGCCGATGTGACGCGGATGTAGTTCTTGTCAACCGAGTCGAACTGGAAGACCTGCAGACCCGCGGCCGGCAGATCGAACACGGTCCGCCCGTTCTCGGTGCGCACGGCCTGTGCCAGAGAACGGGTGTCATCGATCATCCATCGGTCGTAGACGGCGTTCGCGAAGTACAGCGACGTGAAGTAGCAGGCTATCGCGTCGAGGGCGAACAACACTGCGAGGATCGGGCCCAGCCGCAGCAGCAGCCCGAAGCGCAGGCTTCGATCAGGCATGCGTACCGGATTCCAGGTACGTTCCGGATTCCAACAGGTAGCCGAATCCACGCAGCGTGCGCACCTTCAACCCGAATGGGCCCAGGCGGCGCCGCAAGCGGTGAACGCATACTTCGATTGCCGTGTCCGAGGGCGGATTGCCGCCGCGGCTCAAGCGTTCCGCAATCGTCTGTTTGCTCACGACCCGGCCGAGTCGGGTGGCGAGCGTTTCCAACAGCGCCAACTCGCTCGCAGGCAGATCGACGTTCGTGCCGCCGAGCGACACGCGCGGCTGTCCGGGAACCATGGTGAGGGAGCCGACCCGGATCTCCGAGTCGCGATCGGCTCGCTGCCGCCGCAGCAGTGCGCGGATGCGCGCTTCGAGCTCGGGCATCTCGAACGGCTTTACGAGATAGTCGTCGGCGCCCGCGTCGAGCCCACCGACACGGTCCTCGATCGAGTCACGGGCAGTGATGATCAGGATCGGCAGACCGCGATTCTGTTTGCGCAGACTGCGCACCAGGGCAACACCGTTCATTCCCGGCAACATGAGATCGATGACGGCGAGATCGTAGTCACTGGCCAACAGCGCGTTCAGCGCAGTGCGGCCATCGGCGTGTGCGTCTACCTCGTAGCCGGATTGACGCAGCAGGGCGCTCAGCGCCTCGCTCAGTTGCTGGTCGTCTTCGACAATCAGGAGTCGCATTGTGAAACCCTCGGTGAGCTTACGGTACGCACATTTGGCCCGTATTCCGCGCAGACGGCAATACCGGGTTTCCCTGGGAAAGGCGGCTGAAAGCGCCCCTTCTTATACTCCTTTTCATGTCGAATGCGGTGCGCCGCACGCCGTGTCCAGCCAGGACCCTGACTGCCACGATGTTGTCCGCTGCCGCGTTCGGCTGGTCTGCCGCCGCCGGGGCCGCTGCACCTGTCGTGGCTGCTGTTGCAGCGACGTCCCAGGCGGCGGCGCCTTTGAACGAGTCGGCGCGTCCGCCGACGCGCAGACGGCTCGCCGGTCCACGCAAATCACCCTGGCACAGCTGTTGGGGGTTGCCTACCGACACTGCTCAGTTCGAGGCGAGTGACGACTGGCCCGCCGTGAGGGCCCGATTCACAGCCGGGTCGATCGTCGAGCAACGACCCGACGTGCGGGCAGCGCAGGAGCGTGTTGGTAAAGCGAGTCGGCCGTCGCGTTGGCGAAATCGCAACTGACACACGACGTGACTATCGGAGCGCAATATGAGCGCTATCCCTTTCCTGACGCGGGCCCGAACAACTGGGGAATCGGGTTCAGCGTGCCTGTCTTCCTCCGCAATCGTTACGAGGGCGAGATGGCTCGCGCCACGTGCTCACCCTGGTCCGGGCGGTGCCCGGGGTCGTACAGGCCGAGATCGATCGCGAAGGGACGCTGCCGCAGTACCTGCTCGAGGTAGACCGGCAGGCGGCGGGGCGCTATGGCCTGCGAGAACGGCAGCCGGATGCTGTCCGTCGGGGTGTTCATACGCGACCGTGACATGGGCAGCGTCGTCAAGGACATGCAACGAGCCGTCGCGCGAGACATGACGTTGCCCACGGGCTATCGCGTCCAATGGTCCGGCGAGTTCGAGAACCAGGAACGGGCCATGCGCCGCCTGTCGCTGGTCGTGCCGATCTCCATCGGCCTCATCTTCCTGCTGCTGTTCGGGGCCTTCGGCTGCGTTGCCAGCGCCGGCCTGGTGATCGCCAACATCCCCTTCGCGCTGATCGGCGGCATCGTCGCGCTGTGGGCGACCGGGCTGCCGCTGTCGGTTTCGGCCGCCATCGGATTCATCGCGCTGTTTGGCCAGGCCGTGCTGAACGGCGTCGTCATGGTTGCGCAGTTCGATCATTTGCGCGCCGCGGGAATCGCGCCCGAGCAGGCCGTCATCGACGGCGCGCTCGGCCGGTTGCGCACGACGATGATGACGGCGCTGCTGGCGATGCTTGGGTTGTTGCCAATGGCAATCTCCTCCGATATCGGTTCGGAGACACAACGGCCGCTGGCCACTGTAGTGATCGGCGGGCTGATCACCTCGACGTTGCTGACGCTCATCGTACTGCCGGTGCTGTATGCCGCCTGGGCTCGGCGGGCCGCAACAAACACGTCACAGAAAGCGGCGCAGCTAGGTCCCGCTGCACAATGAACTGTGCCAATCGGCGACGCATTCGGGCACACTTCCCCGGATGCGTCTCGAGCTTCCCATCTCAGTCATTCGCGACCGTCTCGGCGAGCGTTTCGTGCCGAGCCGATGGGACGTGCTCGCCTTTTTCCTGGTCATGGGGTTCTTCATCTACTTCGCGGAAGCCGCGCACGGCCTGACCCAGTCGCTCGCGAAGCTCCAGGCGATTCCGATCTCTCTGGATCCGCACGCGCTGATCGGCTATTCCGCCCGCACGGCGCTGCGGATGCTGATTGCGATGTTCCTGTCGCTGGTCTTTGCGTTCACCTATGCGACGTTGGCCGCCAAGAGCCGGCGTGCCGAGATCGTCCTGGTGCCGTTGCTGGATATCCTGCAGTCGGTGCCGATTCTCGGCTTCAGCTCGATCACCATCGTGCCGTTCATGGCTCTGACGCCGGGCAAGGTCGCCGGCGCGGAGATGGCCTGCATCTTCCTGATCTTCACCAGTCAGGCCTGGAACATGGCCTTCAGCTTCTACCAGTCTCTGCGCAGCATCCCCGATGAGCTGCAGGAAGTGGCGCGCAGCTTCCGCCTGAGTCCCTGGTTGCGATTCTGGCGCCTGGAAGTCCCATTTGGCATGCCGCCGCTCATCTGGAACATGATGATGTCGATGTCCGGCGGTTGGTTCTTCGTGGTGTTCTCCGAAGCAATGAGTGTCGGGCACACCACCGTCACCCTGCCCGGAGTCGGGTCCTACGTCGCGCTCGCGGTCGAGCAGCGCAATCTGGGGGCGATCGGTTGGGCGATCGCGGCCATGTTCGTCGTGATCCTGGTGTTCGACCAGCTGTTGTTTCGGCCGCTGATTGCCGGCGCGGACTGGTTCCGCCTGGAGCAGGAGACAGGGTTCTCCACCTCCAATTCCTGGGCGCTCACGATGATGCGTCGGTCGCGGCTGCTCAATGTGCTGACGCGGACCTTCGCAAAAGTATTGCGCAGTGGGCCGAAGCCTCTGCGGTTGCCCGAAGGAGCCGCTCCGCGCAAACCGGCCGATCCACACCGCAGCGCTGCAGCGGACAAGGCGTACTACGCATTTCTGGCAGTTCTCGGCGCTGTCGCGCTGTGGAAGGCGGTCCACTTCGTCCTGTCGCAAGTGGATCTCACGGAAGTCTGGCGCGTGACGGGCTTCGGACTCGTGACCCTGCTGCGCGTCGTCGTGCTGATCGCGCTGGCCAGCCTGCTTTGGGTTCCGATCGGCGTCTATGTCGGCATGCGTCCGCGTGTGGCCAGCGTCGTGCAGCCGGTCGCCCAATTTCTCTCCGCGTTTCCGGCGAACCTCTTCTTCCCGGTGGTCGTCTCGGCCATCGTCCTGTTCCGGGCCAGCCCCAATGTGTGGCTGAGTCCGTTGATGATCCTCGGTACCCAGTGGTACATCCTGTTCAACGTGATTGCGGGCGCCTCTGCCATCCCGACGGACCTGCGTTACGCGAGTCAGAATCTCAAGATCCGCGGGTGGCTGTGGTGGAAGCGCGTCGCGCTACCGGCGGTGTTTCCGTTCTATCTGACGGGCGCGATTACCGCCTCAGGAGGATCGTGGAACGCTGCGATCAACGCCGAGGTGGCGACTTGGGGGCACGAGCGCCTGACAGCGACGGGTCTTGGCGCCTATATTGCGGAGGCGACCGATGCCGGCGATTTCCGCCGCATCGTGCTCGGCATCGCGATCATGAGCATCTTCGTGGTGTTGTTGAATCGCTTCTTCTGGCGCCCGCTGTACGAGAGTGCGCAGCGCCGGTTCAAGTTGCAGTGAGGGTCCGTCCGTCATGAACGCCGCACCGTTGCTCGATGTCCAGGGCGTCTGTCAGGCGTTTCGCAAGCCCGACGGCGACCAGTTGGTCGTGCTGGAAGGCGTCAACCTGACCCTTCGCGAGGGCGAGATCGTCGGTCTGCTCGGTCGCTCGGGCTCCGGCAAGTCGACGCTGCTGCGCGCGATTGCGGGACTGAACGCACCTACGGGCGGCGAGGTGCGCTACCTCGGTGCTCCGGTCGACGGCCCGGCGTCCGGAATCGCAATGGTCTTCCAGAGCTTCGCACTCTTTCCGTGGCTGACGGTCCTGCAGAACGTGCAGATCGGTCTCGAGGCCCAGGGATTACCGCCGGAAGAGATGCGCAAGCGCTCCCTGCAGGCCATCGACCTGATCGGGCTCGACGGCTTCGAGTCGGCCTATCCCCGCGAGCTCTCCGGCGGCATGCGCCAACGGGTCGGATTTGCGCGGGCATTGGTGACGCACCCCAACATCATTCTGATGGACGAGCCGTTCTCGGCCCTCGACGTGCTGACCGCCGAAACGCTGCGCAGCGACTTCCTGGACCTGTGGGGCGAAGGGCAGCTGCCGATCAAGGCGGTGCTGCTGGTCACCCACAACATCGAGGAGGCAATCGAGATGTGCGACCGGCTGTTGATCTTCTCCTCGCACCCGGGCCGCATCGTCAGCGAGATTCCGATCGATCTGCCGAAGCCGCGCCACGCGCTCGACCCACGCTTCCGCGCCCTCGTCGAGCGTGTTTATGTCGAAATGACGGCACGGCGCCGCGGGGAGACCCGCTCCGGTCCGAAGAACGAACGCTTTCCCGGCACGGGCATCGGTACCCAACTCACGCACGTCTCCTCGAACCTCCTCTCCGGCATGATCGAGGCCGTCAACGGCGAGCCGTATTCCGGCAAAGCCGATCTGCCGGCGCTGGCCGAATACCTGACCATGGATGCCGACGAGTTGCTGCCGGTGGCGGAATCACTGCAGATGCTGCGATTTGCCGAAGTGGAAGGCGGCGACATCCACCTCACCGAGGCCGGGCGGCAGTTTGCGCAGGATGAGACCGACGAGCGCAAGCGCCTTTTCTACCGCCATCTCCTGACCTATGTGCCCATGGCGGCGCATATCCGCCGGGTCCTGGACGAGCGTGCGAGTCACACGGCACCCAAGAGCCGGTTTCTCGACGAGCTCGAGGACTACATGGACGAGGAGGGAGCCGAGCAGACCCTGCGGACTATTGTCAGCTGGGCGCGGTACGCGGAGGCCTTTGCCTACGACGACCAGCGCCAGGTGTTCAGCCTGGAAAACCCCGCGTAGGGGACGCCCCCAACCCCCTGCCGGGTGCACTCCTGCAACAAGTCTGCAATAGTGCAAAGAAGTCTTCGCTCCCGTGGCGCTGCCGGCGACGCCGGGTAGCGGAGCGGGTATCGTGGGGGAAATGAATATGCCTGAGTCCGGCAATGCCGCGCCGAAGCCCAAGTTACTGATCGTCGACGACGACCACGAGCTGTGCTCGATGCTGGTGGAGTACTTGGGCCCGGAGGGCTTCAACGCCGAAACCGTCGGCAGCGGGCCGGCTGCTCTCGCCCGGCTCGGCCACGGACCCGTCGACCTCGTGGTGCTCGACGTCATGCTCCCGGAGCTGTCGGGATTCGAGGTGCTGCGGCGCATCCGTGCCCTCAACCGGGTGCCGGTGATCATGCTCACCGCCCGGGGCGAGGAAGTCGATCGCGTGGTCGGCCTCGAAATGGGCGCCGACGACTACCTGGCCAAGCCGTTCAGTCCGCGCGAGCTGGTGGCGCGGATCCGGGCCGTGTTGCGGCGGATGGCCGGAGATGGCCAGGCGGTCAACGGTATCGTCCAGGCAGGGCCGCTGCGAATCGACCTTCGGGCGCGGCGCGCGGATGTGAATGAGCAGGATCTCGAGCTGACTTCGGCGGAACTGCGCATCCTCGAGCTGCTGGTCCGGGCCAACTCCAAGACGGTGACTCGTGACGATCTGATGACGCAGGCGTTGGGACGCAGGCTGTTGCCGACCGACCGTAGTCTCGACACGCACGTCAGCAATCTGCGCCGCAAGCTTCTCAAGGTCACCGACCGGGTCACGGTCCAGAGTGTCAGAGGTACGGGGTATGCGCTCGTACTGACTTCGACCCGAGGGGGCGCCGCGGCCCCGGCCACGGGGGATGACTGATGCACTCACTTTATTGGCGGATTTTCTTCTCGTTCTGGCTCGCCCTGGCACTCATCCTGGTCGGCACCGTGATCCTGGCCGTCAACGCGGCACTTCACAACCGTAACCTGCGCCCGTGGATTCAACGCGAGCAGCTCTATCTTCAGGCGGCTCAAGTCTTTCGGACCGGCGGTGCCGATGCCCTCGTGAAGTGGGTCAACGGCATGCGTGACGACGAAACGTTCGATCGCGTGTTCGTCATCGACCCGACCGGGAGGGAGATGACCGGGCGGGCGCTGCCGGCGTTTCTGCATTCGGTCACGGATGATCCGAAGGAACCCGATCGCACCACCGCCCCGATCTCGCCCGTCGGCGGAGCGCTGGTCCTGGTTGGTGTGAATGGGCGCGCATACCACGTGGTCGTCGGGCCCCTGAATCTGAAGCAACGCATGTTCGGCGACCTGGAATTGCCGGGCGTTCCCACCGCCACTCTGGCGATGGCGTTGATCGTAAGCGCGGCGCTCTGCTTCTTCCTGGCGCGCTATCTCGTCTCCCCGGTGGACAAGCTACGTATCGCCACGCGGCAGTTGGCGGCCGGCGATCTCAACGTGAGCGTACAGAGCAGTCTGCGCGGCCGTCAGGACGACCTGGGTCTGCTGGCCGCCGACCTGGACTCGATGGCGGCCCGCCTGCGCAATCTCCTGGAATCCAAACAGCAACTGCTGCGCGACGTGTCGCACGAGCTGCGCTCCCCGCTGGCGCGAATGCAACTCGCATTGTCGCTGGCCCGCCGCCAGGGAAGCGGCGTCGAGCGGCATCTGGATCGCATCGCCTGCGAAGCCGATCGGCTCGAGCAGTTGATCGCCCGAACGATGAAGCTGGTCAGACTCGAACGGCCGGGCGAAGGATTCGAGCGCGTGCCGATCGATCTGGGCGAGCTGTTGGAACACATCGGCGCGGATGTAGCAATCGAGGCCGATGCGCAGGGTTGCACGGTTGCCGTCCATGCCGAGCCGAATCTGACGGTGCAGGGCGACCCCGAACTGATCCGCAGCACCTTCGAAAACATCATTCGCAACGCGGTGCGTTACAGCCCCTCGGGCTCACGTGTCGAGGTCGAGGCGCGGCGCGCCACCCAAGGCACCGAGTCCGCGGCCGAAGTGTGTGTCCGGGATCAGGGGCCCGGGGTTCCAGAGAAGGATCTGACGCTGATTTTCGAACCGTTCTACCGCGTCGGATCCGCCAGGGATCGGGCCGGGGGCGGCGAAGGTCTCGGGCTTGCCATCGCAGCCCGCGCGGTGGCGATCCACGGTGGCAGAATTTCGGCCAGTAATCTGGCCCCTGGCGGGCTAGCCGTGAGTATCGAGCTTCCCGCGATGCGGCCCGGTACGACCGCCCTCCCCAAAATCGAGTCCCAGCAGCCCGTCCTGGCTTGAGTCTGCCTTAAGCGCCGAACGGCGACCGCGCGGCGGGATCCGTCACGCGGCTGTGCGGGCCGAGGCGCTCCGCGGCACGAAACGCGCGCGACGCAGGTAGGAGAAGAATCGGGGCCCACGGACCAGATACCGGCCGGCCAGGCGCCTGGGGTCCTGGATGAGCCGGTACAGCCATTCGATCGAGAGCTTCTGCATCCACATCGGCGCGCGCTTCTCGCTGCCGACGATGAAATTGAGGGATGCGCCAACGCACAGGGCCAATCCCCGCGCCTTGCCGCGCCGCTTCAATGCCTCCGCCAGTGCCTCCTGCTGCGGGCAGCCGACCGCCAGAAAGCAAAACCTGAACGGGCTTTGAGTCTCGATGAATTCGAGGCACTGCTCCACAGCTGCGGCGTTCTTGATGAACCCCATCGGTGGGTTGTAGTGGCAGACGTTCTGCAGCCCGTAGATCCCGGCGATGCGTTGTGCCTGCTCGTGACTTCCGCCGATCAGGACGATTCGGTCGGAGGGGCGAATCACTCGTGAAAATAGCGCGGCGGTCAGATCCGACCCGGTGCAGACGCGAAGCTTCACGCCCTTGATCAACTGCACCAGCCGTGAGGCGAAGCGGCTGTCGAGCAGCACGTACTGCGCAGAGCGGCAGTAGCCACGGTAGGTGGCGTCTTCATGGAAGCGGATGAGGTGATCGACGTTGGGTGTGACGACAAAACCGAACCGGTCCTGGCCGTAGCCCGCGGCCACCGGCACGAACGACTCGAGGTCGAAATCGTCCATCTCGTGAATCGTGTCGGCGGCAGACGCAACCGCGTCGCCGGGTTCGACGGAGACGCTGACGTTGACCTGACTCGCCGCGACCTTGATCGTCCTGTGGATGACAGGATCGATCGAGTACGTAGCCTCGTCCCGCTTCAGGGGACTCTCGTCGCTCACTTTGCAGACCCTTCCCGTAGGTTACGGGGATCGATTCTTATGCGGGAGCCGCCCGGATCAGTAGGCTTGCTCGTCCCTGCGGAACAGCATCATCACCGTCCGAAACAGGATCTTCAGATCGAGCCAGACGGACCAGTTGTTCAGGTAGTCGATGTCGAATTTCACGCGATCGCTCATCTTGTCGATCGTGTCGGTCTCGCCACGCAGGCCGTTGACCTGAGCCCAACCCGTAATGCCGGGTCGGACCTTGTGGCGGATCATGTAACCGCTGATGAGCTTGCGATACTGCTCGTTGTGGGCGATCGCATGCGGCCGTGGCCCGACGAGACTCATCTTGCCTTCCAGCACGTTCAACAGCTGCGGCAGCTCGTCCAGTGAGCTTCTGCGCAGGAATGCGCCGAATGCCGTGACACGCTGGTCGTTCTTCTTCGCCTGCGTGACGACCGCGCCGTCCTCGCACACCGTCATCGAACGGAACTTGTAGACGTTGATCTCTTCCCCGTGCAGGCCGTAGCGGCGCTGGCGGAACAGAACGGGTCCGGGCGAGGAAAGTCGAACACCGATGGCCAGCGCGGCCATTAGGGGCGATACCAGTATCAGACCGAGACCGGCGGCGCAGAGGTCGAACACGCGCTTGAGGACCGCGTCCCAGCCGTGAAACGGAGTGTCGCAGACTGACAGCGCGGGCATCCCGTTGATGTCGACGAGCCGGCCCTGTATCAGGTCGAACGCAAACACGTCTGGAATGAAGTAGATCGAGGCCGTCGTGTCGCGAAGCTCACGGATCATCTCGCCGATGCGGGGAACATTGCTCAACGGAAGGGCGATGTAGATGGCGGTCACGCCGTTGAGGCGCGCGAAGTTTGCAACGTCCTTGCAGTGCCCGACCAGCTGATCCGCATCGATGTGCTCCGAAAGACGGTCGGCGCTGCGGAAATCGAAATATCCGAGGAAGCCGCTGCGCGGCAGGCGCCGCAGCAGCTCGAGGCCCACGTTGTTGGCGCCAATGATTACGAACCGCGAGGCGCTCGGGCTGTTCGCGAGTACAGCCGGAATCTGACGACGCAAGGCGTGCGTGGCCATCAGCACGAACGGCGTCGCCACGAACCACGTCAGCATCAGAGTGCGCGAGAAATCCGCGCTCACCTTGAAGGCAAAACCCAGGAACAGCAGCGCCGCGACGACCGAAACCCAGCTGAGGAGAATGCGCGGAAACGCCCGGGACACCGGCGTGTGCAGGTCCGCGCTGCTGATGGAGCGGCTGAAGACGGGACTCGAGATGATGAAGGTCAGCAGACCAACGCCGCCGACGGAATTCGTGAAGGGCTCACCGTAGAAAAGGACACAGGTGAAGAAGACCAGCACGGCAACCAGGGGATCGAGCTGCTTCAATAGGGCGAGCATTGCGGGCTCGACGCTGCCAAATCGTACCCGCCGCTCGGCATGCGCCGCACTCAGGTGCGCTCGAACTGAATGACCCACCGCCGCCACGTTCTTGTCCCTCCGTTCTTTTGTTCGTGATTTTCGCTGGGGCCTGTTACTACACCACTACAGTTGTTCGGGTGCTGGCTCCGGATCGAAAACTGTGAACTGAGGCTCGCTCGCTCGGTGAACTGCAACATCCATGCCGGGCCTTTTGGCTACTTTGCCGGCGGTATGAGAACAGCTGGCCCCGCCTTCCCTGTCAACCACTTGTACGAGTTGTTTCACGTGGTGACCGGAGGTCGTGGATTATAGGACACTACGTGCTTCTGCACCAGCCGGGAGCGGCTGCGCGCTACGCCGGGGCATCGGATTAGAAGGCCTCTCGCGCGATCCTTGAAAATTATGTGAAATGGATCCCAGACTGCCGTCACGGACGGAATGTATGACAGCCGCCTCCGGCGAGTTTTCGCGATATCCGCGGCGCGATTTCCCCGTCAGCCCGTTACCCGGGTTCGGCGCCGGCTCGATTTCGTGACGCAGTTGGCGGACTTCGAGGCACGGCAGGCGAGAAGGTCCCAGGGGGGCTCATTACAATGAACGGCATAAGAACGAGATCGATCAACCGTATGCGTACTCCGAATCGACGCTGTGGCCACACGGTACGGCAGTCCATCGTCCGCGTTATCGTCCGTGCATCGGCGCTGGGCGCCGCACTTGCAACGCTGACGCTGCCGATTCCGGCGCACGCGGAGTTTCTCTGGAGACTGTCCGGCTCGTCCCAGTACGAGAGCAACAACAACGTGTTCGATCTCGATAACCGCGCTCTGTCGGATACCTATCTTGCTTACGGCGCGGAAGCCGACGTCATCTATCTCTTCGGGCGTCAGAATCTCTACGCGCGCGTGGACGCCAAGCAAATCAACTACCAGAAGTATTCGGGACTGAATCACAACGAATACGACGTTGTCACCCGGTTTATCTGGAAACTCACCAGCGACATGGACGGGCTCCTCGGCGTGGTCCGCACGCACGCGATGGTGCCGTTCCTCGACACCGCCCGGAGCGGGTCCGACTTTTCGTTGTCCACCGTGACCACACAGGCGGAACAGGCGACTTTCAATCTCAAGGTCAGCCCGTTGTGGGGCCTGACCGCAGAGGGCGATCGCACCGAGTTCCGCCAGCCGTCTCCGGGCCAACCCGATGTGCAACTGACGGACAACGCGGGGAAACTGACACTGAACTATTTCGGTTTGGGCAAGCTGACGACCGGTTTCATGGGCAGCTACTCGACCGGTGGCTACGACGGCTCGTCCACTAACGCATCAACCGTGAACCCTGCCACGGAGAACCCGTCCTACGAGCAGCTTCAGGCCTCCTTCGTGAGCAGCTTCTCGAGTGGCCGCACCGTCTATACGGGCACGCTCGGCTATACCTCCCGGAGTTCCAGCGACACACAGGACAAGACCTCGGGCATCACCGGATCCCTCGACTTCATATACCGACTGACCCCCAAGACCTCCTATCGGCTGAAGATCGATCGGGCCGTCAACAATTACCTGGCCAACGCCGGCTCGGAGCTGGATTCCTCCATCGGCGGCGGAATCAGTTGGAAACCCTCCGCCAAGCTGTCCGTGGGCGGGGACTACACGTGGGTCTATCGCGAGTTTCCGGCACAGGGTCTGCTTCCAGGGCAGAGCCGGACCGATCATCAACAGAGCGTCAGTCTGTCACTCGGCTACCAGCCGACCCGGTGGATGATCGTCGGACTTTACGGCAACTACCAGACACGTGGCTCGAACCAGCAAGGACTCAATGTCGACGCGACGGTGTACGGAATCTCCGTGACCGTGCAGACCGCCGACCAGTCCAACGCGGAATCGGTCCCGATGGAAAGTCACTGGCACTGATCCGCTCGAGCCCAGGCTCCGCGGGCACGCTCGCGGGCTAGTAGATGTCGACTGTGGTGACGCTCAGCGCGGGCAGCGTCAGGGTCAGCGAGGATCCCGACACCGGCTGCTCACCGGCCGCAACAGGTTGAATGGTGGGGTGCTTCGCAGCGCTCGCCGCAGTCAATTGGAACAGATGGGCCGTACCCGATAGAGGCTGACCGTTGATCGCGGCCACCTGGTCCGACGGGGAGCGGTTGATCGCCACCATCACCACCCGGCCGGCCCGGGAGCTGTCCGTACTCACGTAGACGGCGACATTGGCGACGTTACCGGAGGTCGCCTGGAGCGAAGTGTCGCCGAAGTTGTGGCCGGCGCCGTCGAAGTTGCGGTACGCGCGGAATCCCGCGAGCGAATAGGGCTCTTTCGCCTGCAACAGCCACATGTTGGCCGCAAACACGCCCCGGGCGCCGAATATGCCCAGATTGTCCGCCTGGGCGATCGTGCCGGCGATGTGCTGCCCGCCGCCGTTGTTGTACTCGGTGATGGCGATCTTCATGCCGGGATTTTCGGCATCGATCCGTGCCTGCACCCGGTCCAGGATGTCGATGGGTTGGCCGATCGTGTTGATGACCCACGATCGCTCCTTGTACGTCTTGTCCCAGAGGCTCCGGGGGCTTTGGACGATGGCCTGCACCTGGTCGGGGTTCAGGTTGGGATTCATCAGGGTATTGACACGCGTTCCGCCGCTGTCGGTGGCTTCCGGATACCAGTGAAAGTCGTAGACGTCGACCAGCGGCCTGCCGAACACGGCGGCTGCGGACTTGAGCGCGGCGAGGTATTTGTCGATGAACCAGTCGTTGCTGAAGGGGCTCGCACTGAGCTCCCCGTTCCAGTTGTACATGCCCAGAAAGCCGTAGTTTCCGGGGCCGAAGATGACCACATCCGGGAACTGCTTCTTCAGCGCCGTCGCCAACGCGAGCGTCTTGGCGATGTAGTCGTCCGAGCTGACGCCCGTCGGACCCTGCACCTCGAGATGGGTGCTCTTCCAGAGCTCGGGCTCGTTGTCGAGGTCCGCGAAGACCGGCTGCGTGGCAGGTTGCTTGCCGAAAATGTTCTGACCGGCGAATTTCCGGTCGAGCGCCCAGATGAACTCGTCCATGTACACGTTATCGTCCGTGACCGACGGCTTGAGCGTGAAGGGCTCGCGACTGGCGGTCTTCTTTTCGTAGACGACCTTCTTGAAACGCTTGCGATCGGGCGGCTTGGTCGTGGCCACCGGTCCTTTGGTATCGCCCGCCACCAGGCCCTGCAGCTGGAAGGTGATCAGGCTCGCCATGCCCTTCTTGCGGTCATCGGCAATCAGCTCGGCGACGCCCGCCCCGGCCTGCGAGTCCCGGCTGATCGAATCATCGTTCTGATAGAGATAATCGCTGCCGGCATTGGAGGCGTTGGTTTCCCAGTTGTACGCGGTCCAGCGGTTGCCGCCTGCACGATCGAGGGTAAGGCCCGAGGGTATTCCCTCGAGCTTCGTGGCGACATTGATCCCGTAGATATAAGGCGAAATTGGCCGCTTGCTCGCCGGGTTGACGGTGACGGTCACGGTAGCGCGAACGGCAGTGTCGCTGCTCGGCGGGTCCGCACCGGCGGCGCCGCATGCATACATCAAAAGACAGGGAGTCGTGCAATGAACGAGAAATGTAAGCCTGCGCAGCTGCATCGACGTCTGCTCCCGTGCGAATATTCGGGCAGAATACTGGCCGGTCTGCCCCGGCGCCAGTATCGCTCTGCGTCACAGATCGCACGGGCCTGCTCGGGTACAATCGCGCCGCGGAGCGTCGATTCACACAGTCGAGAAAAGCGTGTCCCCCATCGTTACCGCGGCCGGACACCTCCAAGCATGCGCCGACGGGAGCCATGAAACTGTTCGCGAATAGAGCGGCCTTTGCCCGGACCTTTGGGGGCGCCGTCATCAGTCAGGCATTGCTGTCGGCGATCAATCTGTTGACCGGACTGATCCTGATCCGGGGCGCCTCCCAGGTGCAGTACGGCTACTACGTCCTCATCGTCGCCGGCGCCCCGCTGTTGGTCCAACTGCAGAACTCGTTGGTCTCGCCGCTGCTGACCTCGCGGGTGAACGTTGGCAGCGAGGAGGAACGAAAGAGCTATATCGGGGGACTGTTGCGCGACGAGCGCCGCCTCCTGGTCATCGTCACGCTGGTGGGTTTGCTCGTTTGCTGGCTCGTCTGGGGCTTCGGCGGGTTGCGGCCCGAAACGTCCGTGATTCTCGTCGCCGGCGTGATTGCCGCCATCACTACGCTGTTCCGGGATTTCTCCCGGATGATCGTCGTGACATACAGACGTCCGTACGACGTGCTTCGGGCAGATGCCGTGTTCGCGGTGCTGTTCGTCGGCGGAGTATGGCTTTCGACATTGACCAACACCCCCGCGGCTCTCGCGGCGGTGGCAATGTCGGTCGGCGCGGTGGTCAGCGGGCTGCTGGTGGTTCGGGCACTGTGGCGCCATGATCCGTGGAGGACGCCCGGGATGCCTGCCGCGTTCACCACATCAGTACGCTTTGGCGTCTGGTCCGCGACCGGGGCGGTCATCCACTGGGTTTTCAACCAGGGCTACACCTACATCGTCGCGGCACGGCTCGATGTGTCGGCAGTTGCCGCGATCGCCGCAACCCGACTGCTGCTGAGTCCGCTCGGAGTATTCTCTCTAGGCATCAGCAGTCTTATGTTTTCGACTTCGACCCTGTGGCTGAAACATCATGGGTCGAGAGGTCTACTGCGTCGTGTGCTGGTGTTCGCGGGCGGGCTGTCTTGCGCGAGCATCGCCTATTTCGCCGTCATCTGGTTCCTGAGAGATTGGATCTTTCTGCACGTTCTGAAGCGCGACTACGCACAGCGCGATCTGCTGCTGGGGATCTGGTCGGCGATCTTTTTCTGTACGATCATCCGCGACCAGATCATCTTCCTGCTGATGGCGCGCGGCCAGTTCAAGCGGCTGGCGGGCTTGACTGCGTTTTGCGCCGGGCTGGGACTTTGTGTGACATTTGTCGCGATCGGGCCATACGGGGCGGCGGGGGGGCTCCTCGGGTTGCTGGCCGGTGAAATCGCTCATGTCGTGGGCGTGCTGGTGATGACCGCGCGCGACATCAGGGCCGAGGTGGGCAAACCTGCCGACGTTCCTGTGCCGTCCTGAAATCCCTGTGCCGGTTGAGAGTCTGGAATCGAAATCACAGACCTTCGGCCCGGGCAAGAACTACAATTCGGCCCAAGTGCGCATGGGCCCGTCGGGCAATGAATGACTGTCACTTTGAACCAAGCGGTACCGCTCGAGGGCAACGCCACCGGCGCAAGCGCGCGACCGCAGGAAACCATCGCGCCGCCAGATAGCCTGTACATTCCGTCCCTGGACGGCATTCGGGCGATCTCGTTCTTTCTCGTGTTCTTCTCGCACGCCGGAATGGGCGATCTGGTTCCGGGCGGATTCGGCGTTACCGTCTTTTTCCTGCTGAGCGGATTCCTGATCACCACGCTGCTGCGGGCGGAGTTCAATCGCCACGGACGCATCAGTCTCAAGAACTTCTACCTGCGCCGGCTGCTGCGCATCTTCCCGCCCCTGTACATCACGTTGGTACTTGCACTGGTTCTGTGCCAGGTGGGCGAGGGGCATCCGCCCATTCCCGTCCCGGGAACCGTAGCGCAGGCGCTGCAGGTCTCGAACTACTTCGAGATTTTCGCCCAACCCTCGATCATCATGCCCGGTACCGGCGTGCTGTGGTCGCTCGCGGTCGAGGAGCACTTCTACCTCATCTTTCCGCTCCTCTATATCTGGATGAGCCCCCGGTTTTCCGGCCATCGCCAGGCGCTGCTCCTGCTCGGCCTGTGCGCTGCGGCGCTGGCGTGGAGATGCGTTCTGCACTTCTACTTTCACGCCAGCTTCATCAGGACCTATTACGGCACCGACGTGCGGTTCGACTCGATTCTGCTCGGGTGCGTCTTCGCAATCGTCGCCAACCCGGTCATGCAGGATCCGTTGCACGCCTGGTTTCTGCGGCGGATGAAATGGCTGCTGCCGATCAGCGTGGCCGTGCTGCTCGGCACGTTCGTCGTGCGCAACGAGTCTTTTCGTGAAACCCTGCGCTATACGTTGCAAGGCCTCGCGCTCGTGCCCCTCTTCATCGCCGCTATCTACTATCAGAAATCGCTACCGGTGCGGCTGTTGAACCTGCCGTGGGTGCGCTTCCTGGGCGTGCTTTCCTACTCGCTCTACCTGTGTCACGCCGTCATCATGTCGGTTTTCGAAAGGATTTGGCCGACCAACCTGTTTCTCGCGCGCGCCGTGGCACTCGGCTGCGCGCTATGCTTCGCCACGTTGGTTCACTATTGGATCGAACGCCCATGCGCGAAAGCCCGCAAACGTCTCTCCAAGGTGCTTGCAACAAAAAGCACCGTGCCTATTGGCGCTGGCGCCCACTAACGAGGTCGTGACCATGAACGTGGCGCCGACGCCGAATATGCAGCCTAACCGGGACGCCCGGTACATCGCGATCATCATCGCCGTCTCCCTGGCCGCTTCCCTCCTGATGGTGTTTGGCGTCTTCAGGCAGCAGGGCCTCGTAGCGAACTCCGGCGACCCGTATCACTACGGTGAGATAGCGCACGGGCTCGTAGACCACGGGTTCACGAAGCTGACGCGCCGAGCCGCGTCGCTCTATCCGGAGAGCCTTGCCGTGGTGTACCGGCTCGGCGGCAACGACCTCGTGGTCGTGCTGCTGCAATCTCTCTTGCAGGTGGGAACGTGTCTGTTGGTGTTCTCGCTGGGACGACGTCTCTACAACTCGCGGACAGGACTGCTTGCCGCATTGTTCTGCGCCCTCCATCCGATGCTGCTGCGCTACGTGGCGGATCTGCAGATGGAGACGCCGCTGACGTTCATGTGCATGCTGACCATCTGGCTGACCGTCCGGTTTCACGATCGGCCGACGGTGGTCAACGGCGTCCTGCTCGGTGCCGCAGGCATGGCAACCGTGCTGACGAAGGGTGTCATCCTTCCGTACCTCGTCCTGTTCGGAGCCATCAGCTTTCTGATCGCGTTGCGTCGCAAGTCGGTGCAGGGTGTGGCCGGCGTCATCGCCATAGCGGTCACCATGGCGGTCATACTGGCGCCCTGGACGTATAGAAACTATCGGGTCACCGACGGGCGTTTCGTGCTTCTCACCCCGGGGGCCAGCGACTCGTTCCTGCGCGGCTACATCTTTACCCGGATGGAATTTGCGACGCTGCAAAAGCCTCCGTATACCTTCGCCGAAAACGAGTGCAACGCCTGGTTTCGAAAGATCGCCAGTGATGCCGGCACCGTCTGGGAGGCCGACGAGGTCGTCGACGAGGTCAACAACGCGCGAGTCGCGAAGGACATGATCAGGACTCAGCCTCTGGACACGGTGCGCAAGGTCGTCGTCGGTCTGTTCACCTTCTGGTACGAGATGACGTCGCTGCTGAATTCGCTGATTCCGGCGGTATTAGCCGTCGTCGCGTGGGCGCTTGCCTTCGTGGGCTTCAAGCGCGCGCGGCAGGAAGGGCGGCCATCCTGGCTGCTCTGGCTGCCGATCGTGGTCATGAACGTGTTCGTGGCGGCGTTGATCCCGTTGGGCCGCTATTCGGTGCCGATTCTTCCCTGCCTGATGATCCTGGCAGCATTCGGCGTCGACACGCTACTGAGCCGGCGGGGAGCTCAACGCGCCCACGGTGCCGCCTCTCTTTAGGGGCGCCGTCGAGGCGAGTCTGCGTGAGAGGCTGTGAGCCGCGATCTCTGCTCCGCTCACGAAGCGGAACAACGGGCCGAAGCACATGAACGAGATCGGTCCCGCGAAGTACAGGCCGGGAACCGAGGACTCGAAATGCCTGTTCAGCTCCGGGGCTCGCTCGATGCACCGGATGTGACGGATCAATTCCGGGTCCAGATACGGCAGGCGGGCGACGTCCACTTCATACCCGGTGCCGGCGACGACGAAATCGAACTCGACGGTGGTCGTCTGACCGTCTGCCTTACGGAATTTCAACGCCACGCCATTGCCCGACGCCTCGGCCTGGACCATCTCATGACGCATATGGATGGGTACCTTGCCGACCACCCGGTCGTGAATCCACCAGGGCGAGGCCGGGCCGAGATAACGTTTGACGAATTCGGTGCGCCGCGCTCGCGGGAGGTGATACACCAGAAACGGCAGGTGTTCGAGAACCCACCCTCTGCGGCTCGCTCCGAGGACGGTCATGGGGTTGACGATTCTGTCCCATAGTGGCCGAACGCGCGGCGAACGCTCATCGTGGATGATTACCTCGCCGCCACGAACAAACACTTCGCTCGTTCCGCCTCCCTCGAGGACCAACGCGCCGGCTTCGACCGCCGAGGCGCCGGCTCCGATGACCGCAACCTTCTTGCCCTGAAACTCGCCGTAGTTCGAGATATCGAACGTGTGCCGCACGCGCTCCGGGCCCAGTCCCCGCAACTCCTTGGGCACATGCGACAGTCCCGTAAGACCGGTGCACGAGATGACCCGGTGCGAATGGAAGTGCTCTCCGGAGGCGAGGGTCACTTCGAATCCATCGCCCTGCCTGCGGACGTTGGTGACAAATACTTCCTCCAGCTCCGGGACGAAGCGCTTCTGTATCTCGCAGCCGTACGCGGCGTAGCTCTGCATGGTGCACGGCTCGAAGTCTTCGAGCCCGTTGCGCCGACACCATTCGGGAAACGTGTGCCCGCTCTCGGGCACGTAAACGTTGGTCGCAAAGGCCAGTGACTTGAGGTTCACGCCGACCGGCATGTCCCGCCAGAAGCGCATTGGGTCGCCGAAGATGCGAAATTGCACGTCCCGTGCCTTCAGGTGCGCCGCCAACGACAGGCCGTAGGGGCCTGCGCCGATAATCGTTACGTTGGTTGCTGATGCCATGGTTGCGACAACTCGCTTCAGGTTCGTAGAGACTCAATCGTGGGTTGATGGGCGACGGGCTTTCGCGCCGTATCGGCATGTTCAACGGCTGCGTATTCGTCCGCGCTCAGAGGCGCAGACTCATAGTGCCGCAGGTTGCCGCGAAGATGGCTCTCAGTGCGCATGCCGAGCAAGGTTACGCTGACCGAAGGCGTGCCGCGGCAGAACTGCAAAGCCATATCCAACAGGGAACGCTCGGTGCTTCGGGCCAGAGAACGCAGGGCGAGGATACGTTCCCATTTGGGCGTAGCCGCTTTCAATTGTTCGCTGTCGAGGCTGTCTTTCAGCAGACCGCCACCAAAACAACCTCGCGCGATGATCGCGAGCCCCCGAGCCTTCGCGGCCGCCAGTGTTCCCTGGTCGAGCGCCTCGAGATCGAGCATCCCGAAGCCCACCTGGATGGAGGAGATCCCGGGTGCCGACAGGCAGAAGGGTGCGTCCTGAGCGTATTCCGTGGCGACGCCATAGAAGCGCAGCTTTCCCTGTCTCTTGAGCTTCTCGAGGGTCTCGAGCGCCGCGCCGAATTCGGCGGTGCGCATGAACGGCGGCTCGGGACTGTGCAGTTGGTACAGATCGACGTAGTCGGTCCGCAGGCGCTTGAGGCTGCCTTCCAACGCTTGCGTCAGATAGGCAGGTGAGAAATCCTGCGACAGCTTTCCGGACAGACCCGTGGGGAGTCTTGCTCGCTTCAAGCCAAGCGCCTGCACGATCGGCCGCACCAGAGGCTTGATCCGCTTGATCAGATTACCCCGCGCGGGAAGACAGAACCCGCCCTTGGTGGCGAGAACGACCTGCTTGCGCCGGTCGCGAAACGCAGTCCCGATCAGCGACTCGCTTTCCCCCTGCGAATACATGTCGGCGGTGTCGTAGAAAGTAATGCCGGCATCGAGCGCGGCGCGCAGCACGTTCAGAGCCTCTTCGCGGCTGTTCTTCTGCGCAAACACGCCGCCGATCCGTGATCCGCCGAAGCCGATCTCGGAAACGCTCATCCCACTGTTGCCGAACGCATTGAGTTTCATGCAATCCAACTCAGGCGTGCTTCAGGTCGTGAGCCAACCGTGTCGCCGCGCGCGCCGCGATCGCCATCACGGTCAGGGTCGGGTTCTTCTCGGCCGCAGTCGTAAAGCAGGACGCGTCGCAGACGAGCACGTTCGGCGCGTCATGAACTCGATTCCAGGAGTCGACCACGCCATATTCCGGCTTCGCGTGCATCCGGGCGGTTCCGCCGTAGTGAGCGATGGTTCCGGGAAACAACGTGGGAACGACGGCTCCGAGCGTTGCGTGGCAGCCCGCATCTGCCAACACCTCCATCAGGTGTTGGCGGCAGCGGACGACATTGTCGAGCTCGGCCTGGCTGTAGTGAATGTGAACGTCGAGTGCCGGCAACCCGAACTCATCCTTGAGGAGGGTCGAGGGCTTCGCGGCGCACTGTTCGGAGGGGATCATCGTCCCGATCACCTGTACGCCGACGGCGCTCGCCTTCATGCCAAAGCGGCTGCGGATACGGTCCTTGAGGCTCGCCGTGCCGAGGGTCCAGGACGTCGCCAACAGCGGGGGAGAGGAGTCGTAAGGCCGACGCGTCAGATAGCCGGAAGGCGACAGGATGCTCAGCGGGCGATCCATCTGGAAGCTCCACCATTCACGCGGATGATCGTGAAGGTAGCGTCCGAGCACTCCTTTCGAGTTGCCGATGCCGTCGGGAAAGGTGTTGCAGGTCGAGTTGTGTAACAGCTTCGCCGATCCCAGCGGACCACATGCCACGATGACCGCACTAGCAGCCATCCGCTTCGTCATACCTGTACGCCGGCAATGGTAAATGACCGCGTCCACTTTTCCGGTTGTCGGGGACCACTGCAGCTGCAAGGCGTGCGCGCCGGTTCGCAGCCGGAAGTTGGGCAAGCCGAACAGAGGGCGCACGATCTTGTAATAGCTGTTGAAGGCCGTGCCGCGGCCGACCAGCATGTTCGGTGGGCCATCCGCGAGCGGGTAGGTCGTAAACCCCTGTCCGTGTTTGTTTGCCGCGCGTTCCACATCCTGCCAGTCGCTCGGCAGACGATACTGATAGGAAACGTGCCCGCCGGGCATTTGCGGCACGTCACGTGGGTCCGCGGTTATCTCGAGAGAGCGCTCGACTTTCTCGTAGTAGGGTGAGATGTCCGAGTACGTGATCGGCCAGACGTAGCGTTCGTGGAGCCTTTCGCCCTCGGTGAAATCCTCTGGAGCGAAGCGCGGCACCGCGCCGGTCCAGTTGTTGGACAGTCCTCCCGGCGCCAGCTTGGCGTAACAAACCGTCTGAGGGTCGCCGGAGATTACGTGTCCGCCTTCCTCACCCAGTGGCGGTGTCCGCCGGTAAAAGTTCTTCCCGGCAAAACGCAAGAGCAAGCCGCGTTGGGCTTCCGTTCCGGCCTCCAGCATGGTGACCCGGATCCCGCTCTGCACGAGTTCGCGCGCAGCCGTCGCACCCGCCGGGCCGCTACCGATCACTACGACCTGGCGCTCGTCGTCGCTCATGATTGCATTCAGTAGGTCTTGTCGAGGAGAGAGCGCGCAAAGCGGAAAGCGGAATAGGCGACGGGAACCTTGACGAACAGCCGCTCGCGCATCCGTCCCGCCGCGGTCGGCTTGAACCAGTTGGGGTGGAAGCGGATCCGGCCCCCATCGGCACTGAACGGATCCGGATTCTGGCTGCCGCCATCCTCCCAGGTCATCGCCAGCATCGGACGCGGCACGGAGGTCCGGTTGGTCGTCCCGCGGTGCCAGACATTCGAGCTGCGGATGAGCACGTCGCCCTGATTCAGGGGCAGACGCACGCCATCGCGATAACGCCGCTCCATCACGAACCGGGTGTAACGGTAGAACTGCTTGTGCGTGCCCGGAATCATCTCGATCGCGCCGTTCTCGATGACCGTGTCGACGACTGCAACGTTGCAGATGATGAAGTCACCCGTAAACGGCCGGTCGATGTGATAGTGCTGGGTATGGCTGCCCGGGAGATTGAAGTTCAAGCCGAGGTTCGGCATGCGCAGGACCAGCGGATGAAACTGCTTCATCAGGTCGATGAGGCCGCGCTCCTGCAGGGTGTCGTATGCGAACCGCGCCCCGGAGCCGGGAAAGCAGTTGAGATGGCCGCTGACCAGGCCGCCGCCGGAGAACAAGGCGCCTGATTTCGACGCCGAAGCGAATTCCTCAGAGACCGCCCGGTGCAACTCGTTCAGACGCTCCTTCGACACGACGTTGCGGACGATGCAATAGCCATCCTTCTCATAGGCTTGCTTCAGGTGCTCCATCCCGCTCTCCGGGACGGTATCGATCTTGGTCGCTAACCCCGCCATGGCATCACCCTTCATATCGATATGTTGCTCGCCGCAGGCCCGTCAGGCTGCGGCGAGCAGGTTCGTATATCGCTCTGCGACGGTGGCGCACTGGCGCCGCGGCGAGAATCGATCGCGGATCGTTTCCCGGGCCCGTTCGCCCAATTGCCGACACAGATCCCCGTCATTCAGCAACTTCACCATCGCAGTTGCAACGGCTTCCGTGGAGCGCTCCTCTACCAGCCATCCGTCTTTGCCGTGCGTGATGATTTCGGGAACCCCACCGCTGCCGCACGCAATGACCGGCCGGCGCATCGCCATCGCTTCGGCGATCGACAGCCCGAAGGGCTCCCCGTAGGAGGGGTGCACGAACAGATCGAACTCGTGCAGGAACGGCCGGACATCTGTCTGGTAGCCGCCGTAGTGAACACGGTCGGCGATGCCGCCTTCGCGCGCTTGCTGCTCGAACATCGCCCGGATCTCGGGTACGTTCGCCCCTAGTATCATCACGTGCAGGTTCGGGAATGTGTGTTTCAGCATGGAGACAGCGCCAAGCAGTTCGCGCTGCCCCTTCCAGGGGTTCATGCGCGCCGCGATACCGGCGATGCGCGCGTCCCGCGGAATTCCGAATTGCTCGCGAATCGATCCCCGCGCTCCGAGCTCGATCGCGGGGTCGAAGTGAGTCGCATCGACGGAGTTGTGGATCGTGTAGATCTTCTGCGCGCTGATGCCCTCATCCACCAGGCAGCTCCGGGTGAAGTCCGAGACGGCGAATACTGCCGTCGAGTTCCGCAAACCCCAAAGCGTGGGGCGCGTGAGCTCGCTGACCGGCGCATGCATGTGGACTACGGACGCAGTGCCCGTCAGACGTCCGAGCAGGCTCGCGTAACTCGCGTCCCGCGGGCGGTCGGTGGCGTGAATGACCTGAATGCGATTTCGCCGGATGTACGCGGCGGTTCGCAGGAGCGAGGCGACGCTGGGGCCATAGGCGAGCGCCTTACCCAACTTGGCCTTCCCCGACAGCGCCGAGGACGGCTTCCCGAGCGGCAGGAACTTGCTGGTCACATGAGGCATTGCAGCGAAGCGGTCGCGCATCTCCTGGGCGTCCACGGCCTCGCTGTTGGACACGACGAAGATCTCCGCTTCGTCGGCAGAAAAATTCTTCATCAGCATGAGGTGAACGGCAACGTCCGCACCACATTGATCGCGAGTGTTCAGAAACAGCAGGCGGACCGGCATGTCGAGGCTCGTCGGGTGAAAAACCGTTTTTTCATGGTATGCAAAGCCGTTACGATCCCATGATTGCGGCACACGCCGCGCGGTCGATGATCACAATCAGGAATAACCGCAACTCATGGAAGCCATGCCGAATCTGCAGCTCGCGGGAGCTGCGCCGACCTTTCTTTTCGTCTATATAGCTCACGGCCATCGGTTCGGCTGTGATGCACGTCGGATTGATCCGGGCCGAGGCACCGATACGGGACGAGGGTCGAAAGCGATGCGCTTGCATTGTGATGGTATCATATGCTGAGCCAAATTGTCAAGAATAAGCTGTATCCTATTGTTTGGCTTATAACAGGCGTGTTTTGAGGAGAGCTGACGGATGCATCGAATTGCACTTGCGTTTTCGCGTGGCCCGAATTCCGCGACCGCCCGCGATCCAAGTGGCAGAACCGCTCTGCGCTCCTACCTCTTTGAGGAGGCTTTCTCTCCCGCCTGGGACGAGTCGATCCTGAACGGCACGCAGTCATCCAGGGGGCCGGAATGGTGGCGCATGGCGCGCGAGGTCCAACGCCACAAGGCCGAGTACGACGCGGTCGTGACGTGGGGCGAGAAGCTGTCCCTCGCGACACTCGTGCAGCAGCAGCTCGCGGGCTCGAGCAAGCCGCACATTGCGATGATGTATCAATTCGAGAAGGCCAACATCCGGGTGCCGCTCAACCTGCTCAAGAAGCACCTCCATTCCGTCGTAACCTGGAGCACGGTGCAGCGGCAGGCACTGATCGACAGAATCGGCTTTCCGCCGGAGCGCGTGTATCTGATCCGGCACTATGTGGACCAGCTCTTCTATAGTCAGCGTCAGACCGAAGGTCAGGCCGAAGAGGATCTGATCTGTGCGGTCGGCGCGGAAATGCGCGACTACACGACGCTTTTGGAGGCGATCCGAGGAACGCGGCTGCGGTGTCACATTGCGACCGATCACGTGCGCATCCCCGGCCGGTTTCGCCTTCTGAACGACCGTCGCGTCCCGATCGGCGACATTGTTTCGCAGGCCGATGACCTTGTCACCAAGGGTCGAATGCCGCTGCCCGAGCTGCGCAAGCTGTATGCACGCTCGCGATTCGTAGTGGTCCCGCTCATGCACTCGGACACCGACAATGGAGTGACGGTCATTCTCGAGGCGATGGCAATGGGGAAGGCCGTCATCTGCTCCCGAACCCGGGGACAGGTGGATGTCATTCAGGAGGGCGAGACCGGACTCTACGTACCTGTCGGGGACTCGGCCGCTCTACGCAAGGCCATCCTTTCACTCTGGAACGAGCCGGAGCGAGCTCGGCAGATGGGGCGCAATGCGCGCGCATGGGTCGAGAAGCACCACACTCTGGAGAAGTTCACCGCTACGGCGAGATCGGCGGTGGAGGCCTCTCTGGAGGGTCGCCCCGCTCCCGACACCTGGTGGGATTAGGGTGATTTCCGGCACCGCGTCACACTCTGAGCCACACGCGGCCGGATACGGGTGGCAACCTACATTGGGTGCTGCTATGGTTTGGCGGTCCTTCCGGGACCTCGAGTGCCTGGCAAGCTTTCCGCACCTGCGCGAAAGTTGAGGCATCGACGCATAGACGTCGAGCCGGACTTACGAACCAACATAACACCAAAGCGCCGGGAGATTGGAATGGCAGCCGGTCCGATGAACGTCCTCGACGAGACAACGGCAAAACCGATCGGAACGCTGCGCGACTATCTGGCTCTGGCGCGCTTCGATCACTTCACCAAGCACATTTTCATCGTGCCGGGCATCGTCCTGGCCTACCTCCTGCGAGGCGGGCCGGCGCATTTCCCGCTGACCCAGGCCGTCCTCGGACTGATCACGGCGATTTGTATCGCCTCCGCCAACTACGTGATCAACGAGTACCTGGACCGCGAATTCGACAAGTACCACCCCACGAAATCCCGTCGCCGGGCCGTGGAACGCGATCTGCGCGGTACGTTCGTCAAGTTGGAATGGGCGGCCTTCATGGTCATCGGGCTGGGTTGTGCCTGGCTGGGCAGCCCGACGATGTTGGTGGTCGCGTGCGTGTTTGCGTTGCAAGGAATCGTGTACAACGTTCCTCCGATCCGCACTAAGGATAAGGCGTACCTCGACGTCATTTCCGAATCCGTAAACAATCCGCTGCGGTTGATGATCGGCTGGGCGATGGTCGATCCGACTACGTTGCCGCCATCGTCGATCATCCTGGCATATTGGTGCGGCGGCGCGTTCCTGATGGCCGCGAAACGCTACTCCGAGTACCGTGAGATCGTCGCCTCGCACGGCGCAGATCTCCTCATTCGCTATCGCGCCAGCTTTGCCGGGTACTCCGAAGTGTCGCTGAACATCTCGTGCTTCGTATACGGGCTGCTCGCAACGTTCTTCCTCGCCATCTTCCTGATCAAGTACCGGGTCGAGTACCTGATCGTCGTGCCGCCCGTCATTGCACTCTTCGGCTACTACCTGGCGCTGTCCACCAAGCCTGCCTCGTCGGCCCAGAACCCGGAGAAGCTCTTCCGCGAGCCCAAGCTGATCGCACTGGTTGTCATCCTCGGCGCGCTGTTCGTAGTGGCAACCTATGTCGATATGCCACTGCTGTCCGTGTTCTCCGGTCAGCGATACATCACGTTGCAGTGAGTCCGAGCGCGGTCAACTGCGCGCCGAACTGGGACGAGATTCGGCTGGTCGTCTTCGACGTCGACGGTACGCTGTACGATCAGCGTGGGCTGCGTTTGTGCATGCTGCGGGAAATGCTGCTTGCGTCCATTCGCAGTCGCGCCGTTGATTTCATCCGCGTGCTGCGTGCCTATCGCCGAATCAGAGAAGAGCTCGGAGAGTCGCTCCATGAGGATTTCGAGCGTGAGCTCACCTCTCGAACCGCCGCACTCGTAGGCTGCACCGAGGCGCAAGTACAATCCATGGCAGGGGAGTGGCTCGAGCGACGACCGCTCCGCCACCTCATCCGGTACCGCTATCCCGGCCTACCCGAACTGTTTCGCGGCTTACGCAAACGGGGCAAGAGGATCGGCATTTTTTCCGACTATCCCGCCAGCGCAAAACTCGAGGCACTCGGGCTCGAGGCGGACGATATCGTCTGTGCCGGGGACCGGGATGTCAGAGTGCTCAAGCCCCACCCGCGCGGACTGCAGGTCCTGATGTCCCGGATGGCGGCGCGGCCCGCCGAGACACTTCTGATAGGCGACCGTCCCGAGCGGGACGGCCTGGCGGCACAGGCCGCCGGAGCCGGCTCTCTGATCCGCTCCCGCAAGCCCATCGAGGGCTGGCAGACGTTCGATCGGTACGACGCTGCGGTGTTTTCGGCCGCCGATCTATTGGGATGAGAGGCCTGCAGCTGAAGTTGCTCCGCTATTTCTTCACGGCAGGCGCGGCCGCCGTCGTGGACGTGGGTGGCTTCGCCCTGCTGTGCCTGACCCCGATTCCGATCGCGGTAGCGGCTGTGACGAGCTTCTGCCTGGCGACCGTGGTCAACTATCTCTTGACCAGTCGTTTCGTCTTCCACCGGGTGCCTACGGTACGGGGGTTCGGCCTGTTCTTCGTGGCGGCGGTGGGTGGCCTGCTGGTCAACGTCTCGGTGACCCTGGCTGGCACTTCGTATCTCGGTATGGCTCCGGTTCTGGCCAAGCTCGCCGGAGTGGGCACTGCATTCCTGTGCAACTTCTGGCTCAACCTCCGCGTCGTGTTTCGCGCCCCCGCTCCCTGACGATCCGCGGAACGGCGTCGCGTTCCACGCGTTACTGAGCGCGAAACCCTTTACTCGCTGAACGACCGCTGAACCGGGGCACTCCCAAGGTGCAACTCACCCGGGATCTGGGGCTAGCTGCACTGCGATTGCGCATGTCATGTCGTGCGGGTAGAGGTTGTCTGGTCGAACGGGCGAACAGCCGCTGACTCGGGGGTGCGTGTTATGTGACTTAGCGTATTCACTTCGCTATAGTCGCCGCGGTCTTAATCCCGTTAAGACAAACAATCAAGAACCAGAGCTCCAGGGAGACATTTCATGCGAGATCGCGGGAACGGCGCGACGATGCGGACGTTAAGGGTCTTCTCTGGCCTCGCAGTTGGACTGTTCGCATCGTTGCTCGCGTACGCGCAGGTCAACGTGACAACGGCGCGCAACGACATCAGTCGCACCGGGCAAAACGTCAACGAGACCACTCTCACACTGGCGAACGTCAACGCGACGCAGTTCGGCAAGTTGTTCGCGCAACCGGTTGACGGCTACATCTATGCCCAGCCGTTGTATCTCTCGGGCGTCACGGTCAACGGTGCGGTCCACAACGTCGTGTTCGTGGCGACCGAGCATGATTCGGTTTATGCCTTCGACGCTGACAGCACCAGCGGTGCGAATTCCGCGCCGCTGTGGAAAGCGTCGATGCTCACCGCCGCCCACGGTGCGACGCCAGGCGAGACTACCGGGCAGGGCAACGGGGATATCAATCCGGAGATCGGGATCACCGGCACGCCGGTGATCGATGCCGCCACAGGCACACTCTACGTGGTCAGCAAGACCATCGTGGGAGGAACGGAATTCGAGCGCCTTCACGCCCTGGATGTCACGACCGGCGCGGAAAAGGCCGGAAGCCCCGTGAACATGAACGCCAGTGTTCCTGGAACGGGCGTGGGGTCTCAAGGAGGAATGGTTCCGTTCCTTCCGCTCCCACTGCGTGAGAACCAGCGTCCCGGGCTGCTGTTGCTCAATGGCGTGGTTTACATCGGCTTTGCCGGGCACATAGACACGAATCCCTGGCACGGGTGGGTGCTGGCCTACAACGCCACCACGCTGAGCCAGGTGGGCGTTTTCTGCGCCACGCCGAACGACTTCGGTGGCGGTATCTGGATGTCCGGAACGGGACTCGCGGCTGATCAGCTGGATCCGGTGGGTCATCCCTACGGCCGAATGTTCGCGCCGACCGGTAACGGGGGATTCAACGCCACCGCGCCCTACGACGGCACGATGAACTTCGGCGATAGCATCATCACCTTGGACCTGACGAACGGCGCGCCGACCGTGGTCGACGATTTCACGCCGAGCGACCAGGCCCAACTGGAGGCCCAGGACGTCGATGTGGCCGCAGGCGGATTGATGATTCTCCCGCCCCAACCGGGAGCCCACCCCAATCTGTTGGTCCAGGCCGGCAAGAGCGGCACGCTGTACCTGCTGGACCGCGACAACCTGGGTGGATACCACACCACCGACCAGGCAGTGCAGTCCTCCGACAGCTCTCTCTCAGGGGTTTATAGCTCACCGGCCTATTGGAACGGTCACGTCTATTACGCCGCGACGGGGGACCACATGAAGTCCTTCCCGCTGGTGAACGGACTGCTCACGCTGACCCCGACCAAGTCTCTGGAAGCCTTCGACTTCCCCGGCGCGACTCCCTCGATCTCCGCGAACGGCAATACCCAGGGAATTGCCTGGGCCATCGATTCATCGGGTTACGCCGATAAGGGACCGGCGATCCTGTCGGCCCACGATGCCAGCAACGTCGCCAGCACTCTCTATTCGAGCGCCACGAATGCGGCTCGGGACGCCGCGGGGCCGGCCGTAAAGTTCACCGTGCCGACCATTGCGAACGGCAAGGTTTACGTAGGCACCGCGAACCAGCTCGACGTCTACGGGTTGCTCAGTGGAGCCACACAGACCGCGGTACCGTCGATCAGTCCCACCTCCCAGTCGTTCACGGGCTCTCTGAGCGTCACCATCACGGACGGGACTCCTAGTAGCACCATCTACTACACGACGGACGGGTCGGCGGCGACAACGTCGTCGAACATCTACGCGGGACCCATAACGGTCACCTCCACCCTGACGATCAATGCGATCGCGACCTCGCCGAGTCTATTGACCAGTTCGCAGGCTTCGGCGACTTACACGCAGTCGCGGGCCGCGACCCCCGCCTTCACGCCAGCCGGAGGGACATATAGCTCCCCCCAGAGCGTCACGCTGAGTGATTCCACCAGCGGGGCGACGATCTACTACACCACTGACGGATCGATTCCGACGACCGCTTCCCCGGTCTACGCCGGAGCGATTCCGGTGAGTTCGACGACGACGATCAAAGCCGTCGCGGCTGCCAGTGGTTATGCCTCCAGCTTGGTCGCGAGTGCGACGTACACCATTGGATCGCAGCCGGTGGCTGCCACTCCAACGTTCAATCCTGCGGGGGGAGCGTATTCCTCGGCACAGAGTGTCACGGTCAGCGACGCGACCGTTGGGGCGACGATTTACTACACCACTGACGGATCGACTCCGACGACCGCTTCCACGGTCTACTCCGGAGCTATTTCAGTCAGCGCTTCCGGGACTTTGAAGGCAATCGCGGCCAAGAGTGGTTACACCAATAGCGCGGTTGCCACGGCTGCCTACACCATCAACACCGGTGGTGGCGGCACGGGTTCCACGCCGAGCTATCCGAGTGGGTTCACGACCTCCGGGCTGGGCTTCAATGGCGGCGCGAGCGTTTCGGGGGGCGCTCTGGTGTTGACCGACGGGGGCAACGTAGAGGGCCGTTCGGCCTGGTACACCACACCCGTGAACGTGCAGCAGTTCACAACTGATTTCACGTTCCAACTGACCGCACCGGGTGCAAATACCGCGGATGGCTTCACGTTCACCCTCCAGAACGTCGGCCTGGGCGCTTTGGGAGACGCTGGTGGCGGGCTGGGATATCAGGGGATCGGCACGAGCCTCGCGGCCAAGTTCGACCTGTTCAGCAGCGCAGGGGAGGGCCCGGATTCGACCGGGTTCTACACTAACGGAGCCTCTCCGACGACGCCGGCGGTGAGCATGTCGTCCTCGGGCGTGGACCTGCACAGTGGGGACACGATGAGCGCGCACCTGGTGTACGACGGGACGACGCTGACCCTGACGATCACCGATCAGGTGACTACCGCCAGCTTCACCACTTCCACGACGATCGACATACCGGCGACGGTCGGCGGGAATACCGCCTATGTCGGCTTCACTGGTGGGACGGGCGGATATACCGCCGTGCAGCAGATCCTGAGCTGGACGTACAGCAGCTCCGCTGGCTCCGGACCGACCCCGGCTGCGACCCCGACGTTCACTCCGGCGGGTGGGACGTACACCTCGGCACAGAGTGTCTCGCTGAGCGACACGACCTCCGGGGCGACGATCTACTACACCACTGACGGCTCAACTCCAACGACTGCATCCCCGGTCTATGCCGGAGCGATTGCAGTGAGCTCAACGACAACGATCAAGGCGATCGCGGCGGCCAGCGGCTTCACGACTAGCGCGGTGGCGAGTGCGACGTACACCATCAATACCACGCTGCCCACAGCCGCGACGCCGACGTTCACTCCGGCAGGCGGGACGTACACCTCGGCACAGAGCGTCTCGCTGAGCGATACGACACCCGGGGCGACGATCTACTACACGACCGACGGCTCAGCTCCGACGACAACCTCGGCTGTCTACTCGGCACCGATTGCGGTGGGCTCGACGCAGACGCTGAAGGCGATCGCGGTAGCGAGCGGCTATACAACGAGTGCGGTGGGCTCCGCTGCCTATACGATCAACACCGGCGGTGGTGGCAGCGGTTCCACCCCGAGCTATCCGAGCGGGTTCACGACGGACGGGCTGGGCTTCAATGGCGGCGCGAGCGTTTCGGGAGGCGCTCTGGTGTTGACCGACGGGGGCAACGTGGAGGGCCGTGCGGCTTGGTACACTACACCCGTGAACGTGCAGCAGTTCACAACCGATTTCACCTTCCAGTTGACTGCACCGGGTGCAAATACCGCGGATGGCTTCACGTTCACTCTCCAGAACGTGGGTCTGGGCGCCCTCGGGGCCGCCGGTGGTGGATTGGGATATCAGGGAGTCGGTACGAGCGTCGCGGTCAAGTTCGACCTGTTCAGCGGCTCCGGAGAGGGCCCGGATTCGACCGGGTTCTACACGAACGGAGCGACGCCGGAGATGCCGGCGGTAAGCATGTCGTCCTCGGGCGTGGACCTGCACAGCGGGGACACGATGAGCGCGCACCTGGTGTACGACGGGACGACGCTGACCCTGACGATCACCGATCAGGTGACTACCGCCAGCTTCACCACTTCCACGGCGATCAACATACCGGCGACCGTCGGTGGCAACACCGCGTATGTCGGCTTCACCGGTGGGACGGGTGGGTACACCGCCGTGCAGCAGATCCTGAGTTGGACGTACAGCTCTTCCGGCTCCGGACCGACGCTGGCCGCGACTCCGACCTTCACTCCGGCAGGCGGGACGTATACCTCGGCACAGAGTGTCTCGCTGAGCGACGCGACCCCCGGGGCGACGATCTACTACACCGCTGACGGCTCATCTCCGACGCCTGCCTCTCCGGTCTATGCCGGAGCGATTGCAGTGAGCTCGACGCAGACGATCAAGGCGATCGCGACGGCCAGCGGCTACACGACGAGCGCGGTGGCGAGTGCGACCTACACCATCAATACCGGGCTGCCCACAGCGGCGACCCCGACGTTCACCCCGGCGGCGGGCACCTACACCTCCGCGCAGAGTGTCACGCTGAGCGACGCGACCCCCGGGGCGACGATCAACTACACGACCGATGGGACCACGCCCACCACGTCGTCTGCGGTTTACACCGCGCCGATTGCGGTGGGCTCGACACAGACGATCAAGGCGATCGCGACGGCCAGCGGCTACACGACGAGCGCGGTGGCTAGCGCGAAGTACACCATCAACATCACATTGCCCAAGGCGGCGACCCCGACATTCGATCCGGCGGCGGGTGCTTATACCGCGGCGCTGAGTGTCACGCTGAGCGATACGACACCCGGGGCGACGATCTACTACACCACCAACGGCACAACTCCGACGACGGCTTCGGCGGTCTATTCGACGCCGATCACGGTGGGTTCGACGCAGACGATCAAAGCGATCGCGACGGCCAGCGGCTACACGACGAGCGCTGTCGCTAGCGCCGCGTACACCATCACGCTGCCTAAGGCGGCGACCCCGACCTTTGCCCCGGCGGCGGGGACTTACACCTCGGCGCAGAGTGTCACACTGAGCGATACCTCTCCCGGGGCGTCGATCTACTACACGACCGATGGGACCACGCCCACCACGTTGTCTGCGGTTTACACCGGGCCAATTGCGGTGGGCTCGACGCAGACGATCAAGGCAATCGCGACGGCCAGCGGCTTCACGACGAGTGCGGTGGCGAGCGCGAAGTACACCATCAACATCACACTGCCCAAGGCGGTGACCCCGACCTTCACACCGTCTGCGGGGGCGTATGGTTCGACGCAGAATGTCGCGCTAAGCGACTTGACCCCCGGGGCGACGATCTACTACACCATTGACGGAAGTACCCCCAGCACCGCTTCAACGGTCTACACCGGGTCTATCACGGTGAGCTCGACGCAGACGATCAAGGCGATCGCGGCGGCCAGCGGCTACGCGAACAGTGCGGTAGGAACCGCTGCGTACACGATCATCGCCGGCGGTGGCGGACCCGGTTCCACCCCAAGCTATCCGAGTGGCTTCACGACTGGCGGCCTAGGGTTGAATGGCGGGGCGACGGTATCGGGTGCCGCGCTGGTGTTGACTGACGGCGGCAACGTGGAGGGCCGCGCGGCCTGGTACAGCACGCCGGTGAACGTGCAGCAGTTCACAACCGATTTCACGTTCCAGCTGACTGCTGCGGGTGCAAACACCGCGGATGGCTTTACGTTTACCCTGCAGAACGTCGGCCTGGGCGCTTTGGGAGCGGCCGGCGCAGGCCTGGGGTATCAGGGGATCGGCACCAGCATCGCGGTCAAGTTCGACCTGTTCAGCAGCTCCGGAGAGGGCCCGGATTCGACTGGGTTCTACACCAACGGAGCCGCTCCGACGATGCCGGCGGTCAGCATGTCGTCCTCGGGCGTGGACCTGCACAGCGGGGACACGATGAGCGCGCATCTGGTGTACGACGGGACGACATTGACCCTGACCGTCACCGATCAGGTGACCACTGCTACCTTCACCAACTCCGAGACCATCAACATACCAGCGACGGTCGGCGGGAATACCGCCTATGTCGGCTTCACCGGTGGGACGGGCGGATACACCGCCGTGCAGAAAGTTTTGAGCTGGACGTACAGCAGCGCTGCTGGGGCTGGAACGAGCCCGGCTGCGACGCCAGCATTCACTCCGGCAGGAGGGACGTACACCTCTGCGCAGAACGTCTCGCTTAGCGATACGACTACCGGGGCGACGATCTACTACACGACCGACGGCTCAACTCCGACGACGGCCTCGAGTCTGTATACCGGACCGATCGCAGTGGGCTCGACGCAGACGATCAAAGCGATCGCCGTCGCGAGCGGCTACACGACCAGTGCGGTGGCGAGTGGGACATATACGATCAACATCACGCTGCCCACAGCGGCGACGCCGGCCTTTACTCCGGCAGCCGGGACGTATGCCTCTGCGCAGAGTGTCTCGCTGAGCGATACGACAGCCGGGGCGACGATCTACTACACAACCGACGGTTCAACTCCGACGACGGCCTCTGCCGTCTATTCGACGCCGATTGCAGTGAACTCGACGGAGACGCTCAAGGCGATCGCGGCCGCGAGCGGCTATACGACCAGTGCGGTAGGCGCCGCTGCCTACACGATCAACACCGGCGGTGGCGACACGGGCTCCACACCGAGCTATCCGAGCGGGTTTACGACTTCCGGCCTGGGCTTCAATGGCGGCGCGACTGTATCGGGTGGCGCGCTGGTGTTGACCGACGGGGGTAACGTCGAAGGACGGTCCGCGTGGTACAGCACGCCAGTGAACGTGCAGCGCTTCACCAGTGATTTCACTTTCCAGCTCAATGCGCCAGGTGCAACGAGCGCCGATGGCTTCACTTTCACCATCCAGAACGTGGGGCCGGGGGTTGTGGGCACCGCGGGCAGCGGTTTGGGCTATCAGGGAATCGGCTCGAGTGTGGCGCTGAAGTTTGATGTGTTCAGCAGCGCGGGAGAGGGTCCCGACTCGATCGGCCTCTATACCAATGGAGCCGCACCGACCATGCCAGCGGTGAATCTGACGCCCTCGGGCGTGGACCTGCACAGCGGGGACACGATGAGCGCGCACGTGGTGTACGACGGGACGACGCTGACCTTGACGATCACGGACCAGGTCACCTCGGCCAGCTTCACCGACTCGGAGACGATCAACATTCCGGCGACCGTGGGTGGTAACACCGCCTACGTCGGCTTCACCGGCGGGACGGGCGGATATACCGCGGTGCAGAACATCCTGACCTGGACGTACACCCCGAATTGAGTCAGCGGGCGGGGGAACCCGCCGCCGCTGTGAGCACCCGGAGGTCGTGCGTGAGATCGTCGATCTTCGATTGAGTCGAGCCGACAGCTCGCAGTCGGCCGTGATCATCCAACAGAAACAGCCCCGTTGAGTGATCAATCGTCTCGCTACCGTCGGCGAGTCGCACACGGGCATGCTGCACGAAGAACGCTGCAGCCGCTCTGTCCACCGCCTCTCTGTTGCCGGTCAACGCGACGAACCGCGGATCGAACGCCCGAACGTACTGTTTGAGCGCCCCGGGCGAATCGTGCTCCGGATCCAGCGTGACGAAGAGCACTGTCACTGGCGGCCGTGTCTGCCCCAACTGTTTCATTACGCGGGACAGCTTGAGCAGCGTCGCCGGGCATTGGTCGGGGCAGGAGAGAAATCCAAAATAAATGACCATAACCGAACCCGAGAAGCTCGCCGGAGTTCGGAGATGTCCGTCGGTGTCCTGCAGCTCGAATTGCGGTGTAGGCACCGCATGGGGCCAGGGTGCGAGTTTGAACGCCGGTTGGGATGCTGCCGGTGCGTCGGGACGTGCTGCTCCGGTGCACGCGATCACCATGATGAGGAGCAGTCCCGCGCGGCGCAGTACGGTTCTACGCACGCGGCATTGCAGTTCACCGCGCACAGGCCTGGCCCGAGTTCTGCAGGGAGGTGACGTTCAGACGGACGCCGTTGCCGTCTTTGATCAGAGCGCCTTTCGCCATCACAAGTTGGCCTGCGTGTCCCGCCGGGTTGAAAGGACGTTCACCGATCAAGCGCACCGAGAGATCGCCAGTTGGCAGCTTCGCGAGCTCGGAACGCTCGGCGCTCGAAGTGGCTTGTGTGCTCGTGTCGGCGAGACGCCCGATTCGGGCCAGCCGCCAGCCGCCCGCATCAGGAATCAGACAGCCGGCGGTGGCCACGAGCCGCACGCCCGGTTCATTCACGATGGCCGGATCGAGCGGGGCCGTCCTAACGGGGCTGGACGCGACGACGGCCGGCTGCCTGCCCTCGGCGGGCCGGGGCACTGCGTATTCCACGATCGGGCTGAACATCTCATCCCAAGTCTGGTTCTGGTCCCGAAACTCCACGACCTTGTCCGGGCCGCACCGGCGAGAGGGGTCCGCGGCGGCCGCCGCCAACAGATGCGCGTTGTGCTCGGAGTTGTCGTAGGTACCCGTGATGACGAGCTTGCTTCCTGCGGGCAAGAGCACTGGCTCTTTCAGCTCATACCGCAACTGCCAGTGAAAATCGTATTGCGGCACGCTGAGCAAAGTCCGTTCGCGCCCATCCGGCAGGATCACTGTGTAGCGAAAGGCCTTGGCGCGCAGGTGAGCGTGAGGTTGCAACGCGTAGACAGTCATTGGCTCGAGCAGCGCCGTCACGCCCGTCAGCTCGTAATCTCGATCGCCAGGCGCTATCGGGGGAATCGCGACACCTGTCCCTTCTGCCTTCGTACCGGGATCGTCAGTGAGGATCTCGCGCCGGTTGGCAATGATCGTGCGGCCCGACATCGGCGTTCGGTAAAGCTGCTGCGCAGGGGGCTTCGCCGCGAACCACAGGCCCAGGCGTGACTGATCGGTCTCGGGCTTGCCGGTGACCGTATAGTGAATGTTGAAGTTTATGTATTGCTGAGCGCCGGCGCGCAGTAGCTTGCCCGCCCGCGGTGCGAAGGACTCGAAAGTGGTCCCGGGCGTGTACAGGGACAACATGTCGTACACGGTCGGGTCGTAGGGGTCCGCGATCGACGGCTTCGGGCGCGTAAGCGAACCGTTCGGCATGCCGAGCTGGCGGGCAACCGCATCCAGCTGAGCCATGTTTTGCGGAGTCACGCCCTCTGCCAGCGTCACTTCGGTGATGCCCATGTGGTGAACCACTCCGGCGTTGCCGGGTAGAGCCTGCAGGCCCTCGATCCATTGGTCACCCGGCACAGTGACCTTGATCAGCAGGCGAACGTAGGGAATCTCGCCGGTGGCGGGCAGCTTGACCCGGGGCAGCCTGACAACGGCGTCCGGCTGACGTCCCTGCGGGTGAGCCCAGCCGCGGGGCAAGTCCGGCCAGCGGGGGTCGGCGCCCTGGCCGCGAGGCGCCCCCTCCTTGACCCACGTCAACAGAGTGTCGATCTGCGTCGCGGAGAGCCTGGGATCGTTGCGGAAATCGACGCTGTGCTCAGGGTCCGCAAACCAGGGCGGCATTGTGCGGCTTGCGACCTGATCACGTACTGCCGAAGCCGCGGCTCTGACAGCCTCGTAGGAGGTCAGAGGCAGGCGGGGCATGCTGCCGCCTTCGCTGTGGCAGCGAATGCAGTGACGCGCAAGAATCGGCGCGATCTCGGCGTTGAACGTGGGATGGGCGACGACGTCAGAAGCCTGTGCGCTCGGCAACGGCGATGCGATCGCAGCCGTAACCGTCGCAATCCAGGTAAAGCGCAATGGGCTAAGGCAGATACTAGAAGACGCGCCGAGCGAGGGATGCACGCCGGCTATGGTAAGTCATAGCCGGCGCGAGCGCACCGATCAACGAAGCCTACGGTTCGACATAGCGCCAGACTCCCGCGCCATCCATCGCACCGATCAGGATGTTGTGAGTGCCGTCATTGGAGACGACGATATTTGACGGGCCTTGGGTCATGCCGCCAGGCGTAGCGGGCGTGGTCCAGGTGCCAGTGCCCGGCTGAGCGCCGACTTGGAAGCCCGGGTTCAACACGCTGCCGAGGCCGACGGACCAGCCATACATGGCGTAGACGTTCTTGCTCGTGCCTGCGACAACGCTTTCGTTCTGAGTGATACCGACGTGGCTCCACGTCGCACCGTAGTCGTTACTGCGGAGCACGCCCCAGCCGAGGGCAGAGTAGACACCGGCCATGTACACAACGCCGCTGGTATCCGGCTGATAGATCTGCGAAGCACCGTGGTTGTGCTCGTTCAGATCCACTCGCTTCCAGGTGGCGCCGCCGTCGGTCGTGCGCCAAGTCCCGTAATTACCACCGGAGGCCTGGGCGATCCACAGCCACGTGTTGGCGGTGGTCGTTGCATTGCCAGTGTTGATGAAGAAGATGAAGCCGCTGCCCCCGTTCTCCATCATCCCGCCGGCCATCGTGACGTTGCTCCACGTCGACCCGCCGTCCTTGCTCTGGATGAGGTAGTTCTGCTCGTGCCCGGGCAACAGGATGTGATTGGTGTTGTACGGATCGACGGACGCGGGATAGACGTCCTGCCGATTCGAGGGCAACGGAGTGAGATTCTGCTGTGACCACGTCACCCCGCCGTCGGTGGACTTCCAGAAGCCGGTCGCGCCGCGAATGCACGACTGGTAGAGGATCGGAGTCTTGCCACTACCCGTCGGAGCGACGGTGAGCCAGCCGGCGCAATCGTGCGCGGGCGATGAGGCGTTGATGGGGCCCGTCCAAGTCTGGCCGTAGTCCGTGGACTTCCAGATTCCCTGGCAATACCCCAAAAAGTAGAAGTTCGACGGGTTGGCCGAATCGACCTGCACGCTCTCCACGCCGAAGTTGCTGCAATCGAGCTGGGCGGTCAGGTTCACGGCCGCCGGCGTCACACTGATCCAGTTCCCGAAAACCGAAGGAGGGGGCGTAGGGGCGGTGGGAACCGCGCTCGCCTGCGCCGAGTTCGAGCTCTCGCCGGCGGTGGCCTGAGCCGAGACGACATAATAATAGGTCATACCGGCGGTGACCGACGTGTCCGTGTAGGCCGAGGAGGCGGGCGCTGCGATCTGCGCGTAGCCGCTGCCGCTCGTCGTGGAACGCTTTACGTGGTAGCTACTGGCGCCACCGCTCGCCGACCACGCGAGGGTCACTTGCGCACTACCGCCCGTTGCAGCAAGGCCGGTGGGGGTCGCGGGGATTGCGGTGGCACTGCCCGCAGCCGTCGGGATTGCGCTGACCTGCGCGGAGTTTGCGCTTTCTCCGGCCGTGTCGACCGCCGAGACCACGTAATAATATGTCATACCGCCTGTAACCGAAGCGTCGGTGTAAGACGTGGAGGTAGGCGCCGAGATCTGCGTGTACGGTCCGCCATTGGCCGTGGAGCGCTTCACATGATAGCTGGTTGCGTCCGTGCTGGCAGACCAAGTGAGGCTCGCCTGCGCAACGCCTGCGCTCGCCGAAACGCCGACGGGTACCGACGGGGCGCCCGGGTGTACCGTCGAAGTTGGGTCTGTCCCGGTGCTCGGGTCGGACGTCGCGGACTGAGCGGTCGGCGTGGAATCCGAGTTCTCCCCGTTGTTGCAGCCTGCGAGCAACGCGAGGCCGACCGCTATCACGAAGCCGCGGATGGCGAACAGTTGGGTGCGGTCTTCGAACATCATTCGCTCGGCTCCTGGAACATCAATTCAACGTGAGGCGATCATACGGGACACACGCTACATGCCAAGCTGTCGCGGTCGCCCGACATTGATGCAGACCAAACGCTGCATAATCCGGGAGATCGTGTTGTCGGATCGGATGAACTGTGAATTGCTCGGCGGATACCACGGGATTACCGCAGCGTGCCGACTCTGCGGACAATCAACCACCCGGCCAATAGTTCCACGGCGGCTGGGGCGGCCTGCCGCTCAGCGCGCGCAGAAACTCGACTATGTCGTGTTTTTCCTGGGAATCCAGCGCGGGCTGCTTTGACAGAACCCGTGCATGCGCATCAATTGCGCCCTCGAGCGTATCGAACGCTCCGTTATGTCCGTAGGGATTCGTGAGCGCCACGTTGCGCAGCGTCGGCGTTCGAAAGGCGCGGGCCGCTTCCTGCGGCTGTCCCGGCGCCGGTGGAATGCCCAGATCGTGGAAGCGCTCGTCGCTGAAGGTCGGCCCTGAATGACAGGTGCCGCATCCATGGCGCGTGAAAGCGACCATTCCGCGCTGCGCGTCGCTCGTGAGCGCTTTCGCCGTTCCGTTGATGAAGTCATCAAAACGCGAGCGGCCCGCGGCCAGCTTGCGAATGTAGGCCTCGAGAGCCTTGCCAACGTTCGCGTAGACGCCGTTGACCAGAGCCTTGTCGCTCATCGACATCGAGTCGAACTCGGGCATGCCGGGCTTACCGTCGGCTGGAAAGCGCTTCGTGTCGCTCAGGTCCGGCGCTGAGCCGAAGGCCTTCTCGTAGCGGATCTTGTAGATGGTCGTTGCCTGATGCGCCACTCGCAGCCGGGTCGATCCCATCTCATCGGGCTGCTCGAACGTAAACAGCGGCGCCGCCCAGAGGTCGGCGACCTTGCCGTCCCAGAAGTGAGTACGCGAATACCATGCAGCATCAATGAGATCCGGGGCATTTCGCGACACTTCCTTGAGAGTGTTGGAACGCGCCTTCTTCTCGGCGAACGTGTGCTCGGGATCGTGACAGCTCACGCAGGCAATGCCGCTACCGGCTTTGGAGAAGCGATTGTCGTAGAAGATCCGCATGCCCAACGAGGCTGCGACCTCGCTGTCCGCTACCGAGTTGTTGCGGGAGGGCGGAAGGTGTTCCGGCAGAACGGAGGCGCGCCACTTCCCGCAGGCGGATTTGAGGAAGGCAAGGTGCGGCGGACACGGGGCAGCGGTGGATGCCGCTGCCGCGCCTTCCGCCGCTCGCCCCGAATCGACTGTCAGTGCAAGGACGCTGGCCGAAGCGACTGCCAGCGCAAGGACGAGGCTGAGGCTGAGCGTTTTTCGGTCACGGCTCATTATTCTCGGCGCCAAGACTGGTGTGCGCGAAGCAGGTCGCCGGATTGAAGTCACTGGGCGCCGCGACGTTCTCCTCGAACCCGATATTGTCCCAGGTGCGCTTATCGACCCACGGTGAGTTGTAGCGGTAGTGGTACGCGCCACCTCGATCCGGATCGACGAAGCGTTCGGTGAACTCGCCTGAGGAGTGGTACAGGACGTCGTGGAAGCCGACCGCGGCGTCGGCGATGTTCAGCATCGTCGTCGGTGTCGTGAAGTCGTTGCAGAGCCGCGCCTTCCCGTTGACGTACATGATGAGGCGGTTGTTGCGGATGTAGAGATCGTATTTCGTCCGCGGGGAGACCAATTGCTGATCGTCGAGGATGGGCGCAATCGGGTTCCCGTTCGCATCGACCTGGTAGAACCAGGCGATCTCGCCGTTCGGATTGTCGAGCTGATTCGGCGAGACGTTGACCGCGCTGGGGTACGTCCCAGAGACGACCTGGTCGTTCGTTCCCAAAACCTCAGGCAGGCCGGCCGCGGGAATGGGCTTGTTGATCATCACGACCACGTCGCTCTCGGGATGCACAGTGTAGGCGGCAACCTTGGTCGGGTCGGCGATGCTCGGAATGCTGTTGTAGATGTAGTCCTTCAGATCGTACAGGCCGCCATTGGCCGGCACCGGCGGGCGGCCGCCCTGGAGGTTGTGCATGCTTTCCCAGTTGGAGAAGGCATGCGCATTGCCCTCGCGGTTGAAGACCTGCAGGCAGTTCCAGCCTGCGGTGCTCGGGCTCGCGCCTGTGTTGAGGTAGAAGAATATCGAGTGAACGACCTGCTCCTTGAGGGTGCCGGTGCTGTCGAGGGTCCCACCGGCGGTACTGGACCCGCACAGCGACACCACCCAATAGCGTCGGGCGGTCGCAAAGGAGGGCACCTCATACGTCACGTGCAGGTACGAACTCCCATTGAGATGGGCCGCTTTGCGCGGAAACATCGATATCTCTGCAAACACGCCCTGGGACCAGTCGCTGATCATCGTGTTCATCGCGCCGTTCTCGACATACGCGTCGGCGTAGCCGTAGTTGCTGTCGGCGGCGGTCGGTGTGCAGCAGGTGTACCCGTTGGCGTAAACGGTCCACTTCGAGTTCTGCAGAATCTTCTCGCCAGCGTGGTCGCGGGGATATTTCCAGTTCGGGATCGGCAGGGAGGCGAATGTGTCGCTCGCGTTCGAGAAGTCATCGAAGAAGCCCGCCGGAGGCGCCGGCGGACTGGCAAGCGGCGAGACTGTGACCGCCGCCCGTGCGAGGACCATAGGCGGATTGACGGGTGCCGGCTGCGCGAACGGGGGCTGCAACGGGGGATTGGCCTGTACGTTCGGGCCGCCCGCCCAACCCTGTCCATTGACGATCAGGCTGCCGTACTTCGCGATGACTTCGGACTCGGTGACGATCGGGAAGGTAGTGAGCGCCGAGGCGTCGATCCAGGGATTGCCCGGATTGTTGTTATCTCCCACGTCGTGCGACAGCAGGATGTCCGCATGGGTCCGGCCGATCATGCCGGGGAACGGGCAGAGCCGGTCCAGGGCCTCGACCGTCACGGTCTGGTTCGCAGTGACTCCGGTGACTTCGATCTGCAGGCTCGGCGGGGTGTCGAGATCGAAAAAGCTCCAGGCGCCCGGCGGTGGCCCGTAAAAGTTCGGGGGCGACTCGTTGGTCGGGCTGTCCTTGCCGGAGTTCGAGAAGAAGTAATACGGAAACAGCGTGACGTTGTCGGCGACGAAGCGCGTGCGGGCCTGATGCTGCGGAATGCCTGCGCAGAACTGGGTTCCACCGGCGACGGATTCAGTGCCGTTGGAGTTTGCGGTGACCGAGGTCGGCTGCACGAGAACGCGGAAGTCCCTGGCGTTCGGGACCGCCGGTACTTGAATGACGACGCTATCCCGGTTCTGAACCATCATCACGCCGCTCAATGCCGACGCCGTGGTGAACTTGAAATTCGCGCCCGTGGGCAACGCGCCGGCCGGCGCGTTCACGGCATTCGCCGGCGCGGGTGTGGACGGCATCGCCGGAGCCGATGGGTTCGATGGTGTCGTAGGGTTCGACGGTGTCGATGGCGTCGAGGGAGTCGACGGGGTCGATGGGGTTGACGGCGTCGAGGGAGTCGATGGCGTCGAGGGTGCCGTGGTCGAGGTCTGCCCGGAGTCCGAGGCGGACTGCGCTGAAGCCGAACCTGTCGTTCCTCCTCCGCAGCCGGCGAGCACCGTCAGGCATAGGGCTGTCATGAAGCCTTGGACGGCGATCGGGTTGCGGCGGTGGTCGGACATCTTGTGCTCCTGGGCGCGAATTGAACTTTGTATTGCGACCATTGTAGGGGCAGACCCGCGAAGACTGAACGTGTCGCGAGACTCCGACATGAGATGCATCAACGGCTCCGATCGCCGGCGAGTTCCCGCGGTGCAAATGACTGAACTGTGAATTCTGTCGGCCGTGCGTCACGCCGTGAATCCCGAAACTGCGACGGCTGCCGCATTCGCGGGCGGGCGATTATCGACTACCGCGGACGGGCCTACGGCGAGCCTGGTTTTTCCGGGCGCGGGATCGCCGCGGCATCGCGAAAGGCGAAGTAGCGGCTGCCCAGATAACCCGCGAGCGTGTAGGGAACAGTCCCCAACGCGTGCGCGAGGTACCGGTTGTAACCCAACACCTTGATCATGATCATCACGCTGGCGATCTGCAGAAGATACGCACCTAACATCACGGTCAGGAATTTCGCCAGTTGGGCGGCGGGCGCGCCGCGACTCGAGAACGTCCAAGAGCGATTGAGCATGAAGCTGCACAGCGTGCCGACCAGGTAACCGCCGATATTCGCGGGGACGTCGTCGAGTGCCAACGCGTAGATCCCGAGATAGATGACGGACAATCCAACTGCCGTGTTGATGACGCCGACGCAGACGTAACGAACGAAGCTCCACGGCAGGCTGACGGATCCGATCCGCAGGGAGCCTTTGGCTGCAGCGAGGCGTGTCAGTATTCCTGTCATGAACCTGTCAGAAAACCCGTTATGTCAGTGGCGCCGTCTGCCGTTGTGTTCAGCGCGTGTGTCGGGGACTACAATTGCGCGAAAGCTAACAACAACGTGACGCGCCGCCGTGGCGGGCGTCTCACCCCCAACGATGATCCCTGCGATCCGTACGCCATCCGGACGGTGGTCGGTAGAATCATGCACCTCGACACATTCGGGCTGAACCCGCAGCGGGACGCGCAACGTGAAGTTCCGTCACCGATTTCGGCCACCGGGCCGGGCAGGCAGCGCGGCTCCTTTTACCGCCCCGAGTTGGACCTGGTGCGCTTCTTCGCATTTCTGGGCGTGTTCGTCTATCACACGCTCTACTACCAGTCGGGGTTCGCGCACACGAGGCTGCCGCAATGGGTGGCTCAGGCGGTCGCCGGCGTCACGCTCGGCGGTTCGTTCGGGGTCGATCTCTTCTTCGTCCTCAGCGCATATCTGATTACCGAACTGCTGCTGCGCGAGAAGGAGCGGCTTGGCTCGCTCGACGTCCGCTCTGGTGCCGTATCTCCTGCTGGCCGGAAACTGGGCCACGATCGTCTTCGGGCCACCGAAATCCGCCGCGCTGCCATTGTGGAGTGTGTCCGTCGAGGAGCAATTCTACCTGACCTGGCCGCTGCTGGTCGCGCGGCTCACCCCGAACGGGATCGTCAAAGTCGCGTTTGCCATGATTGGGCTGGGAGTCGTGAGCCGTGCCGTGGTGGTGCTTCTCCACGGGGGGGCCTGGACGATCTGGGCAGGTACCTTTTGCCGCCTGGACCCGATGGCCGTGGGAGTTCTCCTTGCCGTGTACCTTCGAGGGCAGGCTCCCGCATTGCGGAAGTCCCAGCGTTTTTCCCTCATCGTCGGTGGTACGCTCTGCTCGAGCGTGGCCGGTTGGATCGTGTTCGCGGCAGGTGATGCGCACCCGTGGATCAGCATGTTCTGGGTCTATCCGCTGGCCGCCGCCGCCGCGGGTGCAATCGTGTTCGGCAGCATCGGCATCCGCTTCCGTCTTCCCGTCCTCGAGTATCTGGGCAAGATTTCGTATGGTCTGTACGTGTTCCACCAGACGTGCATCTGGATTGCCGACCGTGTTCTTGGCGATGCTACCGGGGTGTCGCACGCGGTGCTGCGCGAGGCTCTCGCGTTCACCTTGACGGTGTTGGTGGCGATCGCCTCCTATACGATGATCGAGAAGCCCTTTCTCGAGCTCAAGGACCGATTCGCCCACGTGAGATCGAGGCCCGTTTAGGTTCGAAAGGAGGCGCATGCAGCTCGCCATAGTAGTGCCCTGTTACAACGAGGAAAGCGTGTTGCCGGAGACCGCCAAACGGCTCCGGGCGCTGTTGGGACAGCTGGTGACGGCCGACAAAGTCGATGCCGCCAGCCGGATCTATTTCGTCGACGACGGCAGCAAGGACAGGACGTGGGCGCTGATCGAGGAGCTCGCACGGCAGGAGCCGGTGTTCAAGGGCATCAAGCTGTCGCGCAATTGCGGTCATCAGATCGCGTTGCTCGCGGGCCTGCTCACGGTTCCGGGCGACGCCGTGATCAGCATCGATGCCGATCTGCAGGACGACCTCGGCGCGGTCGAGCCGATGATCGACGCCTTCCTGAGCGGTCACGAAATCGTCTATGGCGTGCGCAAAAAGCGTGATACCGACAGCTTCATGAAGCGCGCGACCGCCACCGGGTACTACCGCCTGCTCGAACGGCTCGGCGTGGAGATCGTCTTCAACCATGCCGACTACCGACTCATGGGCCGCCGGGCGTTGCAGGCCCTGGCCACCTACGATGAAGTGAATGTCTTCCTGCGCGGGCTGATTCCACAGCTCGGGTTTCGAACCTCGACGGTCTATTACGATCGCCTGGAGAGATTCGCGGGCGAGTCGAAATATCCGCTACGCAAGATGCTGGCCCTGGCGTGGAACGGCATCACGTCGTTTTCGGCCGCGCCCCTGCGCTTCATTACCGGGATCGGCATCGTCATCGCGGTGTGCAGCTTCGGCATCACCGCATGGGCGCTCGCGGTGCGCTTGTTTACACACAATGCCGTCCCAGGCTGGGCCTCGATCGTGGTGCCCATCTACTTCATGGGCGGGCTGCAACTGTTCGCGATCGGCCTGATCGGCGAATATCTGGCGAAGACCTACCTGGAATCCAAGCGGCGGCCACGTTTCTTCATCGAAACGAGCCTTTAGAACGTCTTGTAGACGATCTGCGGCGCCGGCGAGTTCAGCACCACTCCCGACATCAGCAACGCTACCGCGAGGGTCGTCAGGATGACGGTCCGGACATAGCGGGAGCGGATCAACGCTGTTCCCCCGACCTGAAGGCCGACCACGCCGGCCCGAACCCAGATTGCCGCCTGCAGCAGCAGCGTCGCCGCAATGACGACCCCCCCGAACCCCAGGATCATCGACCCGACCTCCAGGCGGTCGGCGAAGTCGTGCAGCTGGGTCCAGTTCGACCAGAACCAGAACAGGGTCAGGCCGAACCAGGCGAACGTCAGGCCGCGGCAGAACGCGGCGTAGACGGGGTTGGCTGCCAGCGCCTTGTAGCCGCGCCGGCCGAGCCGGCGCGTCAACAGGATCTGATACAACTTGTTGAGGCTCACGCCGCCACCCTGAAGCAGCCCGAAGAACAGGAACTCCGAGGTCTGCCCGTGCCAGGCTCCGACCAGGAAGAATGTGGTGAAATAGGCGATCACCGCCAGGAACGGCTCGATTGCGACGTTCTGCGATCGTCGCAGCATGCTGCTCAACAAAGGATTGTAGACGTAGGCCTTCAGCCAGCTCGAAAGACTGATGTGCCAGCGACTCCAGAACTCGAGGAAGTTGACCGACGTGAATGGGCGGTCGAAGTTCTCTGGCAATCGCAAGCCGAACAGCGCGGCGCAGCCGATGACGAAATCCGTGTAGCCGGAAAAGTTGAAGTACAGATAAACGGGATAGATCGAGACGAGCAGCGCCGCCTCGGTGGTCCGTGCAATGAAGTCACCTGGCACGTGCACGGCGGTGATCACGTGCTTGAGGCAGGTGTCCAGGAGCTCGGAGACGATCATCACCTTGAACGCGCCCAGCAGGATCCTCTCGGCTGCCGCGCCCAGCACTGCGGCCGACATCGGCACGCGGGCGTCGCGGTAATCCTCATATCTCTGGATTGGCCCGGCGGTCAGGCACGTGAAGTTCAGCGTGTAGTTCAGATACTCGACGACGCCGATGCGCTGCGTCAGGGCACCCTGGCCGGCATCGATGACGAGGCTCAGCAGCCGAAAGAAGATGTAGGAGAGGCCAACCGCCACGTATGGCTGATGCAGCAGCAACGGCCCTGGAATGAACGCGTATTTCTTGAGCCAGCAGAACAGCGCGACCGTCGCGATCACCCAGACCGCGAGCCGGTAGCGCCGGTGGCCCTGCAGGACCCGCACCGCTACGAAGCCGAACAGCAGGAACGCGACGAAGGGTATCCAGAGTTCCGGACGGGTCGAGAAGCTGGCGAGGAAGAGAAGGTTCGTCACCAGCAGCACGCCGGTGCGCAGCCCCGGGCGACGTGCGAGGTGGAACGCCGCAGCCGCCAGGATCGAGAGCAGCAGGAACGAATAGGAGGGAACGGTCACGGGTCCCGACCCTGCTGAGGGAGGCTCGCCGAACGGGCCTGAATGGCTCCCAGGGGTCGGGCGGACGGGCCCGGCGATGAGGGTGAGGTGGCGCACGCTCGCAGCGCCGGGACATTCTCCGCCAGAGCGCTGCGCAGGGCCGATGCCATCAGCCGATGGCCCTCCGCGTTGGGATGGCCGTCGGCCACGAAAAAGAGCCGGTCCCAGTTCGGTGAACGGCTGTCCAGCGAAGTGGGGTCGACGAACACCGCGCCGTGCTGGTGGGCGATGCCGGCCAGCGCCTTGGGGAACTCCCGCGGATCCAGATTGGGAAATTCCGCTGCGTCGTGTGCCAGCAGAACCGTCGGCCGCGCTGGCGCCAACAGCAGGAAGATGGGTACGTGCGCGGCACGGGCCGCCGCGGCGAGGGGGCCGATCGTCTTGTCGACGGTCTCGAGACGGAAGCGCCAGGCGGGAGACAACGGCGTACGCAGATAATCGGCGGAATCGACGTGTTGGACGAAGAAACGCAGATAACGATCGGGATCGCTGAAGGCGAAGTGCATCGCCATGGTCATCGCACGGCTGTCAGAAGCAAATCGCTGCCGCAGCTCGCCCAACTTGCCCACCGGATCGAAGGGAGCGCGCTGCGCGCTGCCGCCGGGAGTGCTTGGAGCCGGCGCCGTGTACTGGATCAGATCGAAGTTGGAGACGACGAGCACGATCGCGTCGGGGTCGAGCCGCAGAGCCGCGGGTGCTTCGAGTGCGGCGTTGTGCCAGATCGGGCCGTCCGCGACTCCCACGGACAGATTCTGAAACTCGACCGGGCGCTGACACGAGTGGCTGAGATCCTGTTCCAGCCGGCCGGAGAAGCTGTCGTGATAAGAGACCCAGTAACCTCGGCTGACGGATGTACCGATTACCACGACTCGCAATGAGCCGCGAGGCTTGGGACCGCACGGCGCGGCGCTGCGGAAGCCGCATTCGTTGTAGCGGTATTCGACCCACTGACCCTCGGCCGTCTTGACGACTGAGCGGCAGTTGGGCATGACCTTCCCGTGATCTCCGTCCCACGTCTCGCAGCTGTCGTCGGCCTGCTCCGGCCATGCGTACCGTGCGCCGATCTCCGAGACCGAGGCGATGAAGGCGAGCGTCAGGATTACAGTCAGTGCGAGGAGCGCATAGTCGCGCTTCGTCAGCCGCCTGCCGTCGGGGGATTGCTCAGGCATGTGTCGGCGCCTGCGCTTCGCGAACCTGGACATCTTGCTCGCCGCCTGTCCGGCCGATCGTCATGGGCGCAGGCTCGATGTGGGTGGTCGTGTCGAGCGACCAGACGGTTTCTTCGGACGTGGCGGAGACGGGCTTGAACCCCAGATTGGAGTAGTGGTCCTTCACCAGAGCGTTTCTTTCCGTGGGAATGTAGCGACCAATGAGCGTCGTGACCCCAGCCGCGCGCGCCGCGTCGAGGATTTCACGAAGGACCATCTGCTCCACTCCGCGGCCCAACACGCGGCAGCTCATGAGCCAGGTATCGATCTCCCACGTCGTCTGCCCGGCGGCGCGGCAGATGACGACTGAAATCATCCCGTTGTCCCCGTAGATGTCGGTGAGCCGAACCTGCAGCGTCAAGGATTGCGGGTCCGCCTCCAGACGTTCCACATCGGCGGCCGTGTACCGACGGGTGGTGAGATTGAATTGGTTCGACTTGTTGATCAGCTGGACGATCCGCGCCCTTCCGGTCGCATCGAACGGCGCGAACGTGATCTCCATCTGCAGCGAAGCCAGGTAGCTCTGGATGTCTCCCGTCTGCGCCCGCAGCGTCGCCCGCCGGGCGTTCATGTCGTAGAACTCCGCGCGCTTGCGGTCTTCTTCGGAGAACGCGATGAGGTCGAAGTACCCGGCGGCCGCCAGCGTCCGCGAGTACTCGGCAGGATCGGTTCCAATCTCGGGCACGGCGACCTGCGGCAGTTGGGTCCGGACCAGTCCCCTTTCGACCGGGTTGTCGTCCAGGAAAACGAGCGAGTCCAGTCCGAGTGACAGCTCGCTGGCGATGGATCTGAGGTTGGTCGCCTTGTCGTTCCAGTTTGCCTGGAATACGGCGATGTGCTGCTCACGCAGCAGCATTTCGGGATGGCTGCGGAATACCTCGCGTGCCACTTCATCTGTGTTCTTGGAGCACACGGCCAGGACGATGCCGCGCGATCGCAGATCGAGAGCCATTCGCTGAACGGCCAGATGCGCCTCGCCGGTCGCATCGCCCTGCGCAAGAACGATTCCGCCGAGGCCGTCGTCGCCGATCACTCCGCCCCAGACGGTGTTGTCGAGGTCCAGTACCAGAACGCGACGGCTGCGTCCGCGCAAGGCTGCCAAAGTCCGGCACACGTGATCGGCATACAACGGAATGAACGCCTCGGCGAAAGGAAGCTTCGCGAGGTTCCACTGATGGTGATCGTGCCATTCCGCCAGACCCACCGTTTCCGCAATCGCCGCGACGTCCAGCAGGATGTCCGTGCTCGTGGCGACCCGTCGCCCCATTTCGCGGTTGAAGCCGTCGATCAACCATCTGCGGGTACCCGGCAGGGCCCGTTCGAGGCTGCCAAACACGGACTCGGCCGGGGGAGCTACGGTAGGCACGATTGCCGTGGCCTTACAGTTTGCGGCGATTGCCTCCCGCGTCTGATCGATGAAAGCGACTGCACGCTCGATGGCCACCGCGCCGCCTTCCGCATCCCCCGGCGCGGCGGTCAGGGGCAAAGCCCGCCAGTCCAGGCTCAGCAGGATCAGATCCGGTTGGGCCGCAACGACCGGTGAGTCGGGTGACAGGACGGACTGCAGCAGCTGATCGTACTTCCCGACGGTGACGTCCAACAGGAAGCCGTGCCGCAGGCCGGTCGCGATGAGCGCAGGGGCGAGCAAATCCAGCGTGCCGTGACCGATCAGGCCGATTCGCAGTGGAGTGAGCGGCTCGAGCGTCCGACCTGTAGATCGCGCACGTGATACGAAGCGCGCAAGGCGTGTTAGGCCGTTGACGTCCAGGGAGTGAGTAGCGAGCGTCCTTAGGTCGGACGCCAGCGAAGGGGAGAGCGGATCCAGACCGCGCACACGCTCGGTCAGGTCGCCGGGCGCGCGGGGAAGCCATTTCAGTTCACGGTAGAGCTCTGTACTCATCCTGGGCGTGCCTTGAGAACCCGGACCACGGGCTCTGCCTCGAGGGGCGACCTCATCGGCCCTGGTGCAAGCGACGCTCGATGAGATCGATCAGGTCGCCAGTATTCTTCAGCGCGCTGACTTCGGCCGCGGCGAATCGGACTTTGAATTCCTTTTCGACGGTTACGATCAGACGCACGTGCGTGAGGCTGTCCCACTCCGGGACGTCCTTCGCGCTCAATTCGGGAGTGATCTCCACGTCGACGTCCAGGACGTTCTCGAAGATCGTCTTCAACCTGCTGGTGATGGCTTGGCGGTCCACGATATTTCGTCAAAAACTCACCATAGCTAGGCCGGGTCCCTCTGTCTAGCACCGGCCCAAAAACCGTGATCCTCGGCAAACTTTGCCGGCCGGGGCCCCTCGGAACGGCTCGTTGCGAATGACGGCGAACGCAGCCGAAGCTCCCTCGCCCGTCAACGCATTCGCCGGGCTCCGGACCCAAGACGCATTCCGGGTCTCAGTCGCGCGCCGGATGTGAGGTGCGCGACGGGGTGCGAGTCGCCTGCCGGTGACCCAACACCGGCACCCGAGTCGGCGCGCGCACGCGTATCGAGAAGCTGGCGCGAGAGACAAAGGGTCGCAAGGATGAGCGGTGCGAACGTGCTGCTCCGTGAGAACCACTCGCTCTCCGACATGTTCATGACCATCTGCTGAAACAGCATGGCCAGATAGAGCGTGCCCTGAGTGCGGTCGGTGCGCATCAATTCGAGCGCCTGCCGGATGTAGAAAATGATGTACAGGATGACGCAGACCAGGCCGACGTACCCGAGGTCGTTCACGATGTCGAGGTAGCCGTTGTGGGCCTCGCTCGGATAGAAGTACATGATGGGTACGAAGAGGTAGGAGGGTGAGCCCGGCATGGGCCCCAGCCAGTAGGCGCCGTAACCCGTTCCCAGCCACGGCCGCCATTGAATGTGCTCCTTGACGATCTGCCAGATCTGGGCGCGCCCACTGAAGGTCGCATCCTTGCCCGTCAGGGCGCGAATGGGAGACAGCAGGGTGTGCGCCCCCGGCAGCATGTCCTGGATCACCAACTCGTAGAGCAGGATCGTCCCGGCGATAGCGACGGCGAGGTGCGTCGAGTAGCGCTGCCGGATGATGGGCACCCGCATCAGCAGGAACATGGCGAAGACCGCCAGCAGCGTCGACAATTCCGACGTATTGCTCCTCGACAGGATCAGGGTGGTTGCGCCGATCGCCGCCCCGGCGAGCGACCACATGGCACGCCCCTGACCCGCCAGTAGCCGGTTCACGCAGATGATGACGCTGATGCTCGACATCATGCCGAGCTCGTTCTTGCCGTGCGTGACGCCGTGCCAGGAGCCCCTTTGCGCGAGGTCGGTGCCGATCTCCGCAACCTTTTCCGGCATCGTGACGCCCACTACCAGAGAAGCGATCAGGACCAGCATCAGTGGGGTGAGCACCAGCTTCTGGAAGCGTTCGCGGTACCACCCGACCAGCGTGATCGCGAAGCACACCAGAAAGATGTTTAGCAGCGAAATGCAGCGCAGCAGCGTGGCCGTCGAATCCTCGGACCATTCCGAGCTCGCCACACAGAGCGCCAGCACTGCCGCTGCTCCGAGATTGAAGTTCTTCACCAGTGCGCGCGCCATGGACCATTGACTCGCGATCGCCGCAGCGCTGACGACGATCATGAGTACCTTCACGACGCGGTCCGTGACATTCGCGGTGACGATTGGCCCGCCGGCCGCCATCCCTTCGAGGTTGTTGGGCAGGTTCTGGTAGTAAATCGTCCAGAACAGCAGCGCGAGCACCAGCCCCAAGGCGCCGCCTTTCGCACCTTTTGCCGCCAGGGCGAAATGACGATTTGCCGCGCCTGAGGACTGTAGCGGCGCGCTCGCGTGCATCGATCCGGGCATTCTGCGCATGCTCAGCCGCACCTAGCTCGAGAATGGGGGTAACACGGAGATCGCATCGGCGACCAGATCCTGAATGTCGCAACTGCGCTTGTGCCGATTCCACACGGCTTCGGCCTGCGCTCGCCAGAATGCCCGGTCGCTGCCGATGAAGTGCAGGATGACCTCCTTCAGGTCGCTACGATTGCAGGGCAGGAAGTCCGTCCCCGCCGTCAACTGCGTGCCGCGCACGCCGAAGAGCGTCGAGATCACCGGCAGCCTCGCCGCCAGGTACTCGAAGAGCTTCACGTTCGAGCCCGAGCCGCGAGTGACCATGTTGAGGCCTGCGTCGCTGGCCGCGAAGTAGGGCAGCACCTCCGGCACGCGCCCCGTCACGATCAGCGCACCCTCACGGCTGGGTTGCGGACTGACCGACCCGACGACAAGGAAGTAGACGCGGTGGAGCGCGAGAAATTCGGCTTCGGCGCGGCAAAACTCCTGGATGTCTCGCAATGCTTCGACGTTCGGGGCATACCCGCTGCCGCTGAAGACCAGAACGTGGTCTTGTTCGGTCAACCCCAGGTTGGCGCGTATTTCCTCACGCACGCCCGGTGCAAAGGAGTACAGGCCAGGATCCACGCCGCAGCGAATCAAGGGCACCCGCAACCGCGATCGAAGGTCATGGGCACGGAAGAACGCCTGATCCTCTTCCGCGCACGAAAGAATGTCCGTGTAAATCTGGGGCGCAGCGCCTTCGACGCGCTGCATCCAGGCGGCGAACTCTCGCTGGCGGGCGCTACCCTGCTCGAGAAGTTTGTGCTCGAGATTGTGACTGATCAGGTACCACGGCTTTTCCCGCCAAGGGCCGGGAATGGGCGGGCAGTAGGGCAGATCCGACAGGACGATGTCCGCCTCGCGCAGCACATGCTTGAGCGGCTTGGGCACCAGACCCCTCGCCAGCAGCGCGTGCTGCCAGACGCGAGGGTAGTCGAGTCGCCGCGCCAGCGTCTGCAGCATTCCGAAGCCGAGACCCAGGTGCACAGATTCCTGCAAGCCCGGCTCGAGGACACTGTCGAGCGTTTTCCCGGGGCGAAGGCCCGTTCCTTGATAGTCGTCCTTGCGGCCCGCGGTGCTGAAAATGTGAACCGAATGTCCGAGGCGCGCCAACGCACGGGCGATGCTGAGGGTCCGCAGTTGGCCCCCTGTGGCGGCGGGGGCGATTCGATTCCCACTGACCACGACGATGCGTTTCGTGATTTTCGCCGACGCGCCTGCGCTCGTTGCAGCCGTGCTGAAATGTACGACGTTGTCGCTCGCCGCGGAGGTGTTCACGATCTCTCCCGTCGGGTTCTGATCCAGGTCGTGGTCTTGGGGCCGGAAACCAACAGCACCAATTTCCAGCCGATGAAGGCCGGCACGCGCAACAGGTCCCAAAAGCCTTCCAACCCGATGCCACTCAGAGCCCAGCCGCGGCAGACGTAGGCCGCCAATGCAGCAGCGTTCGCGATTCCCACCCACAGCACCGTGAGCTGCAGCGTTGTGGGACTCGTTAGTGCCAGTGCGATCGCGATGGCGAGCAACACTGCGGCACTCAACACGATGTACGAGAGCGGTAGGATCAGAAGATCCAACGCGAGGTCCAGGCAGACCAGGCTGCGTGCGGTGATGGTGCGGCCCAACAACGGAGGCACTCTGCTGCGAATGAGGCCCAGACGGCCACTCTCCCAGCGCTGTCGCTGACTGCCGGCAGCGCTTGCGGTGGTGACCATTTCACCGTCGACGGATGCCTCGTCGCAGTACGCGACGCGATACCCTGCCAGACCCATGTCCACTCCGAATTCGACATCTTCGGTCAGGGAGTATGCCTTGTAGGGTATTGCATCCAGCAGCGCGTGAGTGACGCACCACCCGTTGCCGCGGATGCCGCACGACAAGCCCAAGCGTTCGCGTGCCCGGGACCGCAGCCTATGAATGGCCCCGAGAGCGATCGTCATCAGTCGCGTCCGCCAGGACGCGCTTGGGTTGAGCACGCCGTAATGCGCTTGTGTGGCGTGATCTCCCAGCTCGAGCCGCGAGGCAAAGGATTGCAGCAGGTTGGCCGAGGCCTTCGAGTCCGCGTCGACGACGACCACCGCGTCGGCCTTACCGTCTGCCCGGCTCCACTTGAAGATATGGTCCAGCGCGTAACCTTTGCCACGGAGGACTGCATCCTGTCGCTCGATCACCAGAGCGCCGGCTTCCCGTGCGACTCGTGCGGTTTCGTCGCTGCAGTTGTCGGCAATGACGACGACCCGAAAGCGTTCCGCAGGCCAGTCGAGTTGCCGCAGGTTCGAGACCGTGTCGCGAATGCCGCTGGCCTCGTTGTGAGCAGGGACTATGACGTCAAAAAAAGGCGTGCGCGTCGCTCGACCGGGCGTGGCTCCGCGTCCGGACAAGCAAGTCAGCAGGAGAAGATAGAGGCACGCCCCGGTGGTCGGGACCATCCACGCGATGATGGCCACGAGGAGGGGGTAGGGTAGATGCATATGCGCCGCATCAACGGGTGAACCCGCCTCCCGTTGCCACGGCTCTCACGCAGCTCGCGCGATCATGGGAACTGTGTCGAATTGCGCGAGCACGGCGACTCCGAACTCCCGCTCCATGTCGTCGCGGCATCTGACGCGTCGGTCGAGGAACATCTCATAGGCCAGCGGTCCCAGGACACCGAGCGCGATTGCCGCCATCAGCGCCATCGCCATCAGCTTCATCTTGTTCGGCTTGCTCGAGCGCAACGGCGCGACGGCGCGGCTCACGAGGGAGGTACTGGTCCGGTCGGCGACCGACTGGAACATGATCTGATCGAATCCATCCAGCGCCTGCTTGTAGACGGCCTTGGCGGAGTCGAGCTCGAGCACGAGTTTGCTTCCCTCGTCGTGCGCCTGGCGCAGGTTCGCGACCTTCCCTTCCTGCTCCGTGATCGCGCGCTTATATTTGTCCTCGAGCTCCCGCACCCGGGCCAGGTCGGCCTGGTTGCTCGAGGAGGCATCATGTTGCTCCTGGGACAGGTTCTGCCGGGTAATGGCGATCTGGCCCTGCAGCTCGCGAATTTTCGGATGCTGCGGTCCGTAGGTGCCCTCCAGTTTGGCGAGTTGCGCGAGCTGAGTGGCGAGTTGGGTTTTCAGCGTCTGCAGGTTGCCCGCGACCAGCGGGTCCGTGGCATTGGCCGCCGGTTCGGCCAGCTTCGCCTCCAGCGCCCGCCGTTGATTCTGCGTCTCAGTCAGGCGCTGGTGCATGTTGTCGAGCGTCGCGAAGTCTGCCTCGCCCGCGCCGGAATTGAGGTCGCCGAGGCCGTTTTCCTTGCGGAAGGCGGTCACCTTGTCCTGCGCGAGCGTTGCCTTGTTGCGCAGCTCGGACAGCTCTTCCACATAGCGCTGCGCACGCTCGCCCGCCGGCCCGTTGAGCCGGCTGCGGTCCTGCTCCATGTAGACATCGACAATCGTGTTGGCGAGCTGCGCCGCTTTGGCGGCGGACTTGGCCGACGCGTTGATGTAGATCAGCTGGCCGCCCGTGCCCCGCTCGACGGTCACGCCGAGGGCCAGATTCTTACCGACGAATTCGCGCAACGCGGCCGGGCTGGCCGCGCCGCCGCCGAAGCCGGCCGTAAAGTCCTTGTCCTGCGTGAGGTGCAGGCGATCGACGGCGGGCAGCAGCACGATCGGGCTCGTCATGAGCTCGATCTGCGTGGACACATAGTTGGTCGTCGCCATGTCGACCCCGAAATCGCGGCCGGCGAGCGGATCCTTGGTATCCGAATTGACGATCAGCGCGGCCGTCGCGGTGTAGGTCTTGGGCAGCGATTTGATCATCAGCGCCGAGACGATCGTGATGGACAGGGCGATGATGACCATCGGCTTCCAGCGGGCCTTCATCATGGAGGTGACCTGCGCGACCGACATGGTCTGCGAGCCGGACTCCTCGGGAGGCATTCCCAGACTGCTCTCGGGCGCCGGCAGCGCGAGCGCAGGGGCCGGCGAGGGTCTGAATCTCTTGTTCAAAAGAGGCTTTCCTTCACGATGATGATGTCATTGGCTTTCACGAGGTCGCCGGGTTTGGCGTGGATCGTCGTGTAGTGCCCGGGCTTGTCGGCCCGCCGCAGCCGTACGCGCCCCTCGCTGCCGCGCTCGGTGACACCTCCCGCACGGGTGATCGCCTGCAGCACGGTCATGCCCGCCTCGACCCGGTATCGGCCCGGGGTGGCGACCTGACCTTCGATGGAGAACTGCTCGGCCGGCGGAACGATGAGCGAATCGCCGCCCGCCCAGGCCCAAGGCTGCGAGTCGGCCGTGGGATTGGTGATCACGTTGAGATTGACCGGATAGCGCTGCACCTGGCCCGTGGCGTCATCGCTGCGCATGACGAAACCTGTGTCGGACGCGGTCAGCTTCAGTCCTCCCGCTTGAGCCAACAGCTCCACGATCGTGGTCCGGGGGGTGATGGGGTAGCGTCCCGGCTGGCCCACTTCGCCCACGACGGAGACGAACTGGCTGCGCCCCTGGGTCACCAGAACCGTGACATGCGGATCGACGAAGAAGCCGCCGGCCTTCAGGGCCTTGGACAGGCGTGTCGCGGCCTGAACCGGTGAGATCCCCGCGACGGGGATCCTGCCGACATAGGGGGCGTTGATCGTGCCGTCGTCGCCGACGTACACCGGTGTCTGCTCCGGCTCCCCGAAGATCTGGATGACGACCGAGTCGCCTACGCCCAACACTGTCATGTGCGGGACAGTGGCATCTTCGGGCGCATCGGCGGCCCGGCAGACGGTGGCGCCCGAAACGAGCAGGAACGCGACGGCGAGAACCGACACGAAAGTCGAAAGCCGGCGCACAGCGCGGAAGTCAGCCACGGATTCTTTTACCCCGCGAAGCAATTGTTCTACCCCCCGCACACGTCGGGAAGCGATGTCGGGTTTTGACGACGAGTGTAAACGGGCTTCTAAGTGGATTCCTCAACATAGTCCACAATCTGAGAGATGCTGCTCAGTTTCTCGGCGCGTTCCGGCGGGATTTGAATGTCGAACTGCTGCTCGAGCTCGAGGATCAGCATCAGCTGCCCCATCGAGTCCCAGCCGGGAATGTCCTTCGGCGAGGATGCTAATGTCAACGAGGCCGCATCGACGTTGAACAGCGTCGAGATTATCTGTTTGATCCGGTCGAGCTTGTCACTCATAGACGCTCGCAAGTACGCCCTGCTGGCCAATCCATTCGGGTTTTCCGATCAACTCGCCGCCCAGGCTCAGTTGCCACAGACTCCCGTCCGCATTCTCTTCGATCTTCGTGAAGCCATTGTCCGCGTAGATCTTCGCGGCCGGCTCGTTCTTGCGCGTGGGAAGAAACCAGGCATTGATGCGCGAGCAGCCGGCCGCGACGCCGATTTCACAGACACGAGACAGCATCATCGTCTCCACCGTGCGGCCGATGACGCGGCAGGACAGCAGGAAGGTATCGATCTCGAGAGTGTCGCCCGCGATCCTCAGGAACACGACGCCGACCAGGCCATTGTCGCCGAACTTGTCGACGATGCGCACGCCGAACAGTTTCCAGCCCGGATCCCCTGCCAAGGTCTGGACTTCGCTTTCGGTGTATCGCCGGGTGGTCATATTCAACTGGTTGGTCTTCTGCGTCAGCTGCGCGATCCTGGCCAGCGTGACGGATGTGACGTCGACGATCTCGGATTTCATTTCCAGGGAGCGGTAGAAATCCTCGAGAGAGCCCGCAGAGGTTTCCGATGTCTTGCGTTCGCGCTGAGCAGAGTAGTAACCGGTACGCGCACGATCTTCCGCGGTGATCGACAGACGCTCGAACACCGGTGAGGAGAGCAGTGTCGGCGCATACCCCGCCGGATCGAGGGGTAAATCGATGACCGTCACCTCGGGAAGCTCGAGCCTGATCCGTTGTCGCTCGACGGGGTTGTCATCGAGAAAGGTGATGCTGTCGATACCAACATTCAATTCCGCGGCAATGTCGCGAAGGTTCTGAGCCTTGTCGGTCCAGTTGATGCGCAGCGCCGCGAAGTGTCGCGGCCGCAGCAGCATCTCCGGATGGTTTTCCAGCACCTCGAGGGCATCGGCGGGATTGTTCTTGCTGCAGACGGCCAGCAGGACACCTCGGTCGGCGATCTGCAGGATCGTCCGCTGTAGCGCCAGATAGGTTGCGCCGGGGTACTCGGGCCCGATCTTGATCCCGGTCGGTCCGTCCTCGCCGACGATGCCTCCCCAGAGCGTGTTGTCGAGATCGACCGCCAGCACCTTGCTGATGCGCCCGGCGAGCGGCAGGATGAATCGGAGGTATTCGCGAGCGGCGAGGATGAGGCAATCGGCGGCCACCGGCGAACGGCTCGTCAGCCATTTCTTCTCGTCATTCCAACGTTCGCGCCCCTGCCGCGCGACCAGTGCGTCGTAGTCGAGAACGTACACGCCGTCGTGTCCGAGAGCCTCCTGCGACAGTTTGCGATTCACCCTCCTGATGAGCTCCTGCTGGCCGATCTCGCGCCTGGAATCGAACAGACCGGCATTTGCCAGCGCAGGCTGCTCGAGGTTCTGGACGATCAGCGATGCGCGGCTCCGCGATCGCAGCTGGCCGATCAGCGATGCGAGAGGGGACACGACGGCATCCACGGCGGCCGAGGCCTGCTCCACTGTCACATCGCCCGAGCCGTGCCACAGATCGGGAGCCAGGTCCCGGGTCAGGGCGGCAAGAATGACGATCTGCGGATCGAACGTGTACAGCCAGCTCTGCGGATCGATGATCTCTTGCGCGTAGCTGTTGAATTCGCCGACGCGCACGGTGAGCTCCACGCCGTGCAGCGCTGCGAGGGCCCGTAGAAACGGAATGCAGGGCTCCACCGTGTACGAGCGCAGGAACGCAACCTTGAGCTTGACAGGCGCGCGATGCGGCAGCTCGAGCGCGAGGGTATTGGCTATTTGCTGAGCCGTGCCGAGAGTGGGGCTCAGGCTCAGTAGTGCGTGCGCATGGGTGAGCATTGCCGCCGCGTCCCGAGCAGCTACCGCCTGCGCATATGCGGCTCTCGCCGTAGCGAGATCGACGGATTCCTTCAAACTGCAACCTCTGGTATCGGCGCGGCTCAGGTATCGAGCGACTTCACGACCCTGGCCGGCACGCCGCCCACGAGCTTGTGCGCGGCAACCGACAGTGTGACGAGAGAGCCAGCCGCTATGACGCTTCCGCGGCCGATCGTCACTCCGGGGAGAATCGTGACGCGGGCGCCGACCCACGCTCCGTCCTCAATCGTAATCCCGGCAAACTTACTCGCGCCGGCCCGCTCCAGGGAGTTGGAGGTTTCGTGATCGGTCGTGATGAAGACCACGTTGTGTCCGATCGCCACCCGCTTCCCAATGACGATCGGGGCGTTCAGCTCCGCATAGAAGGGTGCATTGATTCGACTGCCGTCGCCGATCGACAACATCCGGGCCATCGGGCCGTCGGAGGTGAGGCTCAACTTTCCCAGCACCAGCGCGCCCCGACCGATCTCGAATCCGACGCCGCGGTACAGGAGTGTGCGCACGCGCGACAATGAATTGTGCGGCAGTAGCGCGATCAGCAGTTGGAATATCAGATAACGCGGGTGAATGGCGTGCAGCTCGTCTCCGGCTACGCGAATGAGCTTCCGCAAAGCTCTAGAGGTCTTGCTCTCTGCCGGCATTACCCCACCCGTCGCCGGGTGCGATTGCTCCAGTTGCTCGTGCATGTTTCGCTCAAATCGACATTTGTTATGTTCTGGCGGATCGTACGGCGATTGCGTGTCGCCGGAGTGATGCACCTTCCGCGCCTCCGTATACTACCAGCAAAGATGTCGCCCTGTATTCACGGCGACATTTCTCGTAAGTAACTGAAAGCATAGCGTTTTACGTGCAGAAGCTTCCAGGGCGGCACCATCATGGGGCGATGCTGCCTGACTATGCGCCGAACAGCGGCGTGATATCCGCGTGAGCCGGTTGCGGCTCCTCTCAGAACTTGTTGATGACCGCTCCGAGGGTCCTCGCGTAGGTCGTCTCGAGCCTGCGGGACATTTCCCTGAGTGCGCTGAAGGGGGTCACGTTGGCGCGGCTGAGCACCAACACGTTGCCGACCGCGCTGGCCACCGCGATCGCGTCCGAGGAGCTCGCCGCGGGCGAAGTATCCAACAGCACGAACTCGAACCGGCGGCGCCATTCGGCAACGAGCCGCTCGAATTGAATGCCGGACAGCAGCTCGACCGGATTCGGCGGGAGCGCGCCGGAGGTCATCAATTTCATCTGCGGCAGTCCCTCGACCGCGTGCAGGCGGGACGAGCCGCCCTCCATCAGCGCCTGGGACAAGCCAACGTCGTTCTCGGCACCGAACAGCAGGTGCTGCTGCGGCTTGCGCAGGTCGGCATCGACCAGTAGCGTCCGCCGGCCAAGCTGGGCGAAAGCGATTGCGAGCTCCGCCGTCAGCTGCGAGCGCCCTTCGGCTGCGCATGGACTCAACAGCGCGAAGAATCCGGTACCGACATTCCTGGTGCGCAGGAGCAGCTCGGTGCGCAGATTGCGGATGGACTCGCTGCGCGGATGATTCGGATCGTGGGCGAGCAACAGCCGGTGCGAGGGCCGCAGTTGGGGGCCTTCCCAGACCGTGAGCTCGCGCCGGGCGCTGCGTCGCAAAACCTCCTCGATGAGGCCGGGGCCCTGGTGCTTCACGGCCTGTTGCCGGATCCATTCCAGCGCCTCCTCGAGCTCGTCCTTGGTGATCGCGTTGGCCTGCAGGGCAGCCGGCGCGAATCGCAGGTGCTCCTGCCGCATCAAGGTGTAGATATTCTCAAGCGCCTCGCTCGAGAGGCTGTACAGCACTACCAGGGCCTTGTGGATCTCTTCGTCGGAGATTTCGGCGAGGGTGCTGGAAGTTTCTGCGTTCATGGGAGCAAATGATCCTACTTAATCCCATCCGCAAAAGCGTGAACGCCGTCGCGGAAGTGCTTTTGGCGCTGCGGTCTGCGAAGGCCACGAGAGGCCCACGGCGGCCAACGAACCGCAGCAAAATTCGTACCAAAATACGTGCGCCCGCGACGGACGAAGCCGCGCGGATGACTGCCCGGTGCGGGTTATTGTTGCATATTCCGGTTTGGGCGGGTGGCGTCCGCCGGCATGGGCTGCCGCCCCTCGCCGAGCTGGCGGCGCGAGTCCGCGTCAGCGTGACCGCTGCGGGATATCCGCAGGAACGTACGGATCAGGCTCCTGGGATGGCGCAGCAGTCGAGCGTGGCTGATCAACATCGGGAGCGGATCGCTCGCATGCCCGAGTATCGAAATCGAACCTCGCGGACGTCTGGGATCGCGACGTTCGACCATGTCGTTTCGTTGGTTTCGCGAGCTGCGACTCTGCCACTCTGCGAGGCGTCTCAAGGAGTGGAGGATCACGTGCCGCGCCTCGAGTGCGAGCTCCTGCGGCGGGTCACTCTGAACTTCGACGGGTCCAAGCGTCGACTGCAGCCACAGCCACGGTAGATCGTGACCTCGAGCGATATCGAGATTGATGAATCCGAAGGCCCGCGGATTCAAATCGATAGCGAGCAGGTGGGTGCCGTCGGTCAGCAGTTCGAGCTCGAAGATGCCGCGACTCACCAGCCGATCCGCGGCCTGGCGTCCAGCGGCGAGGATGATCGGGTCATGGCCGCTGATCTGACGGGTGCTGGTGCCCGTATCCGGCGGCCACTGCTCGCCCTTGTAGGAGAGCGACGCGGTGATGATGCCGCGATCCGGGTCTTTGAACCCTGACACGCTGTAGACGCGCTGACGGGCCGACGGCACATAACGCTGCAACAACGGCCAACGCAATTCCGGGTATTTCTCCGCCAGAAGACTCTGGCCCGGTACGGGTGTGTAAGGGGCGAAGCGCGCGCGCAGTTCCTGCTCATCCTGAATCAGGCCGCCGCGCTCGGCCGAGCCGACGACCAGGTGAGAGCGTGGCTTGAGGAAGAGCGGGTAACCTAACTCCCGGGCCGCGGCGAGCGCGGACTGCAGGTCAGTCGGGGTGCAGCTCGGCGGGGTTGGTTGCCCGATGGCCGTGCAGGCGGCTGCAAACCGGCACTTGAGCAGCGCGGTCTCGATCTCCTCCAACGGGGCGATGGTTCGCCTGACTTCAGGCGGAAATTCCTCCCGCAGGTAGGAGATGTAGTAGGCGATCAGATCCGTTGTGGGGGCGATGCGGACTATCTCGCCACTGCGCACTCGTTCCCGCAGCCACGGCACGAATCGGTCGGCATCCTCCACGGGCGGACATGGACGGCGCTGTGCGCAGTAGCGTGACCAGCGGCTGGCTCCGGTGCCGTAGACGTGCATCGCCACGCCACGCGTTCCGAGCGAGTTTACGAACGCCAGCGTGGGCGCCCAGTAATCGTCGAACAGCGCTACTGGCGGCAACACGCCAACCGTCGAGCCTGACTTCAATGATCCCCCTCGGACTGATCTGCCCGTGCCGTAATGTGCCCGTTCGCTGCGGGCTGGTGCGTGCCCTACGCCACACGAAGTTCCGGTCTAGAGCGGTGAGTTGAGGCACAGTGACGCGCGCGCCCCGAGACGCGAAGCCTAGCAATTGAGTCGCACGGAAGCCATGCCGCGACCTCGATGTTCCTGTTCTCGATCGCGGGCCAGAACGCTAGATTGAATCCAGAAACCGGGCAAGCGCCCGGATGCGATCGACGTCTCAAATTTGAGAGCCGCGAGTACCGGATGGTCGGTGGCGGCAGGTGCGCTGGGCGACGAGTGCGCGAGCTGGCGGACGACCGGGCGGAGGCCGGCGACCGAGGGGGGCGGGAACCCGAAGCCCGCCGGGCGCGAGGCCGGGGACTGAGGCAGACGCCGGGGTGTCCCCCGGGGTTCTGGACCCTCGCGACTCGCGCCTGACCCTTCAGTCAGGCGCGAGCCCGTAGGAAGCTGTTACTGCTTCTTGCGCCGACCGCGCAGGACCGTGAGGCCGCCGGCTAGCATCGTCAGGCCGCTGATGGCCGAAGCCGGGTCGATCTCCGGAGCAGCCGCGGGCGTGTGAGTGGGTGGGTGGAAAATCGGCCAACCCCAGTTTCCCGCCGAAGCCGTTCCAGCCGCAGTCGTTGCCAGCACCGACAGAACGACAATTCGCGCTATCTTTGACATCTGAAAGGTTCCTTCATCCGAGTGGCTATTCTTCGTATTCGCTCCGACTCGGCTCCCACCGAATCGTTAAAATCAATGCTAACGCGAGCGTCGCCAAATGGATACGGTCCAAATGGCTCGAACGCCGCGGCGAAACCCAGACCTTGCAGGTTTGCGACACGCTTCACAGCTTTTCGGGTGTTGGGCGAGGTTCCACTTACCATAATTGCCACTCGCCCCCGATCACGACGGTCACGGCAAGAAGAGCGTTAGTCGTCGCATGCGCCGCCACGGCTTCCCCGATACGACCTGTTCGAACCAACACGGCCCCGTACGCAAGGCCGGCCACGATGCCTGGCAGCCACATCGAGCCGTGCGCCAGGCCGAATACGACTGAGCTGGCCAGCAACGGCCACACGCGGATGGATCTGAAATCCACTCGCTCGAAATCGGCGCGGACGACGCGGCGCATCAGGAAGCCGCGATACGCGAGCTCCTCTGCGATCGGAACCGTGACTACCGCCGCGGCCGCGCGAATGGCGATCCAAACAGCTCGCAGCACTGGGGGCAGCTCCGTAAGCGGCGCGGGCATCGAACTGTCCGGGACCAGAAAGCGTGCAACACCGATCCAGAGGACGAAAATCGCGACGCCGACACTCACGCCGCGCCAGGAGAAGCGCCAGTCAAGAGTGGTTAGCCGCCGCCAACCGAGCAGTAACGCAGCGACGCACGCAACGGGTCGCAACACGTACAAGAGCTCGAAGCCGTTGGACATGGCGTGTGCAACCATCCCTGCCGCCAGGATCGCCAGGAACGGCATGAGGTAGGCGGCTGTCGGATTCTCAGTCTGGTCTACGGGGGCGTGCGCGACGGCCGACCGGTTCAGCCATGCCATCCGGCGGCTGAAGAATACGATGCCCCCGGCCGCGCCGTTGAATGCGATCCATCCTGCCTGCGAATGAAATCCGAGCAGCGCGACGTCTGGAAGCCCCGCGTGGCCAATCAATACCAGCGCCGCGATGCGTAGGACGTTGAACGCGAGGATGACCACCACACCCACCGGAACCAGCACCAACGCACGCGGAAATATGTACTCCTTGCGAAACAACACGAGCCACGCAGCGCAGAACGTCAGCATCAGGCCAACGCCCTCCAAGCCGGAGCATTCGTCCGCAACCTGGATTGCAAATCGGCCGGTGTCCAGAACTCGGGTGGTGGGATCTCCGTGAAGCGTGCCTATGAGCGGCGTGAGCACGATGCTGACTGCAGCGAACGTCGCTTGCGCCATCGGCTCCCAGAGCCTCTGTACAGAGTCGATCGCAATCGTCGCGGCAGCGGCTGCAGAGGCGGCGTACAACCACAGGATCCCCAGAGCGCTGGCAACCGATGCCCAGACTGTCCACGGAAGCATTGCCGTAAACACCATACCAACCGCGCACCCGGCGAAGATCAGCCACAGACTCAAGGTGGCTGCGAAGGGCAAGGGCGAAGACTCATGCCCGTACAGGAAATAAGAGAGGGGTACGAGTGGCACGAGTGCCGCCACGTGCAGTAGCAGGCGGCTCCAACGGACGGGTATGGCGCGGGCATCGGTGTTGACCATCCCCAGTCGCTCCCGCCCCTGCACGTAGGCGAACACGCCCAGCGCAATCGCGAACGACACGAGGAAGCGGATTCCGGAATGGTGGACCTGTTGGACCAGGGCTCCCAGGCCCGACGATGCCTTGGCACTGTGAAAGTCGACAAGGAGATTGAGTCCCGTCTTCTCGAGGACGAGCAACAGGGCGATTACAGCGATCCGGAGGGCTAGATTCATGTCAGTGGGAAGCAGGGTGGGTCAGGCCGGTCGGCCGTCGCGCCTGCTTCCAATGATCCCCCCGGGGCGTTGAGTAGTCTGCGCACTGTGCCCGTTCGTTGCGGGCCGCGGGTGCGGGAATCGGCCATTCAACGGATCATGGCCTTGACCCACAGCTTGCAGGCCAGGTACCGGATGGGTCCCTGAACCTGCCGGTACTTTTCCTGGATCCGGCGATAGGAAATCCGCAGCTTCTCGTCCTGCTGCCGGAGGTTGTGCATCAGGGACGGTGCCCCGGTGCGGTAACGGACGACCGGCCGGTCGAGAAAGACGTAGCGATGCCCGTGAGCGATCCGTCCCCAGAGATCTGCGTCCTCGCACACGGGGATCTGGGTGTCGTACCCGCCGACCGCGTCGAAAGCGCTCCGGCGCGCCATGCAGGCGGAGTTGACGATGATCGAGTTGCTGAAAACCAGTGCAGCGCTCAATTCTCCGGGGCTGCGCAGCTTCAGTGCGATCCGGCGTGCGCGCGCAAAGTGCTCCTGGCTACGGCGGAGCCAGCCTTCGTGCGCGCCGAACGGTTCGACGGTGCCGAATGCCATGCCGGTGTCCGGGAGCGAGTCCAGCGCCCGTGACATAACAGCCAGCGTGGCGGGCATCATGATGTCGTCGTCGTCGAGAAAATAAAGGTACCGGCCTTGCGCCAACCGTGCCCCCTCGTTGCGGGGCAGGGCAGGGATGCCGTTCGAGGGTGTCTTGCCGAGCACGTAGCGCACGCGGGGGTCGGAGACGGCCGCGACCGTTTCGCGCGCGGAGCCTTCGGCCGTGTCGTCTACGACTATGATTTCAAACGAAATGCCGGTCTGCCTGCGAACGCTGTCGATGGCTTCGAGCAGCTCGGCCTCGCGGCGGAACGTTGGAATGACAATGGATATGTCAATGTTCGGCATGGTGGCACGACGGACAGGACACGCGCTTTATTTTATTTGCTATTTTAACGTGAGCATAACAGGCGGTGCCCGGGAATTCCGGACGCCATTCGAATCTGCCCGACTCGAGGACGCATCGGCCGGCACGCAGCCGCAGCAAAAAAATGAGACGAATCCGGTGGTTCGCAGCAGCCCGCTCCGGTTAGGGTCGCCGCCGTGGGACGTCTGTCGGCGTCAGCGTCGAAGACATTCACCAAGCTCAAGGGTCTGATATGTCCATGTTCGTGGGCCTCATTGCCGTCACGTGCACGGCATTCGAAATTTCGACGCTGTCATAACGACACCGATACATCGTGGATGTCGGAATCACCATTCTATTTGCGACCCACAACGGCGGGCGTACGTTACCTTCCATGCTCGACGCGCTGGAGAAGCTGCAACCTCCCAGGCGGCCGGTGCAGATCATAGCGGTGGACAACGCGAGCACCGATGATACTGCAAACATCCTGAAGCGAGCGTCGCAACGTCTGCCGATAACGTGCCTGACTTCGCCGGTGCCGGGGAAGATGCCGTCCCTGAAACTCGGCGCCGGGCAAGTGACCGGGGACCTGGTTCTCTTTACCGACGACGATGTAGTGCCGTCGCCCCGGTGGCTGATCGCGTTCGAGGATGCAGCCGAGCGCCACCCGGATTCCTTCCTCTTTGGCGGCCCTATCACGCCAGTGGAGTTGGAGCCTCTGAGCCCGTGGTTCCATGCCAGCCACCGCCATCATGCCGTGCTGTATGCCCGTTCGGAAGAGCGTGAGGGTGATGTGGATGCCGTGCGCTACGTGTACGGGCCGAATTTTCTGATCAGACGCGAGCACCTCGACGTTCTCGATGAAATCCCGACTGGCCTGGGTCCCGACTTCACCCGTGCTACGACATTTGCCATGGGTGAGGATTCGCTGATCATTCAGAAGCTGACCGAGCGGGGTGCGCGGCCCCACTACGTAGCGGACGCGGGCGTCAAACACCTGGTCCGCGCCTTCCAGACCGATCTGCGGTTCATGGTAGAGCGCATCGAACGCCACGGTCGAGGTTGGTCCCTGCAGACGCTTGCCGCCTCGAGACACGTCAATCTGATGCGGGCGAGAATTCTCCTCTCGAACACGATCGCTCTGACCAAAGCGCGCCTCGCGGCGCCTTGGTCGTTGCGAGCTCCCACCGGCAGGGTTTTCGACAGTCTGTGGGACATTCACTGGCCCCTCGGCGCCATCAAGGGTGCGTTGTCGACGCCCAGCAGTCTGCATCGCCGATCTAGATAAGAGACTCCCCCGGGCGCTGACGGAACCTTTCAATTAGCTTATGAAGCTGCATCAGACGGTTGCGTTCACCCCACAGCGTTCTCGGGGGATGTGCGCCGAGTATCGCTTCTTCATTCGGCAGCCCGGCATAATGACGCTGCGCATGGGCCTGCGTGCTATGCGCCATGCAAAGAAAAAACTGTGAATTCCATCACAATCCCGGACCATACCTGACCCTCAATGTAGTGGTCTCAAGCGATTGTCGGTTGCGCTGCGTACCGCCGTCGGACGGCGGCCGAGGTCTATCGGATGCATGAGAGCCGCATTAGTGGCTTGCGAGAGAAAGCACTTCGCGGCGGCGCTTTCAAGAGCCTCGCGCAGATCATCACATTCGTCGTCAGAATGGGGTCGACCGCTGCTCTGGCACGTATGCTGGATCCTCGTGACTTTGGGCTCGTCGCCATGGCGACGGCGATCACTGGAATTCTTTCTTTGTTCAGGGATGCGGGCTTGTCACTCGCCACAGTGCAGCGCGCGAGCATCACCTACGAACAACTCTCGACTCTCTTCTGGCTGAACGTCGCAATCGGCGTGGCGCTTACGCTGCTGTGCGCCGCGGCCGCCCCAGCAGTGGCCCACTTCTACAACGACCCTCGTCTGTTCTGGGTGACTCTGTGGACGGCGCCCGGATTCCTCCTCGGCGCTCTCGGCATGCAGCACAACGCTCTTCTCATGCGCCAGATGAGGTTCTCCGCGTGCGCCGCAATCGATGTCGCATCAGTGCTCGCCGGCGCGATCGTGGGCATTGGCATGGCCTATCTCGGTTACGGCTACTGGTCGCTCGTCGGGGTCTCCCTGGCGATGCAGGCCGCCTTTCCCGTTGGCGCATGGCTGGCGGCGGGTTGGGTGCCCGGAAAACCGCACCGCAATGCGGAGATCCTGTCGATGATTCGCCTCGGTGGCGCCGTCACGCTGAACAACATTGTGATTTATGTTGCCTACAACGCTGACAAGATTTTGCTCGGACGCTACTGGGGCGCGGAAACGTTGGGAAGCTACGGGCGTGCATACCAGCTCGTAAATATCCCGACCGAGAACATCAATTCCGCGGTGGGTAGCGTGGCGTTGTCGACGCTCTCGCGCGTTCAGGGCGACACCGAGAAGGTGAAGGCGTATTTTCTCAAGGGCTATTCCATCGTCGTTGCGCTGACAATACCGGCGACGGTGGCATGTGCCGTCTTTGCCGAGGACATCGTGGCGGTCCTGCTGGGCCCCAAATGGGGTTCAGCCGCCGAAATCGTGCGACTCCTCGCGCCGACGATTGCGGTATTCGCGTTGATCAATCCGATGTTCTGGCTTGTGTTCTCCGCGGGGTTGATGGCCCGCAGCGTCAAGATTGCAGTCGTGATTGCTGCACTTGTGATTACGGCCTATACCCTGGGCCTGCCGTACGGGGCACCCGGTGTCGCTACCGCTTATTCTCTCGCTATGCTCGTGTGGCTCGTACCGCACATATGTTGGTGCGTGCATGGGACGCCGGTCCGGCCTTCTGACGTGCTACGTAGCGTGATTCGCCCAGTGGTCGCAGGGGCGATCACTGCACTGGTCTGCGTAGGCCTGAAGGCTTCGGGAGTCCTGCCGACTCTCCCGCCGGTGCGGCTGATCCTCGGAGGAGGGGTACTGTCCGCCGTCTACCTGGTCGTCCTTCTCTACGTCATGGGACAGCGCCGATTCTACGTTGATCTCGTGAAGACCCTGTTCGCCAAGCCGGCCCCACAGGTGCCGGGTGGCGCCCAGGAACTCGTATGACCACGGCATCCAAAGCCTTGGCCCATGCGTCAGCCATCTCCCAGGGGTGGCTTGCAATTGCGTTGGCTCTCAGCGTTCAGGCGTACGTTCTTTACTACGCCTTTCACTATGGAACCCTCAGCGGCCTGCTCCAGTGGGATGACTGCATCATCGTCCAGCGCGGGCTCGAGAATCTCGATCGACTTGCGGCCGGCACATCGGGCCTGACACTGCTTCGTGCGGCGTGGCATTTCGATATTCACTCGCCACTCGCGGATATTCAGACGATCGTCGGGCTGCTGCTGGCGGGGGGCCATACCTGGGGTCCGTATCTGCTCGATGCCGTCTGGCTGGCAGTGGTCCTCGCGGCGCTCTTGCAGACTTTTGATCGCCGTAGCGCAGTGCTTGCGGCCACCGCCATCGTCTTCGTCCTCTTTCAGCCACTGACCCTGAACGGCCTGGCCGATCTGAAGGCCGACTGGTCCGGTGGCCTGTTGCTGGCAGGCGCCCTGTTCATACTGACGCGGGCTGCGCAGACGGCACGGCAAGACCTGAAGCTGTGGGGCGCCGTCCTGCTCGGCCTGGCCATTTTGTCGAAGCTGACAGCGTTCTATCTGCCGGTGGTGGCGGCGTCCGTACTGCTCTTGTTTGAATGGTATTCCGCCGTGCTGGCCGACGAGCGCGAAGTCAGTGAGGGCGGGCAAGACGTTCGTATCTCGATGATCGCGCGCTTGCGGGCGCTGTGGCGCTCGATTGATCGGCGCGCGCTGTTCGTGCGCCTCCTGATCGCAGTGGGTCCCTTTGTCCTGTTCTTCCTGCACGGCGCACGACAGATTCTGAGCTACATCCGCTCGGCCTCCGGCAGCGGATGGGAGGATGGTCTGTCCGTGCTCGGCAGAGCTCGCTTCTACGGGCCCTACGGGCCTGACAGCTCGATGGAGTGGGGTACCCTACACATCTGCTTCTTCGTGTTTGTCGTGGCGGCGTTGCTGGTCGCATGGCAGCGCAGGGAGGCGTTTTATCCGATCGCGCTGCTCGTGCACCTGTGCATCGCTGCGCTTCTGGCGGCCCCCTTGGTCGTTGCGAACAGCAATCACTCCTTTGCCGCGACGCTGTTGGGTGTAATCGTTTCCGCCACGCTCATTTCAATGGACTACCTCGCCCGCTCGTTTCCGGGCCGCGGCCCTTGGATAGTCGCCGTCGTCGTGCTGGCCTGCGCGCTGCCCGCTCCTTTGCCCTTCAAGAGCTCGAACTACTATTCCCAGTTTCCGGTGCGCGAACCGAAGTTGCGGCAGCTTGCGGACACATACGGGCGCATCGTCGATGCGATGGTCGCGCAATCGCACCGGGAGGTGCCCCATGTCGTGGTCTTCTACGATCACGTCTTCGCACCCCACCCGAATCTCGCGATCGAATACTTCCACAGGACTGGCCGGTTGCCGGCCGTCGACCGGGTCGACGATCTCGCCGGCCCAAACGTCTCCAACCAGCTTTCGAGCGCCGACTTCGTCCTGACCATCGTGCCGGCGGCCAACTCGGCCAGCCGACTCATTGCGGACCTCTATCCCACCTACCCGATATCGCAGGATCCGGGGCGTGCCGAGTCGGTGCTCGCCGCGACCGGCCGGTTCGAATCGGTAGGGATGTTCGGCGTCCCCGGGGCGGAGATTCATCTGTACCGCCCGCGAGACCCCTGACGCGCGCCGCCGTCGATCCGATTCTGCCGGCCGTGCCTGTTGTCAGGGGGTGGCCCGGGCCTACGCTCCCCTGAGGCAGGGATTTTCACTGCGTCTCTAGCACCAGCACCCAATCCGGATCGCCGCTGCCGTTGTTGCCCGGAGAACTGAAGTTGTGGGTGCCCGTGTTGGCGAAGGGCGAGCCGCTGACGGTGGTATAGGTTCCCTTGGACGGATCGAACCACTTGGCGGTTGCGGTTCCGCTCAACTTGGCCAGATTGACCGTAATCGTAGTGCTGGCAGGCAGATAGGCCACCACGAGCTTGCCGTCTGCAGTCGCGGCGGTGGTCACGTAGTTGTCGGTCTGGATGTTGCCCGAGCCGTTGCCGGTGGCGGTTCCGTAGCCGGCGGTAACTATGGCGTGCGTCTGGTCGGGGACCAGGTTGTACCAGGACGGCAGGGAGGCAAAGAACGACTTCCAGTAACCGATCTGCGTGACCGCAGTCGTGTCGATCGAGCTCTGCCAGCCCGAGGGGAAGTTGTACCAGATCGAGCCGTAAAAGTAGCCGCCGAGGCCGCCAGCGAGCACCGTCCAGTAGGGGATCTTGCGCAGCATCAGGTTGTTGGCGGTGTGTGGAGCGAGATTGCCGTAGGACATGCCCTCGTAGTAAGACTCGATGAGATACACCGGGGCGGTCCTGGCGCTGCTGTTGTATTCTTTCAGCACTTCGTAGTAGCTCGGATAGTAAGTGTAGGCCGAAGGCAGGCCTGTGTAGGGAGCCAACAGAGTGTCATCGAGCGAGCCGCTGATGTTGTAGTTGAGCTCCGTGGTCTGCAGGTGAGTGGTGTCGCTGGCGGCAACGGTGGACATGATGTCAAGCGCCAGCTGATTGTCTGTCGAGGAGGAATTCCAGGTCTGGAAGTCGTTGCCGGTCATCCACACGATGTTCGGGAACGACTTGTAGCGGTTGACCAGGTATTGCGCATAAGCCCGCATGGCCGTGGCGCCATTGGCCTCGTAGAGCTGGAGGTAGGAGTCGTTCTCCATCATGTCCAGGAACACCACCATGCCGTGGGCAGCGGCGATGTTCACGATCTGGTCCAGCCGCGCGAAATAGCTGGGGTTGGGCTTGGTCAGGTCGTAGCACGGCCCGCTGTCGCACGCAGTAGGGTTGCTCAGTGTGCCCGTAAAGGGCTGGATGCCGTCGTCGGTCTGGCCGTTGACGTTGGCGCCATCCTGATTGTTGATGATCACATGCATCCAAAGCGCGTTGAACCCCTTTGCCTGGCGATCGTCCAGGTAGGTCGTGACGACGCTGGGAGTCCGCTGCACCAGAGTCTGTGCCGAGCCGTCTCCGACGAGGAGTACCGGCGTGCCCTTCTGATCGATCAGGTAACGGTGATTGCTCGAGGCGGCCAGCGGATAGGTCGGCGTGCCCGTCGACCCGCCCGTCGAGCTGACGTTCACTGTCGCGGACTGCGATGCGCTGCCGCCCGAACCAGTGCAGCTCAACGTGTACGTGCTATTGGATGTCAGCGCGCTGGTCGAAGCGGATCCGGCGGTCGACTTGCTGCCAGACCACGCGCCGCTGGCGGCGCAACTAGTGGCGTTGGTTGATGACCAGCTGAGGGTGCTCGAGCTGCCGCTGGTCACGCTCGTCGGTGTAGCGTTTAGGGATACGTGGGGGCTCGTCGGGGCTGCCGTCACGGACACGGTTACGGACTTCGCAATCGTGCCGCCCGGGCCCGAGCAGCTCAGGGAGTATGTGCTATTGCTCGTCAGTGCGCCCGTCGATGCAGAGCCCGAAACGGACTTGGTTCCCGACCACGCACCGCTGGCCGTGCAGCTGTTGGTGTTGGTCGACGACCAGGTGAGGGTGCTCGAGCTGCCACTCGACACGCTCCCCGGGTTGGCACTCAAGGTCACGCTGGGGGCAGGAGTGGACCCGGATCCGGTTACGGAAACCGTTACTGTCTTGGAATCGGTGCGATCCGGGCCCGTGCAGCTGAAAGTGTAACTGCTCGTGCTCGTGAGTGGACCGGTCAAAAACGATCCGGAAGCGCCTTTGGCGCCAGACCACGCACCACTGGCCCTGCAGGCGTATGCGCAGGTCGATCCCCACGTGATCTTGCTCCCCGAGCCGGACGAGACGCTCAGGGGGTTGGCGCTGAGCGTGACGGTTGTCGTACACGCCAGGGCGTGCGAGCCAGAAAATGCAACACACAAAGCCGCGACCACCCGCGCGGCACGCGGGCCGCGTCGCGCGGCGACGGTGATTCCCGCAGCGAGGATTCTGACACGTCCCCCAAGCAGACCTAACTGTCGCCAACAGCCGACACACTCAGCCGCGACAGTACAGGCCAGGTTCGTAGTAGTCATGTAACGTCCTTCAAGTGGGGGAGACGACGATTGCTTACCTGGCGGGCTCAGCAAACGTTGTACCTGCAAGCTCGCGGCGTAGCGTGAAGGCTAAGTTCGAAGATCTCGTACTGAGGCGTGGCGCGTCTGATTCGAGGCGGTATTTAACAGTGCAATTGCGCGGAGGCGTGGGGGCATCGCGAGTGCGCGGATGGTCCGCGGGGACGAGGCATCCAACAGCAGGCTCGTTAGATCTCTCAGCGGTTGGCGTACGGCGAGGTCATTCAAACACCGAGGTGGATCGTGATACCAACAGTGAGTCATTCTAATTATCTGCCGTCTAGTAACGTGAAGCCGCTCGGTGACTGCGTCGGCACGGCGATCCGCGTTGGCGACGTGCCGACGTAGGACGGAAAATGGGTCTACCCGCCGATCGTGCCCATGGGGCCGAAGCAACCTTTCGGACGGGACTGCATCCGAGGTTCGATATAGCGGCGCCTGCGGGCGGCGAACGGGCAGGCGGGTTGACGTGACCGACGGCCCACTGGCCGCCCTGGGATGCGGACCCGTGGTCCGGTATGCGATGCAAGAGGGCTAGCGCGGCGGTGGCAACTGTGTCACGTTTCTCAGCGCCTGGGCCAAGTCCCGGATACAATAGGGGCGCGGACCGGAAGCCGTTGATTTGCTTCGGCAACGCGTCGCGCCTTCCGGGCAGCGGATGCGGGGCGCTCGAAGCGTAACGACAGCTTGAATAGCAAGAACGCGGCCGCAAACGCAGGCAGCCCTGAAAATGAATCCGTCGACCGGTCAGCAACTGCACAACTTTGCCGCAAGGCTGTACCCGATCTGTCGCAGCATCACTGGCAGCGGAGTTCGCGAGACGCTGGCGATGATCGCTGGACGCGTGCCGTTGAAAGTCCACGAGGTCCGCAGCGGCAGCCGCGTGTTCGACTGGACCGTGCCACTGGAGTGGAACATCGAGGATGCCCACGTTTCCGATCCGGACGGACGTCGCGTGGTCGATTTTCAGGCTCACAACCTGCATCTGGTGAGCTACTCCGAGCCACGCGCCGAGACACTATCGCTGCAGCAGCTGTCCACGAACCTGCATAGCCTGCCGGAGCACCCCGATCGGATTCCGTACCGGACCAGTTACTACCGCCGCAATTGGGGATTCTGCCTCCGCGACCGCGACCGCACGGCGCTGCGCGACGGCAACTACCGTGTGGAGATTCGCAGCTCGCTCGCCCCCGGGGCTCTGACCTACGGAGAGGTAGTGCTGCCGGGGCGCTCCAAGGAAGAGGTCGTATTCTTCGCTCACGTCTGCCATCCCTCGCTAGCCAACGACAACACGAGCGCGTTGTCGGTCTCGACTGCCCTCGCGCAATGGCTCGCGGGTGAATCGCGTCGTTACACTTATCGTTTCGTCTTCGCGCCCGCAACGATCGGCGCTCTGTGTTGGTTGAAGCAGAACGAGCATCGCTTGGCGCGCATCCGCTACGGCTTGGTGCTGGCACTCCTCGGTGACTCCGGTCCACTAACCTACAAGGCGAGCCGCCGCGGCAACAGTGAAATCGACACCGTTGCGCGGTACGTGCTTGAGAGCGCTCCAGGTGCCAGTGCGATTGCATTCTCCCCCTACGGATACGACGAGCGGCAGTTGTGCTCGCCGGGATTCAACCTGCCGGTCGGACGCCTCACGCGCTCGGTCAACGGCGGCTACTCCGAATATCACACGTCTGCGGACGACCTCGAGCTGGTGAAGCCCGAGAACCTTCAGGACAGTTTCGAGACCTGTCAGCGGATCGTCAGCGTACTCGAGGGCGACGGACAATACGTGAACCTGAGCCCTAAGGGCGAACCGCAGCTCGGTAAGCGCGGGTTGTACTCGAGCATGGGTGGACGTACCAGCCTGGCGGATCACGAGAATGCCATGTTGTGGATCCTCAGCGCATCCGACGGCGGGCCTTCGTTGTTGGATATTGCCAAGCGGTCGCGGATCGCGTTCGAGACCGTCCGCGCAGCGGCGGCCTCATTGGAGCAGGCCGGCCTGTTGCGCCCGGTGAGCCGACCCAGGGGGGGCGTGAGCCGAGAGCCTGCGAGCGTTGGGCGGAAACCCAAACTCACGAGCCCCGGGCGAAAACTCAAACTCAGGAAACGAGCGGTGGCTCGGCGATCGCATGGGAGAGGATCTTGAAAGTTGTGCTGTTCTGTGGCGGCCTCGGGACGCGCCTGCGCGAGCATTCGGATACGATCCCGAAGTCGTTGGTGACGATCGGCTCACGCCCGATCCTGTGGCACCTGATGCGTTACTACGCGCACTTCGGCCACAAAGACTTCATATTGTGCCTGGGATACCGCGGCGACCTGATCCGTGAGTACTTTCTGAACTACAACGACGCCATGACCAACGACTTCACGCTGTCGGGTTTCGGCAGGGCGAGTAGTGCGAAGGTGGACCTGCACGAAACGGATGTCGAGGGCTGGAATATCACGTTCGTCGATACCGGGTTGCACAGCAATATCGGTCAACGACTGATGCGTGTCAGGAAGTACGTGCAGAACGAGCCGGCGTTCCTCGCCAACTATTCCGATGGGCTTGCTGATGTGCCCATCGATGAAATGATCGAGGCGTTCGGTAAACGCGACGTCGTAGCCAACTTCGCCTCGGTACGGGGTCTGCAGAGCTTTCACGCCGTACAGGCGGATTCGAGCGGGCTGGTGACACAGATGGGGCCGCTGCAGGACGAGGATTTGTGGATCAACGGCGGATTCTTCGTCTTTCGCAAGGACATCTTCGACTACATCAACGACGGCGAGGAACTGGTCGAGCAGCCGTTCGCCCGTCTGATCGCCGCGCGCAGGATCATGACATTTCCCTGGCGGGGATTCTGGCGGCCGATGGACACATTCAAAGACAAGATTGCCTTGGACCGGATGGAGGCACGGGGCGACTGCCCTTGGATGCGATGGCGCAATCATCCCGCCAGTGGATCGAAGTGAGAATCAGCGGGATCCAGGTGAGTGTCCGCGAACAAATCGGCGCGATGAGCCGCTGACATGAGCGTCAGCAACCGCGGACTCGTCAGCATCGTTACGCCCGTCTACAACGGCGAGCGGTATCTGGCCGAGTGCATCGAGAGCGTGTTGCGTCAGACCTATAAAGACTGGCGATATGTGATCGTGGACAACTGCAGCACGGATGGCAGCCTTGTTCTCGCGCAGAGCTACGCGCGGCGCGACCCGCGGATCACGGTCGTCGCCGCCACGGAACATCTGCCCGTCCAAGGCAGCCTCAGCCGCACGATCGGTATGGTCGACCCGCAGGCAATCTACTGCAAGCCGCTCATGGCGGACGACTGGTTGTATCCTGAGTGCGTCGAGAAGATGCTCGAAGTGGCATTGCATGAGCCCACTGCGGGGCTCATCTGTACCTACGCGACTAACGGGATCGAGGTGATGTTCGATTCCCTGGCAGCCTCAGGTGGCGCGGTCACGTTCCTGTCAGGGCGGGACGCCTGTCGGGCCTCGCTGCTGGGCCGGAATGTGTATTTCTTTGGGTCGCCGACCACGATGCTGATCAGGGCAGATCTGATCCGGAAACGGCAACCGTTCTACAATCACGCGACCTTCAACGTCGATGAAGAATCCTGCTACGACATCCTGCAGGAGTCGAACTTCTGCTTCCTCCACCAGGTACTGGCACTGTGTCGGCTGCACCCGCGCAGCCAGACCTCCCTGCACCGCCACCTGGGCATGATCCTGGTGGGGCGCGTCCAGTGCCTGGTGCGGTATGGCCCCGTTTACTTGTCGGGTGCGGAGCTCGAGCGGCGTGGGCAGGAAAGGTTCCGGGAGTACTATGGTTTTCTGGCCGCGTCGGCCTTGCGCTGGGCGCCACGGGAGTTCTGGCGGTTTCATTGCGACAAACTGCGGTTCCTCGGGGTTCCGCTGACGACGTTGCGCCTCACGAAGGCGATATTGCGGCGTCTCGCAGGGCGATTGCGCTCGGCGTGGGCCGCGCTACGCGGTGCGAACGAGCTGTGACCGCAAGTGGCCGAATGCGGATGGCAAACTTCCAAGGTTAGATTCGCGAGGTTACGAATGACAGAAGGTACGCTGCGGCGCGGGGACCTCGTCGAGATCCGGGGTCCGGCCGAAATTCTGGCGACACTGGATGAACATGGCGCTCACGAGGGGTTGCCGTTCATGCCCGAGATGATGGCGTACTGCGGACGGCGACTGCCTGTTGACCGGCGTGCCGACAAGATTTGCGATACCACCCAGTACACTGGCAGCCGTCAGTTACCCAACGCCGTGTTGCTGGCCGACGTGAGATGCAACGGCTCCGCGCACGGTGGCTGCCAGGCCGAGTGCCGGATGTTCTGGAAGAACGCATGGCTGCGCAAGGTCGCTGCGGATGACCCGCCGTCGCCGCCGCCCTCGCAAGCCGATCTGCAGCGATTGTCGGAGCGGTTGGCGCAGAACCTCAAACGAATGGTCAGTGTCGGATCGGCGGCCGAGGAGCGGTGGAGCTGTCAGTTGACACAGCTCCTGGATGCCACGCGGCACGTCAGGCTCTGGGATCCTCGCTCGTACCTCGGAGAGTACGTCAACGGCAACGTCAGTCTGGGTCACTGCATGCGCATCACTGCGCGCGCGGCAGTAGAGGAGCCGCTGCGGCGGCTCGGGATCAAGCCGATGAATTTCCGTGGTACGGCGACCTCGCCGCCGGTGACCGAGCCTCTCAATCTGCAGCCGGGCGAATGGGTGCAGGTGCGCAGCCTCGAGGAAATTCTGCCCACACTCAATGCAAGAGGATTCAACCGCGGTTTGTGGTTTGATCGAGAGATGGCCGTCTATTGCGGGGGGACGTATCGCGTCTGGAGGCGTATCACTCAATTCATCGATGACGCGCGCGACAACGGGAAGATGATCGAGATGAAGTCGGACGCGATCACCCTCGAGAACGTCTTCTGCACGGGCGATCACAGTCCGCGGCGCTGGTTCTGTCCCCGCCAGGCAACCCCGTATTGGCGTGAGTGCTGGCTGCGGCGGGTTCCGGCTCCGGGAGGACAGACTTGAGGACATAAGGCGCTCAGGCGGCTCGGTGCAGGCCTGTCGCTCGTGGCAGCGCGCAGTGATGCGGTGAGAGGCCGCTCGGGCGATGCAGCACGCGAGCGTTGCAATTGCGCAATGGGTCTCACCTTGACGGTCGCGATTGCCTTAGGATTAACGTAAATAACGCGCTCCCTGAGAGCGGCATTCTGGCAGCCGCCCCATTTGAGTGCGGCAAAGTGAAAACATGACCACTCAGTTAGCTGACTCGGCGACGACTCTGCCCGGCTCACATTATTGCCGCTTCTGTGCTGCACCGCTTACGACGACGTTCGTGGATCTCGGCATGTCGCCGCTCTGCCAGACCCATATCGAGCCCCAGCAGCTCAACCAGATGGAACCGTTTTATCCGCTGCATACGTGGGTGTGCGGCAAGTGCTTTCTGGTGCAGCTCGAGGAGTATGTCGCGCCGGCGAATATCTTCACCGAATACGCATATTTTTCGTCTTACGCTGACAGTTGGGTCGAGCATGCCCGGCGTTACACGGAACTCATGCGGTCACGATTCGGAATCGGCACGCAGAGCCTGGTGGCGGAGATCGCCAGCAACGACGGCTATCTCCTGCAGCACTTCGTGAAGGCAGGCGTGCCGGTGTTGGGCATCGAGCCCGCGGCCAATGTCGCCGCCGTGGCTCGCGAGCGCGGCATCCGGACTGAGGTCTGCTTTCATGGTCGTTCGAGCGCTGCGGCGAACGTAGCGAAATACGGTCAGGCGGACCTCGTGCTGGGCAACAACGTGCTGGCGCACGTTCCCGACCTTAATGACTTCGTCGCGGGCATGAAGGTCCTGCTGAAGCCGCGCGGCGCGATTACGATGGAGTTCCCCCATCTGCAGCGGCTGATGGAAGAGAACCAGTTCGACACGATCTATCACGAACACTTCAGCTACTTCTCGTTCCTGACGGTGAGTGCGGTATTCGCGGCCCACGGGCTGACGCTTTTCGACGTCGATGAGTTGACGACTCATGGCGGCTCGATTCGGATCTACGGCTGTCATACGGAAGATGACACGAAACCCGTTACGGACCGCGCCGAGGCACTGCGCGCGCGTGAGCGCAAATTGGGATTCGATCGCCTGGACACCTACGGCCGCTTCGGCGAGCAGGTGAAGGCCACCAAGCGCAAGATCCTGGAGTTTCTCATCGGCCTCAAGGCCGCCGGCAAGTCGATCGTGGGCTATGGAGCCCCCGGCAAGGGCAACACCCTGCTCAACTATTGCGGGATCCGGACCGACATGCTCGACTACACCGTCGACCGTAATCCTTACAAGCAGGGCAAGTACACTCCGGGCACCCACATCCCGATTCTCACGCCCGACGAGATCGCCCGCACCCGGCCAGACTACATCTTCATCCTTCCGTGGAACCTGCGGGACGAAATCACCCAGCAGATGGCTTTCGTGCGGGACTGGGGTTGCCGGTTCATCGTACCGATCCCCGAGCCGCGGATTCTCGACTGAGGCCGGGGCCACGCGCATGCTCACGTTCCGGCCCGATTTGCCCGCAACTCCCGTCGTCCTGTGCCTGGGCGCGCATTGCGACGACATCGAGATCGGTTGCGCGGGCGCACTGATGGAGCTGCAAAGCCGCTATCCGTCGACGCGCTTCATCTGGCAGGTCTTCTCCGGTGAGGACGGTCGTGATGCCGAGACCCGCGCTGCGGCGGCACGGCTACTCGGTCAGGACTGCGAGGTGACTATCCAGCAGTTTCGGGCGAGCTACATGCCGCACAGCGCACCACAGATCAAGGCGTACTTCGACCAGCTGAAGGCATCGGGCCCACGACCCGACGTGATCTTTACGCACTTCCTCCATGATCGGCACCAGGACCACCGCCTGATTGCGGAGCTGACCTGGAATACTTTTCGGGATCACGCCGTCCTCGAGTACGAGATTCCGAAGTTCGAGGGCGACCTGGCACACCCGAATGTGTTCGTGCCGCTGACCGCGCCGGTGGTGGACCGTAAGGTGAGCGTTCTGATGGAGTGCTTTCCTTCGCAGCATTCGCGTCAGTGGTTCGATCCCGACCTGTTTCGAGGCCATCTGCGCCTGCGGGGCGTAGAGTGCAACTCGCCGTCGCGGTTCGCAGAAGCCTTCCACGTGCGCAAGCTGGTCCTGTAAAGCCCTGATCGAGATTGAAGCCGATGCAACAGCAATCCAAATCCATGCGAGTCGCGGTCGTAGGCACGGGCTACGTAGGTCTGGTCACCGGCGTGTGTCTGGCGGATCAGGGCCACTCGGTCGTCTGTGTCGACGTGGACCGCCGCAAGGTCGACATGATCAATTCGGGAGACGCGCCGATCCACGAAGCCGGTCTGCCCGAGCTGTTGAAGAAACATGCGGGCGGGAACTTACGCGCTACGAGCGACTTGCGCAGCGCCGTACTGGAATCCGAGTTGACGTTCATCGCCGTCGGCACGCCCGCCAGTGACGGCAAGATCGATCTACGTTACGTCGAGGCTGCGGCCGCCGAGATTGGGGCGGCATTGCGCGACAGTTCTCACTTTCACGTCGTCATCGTCAAGAGCACGGTGGTTCCCGGGACGACGGCGGGACCGGTCCTGCGACAATTGGAAAAGGCGTCGGGGAAGCGCGCTGGCGTCGATTTCGGCGTGGGCATGAATCCTGAGTTCTTGACCGAAGGGACCGCCATACAGGACTTCGCGCATCCGGATCGTTTGGTGTTCGGTGCGATTGATCCCCGCACGCACGCGGCATTGGAGCGACTGTACGCGGGCTTTGGCAGCGAAGTGCCGAGGATTGCCACCAACACTCAGACGGCGGAGATGATCAAGTACGCCTCCAACGCAGTGCTGGCGACGATGATCTCGTTTTCCAACGAGATCGCGCGCCTTGCCGCTGCTGTTGGAGAGATTGACGCCGTCGATGTCATGCGCGGTGTGCACGCATCCGCGTATTTCACCTCGCGACGCGCTGCTGAGCCCGTCGTTGCGGGTATCACCAGTTTTCTGTTACCCGGCTGCGGATTTGGCGGCAGCTGTCTGCCCAAGGACGTCACGGCTCTGGTGGGCCAGGGCAGGGCCTACGGTCTCCCGCTCCCCATGTTGCAGAGCGTGCTCGACATCAACCGCGGACAGGTGGACGAGACGCTCCGGCTGATTACCAAACACAAACCGGATCTGAACGGCGTCCGTGTCGCCGTGCTGGGAATCGCGTTCAAGCAAGACACAGATGATGTGCGTGAGACGCCTGCGTTTCCGCTCATCCGGCGCTTGCGTGCCGCCGGGGCCCGTGTCACTGCATACGATCCTGTCGCCCGACCTACCGATCACGAAGACCTTCGGGGTGTCGTCATGGCCGACTCGCTGCCCCAGGCCATCGAATCCGCCGAGGTCGTCCTGCTGGTGACGCGCTGGAAAGAATTCGAACAGCTTGCGGCATTGCTGCGCGGATGCCCGTCCCAGCCGCTCGTCGTGGACGGGCGCCGGATGCTCGACCCTCGGGATTTCCAGCGCTTCGAAGCCATCGGTAGGGGCTGACTCCCAATCTGCCGAACAACGCGGAAACCTAAATGAAACTGCACGACAAGATCGTTCCGTTGGCCCAGCTTCTCGATGAAGACCTGGACGTCCTGTGCCAGGACCTGACAGCGGAGTTCGGAGAGATGTCCGGCGGACGTCTGCTCATTACCGGCGGAGCCGGCTTTCTCGGCTATTACCTGGTACACAGCGCACTCCACTGGAATCGAACGCGGGCCGCGGGTGCGAAGATCGACGTTACTGTATACGACAACTACATGCGGGGAACTCCCGCGTGGCTGGCAGCTCTTCGTGGACGTCCCGACCTGCATCTCGTCAAACAGGACATGATCGAGCCTCTTCCGGCTGATATGGGGCACTTTGACTACATCGTGCACGCCGCGGGAATCGCCTCTCCGATGTACTACAGAGCACAGCCGCTGAAGTGCATCGACGCGAATATCAACGGGCTGCGAAATCTGCTCGACTACAGTGTCGCCGAATCCAAGCGAGGCCAGCCGGTCCGCGGCTTCCTGTTCTATTCATCCAGCGAGATTTATGGGGACCCTCACGTGTCGGCCATCCCGACGCCCGAGACATATCGAGGCAACGTGTCCTGCACCGGACCGCGTGCGTGCTACGACGAGTCCAAGCGCTTCGGGGAGACTCTGTGTGTGACATACGCGAAGCATGCTGGGGTGCCCGTAAAGATCGCGCGTCCGTTCAACAATTATGGCCCTGGTCTGAAGATCACCGACGGCCGGGTGATTCCCGACTTCGCGCGGGACATCCTCGCCGGGCGTGACATTTCGATGCTCTCCGATGGCAGCCCGATGCGCACGTTCTGCTACGCGACGGATGCGGTCGCCGGGTACTACAAGGTCCTGGTCAAGGGACATGCGGGAGAGCCCTACAACGTCGGGATCGATCGACCTGAGATTTCGATGGCGCAGCTTGCCCAGTACGCCGTCACCCACGCGTCCAAGCTGTTCGGCTACCGCGGGAGCGTGAAGCTGGGCAAGAGCTCGGAGCAGGACTACCTGGTCGACAATCCGGCCCGCCGTTGCCCGACTATCGACAAGGCGCGCCAACACCTCGGCTACGACCCGAAGGTACTGGTGGATGAGGGGATGAACCGCTCGCTGATCTGGTATTTCCACAATCAGTCGGCGGAAGCGGCCTAGGACGGCAGCGGGCTCGCGCCCGCATGCGCCTCGTTCACGGGACCTGCAGAACCAGGACCCAGTCGGGGGAGCCGGCGCTATTGTTGCCAGCCGGCGTGAAGGTCTGGGTTCCCGTGTTGATGAAAGGCGAACCGCTGACAGGGGTGTAGATCCCGTTCGTCGGATCGAACCACTGGGCATTCACCGTGCCGCTCAATTTGGCCATATTCACGGTGAGAGTGCCGCCAGCCGGTAGGTACGACACCACGAGCTTGCCGTCCGGGGTTGCTGCGGTGGTCACGTAGTTGTCGCTCTGGATATTGCCGTTGCCGTTACCGGTGGGGGTGCCGTACCCGGCGGTGACGATCGCATGGGACTGGTCGGGCACGAGGTTGTACCAGGACGGGAGCGAAGTGAAGAACGACTTCCAGTAGCCGATCTGCGCAACCGCCGTCGTGTCGATCAAGTTCTGCCAGTTCGTGGGGAACGTGTACCAGATCGAGCCGTAGAAGTAGCCACCGAGCCCGCCAGCGAGCACCGTCCAATAAGGGATCTTCCGCAACATCAGGTTGTTGGCCGATTGCGGAGTGAGATTCCCGTAGGTGTACCCTTCATAGTAGGACTCGATGAGATACACGGGGGCTGTCTTGACGCCGCTGTTGTATTCCTGCAGGACCTCGTAGTAACTCGGATAGTAGGTGTAGGCCGAGGCCAGAGTCGTGTACGGAGCCAGGAGGGAGTCATCAAACGAACCGCTGATGTTGTAGTTGAGCTCGGTGGTCTGCAGGTGAGGGTGCGCGGTGGTATCGTTGCTGGCGACTGTGGACATGATCGCCTGGGCCAGCTGATTGTCCGTCGAGGAACTGCCGTCGGCGGCCTGGGTGGTGGCGCTGGAACCGTAGGTCTGGAAGTCGTTGCCGGTCATCCACACGATATTCGGAAAGGACTTGTACCGGTCGACGAGGTACTGCGCGTACGCCGTCATGGCGGTGGCGCCGTTGTACTCATAGAGCTGCAGGTACGAGTCGTTCTCCATCATGTCAAGGAATACCACCATGCCGTGGGCGGCGGCGATGTTCACAACTTGATCGACGTGGTTGAAATACGCGGGGTTGGGCTTAGTCACGTCGTAGCACGGGCCGTTGTCGCAACTGGTAGGGTTGCTCAGGGTGGCCGTAAAGGGTGCGTCGCCATCATCGGTCTTGCCGTTGAGGTTGGCGCCGTCCCGGTCGTTCATGATGACATGCATCCAGAGCGCGTTAAAACCCTTTGCCTGGCGATCATCCAGATAGGTAGTGACGACGCTGGTGGTTCGCTGCACCAACGCCTGGGCCGCGCCGTCTCCTACCAGGAGAATCGGCGCGTTGTTCTGATCCACCAGATAGCGGTGATTGCTGGAGGCCGCAATGCTGGGGCCGGTTCCGACCACCGTTACACTCGCTGAGCCGGAAGCGCCGCCTCCCACGCCCGTGCAGCTCAGTCCGTAGGTCGTGCTGGCCGTTAAGGCTGCCGTCGTTGTGGATCCGTTGAGAGTTTGAGAGCCCGACCACGCGCCGCTGCCGATGCAAGTCGTCGCATTGGTTGACGACCACGTGATCGTGCTGGTGCCGCCGCTCGACACGCTCGTCGGATTCGCGCTGATAGTCACGGTGGGGGCGGGCAATGCCGTCACCGTTACAGTAGCCGAGCCGGAACCGGTGCCCCCCGCGCCGGTGCAGCTCAGCCCGTAGGTGGTGTTGGCTGTCAGGCCGGGTGTTGTCAAAGACCCGCTGGGGTTCTGCGGGCCCGACCAAGCGCCGCTGCCAGCGCAACTCGTGGCATTGGTCGATAACCAGGTGATCGTGCTCGTGCCGCCGCTCGATACGCTCGTCGGGCTCGCGGTGATCGCCACCGTTGGGGCGGGCGGTGGAGTTACCGTTACGGTCGCAGACGGCGCCGTCGTGCCGCCGGCATTCGTACAGCTCAGTGTGAAGGCGGTGGTAGACGTAAGCGGTCCGGTGGAGACAGATCCGGAGGCGGGCTTGTTGCTCCCCGCAAACGTCCCGCCGCTGCCCGTGCAGGTCGTCGCATTGGTCCATGACCAGGTGAGCGTGCTGCTGCCGCCGCTGGGGACGGTCGACGGTGACGCGCTGATTGAGACGGTCGGTGGACTGACTACGGTGACTGTTGTTGACTGCATCGCAGTTCCACCTGTTCCGGTGCAACTCAATGCAAAAGTTGTGCTCGAGGTGAGTGGACCGGTGGAGACAGATCCGGAGGCGGGCTTGTTGTTCCCCGCAAACGTCCCGCCGCTGCC
>DASYDM010000067.1:0-449141 GCA_036499585.1 Steroidobacteraceae bacterium
CCGCGGGTTGCGAGGCGTGAAGCTGGTGATCTCGGATGCTCACGAGGGGATCAAAGCGGCGGTTGCGAAGGTACTGAAATCCACCTGGCAGCGCTGCCGCGTGCATTTTCTGCGCAATGCGCTGGCACACGCCGGCAAGGGGCCCCGCCAAACCCCTCCGGGCGCGAAGCGCCGGACGCGGATCTAGTCACCCCGCCGCGGACGGGTCGTACAACACGCCCCAGGAACAGCATTCCCCGCCAAAGCCAGCCATCACTTCAGACATATCCGACTGAACGCCGGTCACCAATTCATAGGTCACGAGTGCATAGACTTGAAACTGAACATATCCGCCACCGTGCTCATTCGGCTCGTGCATCGTTGCGCTCGGATAGTCTTTGCAAATTGCCTGAATTGCCGCCGCCGGCGGGGGCCAGGACCCAAAGTCCACGTTGAAGTCGATCAGCGCCGGCTTCGAGAAGTCAAAACCGCCCGCCTCCAACGACCGCAGAACATCCCCGTCAGCATCCTGCGGCCACTCCCTCCAGTCTGCATCTTCGGTCACGTCTCGCCCTTTCCTTCGTCCTCGTACTTCTTGAGCAGATCCTCCACCGCCTCACGGAAGGAGGCCGCCAAAACCACTCACGCAGAAATCCCGGCGATCCAGTCTTTCTGCGTGGTTCGAGAGTACTTCCCGTTACCGCGCCTCGCCGACCAGCTCTTGGCGCGAAGCGCCGACTGCGGATTTTCAGGTCCGGGCAACATTATCTGCCCAGTAGCTTGGCGACGAAGCCAACGCCGCCGAAGAACAGTGCAACCACAGCAACGACCACGCTCAGATGATGACTGACTCGCATCCACGAGAAGCGGCTGCCTGCCGTACGGTGCTCGACCCAGCGACTAACAGCGTTTCCGCTGATGAGCCATTCCCAAAAGACTTCTGCAACCAACAAAGCGGGAACGCCGACGACGACAAACATCACCCAGCTCATCATTGAACGCGGATACCACGGCAGCACGTTTGTCCACGTCCCTACCACAAGAACCGCGGTCGCCGTCGCGACAATCCCAAGGCTCCTGAAGAAGCGGCCCATGCTCAGTCGCTTACGTTCCACAAAGGCCGCGAAATCGGTGCTCTCGCGTCGAGCACCGCAACCAACGCCTCACGCCCGTCCATGCTTGTCATCAAGCTTCTCCTTTGCCCTCCTCGGGTCAGACAGAGCGTCTGCGTATTTCGCAAGCGCTCGGAGCACATCGGCTGATTCGGCGAAACTCAGGTGTGCATCAATGCTTCGAAGCCCGTCATTCTCAAGCCACACGGGAACTGTGGCGCCTTTGAGAATATGTCCGTTCTCGATGCGAGACTCGACATGCTTCATTTCGTTATAGAGGCTGTTCAATCGTCGCTCAACCGACCCATCATCCTGCTCAAACGCCTTCCCTTCCCAAGCCTTCGCGAGTGACGAAAACGCGTGCCACGCTTGACCAAGAAAGCATTCCCCAATGGTATAGCGCATCAACATAGAGGCTAGGCGACTGACCGCCGGATGAGAGAAACCTGACAGTACTCTGCCTCGCCAGCTCATGCTCGGCAAACGCATTCTGCGCACGCCGCAGATAGTTGAAGGCGTACGCATGCATCGGCGGCCCAAAGGCGCTAATGAAAGTGGAGTTTAGAAAGTAGTTAGCGACCCAATGAGAAGACTGGCTGAAGAGTCGTGAACAATCCGGAATGTTCGCATCGGTGAACTCGGAGACCCCAGGGGCGATGTTCCGGTTAAGAATGGTCGCAGAAAACCGAATAGCCATAGTCGAATCGCTCGGCGGTTACCTATGCATTCGCCTCAGTCGATGGTTCCGTCAGCGTGCACGACCGTACAAGATGTCGAATCCTGCAGGTTGCCCGTCTCAACGATACTTAAGCCGTGAATCGCATTTCCCAGAAACTCCAGCAAATAGTCGGACGTGGTGCTATCGCGCGACAACTTGATGTGCTGGATTCCCTCGCAACGAGCCACTAGCAACGCCCCCGATTGCAAGTCCACCGGGGTCACCATGATGCCGCCGTCCGCACCGGTGTCTTCAATAGTGTAGGCGAGTGCCGCGATCTGACTCTGACTGATATTCTTGGTGTGCTTCCGACACTCGACCACCAGAAACCCCTTGCCTTCGGTTTGACTTGCCTTGGCGTCGATTTCCCATTCAGTACCCGACGCCCCCGGCACAATCTGCTTGCCTTCCACATGACCGAGGCCGAAACGGCCGCCGAACTCGTTCAGGAGATGGCAAGCAACCTCCTCGTAATCTTTCCAGCTACTGGTTCCGGTCATAACCGCGTCCTCGCAAGTTGCTCATCTCACTCAGACCGCCGTTCGGCGTCTGCCTTCCCCGCACGTTGACCGAGACCTTTTCATTTCCCTTTTCGTCTTTGCTACCTACGACCATTAGGTCTCGTCCCAGCAGCTCGGCTTTGCCCCATATGATGGACACGGCACCTAGTTGGCCTCTCTTCACGCCGAATTCCCTGACTGTGAACTTACAGGGACCTCTAAGCAGAATGGCGGAGACCTCTTTGAGCACCTTCGGGTCAGTCTTTTGCAGATAGAAGCGATTTCCGTTGACGTCGATCGGTGTCTCCCACGTCAGCGTATAAAAAGTGTGCTCTTCGACACCCTGTGAGAGGAGTGATTCGTAAGCGCCTCGCGATTCGGTGATTCGCTGCACCAGACCCTGGATAGGGCCCAACTCCAGCCCGTCTGCCGCGTACACCAGGTTGTCAGGCATCACCGCCACATTTTCGGCCGGCGTATCGCCGTTTGCTAGAACGCTAACCACCACTTTTTCGACGGAGAACTGAACAGTTTTGGCGAACAGCGACTCGCGCACCGCCTGAAGTGCGACCTTATCTTCCTGGCCTTCCATCTCCGGCAGGCTGAACGTTTCAATCCCGTAGCTTCGCGCGGCATCTTTAGCTTCTGGCGTGAATCCCTTCCGAGAGGCCAGCAGCAGAGCGTTCGTCGGCACGCGCTCATGCTTTGCCTTCATGGCATCGACCCAAGAGACTTCTGCAACGCGCTTATGATCGCGGCACTCGACACAGACCCTGATCGGCTGACCTCCGACAAGCCCCTCGATGCAGACATCGACTTCGCGCTTCCTCCCGGTGATGCGATCTACCAGCATCTTCGATTCGGTCACGGTGCTTCCCTCCGCCATGTTGAGACGGACGAGATACACCAAGCGCTGAAAATCGTTTGTCCTCTTCGGCATCGATAAATCCTTGACCTATTTCTTCCCCTTCTTCGTCTCTTCGTACTTCTTGAGGAGATCCTCAACCGCCTCCCGGAAGGAGGCCGCCTGCGGAGGACCACACTCGGGTTTCCCCCAAAGCTGGAAACCCGAGTGGTTCCGCGAAACAGCGCATGTGCGGAAACATCTCAATAGATTTTCGTTCCGAGCCACAAAATCCTAGTGGTAAAACCGGACCGCGCGGCCCCCACCCGAGGGCTCCCAAGGTCATGAATTCGCCTCGTCATGCCTTTGCCGCTCGGCGTATCACGATCGTTCCATCGTCTTGATGTACTCGTTAGTGAGTAAGTGGTTGTGAATCCAATTCACAGCAAGCTGTACGAGCACTTTCAAGTCCCTGATGTCCTTGTCCTCCCACCGACGGACGTAGTGTGTTTCATCGTTTCCAAGCCATGCTGCCCGTTCAGCGACCGCCTTAACACGCGGGTCGTCGATATAGGTCCGGATGCACTGCGCCAGAGGAACCGCTTTAATTTCTGCCTCACGATCTGGATGTTCAGCACTGGCGAAGTCCTTCACCAAAAATTCAAGTGCTTTCCTAAGCCCGATTCCTACCAATTGGTTGAGTGACGCAGCCTCGGCCGCAGCAACCTGCCGGGAAATCTCAATGAACGTTGGCGATACCGACGCTACCAGGACTGGGATATCCACCCTCGCAGCGTTCGCAGGCCGCGTGCTCTGAAGAACGTATTGCCCCCCGGCCCTCGGCATAGTGTACGTTCCAATGAACAGTTCCTCGCATGTGGTACTAGTGCAGCGGAATACAAGCTGGAGAATCGACCTGTGATGAACAGCCTGCGGAGTGATGAGTTTCGGATGAACGCTGCGATGACACAGAGGACACGTATCGGGTATCCGATCATAGTTTACGTTCACTGCACCGCCAGCGAGCAGCGCTGCTTGGATCACGTCAGGCATAGGGTGCAGTCCCGACTCGAACACGTCGTGCAGTAGGCCCGTCTTCGTCTCCCCGGATCCCTCCGCGTAAGGCAACGATCAGGGAATTCCCGGGCCGCAGCTGATCAATCATTTTGCGGTTACGCTCGTGGTAGAAGAGGCCCTTGGTAGAAATCCGTAGGTGCTCGCCGAGAGGTACTTTTCGACATCTCCGGCAATTGAGCGGATCCGTGCGGTCCCTCGAAACGTCAGAGAAATGCATTCGCTCGTGTGCCCCTCAATGATCGCAGCTCCGTGATGGTCAAGGCAGAAGTCGACAAGAGAAATCGCACTCCAGTGAAGGGCAGGAATCAGAATCTCTCGCTTGTCGCTGAGAATACCAAGCACTTCGGTGTTCCGATTCACCACGTCCCACACGATCTCATAGATACATACCGGAAACGGAAGCAGGTTGATTAGGCGAAAGCTGACATCTTCAATCCGAGGAGACTGCCCCCGTCCGAGCCGAATATGCGGGCCTCCGGTCTCCCAAAAAATCAGAATTCGATTCCTCACTTCAATAGGGTCAAATACACCCCTCAGAATGACGCGCGGCGCCCAGCGGATTAGCCGAGTCCCCACACTGCGCGCAACGGCCACCCACGACTCGATCACGTGAGTGGGCTCACTTCTTCCCCTTCTTCGTCTCCTCACAGTTCTTGCGGAGATCTTCTACGGCCTCTCTGAAGTACGCCGCCTGAGGCACGCGCGTGCGGTCCGACAGCTCCTTAAGGCGGTCGGCCTGATCCTGCGAGAGATACGAAGGCCCGCACTCAGAATTCCTGCCGAGCGAGGAATTCTGAGTGGTTTGCGAATGCTCCACGCTCATTACCTCGCCAAACAGATGTTGGCGCGAAGCGCCGGAAGACATCTGCATCATGCAGGGATTCCCTTTCGGTCTTTGTCGGAAAGCCAGAGCTTTATTGTCCGCAGGAACAACCACACATCGTCGTCGGACGGCTTCGCGTAGGACTCGGCGTCTGGATCCTCACCCATCTTTTGAAAGATGTCGATCAACCAAGACGGCCCGTGGCCGCTGGCTCCGAGAGGTTTCAACCAAGACTCCAGTTCGCCGCCTGGAACTACAAAGATCCCGTATTCTGCAAGCTGCTTGAACAGGTTTACTGCCGCCTCGTGGTCTGCGGAATCCAGAATAGCTATCCCCCCGTCCCGTTTAATGTTCTTTCCGGTCTTCTCTACGGCTTGCATTATGGCGGCGCGCAAGGTTGCCAGTGAGCCATGTGCTATTGCGGGTACATTGGCCCCTGAAAGCAGTTTCGTCCACACAATGCCACCGTCCTTGAGCACATCAACATCGACGAGGCCCACTGCAGGAATTCCCAATTGACGGAGCGGCCGGATGATGGTCTGTATCGTCTGTTTATTTTGCGCGTTAATGAACAAACAGTTCTGTATCCCCCATTCCGGTTTTAAGCGGAGCAGTCGCTCGTTTATTTCCTGGTAGAACGCGCGATCCGCATCCGACTCCGTAACGACGACGAACTCGTAAAACAGCCCACTGAGGACGCCGGTTGAGCGAAGCAGCGGATTCCTCATTAACTCTAGTATTTCATTGCTAGGGAGGAGCCTCGCTGTCGCGCTTCCTGCCCGGAACGTCAGGCGCACGATGTTCACAGGCGCACCAGACTGAATGCAACCCATCAGAAAGTTCGGACTGTGAGTTGAGACGAAGACGCGCTTTTCCGAGGAGAGCGCGGCCCGCGAGACCTCGCTCCCGAGCCGCATCGACAGGGAGGGATGAAGAAACGCCTCTGGCTCGTCGATAAGTAGAACCCTTGGATCCCCGGCCAACAGCTCCGTCACAATTCCGGTAAAGGCTTTTACGCCGTCGCTCGCCTGGTCAACAACTAGGGAATCCGCGTGAAATTTTACGGCCTCAGCATGAATACCTCGCTCCTCGAGGTCACTCGCAGGTGCTCGGTCGGACAACCGAATGCGCAACTGGCCTAGATGCGTAGGATCTATAACAAAGTACGATCCGAACGCCTCAGCCACGATCCGGCGTACCTCATGGCGCTTAGCGTCATCGCGAAACAACACCTGAAGACTGGTCTGAGGTGCACTCTGAAGATCCCCCGCCGCCTGGGTGTTGACCAGTCCAATTCTGCCCTGCCCGTCAAGGCGCAGCGTACTATGAGTAAGAAACCATTGGCAGAAAGCGGCCACGTTGCTGGCCGGAGTTTCCACAACCTGCCTAAGTTGACCTAAGTTAACTTGTTGCCGGCCGAATCGACTGCCGATAAGAACATGGTCAACCTGAAGTGCCTCTCCTGGATTTGGAGACTGCTTCAAATGGTCGATTGCTTCAATCGCTCGCTGAGGTGCCAATCCCTCAAATTCGATGCTGCCCAAAACCGCAGCTCTGGCGTCGGTCTGTCCGGTCCTACAATATTGCTCGATCTCTCGCAGCACCCTGCTCTTTCCGGAGTTGTTCGGGCCAACAAAGATCGTCATTGAGGTCGCGGGAATCGGTACCGAAGGAATGCCGGAGCCGCGACCAAATTTCAGCTGAAAACTTGCGATCACGTACCGTTTCCCTTTTTGTTCTTAGGCGACGCACCGACGCAGACGTTTACCCATGAGCCCGGCGTCGTCGCGCCCAAGGCTACTTCTTCCCCTTCTTCGTCTCCTCATACTTCTTCAAGAGGTCTTCTATGGCCTCTCGGAAGTACGCCGCCTGAGACACCCGAGTCTTCTCGGACAGCGCCTTCAGTCGCTGCACCAACTCCGGCGTCAGGTAGAGACTGACCTGAACTTGATGACCTTTTTGGCTACCCATTTCTATTCAGTTGTATTTACATGTAAATGGCATTGCTGTAGAGTTCCTGAGTAGAGTCGGATGATCTATTGCCGCTCGCGAATTCACTTGGTCCCCTGCCCATTGGCGTTACACGGACAGTAGTCGACCCGGAACAGATCTTCTCACAACAGTCAGGCGGCGCCCGGCGGTGCTAGTAACACCAACCGAGCGCCTGGCCACACAACACCTTAGGAGTGTTGCATGGTTGCCGAACATTCTAGCCGCGGAAAGCGGCGGAAAGGGCGCGTCGGGAGCCTTTTTCCCGACAAAAAGTCGATATCTCATGGCGGAGAATCGACACAGGGAGTTCTCGCCCCTGCGAAATCCGCAAAGGGTTCGGCTGGAGTGCCGAAGGCTCAGCGCGCCTCCAGTTCCGTCTCAAAAAACACCTCTCCAGCGCCGCACCCGGCCAGTCGGTCGTCCCGCCCGTCCTCCGGTTCCGATCCCCGGCATCACTCTCCTCCTGGTTCTGACCCGGCGGCAAAGACGTCTTCGGATTTGGCGACGAACCCAGCCTCCTGGCTAACCAAAGAACACTACGCATCCCTCATGACCGCCCTCGGGACCGCCCGCGCGTGCGTCGGCCTGGTCTATGACGCACTCGCTCGCCAGGCCGGTCCTCAGCGCCGGGAGCAGTTCGAGGCCCGTTTCGAGGCGATGTTGGGCCTGCTGAGCGAATGGGACGACGCGGAAGCCGCGCTGCGCCACTATCGAATCGCCACGAGGCGCCGCCCATGAGCCCTCCGAAACGCACCCGCCGCGCCTCGAAAAGCTCGCGTGCGCCCGCGGAAATGCCGTCGGCGAGGACACCGGCCGCACAGACGGCCGCCGTCGCGCGCCCACGCGCGGAATCGGACACGTCGCGGCCGAAGCCGTCGCGTCCGTTCGTATTGAAAACCCGACGCGAAGCCCTGGATTGGGTCTGGGCGCATATCTCGCCCGAAACCCGACCCGGCGAAAGCAGAATCAGGATCGCGCCCGATGGGGTGGGAATCGGGCCGCCGTCGATGAAGCCCGAACCGTCCCGCTCACCGGTCGCGCACGACCTGTACGAACTCTTGGAGCGGTTGGGGACGGGAATCGCGGCCCTGCGGGTCATTCAACGCTCCTTGCAGCAACGCGAGATGGCAGGCGACGAAGAAGCGACCCTGGGCCGAACGCTGCGGGATTTCGATCAGCTGCACATCGATCTGGACGCCGCCGCAGCCGCCTGGGTCGCGAACGCCCGCAATCGACTTCCCGTGTCCAACGGTCTTGAACTCGCTCGCGAGTCTCTGGAGCGCGCCGAGCGCGCCTTCGCCGGCCGCACGGCCATTGCAGGCCGCGCCCCTCGGGAGGACTCCTAATGTTCTCCGTGCCGCTTTCCCACTTCCCACCGACGGCGGAGCGCGGCGATCCGCCCTCGAGGCAGTTTTGTGCCGCCTATTTTGTGGACGGTCGGGTGTTCTTGAGTCCGGCCGCGTCTTCCGTCGCAGCCCTCTTCGACCTGATGGCCGCCGATCAAGCCGGACGCTTGGTGCGCGGAGAGCCTCCCTTTTCGCACCTGGTGATCTTTGAGCCGGCTGATCTCACGGTATCGGTCGGGAGGGATGGGTCATGAGCACCTGGGTCGTGTCCAACCCGGCCGCAAAGCCGTCGTTCCGATCCCACTGTCACGTCGCGAGGACGGATTTGCGGACGAACGGGGCGAGAGCCGGCCGATCTCACGGTCCCCCTCAGGAGCGCTCCGTGAGCCCCACTTCCCGTCTCACCCGGCCGCGAAGAGTTCCTGGATTCGCGGACGAACAGGCTTTGAGCCCGGCCGCCGAATCCGTGGCAGCGCTTTTCGATTTAATCGTTTCCGACCAAGCCCACCGCCCGGCACACGCCGAGCCGATCTACACGCACCTCGTGATCTTCGAGCCCGCCGACCTCACTGCCGGTCTCTCGATCGAGAGTCGCTCGTGATCCCTCCGACGCGTGCCTCCCGCCCGGCCGCGAGGAGACCCGCGCCGCCGCTCGGCCATCAAAGCGGACGGATTTTCCTCCGAACCCACTCAGTGGGTGACGGTCCAGCCCACCATCGCGTCGTTCGCGAATTTCACGTGACACACCGTGTGTGTGAAGTGTTGCCGCGGGTCGATTACGACGACCTCCCTCGTATCCAGCGTGCGGGGAGTCAGTCCCTTACGCCGGGCCTGTGCAGCGAGTGCCTGAGGGGTAATCGTCGCGGGAAGCGTGCCGCAGAAGGCATCGATGGGATACGGATTCACGGCGACGAAAAGACCCAGCAGCGCGAGGCTCATCGCAACGAATGCCCCGACCATCCACATGACCGCTCGAATGCGCTTGGCCATCACACATCCCTCGCCTCAACCCCGGTCGCACACCCCGGAACCGGCCTCGAAGACGTCGCCCTCACTGACTCTAACGTCCCGCCCGACGGATTCGAGGACGAATGCGTTTCAGTCCTCATTCGCAATGATCCAATCCACCATGTGTCCGTCCTTGCAGTTCACCTCGCACGCGAAGCGCACCATGAACGGATCGCGAGCGTGGAACGCCCAGTGCCGTTGCGAACTCACGGCCATGGCATCGAACCCCGCGCGCTCCGCCCGCGCGTCCATCTCTTCCGGTGTGATGCCCTTCGGCAACGAGCGGCAGAAGGCCGTGGCGGGGTACGCCCAGTACTCGACATAGCCGATGCACGCGCTGATCGGCGCGACAATACCCAGCGCAACGATCCACAACATCCCGTACCGAATCTGTCTCGGGGTCCACACGACGCAACCTCCCTTACACCGATTGGAACGACGATAGCCCAAGCAGTGCGGGCGAGTGTCCCGACCGCCGCGCCGCACTGCGGAAAGCCCCGACTGGAATCGCTCGCGGCTCCCGGTTATGTTGCGTTCTCACGGTGTCTTCGCGGACGAAGCGCCGACGCGGTGCAGCACGTCACCGCGTTTGTGGAGGTTGGCGAGGCAGTGTCCCCCTCTCCAACCTCCACTTCCCTCATCCGTTTCCAGTCTCGCCCGGCCGCAAAGACTTCGTGGATTTGCGGCCGAACCCCAAACGTCACCGCGTACACCGGGCGGACAGAGCAGTGTCCCCTCTGTCCGCCCGGACTTCCGCTGCCCACTTCCTGTCTGGACCCGGCCGCACAGACGAGCGTCCGCAAGAATGTGCGGACGAATGGCGTATGAGCCGGCACAGCACCCAGTCCCTCCGCAGCGCCTTCGGTGCGGCGTTGCGCGCCGCGCGCGAAGCCCGCGGGTTGAGTCAGGAAGAACTCTCGCTGCGCGGCGGCTTCGATCGCACCTACCCCTCCCTCCTCGAACGGGGCATTCGGATGCCAACGCTCGGCGTGATTCGCGATCTCGCCGTCGTGCTCAACGTCCCGCCCGAACAGTTGGTCGCGGACGCGCTCGCTACGGAGGCCGCGACAGCGTCCGGTAGCGTCCGGTCGGTGAAATGCCCCCACGCAGTGGGCGCCCTCGAGGGTGCTGCGCACGGCAGTCTTGCAGACGGCACTTCAAAGAATAGTCTGGCCGACCGCGACCGCTCTTCGATAGGTCCCGGCGCAGCCGGTGCAGGTTCGCAACGTCCTCAGGCCGCGGGGGCTGCGGGCCCGCGCGGGGCGGCGACTCACCGCCCTGTCGGCGAGCGCAATGCAGAATGACAGTGAAGGATTCACCGGCGCACGATCCGGAGATGGCCAGGCTCACGAAGTGTGCTCAGAGCCTTCCGACGGACGTCCGGCGCGCCTTCACGTTGCGCAAGGTGTATGAGCTCTCGTATCCCGAGATCGCCACGCACCTGAACCTGACGATTGCCGAGATCGAGGATCTCTTGGTTCAGGCGGTCTTGACGTTGGATAAAACGTTGGATGCGAAGGACTGCCTTTCAAGCAATCCTTGAGGACTCCACCGCGCGATCCGAGGACAACGTGTTGTGGGCCGATTTCGCAGCGAGAGGTGTCCCTACCAACTGGGCCGAGACGAACCTGCAGCTCTCGACGTTACAGCACGTGTGCCGAGGTCTTTCGATCCCCGTGGCATGTCCTGCGCGCAGCTGAAGGCTTCTCGCCCGCTCGGCGGAACCCGAGGGCCCGTTCGATCCCGTTGTGTCGTTTCGAAGCATTCGCTCGATGTTATGGTGTGGCACCCGACGTGCACGCTGTCGGCAGTTGCTGCCCGACCGTCAGGGTCTGCGTGGTAACGACGATCCCCGTATTCAGAAATCTTGGTGGCAAGGTCAACTCCGCGGGCCAAGATTGGGCGCCCGTCACGGAAGTGGTGCTAGTTTCATTCTGGTTTGGATCCAAACTGTTAGTGCTGCTCCACTGCCGGCTCTCCGAGACCGTCGCCGTCCCGGAGCCGTCCTTCAAGTTGAAGGAAATTGGGTCGTTTTTTGTATTCTGAGAATTGTAAGTCTCAGTATAGGTCCCGGGACCACTGACGTACGGAATCTTACAACTACTGTGCTGCGAGGACGTGCTCGTGTCCGTGCCCGTGAGAACGCCGTCAGCCGTCAGCGTGTAATCGGTGATGATGTCGTCTCGCTCCGGTTGTCCGGTGCAAGTGACGCTACCTGTCGAGAAGGGCACCTGAGAGGAGACGACAGACTGGTAGTTCACCGGATTCCATTTCCCGTCCACCTGACATAGCTCGAAGTGGTGATAAACCAGCTGCGGACAGACGCCAATCTGGTAGTTGCACACCGGGGCAGTGAGTGGCGGCCCATTCACGTTATTGAAGATCGTCACACCCAGCGGATTCTGGTTGTTAACGACGGTCGTGGTCACGCCGTTGTTCGTTTGGACAAGCGTAGTAGTCCCCGGTGCGGGCGCCACGAATCCGCTGTGAGTGTTGTCGGGGATGTCATACAGCGCCACAGAGCACGTGGAAGCCCCGACCGGCGGGACACAGGTACCCGGACCCGATGGAGCGACCGAGACGGTTACAGACGTTGCAGCGGCTCCGCCACTTCCGGTACAGGTGATCCGATAGGTCACGGTTGCCGTCAGCGGCCCGACACTCTGCATTCCACTGCTGGCATCATTGTTCGTCCAACCATTGTCGGCGGAACAACCTTCTGCGTCGGTCGAGTCCCACGAGAGCGTCGTGAATCCCCCACTTGTGACCGAGGCAGGATTCGCACTCAACGTCACGCTCGGAGCGGGCGCAGACACCACGACCACGACGGAACCCGCAGCCGAGATGTTGCCGCGGGAATCACTACAAGTCATCGTGTATTTCGTCGTGGTCGACAGCGGGCCCACGGATATCGTTCCGGAAGGGGCGGTACTGGCCGTCCAACCGCCGCTCGCGGAACACGTCGTAGCGTTGGCAGATGTCCACGAGATCTGGCTAGACCCGCCCAAAGTGATGGTGTCCGGTTGAGCAGAGAGGTGAACGGTAGGTATGGGCGTCGTCACTACGACGGAAGCGGCCGCCGACGCAACAGCGCCCGCGTCATTGCTGCACGAGATCGTAAAGGTCGTATCGGATAACACCGAGGCAATCGTCTGCGACGCCGACTTTGCGAGCTTCGTTCCCGACAGTGAACCCCACCCGTTCCCCGCGACACAGGAGGTGGCGTTGGTGGAACTCCATTGCAACGTCACCGAATCGCCCGACGAAACGGAGGACGCCGAAGGCGTGAGGCTCGCGGACGGGGACGGCGGTAGGACATTGACCGTTACACTCTTGGTGATCGACGCACCGTTTATACCCAGGCAAGTAATCGCGAAGCCGGCGGTAGAGGTCAAAGGCGACGTGGCCGCGCTTCCGTATCTACTGGTGCTGGTGGACCACCCTGACGTGCTGCAGGAACTCGTATTGTAAGAGGACCACCTCAACGTCGTTGTGCCTCCTAGAGGCACGCTGTCATTGTCTGAGGTCAGTTGCGCACTAGGGGCATCGCCCGGGATTCCCGCCAACAGGTTAACGACTGACACATTAACGGAAGCCGATTTCCCGGAGGATGCCTGAGTCGCAGTGATGGTCGCACCGCCGGCTGAAACGCCCGCCACCACGCCGTCATCTACGCTCGCGGCCGGCGCACTGGATCCCCACTGAAGGCCCTGCACCGTCCCAATGGCGTAGCCGTCGGCATTGAACGCCGTCGCCAGCAATGAAAGACGATCACCGACAAAGAGCTTCTGGTTGTCTGGCGACAACGTGAAGTGGTCAATCGAACAGCTTGTTCCCGATGGCGCCGACTGAAGAGACGACAGTAGAGCGACCGCCATTCCTTGCAGCTGATTTCGATATGCCAGAGCGGGATTGAGGTACGTCTGGAGATAGTTATGTCCTAGGCAATCTCGACTGCTCAAGAGGCAGCCTGGGTTCGGAACCAGATCAAAGACCCCATTGCCATCAGTCGGGGGCAACGTCGCAGAAAACAGCGTGTGGACTCCCCCGATCACGAGATCCGTGCTGGATGTGACGTAGGCACTCGATCCGCCGAGGATGCTTATACTGCGGATATCAGGGGTTGCGGCCGCAAGAACCGCAAACGAGTTCGCAAACGAAGCATTGGAGCCGTTTGTAAACAACCGGTGGTAGGCCGCATCGACGTACAGATTGCCCTGTGAGTGAGAAACGACGAGCACTCGGGCCCCGCCTTGGAGAGCGCCTGTGTACTGCGCAACGTCACTGGCGACTTGCGAGTCGTAGTAGGAATTTCCCGGGATTCCGTAGGACGTTATCGCCTTGGCAGTCACGCTTGACAAGTCATTGAAAAGCGACGCGATCGCCCCCGCCGTGGCGAACTGCGGAGGCAACTGCGGCAGCGGCATATTGCTGGTTACACTGAGCGCGACCTGGCTCAAAAGCGACACCGGGGCCCAGATCCAGGAGGGATCCGTGTTGAGCTTTTGCAGCAGCGCCGTGCGGATATTGCCGATCGTCTGCTGATCGTGAAAGATCGGGCGATAACGGACCGTCTTGCCGTTGAAGGTCGGCCCAATCAAGTTTTGCGTGGCGAGCGTCGCCGCGGCGACATCGGATGGGTCGTTCCAAATGCCGTTTGCAAAGTACACCACATAGCCCGCGTCGCAGGAGGTTGGGGTTGTCTGCCCCAGCACTGGCGCGGCTACTGCCAACAGCAGCAGTATAAGAGCGCACGTTGTCCTACGGCTTGCCATCGTAAACGCCACCCGTGAGATTGCAACGGATCGTCCCGATGTCTTGCGACACCGCGCCGTCAAGAAGTTGCTCATTGCCGATATACGTTTGGAATCGCGTCAGGGTATTTAGCAACGCCCCCTGCACTTTCGCGCGCTCTTGCTGGAACCCGGTGATGCCGAATTGGTTAAACCCACAAATGAGCGCCTGCTCAATCGCAGTCTGGGAGGAGATTGCGGATGCCGTATCAGTAGCGATGAGCATCAGGGTCGCGGTACGAGCGTAGTTAAGCATCACAGAACGTTGCGTCGGATCGGAATACAGGCTTGTGATGTAGGCGGTGAGGTCGTCGCGCACCCCATCTGCGTCGGCGTCAGCTCCCACCAATGTGGTGTCTTTAGCCGAGGCGGCTACCGGGTCGGCCGGCGGTTGAACCGTGATGGTGACGCTCTGCGTCGCACTCGCCCCGCCGGCGCCGCTGCAGGAAAGGGAGTAGGTCGAATGGGCGGTGGGCGGAACGAAGCTCAGCGAACCGCTCGTTGACTGTGTTCCTGACCATGCGCCACTGGCGCTGCACGAGGAAGCGTTGGCCGCTGACCATTGCAGCGTCACCGGCTGTTGGGCAGTGACGGAAGAAGTGTTCGTGGTCAGCGAGAGTGTCGGCGTGGGTGCGACGGCTCCGCCGCCGCCACTAGGTGATGACGGACTGCCGCTTCCGCCCCCTCCGCCACAAGAGGCTGCCAGCATCGAGACGCTCACGAGTGTGGACAGTCGTCCGCTACGGGATCCTTCGGGAGATCCCTTCTTGTTGTTATCGAACATGGTCCCAACGTGTCTGCGCGAATCTCCGGGTACCCTACCGAGGCCACTCCCTCTTGGCATCACCCAGGTGGGTGAAGGCCGCCTTGGGGACGTGCCTCCTCAAGGCTGTTTCGACGCCGTGGATCGCTGAGGGCGGCCACAAGGCAGGCACGGCGTGTCGCCCGTCAGCCTGACGGCAATGGACGGATGCGGCAGCTGCAGAACAAATTGTAAGGTTAATGAAAGGTGAGGTAGCCCGGGCATCGTGCGAGCGGGCGTGGACAGTCGCTGCCGTCACCCTGGACGCCGGGACCTCTTACGGCAGATTCCACTACAAACAACACACGGAATTATTGAATCTGGCACGCTCAGCAAGCGCCTCCCCCCCGAAACACTCGAAAATGGTGAGACTCTCAATGCATTCCAGCGAAGGTCTCGACTCGCCATGACCGCCCCTCGAGTGACGATTCCGGCCGTAGTCGAGTCCCTCTACGCGGGTACGTTAGACGAGGGTGCTTGGCATCAGGCGTGGCTGAACGTTGCGGACCTGTTTCGCGCTTCCGGCGCCCTGCTGTTCGCCTTCAACCCCCTCTCCGGCGCCGTGCTACGCGACGAGAACCATCGCATCGATCCGGCTATCGTGTCGGACTATGCCGCTCACTGGACGTTCGAAGATAGCCGGCGCGTTGCCTTCACGAACACGCCCGTAGGTATCGCGGTTACTGAACGGACCCTGGGTCTTCCCGAGTTACGAAACAGTGCCTTCTTCAACGAATTTCTCCTTCCCGTCGACGCGCCGCACTTCATGCCGGCGTGGTTGCGCAAGACCCCGGCCAAAGCGGTAGCGGTTTCCCTCCTGGGTAGTGTCCGACGCGGCGCCTTCGGCCCAGACGATGTGCGGACACTGCAAGTGCATCTTCTGCCACACATGGCACGGGCCCTAGAGATTCGGGACCGGCTTCAGACCGCACAGATTAGATCTCAGGCGTTGGCCCACAGCCTTGAAGGATGCGCCTTCGGACTGTTGGTACTGGATAGTGCCGGCCGGACCCTCGAAACGAACGCCATTGCAGAGCAATACCTGCGCGAGGGTGATGGATTGCGCAGGCTGGGTACGGGCATCGTGAAGCTTCCGGAGCCGGCTGAAGGACAGCTGCGGGCCTGGCTGGCATCAGGCATTCCGCCGACAGACACGCGCGGGCATTTGACGATTAAGCGCCCGACCAAACTACCGCTGTCTGCGGTTTTAAGCCAGCTTCCGCCGACGCGGACGAGTTGGCTTTCGCCGGATCCGCGGTGGCTGATGTTGATCTTCGATCCCGAGCGCCGAATCACGGCCTCAGCGGCGAGCCTCGAGCAAACGCTGGGCGTCACCGCAAGAGAGAGCGAGGTCGCCGCGCGGCTGTTTGAAGGGTTCGGCCCAATCGAAATCGCTCGGCAGCTGGGTGTCTCTCGGGAAACCGTCCGCAGTCAACTCAAGTCTATCTTTCGGAAAACCGGAACCCGTTCCCAGGCTGAACTGGTGAGATCGATCGCATTGGGACCCGCCCTCCATCACGACCGTGCGGGCCCGCGGGGTTCATAGAACGCACTGGCCGCCTGAGCTAACCATCGCTGCGCCTTCGGCGCGCACGGTCAGGGCTCGGCGCAGGCTGGCGCAGATCCACCAGCGCCAACGAGAATGCTCCGGAATATTCCTACGGACAAGGCCGCATGGCCGGCAACAACGAGCTCCGTCGCATCGACCCATCGTTCTCCCTTCTGACGACTGGTATCAAATCCGCACTGGCCAGCCGAGTGTGTCGGCCGCGAGCAGCAGCTCAGAGCACTCATCAAGGTGTGTCGTCGCCGCTCGCCCGCGTTTCTCAACGTTGGATCCGGCAGTTGCGCCTTGTACAGCCATTGAGCCCCCCCAGGAATTGGTTGGACGGCTTTTCCTTCCGCTTCCTATGCTTTCGAGGATGGGCTCGGCGAAATCCTACACGCGGTGCGCTCCATGGCCTCGATCACGACACCTTAGGCTTGTACGCCAAAGGTGACTACACCGTGCAGGCCGTCCGCCGGCGGCCTCATCGCGTTGACACACCCGTGCGCTCCACATCCCGCTGTTGCTCAAGATCTTCGGCCCCGAAGCCACGCTCGGTGAGATCCGCACGAAGTTCCGCTGTCAGCGCTGCAGGTGCGTGGTGCCCGGCTTCAAGCGAACTACACGGATAAGCGCGGCGACGACCGCTAGCCCGACGTTGTCGGGTTTTGTGTCGAGAATCAGAGCGCCATACCGCGGCCCTAGTGAAGTCGACCCTCATCCAGTAGTGCCGATCGGGTGATCCTGTATAGCCAAGGCACAGTGCGTGCTGCTCGGATCTCACCCTCACACTGAAGGTGCGATGCGATGAACTCCTCCAATACAGACTCACCCATTCTGCAACACCCCGAAACCTGGAAGACCGGCGACGAGCCGATGACCGACGCGCAACGCGCCTATTTGGAGACGCTCGCGCGCGAAGCTGGTGAACCGTGGGATGCTCAGCAGACCCTGACGAAGGCGCAAGCCGCGCAGCGCATCGAGGCGCTGCAGCACCGCACGGGACGGGATCGCTAGACTCACGACGTTCGGCGGCGTGGGCCGAGAGACCTGGAAGCGTTGCCAGTGGAGGGCGCGTCGCTCGCGATGGAACGCGACCGGGGCGAGTGCTGCCGTGAGGCGCGCGGCCCGCGCTGCGGAAAGGGCTGCGCCATCGTGAACGCATCGGGCTCGATCCCACGCTCCAAACTCTTCCAGGTCGTGGGCGCCGCAATCGGAAAGCTTAGGCGGGCCCGGGGCGAGTAGGTCGCGACCGCGGTCGTCCCGCGGCCATTGCGCAAGTAGTCGATAAAGAGCTTGCCGCGGCCCTCGGCGGTGGCCGAGATCGTATAGCGCTCCGGCGCGGTGCGCGCGATCGCTTGCGCGATCACCCGACTCTCCCGATGGGCCTCATCGTGGGTGATGCGCTGGATGAGCGGTGCCATCACGTGCACACCCTTGCCGCCGGTGAGCTTCGGCCAGGATTCCAACCCTTGGGTAGACAGGTGCTCGCGCACCGCGAACGCGGTCTCGATCACGAACTCCCACTCCACGCCCTCTCCGGGGTCCAGATCCAACACCAGGACGTTGGGGTGTTCCAGATCATCCACGGTCGAGTTCCAGGCGTGCAGCTCCACCACCCCCGCCTCCAGCAATCCCAACAGCCCCTCAAGATCCTCGACCCACCACCGGATCCCGGTCCCGCCTTCACGCTTCTCGATCTTAAGTTCCCACACGCCCGCCGGCGCCGGCGGCAGCGGACCTTTGTGATAGAAGCTCGTGCCGTGCGCGTGGCGCACGAGCTTCAGCGGCCGCCGCTGGACATACGGCAACGCCTCCGGCGCCACCCCCGTCCAATAGGCCTTCAACTCCTCTTTCGTCGGCACCACCGCGTCGGGGAGTAATTGCAGGATGTTTTCCGTCGCCACGCCTGAGCGACCGCGCTTCCGGGCGGCCGTCCGCCCAGTCACGGTGCCTGGTGCAGGCACCCGCACCGCCGGGCGCCGGGTCAGCGCCAGGGACTTCGGCAACAGGTCCTCCCGAATGCCCTTGAACACCGGCGCCCGCAGCCACTGCGCCGCGGTCAACGCGCTGTATTCGATCTCCGCCTCGAGCACGGGCTCGACCCAGGTGGCCTTGGGTTTTGTCACCGGCACCGACAGCGGCGAGGTGTCTCGAATGTAGGGATCCAGGCGCTCGCGCAGGGTGTAGAGCATTTCGTGTTTGAATCCAGTTTGCGCCTTGCCGGCGTACAGCAGCCGATCGCCTTCCCACCGGCCCAAATAAAGCGAAGCGATGCGACGGGGCTTCGCGCCGAGCTTCTCCACGAACGCGATGATGGGATAGGTATCGGCCTTGACGCATTTGACCTTGATCCAACTCTCCTGGCGGCCGGAGCGATAGACTGAAGTCGGCCCTTTAGAGACGATGCCCTCCAGGTGCATCGCACACGCCTGTTTCAACACCGCCGCCGCATCCTGCGCCTCGAGATGCCGATTGAGCTGGATGCGGCTCGTCTCGGGCAGATCCTTCAGAACTTCTTCGAGCACGCGTTTACGCTCGATCAATGGCACGCCGCGTAAATCGAGCCCGTCGTGATACAACACATCGAATGCGTAATACACCAATCGATCCGTGCGCCCTTTGGCCAGATCCGCCTGCAGGGCATGGAAATCGGACACACCCCGGGCATCGGGCACCACGACTTCGCCATCCAGGATGAGTTCGCGCGCCGGCGCACGCTTCAAGGCCGTCGCGATCGGCGCAAACGCTTGGGTCCAGTCATAGCCGCGGCGGGTGTAGAGAATCGCTTGGCCTGCCCGCAGATGCGCCTGCACGCGATAGCCATCGTGTTTGATCTCATGGATCCACTCCCCTTTCGCCGGCACGGCGGTGCGCGGCGAGGCCAAGCACGGCTCGATGAATCCGGGATACGGGGCGCGCACCGCACCGCTCACGTCTGCGGCCGCGCGTGGCGAGCGTGTGGGTTTTCGCATGGTCGCTCAATGCCAGGCAGGGCTTTCTAGGAACGCCAGAGGGGGTACAGCCGTTCCACGCCCCTCTTGGGAAGGCGTGATGAGCGGGCCTCTAACGCGATCCCTCAAGGACGGGCGGCTGCTCCGAGAGGAAGTCCAGGATGTACTTCAGTGAGTCAATGATGGCTTTGTGCTCAGCCCTCTCCTCGACCGTCGGCTTCGCCGCCGGGAATGAGGCCGACTGAAGAGACAAACAGATCAGGACGTCGCCCTTTTTGAACCACCCATCCGTCCGGGCGCGCGGAGCCCCGCACTGCCCGTGCGTGACGCCGGGTACGCCATTGACGCTGAGCGAAGGCGTGATGACCTGGCTGCGGGTGGTGTAATCGATAAACGATTTCAAGCCCCCGAGATCGTGGCGCGCATCCAAGTGGATCGCGAGCACAAACCGACCGAGCGTGATCTCCCAGCGAGTCAGGGCCGTCTAGTACTCCGCTGGCGCTGGGACGCTGACGCACGCAGAAATCACCGCCCATCTTGGCAGCAAGATCCAGTAGGGCCCCACCTCGAACCGAACAGGTTGCCTCAACATTCACGCATCATAGCCGGGGGCCGAATCGGTTCCAACAGTACGACCCGGCGCGATGTACGGTCGGGCCGATTATTGTCGGGTGCTTGTATCCTCCCCAGGTCACTCGGGTAATATCCTTGGAGATGGCGCATCACCGCCACCGGTGCCTTGTGGAAGTCGTTGGTGAGTCTCGGTGAAAGGGAATTGATCATCCGAATCGTCGCGGTCGTGATCAGCGCATTCGGCATTGGCGCTCTGGCGGATCGCAAGCATCACAGTCCGTGGCTTTGGGCCGGTATCGGAGGCATCTGCGCCGCCCTGACGCCGCTGTTGGCGGTGGTGCCGTTGTTGATCGTGGGCTTCTTGAAGTATCGATGCCCGAAGTGCGGAACGTCGGTCTCGAACGAAGCTGCGCGCAGCGGCGCGTGTCTCAAATGCGACGCCGCGCCGAGCATTCCCACGTAGGCAAATCGCCGCCCCAGCAACACCGGGGGCCGCTGTTGATACCTCTACCCAGACCGCAGGTGCGAATTCCGGCGCAGCTCCCAATAGGTCAGCACCGACCAGGCGATACAGGCCGGCCCCAGCCACCCCGACTCTCCCATCGTGTCCTGGTTGATCGCTCCCACGCGCAACGCGACACCGAACCGCCATAGCACATCGGTGCTGACAGTCCAGACGGATGCGAAGACGCCGATGGCAAAAGCGATTCGAATACCGATCGCCGCCGCGCGCGGCCAGCGCATTTTGTAACGGCTCACGCGTTGATAGGCGATGACACCGCACGCCAACGAAGCGCCCAGGAGCAGCGCGGTCAGCACGGAAGGATTCATGATCGACGATTCCCGTCGATCTCGGTGGCGCCTCTCATCCCTAAAGCTCCTTTCCATTAAGCAGTGAGTTGCCGGTCCGTGACGAGGCGATGGTCGCTTATTCCAATCCCTTCATCAAGAAACCCACCCCCGCCCTGGCGACCCGGGATCTGAAGTTCGCCGGTGCCCCTCGCGCCGGTCCACGTCCTACCCTGCAGGCAGGTGGCGAGGGACGGTCGCCTTCAAAATCCTCACCAACGCCTCGTCCATGTAGTCGTACTCATCGGGAATGTTGAGGCAAATGACCCGCTGATCTTTGAGGTACGCCCCGAACTTCTTGGACAGCTTGTTCCGGTGCGTCCTTTCCATCACGAAAATCAGATCGGCCCATTGAAGCACTTCCGGTGTCACCGGCGAATCCGCATCAGCATTGACACCCGCGGAGGCGACCTCGATTCCCGGCCACCCCGAAAACACCTGTTCCGCCGTCGGACTGCGCAGTCGGTTCTGACTACAGACAAAGAGCACGTGACGGGTCATAACGCGTTAGGGGCCATCCGATGCGCATTCAACACCCGAACGAAGACAGATACCAGTGCCGAGTCCGCTCTGCAGGGCCCCAGACGCGCCGCGTGGACGCACCACATGACAGTTCCGAATTCTGCGCTCGAGCTTTCCACTCGGCGCTTTGCGTTTCCATCGGTCGCATCACCTCGTCCGTCTCATCGTAGAGAATCCCGCGGCCGAGGCGACGTTCAATCCGGACCGCTAGCCCGCTGTTGCCCTGACAAAATCGCTCAAACCGCCCGGCCTTTACAGACCGCTTTCGACCCAAAGCGGTCTGGCAACCGTCCCCTGAGCGCCATTCAGAATCTGGAGAGTGGAAAGTTTACCGTGCCGCCGACTACTCCTCGGTCCAAGCGAGCCGCACTGAGCTAGGCTGTCAGGAACGGCTCGCGATGGATCCTGGTCGAAGTGGGCGGACACTGCTGAGTAGTGAGAACGGATAGTGCGATCCCATAACATGCCGGTCTGCCTGATGCTTGTGGTGGCGCTAAGTGCGTCTGCTTGCATGAAGATGTCTGACGCAAATGCCGTGGATCCCCCAGAGCTCAATCCGCATCGTCTTGAGCGCGTAAGCCTGCACGTGACTGTGTCGCCGGCGCTGAGCGTTCGGTTCGCAGCGACGTATCGGATCGGTACCTGGCTGGGACTCATGGGCGGAGGGGGACGGTATTGCGGCACCGAGGAGGAGCGCAATCCGGGCCCCAACTCGCGGACAACGCCAATGCCTTCTGTTGATGTCCCCCTGGATCTGAAGTGGGACGGTCGAAGCTATGCCGGCGCGTTTTTTATGGATCAGTTTTGGCCGGGACGATGCCATTGGGGATTTAGTGAGCTCACAATGACATTCCCGGCGAGAACGGGAGTAACCCTGTATTCGCAGTACACTGTGAACTACAACTTCGATACGTCACACAGTCAGGGTATCTACGACCAGTCCCCCGATCAAAACACAGATATTTGGTGCGGTGCTGACCCCAGCCCGCGCGATGGTGAGAAGGGCAAGGCGCTCTGTACGTCTCTGGATTATTTCGAAGACTATGCGGGCGTCGTAAGTCCAGAGCTCCAAGCACTCATCCCCACTGCTCAGAACGTGCCGATGGTAAATGTCTTTCCGTTCACAAAATCCATAACTCTGCGGATTCATGATCTTGATGCCGAGAATCGCGCGGCCCTTTCCGCTGGTTCGAGCTCATCTGTCGCGCGACAACACCGTGCGCAATAACCAGCGCGCGAATCTGCGCCATGTTTACTTCCAGGGACATCGATGGTGGTCGTTCGAATGGCGGCTCCTGGCCCGAATCCAGATACTCCGATCCGGCAAAATATTGCGCTCATGCAATCCAACGTCCCTCCGGGCACGGCCCGCGCCACACCACCGTGGCCCCTGCGGACTGGATCTGAGGCCTCACATCGCCTCGGTCTGTCACGGGCCGTCCACCCCCGGACCGCCGCGCACCTGAATCTCACGGTCGGGGAAGCCCCAAGAGCTGTTGGTTCAGGTGGTCTTGAGGCTCAGTCCAGCGTCGCAGGCCAAGCAGGGTCCGTCATGAGAATCTCGAGCACCCTCCCTTGCGGAAGGGACCATCGAAAGCAGCGCCCCGTCGCGTCATCAGCATGGCCAAAGCGCGACGGCGCTCATGGCCGCCGCCCGACGCGTTGGTAGACAATATCTCGGTATCAACGGCCGCTCGCCGGAATAAGGGACCGATGCCCATGCCAGGACGCTACGCAGTCGCCTGCCGAGCCAGTGTGCTCAAAACCTCCGCGATCGCGCTGCTGGGCTCGCTGGCCACGAGCTGCGCGGTCCCGAGAACTCAGCCCGACGCCTCCCTCAACACGCAGAACGACCCGACCATGGAAGCAGCGTTCCATGATGTGTTAGCCCACGCAGATCTGTCGGATGTCGGCTTCGTCGCGAAGACCCTCGGATTCGAGTTCAAAGTCGTTCGATCTCAGGCACCAGTTGCCCTACCAGGGGAGCATCCCCACCGCGATGTGATTGCGACTCACGCACCCTCCTACGCCCACCCGTACGGCATGTTCTACGACCTCACGCGGAACGCTGCGAGAGCCACCACCGAGATTCGATTCACGCTTTGGATGAATTCGTGCCCCGACCTGCAGCCGTGGGCAAAGGATTGGAATCAGGAGATGCGTTCCGAGACCAGCGTTGCGACTGACGCCGGCGGCACGTACTACTTTGAGGTAGTGAAGTGGCAAAACGACCCTGAAGGTATTTCTGTGGAGCGTATGGTCGGCGATGACGACTCCTGTCGGTTCGCATTGCAGCAAAACACCCACGCCGCCCTGGCTTTCCCGGAGTCGCCGACGGCAACGCCCGGGCCCGGCTCGCAGTTACTCGATGAGATCGTCGACCTCATCGTGGCGGGCGACCTGCGCGACTATCGGACCACGGAGAGGCTCTTGCATACCGCGATGTCCACTAGCGGAACGTTGCGCCAGCACCGGCTGTACAAAGCAAACGTGACGCCGGCACAAGTCATTGCCGGAACCGACACGCGATGGTTCGACTACTACGCGAACGACACGGGCTGGATCGAAACGAGCCCACCGCTGGGCTATCAGCGAAGACGAGGCTCGCGATCCGTCAAACTGTCGATCTATATCGACACGGACGCGAACTGTATTGCGTCAGAGAGTGTCGGCGCGAGGCTACGCGAGCGGCATGTCCGGTTTCGCACCGAAGCGCCCCCGCAGATTCCGGGCGTCGGTCCCATACTACGAACGAGTCAACACGGCAACGAAATGTGGCTGACCTACTCCGTAGAAGGATCCTGCGTAAAGTCGTTCGGCCTCGATCAAGTGACCCACGCCCCATAGCTCCCTTGCGCAACGGGCTGGACGCCCGGGCGGGTGCCAGACGGACGTGGTGTGGGTAACCTCGCCGGCCCGTGGATGGGCCCTGGCTTCGACACCATGGGATATCCACCCGTTGGAAACGACCGGGGCGGCGCATTGAGAACGCTCATCGTCCGCGAAATGCTGGCACGCTTCGCCGCCGTCGTCAGCTCTGTCGCCACGCAGCATCCCACACTCTCGTTGGTGCCCACACAGGGAACACTCACGGCCAGCACGTCAGATTGGGTCAACGAGCTACATCCGACCGACGCAGGATTTCGGAGAATCACTCAAAAGTTTCTACAAGCATTGTAGTTAGACCTCCGGGTCGGGGTGCTTCCGTACTGAATCACCGCTCCTACCACCGCCCGTGCGTACGCGTACCCATCCGACCACCCACTCGCACGGGGACCCGCCACATTCAGGCGCTGGCGCAGCGCAGCTCCTAAGAATGCCACGACGGCCTGCGCGGCCGCTGATGGCCTCATCGCCGCCGCATCGATCGCGAGACAGGGCCTGTATCTTCGATCGGAAAAAGCGGCCTTCGGCCCTTTTTCGGACCGCGGCTTCGTTTCCGGCGACCGGAAGCGCGGTTCCGGTCGCCTGCGCAAAAGCCGAAGGCTGTGGCTCCGCGATCTGCCATCCCACACCCCTCGCAAAACGGCTTGGTCAGTGCGGTGCCGCCCGTGAGCTCGCCGAGGCTCAGGATCACCGTGGCGTCGGAGTCCTCGACATTCCCCGGCACCGGCCAGCACGACCACGGGATAGCGATCGGGAATCACGCCGTCCTCGGCCTGCCGGCCTTGCGGACACCACCCGCCACACGGGAAGGACCATTCCAGCGCCGCATCCAACGCGCCGCGATCGACGCCGGTCTGGCCGCCAGAAACAATGCGAGTTAGTAAGCCCGTCATGGGGCCGACTCTACCCCGACCGACGCGGTCCTAGGTCGGCGGCCTTAAGGGCGCTGCAGCGGGCGCCACAGTGGTCGTGGTGTGGGCCGCCACATACGCATCCAGGGCACTCTGCGAGATGAAGCGGCGCCGACCGACGACGGTACTGGCGAGCTGTCCGGTTCGCAGGAGTTTGTAGAGCGTATCGCGCGCGATCCCGCCTAACAGTTCGCGCGCTTCCTCGATCGAATACAACGTCGATCCTGGCATGTCAGATCCTCCTTAATCCAACTCACTCGCACGCCTAAGGAGCGTGCGAGTGGGTGAGGATGCAGAGAACGCGGACAAGAAGTCGAGCGGACAAAGGCGGCCGCCAGGGCACGAAGGCCAACGGTCCCGTCCGCCATCGTCCAACGTAATCACCGACCCCGGCGCCCTCGGCCCGTCGAGCGCTGGCGGGTGGCGAGGCCCGTGACAGGGGCTGTATTTGCCGGCAACGCCTGTCGCTCGGCAAGGCTCGGGACAAGCCCGTGCGCTACTGCAACCATACTGCAACCAAAATTCACCGGCGACTTCACGCCAGAATCATGATTCCGCTGTATCCCATTGATATTATTAGTGGGGTGAGAGGGAATCGAACCCTCGACCAGCGGATTAAAAGTCCGATGCTCTACCGACTGAGCTATCACCCCAGATGTGGGCCCGCAAGGGCCGCCGAGGGGCCCCGCCGCGCGGGGGCGGCATGATACTACAAGGGCTGATAAAGGGTCGGATCCGCGACCCCGGCCGCCAGAAATCCCTCCCGCCGGAGGCGACAGGAGTCGCACCGGCCACAGGCGCGACCCTGGGCATCGGGCTGGTAGCACGACAGGGTCATCGAATAATCGACCCCAAGCCGGGTCCCCTGCCGAATGATCTCGGCCTTGGACCAGTCGATCAGCGGCGTGTGGACACGGCACGGATTGCCTTCGACCCCAGCCTTCGTAGCGACGCTCGCCAGGTTCGCAAACGCAGCGACGAACTCCGGCCTGCAGTCCGGGTATCCCGAGTAGTCCACGGCGTTCACGCCAATGAAGATATCGCGCGCGCTCAGAACCTCGGCCCAGGCCAACGCGAGGGACAGCATGATGGTGTTGCGCGCCGGAACGTATGTAACGGGAATGCCGATGGTGGGTGCTTCGGGGACGGCGATGCCGGTGTCCGTGAGCGCCGAGCCGCCGATGCGGGCGAGATCGACGGTCATCACTCGGTGCTCGCGGGCGCCTAGCGCCTTTGCGACGCGGTCTGCGGCCTCGAGCTCAACGAGATGACGCTGGCCATAGGCGACGGACAGCGCGTAGCACTCAAATCCCTGCGACCGGGCGATGGCGAGCGCGGTGGCCGAGTCCAGCCCACCGGAAACGAGCACGACAGCTTTGGCTTCCGACATCGCTCACTTACCGGGCGTATTGCCCCAGAGATACTTGTGCAGCTGAATCTGAAAGCGGACCGGCAGGCCGTCTTCCAGGATCCAATCCGCCAGCTCGCGTGCCGGTAACTGCTCGTGACTCGGCGAGAAGAGCACCGAGCAACGCCCGTCCAGGGCAAGGTCGCGCACTATCCCGCGACTCCACTCGTAGTCGGCGCGGTCGCAGATCACGAACTTCACTTGATCCTTGGAAGCGAGCCGCTGCAGCTCATCATAGCGGTTACGAGGCTCTTCGCCGGAGGCGGGTGTCTTGACGTCCACGACGAGCACGACACGAGGGTCGACGCCTTCGAGCGACATAGCCCCGCTCGTCTCGATAGACAGTCGAAAGCCCGCGTCACAAAGCTTCTGCATCAATTCCAGGCAGTTCTTCTGGGCCAGAGGCTCACCGCCCGTCACACAGACGTACTTGGCGCCAAGTTCGCGGACGCGAGCCACGACCGCATCGACATCCCACCAATCTCCGCCGTGGAATGCATACGCCGTATCGCAATACTGACAACGCAGAGGGCAACCGGTGAGTCGGACAAACACCGTAGGTATGCCAACGGTGTCTGCCTCGCCCTGGAGTGAGTGGAAAATTTCCGTGATTTTTAGGCGGGTCACATCTCGTCAGCGCGAGTTCGCCGGAATCCGCGTGAGCCGATCATTTGCCAGCTTCGCCGCGTCCGTGTTCGGGAACTTCTGCGTTACCTCCGTAAGCGTCGTGCGCGCGTCGCCGTACCGCTTCAACTCGTACTGAGTGTAGCCCAGCTTGAGCATCGCGTCGGGGGCCTTGCGCGAGTTGGGCCACTTGTCCAGAACGGACCGGAATGACGTAGATGCGTTACCGAAATCCCGGGTCACGTAGTACGCCTCTCCCAGCCAGTACTGAGCATTCTCCGCGAGCGTGCTCGCGGGATACGTCGAGAGGAAATCCTTGAAGCCGGTGATCGCGACCGAATAGCTGCTCGCCTTCAGTGCATCGAACGCCTGGTTGTAGACGGCCTGCTCCACCGAGGACGACCCGCCCGGGGCGGGCGGCGTAGCGCTGCCCGATGCACCTGCCGGACCCGCTGCTCCCGGTGGTTGGCCAGCGCCGGGTCCCGGCGGTGCGCCATTGCCAAGCGCCGGCGCCCCGCCGGCCGCAGTTCCGGTGGGCGGCGCGGCATTGCCACCAGAGAAGTTGCCCGTCGCACCTGGTGTCCCGTTGAATGCGTTCGGAGGAGGCGGCGGTGGCGGCGCACCCTGCAAGGCCCCCAGCTTCTTCTCGAGATCGTTATACAAATCGCGCTGCTGCTTGCGCATCGCCTCGGTGCTGTTCTCGAGCTGATCCATCCGACCGCGCAGCTGGCGCGTCGAGTTCTGCTCGGCATCCAGGCGCTGCGCGAAATCCTGATTGCTCAGGATCCGCTCGATGCGGGTGAGGCGCGCATCGAGATCGTTGAGCTTGATTTGCACCGGGTCTTCTTCCGGCGGCGTGGTGGCGCACCCGGCCGCGAGAGCCGCAAACGCTGCGATGGCCAACGAACCAGCAACAAACGAACGCATCATGAACTCCTTACCTCAGTCTCACCGTGACCAACGCGCACGCGACGGCATCACGCGGGCCGCTCTGACCCACGCGTAGCGCCTCCGACGCGCGGGTCAGTCCTCTACCGCTTCGGCTGCGGAGGCTGGACGTTCGGAGTGAGATAGACAATCTCCACACGGCGATTCTTAGCCCAGGCCGTCTCGTCATTCCCCGGGGTCGCCGGCCGCTCCTCGCCGTAGCTCACCGTCGAGAGCTCCCCATCCGAAGCGCCTTGCAGCAGCAAAGCTCGCCGGACCGCCTGGGCGCGACGCTCACCCAGGCCGATGTTGTATTCCCGCGAACCGCGCTCGTCCGTGTTGCCCTCGAGGCGAACCCGAGCGGTCGGGTTGGCCGCGAGATACTTGGCGTGGGCCGCGACAATGTCGGTGCCCTCGCCCTTGATCTCACTGTTGTCGAAGTCGAAGTAGATGACTCGCTTGGCGAGCAGACCCGCCTGAGGTCCTGCCGTCTCGTCATCGGATCCGACGGATCCTGCGTTAGCGCCACCGGCGCCCGAGGCCTCGGTGCCCGCCGTTGCTTCCGCCGGCGGCGGTGGTGGCGTGGGTTTGGGCTTCTTGGACGAACAGCCCGCCAGTCCCACAGCAAGGATCAACAACGCGATCAGGGTTCTTTGCATACCAATTACTCCCACAGACTCCGCACGGCCCGATGGCCGCACGTTCTAACATAGACTTTGGCGCCGTGCAGAGCGCGGCGCCGTACCATTCCTGCTAAGGCGCGAACGGCCCCCACACGGGCTCCCGCACCTCACCTTGATCCGACTGCAACCGCAGGCCGACCAGGCCATCGACCGAAACGGTAGACAGCGCCCCGCGCGAGCCGTCCCGCTCCGAATAAATCAAAGTGGCTCCATTAGGCGCAAAGCTCGGCGACTCATCCAGTCGACCGTGGGTGAGCACGCGGACATTGCCGTTCGATAGGTCTTGCACCGCGATGCGATACCCACCCTCGAGCGTCACCATGGCCAACAACGTCCCATCCGGCGAGATCCGCGGCCGGGCATTGTAGTTCCCGTTGAAGGTGATGCGCTTCGGGTGCTCCCCGGGCTGCGGCGCCACCTTGTAGATCTGCGGGCTGCCGGCACGATCGGAAGTGAAGTAGAGGGACTTGCCGTCCGACGACCAGACCGCCTCGGTATCGATCGCCGGGTCATCGGTCACGCGCGTCAGAACCTGAGAAGCCAGATCGAGCACGAAAATATCCGGATTGCCGCCGCCGCCACCCAGGGTCAAAGCCAACTTCCGGCCGTCGGGCGACCACGCGGGTGCGCCATTGATGCCGGCCCGGGCGGAGACCTGTCGTCGTTCTCCCGTCCGGACGAGTTGGACGTATATTGCCGCGCGCTTGCTTTCAAATGACACATAGGCCAGCCATTGACCGTCCGGTGACCACGCGGGCGACATCAATGGATACTTCGACTCGAGAATCCGCAGGTGATTCTCGCCGTCGGCATCCGCGACGACGAGTTGGTAAGTCTGAGCAGGCGGGTTGCCGACCACCGTGACATACGCAATGCGCGTCGCGAAGGCGCCCCGGATGCCCGTGATCTTCTCGAAGATGACGTCGCTGACCCGGTGGGCAGCGTTGCGCAACGCGTTCGGCGTTCCGACGAACCGCTGGCCGGCGATGCGCTGACCGGTCAGCGCATTGATCAGGTCGAAATCGATATAAAGCTGCCCGCCTTCAGCAGAGGAAACGTGACCGACGGCAACGTAGTCGTCGCCCGTGGCCTTCCAGTCCGCCGCCTGAACCTCGTTCGCGGCATGCGGCTGGGCCGGCATGTGCTCGCGTGCCGTCGCCTTGAACCGGCCGCTTCCGACGAGGTCGTGTTGGATCACGTCCGCCACGTCCAAACCACCATCCGCCGGGACCGCACGGGCGAACGGCACGATCGCGATCGGAATCGGGTCCGACACCCCGGAGGTGACCTCGATCTTCAATTGGGCGTGTGCAGCCGCTGCGGCGAATAACACCGGCGCCACCAGAATCCAAAGTCCTGATCTCACTCTCATATCCTGCACTTACCTCAGTCCGTAGGCTTGAACGTGATCACCAGTTCGCCCTGGAACAAACTCGGGTCCGGAGGCGCTGGAAGCGGTGACGCCCGATAGGCCGCCGCTTCGATCGACTCCCGAACCGCCGCATCCCCATTGCAACTTCCCACCCGAGCATTCGTCACCGTGCCGCCGGGAACCTGTGTGACATACAACTCACACGTTGTGCCCGCCCGAGCCGACGGCGGTCGTAGCCATGCCCGTTGGATCCGCGCCGTGATCGCCGACTCCCAGCTCGCTGTTGCGGCACTGTTGCGGGCCGCATTCTGGGCCGCCGTCTGCGCCGCATTCTGCCGCTCCTCCGCCTCGAGGCTACGCCTCAAGTCGGCATCTGCCTGCGCGCGCTGCTGCGCTTCCGCCGCCTTGCGCCGCTCCTCGTCCTGCCGCTTCTGGTCAGCGAGCCGCTTTTCCTCCGCTCGCTTCTTCGCCTCCGCCTCCTCCTTGGCCTTCTGAGCCTTGGCCTGCTCGGCCGCCTTGCGTTGGTCTGCCGCCTTCTGGGCGGCCGCCTGCTCCTGCTGCGCCTTGCGCTGGTCGTCCAGGCGCTGCTGCTCCGCTTGCTCCTTCTGCTGTTGCTCCTTCTGGGCCTTCTCCTCCTGGTCCTTCTGCGCCTGGGCACGCTGCGCCAGCTCTTCCGCCGTGGGCGGGGGAGGCCCCGAGGCATCAACGGGCGGCGGCGGCTCCGGTTGCGGCGCAGGCGGTGGCGGGGCGGGAGCCGGGGCCGGCGGGGTCGCGGGCAGGTTCGCCCCCTTCACCGACTTGGCATCCACCACCGTCGCCTCGATCGCCAGCGTCGGCGTGGGCGGCGTGTTACCGCGAAACTTCCACCAGCCGTACGCTAATGCAGCAACCAACCCCCCGTGCAACATCACGGACAGGGTAATCGACACCCACCGATCACTCGAACGCTCTTCCGTCATGTGGGGTGCTGTCGCTCAGCCTCCCCGACGTTTCTGATCGGGCAGCGGGTCGGTAATGAAACCCACCTTCTTCGCTCCCGCGCGCTGCAGGATCACCATCGCCTGGACGACGCGTCCGTAAGCCACTGCGTTATCGGCCTTGACCAGCACGGGGGTCTCCGGATTGCGGTGTAACGCCGCCGTAGCCCGCACTTCGACAGTGTCAGGATCGAGAGCCGCCTGCGGCTTGCTGCCAACATTGAGGTACAACTTCCCCGCCCGATCCACTGACAACACCAGCGGCACGGTGTTTTTGAGCATTTTGGGGTCCAGAGGTTCCGCCCCGGCCTTGGGCAGGTCGACCTTCACGCCCTGGGTCAGCAGCGGCGCCGTGACCATGAAAATGATCAGCAGAACCAGCATGACGTCGATGTAAGGCACGACATTGATCTCGCCCATCAGCCGCCGTCCGCGTGAGACTTGCGCCATGACGCCCTCCTAGGTGTTGGAGCCAGCGGAACCGAACCGCCCGCTGCCTGGGCCCCCGCCACTGTGGGTCACGGCGGCCGCCGCGGAACCCGAGCCCGACTCGTTGCTCATCGCGGCGCCGCCGCGGCCGGCGTGCCGCTGCAGGATGGTCGAGAATTCTTCGATGAACGCATCGAAGCGCAGCTCGAGGCGTCCGACCTGGTCCGCGAAGCGGTTGTAGGCCACCACCGCCGGAATCGCTGCGAACAGCCCGATCGCAGTCGCGACCAGCGCCTCGGAGATGCCGGGTGCGACGGCGGCCAGAGTGGCCTGCTGCATGTTACCCAGCCCGGAGAAGGCGGTCATGATGCCCCAGACAGTGCCGAACAGACCGACATACGGACTGGTCGAACCGACGGTCGCCAACGTCGCCAGGCTGTGCTCGAGGCGATCGATCTCCTTCAGCTGCGCGACCCGCATCGCGCGGCGCGAGCCCTCGAGCAACTGATCGGCGGCCTGGATTCCCTGCTGCCGCAGGCGCGCGAACTCCCGGAACCCGAACTCGAAAATGCCCGCCATGCCCGTGGCGCCCCCGCGGGACTCGATGGCCCGGTACAACTGCGCCAGGTCGTTGCCGGACCAGAAGCTGGTCTCGAACTGATCGGAGTTGCGGCGCGCTCGCCCGATCAGCAGTCGCTTGCGAAAGATGATGGCCCACGAGCTCAGCGAGGCGAGCAACAGTATCCCGATCACGATCTGGACCGGGACGCTCGCCTGCACGATGAGCCGAAGGATCGATAGCTGCTGGTCACCCATTCGATGCGACTCCCGGGGTCGAGGCTTGCGGCGCAAGCGCCTCTGCACTTAAGAAATCGGGCAACCGGCAAGGCCGCAACGTAGCGGCATCGACGCAGGCCACCCTGACGCTGGCTTCGACCAGCAGCGTGTTGCCGTCGGCGCCCTTTCGATAAATCTGTTGAGCAAATCGCAAGGTCACGGCGCCCTCCGCGCTGGGTACGCATGTCACGACCAACTCGTCATCGAGTCGGGCCGGTTTGCGGTAATCGATGTTCAGGCTGACGACGGTGAACACGATGCCCGGATCCTGCGCCAGCCGTTGTTGCGAGTACCCGAGGGACCGCAACCACTCGGTGCGCGCTCGCTCGAGGAAGCGCAGATAGTTGGCGTAGTAAACGATGCCGCCCCCGTCCGTATCCTCCCAATAGACCCGCGCCGGCCAAGTGAAGCTCACTTGACCTCCGCCTTGTCCTGCTGGAACAGCTCCAGGGTCGCATTCAGGCGTTCCGGCGGCTTGTATCCGAAGTGCAGATAGGTCGTGCGCGTCACCATGCGCCCGCGAGCGGTTCGAACCAGAAATCCCTGCTGGATGAGAAACGGCTCGACCACATCCTCCAACGTTCCGCGCTCTTCGGCGACCGCGGCTGCGATGCTCTCGATACCGACCGGGCCTCCGTCGAACTTCTCGAGGATGGTGGTCAGGACCTTGCGATCGAGCGTGTCGAATCCCTGCGGATCGACTTCCAGCAGATCCAGGGCCGCATCGGCAGTCCGCTCATCGATCCGCCCGTCGCCTTTGACCTGTGCGTAGTCCCGCACGCGGCGCAAGAGCCGATTGGCAATGCGGGGCGTGCCGCGACAGCGTTGCGCAATCCGCAGTGCGCCGGCGCCCTCCATCTCGACACCCATGATCGCGGCCGAGCGCGCTACGATCTTCTCGAGGTCGGCAATGTTGTAGAACTCGAGGCGCTGCACGATCCCGAAGCGATCGCGCAGCGGCGCCGTCAGCAGGCCGGTGCGGGTGGTGGCGCCGACCAGCGTGAAGGGCTTCAGATTGAGCTTGATCGAGCGTGCGGCCGGGCCTTCGCCGATCATGATGTCGAGCTGATAGTCCTCCATCGCCGGATACAGGATTTCCTCGACCACCGGCGAGAGACGATGAATCTCGTCGATGAACAGCACGTCGTGCGGTTGCAGGTTGGTCAGCATCGCCGCGAGGTCGCCTGCCCGCTCGAGCACCGGACCCGATGTCTGGCGCAGGTTGACACCCAGCTCCGCGGCGATGATGTGCGCGAGAGTCGTCTTGCCCAGACCCGGAGGCCCGAAGATCAACACGTGATCCAGCGCTTCGCGTCGCTGCCGAGCGGCCGTGACGAAGATCTCGAGTTGCGTGCGCACCTTCGGCTGCCCACCGTATTCGGCGAGGCTCCGCGGACGGATGGCGCGGTCGAGGACTTCCTCCTCGTTACTGCTCGCACCACTGATGATTCGTTCGACTTCAGCCACGATGAGGGCTCACTCCCTGGTTCATTCCCTGGCCGCGCCCTGCAGGGCGCTCCAGATCAGTTCTTCGGTGGAGTGTGTACCGGGGCCGACTGCCTTCAGCAAGCGCGTCGCCTCGGCCGGCTTGTAACCCATTCTGACCAACGCGCTGAGCGCCTCGCTCTCGGGAGTCGCGGCAGGTCCGTTGATGACGTTACCGACACTGCCTCCCTCGGCCGGCGCCAGCCGGTCGCGCATCTCGACCACCAGCCGTTCGGCTGTCTTGCGGCCTATGCCTGGAACGCGTGTGAGAGCGGAAATGTCCTGATTCTGAACCGACCGCGCGAAATTCTCGACGCTGATGCCGGAGAGCAGGGCTAAAGCAAGTTTTGGACCCACCCCCGACACCTTGATGAGGCTGCGAAACAACCTGCGCTCCTCCTCGGTGCCGAAGGCGTACAGGATGTGCGCGTCTTCCCGCACGACCAGATGTGTCAGCAACCGTACCTGCTCGCCGATTCCCGGCAGCTTGAAGTACGTGGACATCGGCGCCTCGAGCTCGTAACCCAACCCGCCCACGTCGACGGTGAGCTGGGGAGGTGTCTTGGAGGAGATTCGGCCGGCGATGGAGCCGATCATGTTGCCATGATCCCGAGCATCCGCCGCGAGTGCGCATGGCACACCGCTACGGCGAGTGCATCAGCCGCGTCGGCCGTAATCGGCCCGTCGATTCGCAAGAGGATCTTGATCATGTGCGCCACCTGGGACTTCTCGGCGGCGCCTGAGCCCACGAGAGCCAGCTTGATCGCACGCGGCGCGTATTCAAACACGGGCAGACCTTCAGGCACGGCGCAAAGCGCGGCGCCGCGCGCCTGACCCAATTTGAGTGCGCTATCGACGTTGCGATTGACGAAGACCTTTTCGACGGCGACCTCTCCGGGAGTGTGTTGCGCAATCAGCGATTGCAATCCTTCGCGTATTTCCCTTAGACGCGTTGCGATCACGTCTCCCCCGACCGCGATACAACCGTGAGCGACATGGACGCAGTCAGCGCCGCGGCACTCAATCACTCCGAAGCCCGTCCGGCGTGATCCCGGATCGAGGCCGAGGACACGCACGTTCGCAGCCAGCGCCGGTGCAGCGACAGACTGTGCAACTGCGGCGTTCGGATCAAACGCTCGCCAGGACCTCGCTCGATATCTCGACATTCGAATAGACGCTTTGTACGTCGTCCAGTTCTTCCAGAGCCTCGACCAGACGCACCATTCGCTCCCCTGCCTCGCCCGTAAGCCGAATAGGCGTGGCAGCCCGTTGTGTCACTTCCGCGGTGGCGGGCTCGAAGCCCCCGGCCGTAATTATCGCGCGCACGGCCTCGAATTCAGTCGGATCCGCGAGGACCTCGATCGAACCGTCGTCGCTAGGTACGACATCTTCCGCACCCGCGTGTAACGCGACCTGAATGAGCCGCTCGACGTCCGTCCCCGGTGGAAAAGTCATCAGGCCCACCTGGTTGAACAGGTAGCCGACCGACCCGCCCGCCCCCAGCAGCCCCCCGAAACGTGCAAATTCCTGCCGCAGCTCCGCGATCGTCCGGCCACGGCTATCCGTCAGGCACTCGACGATGACCGCCGCGCCGCCCGGTCCGTACCCCTCGCACCGGAGGAATTCGGTCGCCTGGCTCGCCGGGTGCTTCACCGCGTACTCGACGTCCCCGGGAGAGACCCCCGCGTCGCGCGCCATCTCCAGCGCAAGCCGCAACCGCGCATTGGTGGCTGGGTCCGAGCCCCCACCCCTCACTGCGAAACCGATCTCCCGGGAGAGCTTCCTGAAGACCTTTGCCTGTCGCTTGAGGCGCGCTCCGTTACGGTACTGGAGGTTAGCCCACTTGCTATGACCGGCCATTTTGCATGCGAGCTAAGCTTCGGCGCCGCTTGGGAAAACTGGCGGGTATCATAGCCGTTTTCGACCCTGCACACTGCACGTGGAAATCATTCAACTGTGCCCCGCGCCCATCCGTGAGGCCATCGCCGCGACCCGACAGGCGATTGAGGCCGAGGTCGCCCCGGCGAGCGCTCACGAAGAGCGTGCGCATCTCGAGTCCGCTCTGCCCCTGGCGCTCGGAGCCGAAGCAGCCGAAGTCATCGGCTCGCTTACCGAGAGTCGCGAACTGGCGCTGGCCCTCGTGGTCAAGGCAGCTCTCGCCCACTCCGGTCTCTCCGAGGAGACGTTGGCAGCCATCGCGGGGCCGGAGGCGCTGGCGGGCGCTCATGCGCTCCTGCGCCTCGGAGATCTGGGGCTCGCCCGGAACTGGTCCCCCGCCCAAGGCCTCGACTCGAAACAAGCCGAGGTCGTACGCAAGATGCTGCTGGCAGTGGTCAGCGACCCTCGCCTGGTCCTGGCCCGCCTGGCCGAGCAGCTCGTCCGGCTGCGTCACGCCCGCGACCTCCACGACGAGGAACGGGAGCGGCTCGCGATCGAGTCGCGCGCAATCTTCGCGCCTTTGGCCAACCGCCTGGGTGTCTGGCAGCTCAAATGGGAGCTCGAGGACCTGTCGTTCCGGTACCTCGATGCCGACGAGTACAAGCGGATCGCATCCGCTCTGAACGAGCGCCGGGCGGATCGCGAGCGCTACATCGACGATCTGTGCGCGGAGCTTCGGGAGCATCTTCGCAAGGCAGCCGTGACCGCCGAGGTCTACGGGCGCCCGAAGCACATCTTCAGCATCTATCGAAAGATGCAGCGCAAGCACCTCGAGTTTGATCAGCTCTACGACGTAAGAGCCGTTCGCGTCGTCGTCGCGTCTGTGCCCGACTGCTACGCAGCCCTCGGCGTAGTTCACGGCACGTGGCCATACATCCCCGGGGAGTTCGACGACTACATCGCGACTCCGAAGGGCAACTTCTACAGATCGATCCACACGGCAGTGATCGGACCTCAGGGTAAGAGCGTCGAGGTTCAGATTCGGACCCGGGAGATGCACGAACATGCTGAGCTCGGTGTCGCGGCTCACTGGACATACAAGGAAGGCGGCCCACGCGATGCGCAGTACGAGCGGAAGATCGAGTGGGTACGCAAGCTGCTCGAGCCGCACGATGGAGTGCCGGCCACGGACGGGGAATCCGCATCCGATGACGATCGCGACTTCATCGAGAGCATGCGGACAGAGCTCTTCGAGGATCGGGTTTATGCCCTGACACCCAAGGGCGAGGTCGTCGATCTGCCGCGCGGCGCCACACCACTGGACTTCGCCTACAACGTCCACACGTCCCTGGGCCATCGTTGTCGGGGCGCAAAGGTCAACGGGCGCATCGTTCCACTCACCTACTCACTGTCCAACGGTGAAATCGTCGAGATCATCACCGCCAAACAGGAAGGTCCGAGTCGGGACTGGATGGCGCCCGAACAGGGCTACCTCGTGTCGGCTCGCAACCGGTCGAAGGTGCGGGCATGGTTCCGTCGCCTCGATGTGACCGACAACCGGGCTGCGGGTCGGGCGATCGCCGAACGGGAGTTGCTCAAGGCTGGCTTGAAGTCCGAACAGATGCCCGCGCTGACCCGCGACCTCGAGTTGCGTGACACGGACCATCTCTACCAGTTGCTCGGTGAAGGCGAGATCACGGTCACTCAGCTTCTCAACGCGGCCGAACGGGTTCTCGGACCCAAGCGTGAAGACACTCCGATCCGGCCTCTGCGGACACGGATCCGGCGCAAGGGCGGATCCCCCGTCGAGATCGAGGGGGTCGGAGACCTGCCAATCACGTTGGCACGCTGCTGTGCGCCGTTACGCCCTCAGCCGATTACCGGCTATGTGACGTTGGGGCGCGGGGTCACCATTCACCGCAATGACTGCCCGAGCCTCATCCGGATGCGCTCCGTCAAGCCTGAAAGGGTCCTGAAAGTCGACTGGACCTCCGGCGACGAGGGTGCACTGACGGTCGAAATCGCGGTCACTGCCTATGACCGGCGTGGGTTGCTCAGAGATGTGACGGATGTCGTCGCGCTCGAGCGGTTGAGCATCGAATCGATGAACACGCGCACCGATCCCGAGACGGCTATCGCCTACCTTTCGGTCAATCTGGCGGTAAACGATCTCGAGCAACTCGGCAGGGTTCTACGACGTTTGGCTGCGGTTCCGAATGTGATCCACGCACGCCGCGCCCACTGACGAAACGTGATGTGCCGCCACGCGGTCGGACTACTAACGGTCCGATTATTACGTCCAAATGCGTGTTCTCGTCGTCGATCAGGATTCCTCCATGCTGGAAGCGCTCGCTCGAGCGCTTCGCGACCATTTTGTAATCGATGCCGTCACCAGCAAGGGCGACTGCTTCGATCTGCTGCGGGTGAACGAGTTCGAGCTGATCGTGGCCTGCGAGCGACTCGAGGACGGCTCGGGCCTCGAGCTGTTGGGTCAAGTCGCCAAGCGCTGGCCCGCCACCCTGAGGGTCTTCTCGGCCGACCGTGAACGGTTGAAGTTGCTGCAGGGGCGCCTGGGCCCGTTCCAGCTGTTCCAGACACTCGCCTATCCCATCGACCCTCGTAAACTGTTCGCGACCCTCTCGCTTGCCGCCGCCGCACACAACGCCGAAGCCGACACCGTCAATTTCGAAAACGTCGAGTTGAGCAGCTCGGACGCTGACCCGCCGCCTCCCGAACCCGTGTCACCGCCGCGCGCTGCGCCGGTATCGCGGGCTGGACAGCCGGGGCGTCGATCACGCCCCCGGGCCGGGGGCGCCGCGCGGGCCGAAGGTGCCGCGCGCACCGCGGAGCCCAACAACAGTCCGAGGGCGGCCGGTCGGGCATCGCCCCGGGAACGCAGCCAACCTGATCGCGCGCCAGCGCGCTCAGGCGAGCGAACCGTCAATCGCAGAGTTCAGTCCACCTCGTCGTCGGAGCTCATCGCGGCCGCGACGGCCGAAGACGCAGCGGCCATCGCAGCGGCGGCGAGATCCAACATCGATCCCCTGGGCGAGAAGACGACTGCCGGCCATCGCGGCGTCGTCATGATCGGGGGTGGCGCGGTCGTGGCAGCGATTGCGATCGCATTGCTGGTCAAGCTCTTCAGCGGATCCGATCACAGCGCGGCGAAACCGACGGCCGCCGCTCAGTCGAGCCCACACTACTCGCAGGCGGTCACCGACCTGGTGTCCGCCATCGAAGCCGAATTCACGCGCGATGATTTCAGTCACGTGCAGGCGGATGTCGATCAGTTGCGCAACCTCGCGCCGGATCATCCGCGTCTGCCGTTTTTCGATTCGCTGCTGAACCGTCTGACCGGCAAGACGCGTGTCCTCGCCAAGGGACCGGCCGCCCCGGAGACATTGAAGCCGGCGCCAGGCAACAAGTCTTCGCAAAGACATAAGGGCACCTCCGACGAGGCCGCCTCAGCGCCCAGCCTCGCGGCGACCGCTGGGTCCCCACCTGCCACGAGTGGCCCGGCGGTACCGGTGATCACTCCGGCTCCCTCTGTGCCTATCCCGCCCTCCCAACCAGAATCACCTCCTCCCACGGCGGTGTCCCCGGCGGCGACTCGCCCGGCAGTGGCGACCGTCGCAGCGCAGCCCACTTCATCGGCCCCCGAGACGGCCACTGCATCGACTGCCGACACCGGCAAGTCGTTCGGCGGCCGCACTGTCGAAGACTCGCCCGCGAAGGCGCCGCCTCTCGTCAAAGCAAGCACCAACGTTCGCAGCGGCCGGCCGCTCCTGGGACCGGACGGAGCTCCGATCGTCATCGCCGAAGCGCAGTTGACGCGTCACGTCGAGCCCGACTACCCGAGTGCGGCCCGACGTAAGGGTGTCGAGGGCTACGTCGATGTTCACTACACGATCACTGCGAAGGGCACAGTCGAGAACGTGACGGTGGTGGGCTCGGAGCCCGCAGAGGTGTTTGATAAGGCGGCGATGGATGCCGTGGCGCGTTGGCGCTATGACCCGAAGATGGTCGACGGTGTGGCCTCCGCGACCGAGATGCAGGTCCGCCTCCAGTTCAAGCGCGGCTCGAAAGAATAAGCGGCCCGCGCCCCTGGGGCCTCTGCGTCCCTACTCTCCCGTCAGCAGCGCGACGATCTGCGTCAGGTTGCGCCTCTTCGCCGTATCCAGCGCGTCGTGTCGTTCCTGGTTGCGCAGGCTGGCGGTGGCCCCCGCTTGAAGGAGCGCCTTGCAGATCGCGGCGTGCCCTTCCCGACTGGCGACGATCAGGGCCGTGTTACCGGCTGCGTTCTGAGCATTGATCTGCGCACCCCCATCGAGAAGCACCTTCAGTATTGTCAGGTCTCCACGGGCGGCCGCGGCGATCAGAGGTGTATTGCCGGCAGAGTCGCGCGCGTTGGGAGCCAGCCCTTTGCGCAACAAGCGCTCCAGAGTGCTGACTTTGCCGCCGCGCACGGCCGCGAACAGGGCCGACTGCCCCGCCATCGCCGTTTCGATCGGAGCGCCGGCGGCGAGCAACTGGTCGATCGCCGCCTCGTTTCCCGAATTCGAGGCAACCCAGAGCGCGTCGCGACCGGTTTTGTCACGCAGCGCGAGGTTGGCTTTCGCCGCGATCAGCGCTCTGAGCACCTCCGGGTCCGAGCCGCCCGAAGCAATCATCGCTGCCGAGACGCCCTGAGCAGAAACGGCGTTGACGTCCGCGCCGGCGTCGACCAGCCTCCGGACCAGTGTTTCGTTGTCGGAACGCGCGGCAATCACTATCGGCGGGTCCTCATCACGCGCGTGAGTGTTGGGAGACACTCCCTTTTGAAGCAGAGCGTCGATGACCTCGACGTCTGCATGCGCGGTCGCGTAACACAAGGCGGTCTGGTCAGCCTCGCCTGCCTGAGCCGGATTGGCCCCGGTGCGCAAGAGATCGGCGATGACAGCCGGTGCGTGATACTTCACTGCCACCAACAAGGGAGTATCGCCTCGAGGGGTGGGCTCATCGGCGCGTGCCCCGGAGGCAAGCAGTTCTCCTACGATCCTCGCATCATTGCGGCTGACCGCAATGGCGAGCGGTTGCCAACCGGCGTACAACTCCCCGCCGTGCCCGACATCGAGGCCCGAGTTCTCCTTGACCAGCGCGGCCTTGATTCGGCCCGTTGCACCGGCCCTGCGTAAAACCTGCGCCATCTCCGGGTGGCCCGCTTTGCTCGCAACATCCAGGACGGTCCAGCCGTCGGAGTTTTCTCCGCCGACGCCGGCACCCGCAGCCAACAGCTTCTGCAGGTTCTCCATGCGGCCGACGCGCGCTGCATAGTTCAGCGCCGAGTTCCCGCCCTGATCGCGTGCATCGACTTTGTCCTGGGAAGCCTGAAGCAGCGCGTCCAGGATCTGCGGGTCGTCGCGGGCTTCGGCGGCCATCATCAGAGGAGTCACACCGAACTGGTCCGGATGCGTCGCCTGAGCGCCGGCACCGATGAGATGCCGGATCATCTGCAGCGAGCCGTTGACAGCTGCATATCCGAGCGCCGTGCGACCGAACTCATCCGCGGCATCGATCCCGGCGACTTTCGCAAATGCATCCACGTCGGCGACGTCATCCTTGCGGACCGTCCACAAGAGCAGCTCCCGTGCGAGACCGGCGTTACCGTTCGGGTCATGTGACGGAGCGAGAGGCAATGAGTGGGCGGCAACGAGCTTGCGGGCAACGGGATGACCGAGACTCGCCGCCCGCGTGAGCCATCGTTGCGCTTCGGCGCGCTCCTGTGCGGTTCCTTCAGCCAACAGACCCGACAACGCAAACGCGGCTTCGACATAGGACTTGTCGCCGGCCATCGCAAGCCACCGCCGTGCCAGCTCGGGCGAGGCGTCTGTGCCGACACCGTTTGCATACACCAGACCCAGTAGATACTGAGACTGCGTGTCCCCCTGTTCCGCGGCGCCCTGCAGATCGCGCAGCGCCGCGTCGAACTGTTTGGTTCGCAGCGCTGTCCTTGCGGCGGTTGAGGCGGCCGTGTCCTTACGAGTCGCCGAGCTCAGACCCTGAGGGGCCTCTGGCGGAGCCTTACTCTTCGATACAAATGGAATGTGCCACGCCTGGGCATCCGAGAACGCGCCCACCGATCCCAAAAACGAGGCCACCAGCAGAACCCACCGCAGAACAGTCATTTGTCTTCGCACCACGGGCTCATGCGGTTCCGTACTTCGTCTGCACACGCACTCCTACGCCGTGCAGGAAGTCAGTTGGGACTACGCCGCCGGCCGCGATGATCACCGCCTCGTTCGGCAGTCGCATGACCTTGCCGTTCTGTTCCACGTCGACGCAGTCCTGTGCGATCTGCCGCACCCGGGAGTTGAGAACCACGTGCAGGCGCCCACTCTGACGAGCGCGCTCCACACGATCCCGGTTCTTCTGCTTGGCCCGCGTGAACACATCGCCGCGATAGGAGATCGCGACCTTCGCATCCGAGTTCTCGGCAATGCTCGCGGCAGCTTCCAGCGCGCTATCGCCTCCCCCGACCACGAGCACCCGCTTACCGGAGTACTGATTCGGGTCGATGAGCCGGTAGACGACCTTTGGCAACTCCTCACCGGGTACGCCCAGCTTTCGCGGCGTCCCGCGCCGGCCGATCGCCAGGAGCACGGCCGACGTCGTGTACTCGCCCTTGCTCGTGCGCACGACAAAAGAGGTGCCGTGCGCCTCGATGCTCTCGACGCGCTCTCGATAACGGATGGTGAGTCCGGTCTTACGCTCCACCTTGGTCCAGAAGTCCAGCAGCGCCTCCTTGGAGGTCTGGGTGAATCGGACCTTCCCGATCATCGGCACCTCCACAGGCGAGGTCGTCACCAGCTTGGCTCGCGGATAGTGGTAAACGCAGCCCCCGAGCGACTCCTGCTCCACTGTCACGAATTTCAGGCCCATGGACATCGCGGTGAGCGAGGCCGAAAAACCTGCGGGGCCCGCGCCGACGATCAATAAGTCCAATGCGCCCTGGCGGCGCTGGCGGCGGCGGGCGATTGCCTCGACCACCTCGCGCCCCTGGACCAGCGCGTTGCGGATGAGGCCCATCCCGCCCAATTCGCCGGCGATGAAAATTCCGGGGACATTCGTCTCGAATTCAGTGGACAGCACGGGCAGCTGGACGCCCCGTTTTTCCGTCCCGAACACCAGCGTGATCGCCCCTACAGGGCAGGACGCTTTACAGGCCCCATGACCGATGCACTCGCTCGGGGAGATCAGCTCGGCCTTCCCGTCGATGAGGCCCAGGACGCGGATATCCGGCTGTTCTGGACAGGCCTTTACGCACTCCCCACAGCCAACGCACTTGGCCGGGTCGATCAGAGGATGGAGCGAGACCGGCTCCGTGAGCCCGGCACGCAGCGCCTGGTCGCGTATCACGCGACTCTCCGCCTCGATGTCCCGCCGCTTCCGCGTGTGCCACTTCCATATGAAGAACAACGGCACCAGATAAACGATCCAGATCCAATTTGACATTGAAAGTCGCCAAAAGATAACAGCCGTTCCAAACAACACGCCGCGCGCGAACAACTTACGCTCTCGCGACGCTGGAAAATAGACGTCGCGCGCTACAGACAACGTCGAGACGTTTGGCTGTCAGCAAAACGTGAGCGCGTTCTCATTCCGCTCACGTCTGCGAACCGCGACGCTTGGACGTGTTATTCAGCGTCCGTTAAAACTAGCTCTCCGGGCTCGAGGGTGGTCTACAAAGACGCGGTGTCGTGGGCGCAAAGATCGCCCACGGCGCTTTGCGGGGAAGCTTATGTCTCGTCGAGAAATGATGTTCTTCGTGGCTGGCGTTGCTCTTACGACGGCATTTGCGGTTCTGTTCTTCGCGGCGAGTCACGCTGAAACCAACACTATCTCGGTCGCTACCGAGCCCGCCCGTGTCGCCACCGCGACGGCGCACCCCTCGAGCGACGTTTCGTCTTTCGATGCCAACACGGTTCGCACCGCCGAGGTGCTCTCCAAGCAGCCCTCGGCCAATGCCGGCTCTCTCGATGAGGTGACCGAAAGGCTCGCCACCCGCCTCGCCTCCACTGGCGGATCGGATGCCGACTGGCGACTGCTGGCCGAGTCGTATGACTACATGGGGAAGCTCCAGGAAGCCGCTGACGCCCGATCCCATATCGCGGTCGCGAACACGCAGACGGCGAGGGTCAAATGAGAGGTCGCGAGATTTCGATGCAACGGACGGCGCCGCGGCCCGCCTTCGGCCCTTCCCGCACCCCCGTCGCTGCTCCCGCCCCGCAACCGCCGGCCGAGCCGGAGCGCTCGCGCACAACGCCCGAGCGAATTCTGTTCACGGCCGCTGCAATCATCCTCGTCCTCGGCACCCAGCTTCCCGTGGCGACGTACGTCAGCCCGAAATCGGGCTTTGGTTACGCGATCGGCATCGTCGGCGGCGTGCTGATCCTCATGCAGTTGCTCTATGCCCTGCGCAAGCGACTGCGCGCCATGCGCTTTCTGGGCTCGGTGGCCGGCTGGTTCCAGGCGCACATGATGCTCGGCGTCGTGGGCCCGATCTGCATCCTCATCCATTGCGGTTTCACCCTTGGAGCCACCAACAGCAACATTGCGCTCTTCTGCATGCTGCTGGTCGCAGGCAGTGGCATCTTCGGACGGTACTTCTATTCGAAGGTCCATCGCGGACTCTACGGTCGCAAGGCCAGCCTCGCCGAACTGCAGGCCAAGGCCCAGGAACTGCGCGACCGGGGCACCAAGCTGAGAATGATGCCGGAGCTGATGGATCGGGTGTCCGAAGAGGAACAGCGCATTCAGACGATTGCGGAGTGGAATGGCGCCCTGCTGATCTTCGCTCCCGTCACCATCGCGGCCCGATTCGCGGGCGCGGGAAGCCGGCTGCGCCGCTATGTCCGTGCCGCCATCAAAATTACAGCCGCCCGCTACAAGCCCGTAGCCAATCAGCGCGAGCGCTTCGAGCGCGCCGCCTTCGACTACGTGCAGCGCCGGGTCAAAGCGACTCGCGAGGTCGTCGAGTTCCGCATCTACGAGCGGCTGTTCTCCGTATGGCACGTGCTGCACGTCCCGCTCTTCCTGATGCTGATTGCGGCCGGCATCGTGCACGTGATTTCCGTGCACGTTTACTAGACCGCCGCTCAGCCGACACGCCCGTGTTCAGGTCCTGCGCGAAAGCACTGCTTCTCGTGATGCTCGCCCTGTGCATCTCTCCGGTGGCGCGATCCGTGACTATCGAGAAACTGATCATGCCCGGCCCGGTCAGCAAGGCGCACGCGAAGCTGGAAAGCAACTGCAGCAGTTGCCACGATCGCACCGACCGGGACCGACAGACCGCTCTCTGCCTGGACTGTCACAAGGAGGTGGCGGCGGACATCCGCACCAAGACGCGATACCACGGCCGCATGGCCAGCAGCGAAACCGGCCAGTGCCGGGGCTGCCACACCGAGCACTTGGGCCGAAACGCCGATATCAACAAGCTCAACGAGGCCGGGTTCACGCACGAGCTCACTAACTTTCCGCTGCAGGGCGCACATGCCGCCGTTGCCTGCAGGAGCTGCCATCTTCCGAGCGTTGCCTATCGCAAGACCGCTTTGACCTGCATCGGATGCCACAAGAAAGACGACACGCACCAAGGAGCGCTCGGGCAGGACTGCGCCTCCTGTCATGTCACTCAGAACTGGGCACAGACGCGCTTCGATCACGAGAAGACGCAATTCCCGCTCGGCAACAAGCACCGCAGCGTGACGTGCGCGGCCTGTCATGCCGGCGAGCATTTCAAGGGCACGCCCAAACAATGCGTGGGCTGCCACTTACCCGACGATGTGCATCGGGGCAGTCAGGGTGCCGAGTGTGGCAATTGCCACTCGACGGCCGACTGGTCTTCGCAGAAGTTCGATCATGCCCGCGAAACGGGCTTCCCGCTGCTGGGGCGCCACGCCCGCGTCAGCTGCCAGGACTGCCACCGCAGCGGCAACCTGAAGGAGCCGATCGCGAAGGAGTGCAATGGGTGTCACAAGTCGGACGATCGGCACGCGGGTCGGTTGGGTGCGGCATGTGGCGATTGCCACTCGAACGACACCTGGCGTGTCGCCAACTTCGATCATGCGGGGCGTTTCAAGTTTCCTCTCGAGGGCGCGCACGCCAAGCTCGATTGCCACTCGTGCCATACGGGCGTCGCGAAGGAGCAGAAGCTCGCGACCGATTGCGCCGGCTGCCACCGGGCGGACGAGCCGCACGGTGGCAAGCTCGGCAAACAGTGTGAGCAGTGCCACACCCAGTCGACCTGGAAGGACGTGACATTCGATCACGACCTGACGACCTTCCCCTTACTGGGCCTGCACGTGGTCGTCACCTGCGCTCAGTGCCACACCACGCAGCAATTCAAGGACGCACCGAAGGACTGCGCGGGCTGTCACGCGAAAGACGACGCCCACCAGGGCGCTCTCGGCAAGGACTGCGGTACCTGCCATACGCCCAATGGTTGGAAGAATTGGGAGTTCGACCACGCGGCCCGTACCCGATTCCCGCTGTCCGGCGCCCACGCGAAGGTGGGATGTCCGCAGTGTCACTTGAAACCCCAGAACGTCACGAAGCCCTCGATGGTCTGCGGCACCTGCCACGCAGGGGATGACATCCACTCGAGCCGGCTCGGCCAGCAGTGTCAGGAGTGTCACAACACGACGACGTTCAAGCGACCGCGGACGAGCTAGGGAATGGCCATGATTCGGGGACTCTCCATCCTGCTCGCGTTGTGTGTCCTCTGGGGGCTGACCTCTCCCGAGGCCTCGGCCATTCAGCACACGGGGTTCGATCACCTGACGACGGGCTACGAGCTGCGGGGCGCGCATCGCGATCTGTCCTGTGAATACTGCCACGCAAATGCCGTCTTCAAGGGCACGCCGCGTACCTGCGGAGGCTGCCATGCGCAGGGCAGCCGCATCAGCGCGACGCCGAAGCCGGCCAATCACATCGCCAGTGGGAACGACTGCGATCTGTGTCATGCGCTCTATAACTTCTGGCCGCTGGTCCAGATGGATCACAGCGCCGCTCGCGGAACCTGCTTCAGCTGCCACAACGGCCTCGTTGCCAAAGGCAAGACTCCCGACCACATCCCCGCCGACAACAACTGCGATGCGTGCCATACCACCGTAGCCTTCAGCCCGCAGCGCATGGACCACGCGGCCGTGACGGCCGTCGCCAAGACGTCCTGCCGGGGGTGTCACATGGGCATTCGTGCATCGTCGCTGCCCCGCAATCACATTCCGACGACGCAGCAGTGCGGGGACTGCCACAACACCTTCTCCTGGTCGCCAGCGAAGTTCGATCACTCCACCGCGACCGGCCCCTGTCAGAGCTGCCACAACGGCTCGGTAGCCCTCGGCAAGGTCGCCAACCACATGGTCACCAACAAGGACTGCTCCATCTGCCACCGTTATCCCACCTGGACACCGGTGCAGTTCGTGCACTCCTCGGCGCAATACCCCGGCGAGCATCGCTCCGCCCTGACCTGCACGAACTGCCACGCGACCAACACCGACCAGGCGACCTGGCAGTTCGCCACCTACCGTCCGACCTGCGCCGGCTGTCACGGCGGCCGCTTCAAGCCGGACTCGCACGACAAGACGACGGGAGGCATCAAGTACACGCTGGCAGAGCTGCAGAACTGCACTGGCGCTTGCCATGTGTACACCGATGCGACGCAGACCACGATCGCCAAGGCCCGCTCGGCAGGCCATCACAAGGTGACCGATGGTGCGTTCTAGCCTCGCGTTTTTGGTGCTGATGCTGGTGACGGTGCAGGCCATCGCGCAGATGCCCTCACGCTTCATCGACGTCATCGACATCGACGAGCACGAGACGCAGGTAGATATCACCCTGCAGTTCAACTGCTCGCTCCGCTACGCCGGCCATACGCCCACCTCCGAAGGTCCGGAGCTGAGACTGCGACTGAGACCGGATCGGGACTGCGGCCTGGGAACAGGAATCGGCACAACGGAAATTCCAACTGAGATTCCGCCGGTCTCCGGCCCCCGCGGCATCGTCACCGCCGCGAGCCTCGAGTCGTCTCTCGGCGGTGAGCTGACTTTGACCTTGACTTGGGGAAGGCCCGAAGCCTTCGTCCTGGCTCAGGGGGCGAGCTCCCGTGGACTGCGGATCCGGCTCATCCGCAGACCCACGGAAAAGGGACACATTCTGGTCACGGATCGAGGCGACACGGCGACCAACTTTGCCGTGAACCTCGAATCGCAGCGAGAGCCGTTCGATCCGTCAGCGGTGGACCTGGCCTCACAACGACTGCAGACACATGCCTTCGTCTCTGAAGTGGAGACCGCGGGCGAGAAGTGGTATCGCCTCAGGGCCGGACCGTTCGACCAACGCAGCGTGGCCGAGAGCGTTCTGCGTACGGCAGCCAAAGACTATCCTCGCGCCTGGCTCGCGGTCGGTGACGACTCCATCACGACCGATCCGAACGCCGCCGTCGCCGAACCTCCTCTTCCGCCCGTGGAGGCGATCGGAGCCGATGCGGCTCTGGAGGCCCCGCAACGCAAGAGCCTCCTCGAAGAAGCCAACAAGGCGATGCGCGCCCACGACTATTCCCACGCGGTCCAGGTTCTCACCAAGCTGCAACGGCAGCCGGAGTTTCCGGAACGCGAGCGGGTTCAGGAAATGCTCGGCCTGGCTCGCGAGCGAATGGGCGAGACGGCGCACGCCAAGGCCGAATATGAGGAGTACCTGCGCCGCTATCCCAAGGGACCGGCGGTGGAGCGGGTCCGGCTTCGCTTGCGCATCCTGCGCGCCGCGGCAGCGACGGCGCGTAGCGGTGGGCTCGATGGGCGATTCAACGACGATCAGGGTTGGAAGATCACCGGGGGGGCTTCGCAGCTGTTCCGACGCGATAGCTTCGGCACGGATCTCAACGGCCCGTTGTACGCCACGGTCGTTCAGAAGGCCCTCTTCACCGACGCCGACCTTTATGCTCACCGTGACGGCGACCGGTTCGCGATGTCTTTCCGCGCGAACGGCGGATATGAAAAGAGCTTCCTTCCCGTCGACACGCCGGGAGTGACCAATCGCGCCAGGGTCACGACCGCGTTCTTCGATATCAGTGATCGCGTCACAGAAGTCCGAGCCAGACTGGGCCGGCAGACCACCACCGACGACGGCATCTTCGGAACCTTCGACGGCGGCAGTGTCTCCTACCAGTTTCATCCGTCGTGGACAGTGCGCGGCACCGTCGGAATGCCGGTAGACAATTCCGGCGACGGCGTGGACTCGCAGGACAAGTTCCGGGCTCTGGCCGTGCAGTACGGCCCGGAACTCGCCCACTGGGATACGAGCGTGTTCGTCAACCGGGAGCAGTTCGACGGCATTCGCGACCGACAGGCCGTAGGCGCCGAGTTTCACTACTTCGTGCCGGCGCGCTCACTGGTGAGCTACATTGACTACGACACCTCATTCAAATCGATCAACGCCGCCGTGCTGTTGGGCACGCTGCAATTGCCGGACCGCTGGCAGTTGACCGTAGACCTCGAGCGCCGCAACGGGCCGCTTCTGTCCACGCGCAATGCTCTGATCGGCCAGCCTGCCACGACGCTGACCGAGCTCGAGCAGACCTACACGCTCGATCAGATCTATCAGCTCGCTCAGGACCGCACGACAGTCCTGTCGAGTTACATCGTCTCGGCGATGAAGCAGCTCGGTGAGCGATTCGAGCTCATCTTCGATGTTTTCCAGACCGAGGAGACGGCCACACCCGCCTCCGGGGGAGTCCAGGCATTCGACGGCACCACCGGTCGCGACATCTCGTATCAGGCACAGATCCTGGGCTCGAGCCTCTTCCGCAGCGGCGATTACAACCAGATCGTCCTCCGCTACGACCACACGGCCACCTACAACGCCATCGGGTGGCAGTACATCGCCCGCTTCCCGGTGTTCGGCGCCTGGCGCATCGGGCCTCGATTGGCGGTGCAACGCAAGGAATCGAGCAACGGCGTGACGCAGTTGCTTTATTCCCCCTACGCCCATCTCGACTATCAGCGTAACGGCCGGATCCTCGAGATCGAGGGGGGTGCCGAGCTGGGCCGGAACCCCGACTTCGTGCAGCTTGGCAATACGACGCGGCTGTTCGTCAGCATTGGGTATCGGATCAACTTCTAGCGCATGAGTCCCGCCCGACACATTCTTCCGGCCCTCCTGGCACTCTCGCTCTCCGGGTGTATTCTGCATCCGCAGCACCGCCCGCCGGAGTATCTCGACCCCGTCACTGCCGCATCGGTAACGAGCGTTGCCGCGCCCATTGTCTTCGCCCGTGCCCACCAGGATGTCTCGGCCAACTCCCGGCAATACGCAACCGTCGTGGGCGCAAGCGTCAACCGCTCGGGCAAGTACGAGTACGTCCTGCTGGTGTACATGTGGTCGACCATCGACCCACGCCTTGGCGCCGATGTGCATCCGGGCGACACTGTGATTCTGCTGGCCGACGACCGTGCCATCCGCATGGTTCGTGACGGCCGGTCGTTACGTGATGTCGGGATCGCCAAGCCCTTGCTGCGACCCCTGCACACGCGCGGATCGCCCCGGATCTATCGGACCGACCGCGATACGTTGAAGTTCGTGAGCAGCGCCCATCGCCTGCGCCTCCAGTTGGAAGGCGATGGCGATACCCGGCCGTTCGAGGTTTGGGCGGACGGGCGGCGTGAGCTGGGGCTGTTGGCAGCGGCTGCGACGCCTGACCCCGGCGCCGCGGCGACTGCGCGCAAGACCAAACGATAGGAGGAGCCGATGACTCGCAAGACAGTGATCATTGCCAGCCTTGCGGCGCTGGCGACCACCTCGGCGTTTGCGGACCCGTCGATCTCGAAATCCGCGCCCGGAATCCACACGGAAAAGGCAGTCTCGATGGTGCCCCACCCGGGCAAGAAGGGTCGGCGCACTTACGGAGCGCCGATCCCACGGCCGATCGCAGGCCGCGTGCAGCCGAAGAAGAAATCGCAGTAGCCCCTTGCGGGGCGCGTAGCCCGTTGACGGGCCGCCGCGCTACTTGTTGAGCGAGTCGATGGCCCGTTTGTCGACCGACAACGCGGCTTCGTGCAGCGCCTCGGACAGCGTCGGGTGCGCATGGATCGTCCGCTGCAGATCTTCGCTGCTGGCCGAGTACTCCATCGCCAACACCGCCTCCGCGATCAGTTCACCGGCCATCGGGCCCACGATGTGAACGCCCAGAATCTCGTCATCGTCCTGCGCCGCCAGGATCTTCGCAAAGCCCTGCGCCTGCTCCATCGCTCGGGCTCGGCCGCTGGCCATGAACGGAAACACGCCGATCTTGTAGGCGCGACCGCTAGTCTTGACCTGCTCCTCCGTCTGCCCGACCCAGGCAATCTCCGGGGCCGTATAGATCACCGAGGGCACCGTCTTGTAGTTCACTTCGGCAAAGTGACCGGCGATCAGGTCGGCAACCATCACGCCCTCTTCCTTACCCTTGTGCGCCAGCATCGGGCCGCGCACGCAATCACCAACCGCCCAGACGCCCTCTGCACCAGTGCGGCACTCGTGATCGACCTTGATGAAGCCGCGCTCGTCGAGCTCGACGCCAGTACCCGAAGCCAACAGGTCCTTCGAATAGGGGCGGCGACCGATCGCGACGACGACCTTGTCGACCTCGATCGACTGCTCAGCCTTGCCGTCGGTGTAGCTCACGGCGACGCCGGTGGCGCCGACCTTCGCGCCAGTGACCTTGGCGCCCAGACGAACATCCAACCCCTGCTTCTTGAAGTGGCGCAGGGCCTCCTTCGCGAGCTGCTGGTCGGCGATCGACAAAAACTCCGGCAATGCCTCGAGCACCACGACTTCGCTCCCGAGACGGCGCCAGACGCTACCCAACTCCATGCCGATGACGCCCGCGCCGATGACACACAGACGCCTGGGCACGGCGTCGAACTCGAGGGCACCCCACGAGTCGACGATGTTCTTACCGTCGAACGGGGCGGACTTCAGCTCGATGGGTGCGGAGCCCGAGGCCAGGACGATGTTCTTCGCGGTCAGCTCGCGACGCGTGCCGTCGTGAGCCGTGAATTCGACTCGCTTGCCCGGCAGGAGCTTGCCGTGCCCTTGGAGCGGTGTGACGCCGGCACCCTTGAACAGCGCCAGAATGCCCTGGGTCATCGTCTTGACGATGCCGGACTTGCGCTTCTGCATCTGCCCCAGATCCAGCGTCACGCCCGACGTCTTGATGCCGTGGGTCGCGAATTCCTCGTGAGCCCGGTGGTAGAGCTCGGAGGACTCCAACAGCGCCTTGGAGGGAATACACCCGGCATTCAGACACGTGCCGCCGAAAGTGGCCGAACCGTCGTGGTTCTTCCACTCATCGATGCAGGCAACGCTGAGTTTGTTCTGACCCGCGCGGATGGCGGCCGGATAGCCGGCCGGGCCGCCGCCGATGACGACGACATCGTATGAATCAACCATGAGAAGCTCCGCTCAGATCCCGAGCAGCATGCGGCCGGGATCTTCGAGATTTTCCTTCACCGCCACCAGGAACTGAACCGCCTCGCGGCCGTCGATGATCCGGTGATCGTAGGTGACCGCCAGATACATCATCGGCCGGATGGCGATGGTCTTCTCCCCGTTGGGAGCGGCCACCACCATGGGTCTTTCCTGGATCTTATGCATACCCAAGATGGCGCTTTGCGGTGAATTTACAATGGGCGTGGACATCAGCGACCCGAACACCCCGCCGTTGGTGATGGTGAACGTGCCGCCGGTGAGATCCTCAATGGCGATCGTGCCTTCACGGGCCTTCTTCGCGTATTGGGAAACCTCGCTCTCGATCGCTGCGAAGCTCTTGATGTCGGCGTCGCGAACGATCGGAACCATCAGGCCGCGCTCCGTGGAGACCGCGACACCGATGTCGTAATACTCGTGATAGACGATGTCCGTACCGTCGACGGAAGCGTTGACCACCGGGAATTTCTTCAGGGCTTCGATCGAAGCCTTCACGAAGAACGACATGAAGCCGAGCTTCACGCCGTGATCCTTTTCGAAGCGATCCTTGTGACGCGCGCGCAGTTCCTGCACCGCGGTCAGATCGACTTCGTTGAACGAAGTCAGCAACGCCTGAGTGGATTGAGCCTCCACCAGTCGCTGGGCGATTCGTTGCCGCAGCCGCGTCATCGGGACACGTTGGTCGGTGCGGCCGGCTGCGGGCCCGCTCGAACGGGCAGCGGGAGCCGGTGCGCGCGCGGCCGGAGCCGCGGTACCGCCACTTGCAGCCGCGGGTGCAGCGCCTCCTGCCGGGCGCTTGGCCAGAAAGTCGACGACATCGGACTTGGTCAGTCGCCCGTCCCGTCCGGAGGCCGGAATCGTCGCCGCATCCAGGCTGTTCTCTTCGACCAGGCGCCTGACGGCGGGACTGAGGGCCTCGCTGGCTTTGGTGGCGGGCGCAGGGGCGGCCTTGGCGGCAGCGGCCGGGGCCGCCGAAGCGGCTGCAGCTGCGGGGCTCGCGGAGGCGGCGCCCGCGGCACCCTCCTCCAGAAGCGCCAACACCTGACCGCTGGTCACGGTGGCGCCACCCTGGACTCTCAGTTCCTTGATGACGCCGTTGAATGGAGCGGGAACCTCGAGCACGACCTTGTCGGTCTCGAGATCCGCCAGATTTTCATCGCGGCGAACGGCATCGCCGGGCTTCTTGTGCCAGGCCACAAGCGTGGCGTCGGCCACGGATTCTGGCAATTGCGGCACACGGAGTTCTGTGGTCATGAGCTGCTTTCGTTACGAGCTTTTTCGTATTGCGGCAGCGGGCGCGGCCGCCGGTGCTGCCGGAGCGGATGCGGCGGGCGCGGAGCTTGTCAGCCGGGTGGTCTCCCGCGCCGAGTCCTCGGTCGCCGTCGCGTGCAGGGCCGCATTGATCAGCGCGGTCTGCTCCATCTCGTGGATCTTCATGATGCCGGTCGCCGGCGCCGCTGCCGGCGCACGGCCCGCATACAACACCTGACGGCTGCGACCGACGGGTTCCTGCAACCGGTGACGAATCTGGTACCAGGCGCCTTGGTTCTGCGGCTCTTCCTGACACCACACGACGTCACGGACGTTCGAATAGCGGTTGAGTACGGCCTCGTACTCTTCCGTCGGAAACGGATACAGCTGCTCGATGCGCACGAGGGCCACATCACGGATGCCGTCCTTGCGGCGCGCCTTGAGCAGATCGAAGTAGACCTTGCCGCTGCAGAACACCAGACGCCGCACCTGTTGCGGCGGCAAGTCGTCCGTTTCATCGATGACCCGCGCAAAGCTGCCCCGGGTGAGGTCCTCGAGCGCCGACACCGACAGGTCGAGGCGCAACAGGCTCTTCGGAGTCATCACGATGAGAGGTTTGCGGAAGTGCTGCAGCATCTGCCGCCGGATCATGTGGAACATCTGTGCGGGCGTCGACGGAACGCAGACCTGCATGTTGGCTTCGGCGCACAACTGCAGGAAGCGCTCGAGACGCGCCGATGAGTGCTCGGGACCTGCCCCTTCGTAGCCGTGCGGCAGGAACAGCGCCAACCCGCAGAAGCGCTCCCACTTGGCTTCGCCGGAACTGATGAACTGGTCGATGATCACCTGGGCGCCGTTGGCAAAGTCGCCGTACTGCCCTTCCCAGATCACCAGCGCATTCGGCTCCGTGGTCGAGTAGCCGTACTCGAAGCCCATCACGGCTTCTTCAGAGAGCACCGAGTCGATGATCTCAACGTGTGGCTGATGCTCGAGCAGGTGCTGCAGCGGAACGTAGGTCCGATCGCTGTTCTGCTCGTGCAGGACCGCGTGCCGGTGGAAGAACGTGCCGCGGCCAGCGTCCTGGCCGGACATGCGGACCGAAAACCCGTCCTCGACCAGACCCGCGTAGGCGAGCGTCTCGGCAAAACCCCAATCCAAAGGTAACTCGCCGGCCAGCATCTTCTTGCGATTCGCAACGACCTGGGCCACGCGCGGATGCAGCGTGAACCCATCGGGGATCGTGGTCAGCTTCTCACCCAGCGCCTTCAGCCGCCGCGGCTCGAGCCCGGACTTCACGCGATTGGTCCAATCGATCTGGGCGTAGGTCGTCCAATCGACCGTGTACTTGTTGCCGATCATGCCCAACGAGGCCCTCGCCTGCGGCCGGCCGTGATCCAGACCGTCACGGTACTGCTCGACCATCCCGTTGGCTTCATCCTCCCGGACGATGCCTTCCGCGATGAGCTTGTCCGCGTAGAGCTTGCGAGTCGTCGGATGCCGACGGATGACCTGATACATCATCGGCTGGGTGGCCGCGGGTTCGTCGGCCTCATTGTGGCCGTGACGACGGTAGCAGACGAGGTCGATGACCACGTCCTTATGGAATTTCATTCGATATTTCAGCGCCAGGCGCGTGACGAACACGACAGCTTCGGGGTCGTCCGCGTTGACATGGAAAATCGGCGCTTCGAGCATCTTCGCAACGTCGGTGCAGTAGATGGTCGAGCGAGCATCGCGAGGATCGGATGTCGTGAAGCCAACTTGGTTGTTGATCACGAGGTGCGCAGTGCCGCCGGTGTAGTAGCCGCGCGCTTGGGAAAGCTGCAGCGTCTCCATGACGACACCCTGGCCGGCGAACGCAGCGTCGCCGTGCACCACCACGGGCAGCACGCGATCGCCAAGTTGGTCGTTGCGCCTTTCCTGTCGGGCTCGAACCGAGCCTTCGACAACCGGATTGACGACTTCCAGATGCGACGGGTTGAACGCCAACACCGTGTGGACGTTGCCAGCCGCGGTCCGCAGATCCGACGAGAAGCCCTTGTGGTACTTCACGTCGCCCGAGCCTTTGAGATGGTTCAGGTCGTAGCGGCCCTCGAATTCCGAGAACAGCGCCGACGGTGCCTTGCCCAAAAGATTGACCAGCACGTTCAGGCGCCCACGATGGGCCATCCCGATGACGACCTCCTCGATGCCGACGCTGCCGCAGTTCTGGATGAGATCGTCCAGTAACGGTATGAACGAGTCGCCGCCCTCTAGCGAGAAGCGCTTCTGCCCCACGTACTTGGTGTGCAGGTAGCGCTCGAGCCCCTCGGCAGCGGTGAGCTGCCAGAGAATGTTCCGGCGCTCCTCGGCGGTGAACTGGCCTAGCAGACGCCCTTCGGCGAACTGATCCTGAAGCCACAGGCGCTCCTCGGAGTCCGAGACGTGCGCGAACTCCGCACCGATGGTGCCTCCAAAGAGGCTCTCGAGGTGCTTGAGGATCTCGCGCAGCTTCATCCGCTTCGGCACCGCTTTGGTGCGACTGCCGGTGAAGAACTCGAGGTCCAGGTCCGCTTCGGACAAGCCGAAGTAGTCCAGGCCGAGCACCTTCGGGCGGGGACGCTCGAGCAGACCCAGGGGGTCCACCTTGGCCACCAGGTGACCCCGGTTCGTCCAGATCTGGATCAATCTGGAAACCGCAGCCTGCTTGGCGTTGTCCTGGCCCTCTTGCGGTGCGGCACCCGCAGCCGCTCGGGGCTCGCGGGCGCGCTCTACTATGGCCGCGCGGACGGGACCATGGGGTCGGTCTTCGGCACGCGGGGGTGCCAGGGTCTCAAAGTACGCACGCCAAGCCTCCGTGACACTTGCCGGGTCACGCAGGAATTGGTCGTACAGTGAGTCGATATAGTCGGCGTTGCCGCCGTAAGGGGGTGTGGGTTCGAGCATGCGGGGGAAGCGACGAACAGGCGCCTAGTTTAACCGAATGTGGCACGGAGGCGCACATTCCACCCTGAAATCCACCCACTACGGTGTGAGCAGTTTCTCTTGTAGGTGAGTAAGTAGCTGAAATTCGTAGGCCACGAGCAGTGCGTAGGCAGCGAGCACCCCGTAAAGCACGAAACTGATAGGCACACGCCTGAACAGGCGAGTCCGGGCCAGAATCGTGAGCATTACGACGCCACTGCTGGTGAGACCTAGCTTGACGAGCGTGAATCTGAGCGCCGAACCTCCCACCAAGGGCGCCATGAACGGGTTTGCCTCATAGGCTCCACTGTTCATGAGCGTCAGCGTGAGAAATGCATCGGCGCAGGAGAGAAGCAGGATCAGCAGCGCAACGCCTAGCCACTGTGGATGGTGCCAGTCGACCGCAGCAAAGCCAGCCTCGTGCTCACGGCGCGAGCCGCGGCGGCGAGGATTGAAGTTCCCATAGAAGAGTGCCCGCAGCGTCCGGCGCCGCCGATCCGGACCCCGGCTGCGCCGCTCGTCGTCATTTGACGAAATCTGGCTTAAGGCCGCGCGATCGGGTTGCCCCCGCGCCATTTCCACGCCCCGGCTCTCGATCAGGCCTGATTCCGCGGCGGAAGGGGCTGTCTCTCGGGTGCTCAACTGTGACTTCGGCACGTAGTTATAGTGTCAGCCCAGCAAGGTTCGCTGCGCGGATGATTGTACCGGGGAGCACTGTGGCACTCCGCCTACAGAGCGTGACGGCAGTCACAACGGGGCGATTGGCTGTTTCCTCACGGCAAATCCCTACAGACGAAGGCCTTGCGGCCTGCACAAGCCGTGGCGCCTTCGAAGGCCTTGCGGCCTGCGCAGGCCCGTGCGGCTCACGACGGAAGTTGGTTGACCGCCACCGAATGTTGGAAACACCGCCCCGAACCCACCACGCCGAACTCCCCCCTGTCAGCCAGCACAGCTCCTGCGCCACCATCCGGGCAAGCATGATTTCTATAGTTTTCTTCAGCATTCCCTTTCCCTCAGGCCTGCTCCGCAGACGTTATGATCGCTCCTTTCCCCCGCGGGGTAAGGGACGATTCAATGTCGAGGAAGAGGCTCAAACCGCCAACGCAGCTCGCCGACGACCTCGTCAGCGACCGGCGCCGCTTTCTGGAAAGTATGGCTTTGAGCGCAGGCGCGATCGCAATGTTGACTGGCGCGGGCGCCACCCGGACCGCGCGGGCCCAATCGCCCGGCCAGTCCTCCGCCCTGCCTCAAGTCACCTCTTCGCAGCCCCCGCCGTTGAAGGATCTCGCGGGCAAGACCGCCTACATCACGGCCGCGGCCGACGGCATCGGGTTGGGTATCGCCCGCGCCTGTTCGAACGCGGGCATGAAGGTCGTGATCGGGTATCGCAACGAACAGCGTCTCCAACAGGCGCTGCCGCTCTTCAAGCCGGGCGCGCCGGTGCACGCCATTCGCCACGACGTGACCGACCGCGATGGCTGGACCAAGCTGTTGGAAGAGGTCAAGGGCACTTTCGGCAACCTGCACCTCCTCGTCAACAACGCCGGCGTGAAGACTCTGGCGAAGGCGAGCGAAGCCAAGGTCGAACTTTGGGATAACTGCGTCGCCGTCAACTTCACGGCGATCTACAACGGCGTGATGACTTGCATTCCTCACATGCGTGCGCATGGCGAAGGCGGACACATCGTCACGACAGCCTCGATGGGCGGGCTACTTCCCGGAGCCTCCGCCGGCGCTGGCGTCTACACGGCGACGAAGATTGCTGCGGTAGGGTTGATGGAAGCGCTGCGCATCGAGTTGTGCGGCAGCAATATCGGAACCTCGGCGTTCTGCCCCGGCATCGTGATGACCGACAATCGCCCCGAAAGCCAGCGCACGCCTCCGCACCCACCGCCGCCAAGCGCCCCGCCGCGACCGCATTTCGAAGCGATGGATCCGCTGGAGGCCGGGGAGCGGGTGCTGAACGGAGTTCGCAACAACGACCTGTTCATTCTCACGCATCCGGAATTCCGCGATGGAATGCAGGAGCGCTGCGATGCCGTGATGAGCTCCGTGCCCGAGGAGGCAACGCCTCCCCCGCCGGGGCGGGTCGCGTTCGAGAAGTACGTGCTGCGCAGCCCGATCTATGCGCCGGAAACCGCGCACCGCCGGATCAAGCGGAAATCCTACCGCAGCTGAGACAGCCAGACGGGTCTGTCGAGGCACAGGCGGCTTTTGTCAGTGAACTAGCGTACCCGCCGCCAGCCCTCGAGCACCAGCCGGGCGGCCTGCTTCGCGTCACGCGCCGCATTGCGATGTCCTTCGCCGGCGGCCACGACGGATCCCTTCATCAGCATGTGCCACGCCTGCGCGAACTTCGCAGGCTCCTCCAACCCCTCCTCCGCTGCCAATGCGCGGACGATCGAGCGGATGTTGGAAAGGTGTTGGGCCGCAGCACGCCGGATCGGCGTCCCGACCGGCGATTCGAGCAGAACGTTGACGAACGCGCAGCCCTCGAAGTCCTTGCGCCGGAACCAGCCGTCGAAGATGTCGAAAATCGCCAGCAGCCGGCCGCTCGGAGTGCGGGCGCGGCGCATGATTTCCTCTTCCAGCCAACCGCGCGTCCACAGCGTCTCGCGACGCTCGAGGAACGCGAGCGCCAGATCGTCCTTCGATTCGAAGTTGTTGTAGAGACTCGCCTTGGCGCAGCCGGACTCGGCCAGAATGGTGTCGATTCCGACCTGACTCACGCCATGGCGTGAAAACAAACCGTACGCGGCACCGAGCAGTCGCTGCCTGACGGGATGTGTCGCGGAACGGCTGGATGAGCGGCGGACGGGACTTTTGGCGGGCATCGTGAAACTCGCGGGACTGATATTCCTGCGAGCGAATTAGAACACGGGCGTACGGCGAACAATGTAGGCCCAAGGGCTTACGACGATGCGACGTACGGTATGAGACCAGCGACATCCCCGACCGCGTGCGCAACGATCAACGGCCACAGCCTTCCGGTTCGGCCAAACCAATACCCGAAGATCAACCCCATCGGTACGATTCCTATCACGCCGATCGCGCCCTGGTACAGGTGATAGAACACGCGGATGCCGGCACTGATGTTCACTGCCGTTGCCATTCCCAACCTCGGCTGCAACGCAGTGACGACATACCCACACACGAACACTTCCTCGAACAACGGATTGACGATCGAGATCAACACGATGTTGGTGAGACGCAATCCCGGGCCGACCAGGTGCATGCTGGCGCCGATCTGGCCGATGCGGGGCCAGAGGTTCACCACGATGAGCCACAGCGTCACATAGGCCACGTAGTTCGCGACGGCCAACGCCGCACCCATCGCACTGTCCTTGAGGGTCGGCTTCAGCCCGAGCCGCTGCGGCCGCCACCCCCGTACCCACAGAAATGCCGCCAGCATGACGAAGACCAGCACTTCGTGGATCGAGGTCCGCAGCAGCGCCGAATTGGTGATCGGGGGCGCCGCCCGCCTCGCCAGGGACTCGGGATCGAACAGGGCCGCCAGACTGCCTGGAACGGTCGGTCCAAAGGCGAACAGCAATACGATGAGCACTTCCACGGACAACGGGAGTCTGGCGAGCCACTGCTTCATGGAGCGATTGTGCCCCAGCAGCACGGCGCGTCGGTGCCAGGAGTCGCTACACACCGCGTGAAGTTCACCGCGCGTCGTATCCGAGCCTCGCCAGGGCGTCGGGCCGTGTCCGCCCACCGGCCGCCCTCGCCCGCGGCAAATCCGACCTCCAACGGGATCGGACATATACTGCGTTCCCTTATCCGCTTCGGGAGAGCCGCATAATGAAAGTCGCGCACGTTGGGGCCACCGGCCGCATCGGCAGCAAGATCGTCGCCGAGATTCTGAGCCGGGGTCATGGTCACACCATCACCGCCATTGCGCGCAACCCAGAGAAGGCCCCCTCGGATCCCCATGTAACCGCCGTTAAAGGCGACATGGGCGCGGTGGATCCGCTCGCCGCACTGATCAAGGGACACGACGCCGTCATCAGCTCGGCTCCGTTCACCCCCGGCACCTCGGAGGACCTGCTCAACGCGGTGCGTAAGTCCGGCGTCAAACGCTACATCGTGGTCGGCGGAGCCGGCTCGCTCGAGGCCTCCCCGGGCAAGCTGGTCATGGACGGACCGGGCATCCCGCCCGAGTGGCTCGCACCCATCAAGGAGGGCAAGCAGATGTTGGACCTGCTGCGCGGCGATCCGAACCTCGACTGGACGTTCTTTTCGCCGGCAGCATTGATCGGCCCAGGCCAGCGCACCGGCCAATTCCGTCTCGGTGGCGATCAGCTCATCGTAGCCGCCGACGGCAAGAGCTCGATCTCCTATGACGACTACGCGATTGCGCTGGTCGATGAGCTCGAGAAGCCGCGGCATATCCGCAAGCGCTTCACGATCGGTTACTAGCTTTCCCTTCAGGTCTGCGCCGCGGGGAGATCTGCCTTTTCCGCTTCGGCCATCAGTGAGCGACGACGGATCAGGAAGAGGATTGCGCCCAACGGAATCGAGACGTCGAAGACCCACGGACCACCGGCTTCCGCGGTGGCTGACGCGCTGAAGAGTTGGAAGGACAGCACGTTGCCTCTCCACAGGCCCGTATTCCAGTTGACGCTGACGCTGCCGAAACCGACGAGGATAAAGAGCACCCACAGCCACTTGCGGCGCGGCAGTCTGGTGACGACACATAGAATCAGTGCGTACAGAGTCAGGAGCGGCAGGATGCCGACGAGCGCCAGAACCACGTACTGCCCGGGGCTCTTCCCGGCGAGAGAGAACTGGGTCAGCGTGTCGTAGGAAGCCTTCTCCGAATTGACATGCATCCCGATGATGGTCGACTGCCCGGCCTTCTCCCGGGTCGACACCCTCATCAGCATCCACGTGCTCGGAAACTCGTACTCGAACACGATATTGCGACGTGTCTCCTCGTTCTCCTTGAACACCTGAGTGCCCACCAGCTTCACTGACTTGGGCGCCTCCTTGGGAATCAGCGCCGCAAGCTGTAGCAGCTTCGTGTGCAGGTCGGGCGTACGCAGGCTGGCATCCGCCGCGGCCTCGATTTCCTCGACCCTGCCGTCGCGAAGGGCGTCGATGTAGTGCCGCGCGGCGGCACGCTGCTCAGGAGTAGAGAGCTTTTCGAGGACCGCCTGCCGGTCACACCCGGACAGCCCCGCCACGAGCGCCACCGAGGCCAGAATACCCAGGCCTCGCAGCCAGCGAAGGCACGAGCGCGCCATCCGAGTCACCTTGAACATGGAGTCCCTCTTCATGAACATGGAGCCCTTTTCCGGCGCCCGCGTGACGGACGCCTCGGGCTAGAATAACCCGCCGGGCCATTTTATAGACGACGTTCAAAGGGGTATGTCCGCATGTCACGCTTTCTACCGCTCGTGTTGGTTGCGGGGTTGACTTTGACACCCGCCGTGTTTGCCGCCAACGACCCGATGGACGCCTGCTCGAAGGAAACCAACGACTCTGCCCGGCTCGCGTGTTTCGACAAGGCGATCGCCGCGCGCCGCAAGACGCCCAGCGCCCCGTCGGCCGCAACGCCGACGACACCGACAGCCGCAACGGCCGCAACGGCCGCAACGGCACCGGCAGTGTCCAGCGGCACCAACGCCGCGCAGAGGCCCACCAACACGGCGCTGCCCCCTGACCTGGGGAAGCCTGTCCGGCCCGTGAAAGTGAAGCCGGTTGAGTACAGTGCGACGTTGACGAAGGTCGATGCACGCTCGTCGACGGGATACCTGTTGGTGCTGGACAACGGCCAGGTCTGGGAAACCACCGAGGCTCGTTCCGACCTGCTGCTCAATGCCCAGGACAGGGTCACCATCAGGCCGGCCGGAGCGGGCGGATTCCTGTTGAAGACCCCGAGAAAGCAGATTGTCCGGGTCGTGCGCATCCAGTGATGAAGCGCCGTGCGCGCCCGTCATCCACGGGCGCAGCCGCGAGTTCGGTTCATATTGCGTTGATGAGTTATGCTCGCCGACTCAAACCAACACTGCCGAGGGGGCACTCATGAGCGGCATCGGATTTCGCGGCGTCATCGCCGCCGTCGCACTTCTGGGAGCATCGCAAGTAGCATTCTCAGCACCCGCTTGCGACCGGGGCTGCCTGGAGGGCTGGGTAGATCGCTACCTCGATGCCGTGATCGCGCACAAGCCTGCCAACGTGCCGCTCGCCGCCAACGTCCGCTACACCGAAGACGGCCAACAGCTGGACATCGGCGATGGCATGTGGAGGACACTCAAGGCGAAGGGGCACTACCGGCTGTTCGTCAGCGACGTCCCCGCGCAGCAGGTTGCCTTCTTCGGGTCGATCCAGGAGGACGGCCGCGATGCCTCCAAAGGCACGCCCGCATTGATCGCGCTGCGCCTGAAGATCAAGGATCGGAAGATCGCCGAGATCGAGCAGATCGTCATCCGCAACGAGCAGACGGCTGCCAAGGTCGATGCGTTGACGCCCAACCCGGTCTACGTGCAGACCCTACCGGCCGGCGAGCGCATGTCGCGCAAAGACATGATCACGACCGCCAACAAGTACTTCACGGGCATGCAGCAGAACGACGGCAAGGGTGACTACCCGTTCGCCGACGACTGCAACCGGCTCGAGAACGGGGGTCAGACAACCAACGCTCCGACTCCTCCCGGCCAGACGCGCCCCGACCCCAAGACCTCTACGAATTACTCTGCGCAGTGGAGCTGCATGGAGCAGTTCAAATCGGGCCTGCTGCATTTCGTCTGGCGTATTCGGGACCGGCGCTATGTCGCGGTCGATGAAGAGCGCGGCATCGTGTTCGCTTTCGGCTTCTTCGATCACGCTGGCGGGGACACGCGTAATTTCAAGACTCCCGATGGCCGCCCGGTCACCTCGGGGCCGACGCAGCCGTGGACTTGGGAAATTGCCGAGCTGTTCAAGGTCCAGGGTGGCAAGATCCACAAGATCGAGGCGCTGCTGCAGCGCAGCCCGTACGGCATGCTGTCGGGGTGGAGCACGCGCGCGGAAGGCATGTCCGATACCGCCCGCGACGTAACGATGAAGTGATCCGCTGACGCCAGCGGACGGAGGAAGGCCATGAATCGATTCGAGCGAGCGGTTTACGACTGCATGCTGCCGACGGCCAGGCTGTTGGAGCGGACGACCGTGCCGCTGCACCGGGCCATCCTCCTCAACTTCTGGCGTCACGTGCATCTCGAGGGAGCAGGTCAGTACGACAAGATCCTCGCGCCCGATATGATCGTCGATCACCCCGTCTACAGGGTTACCTGGGGCGCCAACCCGGCAGTAATAGAAGGCAAGGACGGAGTCCTTGCCTTCTACAACAGCGTCGGCGAAGCCGTGCTCTGGCACTCCGACGACCGGCTATCCGTGGCCGACTGGGGAGTCTGCGACGAGATTACCTTTCACCAGCTGGCGCGCGGCGGGGACCTTCGCCAGGTGGGCTATCAGGTCGAGCACGCCGACCGGCTCTACCACGTCTTCAGCCGGCAAGCTTTCATCTGGCCCTACGACTCGCAGGCGCGGCTGGCCGGCGAGCATCTGTACGAAGACAAGACCAGCCTGCAAATCGAGGAAGTGAGCCCGTCGGAAGCGATCACCCCGGCTCGGGTGCGGGAGATCCATCGGGAACAACTCGCCAGGCTTGACGCCGAGCGGGGTCCCCGATTCTGGGTGTACAAGCCGTAGGGGCCCGCCGAGGCCCGCTGCCTCGGCGCCGTCCGGACGAGTTCAAACTCCCGAGACGATGCGCAGGTCTCTCACCACCCCGTCCGCCAGAACCGCGAGAGCAGCCTTGTACGCAGGACTGTCGTGAGCGGCGACGGCCTTCTCCATTGAGTCGAACTCAATGATCACCAGCCGCTCGAGCACTCCGGCCTCGTAAGCGACTGCGGCCACACTGCGCGCCAGGAACCGTCCGCCGCCGCTTTCGATCGCGGGCAACGCCAGCTGTGCGTAAGCCGCCAGCTTCGCGGGATCCTTCACCTCGCGATAACACGAGACCCAGTATGCCTTTGCCATGGAGTGACCTCTGTTGTCCCGGGGACTTGCCCGGTTTCGGGGGCGGTATTGTAAGGCCGGTCAGCGGGACAGAATCGTATGAATCGCGGCTGCGGATTCCAACGGCGTGTGACTCGAAGTATCGATCGTCAACGTCGGTGCAGGCATTTCGGCAGTGGCGTTCGCGAAGTCTGCGCGCAGCCGTCGTAGAAGCTCCACTGAGCGGAGCTTCCCGTGAGCAGCTCGGCCCGGATCGACCAACCGCCTCTCCTGCTCCTCGATGGGAACGGTGAGTTCCACGAAGACCATCTTGCCCCCTGCTCCCTCGACGGTACTCACGACGCGCTGCGCAAATCCCCTTTCCACCGTGGGTTCAGGGGCAAACGTAAACACGATCGAGCGCCGCAGTCGTGCCGCTTCGCCGATGACGTCCATCCACAGACGTTCCCGTAGACGCACGAAAGACTCCGAGCCGAATGGGAAGACCGCCATGACGGCGTCCACAACCAGGTGATTGTGAAACAACGCGAAACCGGTGCGCGCGGCGAGTTCGCGCGCAATGGTCAGCTTGCCGGACGCGATAGGGCCGTAGAGAAAGACAAGTTGCATGGGCGCTTCCAATTCAAGCGGGCAACCGTGGCGGACGCCCCTTTGACACCGCGGATCACCGCCAACGCAGCACCCGGCGTGCCCGCCATGTCTTCAAGCCCCCGCCCGACACCCTTCAGCGCACGCCCGCCAGGTCACTTCGCCGGGGGGTCCTTGCGATCCATGAACTCCAGCCAGAACCCCTGCGGATCGGGCACGAAGAACGAGCGGACCGTGGGGCTCAGGTTGACCGGTGCGTTCGACTTGCTCAGCGTGTGCAGCTTCGCCGCGTGGACGCGCTCGATGAACACATCGTCGTTCTTGGCCATGAAGAGAAAGTGCGCCGTGCCGGGGTCCTGGATGTTGGCCTTGCGAAATTTCGGGTTGTGATTCTTGTACTCGATGAATTCCATCACGACTGGCGAGCCGGGCACGAGTGCCTGGGCCATGCGGAACTGGCCCGGCGTGCTCGACAGGGTCTCGTACGCCTTGTCCCCCACCAGCGTGGGGCTCAACCAGAACTTGAAGTCCGGGCCGACCAGGCTCTGGTACATCCGACACGTCTCTTCCAGGTTATCGACGACGACCGTCACGCGTGCTCCCAACACCTTGGAGTTGGCAGCCGCGGTCGATTCCGGCGTGGGAGTGACTTCCGTCAGTTGCACGGGATACCCGTCCGGATCGCGCACGAAAACCGCGCGGACTCTGCCGGAGAGCCCCGGCCAGGTGATCTCAACAGGATTGCCGCCGGGAGTGATGATCGGAGTGCGCTCGGCCTTCAACGCGGCCAGTGTCTTGTCGAGGTCGCGAACGATCAGCTTCAGGTACGTGGCGCCCGGATCGCTCAGCGGCGGGTTGTAGGGCTGCGACTTGATGCCCCGGATCTCGATCGCCTCGATGGTCATCTCGGCGCCGCCGGGTTGCGCGGACGTTCCGGGAATCGGCAGCAACGCCACGCGGCTGACCGAATCAAATGCGTTCTGGTCCCCCTCGCCCAGCTCGGCGAACTCCGCGAGCGGATGGCTGACCATGTAGTTGCGAACGGCGTCGCGAGGACCAACGAGACCCAGGCCGATGATGTCGTTGTAGAAGTGGATGAGGTTCTGGGTGTCGCCGATCTCACGACCCAGATGCCCGGCGCGCACGACGTCGCCGGCCGGCGCGATGCCCGTCGGCGGCGCCGTCAGAGTCGCCCATGAGGCAGTTTGTGCGGAGGCGACTGAAAGGCCCAGCGACATCAGCGTGGACGCCACGAGCCCGCGAACGACGAATTTCGATGACACTCAATCCCCCTTACGGCCCGCACCGAAATAGTTCCGGCTCGGCAGTGTATTCAGGCTGATGATACGCATCCCGAGCTTGAGCCACCACGGTGCCAGCCGCCCCTGGCGCCGCTGCACGGCCAGAAGGTCGGGATATCGAGCCGGATCATCCGTCTACCGGATGTGTAGCGGACGCCGGGTGAACATACCGCCTGGACGCGACGGTTCTCCCGGGTAGGTCTACAATCCGCTCCGACGCGATCCAACAGCCACCCACGCGTCTTAGGGAGCCACGATGAAACCGATCGGAACGCGGGTCGTCCATCCCGTCCCGTTGTTCACCGCCGCCGTCATTCTGTTCCTGACAGTGGCCGCTCCTGTCGCACGAGCACACCACTCTTTCGGCGAGTTCGACCAGCAGCGCACTGTAGAAGTGTCCGGGACTCTGACGGACGTGGCTTGGCAAAACCCTCACGTCAAACTGAAGGTGCAGTCCACCGAATCGGGCCACACGGTCACCTGGGATATCGAGTGCCACTCGGTCGGCATCCTCAGCCGCTCCAACCTCGATCCCAAAGTCCTGAAGGTCGGCGATCGCGTCAAGATTGCCGGCAACCCGTCCAAGACGTCTCCGGCACGGATGTTCGGCACGAACCTGATGAGCGGCTCCCTGAGCCGGGAGTTCGTACTCGCCCCGGGAAGCAAGCCCCGCTGGAACACCGACGCTCCGGACCTCACCGTGGCTGCCGGCGGCGGCTCCCAACAGGCCCCCACCGGCCTTTTCAAAGTCTGGGGCTCCTCCTTCGAAGATCCGGACGCGGGCCCTTTCTCCTTGTGGAGCGCGAGACCGCCACTGACCGCCGCGGCAACGAAGGCGCTCGCGGCTTGGGACCCGGCCCGCGACACGATCGCCAAGGGGTGCCTGCCCAAGGGGATGCCGACGATCATGGAGCAGCCCTACGGCATGCAGTTCGAAGACCGTGCCGCGACGATCGTGCTGCGCCTCGAGGAATACGACACGGTGCGCGTGATTCATATGTCCGACAACGCTTCCGTGCCGACGGCGAAGAGCCTGCTCGGACACTCCGTCGGTCGCTGGGATGGCTCATCGCTGGTCGTCACGACGACCGGAATTTCCTGGCCGTATATCGCCCCCAACGGCCTGCCTCAAGGGCAGTCCTCGCGGATGGTCGAACGCTTCACGCCATCAACAGACGGCCGACGGCTGCAATACAGCGTCACGATCACCGATCCGGACACCTTCACGAAGCCGGCCGAGTTCCGTCGTGCATGGGTATGGCGCGCGGGCGAGAGCGTTCATCCGTACAACTGCGGGAAATCGCAGACGCGGTGACCTCGATTCTCGACAATGTCATGTGGAACTCGCTGACTGGCCCGCACGCGAAATTCTCAACCGGTGCCGGAAATGCGCGGCGCTACGCGAAGGGATTCTCGCCCATCGTTGGATTCAAGGATGCCGAGCATCCGGACCTGGCGGCGCTTCTTCCGTTCTGTGACCCGGCGGAACGCTTCTACTGCGACATCTGGTCCGGCGCTCCGCCGGACTGCTGCGAGATTCATCGCGAAGCCACGATGCTGAAGATGGTCTGGGACGGCCAGGCTCCGACCCGGGATGACGCACCCGATGCCGTGCCTCTGGCGAGCACTCACGCCGCCCAGGCCGTCGCCCTGGCAACTCTCACGAACCCGGGCCCCTTCGACACTCGCACGATCGAGCTCGGGGAGTATTTTGGTTATTTCCACGACGGTCGACTGATCTCCATGGCGGGTGAGCGAATGGCGGCGGGGTCGTTCCACGAGGTCAGCGGCATCTGCACTCACCCCGATTTTCAAGGCCGGGGCTTTGCCCGACGGCTGACGAACAAACTGATCTCTCGGCAACTCAGCCGCGGTGAGACTCCGTTTCTGCACGTAATGAGCGCCAACACGAGTGCTCGGGCCCTCTACGAACGGATGGGCTTCCGGACTTATCGCGAGACCGTGGTGCGAGTGATTTCCCTGCGCACGTAACGCCACGCACGTAACCCTGCAGCCCACCCGCGCTTGGGTCATCCGGCCAATCCTGGCTCAGCCTGTGAGATAGGCCAGCAGGTTCTCGACCGCCCGCGGATCGGTTGCCGACACGAACGCGAGCCCCGTCAGGGCTCCTGCGATATGCGCGTCGTGATTGATCGGCGCCCTCGAGGTTCGTGACATGTAGTAGCTGACGGCGAGGTAGCCGACGGCGAACAGCGGCGCCGGGATCGGTATCGGAATCGGGAAGATGACCAGGCGGCTGCTGGGGAAATAGACGATGGCCGCGAACAGCACCGCCGAGATCGCCCCGGAGGCCCCCAAGGTCGCGTAGTTTGGATCGTTGCGGTGCTTGACGAGACTGGCCAACCCGCTCACCAACAGCCCGCAGAAATACAACGCCAGGTAGCGCCCGGTGCCGATGACGCGCTCGAGGCCGAACCCCATCGAATAGAACGTGATGAGGTTGAGCAGAAGGTGACCGACATCGGCGTGGATGAAACCGCTGGTGACGAGGGTCGTGTAGCCGCTCCCACGGGCGACGACATAGGGGCGTAGCATCGCCCACTCCAACAGTCTGCGCGAGCCCAGACCGATGACACTCACAATCACGATGACTATCAGAAGGGTTACGGTACCCATGGAATCGCTCAACAGGTTTGCTTGGGGTGCCTGCGGCCGGCGGATCGGCAACGCGGGCACAGCGTTTGCTTGATTCTCTCATACCCACCATGACTCTGGCTTGACCGGAGGGAGAGTGCGATATGAGACCGTCCTACAAATTTCTGCCCATCGCCGCCTGCGCCCTCGCCATCGGCGTCTTGACGACGGGATGTGTTGACTCAACTGAACACCGCCTGAACGTCGCTTCCTCGCGTGACGAAACCCGTCGCGCCGAGTTCGAGCACTGCCGGGACCAGGGCCGCAGTGATTGCGACGCGATCCTGAACGCTCCGGTGAATTCAAACACCCCCACCCCGCCGGATCACGGTGACTCGGTGCGCCGGCAGGAAGCGCGTGAAGCGTATGATCGGTGCGTGGAGCGGCACGGCAGCGACTGCGACGACTTGTTGCATCGTTAAGCCCACCTACGGCGCGGAGCGCAGCCCGGCGGCGATGCCGTCCCGGGCCGCTCCGGATCGCCGCATCAGTACGGAAACGGCCGCAGGTCTGGACCTACCCACGACCTGCGCGCTGCCGCCGAGAAAAGTCGCGCTCGCGACCAGTACGTCAGCAACCAGCCGGAACGCCCTAATTCGCCCGCGAGCAGGTCCCTGAGCACCTCGTAAAGCGGCAGATGGGGATGCTCGGCGAGCCATGCATGCCCCGCGCGCAAGGACGCGAGAGTGATCGTTTCGTGATAGCCGCTCGAGTCCGTGTTGGCTACGCCGGTGGATTCGTTGTAGGCCCAGATGAGCCGCGGCATCTCACGCATCGCTCCCAACCCGTTTCGTTTGAGCAGCCACAATGCCACCGCAAAGTGGGCCGCGTGACTCCACTCGAGCTTGGGAAGCGTTCGGTCGGTCAGACCCCGACCAACGCGTTCGATGTCGGCGTCGGAATCAAAACAGGTCATGACGTTGAGCTCCTTCGGTAAAGCCGACGAAGCTCGACATGAACCCCGCCGGTGGCGGGATTTGCGAGGTTGGGACAGCTAAGGACTAGGGCGGAACGCCCTACGCCATGCCACGCCGCGCGATGCCCGCCGGATTGAGGCAGGGTTTTTGTTGTTTGCGCGCGTGGAGTGACATGATCGTGTGAAGCTAGCGCCGACGGTGCGTGGTGTCAAGCAACCCTCAGCAGATCGGCCAAGCCGGCCGCGCGCTCGATCACACTAACGTCTGAAGCGTTTTCCCAAGTCTCGGGAGGGCGCGACCCGCTGCGCACGGCGATAAACGATGTCCCTGCCCGAGCAGCTGTCTCCGCATCCAGAGGATGATCCCCGACGTACAGCGCTTCCGTCGGCGGCACATCCAACCTCTCGAGAGCGCATAACAGTCCTTCGGGATGAGGCTTGTGCTCCTTCACATCCTCGCCGCCCACGATGACGTCGAATGTCCCGGCGAGCGACGCTTTCGCCAAAATCGATTCGATGCGATACCGGAACTTCGTCGACACGATGGCCAGGCGCATGCCGGCGCGCCGCAGTCTGGCGCACATCACCGGCACACCTTCGTAGATCGTGACCTGCTCCAGCATGACCTCATCGGCGCGTTGGACGAACAGCGTTGCGAATTCCTTCTCCAGCGCCGGATCGCTGACGCCGGTCAGCGCTCTGAAGGTCAGCGGCAAGGGCAGCCCGATCGTTCGTTTGATGGCCTCGAAGTCCGCGGTCTTCATTCCCAACTTCGAAAGCGCCGAGTTCGCACACTCCACTACGGCCGTCGCCGAGTCGGCCAGCGTCAGATCGAAATCGAACACCACACCTCGAACATTGGCGAGCGCGCCAACCGCGGGCGGCGCGCCTGCGGCAGGCGTCGTCACATGCAGCCCCGAATGGCGGCAGCGATTGCCTTCACTTCCGGCATGGGAAGGATCGGAAAGTCGTCCTGCAAAAACAGCTTCCCCGGGTCGCTCGTGGCATATCTCGGAACGACATGCACGTGCACATGCGGCACGTGCTGACCCGACTTGAGGCCGTTGTTTTGATACACGTTGGCCGCGCATGCCCCGAAGGTCCTCTCGAGGGCTCCTGCGACGCGCTTGGCCAGCCGATAGACGCTCGCGATCTCCGCGTCGGTGACATTCAAGATCGTTTCCCTGTGCGCCTTGGGAATGACCAGCGAGGCGCCGCGCTCGTACTGGCGGTAGTTGACGATCGCGAACGCGAGCTCGTCCTCCGCCAATATCGCGCACTCGGCCTCCCTCATTACATACCTGCAGAACCCGCAGGAGCCGGGTTCGTAGGGTGCGAGCTCGAAGGGCACCGCCCGTCAGATCCCGGTGATGTCGCGCTTCTGAGTCGCGTGACGGTGGGCAATCTCCTGCTGGTAGATCGGTGTTCGGTACAAGCCCGGGCTGTGTGTCAGCCGGTCCGGCAGCGGCTTGAACGCGTTCATCGACTCGAGCAAAGCGTTGCACCGCGCTTCGACGCCGAGTCGGTACTCGGGCTCGGCGACGACGAACAGGTCGTTATTCAGAATGCCGTCCAACACGAAGCGAGCAGCCACGATCGGGTCCATCGGGCGCACGGCGGCCGGGCCGTCCGTGGTCGGAGGCAGGACCGGACGCGGTCGGGGCGGACCACCCGCTCCCGGCGGACGCGGCTGCGCTCCCGGAGCCAGCGCAGGCGGTCCATCGTTTTTCAACGAAGCCGGCCGATAGCTCTCGCTCTGACCGATGTTGGTCGCGGTCAGACCGGGGATGAACGCGGTCGTACCGATGTTCGTATTGCGCAGCTCGTGCCGCAACTCCTCCATGAGTGCGACGGCGGCAATCTTGGAGACCGTGTAGACACCCGCTCCGCTGCCAGGAAGGATGCCGCTCGTCGAAGTGGTGGTCACGATGTGCGCACCCTGCTTGCTGGCGAGCATCCGCGGCACGTAGGTGTGGACACCGTTGATCGGCCCCCACAGATTCACGCCGAGACCCCACTCCCAGTCCTTGTAGGTTCCGGTGCTGGCCGGCGCCTGCAGGCCGACGCCCGCATTGTTCACGAGAATCTGCAATCCGCCGAACTTCTTCTCGATCTCATCCGCGACCCGCTCCCAGCGATCACGATCCATCACGTCGTGCTTGATCGCATGGACGCGCGGATCGTTGGGTGGGAACTGCTTGAGTGCGTCGCCGATGTGCTGCTCATCGAGGTAACCGATTACGACCTTCATCCCGGCGTCGTAGAACACTCGCGCGAGGCCGAGTCCGATCCCGCTGGAACCGCCGGTGATGTAGGCAACTTTTCCCTTCACGTCGGTGATGGGAGGCGCCTGGGAGGCGCCAGGACCGGGCGCAGCACGAGCCGGCGCATCGGCGGCAACGGCGTCTTTTGCGACTCCCGCCAGCAACCCGGTCGCACCGGCCGCCGCCATTCCCCCCAGGATCTGTCGCCGACTCAGCGCCTGTTCGTCCATAAATTCCCCCAAAATGACAACGCCATGATCGTGCTGTGAATCGCCTGGATCATAGGCGGTCGCGCCGGGGGGCAAAAGGGGCTTGGCCGCCGGCTCGGCGTTCTCTCGGGCGCCGCGCACGCAGCGCGGACAACCCCGGGAACCGGCGCCGAGTGTCGCCGGTTCCCGTCTCAGGTTGGCGCGATGGCCTTACAACGACTTCCGTCGGTACGCGCGGTACTAGAACGTATAGGTAACGCCGACCGAGAGCAGGCTCGGATCCCCGCCGCTGGCGCTGATTCTCTCGTATTCGGCCCTGATGCCCACCCTGGCGAGCTTCACCTGCACACCGCCTCCGTAGGCAAATCTCGTGTCGGTGTGATCGCTGTCGAACAGACACGACAGCGAACTATTGTTGCAGACAACGCCGCCCGGCTGCGCGGTCGCAAAGGTTCCGTGCGCAATTGTCTGCAAACGGGCAACGCCGGCCTTACCGAACACATCCACGATCGGAAGCGGAATGTAGCCCACCGCGAATGCGCCTACTCCGCGAGCCCTCGCGTCCTCCCGCACGCCTGCGATGCTCGTGGTCGGATGACCGAAGTCGATGTATTCTATCTCGGCCCCGAGGGGCGGCGTCGGCCGGAAGCCCAGCATTGCCTTCCACCCGGCATGATGTTCATCGAAATCAAACAGGCTGCCGGTCGTCTTGCTATCGACGCGAACATTGGCACGCCCGAAACTGCCACCAACATACATCCCCAGCGGCGCAATCACGTCGTTATCGTCCGCCGCAACCGCGGTGGTCGCACACGTCACGCCCGCCACCATGGCACCCAACAGAACAAGCAACTTCCTCGACATTCTCAGGCACTCCTAGAATCACGAAACACCTGAGCTGTGTGAGAGCACGAATCGTTCCGTGCCGGGTGCGTGTCAACTTAACAACAGTCTGCCGACAATCCGCCTGCGCCAGGCGAACAGCTACGCTGGACCACCGATTGCAGGCGGCAACTCGACCGTGTCGAGGAGGCGTAGTCCGACTCGATCTAGGGAGTCGCTCCTACAGCCTGAGCTCGGCGAGCCGCGGTGTAATGGCTGTCAGGAGGTGCGCATGAAGGTCTTGCATTTGCTCGGAATCATCTTGATCGTCGCGTGGATAGCTCTGTGGCTATTCGTCAAGATTACTTTCGCGGCGGTTCACCTATTGCTGTTGGTCGGCGTGGCCTGCATCTTCATCGGGCTGTTGCGCTCGGGGTCGGCAAAGAGCTCGACCTGAACCGCGAACCGGGGGCCCCAGCGGGAACAGGCTGGCCGGCGCTCGTCAGGAAAGCCGGCGCTCTCGCAAAGAGAGCTGGCGCCTCTGATTCGAAGCGCCAGCCTCTGATGCTCAGCCCGCGTCGCGCAGGCCCGTGACTTCCAACCTGCCGCTCACTCCCAACCCGACGGTGAGTTGTAGGGTGCAGCGAAGCCCATCGCCTCGATCTCGTGGATCTGTCCGCCCCACACCTTGAAGATGTGCATCGCGGGCAGATCGAAGGGATCGTTACCGACCGTCGTCGTCGCGCGACCCGGATCGCCGTAGATCGGGGACACCTTTTCCTTCTGCTCGTGATGGAAGTGCGAGAAGCCGATCACGAGACCCGTTTGCTCGTCGGCCACTTCGACACGACGATTGCCAATGACGGTGATGTACTTGAAGGTGCCCGAGTTCATCTGGCTGGTGCAGTCCTGCATGCCCATCAGGCCCGGCGCCCGCACCGGCGCGCCCGGAATGCTCGGACCTGTGGCAACCCCACCGGAGGGCGCGGTGCGAATGCCGTTTTCGCGCCTCTCGCAGTCCGGTGCGAACGGTGCAAGGTAGCCGTTGTTGTTATCAAGCGCGTCGTAGTAGGACTTGGCGATATGCACCAGGCGTCCGCGTGAGTCACGATACTCGTACGGCACTTCCATCGGGATTCCGGGCCGCACCTTCTGCAGATTCGACATGAACTGCTCACGCGGCACCGCAATCATGTTCTCGACCTCGGCGAGCTTGCCGTTCGCCACCTTCAGTCGGAAACCAACCTGCGCGGGCTTGGCGTCGGATTGCAGCATTACCATGCCACCGACTTCCTGCGAATAGGCGTCGGGCACGACAATCTTGAACTCGGTGGGACCGCCGGTAGTACTTTTCCACAAGCCCTGTCCCGGCTGAATGCGCTTCGCGTTCTCGACGATCTTGACGTCCGCGGCAAGTGGCACCTTGCTGGGATCGTGCGCGACCAGCGACGCGATGTAGCTATCGGCCAACTTGATCAAACAATCGCGGTCGCACGTCGTCGCAACCGGCGCTTTGGTCGCCGCTTGCGAGACGCAGCTCGCCAGCGCCACGGCACCGAGCAGCAGCGTTCGTTTGTTGAACATCGAGCTTCCCCTCTGAGATTGTTGTCATAACGACCGCGGTATATTCCTCCATTTGAATAGCCTTGTGAATGTTGGTCCCACGGTGCAGCGCGCACCCGCTATTACCCACACTGACAGAGGATTCCACCAGATGGATCCTTGTTCATCCGGCTTTCATTTCCGTGTAACCTATGGGTTACACTACCCGCAACAATCCAACGAACAGGCGCGCCATGAGCAACGCAAGCCTCGATCGGCTCTACGCTCTGAAGAATTCCACGTGGGCAGACGTATTGGGTCTGGCTGCGTACGTGGCGATCTGCCTGCTCATCTGGAAATACCGGCCCCTCGCCCACCTGTTCGCGGACGAACGTCTCGACGCAGGCGGTTATCTCGTGATCGAGACAACGGGCCTGCTGATCGGTTGGGTCATTGCCAAAATGATTCTTGTGAGAGCCTTCTTCCGTGATCAACAGCGCGCAGAACACGATGCCGCAGTGACAGCTCTGCGTGCGGGGCGCGTCGAACGCGCATCGCTGCTGACTCGCTGCGTCGTTCAATTGGTCGTGCTCGGTCTCGTTACGCTCGGATGGATTGCGCACCAGCAGGATGGGAGCTGGTGGGGACTGTTGGCTTTTGTGCCGGTCTTCATCGTGTTCGCCCTCGCCGAACTGAGCGTCACCTTGCGACCGGGCGACCGACTCGTCCCGGATCTTCATGACGAGCTGCTGCAGTTCTTCCGAACGCGCATGCTCCGGGCCGGATATCTGACCGCGCTCGCGTGCATGCTGGTTGTGTTCCTGGCAACTCTGATCGCGCCTGCGTATGCAAGTCTTCTGGTGCTGGTCGGTCTGTCCGTGACCCTGCTCGTGCCGGGGTTTTCGTACGTCCGGCTCGATCGGGAGGCCGCAAAGGGTGAGTGACCGGCGACTGGGCAATCGTCTGAAAACCCGACGCACCGCAAAACAACTGACCCAGGCGGATCTGGCTGAGCTGGCCAGAGTCTCCCGCAAGACGATCAACACGGTCGAGAACGGAGTCTTCGTCCCATCCGTTCATCTGGCGCTGACCCTCGCTCGCGCCCTGGGCACTACGGTCGAGGACCTGTTCTATCTTGCGTCCGAATGAGCGTGCTCGTGAAACTCGTCCGGCCGTCGCATTCGACGGGCGCGGCCATGGGAACGCGAGATGCTGGCGTTACAGCAGACCCAACGAGTACACGCTGCATGTCTAGCGAACGACCTCGCCCTCACCCCGCCCGGGTGGATGAGCCGCCCCCGCTCGAGCCGCCGCCTCCGGTGCAGGATCCGGATCCGTCGCAGAGCCCGTCCGATCCCGCAGAGGAGGATCCCGGGCCGATGGAGCAGCGGTAGCCCATGCGCCCGCGCTGATCGAAGACTTGGCTCTTCAGCGCGCGTCGGAATTTCGACGCAGCCTCGATGTTATGGCCGTCCGGATCCAGGCGTTCCCTGTAGCTCCACTGGATTGTATGACAGGATCGCATCCGATCCGGCAAGACAGGTCTGCCATGCGCTCCCACGACACCCTGACTCGACGCTCTGCACTCGGCTTGGCCGGTGCCGCCGGCCTCTGTACCGCCCTTCGCCCCGCGGCAACCTTCGGGTCCGAGGCTCCACTGCCGCCGATCCTGCGCAAGATTCCGTCCTCAGGTGAGTCCTTGCCCGTCGTCGGCATCGGCACCAATGCCTACGACGTCAGTTCCGCAGGCGACATCGCCGCCCGGCGTGAGGTGTTGCAAGCGATGCCGACCCTCGGCGGCCGCCTGATCGATACGGCCCGTGGCTATGGGCGTTCCGAGGAGGTTATCGGCGAGTTACTCAGCGAGTTGGCTAACCGCGAGCGCTTCTTCATCGCGACCAAGCCGGTATCTGCGCCGCAGGCCAACGACCCGGTTACTCGCTCGGTCCTCGACGAATCCTTCCGTCGGCTGCGCACCCAACGCATCGACCTGCTTCAGGTGCACAGTCTGCTCCGGTTGGACGAGCTGCTGCCGCTGTTCGAGGAGTACAAGCGCGCCGGAAAGATCCGCTACATCGGAGTTACGACGGCTACGACGCGCACTCACGACGAAATGGCGAAAGTCATGCGCGGTCATTCGCTGGACTTCATCCAGGTCGACTATTCGATCCAGGATCGCGCGGCTGCGCAGCAGGTCCTGCCTTTGGCGAAGGAGAAAGGAATCGCCGTGCTCAACAATGTCCCGTTGGGCGGCCGCGGCCGCTGTCTCATGCCGCGTGTTGCAGGCAAGAAGCTACCGGACTGGGCCGCAGAGTTCGATGCCGTCAGCTGGGCGCAATTCATGCTGAAGTACTGTTTGTCACATCCCGCAGTCACGGCAGTCATTCCTGGCACGACGACACTGGCGCACCTGGAGGACAACCTGGGGGCCGGTCGCGGCCGACTGCCGGACGCGACGCTCCGGCGGCGGATGGAGCAGCTCTGGGCGGATCTATGACTTCTTGCGGAACTTTCCCATGTAATCGCGCTTCCCGATCTGAACACCCTTCGACCTGAGAATGTCGTACGCCGTTACAGCGTGGAAGTAGAAATTCGGTAGCGAGAAAGACAGGAAAAAGTTTTCGGCCGTGAAGTCGATGCGGCGCTCGCCGACTTCGAAGCGCATGTCGCGCCCGACGAAGGAGTCGATTTCGGCCGCTTCGACCTGCTCGAGCGCCTGGATGGTGGCGGCCACCTTCGCATGAAGCGCCGGGAAGTCCTGCGGCGGTGTCGAGCTGTCCGGCGCGAAGACTCCACGACGCACGCCCTCGATCGCACCCAACGAGTGCACCGCGACGGACTTGATCTGATACACGAAAGGGAGCATGTCGTGTGCCAACTGGGCCTGGATCACGTCATTCGGTGCAATGCCCTTCTCCGCACAGAACGCTTCAGCTTTCGTCAGCAGGCCGGAAAGTGAACCCAGGGTCTGCAGGTACGTCGGCACGACAATCGCATAGAGGGACAACATTCAGATGGGCTCCGATTGAGGATCGACTACCGCGACTGTATTCGATACCCCTCGCGCCGGCGACACCCATGACTGACGGCTGCTGGTAAAGCATACTTGACACTCGGGCGGGCGCCTGTCTAGAGTAAAGGATGCTTTACTCCAGGTGGATCGCAATGACCTCCCACCGCGACTCTTTGCCACCCTACTCCGTCACAGGAATCGCGACCGCGCAATGGGCCTACTGGTGCTCGCTGGCCATGGCAGCCCTGAGCATCACCTACATTCCCGAAGGCAGTATTCGCACCGTAGTTCTGCTGACACCGGCCCTCACTGGCCTCTACTGTGTCTTCGTTGCCCGCACTATCTACAAGATGTGCGACGAGTACATCAGGCGCCGGGTGGTCCAATGCGTAGTGAATACGGCCTTGATCGTCTCTGCAGGTTCACTCGCCTACTTCCTCCTCGAGCAGATCGGATACCCAAGACTCAGCTTGCTGTGGGTCAATCTGTCGGGATGGAGTGTCTTCAACGTGCAAATGCTGTACGTGTTATTTCGGTCGCGATGAAGAACTCGCTGCGCGAATTGCGCGCCGAGGCAGGATGGACGCAGGCCGAGCTTGCCGACAGGCTGGGAGTGTCGCGTCAGACCGTGAATGCGATCGAAACCGAGCGCTACGAGCCGAGCCTCTCGCTGGCCTTCAGCCTCTCCGATCTCTTTAAGCGCCCGATCGAGGACCTCTTCAAGCCTCAGCCACGACCGCGACGCTGATCCGGAACCCCTTGCGTTGAATGGGCAGCCTCGCGCCCTGGCGCGCCGGCGGATCCTTGGGAAACCACTTTGCCCACTCTTCGTTCATGCCGGCAAAGTCATTCGGGTCGTCGAGAATGACGGTGGCGCTGACGATCTTTCCGAGCGAACTCCCGCCCGCCCCCAGAATCGCTTCGATGTTCCGCAGACACTGCGCCGTCTGCTCCTGAATCGTACCTCCGACGATCTCACCGGTCGTGGGATCGAGCGGTCCTTGACCCGACACGAAGATGAGGCCCGCGGCCTTCACTGCCTGACTGAATGTTGGCGATTTCGGTGCCTGGTCCGTCGTGATGATTTGCCTGGCCATTGAGCGGGAATACTGCAGGCCCACGAGTTGGCTGACAAGCGGGTACCGGTGCGGTGCACAGTGGATTCATCGAAAACGTGTTCCCCTCGAGACTCTGGTCGCCATCTGGCGCACCACTCCAACCGGTGAGATGCTAGTGGGCGCACGACAACCCCGGAGCGTCCATGCGTGGTGCAGCGTTCGTCGCGATCCTCTGTACCGTCATCTGTTCCTGCACACGCGCACCGGTGCCGGCAACTGACATCACCTCAGGTCGGAACGGCGAGCGACTGTGGGTTGAAGTGCCTGGCGGCAGACTTCGAGCACAAGCCTATCGGTCACAGGGGCTCAGCGAGCACCCCACACTGATCGTTGTGCTCCATGGCGATCTGTTCGACCCCGCCCCGTCCTATCAATACGCGTTTGCTCAAGCCGTGGCACAAGGGGCCGATGCCCCTGTCCTTCCAGAAGCCGTTCGCACCAGGCTGGAGGGAATTGCCCCGCAGAAGGATGTCATCGCCGTCGGGATCCTCCGTCCGGGATATGTCGATGGCTCGGGAGACCGGTCGGATGGCGATCGGGGCACCGCGACGCTGGACAACTACACGCCCGAGGCCGTGGATGCGATCTCGAGCGCCATCGGCCGTCTCAAGGCGCAGTACTCGGCCGCTCGAGTCATCCTTGTTGGCCGCTCGGGAGGTGCCGCCATCTCGGCCGACATTCTCGGGCGCCATCCAGAGATTGCGGATGGCGCGCTGTTGGTCGCCTGTGGCTGTGATCCCGATGGCATCCGAACCGACATGAGCAAGACGCGCCCGCTGCCGGCGTGGAAGGGGCCGACACGGAGTCTGAAGCCCCTAGAGCTGGTGCACAGTATTCGAACGGACGTCAAGGTACGGATGGTCGTCGGCGAAGCCGACGACACGGCACCGGTAAAGTACTCTCGAGCCTACGTGGCCGCATTGCAGAACCGCGGTGTGACGGTTCATCTGACCATCGCACCCGCGCTCGGACACAACATCCTCCTGAGGTCGGTGGTGTTCGAAGAGCTGGCCGCCCTGCTTCAAGAGGTCCGATGAGTGTCGAGATAGTCCGCCACAACGCCGCAAGCTGGATTGTTCGTAACCGTGATCGCGACGCGGGCCGTGTCGGCCGGAGTGCTTCGATTGTCGCCATCGACTATTTGAACGTCCGCACCCGCTTCGACGAGCAGTTTGGCCATGCTGAGGTTCCCCTCCCAGGCTGCCGAGTGCAGGGCCGTCCAGCCTTTTCCATTTTCCTGTGAGTTGACGTCAGCGCCCTGCGACAGCGCCCATCTGGCGACTTCCTCGTGGCCGAATCCCGCTGCATCCCTCAAGACTGCGCCGACGTCGACGCCGCCTGGGTGTGATGCCAACAGCCGTTTCAGGTTGGCCAGATCGCCCAGCCTTGCGTACTCCCGCTCACCCGCCTGGAATCCCTTCCCGAGCAAATGGCTGACCAGCGGCAGGCCCTCCCGACCCAAACGACTCAGTGCATCCAGCGGTCGCGAACCCCATCGATCCGGGAGATCCCGCGGCGCCCCGAGCTCGAGCAATCGGTCGATGGCGAAGGGGGTGCGCGCCATTGCCAGAATGGAGCCGCCGTTCGGCCGGTAGTGTGGGATTCTCGGATCACTCTGACGCAGGAGATTACCGACCCGACCGTCGTCACCGGCCAGCAGAGCCTCGACCAGCCCGATTCGCGCATTGCGTCGGATCAGCTCCTGTCGCATCTCTGGCTGCCTCCACAGGAAGGTCAGCATCAGGGGCGAACTGTGTTCGTATTCCTCGTTGCTGCCGTTCACGTCTGCCCCAGCAGTCAACAGCAGATCGAATACATCCCCTCGCGCGGTCTCGATCGCAATGTGGAGGGGCTGTGGGCGCCCGTCCCAGTACGGATGCGGCCCGATGACGCTGGCCAGACGCGGCGCCATCTGAAGCGCAGCACGCACGATATCAATCTGTCCCGACCCGACCGCCTTCAAGAAGGCTGCTGCCTCCTCGTCGCTGACCGGCTCTGCGGCCGTCGAGGAAAGACGATGGGTTTCATCTACGTGAGCCTTCAAAGAGCGCCAACTCGAGAAGCCGTACTTGCGCGCCAGCTCGAACTGGACGTCAGAGAGCGTTGCGTCGGGCTGTGTCAGACGTGCCGCCTTCAGCTGTTGCCGGGCGGTTTTGCGGAGCCAATCGAGATTGGGACGCGGGGGGAGCGCGGTCGACATGGGCATACCTTCCTTCCTGAGCGCCCGGTGTCCGCATCGACGGGCAGAAAGAAGGTTCGCAGATCGAAGCAACGCAGGCGGGTTCAACCCTTTTCGCGGACCGACGGTCGCCTGACCGACCGTGAATCAGACTGTACGACTGCGCCTGAGAGGCGTCAATTCGCGGACGGCCATGCTAAAAGGATGGCATCTCGTACTTGCTCGAAGGTGCTCGCGACGTGTCTTTTCAGTCGAGGCAGCCGTGATCCGGCTCATTGGGATCGATGTCGATGGAACGCTTGTAGGGTCTGCCGGGACGGTGCATCCACGAGTGTGGGAGGCCGCCGCCCGCGCCCGCGCCCACGGAATCCGTCTCGTGCTGTGCTCAGGGAGGCCGGCCTTCGGCCTGGCGCTCGAGTACGCCCGACACCTCGATCCGGAGGGCTGGCACGTCTTCCAGAACGGCGCGAGTGTTTTCAAAATCAGCGACGGACAGTCGCGCTCGACAACCCTCCCAAGCCAGTGGGCAGGCACCCTCATCGCCCGTGCTCGGGATACCGGACGCGTGTTGGAGCTATACGCCGACGGCGACTATGTCGTCGAAAGTACGGCGCCTTGGGCCCGCGAACATGCCGAACTCCTTGGAGTGCCCTTCCACCCGCGCTCGCTCGAGTCACTACAAGGGCCGATCGTCCGCGCGCAATGGCTGGTCTCGCCGGAGGAAGCGACGGTCATCGCGCACGAGCCACATGAGGGACTCGAAGTGGCCCTATCGACCTCGCCCGTGATGCCGCAGACACGATTCGTCGGGCTCACCCGGGCGGGTGTGAACAAAGGCACCGCCTTGCGCACCGTCGCGGCTGCACTGAATGTCGACCTGAGGGACGCGATGTACGTCGGTGACTCGGGGAACGACCTGGCGGCGCTGCAAATGGTCGGCCATCCGGTCGCCATGGGAAATGCCGACAGCAGCGTTCGGAGCGCCGCACGGCTCGTTGTAGGCGACGTCGATGAGGGAGGTCTGGCGGAAGCGCTGGAAGCAGCGCTAGAGGTAGACTCGCGTTGACCTCTCGGTGGGTCAGGCCGCTGCCGAGCTAGGCCACTGCCTCGAGTTCGACTGCCCCGGTGCTCGCCATCAGAACTTCGAGCAGCCGCGCCTGCACGCGCGCGATGTCGGCACGCAGTTGAACCGCCAGCATCCAGTGCTGCAACACATTCGGCTGCGCGCAGACGAACGCACCCCACCGGCCGGTGTTGCCGTACTCCTTCGCGCAGCCGATCCAAAGAAGATAAGGTCTGCGCCGCAGGATCACACAGTGACCGAAGTCTTCCGGAACGACGTCGAGGACAGGTTCACCCTCGACTCGCAGCCGCTCTGCGATCGACACTGCAAACGCGCGCCCGTAGTCGCCCAAGCCGGCGTGCACGTCCTCGCGGGCATCGATCCGGAAATCCTCAGGCTCCACCCAATTCATCGGCCCCGTCAGACTCATTCTGGTTCTTTTTCAGCCCCTCGATCGCGCGATCCTACTCGATTCGGGGTCGCCGCCGTAGAGCCGCGAGCCCCCCTCCTGCCGAACCTCGCCTTGACTTACTATCGATTTGACTTAGCCAGCACTCCCCAACCCATGACGACACCGCTCACCAAAACGTTAAAGCGCGAGCTCAAGATCAAGGGCAAGACCTTCGTGGTGGCCTTGAGTCCCGAGACCCTGAAGGTCACCGAGAAGGGAAAGCGGAAGGGACCCGAGCTCAGGTGGGAAGATCTGGTGAGCGGCCAGGCGGCACTGGCCGTCGCGCTGAATGCGTCGCTGGCCCAAACCGTGGATCTGCCACCGAATACGAAGAGTCGGCGGGCCCCCTCGAAGAAGACCTGACGGAAACGACCGGTCAACCGGCCGGCGGCGGCACCTGCTGCGAAACACCGGGTGCGCGGCGCAGAACCACCACTGACCTTCCATTGGGCTCAGGCCTGTCTTGCGCCACGACGCCCAATATCCCCATCGTACTGAGAAAGCTCTTTTCGTCCGTGGCAACGAACCTGCCGCTGAACCTCGCCGCGACCAGGGACGGATCCTCGATGATCAGTTGTCGCTCGCTATACCGATTGAACTCTTGAACGATGTCCCCGAGCGGACGGCGATCAAACCGGAGATTGCCCTCCGTCCACGCAAGCGCTCGGGCGATCTCGTCCTGCGAAGTATCGCAGACCGCCTGGCCGCTTCCTCGCACCCTCACGATCTTGCCCTCTCCGACAGCGGAACCCGGTGCCCCCTTCGTATCGTTCAACGCCACTGTCAGCTCACCCTCTGTCACCAGCACATCCACCGATTGCGGATCACGGATGCGCACACTGAACTTGGCACCCCTGGTGCGTACGAAAGCTCGACCGGCCTCAACCCCGAACGGGACACCCGCCTCGTGAGAGACATCGAACAAGGCCTCCCCTCGCATCATGACGACGTCGCGGTGCTCCTGGCTGATCCGGGTGCGGAGCGCGGAATTGGTGTTGATTCTGACGGTGATACCCTCGCCCAAAGGCGCCACCTGGCTCCCGCCGACCGCCGTTTCGTAACTCTTCCATGACGAACCCACGGCGGCGTACACACTCACCGCCGTTACGATGAGGACGACGATCAGGCTGAGTCGCAATCTGTCCATATCCCCTCCGTCGAGGCTTCTTGTTCGCTGGTTCTCCATCATGCGCACGCAACACACGCATGCCAACGGATCGTCAGCAGCTCCTATGGACTCCGAACTTTCTTTGCTGTGCTGCGGTACCTGTCGGGCGGCCTCGCACAGGCCGCGCGTAGGAGTCGACTGACGCTCAGTCAGCGTTCGGGCCGACGGCCACGAAAAGCTTCACGTACTAGGATGCTGCTGGGCATTGGGAGATTTGATTCGCCCATCCCGGAGGTGCGCGTGTTCGTACTGATCTGGATTCTTTTGGGCTTGATCGCAGGTTTCATCGCCAGCCACATCGTGAACCGCCACGGTGATGGCCTCATCATCGATATCGTGCTCGGAGTGCTGGGGTCCGTGTTGGGTGGGTGGCTCTTTCATGCCATCGGGTTGCCGGGCGTCACCGGGTTCAACCTCTACAGCCTGCTGGTCGCCGTGATTGGGGCGGTCGTCATCCTCGCCCTGTACCACGTCGTGATCCGAAGACGCGTTTAGGCGCACGAAATCAGGGATTGCCCGATCTCATCCATCTTGACGACCGAGGTCGGACTGGAAGTCACGTGGACGCCGACACACGGCGGACTTGAGTCAAGCCTCCCTGTCCGCGCGAAGCTTGCGTGCATGCCATACCGCAGGCGCAAGCGCCGAAACTGCGATCCCCTCAGGCCCATCGACCAGCCGTGCTGGCTGGTAGCGGTGAACCATTCAGGCGAAATGCTCGAATCTACCGAACTGCCACCGCACACGGATCTAAGGGCCGTGATTGCCGGGGCTCACGCGGAGCGGACGGCTGCTGGCTGGTTGTGCGAGACGGACGGTCGGTTCGGCTTCTTCTTCTGCCATCGCGAAGGCTCGCGCCTCAAGATCGCAATTCATCGCCTGAAACCCGGCACCGAGTCGCCCGGCCACAAGACCCCAGAGGGATGGCAGCGATGATGAGAGTCCTTAGAGCGACGCCACCAGTGCGTAGGAGCCCACCGACAACGCGAGGGGCGACGCGGACCTCATTGCTCAGCCCGTTGCCCATCGCAAGCTGGCGCAGGCGCCGGCACGCTACGACCAGGCAAGTCGCCTCTTTAAACGTCGAGGCCCTATGAAGTTCGCAGCTCTTCTGGCGTACCCGATCTTCGTGGGCGGGATGTCACTCGCCGGTGCCGCCGAAGCTGCCAAACCCGAGCTGCAGCTGATCGACTTCAACACGCTCGACCAGAACCACGACGGAAAGCTGTCCCAGCTCGAAGCCAGACGCGAACCCGAGCTATCGATAGAGTTCCGCATGTTGGATGTGAATCACGATGGCTACTTGAGCCTCGAGGAATTTGCAGCCTGGCCACGCGCCAAGAAAGCCAGGATTCCAGAGCCGGGCACCATCCCGAGCGGCAGCAGCGGCGCACAGCACCTGCCGAAGTCGTAGCATCCCGGCGCCAACCCTCCCCCGCGATTCGGCAACGGCACGTCGGTTCACAGACCCGCACAGACATGCGGTTTCTTGCAATAGAACAACGGCAGTCGGAAGATCCTCGCTGCGACAGATTCCCGGGTATCCAGGCGGCCCCTGGAAACCATTCGTACGGACCGCACCCCCTGACGGGAGTTCTTCCATGCACTCGAACACCTGCTTGGACATCCTTCTCGGTGCCGTGGCTCTTGCGGCAATTCCGGTGAGCACGAATGCGGCAACCCCGACCGACGCTTGCCAGGTGCTCACCGCCGCCCAGGTGGGTTCCGCGGTGGGTGCGAAGGTGGAAGAAGGGACTCATGTGTCGCCGGCGTTCACGAAGACGTGTACCTGGGTGGTAAAGGCCGGCGGCGTCATCGTGACGCTCAATATCCAGGAGCTTGCGATGTTCAAAGGCGGCAAAGGCGCCATGACCGGTACGGAGAGCGCCGGGGGCGTGGGGGATGAGGCTTACTATATTGGAGCAGGTTCCACGATGGGGCTGAGCGTCAGGAAAGCCGACGCGGCTTTCAAGGTCTCGATTTACGCCAGCAAGCTATCGCTGGAGCAGAGAAAGTCGATCGAGAAGACGCTTGCCCAGCAAGCCGCGATGAAGTTCTGAATCTGACACCGTCGCGTCATTCATTTCCCGGCCCAGCCCTTCGCACGCTTGGTGAGCACCCTCTCCTTCGGCTTCCCTCCCATTTCGACGCCCGCCGCCGAGATCCTCGTACTGGGCTCGCTCCCCGGCCGCAAGTCGCTCGACCGTTCGCAGTACTACGCCCATCCTCAGAACACATTCTGGAAGATCATGGCCGCGCACGTCGGCGCTGCCCCTGACGACTACGCCCGTCGAGTCCGGTTATTGGCTGAACGTAAGGTCGCACTGTGGGACGTGCTCGCTGCCGCCACTCGCTCCGGAAGTCTGGACGCCGATATTGGCGAGGATGCGATCCCCAACAACTTCCGCGCGTTCTTCCACGGCCATGCAGAAATCCGGTTGATCTGCTTCAACGGTGGAACAGCCGCGAAACTGTACAGGAAGCATGTGTTGGGCACACTGAGTGAGCCGCAGCGCGCGATTGAGCTTCGGATCCTGCCGTCGACAAGCCCCGCGCATGCCAGCATCACATTGGCTCAAAAGATCGCGCTCTGGGCCGCCGTCTGGGGCGCCGCGTAGCATCGCAAGTCAGCGGCTGGGAACCGGGCGCGAGCTACTGCTTCGGGGGTTCGACCGTGTAACCATCGCTCGCAAGCTTTGATAGACGACCGTTGCTTCCGATCAGCTCCGCCATCGGAAGCGTTGCGAACGTCACGTCGTTTCGCGAGAGACCGCGCTCAGCGGCTGCTAGCCACTCTCCTCGGAAACGCATCTGAACGGTGTTTACTTCATCCTGCAGTCCGGGGTTGCTGGTCAGAGCGTTGACGCACGCAGCGACCTGATCCTTGAAAGTCAGGTGGGCCAGAGTGTCGATGTCGCCGACGGCCCATGCGTTGGCCCTCTGTTTCATTCCACCGATGTCCGTCTCGAGTCGCTCAATCGTCGCAGCCAGGCACGACACGTCCGCATCACGAGAGGTGCCGTTGAAGTCACGTATCGCCTGCTTCGGATTGTCCAGATCGAGCTTCACCGTGAGGTCGGTGATGTGGACGTTGCCTTTGTGTGCCGCTGCCCGGATCACCGGCCAGACAGGGCTTTTTTGGGTGAGGCCGGACTTTTCGAGCGCCTTTTGATAGAGCTTCACCGCCGCGAACATCGGGCGCCAGCGTTCGATCCCGGAGTCGTTGCCGATGTAGGTGAGTTTCAGCCTCATCCATCGCGCATACAAATCCTTCGGCAGCACGTCTTTCAATGTCGCGCCGTTGGGGTTGTAGCGTGCCCTCATCAGGGAGGGCAGTAGGGAAATGCCTCGGAAGAATCCGATGTTTGGGCTCACCGATTCCTGGCCGATGACTTCCTTTGAGCCAGCGATTGCGGATTCGACGTTCTTGGACCGCCAGGTCATCTTGTCGGGCAATGGCGAGAGCGTACCGAGGATCCAGAGAACGTGACTGCCCTTGCTGACCTTCCACAGGCCGGGTCCCGGCTGCTCTCCGCTCACCACCACTTCGTCGATGGTGTCGCTCGTTCCCTCTGGCGGGGCCGCGGCTGGCGCAGGCGCCTGCGGCACCTTCTTCGCATCGGCGATACCGCACAACGCGACAGCAAGCGCGGCCGCGGCAAGGAGCGCTCTCGGCAGTGGCCAGCGCGCGCGCACTGCGCGCGGGCATGCTGCCAAGAGCGGTGGGGACTCGGGCGATCGCGCCGGCGTCCTCGCTAAATACGGCCCCAGGATCGGGCCCATCGGATTCATGGCTCCCATGCTAGCCGATTGGACAGCCGAAACCGTGCTTCGTCCCCCGAAGAGCGGGCAAAGTGGCTGAACTGCTACAATGCGGTCACGCGAGGTGCGACTCCCGTCCCGCCCGCGCCACCCAAGCATCAGCCCTCGTAGCTCAGTGGATAGAGCGACCGCCTCCTAAGCGGTAGGTCGTCGGTTCAACTCCGGCCGAGGGCGCCATAGGTGCGTCCGCCGACTTCGGTCGGCGGACGCCTCTGTCGCGCGGCAAGGACCCCACTCCGAAACGCCGAAGCAGCAGTACTTGGTTAACAGCCGAAAGGACTCGGATCAGCGCCACCGATAGCTGCCCTGTTGCATCTCGACATCTCTTGGAGTGCCTGCTGTGCTTTGGCGTTTTGGTCGGAGCAACAGTCGCTTGCGGTTCCCGCCGGAGGGTCAGGGACCAACATGCCGGGTCGAGGAGCGAACGAAAGGGCGCGGTGGGCTTCGGCGGCTGCAACGTCGCTCCAAGGATGGCCTCTGCATCGGCTTTCGAGAGCAACTCGCACGCTGCTTTATTTTGCGCGTAGGCGGGCGCGCCCGAAAGCACGCACACACCAAACAGGAAGACAAACCGATCGTCAGGTAGCGCACGGTGGGGGGGATTATAGAGTCAATTCTTTTCAACTTCATCTCGAGCGGCACTACACCGGCACGAAATTCGCTTCCCACCATTGGCTTCCGAGCCGCGAACAACTGTCTGCGACATCAATGCCGACCTCAGGTGGGAGTGCCTCGTGACACGTACTTACGCTTCAGTGCTAACACTAGCGGCAGCCCTTTCGTGCGTGACGGCGTGCGGCGGTGGCGATGATCGGGATCCCGATCGTATCGAACCGCCCGCAGTCGTGACTCACATTCTGAGCGACCCGCGCTTCGACGGCGATATTGAGCTGACGGCCGCCAATACCTATGCGGTCACTCAGGGCATGTCTGCCACTGTCCAAAGCGTCTTGGCGGGCATCGATCCCACCACGGGATCCGAGTTCAGGGGATTCCTGGACTTTCCACTCGGAGGAAACGGGGGAGTACCCGCGGACGCCTTCGTCGAGTCCGCATACTTGGAGTTCTACGTCGACAATCTGATCCCAGAGAGCGGCAGACTGCCCGTACGCGTCGAGCTTGTCTCGTTCCAGCCCCCGAACCTGATCGGAACCGACTTTGATCGTTCGATTCAGCCCCAGATCGCCGCCGTGCTCGTTTCAGGCGATGTCAACCGAGACGACATCGGCAACTTCGTCACGGTGGACGTAACGCCCCTCATGGTCGAAGCTCAGCGACTGGCGCTGATCGATTTTCAAGTGCGGATTCTCGAAGACCTCGGCTCTGCGATAGAGACCTTGATGGAGATCGACGACACAACGACCGCGGCTCGCCAACAGCGCGCCCCGGTACTCACGGTCACCTATCACTAGGGCAAGGACTTCACGCAACCGCCGTGTGCCGCGGAATCCGGCCTGCGTTGATCCTCAGCCACCCGCTATGGCAGAGGTCGTCGTGACGGCCAAGCGAGCGGTCGCGAGGCTAGCTGACGTCCTGTAACTCGAGCGCGCGTGTTACGACCAGGCGAAAGCGTCCCCGGCCGTCCTTCTGGATCCGGACCGGGGCGCTGCGATCCTCGAGGCGTTGCTTCAGCAACACGAGCCGTGCTTCCAGGTTGTCCGACAGCTCGGGAAGTTTCAACGAGCGATCGAGCCGCAACTCGCGGTTGGTGAAACTGTCGCGCCGTTCGGTGACCCACGCTCCGACGAGCTTCCAGAGAATGGCGCCGGCAACTCCCTTGATGAGGTAGTCGCCGCCTATGAAGATGCTGTGGTCGTGAGCGTAGTGGCGCACCAGGACCGGTGCGCCCACGACGGGGGCCACAGCTTCCTGACCGCCATCGCGTCGAGGTTGCAGTTCGGAGAGCTGAGTGGAGAGTTGCGCGGCGGTGGCCAAGTGATCGGCGATGACGCGCAACATGACCTCATCAGTCTCCGTATACGCATTCAGGTTTGAGCTCTGCACGCAAAGAACGCCATGGGTCCGGTCACGGATCCGGATCGGCACCGCCATCTGACTCCGGGTCTCAGGCAGTCCCGGAAGCGAGATCTCCCGCTCGATCGGTACCTCCCCCTCCTCTACCACGCGCTGCCTGACGGCTCGCCCATAGAGAATGTCTCGTGTCAGGTGTGTGGTCCTGATGTTCATTCCACGCTGCGCGGCGATGCCGATCAGTCCTTCGCCCACTCGGACTTCGGAGCCCGCGCCCGATTCCGGGTAGCCGTGACTGGCGACTGTAAAGAGCCGCTCTCCCAACTCGTCGGCAAGCAGAATCATCGAGTGCGAATGACTCAGATGACGGGCCAGTCCTTCCAGCGTGACGCTCAGCAAAGTGGACAACTCCTCGCACGAAACCATCTGCGAGGACAGCTGCGCCAACCCGTCGAGGGACGGCGCCTTGACATCCGTAGCCAGGCCCCTCATGCCCAGCCCCCGGCGACACCCGAGTACGCGAAAGACATCGGCCCCGATGAGTCTGAAGCGGCCCGTCATGCCACTCAGGGAGGCAATGACCTCCAGGCGCGCTTTCATCCTCTCGAACAGCGCACCCTCGGTTTCCGTGCGGACATACTGCACGTCGAGCAAAAACTGTCTGCCATCGTTGGGGTGCACGACGAGCACCTCAGCGCGATCAACTTCTTGCAGATTGCGCCGAGTCTTGTTGAAGAACTGGTAGCTGAGCGCGACGTGCTCGGAGTCCACACGATGCACGTGCGAGATGTAGGTAATGTTCGGCACGCCGTCGGCAGAGCATGTGGCTATCGCCGACGGGATGACGCCTTCGAAGCAGGCAGCGATGTCCGAGAGAGTGACCTGCATCGAGTCAGCCCTCGCGACGTTCGCCGGCCCCTGGACCGGGAGTCTGTCGATAAACCTCGGATGGCGAGAACGTCAATTTGAGCATGGACGTGTGAAGGTGAGGAACGACCTCGCCCGCCAGGTCCAGCGTCAAACCAACCTGCGTCATCTCTTGGACGATGCTCGCGCGATAGCGCGCGATCCGCTCCACGTCCTCCTCCACGATCGGCGCCAACTGCGCGTCGGTCCCTTTCAGTTGGTAGGTCTCGTACGTGGTCGGCCGTGCCACCACGAGTGCGACGGCTCGTGTTGCCCGGATGTTGGGGATACACCGGTCGTCGGGGTCGTCGAGCAGATAGACCATGACCTGCATGCCATCCGCCGAAACGACGCACCCTGCGGGACGCGTGATGGCCGGAACGTTCGAGCGGTCCCGGGTGCCGATCAACAAAGCGTTGGGTCCAGTCAGAAACGCCGAAAAAGCCTCATCGAGCACTGGCATCGCGGAAGCAACGTGTCATGGGAAAGACGAAGCCGCATCGTATCAGCTTTCAATCAACTTACAGCAACCGCATCTCGGACGCCTGCACTGTCGCGGTTCTGGTCAGAAGCCGCGGTATCCCATCAGGGCCGAGTACATGGTTGGCGCCGATTGCGATGAAGGAGGTTCCGGAGCGCGACAGGAGTGTGCCGATGGTGCGCGCCCACCACTCGTTCCGACGCACGGACATCACCTGGTAGAGGTCGGGCAGTTGCGTCCGCATGCGCTCGATGCTCTGTGCCGGCGGCTGTCCCCGCAGCCAGGCAAACTTGTCGCGGTGCCGGCCCCGCTTCTCGTCATCGAAGTAGTCGAACAGCCACTGCAGGTACTGGCTCTGCTGCCGGTCCGAGAAGCCAGCCAGCCTCTGCAACGATTCCTCCATCGTGAGCTCGTAGTGAATGGCCTTGCCTTCGCGCCTGGCTTGACCCGCAAGAGCGAACTCGGGCGGCAACTGGTCGGCTTTGACGTCCGTAAATCCCTCGGAGTGACGGTACTTCTTGTCAAACGCACTGACGAACGTGTAGTAGGCCAACCAGGGACGTAAGGTCCGCACAGAGTCCTCGGGGATGGCGAGTTCCTCCATGTATTGCGTGGCGCGAGTCCGTACGGAAGGCTCGAGTGCATCGAGAAACGTTCGCGCCGAGTCACGCCCGAGTTGCTCGTAGAGCTCCTCACGACGTTTCTCCGGCGGGGGTGGTCCCAGCTCCAACCACAGTTCACTGCTGCTTGCGAACGCACTGCGGACACTGGGCGTAAACCACGAGCCGTCCGGAGCTTCCCCCGTAGGAAACAGGTAGACCCGGGCGCTCCCCCGGCTGATTCGCCACAGGAGCGGATGGGACGCAGCCGCGGCCTCGGAGGCCAGAGCCTTCGACAAGAGGGCTGCCACCCCGACAAGGGCCGACCGCCGGGTGAGCTGTCGCGTTCGCATCGATACTCCTCATTTGGGCACCCTGCCCATTGAGTCAATACAGCTGCGCGACCCCTTGGTTACCTGCCGGCTACCCTTCGGCCGAGAAATTCGCCAAGATCAGGCTATGGGCGTCCCGACGTGGAAACTGCTGACGACCTTCACGGACCATCCGTCCGCCCTGTCGCTTGCGGAGGTCCTCTCGAGCCATGGCATCCCGGTGAGGCTGAGCTCCGAGGCCAGCGTCATGGGATGGGCGGCCACGACCCGTCTGTTCGTCGAAGCCCACCGGCACCTTCGCGCCCGAAACTTGCTGCCCGACCAGACCCTCAGCGACGAAGAGCTGACGGGGCTGGCCACCGGCACACTCGGCACCGACGAGTCCTGACGCTTGGCGGCCACGGGATCGCGCGAGGCTGGTGCTTCGCCTCGCGCCGGCTGTGCACCCTAGCCCGCCAAGGCCCGCTCGAGCTGATTCAGCAGGATGCCGGTCCCGTGCTCCCGGTTGCGCGCATCCTGCTTGTCACCAAAGAACACCCCCTGCTCGGTGACGACCAGTCGCGTCCCCTCGACCATTCGCGTGCCCTCGATCATCCGTGTCCTTTCGACAATAGCGCGGAACTCCACGGTGACCAGGGAGAGCGACAGGCGGATGTCATCGGTGTACATGTCATACACGTAGACGATTCGCTGGTCGGGGACAATCTCGTAGTAGCGCGAATCGAAGTGACTCACCTTGCCATCGGACCGGCGACCCGTCAGGACCTCCCGTCCCCCGACCTGAAAGTCCAGCTCGCGATGCTCGAGCTCCCATCCGGTCGGTCCGACGAACCAACGGGACTTGGCCTCCACGCTCGACCAGGCCGCAAACACCGTCTGGGGCGCGAACGCGAGGCGCCGCTCGAGCGCGAACGTGTCATGTACCGGAGCACGCGCAGTCATGCGGGAAACATCGACATGTAGGGTTCCGCTTCACGCAGCGCACGGGCGTACGACGGTCGCTTCACCAAGCGCTGCAGGTAAGCGTGCGCGACCGGGAACTCTTCGGCCAGAGGCATGACCTTGTTGGCATAGAACAGTGCCGGCGAGGCCGAGCAATCGGCCATCGAAAACGATCCGCCGACAGCCCACACGGCATCCGCCATTTCCCGCTCCACCATTCGCAGCGCCGTGCGCAGGCGATCCCGGGCCTGTTCGACTCCGAGAGGATCGCGCTTGTCTGCCGGGCGAATCCGGTCGCCGACCACGCTCTGCATGGGGTGGTGGACGTACAGGTCGTAGAAGCGATCGACCGAGCGCACCTCGGCCGCACGCTCCGGATCCTCCGGCAGAAGCTTCGCCGGGCCCGGATAGTGGCGCTGCAGGTATTCGATGATCGTGGTCGATTCGGGGACCGTGCGATCGCGTGCGTCATCGCGTAGGACCGGAAACTTCCCGATGGGCCATATCTTCCTGAACGCCTCGCGCTCCGTCGCGTCCCCGAGGTTCACCGAGTGCGCGGTAAAGGGTGTCGCGTTCTCGTATAAGGCGACGAGTGCCTTGTGACAGTAGGACGACAGCGGATGCATGTACAAAGTCAGTGCCATGTTGTTTCCCCAATGTGCAGAATCTGACGGCGCGCCGGATCAGCGTGGCTGGAACGTCTCGAGGAAGACTTCCAGACGGCCGATCGTCTGCTGCCCCCCCTCGATCGCATTGACTTCCTTGACCACGAAATCGCGCTGTTCGCGGGTCGGGAAGACCGACCGCATCGTCAACAACGTTCTACCGGCGCCCGCGTCTTCGAATGTGACAACCACACGGAAGTGGTGCGGCGAAGACTCGATGCCGTCTCCATGGTCATACACGAGGCGCTCCGGCCGAACCACCTCGAGGAAATCGACGCGGTTCGGCCAGTCAGTACCATCCGGCCCGTGCATCACGAATCGCCAGGATCCGCCGACCCGCACCTCCATCGCCGCGGTCGTGGTCGTGAATCCGGTCGGCCCCCACCACTGCGCGACGTGCTCCGGCCTGGTCCAGGCTTCGAACACCAATTCGCGCGGCGCCTTCAGCACCCGCGTAATGACAATCTCCCGGTCGCTCGTGTTGCTCTCGCTCATCGTTGGCTCCTCGTGACCTTCTTTTTGAGCACTCGATTCTTCCCGCCGGCCCCCTGCGGCGCATCGCGCTGCAATTCCTGCAGGTAAGCCTCCAGCCGATCCAGGCCCTGCTCCCAGTGCCGTCGATAGGTCTCGATCCAGCCCGCGGCGTCCTTGAGGGGCTGCGCTTCCAACCGACACGGGCGCCATTGGGCCTCCCGTCCGCGGCTGATCAGGCCGGCACGCTCGAGCACTTTCAGGTGCTTCGAGATCGCCGGCAGGCTCAGCGAGAAGGGTTGCGCCAGCTCGCTCACCGAAGTCTCCCCGCCGGCGAGTCGGGCCAGGATCGCCCTGCGCGTCGGGTCGGCGAGCGCCGCGAAGGTCGTACTCAAGCCAACGGCCGGCATGTACTTTACCCATCGGTTAATTAACTAAGTGGAAAACTACATGCCCGCCGAACCCGTTGCAAGCGATTTGTGGCTCATGTCTTGGCGCGACGGGCAGGGCCCCTCGAAAATCCCTTCATGGGCATGTCACGCCTCGAGGGTCTGCTCGCCGGTCTGGGCCTGACGGTCGGAGTGGGACTCGCCTGGGTCTATTTCGACCGGCCCCTCAGCACGGGTCGGCAGGTCCAGGCCACCATCGTCCAGTGCCGCGGGCTGGGAGGTAGCGCCCCACGCTGGTGTCTGGTGAAAACCGACGACGGGCATTCGATCCCCGTTACGATTCCACACGGACGAGCGCACGACACCATCACGCTGAACGTCTCGCGTCGACGCATCTCAAAAGAGCTGCTTTACGATCCGGATCTGTCAGGGGCTCACTCCCGCTGATGTCGATCAAAGCCGCGTCAGCGTTTCGAGTCGGCCACCGGCGTACAGTCGTCGGTCACGCCGTACTTCTTGTAGACCTTCTCGCTCTGCTCCTGGTAACGCTGAATGACCGCGGGTGAGTCACCCGGCGCCGGCAGATAGCGATCGGGTTTGTTGATGAAGGCCGGCACGTCGGCGAAGGTGACCTGCTGGCCGTCGAACCGCTTGGGCTTGGGATGGCTGGCTTCCCACCCCCCGATCGACTTCAGGTGCGGGCACATGAGCAGCGATTTCTCGAACTGCGCCCGGCCGGTGGCCGGATCGTACAAGGTGCAGGTGATCTGGCTGCCCTCTCCGGGGACACACGTCGCCCAGTCCCCTCGCCGTTCAGTCCCCGCATAAACCGCCGCCTCGGGCAGTTGTGCGGGGCGCGCCGGCTCGAAATCGGGATCATAGGAACACCCGACCGCGACCAGGGCACACAGCACCGGGATGCTGAACCGCCAGTTCGGATTCATGACTCTCCTTCCGCCCTCGACCAGACCCGTAACAGTACCCAAACCGAAACGTGTCCGTCATCTTCGACTCGCCTGCCACCGTCCGCCGATCGCGGCGGCTAACTCAAGTTCTCTCAAGTTCGCTCCGGCTGCTCTTGCGCCGCGCCGCCCGGCACTCCACGGACCCGGATTCCCTGCCCGAAAGTTCCGCACCGTGCTGCCATTTGCTGCTTCGTCCGACGCGTGGTTCAGGTCGCCTCGCGTGCGAGCCGCCGATGCGGCAGCGTAAGAACTTCTCTTCGAGGCGGAAGCTTCGATGATCCAACGCGTGCTGGCAAGTGTTGTGGTGGTGGGAGTACTGATGTTGTCAACATCAGTTCCGGCCGCGGCAAGTCGAGCAGTTGGTGATCCGCCCCGAAACCGGTGTCGGAACCAACGGGATCACCACGAACACCTCACGACCGTCGGTCGCGCAGAGCGTCGAGAAGATGGGCTCGCCTCATCCCATCTTCAGCGAAGTAATTCCCGAAGCGAAGCGCCCGTCGCGCGAGGAGATGATCAAGACCGCCAACCATTACTTCACCGGCTTGCAGCGCAACGATGGCAAGGGCTACTACCCTTTCACGAATGACTGCGATCGGTACGAGAACGGCAACAAGTCCACCAACGTTCCGATGCGCAATCCGATCAACGGGAAGACCGAGGTGTACGGCTGCAAGAAGCAGTTCGAGGAAGCACTGAAGGGTGTCGTGTCTCGCGTTCGCGACCGCCGCTTCGTCGCGGTAGACCGCGAGCGGGGCATCGTGTTCGCGTTTGGCTTCTTTGGGAAGATTCGCCGCATCGAAGCCGTCTTCCATCACGCCCCTATGGAATCAACTCCGGATGGAGCACCTACGAGCAGGGAATCTCGGACCAGCCCCAGATCATTCGCTGATGCGTGATCCCGCTTCCCAGAGGGCCGCCCTCTGCGTAGAATCGCGCGCCTTGTCTGGGGCGGTAGCTCAGTTGGGAGAGCGTCGCGTTCGCAATGCGAAGGTCGAGGGTTCGATCCCCTTCCGCTCCACCAATTTCAATTCTAAAACAATAACTTACGCGCTACTTTTCCGTGTTCGCGACGCAGGAACATCCCGGATCCCTCGTTCTGGATGACCGGGGTATCGACGGCGCCAGCGGCTGCGAACAGCCTCATCGTCACTGAATCCAGATTACGCACGCTGAACGCGACGTGCTTGTACGCCAGGCCGAACGCCTCGATGAATCGGGAAACCTGGGATTCGGGGCTCGTGCCCTGCATCAGCACCACGATTGCGCCGCCAGCGACCAGGACCGCCTGGATCATCGCAGTGCGCTCGCCGCGAGTCTGCGTCGTTCCAGGAGCCGAAAGCCAAGGCACCGCTGGTACCAGTCGACGGCCTGCTCGAGATCGACCCCCTCCACGGCAACGTGGTCGATACCTAGATCATCGCGGCAACCTCAGCGACGCGGGAGCCCAACCGCTAGCGCCTTCTTCCCACTGGTTGTCCGTCAACTGCCGAACATGCGTCCCGTCGAATCGCATCACGAAGATCTCACCGTACGTTTGTCCCCACCACGGCCGGATTCCTTCTTCCTTCGAGCCTTTTCTCGAACTGACAAACGCGATCCACTTGCCGTCGGGCGACCACACCGGATGCGCATCGTTGCCGTGGCTGTTTGTTAGCTGCTTCAACCCGGTACCGTCCGGATGAATGGTGTAGATCTCGAAATCGCCGGTGCGGTAGCCAGTGAATGCGATCAAGTCACCGCGCGGGGACCAGACGGGAAAGTTGTCCCATTCCGTAGTCAACGGAGTAATTTTCCCGTCCGCCAGGGACACCCGTCGCAGCCCGTGTTCGATGCGAGGACCGTTCCGCGTCATCACCCGATAGACCAATTGTTTGCCGTCCGGCGACAGGCTCGGAAATCCGTTGTAAGCGCGCTCGCTCGTCACCACTTTGAAATCCGTTCCGTCGGTGCGCATCACCGCGATCTGCTGCTGTTCTTCGGGATGCCCGATGTGCGAGAAGTCGAACGCGACCATGCGGCCGTCCGCGGAGAGTGAGACGTGGATATCCCGGTAGCCGCCGACGGTACCGTCGAAAATGGGATCGGACATCGTATTGTCCGTACCGCGCAAACGGATCTTGTATCCGAGCGGCCCACGTTCGAGGTATGTGAAGCGTGAATCGGGCATGAACGCAACCGGTTCGCTTGGCAGCGCCGTGCCACCGATCAGCTCGAAATGCCGATCGAGAGTCCGGGACACCTCGATGGGTTGCTGCTCGCCGCGATCGAGCCGGTCGTAGACCAGCGTCGAACCGTCGGCCGACCACGAAGGATTGCTGGTGCCGACCGGGCCCTTCTTTCCGGACAGGTAGCGGATTTCGCTTGGTTGGGCGCTGGCCGGATCTCCCACCCCGTAACCGACATCGTCGGGGCCGATGAAAGACGGCGCCCAGACTCTCTGCGAGCCATCGAGATGGACACTGCGCGCGCCCGTCTCGATATCGAGGGACACGATCTGTACGCCGAGGATGAAGTGCCGCATCGCCTCCATGTCGGGAACCTGCGTAAAAAGAAGACTCCGGCCATCGCGAGACCACTTGGGGCTGCCGGCGTTACCGTCGAGCGCAGTGATGCGCTTCAACCCTGTGCCATCGGGATGCACGACGTAGACGGCGGTCGTTTGCAACAACTCCCACGCCTGGCCTTCGTTGCCGCGGATGTAACGCACTTTGGGTGTGTCACGCTCCGATGAAAAGGCGATCCATTTTCCGTCCGGCGACCAGCTCGGCCGAAAATTGCCGGCCGTGGCGCGGGTGAGTTGGATCGGTCGTTTTCTCGTTCCGATTTGCAGCAGCCAGATGTTGGCGAAACCGCCGTCCCGCGTTGAAACGAACGCCAGGCTGCGGCCATCCGGGGACAAGGCCCCTTGGTCGTCGAAGGCTTTGTCTTCGGTCAGGCGCTCGAGACCGGTGCCGTCGGGATGTACCCGAAAGAGGTCTGCGGACCCGAAGCGCTCCGAGGTGAACACGATCCAGCGGCCGTCCTGGGAAAACGACGCGTTGTAGTTCGACTCCGGGCCGGGCAATAGCGCGCGCTCGTTCATGCCGTCGGGGTCGGATACGTACAGGTGGAACTTGGGATTGATTCTCGGCCATACCCAGGTGAGTCGCTCCGCTGCCGATGACGCGTTGGCGAGCAGCAGCGTTGCGACCATCGAAACTGCGCAGCTCAGGTAGCGGCGCGTACTCAGGCGGTTAGCAACAGCTTCCGTGGACGAACTCATGCGGTAGTCTCCCTTTTTCTCGGCGAGACTACTAAGTTCGCGCCATGCGAAATGGAATAACTGATCCGCTCCACCAACTTCCTGCGTGTAAACAAGACCTTACAGAGCCTTACCTTCCGCCCCGCGCCTTTCGGAACTCCCCTTCCGGTTACGCGCGGCCGTTTGACCGCTCTCGCGGGATAGCCCAGGATGGCTGCAAACAACACCAAACCGCCGGTCTGCACCGACATCGCGCGAACCAGCGATCGCACATAGGGGACCGTCAATGGGCATGAAAGAAAACGAGCAGCTGACGCGCATAACGGCCGCTGCGGCACTCAGTCGAGGCATCTGTACTCTTGCCGAGCTCGGCGTCGCGGATCACATCCACGAGAGTGCTTCGAAGAGCGTCACGGAGCTCGCCGCCGCAACCGGCGCACAGGAAGATGCCCTGTTCCGCATGATGCGATTCACCGCAAGCTACGGCGTGTTTCGGGAGCTCAACGAACGCCGATTCGAGCACACACCTCTGTCAGCCGCGCTGCGCACCGACACGCCGGGCTCCTTCCGCCCCGCTGCGCGAATGTTTCATCGCATGTTTCCCGGGTGGGAAGGACTTCATCACTCCGTGCTCACCGGCGAAGCCGGCGTCCAGAAAATATTCGGGATGCCCCTATTCGACTTCATCGGCCAGCACATGGAGCTCGCACCGCTTTTCGACGCGGGAATGACAGCGTTCCACGGACACGAGACCGGGGCGATGCTAGACGCCTACGACTTCAGCGGAATTCAGACGCTCGCCGATGTCGGCGGCGGCAACGGCTCGCTGCTCACGGCGGTGCTGCAACGTTATCCGTCCCTGAAGGGCATTCTGTATGACCTCGGGCACGTAGCGGGTCGCGCGCGCGAGACGATCCAGGACGCAGGCCTCGGCCCACGGTGTTCCGTGGTCGAAGGAAGCTTCTTCGATTCCATCCCGTCGGGGGCCGATGCGTATCTCATGCGACATGTGATTCACGATTGGACGGACGTGCAGTGCGTTCAAATCCTGCGCAACTGTCGCAAGGTCGTTCCCGCGCATGGACGGGTTCTGATCGTGGAGTTCACCGTTTCACCGCCCAACGAAGCGTCGGTCGGAAAGGATGCAGACATGATCATGATGGCTTTCCCCGGTGGCAAAGAGCGCACCAGCGAGGAATATCGCGCGTTGTTCGAGCAGTCGGGATTCCGCTTGAGCGGCGTGACGCCGACGAAGTCGGCCGTGTGCGTCATCGAGGGAAGGCCTGCGTAAAGGTCAGGTCCGCGCCAAAAAGCGGGTGTTAATCCAAATAGATAGCGCGGATTCCTTCACAAGATCCTTGATGTCCCCCTTCGGGGTTGAGGGGGGACGCCGTAGAGGGGACGTCCGATCCCGGACGTATACTCCCCCGCACCCTGGCCCTGGCCACGTCGCAGGAGCACAGCTATGACAGCTTCAGGTCGGTCCGCCCTCGTGGCCTGCGTTGCCTCGATGGTCGCGATGCCCGCCTTCGCCCATCACACCTTTGCGATGTTCGACTTGAGCCACAAGCTGACGCTGCAGGGCACCGTCAAGGAAATGCAGTGGACCAATCCACACTGCTTCCTGCAGTTGGTCGTCTCAAAAGACGGCAAGACCCAGGAATGGAGTCTGCAGATGAACGCGCCGCTCGACCTGTATCGCAACGGCTGGCGACCGACCTCGGTGAAAGCGGGCGACAACCTCACTGTCATCATCAACCCATCGAAGGACGGAACACACAGCGGCCGATTCGTCTCCGGAACCGGCCCGGACGGAAAACCGCTGCGGGCAGGTTAGCCACGAGGAAAGCCTCGCATGATACGCAGAGCCTTACCGATACTCGCACTGCTGCTCGCCTGGGCGCCGCTGACGGCTCAGCAGAGCGCGCCGTCCCGGACGCAGCGCTTTGCTTCCCTGCCAGCCTGGACCGGGATCTGGGAAGGTGAGGTCGCGAGCGAAATGCGCACCGATGAGTTCGGCGCCGTACTCCACGAGGCAACGACGCATCCCGAAAGCATTCCGGTGGTCGCTCCGCCCGGGGTTCTCAGTCCCTCCGAAGCATTCATGGTCAGCCGCACCCAACTGCAGCACAAGCCCCCGTACAACAGCGAATGGGACCGCAAGTACGAGCAGCGCAAGCGCAAGATTCAAACGACACCGCTGTCCGCGGTCCGCGCCGGCAGCATCATGGCGTGCGGGTGGGACTTTCCGGCCATCCTGGACAATCCGTTCGACACGCTGTTCCAGATCTTCGTGACGCCCGAAGAAACCCTGATGCTCTTCGCCAACGGACAGGCGCGCCATCTCTACACGGATCGGCCGCACCCCAAGCCCGAGGACCTCTGGCCCACCGACCTCGGCAATTCCGTCGGCCACTGGGAGGCAGACGTCCTGGTGGTTGACACCATTTCCCATCGTGGCGGGCCGTTCATCCAGATCCCCTTCATCCTCTCCCCCGACTTGAGCGAACGGGCTCACTTCATCGAGCGGTTGCGGATGACGGACGCCGACACGTTGCAGGATGACATGACGATCGAAGATCCCGAGCGGTTGGTGCGCCCGTGGACCCTCAGCCTCAAGTTCCGGCGCGTCAAGGATCTCGACCGCCTGATCCCAACCAACTGCACCGAAAACAACCGCTTTCGGGTAGTCAACGGGCACGTATCGATCGCGCCACACTGAGCACCCGGCCGCATGGCCCACCGACCTTAGCCACAACCTACACCTTGTAGTATCCTCCACCGTCGTCCTGACCATCGCCGACCCGACATCAAAATAATCAAGTGGCGCCGTGGACGTGCGCCGCAGGGGGTTCCATGTTCAAGCGACTCTTAGACGCCGCTATCGGCACGCGTGTTTTGTTTGCCCTGGGAATCAGCTTCATCGCCCAAGGGGCTGCTCTTGCGCAAACCGCAATCGGTCCCTGGCCGGCATCACCGCCAACTTATGCGGGCACCCTGCCGCTGTCGATCCTGGGCTACGAGCAGAGCGCGTACTCCTCGGGATTCAACTTCACATTTACCGTCAGCACCGCCGAACTGCAGAAGTTTCTGCCCGCAGGCTACAGGCCGATTCCAACCTCCGCGGATGGAGCAACGACGCAGGTCGCGGCAATATTCGGTCATCAGGTCCTGTTGACGCTGAACACTCCGGCAGGGGATTTCGCCGCGGGCACCTACGGCCCGTTCGAGTCCTTCGACTTGGGAACGCTCTGCTTCACTCCCCCGGGCTCCCCCATTCAAATCGAGACGGTCTACATCGCGCGGTATGTTGATAACGCGGAGATCTCCGACATCCGCGCCACGCTTGACGGCCATGGGAACACCCACGTCGCCTCCATCGAAGTCCGCGTCAACGAGGGCAACGACCAGGTGCGGATGAAGGGGACGGTTGAAGATCCGGGTCTCGGCCTGAAGATCTCTGCCGCGTTGACGGGGCCGGCCGAAATTGGAACGCAGCTGCGCCACGGGACATTCCTCCCGGGAGTGTCCGCGCTGGGCGCGCGCTACGTCGACACGACTGTAGCGCCCCCAACGACCAATCCACTGAAGTTCTTCACCACCTCGGCTGAGCTCACTGCGACCCTGTCCGACCCCGCCTCGCTCGATGTCACTGCACAACAGATTCGCCTCACCGGCGGAAAGATGAAGGTTCTCGGCGCGGTGCCGGGGAACTTCTACTTCAATCAGGAAAATCTCCTGAAGAGCAGTCCGTTTTAGATCCTGCCCGGTCATAGCTGGCGGAGCCTCGCGAGCGCGCGAGCCTCCGCCTCGGCCTTGAGTCTTCCCCGGAACGTCAGCCGAACGAAAGCGTTCGTTGTACAGACACGGTGATGCACACCGTGCAGCTTCGGGGGAGGCATCAGGATGCTCAGATTCACGCCATTATTTCTCTGCCTAGCTTTGTGTGCTGGCTGTGGTGGAGGTGGAGCTTCGTCAGCCACTACTGCGTCGACGACGCCGACCTCGCAGACAACCCCGCCCTCCATGTCTCCGGTGGCGCCGACGCCTGCGCCCATGCCGCCGCAACCTGCTCCGCCAACGACGCCGACTCCCACACCAGTTAGCGCATCCGGGCGAATCTACTCACTCACAGACATCGGCGCCTACACAACACCGGGCGCGACAGCGATCGACAGTCACGGCAACGTCGTAGTGGCGCAGAGCAGCGGTAACGGCTCGTTCTATTACGACCACTCGAGCGGCTCGGTGGCACGACTGCCATCAGTCGATGGCAGCGCAGACACGGTCATGGCCAATGGCATCAATGACGCGGGAAAGATCAGCGGTTGGTCCGGCCAGAACGCGGTGGTGTGGCTCGTATCCGGTGGATACTCGCTACTGACGACTGCCGATGGCAGCGCGGCGCAAGCCGAAGGGATCAATCAGCAAGGTCAGGTCGCGGGCAGTCATGCCGCGGGTCACGCCGACGGATTCCCAACTGCCTGGGATCAGAACGGCGCCGAGATGCAGCTGGACGGCGGCATCGGCAGTGCCATTGCGGTGAGCGATCAGGGTCTGGTGGTCGGCGACGCCGCGGTCTCCGGATCCTATCCGAGCTGGGGCCCCCAACACGCGACCGCGTGGCATGGTGCTGCCATCACCGACCTCGGAACGCTGACCGGTGACAACATTTCATCGGCCCAGGGAGTCTCCGACAGCGGCGAAATCGTCGGTCTCTCGCAAGGAGACCATTCGCACGCCGTGCTTTGGGGCACCGACGGCGCGATCACAGACATCGGCAGCCTTGGCGGCTCAACGCCTTCCGACGCGAGCGCCGCAGGAATCAACCACACCGGTGAGATAGTCGGCCGATCGGCAGTAGGAACAGGCGCGGACGGCAGCGAATCGTTTCACGCATTCGTCGTGGTCGAGGACAAAATGCAGGACCTCAATGCCATGATCGATCCCTCGAGTCCGATAGCCAGTTTCGTGACGCTGACAGACGCCGCCGCGATCAACTGCAACGGAGACATCGCCGCGAACGGCCTCGATTCGCGAGACCAGCGAACGCATGCCTACCTGTTGGTGCGGCAGGGCTCGGCGCGCCCGGAGTGTCAGTCGGCCCAGGGAAGCATCCCACCCGGCAGCTGAAGCGGAAACGCGCGGCCATCCTCCCCGAGCAATATCAAGCAGTTACCGCGATGCAGACGGGACCGGTTTGACCTGCTGCACGTCGAGGTGCGGCGAGGCAGGCACCGCGGCTATGATCGTTGCATGCTGCCGCTGGGTACGCGAGCGCCGGAGTTCACCCTTCCAGACCACGACGGGCGTAACGTCTCATTGACGACGCTGCTGAACTGCGGCCCATTGATCCTCTATTTCTATCCGGCGGATTTCACCCCCGGCTGCACCCGCGAAGCGTGCGCGATCAGAGACCTTCACTCCGAGCTACTGGGCAGCGGCTTGGAAGTCGCCGGAGTGAGCCCGCAGGCTCCCGAGAGCCACCGCGACTTCCGCGCGAAATATAAGCTGCCGTTTACGCTGCTCTCAGATTGCGAAAAGTTCGTGATCAGGATGTACGACGTGAACGGACCACTCGGACTCGGTGTGCGTCGCGGCACGTATTTGATCGACCAGTCCCGAAACATCCGCGACGCCGTCGTGGCCAACTTCCGAATCGCACACCACGAGTCATTCGTGCGGCGCGCACTGGCGTTGAACAACGCGCCTAGTACTTCAACCTCAAGACGCTCGAATCCCCGAACGTAGGGATGCTCACGATGAACATCGTGTCGAAGTCGTCAGTGGACGACGCGGGAAGATTCCGTCCGCTCAGCGCGCGTACGAGTTCGGGAACGTTTTCAGGGGTTCCGACCAAAAGGACCGTGCCGCCTTCGTGCTCGTGCAGCACGCGAGACACGGTTGCCTTCACGTCATTGACGGAAACGAGAACAGGGTTTCGGCCGAGCCGTTCGGCAAGCGGCGCCGCAGTCTGCTGCCCCCGTCGGCTCTCGCTGACGTAGATAGCATCGAGCCGGCCAACCGACCCCGTCTCCCCAAACATTCGGGCAAGACGCTGCGCACGCTGCTCTCCCTCGTCGGACAGCGGGGGATCGTTGATCGTGCCGATCTCCTTTTCTACCGGCCGAACGACCACCACAAGTGTGGTCGTTGCAGAGCGATACACAGTGATCGCGACGCAAATCGCGATCACGGCGGCGAGCATACTCAGCCATACCGGGGCGAGGAATGGTCTGCGGTGTCTCGTAATGACGGGTGCTTCCATCCGCCCATGATATCGATGGGCTCAGCCGAACTGAAATCCCGCGACCGACTTTCCGAGTAACCGATCATGAAAAGTCCGCTTTCCGAGGTCGGCACCGGCCGCACCGGCCGCCACCATCAGCGGGATGAGATGCTCGGGCCGGGGGTGGCATCCCCGGGCGCCCGGCGCGGCAAACCACTCCGTCAACTTGCGATCACGGGCAGCCGGATCGGAGTCCGTAACAGCGTCGTTGAGCCATCGGCCGAACTGCTCGGCGGACTCCACGGCCTGCGGTGCGGAACTGAAGAAGTTGCGCAGATTGTGGTAGCTCATTCCGCTACCGACGATGAGTACACCCTCATCACGCAAGGGAGCGAGAGCTCTGCCCATCCGAAGATGCGTAACGGCGTCGAGATTCTGGTTCATTGAGAGCTGAACCATCGGGATGTCGGCGTCGGGGTAGATGAGCTTGAAGGGGACAAAGACGCCATGGTCGAGACCGCGCGAGGAATCCTGGTCCGAGGGAATCTGCGCAGCGGTCAGAAGCTCCCGGACGCGCGCGGCCAAGTGGGGAGAGCCCGCAGCCGGATAGGTCAACTGATACGTGTGAGGCGGGAAGCCGTAATAATCGAACAGCAACGCAGGATGCTCGGCCGTATTGACCGTCGGGCGCGGCGTTTCCCAATGGCCTGAGATGACCAGGACCGATTTCGGCCGCGTGCCGATCGAGGCGTCCAGGCCCTTAAGGTAGGCCGCCATGGGCTCCCAGACATCGGGTGGAAGCCCTGGCGGGACCTCCATGAAAAAGCACGGTCCACCCCCGTGAGGGATGTAAAGGGTCGGCAATCGATTGGTGTGTTCGCTCATGGGTAGACCGAAACGATACGCTGCGGCGCAGTTTGACGAAACCTGAGGGCGACTTGCGCGTCATTCAATGATGAACCGATCGACCCAGCTCGCCCTTCTGGCACTCCTGGGGAGTCTCTGCGCCGCGCAGGTCCCCTCCGCCCCCCAGTCCCCTGGCGCCTCACTGCGCCACGTCACCGTCGACGTCAGCAAGCCCATCGGCACGCTCCGCTCTCTATCCGGGGTCAATGGCGCGCCCGCCCCTGGAATGCACAAGCCCGAGAACTTCACCTTCGGTGGGTGGAACATGCCCGAGAAGGTTGATGCGTCATCTGGCTACCGTCGCGCCCGTATCGACCTGGTCCGCACCCACGACGGGTATGGCCCTGGTGATATCGACGCACGCTTCGAGACCGACAAGGCCCCCGGTGGGGCGCTGATCTCCGCGAAGCGCGACGTGTTCGCGATCTTCCAGCACCCGGACGCCGACCCGAACGATCCGGCGAGTTACAACTTCGCGCCCACCGACAAGCAGATCGGCTCCATCCGGGCACTCGGCGCCCAGGTGATCTTCCGGCTCGGCCGAAGCGAGGGCGCCAATCCGACACCGCCCAAGGATTTCCAGCGCTACGCCAACATCGCGAAGCACATCGTGATGCACTACAACGGAGGCTGGGCCAACGGCTTCCACTACGGGATTCGCTACTGGGAAATCTGGAACGAGCCCGATTTAGGGAAAGTCTTCTGGGCCGGCACCGCCGCTCAATTCTTCGATCTCTACGGCAAAGTGGCCCGTGCCGTAAAGGACGCGGATCCGCACGCGCTGGTCGGTGGCCCCGCCATCGCGCGACCGAACGACAACAGTCCTTACCGCGATGAGTTCATGAGTTGGGTAGTCAAGAACAAAGTGCCTCTGGATTTCTACTCGTGGCATTGGTACGCGACAGACTCGGAAGACCCCCTCGATTTCGTGCGGATTGCGCGCGATCTGCGAGCACGACTAGACCAACACGGCCTGCACAAGACGGAATCGCTTCTCACGGAGTGGAACTACGGGCTCGACGATCCGCCTCCCCTCCCACTCGTGCGAGCAAGCTTCATCACCAGTTCCATCGTCTACATGCAGGACGCCCCAATCGATGCGGCAACGCTCTACCGGGCCGACAACGTCTTTGGTGCGGACGGCAACACACCTGACAAGACCGGCGCTGCACTGATCCTTCTGGGCCAGATGAAGGACACGCTTGAACGACTAAGGGCCCAAGGGGGCGACCCCAAGGGCCTGGCCGTGGAGGCCGCCCGGACACCAGACGGGCGCGTCGTCCGAATCCTGGTGAGCAACTATCAGATTCCGGCGCAACGGCTGGGGCCGCGGAGCACGGCCGACGTGATCCACGTCCCCGAGGTCTTCGACGTCAAACTCCTCAAGAGAAGGTCGGTTACCTACTCGGACAATGGCGGGGTCGATCTGACCCTCACCGGCCTCAAGCCCGGGTCCTATGAAGTTCAGCGGTGCGGAATCGGCGCAGAGAGCGCCTTCAGCGTCAAAACGGACACGATCCTCGCGGAATCTCACATAATCTTGCCTGAGCGGATGCCCCCGCCGGGGGTGGAGCTGATCACCCTGTGGCCGGCGGGCACCCCTGCCCCGGCGTTTTCATGCGGCACTGCAGCGAAACGAGCCTCTCAAACCGCCGACCGGCTCGACTAGCGGCCGGGATCAATGGCGTACAGTAGCGCTTGGGTCCACGCCATACCTCCTTACCAAACGTGGACTTGCAGGGGTCGAACGCATGCGAACGGGGGGACAGACCACCGTCATCAAGCGGGTCCTGGAGCGCAGAGCCCAGAAACCGCCGGCCATTCAGGACGACACGACCGCAACCATTGCGGTCATGCTTCGCGTTCTGCCGCCCCCGCGTGGGTTGATCTGCGTCGCGGACATCAGCCTGCACGACAAGCTCGAACGAAACATCTCGGCGGACCTGCTCGATGTCCAGGGCGCGGGCGATGACGATGAGGCGATGGAAGTCTTCCAGGAGGAATTCTGCCCCGTCATCATTACCGACAGTCTCGAGCTCATCCGCCGGGTTCGCGCCCGCAATTTGCAGCGTACGCCGTTCATCGTGTTCATCTCTGAACTCGACGAGCCGGAGGAGCGCGAAGCGGGACTCACCGCCGGCGCCGATGAATGTGTTGGACGGCGCGTGTCGGAAGCCGAGCTTCGCGCCCGGGTCTCGAGCGCCCGCCGTGTTGCCGAGCTCGAAGCCGTGCTTCGTATCGCGCTCATCGAGAATCGCAAGTTATCCACGACGGACGATCTGACACGCGTCGCAAGCCGTCGCTTCTTCAGCAAACACTTTCCGCGCGAGGTTGAACGCGCGGCGCGCTACGGACGCGCACTGTCACTGATTCTCTGCGACATCGACTTCTTCAAGAAGGTCAATGACACGCTCGGCCACGCTGGTGGCGACGAGATCCTCAAACAGTTCGGGTCACGCCTGCAGACAAATCTGCGTCGCGGCGTCGATTGGGTTGCACGACTCGGAGGCGAAGAGTTCGCGATCGTGTTGCCTGAGACCGGCTATGAGCAGGGACTCGGAGTGGCTCGCAAGCTTCGCGCGGCTATTGCCGATGACGCTTTCAAGTTCACGACGCGCCGACTCGAGGTGACCGCAAGCTTCGGCCTGTGCGCACTCGACCGCGTCCCTGCGGGTGAGAAAAAGATTCCGGAGAGGCTGCTCAAAGTCGCGGACGCGGCCCTATACCGCAGCAAGAACACCGGACGCAACAGGGTAACCGCCACGGTGATGCCCGCGACGACGAATCAGCCCTGATTCGTGACGATGCGTCCGCCACACAGGCGGCCGGGGACTTCTCACTTATTCACAGAATTTGTGCATAAGTGTGTGGATAGATGAGGCCTTTCCACTCAAACGCGCAGTCACGGCAATGACTTGCGTCAATCTGCTCGATCTTTCGCCACCTCGGGACACGCGGCTGCAGCGGGGGTCAGTGGTGGCATCCGATGCGCGCATGTGTGAGACTGACGCCCGTCGCCTGAGCGCCCGCGCTCATATGAAGAAAACAGGCACCGAAAATCCACCACGAGGGACCGCAACACCGGAGCCAACCGAGGCGGCGGAGCCTATTGAACGGGCGAGGCTGCAGGCGGAAGTCGCCAGGCAGCGAGTGCGCATTGCCAAGGAAGAGCTGAAGCGTGCACGCAAACGATTGAAGGAAGCCAAGCGCGAGTCCAAGAGGGCCCGCAAACTTGCGTCTTCCACGCGAAAGATCTGGAAACGAGCGCGCCGAAAAGCGCGCAAAGTTGACGGGGGTGGCAGACGAACCGCTACCAACGTCCCGCGACGCACGAAGCGTAGAGCGTTGCGCCGCACGAAACGTCGCACGCTAGTACGTTCCAGACGAACAGCGCAGTCTTGAGGTAAAGCGCATGCACGATCACCACGCTCCCCAGCGTGATACGACGCCTTCCAAGCCGTCGATTTTGAAATCGAGCCCGAGGGTTCCGCCCTCGAGCTCGAAGATGCTCACCAACTACCTGGCCGACATCGAGCAACTACTCGATGAGCAGAACTGGGAAGTCGCCATTCGCGAAGCGAGCGATCTCCCACGAGTGGCCGTTGCACTCTCCGACGCACAGATGCGGATGTCTGGCGAACGCGTGCTTCAGTGGTGTACTGATTGGATACGACCGCTCAAGACTGAGAGCGAGTCTCACGTCGATCTCGAGCGCGTCACTCGGTCTCTGATGACTGGGCTATCGGGTGAGGACAAGACAGAGTCAGTTCCTGCAGGGTCCCTGCGGCGGTTTCGTCTGCGTCGACTCGCTCGCACACCTCCCAGCCGTTTCCCATCGGACCGAACACGTACGTTGAACGCAGAAGGCACGCACGCAGTCGAACTGTGCACAACTCTCGCGGACGCCATGCGTCGCTGGTACGCGCACGAGGCCGCGGGCAGCCAGGCTGTTCAGGCGAACTTGGCTCGCCTCGCCGTCCTGCGCTGATCCATCGGTAAAAGGCGCGCCTTTTACCGCCTATAATGCGCGGATGAGTGGCGCCGCAGACGAGCCGACTTGGAGTGATCCCGGGCGGAAGCTCTCGACTGACCAGCAACACGCGGTCATCGACGCGCTTCGCACGGTGCTACCCACCGGCTGCCTCCTGTCTGAACAAAGCGAGCTCCGTCCATACGAGTGTGATGGGCTGACGGCATTCCGCCGGCTTCCCATGGCCGTCGCATTGCCGCAGAACGAAGCTCAGGTCCGCGACGTACTCGTCACGTGTCGCCGCTTCAATGTGCCGGTCATCGCGCGGGGCGCCGGCACTGGTCTCTCCGGCGGTGCGATGCCACACCCGTTCGGCGTCATTCTTTCGCTCGCTCGCCTCAACCAGATTCTCGACATCGACCCTGTAGCACGCACCGCGCGCGTGCAACCCGGGGTGCGCAACCTCGCTGTATCCGATGCTTCAGCTCCCTACGGTTTGTACTACGCGCCGGATCCGTCGTCACAACTTGCCTGCACGATTGGCGGCAACGTCGCCGAAAACTCTGGTGGGGTTCACTGCCTCAAGTACGGACTCACGGTTCACAATGTGCTGGGGCTTCGTGGCTACACCATCGACGGTGAGTCAATCGAGTTGGGAAGCGCCGCGCTCGACAGTCCCGGCCTGGACCTGTTGGCGCTGAGTATCGGTTCCGAAGGCTTGCTGATCGTCGTGACGGAAGTCCTACTCAAGCTCGTTCCGAAACCGCCGCACGCGCAGGTCGTGATGGCGTCGTTCGACGATGTGGGTAAAGCGGGCGACGCGGTAGCAGCCATCATCGCCGCCGGAATCATCCCTGCCGGACTCGAGATGATGGACCGCAAAGCCAGCGCAGCGGTCGAGCCCTTCGTGAAGGCCGGCTACGACCTGTCAGCCGCTGCGATTCTTTTGTCAGAGGCGGACGGCACCGCCACCGAAGTCGCCGCGGAAGTGGCCGAAGTGGAGCGCGTCCTGCGAAACGCCGGGGCGACGGCCATCGCCGTCTCGGGATCGGAGACGGAGCGCCTGAGGTTCTGGTCAGGGCGCAAGAACGCGTTCCCCGCGGCGGGCCGCGTTTCCCCCGACTACTACTGCATGGACGGCACTATCCCGCGCAAGCGCCTCGGGCACATGCTCAAGGCGATCGAGCAGATGGAGGAACGGTACGGCCTGCGTTGCATGAACGTATTTCACGCCGGCGACGGCAACCTGCATCCTCTGATTCTGTTCGACGCCAATCGCAGCGGCGAGTGGGAGCGCGCGGATCGTTTTGGCGCGGAAATTCTGGAGCTGTGCGTCGAGCTCGGAGGGACCATCACCGGCGAGCACGGCGTGGGTATCGAGAAAATCAATTCCATGTGTGTGCAGTTCTCCCCTGCCGAGCGCGCCGCCTTCTTTGCGGTCAAGAAGGCTTTCGATGCCGCCGGCCTCCTGAATCCGGGCAAGGCGATCCCTACGCTCGCGCGCTGCGCCGAGTACGGGAAGATGCACGTGCGGCACGGAACGCTCCCGCACCCCGACCTGCCGCGGTTCTGACATGAGCTCGTCGTTGAAAGAGATTCGTGACCGCGTGGTCGCGGCAAACGACGCAGCCACACCCTTGCGCTTGCGAGGCTCGGGAACGAAAGACTTCTACGGGGAAGCCTTCGAAGGCGAAATCCTCGACCTTCGCTCTCACAGCGGTATCGTCGACTACGAGCCCTCGGAGCTGGTGGTGACGGCGCGCTGCGGGACGCCGATCGCGGAGATCGAGGAGGCGCTCACCGCCCGAGGTCAGTTCCTCGCATTCGAGCCCCCGGCTTTCCAACATAGCCTGCGCCCGGCCCGGCCGGGGGATCACGGCGCCCCCACAAGCCCCACCCTGGGTGGCGCCATCGCCGCCGGCCTTTCCGGCCCGCGACGGATGCAGGTCGGCGCCGCCCGCGACTTCGTGTTAGGTGCCCGATTGCTGACGGCAGAGGGCGAAGAGCTTCGCTTCGGCGGCAGTGTGATGAAGAACGTCGCCGGATTCGATGTCGCCCGACTCCTGTGTGGCTCGCTGGGCATACTCGGTGTGATGACAGAGGTCTCGCTCAAAGTCCTGCCTCGACCCCGCTGCGAGCGAACGCTGCAACTTCGCCTCACGCAGGGTGAGGCGATCGATGTGTTCAATCGTTCAGGCAGTCTGCCCCTGCCGATCTCCGCGGCCACCTGGGTCGATGGAGTGGCTTGGATTCGCTTGTCAGGAGCCGAGCCTGCCGTCGCAGCCGGGCTGGATCGCCTGGGTGGCGCCATCGTCGAGGACGCTGTCGCGGCTACCTTCTGGGATAGCCTGCGGCATCAGTCACATCCGTTCTTCTCCGCGCAGACCGTTTGGCGGGCATCGGTGCCCTCCACAGCCCCACCGCTCGCGGTGGAGGCGACAACGCTCGTTGAGTGGGGAGGCGCGTTGCGTTGGTATGCAAATGGCACGGACGAGGTTCGCTCACGCGCCGCAGCGTGCGGTGGAACGGCACTCGTCTGGGCGGGGAACGCCACGTCCTCAGCCCGATTTCACCCCCTATCGCCCGTAGTGGCGGAGATTCACCGCAAGTTGAAGCAGCGCTTCGATCCCCGTGGCATCTTCAACCGCGGCCGCCTGGTCGCCGGCCTATGATGCTCGCACGCACTCCCGGCCATCGCACGTCGCACTAACCTCCGTGGAAACTCGTCTCGCAGACTGGATTCAGGACACGCCCGACGGCGCTACGGCGGATCGCATCCTGCGTGCATGCGTTCACTGCGGCTTCTGCCTGGCGACCTGCCCTACCTATCAGGTGCTCGGCGATGAGCTCGACAGCCCGCGCGGTCGGATTTACCAGATCAAACAGGTGCTCGAGGGTGCGCAACCCACGCGAGAGACCCAACTGCATCTGGACCGATGTCTGACATGCAGCAGCTGCGAGACAACGTGCCCGTCGGGTGTCGAATATCGACATCTGCTGGACATCGGCCGCGCCGCCGTTCATGAGCGCGTGGAGCGTCCGTGGCGTGAGCGCGCGGCTCGGTGGGTTCTTCGTGAAGGTCTCACTCGTCGCTGGTTGTTCGCAACCGCGCTGGGGTTGGCACGAGCGGTATCGTGGACCCTGCCCGCCGGGTTGCGATCCAAGGTCGGAGTGGCCAGACCCGTCGGCCGCATACCGGCCGCAAACCACGATCGGGCCGTGCTGCTGCTGAACGGCTGCGTACAGCCGGCCATGCAACCCTCCATCGACGCCGCGACCGCCCGAGTCCTGGACGCCATCGGCGTGAAGACAGTCGTTGCCGCGAAGTCCGGCTGTTGCGGCGGTATCCGCTTGCACGCTGACGACGAAGCGGGTGCGCTCGACAACGCTCGCCGGAATATCGACGCCTGGTGGCCGTCCATCGAGGCCAACACGGTCGAGGCCATTCTGGTCAATGCATCGGGGTGCGGGGTGATCGTGCGGGACTACGGGCACCTTCTGCGGACGGACCCAGCCTATGCGGACAAGGCGCGCAGGGTGTCAGAACTTGCACATGACCCCGTGGAATTTCTGGCGAGCTCGCTACCCGCGCTGACGGCGCTGGCCGCGAAGGGCGCCGGCAGCACCCCGCGATCGCCAGGTGTTTCCTTGTCGCCCCATCGCCGCGTGGCGTTCCAGGCCCCGTGCACGCTCCAACATAGGCTCAAGATTCGCGGCGAAGTCGAGAGGATTCTCACGGCCCTGGGCGCCGAAGTGCTACCGGTGGGGGAGCCTCATCTGTGTTGCGGATCCTCCGGCACTTACTCGCTGCTGCAGCGGGATCTCTCGACAACGCTGCGGGATCGCAAACTGGAAAATCTGGTGCGGCGGTCACCTGACGTCATCCTCTCCGCCAACATCGGCTGCATCGGCCACCTGCAGACAGGTACCCAAACGCCCGTCCTGCATTGGATCGAATGGGTCGACCAGGCGATCGCGCCCGGCGCGTCACGCTAACTGCGCGCGGCGCGAGCCACTCTCGCCGCTACGCCGGCTTGATGTGGAAAATGCGCTCCGCGTTCTTCCCGTAGATCTTCGCCTTGTCCGCATCCGAAATCGGCGCGTCATCCATGAACGCCACAGCGGGCGCCGAGGGCTGATACGGATAGTCGATCGCCCACAGGACGCTGTCGGCACCGAGCTTCTTGATCGAGTACTCGAGCGCGAGCGGATCCTCCACGCCGCTGGTGGTGATCACGAAGTTGCGGCGGAAGTACTCATCCATCGTCAGCTGGGTCTTCGGGGCCCGGCCGGTGCCTTGCGAGCGCTTGTTCATGAACGACAGGCGCCAGAGCCAGAAATGCACCGCCTCGCCCATGTGGCCGATGCAGATCTTCAGCTTCGGGAACCGATCGAACACGCCCGAGGCCATCATCTTCACGGCGTGGCTTCCAACCTCCATGCCATACGACCACATCGCCGAATCCATGCCGTAGTGGGAGAACATCTGCGGCCCCTCCGACGGAGCGCGCGGATGAATGTATAGGCATCGATCCAGCGCTTCGGCGGCCTCGAGGATCGGCCAGTACTTCTGATCGTCCAGATATTCGCCGTTGGTATGGGAGTTGACCACGAAGCCGTTGAGCTTCAATTGGCGGATCGAACGCTCCATTTCCTTCACCGCGCGCTTCGGCGACTGCGGGGCGAAGCTCGCGAGGGCCGCAAACCGCGTGGGATGACGGGAAATCAACTCGGCAATGCGATCGTTCGCCACGGTGGCGAGCTCTGTGGCGGTGTCGGCGTCGAACATCTGCACGCCAGGCGCGGTGAGCAGCATCAGTTGCATGTCCACGCCGTTCTTGTCCATGTCAGGCAACCGGCGCTCTTCCAGATCCAGCAGGCCGTCGAGGAAGCCGAGCCGGCCGTAACCAGGGTCGCCGTCGTAGATTCCCTTCACCAGAGGCATGTCGAGGCTGTCACTGGGCGAGCGCGCGACCTTCTGCATCTCCTTCGCGATCTCGGGAATCGAAAACGCTTCCTCGACCGCGATCTTGCGAAACTTTCCAGTCATGACCCGCCCCCGTTCGATCAGTTGAGAACATGGTAAGGCAGCGTCGCATGCGCACGGCAGCGCCCGCGGCAGCGGGAGACGAAGTGATCCACCCAGCGGACCGGTGCGGCGCGCAGTCGCCTGTAGGTGCAACGCGATAAGTGGAACTACGCGCTCTCAGGCCGCCGGGGGCGGCTGTGCCGCGATCTGCGGAACATCTGGGTCGTGGCATGCCCACGTCGGCGCCTGGGAAACCCAGATAGTCGCGGAGGGCCGTGCAATCTCCGCGTCATCCAACGTACCGGCGCGCACGAAGAGCAGGTGTGGCCGACTCTCGGCCTCGCTGAACATAGGGGTACCGCACTTGGGGCAGAAGCGGCGGTGCATGACGTTGCCGCTATCGGCAACGCTGCGATAGTCCGCCAGTTCGCCCTGGATGTGCAGGGCAACGGTTTGGAAGCAGACGTTCACCGTCGAGCTCCCGGCACCCAGGTACTGGCACAGCCGGCACCAGCACTGACGCGTGACGATCGGCGCCTGGGTGGCTCGATAGCGCACCGCCCCACACAGGCATCCCCCGGTGATTTCCATTCCGCCTCCAAAACGCCAGCGCCGGCGTCGCGAACGCTTCGCCCGCGCAGACTGGTAAACTACTGTTCAACGTACCAAAGGTTAAGCTGCCATGAACGCCGTATCCGCCGCAAATTCCGCCACCTCCCTGAATTCCGGGTATCCCGAGCTGAAGCTCCACGTCGACGGAGAATGGCTCGGCCGCGGCAAGCGCCGGGTGCAGCCGGTCGTGAATCCCGCCACTGGGGCGACCCTTGGGGAACTGCCGCTGGTCGACGCGGCCGATCTTGATCGGGCGCTCGTGGCAGCGGAAAAAGGTTTCCGGGTCTGGAAGCGCGCCACCGCCGAGGAACGCGGCAAGGTGCTCAAGGGCGCGGCGGCCCTGCTGCGGCAGCGTATCGATCACATCTCGAGAATTGCCACCCTCGAAGAGGGCAAAACGGTTCCCGAGACCCGCATCGAAGTTAACGTAACGGCGAACCTCTTCGATTTCTATGCGGAAGAAGCCCGTCGCACCTATGGGCGCGTACTGGTTCGTCCGACGGGCACGCGTTCGATCGTGGTCAAGGAGCCCGTAGGTCCGGTCGCGGCCTTCGCTCCGTGGAACTTCCCGGTGGCCAACCCGGGCCGAAAGTTCGGTGCACCGATTGCCGCAGGATGCTCTGTAATCCTCAAGCCTGCCGAGGAGTCACCGGCTTCCGCGATGGAAGTCCTGCGTGCGCTGTTGGATGCGGGCCTGCCGCCGGGCGTAGCCCAACTCGTGTTTGGAGTGCCGGACGAGGTCTCCCGACATCTGCTGGCCTCGCCAATCATCCGCAAGCTGTCCTTCACCGGATCCACCGCCGTCGGCAAACATTTGCTGGCCCTTGCAGCGGCCACCGTCAAAGTAACGACGATGGAGCTGGGCGGGCACGCGCCGGTCATCGTGTTTGACGACGCAGATCTCAACAAGACACTGGATACGCTCGCTACCGGCAAGTTCCGCAATGCCGGCCAGGTGTGTGTATCGCCGACGCGCTTCTACGTGCAGGACGGCATTTACGACCGCTTCGTCGCCGGCTTTACCGAGCGTGCCTCGAAGGTCAACGTGGGCGACGGACTCCTCTCGACCACCCAAATGGGTCCGATGGCGAATCCGCGCCGACCGGCGGCGATGGAGAAGTTCATCGGTGATGCAATGGAGCATGGCGCCAAGATGCACCTGGGGGGCGAGCGCCTGGGCAAGGACGGCTTCTTCTATCAGCCGACCGTCCTGTCGAACGTGCCCGTTACCGCGAAGATCATGAACGAGGAACCGTTTGGTCCCGTGGCCGTGATGTCGCCTTTCAACTCGTTCGATGAGGTCGTCGCGCAGGCCAACAGGCTGCCGTACGGACTCGCCGCCTACGCCTTTACCGAGTCTGCCAAGCGTGCCCTGTTGATCGGGGATGCGATCGAGTCAGGCATGGTTGGCATCAATACCACCATGATGGCTGCGGTCGATGCGCCTTTCGGCGGTGTGAAGGAAAGCGGACACGGCTCGGAGGACGGACCGGAAGGCCTGCACGCCTGCCTGGTGACCAAGACCATTCACCAGATGTAGAGAATTCGAGGGGGGGGGTAAGTGGGGAAGTACCTGAGACGCGCGGCCGCCGCCGCGGCTGCGATCTGTATTGGCGCGTGCGTCCATCCTGGAAGCAACGGGAGCGACTCCGTGGGCAACACCAGCAACCCCGCGGGCAACGGCGACAACTCCGCCGGCGCGGGCCATGCCGCGCTGGAAGCCCGCATCGAAACCCTCGAGCATCGTAAGGACCTTCTCGAGGATCTCAACGCGGTCAAGCGCCTGCAGCGCGCCTACGGCTACTTCATCGATCGCGGCATGTGGGACCAGGCCTCACAGCTGTTTGCCGCCGACGGCACGATCGAGATCGGTCTGGATGGCGTGTATGTAGGTCAGAAGCGTGTCAGCCAGTACCTGCAGGCGCTGCTGGGCGGCGGCAAGTCCGGCACTCTCGCACCCGGGCAGCTCAACGAGCACATGCAGCTCATGCCCTACGTCACTGTAGCGCCCGACGGGCACACGGCGCGTGGGACCTGGCGCGATGTCGTGTTAGCGGGAAGGCTGGGTAGCAGTGCCACCTGGGGTGAGGGGCCATACGAGAACGAGTATGTGAAGGAACAAGGCGTCTGGAAGATCAAGTCGCTGCACTGGTTCCAGACGCTGACGGTTCCTTACGAGGGGGGTTGGGCCAAACACGAGGACGTGAACGGCGGCAAGTACGTGTCTTCCCGCTTGCCGGCCGATCGGCCGCCCACGATTCAATATCGGACCTGGCCGGGTGGTTTGTTGCCCCCCTTCCACTTCGATCGTCCCTCCGCGGCGAGCGCCACCGGCGCGGCCGCGTCAACCGCTGCGGCGTCGAGCACCAGTTCCTCCCGGCTTCCGCTGCAGACTCGGGTCGCGGCGCTCGTGCACGATGCGCAACGCCTGCACGACCAGGACGAGATCGAGAACCTGCAACGAATCTATGGTTACTACGTCGACAAGCAGTTGTGGACCCAGGCCGCGAACCTGTTCACTGACGACGTGCAGTACGAAATCGCGGGACGCGGAACGTATGTGGGAAAGAGCGCGGCGTCCGCTTATCTGCACGCGATAGGGCCCGAGTCGCCGCAGCCTGGCCGGCTCTACGATCAGATGCAGCTACAACCCATCGTGAACGTGGATCCGGATCGCAAAACGGCAAGAGGCCGTTGGCGGGTGTTCATCCAGGCCGCCCAGGCTGGGAAGTTCCACGAGTGGGGCATGCAGATCGCGGAGAACCAGTACCGCAACGAAGGCGGTGTGTGGAAAATCAGCCGCATCACGCTGTACCCGGTGATGTTCACGCCCTTCGATGCAGGCTGGGGCAAGACGATCAATGGCCAATCGAGTTTCGAGCCGTCGCTGCCGACCACGACGGCGGCGGGGCGCGACACGCCCCCAGGACCCGGCGCGATCCTGACCAGCGCGCCCTTCCACTATCGAAATCTGGCGAACCCCTCCGCTGCCGACCCGACGGCGCCGCACTTCACTCCCCCCGCGGTGGGCAGCGATTCTGCCGCGATGGCGAAGGCGCTCGACGATGTGGATCGCAACATCGGTCGTGCCGAGGATTTCGCGCAGCTCGAAAACCTGCAGATGCGCTACGGCTACTATCTGGCCACGCTCGAATGGGATCGGCTCGCCGACCTGTTCGCTTCGGATGGAACGATCGAGATCGCGTTGCGCGGCACGTATGTTGGGCATGACAGCATCCGCCGCAGCTTGAACCTCTATGGAGAGCCCGGCGTCCACGAGGGCAATCTGCACAACCACATGCAGTTCCAACCCGTCATCGATGTCTCGCCAGACGGCAAGACCGCGAGGGTCCGGGCCAGGGCATTGAGCATGATGGGCAACTACGAGAAGTCCGGAATGTGGATGGGCGGCATCTACGAGAATCAGTTCGTGAAGGAAAACGGCGTCTGGAAGTTCCAGCACGACCAGGTTTTCAACACGTATTTCACGCCGTTCGACCAGGGCTGGAAGGATCTGCAGCCCCGCCCGCCGCCGGGAATCAGCACGACGAACCCGCCTGACAGGCCGCCGTCAGTGCAATTCGAGATGTATCCCAAGGCGACGATCTGGCCGCCCTACCACTACCCCAATCCGGTGACGGGACAGCGGGTGTCGATTACGGGGCAGTAGCGTAGCCCGCGCGGTCAGCCGTCGTCGGTGGTTCCGTGCGAGTCGGCGACCCAACTGCGCCACAGCGACACGAGCGCTGCCATCAGCGCCGGTCCGAGGAAGATACCCACCAGGCCAAATGACTCGACGCCACCTAGTATGCCGAGCAGTACCCACAGAAAGGGCAACCTCGCACCGCCCCCGATGATGGCGGGCCGCACGAAGTGGTCGGCGATGAATAACACCACGGTGCCGGCAATCAGGATGCCGATCCCTGCGCCGACGGCCCCTTGAGTGAACATGAGCAGCGCAATCGCGCCAAAGGCCACGGGCGCTGCAAACGGAATCATCGCAAAGATTCCGGTGATCGCACCGAACAGGATCGGATGGGGGGCGCCGGCAATCGCGTACACGGCGCACATCACTGCGCCTTCCGCGACGGCGACCAGGACGATTCCGTCGACGGTCGCCCGGATCGCATCGACGGCCCGATGCAACAGCTTCGTGACCTTCGGACCAAACAGCCTCTCGCTGACCCGGGGCACCTGTGCCTGCAGCGAGTCGCGATTCAGGTAGACGAAGTACAGAGTCAACAACGTGAACACCAACGTCACGAGACGCCGAAACACCTGCGTGCTCAAGGCGCGAGTGAACTCGAAAACCGTGGGGCGCGCCTTCGACACGACGTCGGCCGTCGCGGCGGCGTCACCGAATCTTTCGGCGACCTGCTGATTGAGCCAGTCGCCTACCCACGGAATCTGCTGCAGCCACTGCGGCAGCTCGAGGGGACCGTTGCGGGTGGCGTCGGCGAACTGGTGAACGAGAGAGATGCCCTCACGGACGGCGACGAAGCCGCCGTACACGATCGGCACGATCAGGATGATTCCCAGGAACGTGGTGAAGCTCAGGGACGCAATGATGTGACGCCATCTGCCGTGCAGCCGGGCAAGCCAGCGGTCATAAATCGGGGATGTCGCGATCGCGAGCACCACCGCCCAGCACAGCGCCGGCAGGAAATGGCGCAGCATCCAGCCGCCCAACAGGATCAGCAGCCCGATCAGGATGTAGCGCGCGATCTTTTGCGCAACCGATGGGTTGGCCTCGGGCATCACGCCATTATACGGCACCGACGTGACCGTAACCGTGTGGCACGCGCGCAAAAACCACGCTTTTTGCGCGCCGCCAATCGGAGCCCCACCGCCAATTCCGCCAAAAGCGCCGCAGGCGTCTTTCGGCCAGTGAACTAGTGCTCGCTGTCCAGGTTGGCCATTTGCGCGGGGGCGTACCGCTCCCCGGCCGCCGCTCCTTTGGGAGCTGCCGCCTCGATCCGCGTCAGATCCTCGCCGGTCAGTTCGACCGCCAAGGCACCCAGTGCCTCGGTGAGTTGAGCTCGCTTGCGCGATCCGACCAAGGGCAGGATCGTCGCCCCGTGGGCCGCGCCCTGAGCCACGACCCAGGCGATCGCCAGCTGGGCCATGCTGATGTCCCTCGAGGCGGCGACGGACCTCAGCGCCTCGACGAGGGCCAGGTTCTTGTCGACATTGCCGCCCTGGAACCGGGGGCTGTGAGCCCGGAAATCCCCGGGGACGGCAGGCCCCTTCTGCCAGTGGCCGCTGATCAGGCCGCGCGACAGCACTCCGTAGGCCGTAACGCCGATGCCGAGCCGACGACACGCCGGCAGGACCGACGCCTCGATCCCGCGCGAGATGATCGAATACTCGATCTGCAGATCGCAGACCGGATGGACGGCCGCGGCGCGGCGCAAGGTTTCAGCGCCGACCTCCGACAAACCGATGTAGCGGACATACCCGGCCTTCACCATGTCGGCGATCGCACCGACGGTCTCCTCGATCGGAACGTTTGGATCGAGCCGGGCCGGCCGATAAATGTCGATGTGATCGACACCGAGGCGATTCAGCGAATACGCCAGGAAGGTCTTCACCGCCGCGGGCCGGGCGTCGTATCCGACCCAGCCACCGGCAGGATCACGCTGAGCGCCGAACTTGACGCTGATTAGCGCGCCGCTCCGCTGGTAGGCACGCAGAGCTTCTGCAATCAGAAGCTCGTTGTGACCCATCCCGTAGAAGTCACCGGTATCCAGAAGGGTGATCCCGGCATCGAGGGCCGCGTGGATCGTCGCGATACTTTCCGCGCGATCCGCCGGCCCGTACATGCCAGACATGCCCATGCACCCCAGGCCGAGCGCCGCAACGCTCGGGCCCGAGGCGCCCAGCTTGAATGTTTGCATCAGAACATCTGTCTCAGCAGCCAGTAGAGGCTCCCAGACAACAGGATCGCGACCGGTAACGTCAAGACCCACGCGAGGGCCAGGTTGCGCAAGGTGCCCAATTGCAGGCCCGAGCGGTTCGCCGCCATGGTTCCGGCGATGCCCGAGGACAATACGTGCGTGGTCGAGACCGGCAGACCCAGGCCATCGGCCGCGCCGATCGTGGCCATCGCAACGATCTCGGCCGCTGCCCCCTGGCCGTAGGTGAGGTGCGTCTTGCCGATCTTCTCGCCGACCGTCATGACGATGCGCTTCCAACCCACCATCGTGCCCAGCCCCAGAGCGATGGCGACCGCCACCTTGACCCACAGGGGAATGAACTTCGTCGCCTTGTCGATCTCCTTGCGGAAGGCGTCGAGGTTCTTGTTCGCATCGTCGGCGAACTTGACCTTGCCGCTCTTCTGCACGAGGCGGATCGCCTCCGAGGTCAGGTACATATCGTTGCGGACGTTGGCGACCGCGGTCGTGGGCACCTGCTTGAAGGAGACGCGCTGTTTGATCTGCGCGCCGATGTCACCGGTCACCGCCGCAAGGGCCGGGACGACCTGGTCGTTGAGCTCCTTGGTGCGCAGGTAGTCGGACAACACCTGATGCGGATCGGCGGGTGCGGCCGCTCCCGGCGCGGCGCTCAGCAACGATTGCTGCGTCACCGTCGCCAGCGCCTGGAACTGCACCACCTGATTCTGAGGCATGGAATTGTTGAGGGCATAGGAGATGGGCACCGTGCCGACCAGGATCAGCATGATCAGGCCCATGCCCTTCTGGCCGTCGTTCGAGCCGTGAAAAAACGATACGCCGGTGCAGGTCAGGATCAGCAGACCGCGGATCCACCCCGGCGGCGGCGCATCCGTCTTCGGCTCGTCATAGAGCCGTTTGTCCTTCACGACGGCCTTCAATACCAACAGCAGGATGGCAGCCAGTACGAAGCCGAAAAGGGGCGAGAGCAGCAGTGTGTAACCGACCTTCGTGGCTTGCGCCCAATCGACACCGCTCGTGCCATCGCGACCGTGCATGAGCGCGTTGGCAACGCCGACGCCGAGGATCGAGCCGACCATCGTGTGGGAGGAAGACGCCGGGAGACCCAAGTACCAGGTGCCGAGATTCCAGATGATGGCGGCGATCAACAGGGCGAAGACCATCGCGAAGCCCGCCCCCGAACCCACCTGGAGAATGAGCTCGACGGGCAGCAGCGAGATGATTCCGAAGGCTACGGTGCCGCTCGAAACCAGCACACCTAGGAAGTTGAAAACACCCGACCACACCACGGCGACATTGGGGGGTAGCGAGTGCGTATAAATCACAGTAGCGACCGCGTTCGCCGTGTCGTGGAATCCATTCACGAACTCGAACCCGAGAGCGATCAGCAGTGCGAGACCCAACAGGAGAAAAGAACTGTAAGCCGTTACTTTCGCAGCACTTTCTGATACATCTGACCGAAGACTGATGACCGTATACGCAACGCCTCCGACCAGCAGGGCAATGAACAACCCGATGGTGGCCCAGCTGGGCTTCTGGTCGAAACGGGGACGGCCGCCGGCATGAGCCTTGGCTTCAGCGACGGACGACGCGGCCGCAAGCGTGGATGAATTCATAATTATGTTTCCTGCGGGCGGAATGGAACCCGGAGTGTCCACCCCCAATATGACGGATATGTTTCATGCGTTAAGGACATGGAAATCTGGCCGATTCCTCGCCGTTTGGGCCCTGGCGGCCTCGAGCCTGATCCTTGGTGCGACGGCCGCGGAGGCGGCGGCGCCAGATGCCGGCCCACGCCCGCCAGCGGATCTGCGACCGCCACCCACGCAGACAGGCAGCCTGCGTTACGACACTGAGTACCCCGTCATCCACTACGGCGGTACGCCGCACGACAACGCCTTCGCGCAGCTGCAGGGGCGCATGGATCGCGGCGAGGTGAAGCTCCAGTACACGGAGCCGCGCGGTTTCCTGGATTCGCTGCTGAAGGCGTTAGGGATCGATCCGAGCTCCCAGACGCTCGTGTATTCCAAGACCAGCCTGCAATTCAACCTGATCACCGCCGCCACCCCGCGCGCCATCTACTTCAACGAGGACGCCTACGTGGCCTGGACTACCGGAACGAAGTTCCTCGAGCTGATGGCCATGGACGCGAAGCTCGGCCCGGTGTTCTATTTGTTGCAGAACGGTCCCGACGAGGGCAAGCACTTCGATCGCGAGATCAACCGCTGCCTGACCTGCCACGACACGTTCTCCAACATGGGCGGCGGAGTGCCGCAGTTCCGCTTCATGTCGACGCTCGTGAACCGCAACGGCGAGGCGCTGACGGATGACCTGTCCATCGAGACGACGGACCAGACACCGTTGCAGGAGCGCTGGGGCGGCTGGTACGTGACCGGCCATCAGGGGAAGTTCAACCATCTGGGCAACATCCAGATGGACAGCGCCCGCGACCTGCCGAAGATCGACCATTTCAAGCGGGGCAATCTCGACAACCTGGACGGGTTGTTCGACACCCACCCGTACCTCACGAACAAGAGCGACATCGTCGCCTTGATCGTCTTCGAGCATCAGACGAATGTCGAAGACCTGATCACGCGGCTGAACTTCAAGGCGCGAACGCTCGTCGACCGCGATGCGCCCGGAAGTAACCCCGCGTCCTGGGATTCTCTCGATGAGCACACGCAGAAGATTGTAAAGAGCCTGATGGAGCCGCTGATACGAACACTGCTGTTCGTCGATGCGGCCGGCGCACCCGACCCGATTGCCAGCGGTTCGGGCTTCGACAAGTGGTTTCAGGCGCAGGGGGCTCGCGATGCCAAGGGCCGCTCCCTGCGCCAGTTGGATCTGCGCACCCGGCTGTTCAAGTATCCGCTGAGCTACATGATCTACTCGCGGGGCTTCCGGGGGCTGCCGCCCTACTGCAAGGACTACCTGTACCGGCGGATCTCGAACATTCTGCGGGGGCGGGATCTGAGCCCGACGTTCGCGCGCATCGGCACGCCGGCCGACAAGGCCGCGGCCCTCGAGATCCTGCGGCAGACGAAACCGGATTTCGCGAAGGTCGACACCGCCCTCGCGGCGGGCGCCAGTAGCGCGGCAGCGGACAGCGACGCGCATGGCGGTAGTACCGCGACCGCCCCCTCACCCTCTACGGCGACTTTCTGAATATCTCGTTGACCGTGCGGATCATGCCCGGGTCGCGCACCACGTAGCCCGGGATTCCTGCGATCGCCTTGTGGAAGGCTTCGCTGCGCACGATCGACAGCAGCCGCTGCACGGGCTGCTCATCCAGCAGCGACTTCTTGCAGACGAAGAAGTAGTCCTCGGTCAGCAGGCGCACGAAATCCAGATCGAACTGCCGTGCCGCCGCTTCGACACCGAAGCTCACATCTGCCATGTCACTCGCTACGTACGCAGCCACTGCGGCATGCGTGAACTCGACCCGTTCGTAACCGTTGATCCTGTTGCCGTCCAGGTTTTGTTGCGCCAGCAGCTGCTCCAACACCAGGCGCGTCCCTGAATCGGGATCGCGGTTCACGAACCGCACCTGGGGGTCCATCAGCCGCTCGAGCGAGTCGATCTGCAGCGGGTTACCCCGCTTGACGATCAGACCCATCTCTCGAGTCACGAAGCTGATGACCCGGTGCACACTCGGAATGAGCCAACCGCGGGCCGCGGCAATACTGCGGCGGCGTAGCTCGCCTTGGGGCAGATGCATGCCGGCGAGATCGCACTGATCGTGTGCCAGCGACACCAGTGAGTTCTGGTTGCTGACATACCGCAAGTCAACCCCGACATCCGGCTCCTTGAGGAGCAACTCGCGCAGCTTGGACACGGCGAAGCCGTGGCTGGCGTGCATACGGATCACCGGCATTGCGTGCGGGAGGAACTGATTGATCTCGGTCTCGAGCTCCTGGGTCAGGTTCTGAAGCTGCGGGCCCAGACGGGCCTGCAATCGCTGCCCGGCCCAGACCAGCTTCTCTCCCAGCGGAGTAAGGCGCGTACCACGCCCCTGCATGCGCTCGACCAGCGGAGCGTCGAAGAAGCCAGACCACTTCTCAATGAGGTTCCAGCAGTGGCGGTAAGATAGCTTGGCGCGATCGGCCGCACGCGTGATCTTTCCCGTGGCGCGGACCTCGTGCAGCAAGTCGAGCATCACCGCCATGGATTCCTGGGTGTCATCCCGGCGGAAGCGCCAGATCGGGTCGATCTGGATCCGTATCATATGCACTTCACTGCATAACTTAGTGCAATCATCTGCATGTCACGGCATGTTCCCGCGCCCGTCCCTTGCCGTCAACGCCGCCCATCGCAACCGGCGCAGGTGGACTTATGATCTATACTTCATATATCGCGCGCACGGCGCGCGCACCAAGCTGAGGCAACTCTGGGCCGCGGTGGCCGCGTGCGCACGGCGTCACTCAGTGGCTGTCGCGCACCGTCAGCCAGCGATCGAACTCCGCCCTCGTAATGCCCAGGCCGGCAACGCGCGCTGAATCGAGATTGTCAAGCTCCGCCAGCACGTCCTCGCGAAACTTCTGGCGGTGCGCAGGCTCAATTCCCGCAAGCCGATCGTCGAGGAGCGCCGGAACGCGATCCGGCATGACCAGGTTGCGCACGATCTCGGCGACCACTGCCCTGCGTTGCGGGCGATACAAGGCGGCGATCTCATCGAAGCCGACGACCTGTACATTCGTGTCGAAGTGCTGACAGGTCCGCTCATACGACCAACAGTAGAGCTCCCCCAGAGGGCCCGGTTCGTCGAGCTCGTAGAATGCGATCGTAGCCCGCAGATAGTCGGTCTTGTCGGCATCCACGAAGGACTGCGGGACGAAGTCCCGGGTAATCAACGGAATGATGGAGGCGAGACGGGCTGTCCGCTTGTTGACGTCGATGAACGGCTGAAGATAAGAGACATGCGCGAGTAGAAAGAAACTCTGCTCGAACGCGTCTTCAACGGAGGCTGCCTTAGCGAGGACCTCCACGAGCAGTCGCGTCAGTCGCTCCCGGCCTTCCAACGGGGAATACGTCGTGCCGCTGACCATGACGCCATCCTCGCGAACCTGTCCCGCAAGCCCGGGAGCAACGAGGCTGTCCGCCAACAGATAATGCAGCGTGCGCACCGTCTCTTCACTCACGGTGAGCTTCTCGACGTTCTGCGCAAGGTAGCGAATTGCCTCCTTGTGGTTGAGGATCATGATGCGCTCCGCGTTGGGTTTTCCGGGAGCGGCAACGCCCTGCATGATGAGATTCTGCGTATCGGCAAGCGTGTAGGTGTTGCCCTCGAGGCGCGCGGAGTTGTAGCTCAGATCGATGAGCAGGCGATCGTATATCTTGCGGAGGTATGTTCCGGCGCGCCCGTAGATCGGCGCGCGCTTGCCCAGCGACCGGAGCCTGTCTCTTTGCGGAGCGGTCAGATAACTCGTTTGGTTCGGAACGTAACGTTCGAGCCGGTCCCGAGAGTAGGTGACGGGGGGCCGCGTATAGAGCGGAGCGTCGATCCGCTGGAGAAGCCGCAGGCTTGCCTGGGAAAAGACTATCGGGCCGGACCCGTAGGGCGTCAGCGGCTCAGCTACTGAAAGACCGCCGCCCGGCGGCGTTGACCGAAACCTGTATCGCGTACCCTTGAGGGTGCCACTGCGCTCAACGAGGTCCCCGCCGACGAGTTCTGCCATCCAGCGACGCAGCGTCCGGCCGGGAACGTCCGGAACCTGGGCTGAAAGTGCGGCTGGCGAAAGCCACTCGTTCGGGTGGCTGCGCAGATAGGCGATCAGAAGCGCTTTATCGGCCATTTATAGGCCACTATATCGGCCATAAGGCCCGTCATCAAGCCTTATCGGCCATTTTATCGGCCACCCGTCGCCTCTTCGGCGCTGGGCGGCCGTACGGTCTACTCAAAGGACCTCAGGCAGTCTGCCGGACCATCACGTTGAGCAGCCGCTCCAACGTCGCCTCGAAGTCGGTGCACCGGCCGGTGTGCACGGGCGACACTTGAATGATCGTGCTACGCGGAGCGACCAACCAATGAAACCGCTCGCGCCTCGGCAACTGCCCGATCGGGCCCGCGTCCGGACCGCCCGCGCAGATCAACGGAATACTCGCCAGGTGCGCGTGCACGACATCCAGATTGACGTGCGGATCCAAGGCCAACAGACGCTGGTCGTCGAGTTCGATACGGGCCTCGAGGAAGTCCTTCGGAGGACAGGACACGATCACCCCGACGTTGACGAACTCTTCGCGCTCGACGCGCGGCACGACACGAATCACAGCGTAGTCATACGAGGCGTGCACGAATGGCCTCCGTTTGCGCTGGCATGCGCCTGCTCACCGTCGGTCCGGGGTTGCACTCGCGTGCAACCCGTGCCATGCATGCATGGCACCCTGTACAAACGCTCTTGGCCCGCTTAGTCGTTGAATGAGGTACTCGGCGTATGCGTCACGTGAGTCTCCGCCCAGCCACGTGTCAGGAATCAATCCGGCGATGCGTTGAATGGCTTCAGGGGTGATAGCCCGCGTCATCGCAGCGTCGGCCTCCTGCAGCGCGCTCGCGAACCTCAACAGAATGTGATCCTTGATGCGCGTAAAGGGATCCTGGCTACGACTCACATCGCCGCCCCACGAGTATTGGAAGTACAGCGCGGCGCCGTGATCTATCAGCCAGAGCTGGCGATGCCACATGAGCATGTTGGCATTGCGAGCGGTGCGATCGACGTTGCTGACGTAAGCATCGAGCCACACGACCGACGAAGCAAGGAGCGCGTCCGGACGCTCCGCCACCGGGTCGAACATGACGGAGCCCGGCAGATAGTCCAGCGCCAGATTGAGGCCGGCGCTGGCGCGGATCAGTGCCTGGATCTCGGGATCGGGCTCGGTGCGCGCCAGATCCGGATCGAGCTCCACGAACACGATCTCCGGCACTCTCAGGCCGGCGGCCCGGGCAATCTCGCCCGCGACCAGCTCCGCGATCAGCACCTTCGGACCCTGGCCGGCACCCCTGAACTTCAGGACGTACAGCCCCTGATCGTCCGCCTCGATGACGGCCGGCAGCGACCCGCCCTCCCGCAGGGGGGTGACGTAACGTGCGGCGGTAACCGTTCTGATCATGGGAGAAATGATGCCACAGCGTTATAGTTGGGGACCTGGGGGGGTGCACGATGGTTACACGACGGGATCTTTTGCGGGCAGGTGCGGCAATCTCGGTACTGCCTTTGGCTACGCACGCGGCAACCGAACCGGGCGCACCGACACCTGCTTTCCATACCGTCCTGTTCGACGCACGCTTCCCCGAAGCCCGACAATTCGGCGCCGAAGCCACCCGCTTGCGGATGAATGTCCGCAGTTTCCACGGAGACCTCACCAACGTCTGGTTTCACGAGCTGGCTCCGGTCTGGCGCGCCCAACCCGTTGCGACGGCCGACATGGCACTGGCCGGGATGACCGATTACGGCGCCCTCTTTGTCCTCGAGCGCCTTGCATGGGACGCTGGCATGCGCGTCGTCTACAGAGCCGAACATCGGCTGGGGACAGCGTCGCGCCCGATGATCGCAATCCGCCAGGCGCGCGGGTCGACGGTCAAGCCGCTGGGCCCTCACTGCGCCCCGGACACCCTGCTGTCCTGGATCATCGCACCCAAGAGCCAGGTCAGCGCCCAGGTCGCAAGCGTCAGGGATTCACAGCCGTCGCCGCGGTCGTGACGTAGCCGATCGCCCGACCGCCCAGGCCGACTCCCAGCCACAGCAGCGTCGAGATTACCGCGACGCTCCATCTCGCCGCGCTCGACGGATCCTCCTGTTTTGCGACGCGCAGCTGGACCGCGAATGTGAACACCGCGGCCAGGAGGAGAAACAGCATTTTCAGCTGAAACGCCCAGTTGCCGTAGCACTTCACCGCCTCGGTCGAGAACAACAGGAAGCCCGACACCAACATGATCGCGAGCGTCCCGATGATCCAGGGACGCAGCTCCTGGCGCAGCATCGATGTGCGATCGCCCCGAAAGCCCACTCTCACCAGACTCAGATTGATGATGATCACGCAGGCGCCGAGGACGGCGAGCGCCAGCAGGTGGAAGATCTCTACGAACGGAAACAGCCAGACCGAGTCGCGGATGCCCGTGCCGAAGAACGAGGCGTTGCACCACTCGCAGAAATGCAGCAGAGCCACTTCGATCGCTTGCATTGGCCTTCGGTTCCGGTTACGGGGGCGGCAGTGCGTAGGCGATGCCGCGTCCCGCGGCGACCACGCAGATCCACAGGATCATTGAGACAAGACCTGTGACCTTCACGCCTGTCGGTGTAGACGGCTTCCCGTCCCACTCACCCATTCGGTTGCCGAGCGTGTAGTTGAATACGAGCACGTTCACGAGGGCCAGCGCCAACATGATCATCTTCAGCTTGAAGAAGATCGTGGCCCAGAATGAGACCGGATCGGCGCTGAACAACAGGATGCCCGTTACGATCATGACGATGAAGCCGCCGAACAGATAAGGATTCATCTGCTCGAACATCCGCCCGATCGGCTTGCCGCGCATCACGACGTCGAGCATGCGCAGGTCGAGAAACAGGGTGAACCCCAGAAAGACCGTGAGCGTCAGGACGTGGATGGTTTCGAACAGCGGTTCGGCCCAAAGCGAGTCGCGCATCACCGAGCTGAACTGGGTGTCGGCCAGCCAGTGCAGGAAATGATCGAATGACATGGGGAATGGATCAGTCGCTATTTTGCTTCGCAGTCCGAGGGCCGCCAGCCCGTCGGACCGGCCAGCTTTTTGAAATGCGAGCTGGTGATGAACCGGTCGGTGAGGTATTCCGGGTCGGTGACGATCGAGGTCACGACCAGCCAGGTGTCGCCGTTGGCTTCGGTAAAGCTGTCGAAATACTCCTCGACCTGGGTCGCGGCTCCGTACGGAACTCCATTCTTGCGCAGGTAGCCGGCCTTGAGATCGCCGGTCTCGACTTTCAGATAGCCCGACGGCTTCGGCCCGCTGCCACCCAGGGTGGCCGTCACACCGCGTTGCCCCCCGGGACGCAGGCCATCCCACATTGCGACCGAGTAGCCCTGCAGGCTCGGGGCCGGCGTCTGCGCAGGCTTCGCACCGAAGTGCAGCTCACGGACCTGCTTTCCGGCATCGGTCTCCACACGCAGGGTGTTCGCGTCAGCCCACGTGATGTGCAGGCGAGTCGGCACTCGCATGATCGCCGCCGCACCATAGGCCTTGCACTGATCGCCGCTCGCGGTGTCCTTGTCCGGGTTCCACTGATTCATCAGGTCGCGGCCCTTGGGATTGAGCGGCACACCGACGAAGTCGCCCTTGTCCGGCGTCATCATGCGCTCACGCCAGTCCTCCGTGACCAGGGACACCCAGTAACCTGTCAGATCCTGCGGGGCGCCGGCCTTTGCATTGGCCGGGGGGGGTGGCCCCGGAGCGGAAAATTGCGCCTGTGCAACCGCAGAAGCGGCCAACAATAGCGGCAGTGCAGCCCATCCTGTGTTCCTGCCCCCTCTCACATGATCACCCCTTCCCACTTCCAACCATCCGACTTACGCACGATGCGGTGCAGTCGGATGCGATGGTCGGCGGGATCGCGGCCGGGATTGCCGGTCACAGTGACGTGGTCTCCCGGCTTGAGGGTATCGCGGGTGACGTGCTCTTGATTGAGCTGTGCACCGCCACCCCACTCCACGGCCCAGGTCTGAACCACACCCTTGTCGTCGGGCGCGCTGACCTTGATGAAGGAATGCGGATTGCGGAACAGGAACGAGCTGATGTCGCCCTCGACGGTGATCTCGCGATCTACGAAGTACGTCGCCGCGAAGGAATGGTGCGCGTATGCCCCGGCGCCGGCGAACAGTGCCGTCGCACACGCGAGCGCTGCAAGAACCGCTGACTTCTTCATGGGCCGTCTCACTTTTTCGGGCTCAAACTCTTGTAAACCGCGTCGACGAACTGCTCGGTCGTCCAGATCCCGCTGGTCGCCCCATAGCGCGGATCATAATCACGGGTCGGCTTCGCGGCCTGAACCTGTTCGAGCGTCATCCCCTTGTTGATCATGTCCTGGACGCGATCACGGATGATCGTCACCATCTCCTGGTAGAACACCACGTCGGCGACGTCGCACAAACGTCCGTGGCCGGGGATGATCAGCGTGCCGTCTTCCTGCAGATCCGCGGGAATGGCGATGTCGATGATCTTGTTCAGCGCGGCGATCACACCCTGAATGTTCCCGCCGTGGGCGAGGTCGACGAACGGATAATGGTTGGTGACGAACAGGTCGCCTGTGCTGATCACGTCCGACTTCCGGAAGAACACCATCGAGTCACCGTCGGTGTGCGCATTCGGAATGTGGATGATCTGGATGCCTTCGTCGTTGAAATAGATGTGCCGCTCCGGTGTCGTGTACGTCTCGGTCGGCCACGAGCCTTGCGGCGTCGGTTTGTCCTTCCCGTCGGCGCCGCTCATATGATCCAGCACCGTCTGGAATGCGATGATCTGTGCCTGGTTCGCTGCGCTCGCGCCGATGTCGCTGACGACGTTGCCACCCGCAACGGTCATACCGGACTTCGCCACGGTCTCATTGCCGCCAGTATGATCGGCATGCAGGTGCGTGTTGACGATGTATCGCAGTGGCCTGCCGCTGAGACTCTTGTAAGCCGCAATCACCTTACCGGCCGTCGGCGCAAGTCCGGTGTCGACCAGGAGAACGCCGTCCTTGCCGACCTGCACGGTGATGTTGCCCCCCGCGCCGACCAGCATGTAGATGTTCCCCTGCACCTTCAGCAGGTGGAGCGCGTCCTTCGAATCGTCCTGGGCGGGCTGGGCCGCAGCCGCCTTGGGCCTCGCGGGTGGTTTCCCGTCCGCAGCCGCTGCGAAGCCGAAAACCAGGGACACGGCCAACAGCGCCGCGAAACGCCCCCCAAAGCCAATGGGTCTGTCAGTGGCTGTCATGGCGTTGCGGGGTTGGTTGGTTTCTTCGGGGGACGCGGGAGCACCTTCATCGTCTTCAGCTTCAGCTGATACTCCGGGTAGGCCGTTTCCGCGCCGCCACGCACCGCTTCAGGCGGTATGCCCGATTTCGCGGGGAACTCATCCAGGAAAGGATTCTGACCCGGGAGGTGATGCGGCACTACGCCGACCGCGCGATCCGTTTCATTGACGGACTCACAGGGCCACGGTGCCATCTGCCCCTGCGGGTTGTAGACGAAGTCGGTTGTACGGATCGCGGGCTCGGACAGATACACCGGATCGTAGGTGATCGCGGCGACTGTCAGATAGTTGCCGTGCCGCATGATGTGTTCGGTCGCATGCGCCATGTCGCTGCGCGGCACACCGTTCAGGCCGAACCAGTTTTCCTTGAGGTGAGTGGTCTCCACGACCAGCGTGTCACCTTCCCAATGGCCGGTCGAGAAGCCTGCCCAGGTATGGCGGGCGTAGTCCGGAGGATGCGGACGCCCGTCCATCCAGATGGTCATCTCGGCGCCATAAGCCGACAGGTGCGTGTGATACGCGATGACCTGTTGGGTGTCCTGGTCGACTTCCTTCCAGATGCGCAGATTCGAGGGCCCGCGCCAGCCGTAGTCCGAGCCGTGAGCGCGGCATTGATTCTCGGGGAGCTCCATGAGCGCCGCATCCCAACTCTCGGTGCGCAGCTCGCCGGCGGCGTTGATCGGCAGGCCCAGATGCTCGCCAATGTCCGGACCCGCCAGGCGCTCCGTCACGTCCTCATTGAAACGAGGCGCCCAATCGCCGGCCGGATCGATCTGCGCGAACGCAGTGCGGCCCGCGAGCAGTGCAAGCGACAGGAAAGCCACCGACCGGGCCCAAAGAACGACACTTCGCATCCACGCCCCCTCAGCGAAGATACAATGGGTTCATTGGACTATAACATCGGACCTGCCTGGAACGCTCCGCTCAGCGGTCAACCACGACTGTTCGCGGTGCCGACAGGCGGCGGCCCCGGGGCCGCCGGTTGACAAAGTCCGCGAACAGGCTCATTTCCGAACGCCACGTCAAAACGAGGGGGTGCGACGCATGCGTCGCACGGGTAAGGCCGCGAGGCCGCACCCCGGTTCAACACTGAGCGGGCAGTGCCCGCGAAAGGGGAGACAGATGATCGATCGGCGCAGCTTCATTGGAATCGGGACCGCAGCCGGACTGGTGGGCGGACGGGTCATCGGATCAGCTTTCGGCGCCGACGCGAAGCCCGTTCCGGGTGCGACGGTCACCACGACATCGGGCAAGGTGCGTGGCGCGCAGCAGGGCAATGTGCACGCGTTCAAAGGTCTGTCCTACGGTGCTAGCACTGCCGGTGACGGGCGCTTCATGCAGCCCGCGAAACCCAAGCCGTGGACTGGCGTTCGCGATGCGTTCGAGCTGGGCACTCGGTCGCCGCAGCTCCAAGAGTCCTTCACGCAGGTCGTGGTCGCGGAATTTCAGCCGATGGATCGCGCCGAGCCCATGGGCGAAGACTGCCTCCACCTGAATGTATGGACCGGCGGCGTGGGCTCAGGCAAGCGCCCTGTCATGGTGTGGTTGCACGGGGGTGGTTATACGAGCGGCTCCGGCGGCTTCGTGTGTTATGACGGCACCAACCTGGCTGCAAAGCACGATGTAGTCGTCGTCACCGTGAACCATCGCCTCAATGCGGTGGGATATCTCTATCTCGCCGGCCTCGGCGGCGAGAAATACGCCAACGCGAGCAATGTCGGCCAGCTCGACATCGTTGCCGCCCTCGAATGGGTCCGGGACAACATCGCCGCCTTCGGCGGCGATCCGGGCAACGTGACGATCTTCGGCCAGTCCGGCGGCGGCGGGAAGGTCAGCACGCTGATGGCGATGCCGTCGGCGAAAGGCCTTTTCCATCGGGCCGTGGTCGAGAGCGGTGCAGCCCTGAAGGGCCTGTCGAAGGAGGCTGCGACGAAGAATGCCGAGACCTACATGGCTCGGCTCAATCTCAAGCCCAACCAGGTCGATCAGCTGCAGAAGGTGCCGATCGGGCAATTGATGGCCGCCACCGAAAAGGGAGGGCCTTTGAACTTCGCGCCGGTGGTCGATGGTCATACGCTTCCGGCCGATCCCTTCGACCCGACGGCCCCCGCGATGTCGGCGGACATTCCGTTGCTGATCGGCACGGTCGAGACGGAAGTCACCTTCTTCGCCGCCACACAAGTCGACCCCATCGAGGAGTCGGCCCTACACGCACGGGTGAAGCAGTCTCTGCGCAAAGCGACGGATGCGCAGGTCGATCAGGTGATCGCCGCGTACAAGGCCGGCCGCCCCAAGGCCTCGCCTCGCGACCTGGACCTGATCATCGCCTCCGACGGGTTCCGCCACAGCATCCTGACCGAAGCGCAACGCAAGGCTGCGCAAGGCAAGGCTGCCGTCTACCAGTACTACTTCACCTGGCGCACGCCGGTACGCGACGGCAAGTTGCGCACTCCGCATGCGTTCGAAATCCCGTTCGTGTTCGACAACTGGGATACGGCACCCACGCTGTTGGGTAACGGGCCCGATCGTCAGGCACTCGCCAACAAGGTCAGCAGCGCCTGGGTGGCCTTCGCCCGCACCGGGACCCCCAACTGCAAAGAGCTGCCGCATTGGGACGCGTTCGAGGCCAAGAAGGCCGCAACGATGATCCTCGACAACGAGTGTCACCTCGTAAACGACCCGCATGGGACCGAGCAGCGCCTGCTCTACTCGCTCATGGGCTGAGACCGTCAAAGGGACTGCGATGAAAAACAAGACTTCGATCCGCGCCCTCGTTGCCGCCGCGGTTGCCCTGGGCCTCGCAGTCACTGCGAGTGCCCAGCAGCTGCCGGGCGAACGTCCCGCGACCGTCTCAGAGATTCCCGGAGTCGTGACCGCGGGCGCCACGTGGGAACTGGTGTGGGCCGATTTCAAGACGGCCGACGGGTTGGTCGCAACGCCGGATGGCGGCATCCTGTTCGCTCAGGAGCAGTCCGACTCGATCAGGAAACTGGACTCGGCCAACCACGAGCAGATCTTCCTCGAGGACATGCACGGGCCGGGCGCCGTCTCCATGGACAGCCAGGGCAGAGTGTATGCGGTGCAGCGCACGTGCACCGATCCGGGACGGTGGCACTTCCAGAGCTGTGCCGAGCTGACGCGCGTCATGATCGTGGCGCCCGAACAGGTCATGCTGGCCAACAGCTTCAGCGACGGCAAGTCGCTGGGTCGCCTGAACGACCTGATCGCCGACGGCAAGGGTGGCGCCTACTTCACTGCGGCTGGGGTCCACTACGTCAATCCAAAGGGAGTGGTCACAACGGTCGCGACCGATAAGGAGATCCGCTCGAACGGCCTCATGCTGAGCCGCGATGGGAAGACGCTCTACGTTACGAACGTCACGACCATCCAGGCGTGGGACGTGCAGGCCGACGGAACGACCAGGAACCCACACCAGTTCGGCGACATTGCTGGCGACACCGGTGCGGACGGAATGGCGATTGATTCGCAGGGACGGTTGTATGTCACGGCGAGCACGGGAGTTCATGTGTTGGGTCCGGACGGCAAGCACCTGGGACTGATCCCGACGCCTCGCGTGCCGATTACCCTCGCCTTCTCGGGTCCTGAGAAAAAGACCCTGTACGTCGGTCAGATGGGCGCGGTGGGGCCGGACGGCAAACCCTGGGCAACGCCGCAGGGTGTGCGAAACACCGCGATGACGGTCTATCGCATCCAGATGCAGGCGGAAGGGTTCAAGGGGCGCCCGAAGTAAGGATCTGCGTGCACGGGGTCTGCGCCGCCCCGTGCATTTCCGTATCACTCCCCGTGCGCTTGGCGGGTGCGCGCGTGCAACTCGCGTAGCACGCGCAGCTCCGTTTCCGTCGGCGGCGGGGTCTCGGTTACAGCAGCTGAAAATCGCAGCGGCCAGCCGCACGCCGCGGCGGCTGCCTCCTTCGTTACCCCGGGATGCAGCGAGACGACCTCGAGCTCGAATGTCTCCGGCTCCGGCGCCAACACGCACAGATCCGTGACTACCTTCGTCGGCCCCTTGCTCTTCAAACCCAGGGCCGCGCGCGACCCCTTCCCGGTCCCGTGCCCGAATGAGGTCACGAACGGCAACTTGTCGACAAACGCGCGAGTCGACATAGCCATGGTGATGAAGACTTCCTGACAGCTCGATGCGATCTCGGGCGCGCCACCGCCTCCGGGCAGGCGCACCTTCGGCCGGTCATACGATCCCACCACGGTCGTGTTGAGGTTCGCGAACCGGTCCAGTTGCGCGCCGGCGAGAAACCCAACCGTAATGCGCCCGCCCTGCAACCAGTACCGGAACATCTCCGGTACCGACACTGTGGTCAGAGCGGTTTCGCAGAGCTCGCCGTCGCCAATCGACAAGGGCAGCACGGTAGGTCGCGTACCGATCGTGCCTGACTCGTAGATGAGAGTGATGTCGGGTGCGTGGGTCAATCGCGCCAGATTGCAGGCGGCGGACGGGGCGCCAATCCCGACAAAGCAGACGTCCTCGTTCTTGAGCGCTCGGGCCGCAACGACGGTCATCACCTCATTGGCGGTAAAGGCGCTCATCCCTTCTCCATCACGTTTTCCTGAATCCACGTACGGAATTTCTCGCGATCACGCGAGATATCCTCCCACGCCTTGTAGAAGGGATTCGAACGCTTGTAGTAGCCCTGCGTATACGACGGGTACGCTCCTCCCGGCACCACAGCGATTGCCGACACAGTCCAGGACGGCAGAATGACCGCGTTCAGTCCCGGCGCGCGCAGATCGTCAACGACCTCTTCCACAGTCACCACGGAACGCTTCGCCGCCAGCACCGCCTGTTTCTGCACCCCGACGATTCCGTCGATGAGAACGTTGCCGGCCCGATCGGCGCGCTGGGCGTGGATCAAAGTCACATCCGGCCTGATCGCAGGGACGGCTGCCAGTGTCTCCCCGGTGAACGGGCACTGGACCGTGCGGATGTTGGAATTCACTTTCGGCAGATCCACACCCTTGTATCCGCGAAACACCGCGAAGGGCAGATTCGCCGCCCCTGCTTCGTACGCGTTTGCCATCGCCGCGTGGGAGTGCTCCTCGATCGCAAGGGGCTGCGGCCAGCCGTTTTCGACGGCATCGCGCAACCTGTGGAGCGAGCCGACTCCGGGGTTGCCACCCCAGGAGAACACCAGCTTGTCCGCAGCGCCCATGCCGATCAACTGGTCATAGATCAGATCCGGCGTCATGCGGATCAGTGTCAGCCGCCGGCGACCCTGGCGAATGACTTCGTGCCCGGCCGCGAAAGGAATGAGGTGTGTGAAGCCCTCCATGGCGACCAAATCGCCATCACGGACGTTGGCGGCCACTGCATCCCGCAAGGACAAGAAAGCCGTCATGAGCACACTCCGCCGGCAACCGTCATGGACGCTCCCCGGCGTACGCTGCTGCCAACAGCTTGCGAATCCCCCCCTCCTCGAGGGCCCGTGGATTCCAGTACGGATTCGCGAGCGCGGCCCGGGTGGCCGCCTCGATTCCGCTCTCCGGCATTCCCAGCTCGCGCAGCGCCATCGTCGCGCCGAGGGACTTTGCCAAGTCGTACAGCCCTGACGCCGCGTCATCGACCGGTCGGCCGCCTTCCTCCATTGCCCTGATCACCTTTCGCATCGCCGCAGGCGCGGCGCTAGTGTTGTAAGCCACGGCATGCGGCAACACCGCTGTATGTGTCTCTGCGTGCGGCAGGTCGAACATTCCGCCCAACGTGTGACAGAGCTTGTGGTGCAGCGCCATCCCCACCGACCCGAGGCAGATGCCGGCCAGCCAGGCTCCGTACAGCGCCTGCGCCCGAGCTTCACGATCGTTGGGATTCGCCACGAGACCGGGCAACCCTTGGGTGAAGGCGGCGATCGATCTCTCCGCCAACATCGAGATCAGCGGGTTCGCCTCCTTCGTGTACAGGGCCTCGACCGAGTGCGCGACCGCATTCATCCCACTGGTGACCGATTGACCTACCGGCAGGGTCAAAGTCAGTTCGACGTCGTAGATGACGACTTCGGGAAGGATCTTCGGCGAAGACCGGGTGACCTTCCGGCCGTCCTTCGTCTCGCCCAGGATCGGAGTCATTTCCGAGCCAGCGTAGGTTGTCGGGGCGACGATCTGCGGCAGATCGGTGCGTAAGGCCAGAGCCTTGGCCAGGCCCGTCGTGGATCCGCCACCGACCGCGACAAGTCCGTCGACCTGGAGCTCGTTGGCAACGGCCAGCGCCCGCTCGGTCACATCGACGGGTGTGTGCATCCGGGCTTCGGCAAACACGCCGGCCGACCGTCCGCCGATCTCCTTGGAGAGTTGGTGGGCGGAGGCCTCTTGGGCGGGTGTTGCCAACACGAGGACGCGTGACAGGCCAAGGCGCTCTACCTCGGCGGGTAGCCGAGATAGAGTGCCTTCTCCAAAAATCACACGACCCGGATTGCTGTTGTAGACGAACGCCTGCATCCGGGATGCCTTCGTCCCGAGCCTTGCGCCTTAGTAACGCAGCGGCTCGATCTTTTCCAGCAGCTCCTCGCGACGACTCGCGAAGAACGGCGGGATCTGCATCGAGGTGCCCAGCTTCTCGTACGGCTCATCGACCAGGAACCCTTGCGGTTTGGTCACCGTTGCCTCGAACAGAGCGCCGCCTGGGGTGCGCACGTATACCGAGTCGAAGTAACCACGATCCTTCATCTCGGAGACGTCGGTGAACCCGATGCCCTCGAGGTGGAACTTCACTTTCGACTGCACGTCGTGGTTATCAACCTCGAAAGCTACGTGATGCGGAACGCCCTCGCCGTACGTCCAGCTGCCCGCCGGCAAGTCCGGCTCGACGCGGAACTCGACATAGGCGCCGCTGCCGCCATCACCGACTTCGTAACGGATGTACTTGCCGTCGGTCTGACGGTTCTTGCCATTCCAGCCCACCTGCATGAACTCGTCCGAGTTCTGCGCATCGCGGATCGAGACGCAGATGCCGTGCGTGCCTTTGATCCCGTGTTCGATCGGAACGTCCTTCCCGGTGGAGTACGGGGCGCGCTTGTCGCCCTTGGCTCCGACCAGTTCGTACTCGATGCCGCACGGATGGTGGAATTGCACGAAGCGCTCACCGAAGCGCTCCGACACTTTCACATCGAACCGGTGCTCACGCAGGCGCTTCTCCCAATAACCCAGCGCGGTCTCCGGGACCGCCAGCGAAATGCTGCCGACCTGGCCGGTGCCCTTGCGAGCCTTGCGACCCGAATGCTTCATTGGGAAGCAGGTGATGAGGCGGCCCGGATCGCCCGTATCATTGCCGTAGTACAGGTGAAGGATGGGCTCGTCACCGTCGTACAGAGCCGTCTTCTTGACGCTCTTCAGGCCCAGTACCTGGGTGTGGAAGTCGTAGTCTTCCTGCCCGTTGCCGACACTCAGGGTCAGATGGTGGTGACGCTTGATGTACTGATTCCCGCTCATCGGCCGATCTCCTGCTAGTGACGCTCCTGCTGGATGCACGCCCGCGCGGCGGGTGCCCAGCAGCCCCTCTCTCCCGATCATAGACCCGGTACAGCTACCAAAACGAGAGTCCCCCGGAATTGTCCGCTGCTCGGGCCCGGGGGAAAGTCGCCTGGGGGACTTTTTGGGGACGTCAGGGCAGCTCCGCCACGAAGGCTTCCAGGTCCGCATTGAACCGTTCCGGGGCCTCCCAGAAGGGGCTGTGGCCCACGCCTTCGTAAATCAAAGCCTTACCGTTGAGGCAAGCCTGTGCCGTGTAGTGGGCCATCGCTGGGAGATTGATCGGATCCTGCTCGCCGTGTATAGCCAACACCGGTACCGAGAGTGCCCCCAACACGTGTGCATAGGGAGCGGGACGTCCCACCATGCCCCGGATCACCGACGGCGGAACGAGCAGGTTGTACTCGAGCATCAGCTCGTACTCTGCCGGTGGGATCGGCTGCGCCGTGCAGGAGCGCAGAAACCTGTCGATGGCCGCCCGTTCCTCGTCGAGGCCGTTGGCGTCAGCCATCTTCCAGAGCAGCGGGGCTGCAGGGCCGAATACTGACGGGTCTGAATTGGAAGTCGCGCCTGCGAAGACCACGCCAGACACGTCTGCGGCACCGCGGTGCCTCAGGTAATCCAGAGTCACCCTTCCTCCGTACGACCAGGCGACGATGACGGGTCGTACGAGTCCGGCGGCGGCGATAACGGCCTGCACTTCCTGCGCCCACCGTTCGCCGTCCCGGTAGTACTGGGGTGCCAGTGGCTTGTCCGAGCCGCCGTGTCCGCGAAGATCGTAGGTGACGAAACGGCATCGCGTCGCCAGGGAACTGGTGACCTGCTTCAGCCAGCAGAGGTGGGACTGACCGATGCCGTGGATCAGGAGGACATCGCGACGGCGCGGGCGGCCGTCGGTCGTGATTTCGCCGGCGGCCCCCTCGCCCCCCCAATCCTGGGCCGCCACCTTCAAGCCATCGGCGGTGCCAACATCGAGCGCACGGTACCGCAGGCGGTGCCCGAGCACCGCCGTCTCCACACTTCTCGTCGTCATCGATCCGCGATCAGGACGGCCAGAACTTCTTGCTTGCGATGGCCGCTCCCTGGGCAAGCGAGCCCAGCTTGGCCCAGACCACGTCGGGGTCCACACCGGCCGAGCCGACATGGATGCTGAACCCGCAATCGACAGCCGCCATCACATTGTCACGGCCGACGAGGTTGGCGTAACGGCCGATTCGCTGCGCCACGAGATCCGGATGCTCGATGTAGTTCGACTGGCATTCGATGACTCCGGGAATCAGCACCTTCCCCTCCGGTAACTTCACGCTCTCGAACACACTCCATTCGTGAGCATGACGGGGATTGGCCGCCTCGAACAGAATCGCGTGCGGCTTGGCCTTCCAGACGACGTCGACAATGTCCTTGAGCGGAACGTCGCAATGGTGCGGGCCAGGGTAGTTTCCCCAGCACAGGTGCATGCGCACCTTCTCGGCCGGAATGTTGACCAGGGCGCGATTGAGCGCCTCGATGTGCAATTCCATCTTCCCGCGGAACTCGTTCACGGACAGATTCGCGAACTGCGTGTGCCGGCCCATCGCCAGATCCGGGCAATCGATCTGCAACATCATCCCGGCCGAAACGATCGCCTCATATTCTTGTCGAAGCGCTTCTGCAACGGCGAACACATAGTCCTCGTGGCTCGGGTAGAAATCGTTCCGGAAGAAAAAAGTGGTCACCCCCGGGGAGGCCGAGCTCAGGAACATGCCCGTCGGTTTCTTTCCTTTCAGGGATTCCTTGAGACGCTGTGCATCGCGCGTCGGCGCTTCCACGTCCCGCATGCTGACCGCTCCGTTGCAGGCCGGTGTCTTGCGGTGCTTGCGACCTGGATCCGCGAAGACCCGGGATTTGGTGTTCGGATAAGCCTCGATGTCCGCGAATGCGAAACTGTTGCCGGTGCCCCCGAAGCCGTTCAGCCGATCCTTGACGTACGTGGCGTAGCTGGGCTTGGACATCTCGCCGTCGTTGATGATGTCGATGCCGGCCTCGATCTGCTTGGCAGCGACGTGCTCGACCGCCTCGACGACCTTCTTCTCGACAGCCGCCTGGTCCAGCGGGAGGCCGTCCTCTCGAGCGAACATGATCTGCATCAGCTCTTCCTGCCGCGGCAGGCTGCCGATGTGCGTAGTCAAAAACCGGTTTTGCGTAGGCATTCGCCATCCTCGATGTCGTGAGGCGCGATCATCCGCCGGATCGCGTGTCGATGCCTAGACTACCCCAGACCGGCGACCGCCCCACAGAACATCCGGCCCCGTAGTCCACCCCGACGGGTGGACCCGCCCTGCCTCGGTCGCCTTGCGGGTCCAGCTCCGTCCCGGCGCCCTCTCTCCGGGCGATTGGGGACTCTTGGCCTGCCGGAGTCGGCGTCAGTGCGATTTGTGCTCCACGAGCGACACGATCGACTCCTTCGCTCCGACCTTGACCAGCATCTTCAGCGGCAGCGAGCCACCCGGCATCGTTGTCGCCACGAACGTGCGAGTCGCCGGAATGAATTTCAGCCACGACGGCAAACGCTTGTTGTTGGCCAGGGTCACCCGGATTTTCGCCTTACCCGCTCCATCGGTAACGCCCGCCGGCAGGGAGAACGAGAATGTCTTGCCCGAGGACACCAGTTCCTCGGGGACGGACACGCTCACCTCGCCCTGATCCGAGGGCGTAGCGTCCCGCACCACCGACACGGTCACCTGGTCACCCGTTGTCGCGTTGGCTGTCGCTGAGCCCGTCGCGTTACCGGCGGCGGTGCGCGCGAGGCTGCTACCACTACCCGCACTGCTGCCCAGGGGCCCAGCCCCACCGCCGCCCAGAGCCCCGCCCCCACTACCGCCACTCAGCCTGCTAGCCGAATTGCCGCTGTTGCCACCAGTGCGGCTCCCGGTGCCGGAACCCGTCCCGTAGCCAGATCCATAGCCTTGATAGCCATCACTCCCGGTGCCGCCACCAAAATCCACAGGCAACGTCACATCGACCGGCGCCACCGCAGGCATCGTCGACGGCGGAACCACCGGCGCAGGAACGTCCGGTGCACGCGACAGGGTGCCGGGAAGCCCGTTAAGCGGGTCGCCCACGATGCTGCCGAGAGACTGGAAGCTCTCGTTCACCAATGTGTAGTTGCCCGCGTCGGGTCCACTAATCGAGACGCCCGTAACCAACACTGGCTTGCCAGTACCGATCATTGCTGTCTGATAAGTCGCGCCGGTGTCCATCAGCGTCAACTGATCCCCGCGCATCCGGTTGTCAGTCAGCGTGACGTAGGCCGTTGTCGTTCCGTCCCAGTTCTTCGAGTTCACAATGCCGCTGACGTCCAACTCCGCTGGCGTGACCGCCGCCTTCGTCGTCGCCATCGCGTTGATGAAGTAGTCGTCCGCGTCGGCTCCACTGAGGGTAAGCCCACTCACCGTCACAGTCTTACCGCTCGCAACGTTCTTGTCAGCAAAGCTCGCCGAAGAGTAGTTGACGTCGACCTTGTCCGCACCCAGCGGGGTGTCTGAAAGAACGACGGTTGCACCCGTCGTGCCGTCATAGATCTTGTCGACACCAACCGCCGTCACAGTGAGTGGCGCCTTGGCGATATTCGCGTACGTCGCCGTATTGCCGCCGACCATATAGTTTTGAGCATCAGCCCCGCTGAGCGTGATGTTCGAGACGTTGATGAACTTACCGGTTCCAGCGCTCGGATCGATGAAGTTATCCACCGAGCTCACCGTCAGGGCATCGCCGGCAATCCGGTTGTCCGCCAGGTTCACCTGCGCAGCAGTGGAGCCGTCGTAGGTCTTGTTCACCCCTGTGGCCGAAATGGCCAGCAGCCGCGGAGTGATGCTCGAGCTGAGGCCGGTGGGCTGCACAAGCGTGTAGTTGCCCGCATCCGCACCGCTGAGAATCACCACACCGGCGCCGATCGGCTTGCTCGTACCGACGCCCTTGGTTAGGTAAGTCCCAGTGATGGAGCTGATCTGTACTTCGTCGGAGCCGTAGACGCCGGCTACGACAGCGCCCGTGGCGTTCAGATTGGCGATCGTCGTACCGTCGTACACCTTGTCGAGCGCAACGACCCCTGCGACGTGCAGCGTCGCCGGCGTAATGCTGGCAGTGCTGTTCGCGGCAGTGGAGACCGTGTAGTTGTCGGCGAGACCGCCGTTCGTCCCGTTGAGGAGGTTGACACCGGTAATGGTGACCGCCTTGTTCGTCCCAACGTTCTTGTCCGCGAAGCTTGCCCCTCCGCCCAGCACACCCGAGACGGTTTCGTTGCCGACGAACCCGGTCAGCTGGAAGCCTGAGAGCGTGGCATTCGTGGTCCCGTCATAAACCTTGTCCGACACGTCCGCATTGACCGTCAGCACCTTCGGTCTGATGGCGCCAGTCGTCGTCGCCGTCGAGCTGACATAGTAGTTCGACGCGAGGCCACCGTTCATGCCGTCGGCCAAAGCGATGCCGCTGATGTTGACGGCCTTACCAGTGCCGACATTCTTGTCAGTGAAGGCGGCAGTTCCCGAGGCGTCCAGAGTCTCATTGCCGACCAGGCCCGTCAGCGTGTAACCGGACAGTGCTGCGGCAGTCGTACCGTCGTAGGCCTTGTCCGCGATCGTGGCGATGAAAATCAGCTGGGCCGGGTTGATCGTGCTCGTAGTGTTATTCGCATAGGTGACAACGTAGTTACCGCCCCCGTTGCCATCATTCGCCACCACACCACTCGCAGTGACGGTCTTGTTGCCGCTACCGGCATTCGGATCGGTGAAGGCGAACGCTCCGCCGCTCAGCGTGTCCTGCGCGTTCCCGTTACTCGCGTTGTGATACAGCGTCCCGGACACCAGGTTCGCCGTACCATTCGCCGTCAGAGTTCCATCATATGTCTTGGTGACGTTCGCAGCATCAACGGTGATGCTTGCCGGGTTGATAGTGCTCGTCGTATTCGCTACATAACTGACGTCGTAATTTCCTCCGCCGTTGCCGTCGCTCACCGTGACACCGCCGACTGTCACCGTTTTGTTGCCGGTGCCAGCGTTGGCATTCGTGTAGGCGTAGCTGCCACCCGAAAGGGTATCGCCGCCGAATAGCTGCGTACCGCCGGTGGCGATCGCTGCGCCACTCGCGGTCAGGCTACCGTCATACGTCTTGCTCACGTTACTCGTGGTGACCGCGAGACTGGCCCTGGTGATGTCGACCGCCTGACTGCCGCCGGCAAACGTATAGTTGCTCGCCAGGCCCGTTCCGTTACCCAGCGTGAGGCCGGTCGCGTCGACCGTCTCGGTACCGACATTCTTGCTCGAGGCGACCCCGATGCCGCTCAGCGTCAGCGTCTCGCTACCCACAAGCGGTCCCAGCGTCAGCACGCCTGCACCAACTGTGGTCGTACCGTCGTAGGTACGGGTACCCGTAAGGTTCACCGCGTACGGGTTGATGGTGCTGGCGGCGTTGTTGACATAGCTGACAGTGTAGTTGCCGCCGCTATTGCCGTCATTCACCGTTACGCCACCGACCGTCACTGTTTTGTTGCCATTGCCGGCGTTGGCATCAGTGAAGCCGTATGTACCCCCCGACAGGCTGTCGAGCGCGCCGCCGTTACTGGCGTTGTGGTACAACGTGCCCGAGACGACCGTCGCCGTTCCGGACGCATTTGCCGTGCCGTCGTAGGTCTTGGTGACGTTACTCGTGCTGACCGTGATCGCTGCCCGATTTATCGTGCTGGCGGTATTGTCGGCGTAGCTGACATTGTAGTTACCGCCACTGTTACCATCGTTCACTGTCACGCCGCTGACCGTGACCGTCTTGTTTCCGGTACCGGCATTGGCATTGGCGTACGTATACGTGCCGCCCGACAGCGTATCGCCACCGAAGAGCTGCGTGCCGCCGGTAACGATCGCCGTACCGTTCCCGCTCAACGCACCATCGTAGGTCTTGGTTACGTTACCCGTCGTCACCGAGAGGTTAGCCCTGGTGATGTCTACCGACTGCGTGCCGCCGATAAACGTGTAGTTGCTCGCCAGGCCGGTTCCGCTACTCAGCGTCAGGCCCGTAGCGTCCACCGTCTCCGTGCCAACGTTCTTGCTTGCCGCGACGCCGCTGCCGCTCAGCGTCAGCGTCTCGCTACCAACGAGCGGTCCGAGTGTCAGCACTCCGGCCGCGACCGTCGTCGTACCGTCGTAGGTACGAGTGCCCGTCACGCTCACCGCGTACGGATTGATATGCGCCGATGTGCTCGCGGTCGTCGCCGACAAAGTGTAGTTACCGACATTCGCGCCACCCAGGCTGATCCCGCTGATGCCCACCGCAATCGGGCTGGCACTGGCATTGGGACTGGCAAAGGTGCCGGTCGCACTGGCAACGTTGAGGTCATCACCGGTGAACATCCCGGTGAAGCCTGCCGATGAGGTGTCCAGCGTCGCGGAAGTGGTGCCGTCGTAAGCTCTGTCCACGGCTGCAATACCAGTGACCGCGGAGATCGTGGCGGGCGTTATCTGCCCAATCGCACCGCTGACCGTCGCTGAACCACTAGCGATCTGATAACCGTATACCTGCACCCCACCGTCGCTCGCGGACACGATGGTTGGGTTCACCGTGACGGTCTTGGCGCTATCGACGTTCTTGTTGTCAAAAGTACCACTCGTGCCCAGCACTACGGCGTCGCTGCCGACCAGGCCGGTGACGGTGTAGTTACCCTGAGTCAGTGTCGCGTCGACATCGGCATCGTACGTCCGCGTTACGGACCCGGTGAGCGACACACCCAGCTGCGGCGCCAACGTGTAGAGCAGACCATCGCCGCTGCCGAGCACCGTCGAGGTGCCGTAGGTAGCGTCGTATTGCTTGAAGTTCGGGCTGAGCCCGTTGACCGTATCCAGAGCCGGATCGGCTGACCAGACCTGCCAATGGCCGGCACCGACAGTCAGTGCGTTCGAGCCCACGTTGTTCGTGAAATTCGCCGCCGACGCGAGTGTGATATCGGAAGCGCCCGAAACCGTGATCGCCTTGTCGAGCACCAGGTCCCCGGCCGTCGTGACGAGCACCACAGAGCCGCTGTTGGTGATCCCATCCACGCCGCCCGCGGTGCCGACCGAAAGCGACTCGCCGTTAGTAAAGCTCAGCGCACCCGTAAGCGCGCTCGCGGCAAGTGTATTCACCGCGTTTGCGCTGTTCAGCATGACGCTCTGCGCGTTCTGCAAGAGCAATGTATCCGCCTGCACGGCCCCGCCCACCGCCTGTGTGACACGATGCGTCGTGGATATCGCTACGTCCTGGGCGTTGACGCTACCGAGATTGATGTCCGTAGCGGCGGCGAGTGTGGCATTCATACCGAGAGCGGACATCGAAACCGTGCCGCCGAAGGTGTTACCGCCGTTACTCAGGTCGAGCTTACCTGCACCCGTGATACCAGAACTCGCATTCACGGAGCTCTGCTGCACCGTGAAGGATGCATCCTGCAGGTTCAGTGCGCCGGTTTGATCGATGCCGGTCACTCCACCGGCGCCGGAATTCGAGTAGGTACCCTTGGTGGTGATCTTCAGCGATCCGCCAATGCTGTTGGCTCCGCCAAGAGTAATGGCCGCGCCGGAATTGACGCTGCTGATGCTCTGGCCGCCGGAAACGCTGACGACCTGTGCTCCGCCGGCGAGATTGGCAGCGGTGATGGACGAAGTGGTCGTCGAACTCCCGTTATAGGCCGATGCGAGCAGATCACCGGTAACCGCATCCATGCTCAGGGTGATCACACCAAACAGCTTGATCTGGTTGCTCGATGCCGACGCAGAGCCACCGCCGATCAGGTTATCGGTCGAAGTACCCTCGATGAAGGAACCCCCGCCGGTGAGATTGAAGTTCCCACCCACCTGCAGGTAGGCGCCAGGTTTCTGCGTGACGGTACCCGTACTCGAGAGATTGAAGTCGCCGGCGATCAGTGAGTTGTCGAGCAGCGTCCCAGACGCTGCGGTGTTCTTCACCGTGACGTCACCGGCGTCGTACGCGCTCGTGTCGACGGCCACATTGCCGTTCATGAGGATCAGGGAGCCGACCGCCTGAGTCAGCGGTCCGCCCAGAGTAATCGACACGTTGGAGGTGCCGGTACCATCAGAGATGCCTACCACTTGCAAGGCACCGCTGTCGACCGTACCGATCTCTACCCCCGTGCTATCCACGAAGGTCAGCGCCGCGTTACCCGACAACAGGGCGGCAAGTACATCGACGCTATTCCCCGCGTTGTCGAGGGTGACGTCCCCCGAAGACTTGATTGCAAGCTGTGCCGCGTGAATCGGCGCGGAGCCACCCTGCGTGACAACTCCGGCAGACTCAACGCGCAGAGCGTTGATCGCGTGAATGCCACCAACGGCAGCCGCGAAGCTCTCTCCCGCAACGCCAGTCGAGGTCAGATTCAAGTTGCGCGCGGTCGTCGCGTCGCTATCCACTGTACCGTTAAAGCCAATCCCACTACCGGTTAGGGTCGTGTCCGTGCCTAGCGTCACGGCGCCGTTGTAAGTCTGTGCCCCGCTGCTTGTGATCGTGTCAGTGTTGATCAACGCGGTGCCGCTCACGGACAGCGTCGTCAATCCAGTCACCGCATCGTCCGTGCTGTCACCAAACACCGTATTGCCTGTAACGCCAAGCGCGTGGCTATTGCCGGTAACGGTGCTGTGGGTTGTTACCGTGCTGCCGGCGAGGTTGACGTCGGCACCCAAGGCGATATTGTCGTCGTAGGTCTGCGTCCCGGTGGTAACGATGCTGCCGCCGTTGATGGCGGTCGTGCCTCCTGCGTTCGTGGTGAGACTCGCGAGCTTGTCGCCAGCCACAGAGCCGTTGCCACCAACCGCACCACCGAAAGTGGTCGTGCCGCTGTCGTTCACCGTCAGCGCTCGGTTCGTGCCATCCGACTTCACGGTACTTGCAAAGTTCAGACCGACGCCACTGAGTGTGGTGTCGGCACCCAGCACAACGCCGCCAGTGTAGGTCTGAGAACCCGTGCTGGAAATGGTGTTTGTGTTGATTCCTGTGGTGCCGCTCACGGCGAGCGTCGCCACTCCGATCACTGTGTCCGCAGTATCGTTGCCAAAGACGGCGTTGCCGGCGACACCCAGAACCCGGGTGTTGCCGGCAACGGTGCCCTGCGTCGTGACAATGCTGCCAGTTAGGGTGGTATCCGCACCCAACGTGACGTTGTCGCCATAGGTCTGCGTGCCGCTGGTGAGAATGCTGCCGCCGTTGATGGCAGTCGTACCGCCGGCATCCGTTGTGAGGCTGGCAAGCTTCTCGCCGGCGACCAAACCATTGCCGCCGACGGCTGCACCGAAGGTGGTCACGCCGCTGTCGTTCACCGTCAGCGCTCGATTCGTGCCGTCGGACTTCACAGTCGCCGTAAAGGTCACTGCGCCGCCGCTGCTGAGAGTGGTGCCTGCGCCCAGGACGACATCATCGCCGTAGATCTGGTTTCCGGTGGTGTTGACGCTGCCACCGGAAATTGTCGTAGTACCTGTGGTGTCGGTCGTCAGGCTGGTCGCTGTTACCGCACCGCCCAGAGTCGTCCCCGCGCTGCTGTTGAGCGCGACATTTTTCAGGGAGATCGACCCGCCCACCGCGCCATCCAAAGCAATGTTGCCATTGCCTGCAGAGACCGTCAGGCTGCGGAGAGAGCCCGCGTTGTCACTGTTCAGGGTGCTAGAGAATGTGACGTCCCCAGTCCCGCTACCTGTGCTCATCACCAGGTCGCCACCGTAGACAACGGCCGGCCCCGTCACAGTGATGTCGCCGCCCGCTGCCTGTGTGCTGCCACCCGTGCCGCCACCGGTGTTGATCTGGCCGCCGAGACGCACGGTGCTGCCCGTGAGGTTTACCGCCCCGCCTGCGCTAGTGCCCGCACCGACAGCACTGATGCTGCCGGTCGTCAGTACGCCATTGGCATTGAGCGTGACACCGCCAGCCGTCGCTGCCGAAGCGCTGCTGTCGCCATCGGAAACGATCGGGCCGGTCGTAATGGAGCCCGAACCGGTGGTGATGCTCACGGCGCCGCCGTTCTTGTACGCACCGGCCGCGAACGTGATGTCGCCCAGCGTGGAAAGCGTAACGCCAGTGGAATTGAAGCTGCCGACCCCGTTCGCCGAGAACGCCCCGCCCTTGGTGGTAATCGTTTCGACGTCCGTGATGGCGACGTTACTCGCGCCGAGGTCGATGGCGCCGCCCTGTGTGCTTAAACCAGTGATGGTGCCGTTACCGGCACCGACCGTGTAGTCCCCGGCGCTGCGATAGGTGAAGCCTTGGCCGGCTCCGGTGATCTTCGCAGCGATGAAATCCGTGCTGTTCCCCGTGTCCAGGAAACTTGACGTGTTGGCCGAGCTCACCAGGAGCTTGCCTGCATTGATCGCGTGAGCGCCGCTGCCGTTCGCTTGCGTTACTGCGCCCGAGGCGGCCGTCAACGCCGCGAGGCCCGCAGCACCGCTGATGCCACTACCGTCGCCCGCGCCACCGCGCGCTGTGATGACTCCGGCAACCGCAAGCGTGTCGCCGCTGCTGGTTAGGGTGATCGCGCCGGCGGCGCCACCATTGCCGTTCGTGGAGACTGCCGCATTGCTACCGGAGGTGTTGATACCGCCAACCGTGAGATTGCCGGCGCTGCCCGTGCCGGTCGTGGTGAGCGATACCGCACCACCGTCAGTGCCTGGCAACGAGCTCCGAGTGTCGATCGGACCCGAGCTGCTATCGATGCTCGGTGCAGAAAGCGTGATCGCGGCGCCATTGCTCGTAACGCCCGTGATCGGGCCCGCCGCCGTGACCGTGCCTACCGTGAGCGCTTGGTTGCTGGAGAAGTTGACAGCCCCACTCGCATTCGAGGCGAAGGTGCCGACCTGATTGATCGGCACGCCCGAGGACGCATTGTTGAGCGTGAAGCTGCCTGTGCCAGACAAAGAAAGGCCCGCCACAGCAATGGGCCCCGTCTCAGAAACCGCACCACCCGCTGTCAGCGCAGCATTGCCGCTCGACTCGATTCCGGTGATGCTGAAGCCGCTAACGTCGGTGAAATCGATATTGCCCGTGCTGCCGGCCACGCCAACATCGGCCGTGTCCGCGGCGTTGCGGACTTTGATCGTAACGGTGCCGACATCGTTTCCGGCCGCGATGAGCGAGACGTCCGCGGCGCTGTCGCTGAGGGTCTTGACGTTCAGGGCGGCGGCCGCGACGGTACCCGGCCCTGTCACGGTATCCGTCGTGATCGCGCCACCGGCCGTCAGCGTGGTGTTTCCGGCGGTCTGGACCTGGCGTACCGCTACTGCGTTCAAGTCGTTGTAGACAATGGCGCCAGTGCCGGAGGCCGTGCCGGCGGCGTTGAGGCTGCGAAGGCTGATGTATCCCGCGTTGTCGGTAGCGTTCCCGAGCGTGATCGCGCCATTGCTCGTCGCCTTCACGGCGAGCGCGTTCGCTACGATGCTCGAGCCCGCGAGCTGCTGAACCGCTCCGGCTGCATTCACGGTGACATCGCCGCCCGAAGTGGTGATGTTCGCCAGGTCCGCCGTGCCCCCCGAAGTGATCGAGATAGCGCCGGTGCCGGACTTGTAGCTGTAGTACTGACCCATGACGAAGCCGCCGGTACCGGAGGCATCGACTGTGATGTCGCCCGCGCCGCCGGTCTGCAGCGTCAGGGGGTTGCCGGGTGAGCCAGTGGAATGAATCACGGTATCGCCGCTGACCGAGATGTCTCCCGACGTCGAGGTGATGCTGTTGGACAGATTGGCCTGTGTAGCGGCTTGCACCGTGACATTGCCGCTGCCAGTCGAAATGGTATTGTTGACCTGGACGTTACCGTTGGACACGGTACCACCGGCGATGAGGGTAACGTTACCTGCGCCGGTGGTGAGGTTACCCGGCGTCGACAAATTTCCGTCGAGCGAGCGGAAGTCAATGTTGCCCGAGGTGGTCGTGATGCTTTCGGGAGTCAACACGAGATTGGTACCGGCCCAAGCCTTGATCGAGGTCGTGCTGGCGAGCTTCCCCGTCAGGGAATTCATGCTCAGCTGGTTGGCGTCCTGGATGGATACCTGCGAGCCCGTGGAATTGACGGTGACCTGGCCCGTAAAATCGTTGAGCACGCTGAAGAGATTGATGTCGCCTGTGCTGCCGAAGATCTCGGCTGTCGTGGATTTCACCGCGGAACCGACGCCCTCAGTGACTCCGACGCCCTTCAGGACGAGGTCGTAGCCCGTGCCGCCGCTCGCGTCAATTGTGTGAGTGCTGAGATTCAGAGCGCCGTCGGAGGTCTCGATGTCGCTGGCCGCACCCAAGGTGACGTCGCCAGTGAGCGCCATTCCCGCAACACCCGACCCGCCTTGGTCCTTCAATGTCAGGGCACCGGTGGTGGTGAAGGCGCCCAGGTTGTCGATGTTGCTCGCTGCGATCGTGACGATGCCGGCATAGCCATCGAGCGTCCCCGCCGAGACGACACCGGTCGTCGCTACCTGACTGACGCTTCCGGTCAGCGGCAGGCCGCTGGTACCCAGTACAACAGTACCCGCGGGGGCCGAGATGATGTTGAGGGTTGCGTTCGTTGCATCGAGGATGGACAGCGCGCTACTCGCCCCATCAGTCCTGACGACGCCGCCCAGAGTAATGTTATTCGTACCGCCGCCGCCATCGACAGTGACGTTGCCGCCAGCACCGGTCGATCCTCCATGGTTCGCGTCGATCGTTGATACGCTCCCCTGCGCCACTCCCAGCGCGGACAGATAAATATCCCCGGTGGCATAGACGTTGTTGGCACCAACCGCCAGCGCTCCACTGCTGCCGCCGCCCTGCGTCGTAACGATGCGTACACCGCCCGCGCTCGCGACGTCATGAGTGAGCGACAGACCGTTCGTGGAGTTGTAGACGTCGAAGTCGTAGTTCACACCGGCGTTGTCGCCCACAGAGATCGTACCGAGCTGAACGATCTTGTTGCCGGTGTTCGCTATCACCGCGGAACTGTCCGCAGTGACGTTCAGAGTCTTAATGTCCAGCGCAGTGCCAGCGCTTTGCGTAATCGCGCCGGTGACGTGGTAATAGCTCTGCGAAGTGTCGCCGAGGTTCAAGCCGCCATTGGGCGCCGAAATGTTCGGCAGTACCAGAGCGGACGTGCCACGGATGGTCACCGCGGAATCGGTGTTGTTCGCGGTCGAGACAGTGCCGCCCAGACTGATCGAGCCGGAGCTGGTGCCATCGTACCCGGTGAGTGTGATGGTGCCGCCACTGCTGCCATCGCGCGGCGCGCCATCCGCGCTACCCGTGGCACTGATCGTGCCAGAGGCCTGCGTGATGCCTTGGCCGGTGAGCGACACGTTGCCGCCGCCCGAGGCCAGTTCTCCGGCATACACCCCATACGTCGCCAGATTCAAGGCTCCTCCGGCGGTCGTGATGATGATGTCGCCGTTCTGGGTCTCGATCGTGCCGGCCAGCGTCAGGCCACCTGTCGCGTCGTTGACGCTGAAAGCGTTAAAGGCGCCCCCGCCCGTGGTGTAGACATAGAACGGCCCAAGGCTGCCGACTTGATTGTTGTCGTTGAGCGTAACCGCGCCGCGCGCCGACGGATTTGATGCGCCAGGCGCATTCCCGCCGGCGGCATCCGGGCCGGAAAGCGCGCCCGTGGTGACGAGAATTCCGCTTGTCTGATTGATGGTGCCGCTGGAGTTGAGCTTGATGCCGTCGGCGCCCGCGGTCACATTGCCGCCCAGGACCAGGTTCCGGGAGTGAGTCCCGTCCCAGTAGGTCTTGATAGAAACGCCGCCGGTACCGTTGGCGGTGATGGCGCCCGTGGCGTTGTTCGAGAAGCTGCCATTGGAATTGATGGCCACACCGCCCGTGCCGGAGGACACGGCGCCCTGGATCGCTGTCGTATAATCGTTGTTGTCGCTGCCCTGGTCACGCGCCAGCCCGTTGCTCAGCGTGACGCCCTTGCCACTGCCGTTGGCAGTGAGGCTGCCGGTGCTGTTGACGGCCAGGTTGTAGCCGCTGCTGATGTTTACATTGCCACCCGTCGAGGCGGCTGCCCCAGTAACGGACAACGTCCCGGCCCTGCTGTACAGCGACAGGTTGCCGCCAGCGGTCAGGTTTCCGATCTGCGAGAAATTGTTGCCGCCGTTGCTACCGTTGTTATTGGTCAGGGTGATCGAACCCCCGACCAGACCCGACAGGCCGACTACATTGTAGATGCTGTTTGTCTGCGTGACGTTACCAGCCACCCGCTCCGTAGCAGTACCCACTGACACGCTACTCGCCGTGGCGCCACTGGCAGTGATGCTCGTGACGGTGGAGAAGTACTTGCTGCCCACCGCAGAAGCGGCGTTCGCGCCAGTGATCGTCTCAGCCTGCGCGCGCCCGAACATGTCGGTACCGTTAACGGTGAACGTGACTCCGCTGTCATTGCCAGTGCTCGCAACACTTACACGCTGCGCGGTAGTGAAGGTAGCGGTGCCGCCGCTGATGCTCGACCCGTTCAGCGTCAGAGCGCCGCCGCTCGAACTCTGACCAGCAGCCAACGCGCCAACGGTGCCTGCCGCGCCAAAGCCCAGACCGGTACCGTTACCCTGAGACTCGAGATAGCCGAGCTGGACATTGTTTGCATCGCGAATCAGCAGGGTAGCGCCCGAGCCCCCGTCCCAGTTGACGTACCAGGTGCCGGTCAGGTTGACAGTCCCTCCGTGGGTGCGCAGCTCCGTACCTCGGTAGCTGACGATCTGGTTGCCGTTGTCCGTGATGCTCGTGCCGGACAGGACGATGCCGGTGGCCCAGATTCGATTGGTGATGCTCAGCGCGCCTTGGGTTTCGACGGTGAACGGTGAATTGCTGGTGGTATTTCCCTGGTCAAAGTCACCGGCAATGACCAGTCCATTGCCTTCGGTATCCGCATCGTAAACACTGATCGCGCCGCCCCGATAGACCCAATTTCCGGTACCGAGTGATCCGATTTCGTTGCCGGCATTTGTCAGAAGGGTCGTGCCACTCGTCTGGAACAGGCCGAACTGCCCGATCTTCAGGCTGCTGCCTGCCGCCTGGGTGATCGAGCCGTTGACGTAGCCATGTTGGCCATAGGAGCCGTTGTTGTAGTCGTTGTTCGACCCGACCTGCAGCCCGCCACGCGTGCCGAGGACACCGGCAGTGACATTGCCCAGCTGCACCGCCAGGGTTTCGTCGATCAGCACCGCATTCGTGGCGGTACTGGCCGCCACAACGGAGCCGCCTAGAGTGACGTTACCCTCCGTGCCCGTCTGATAGTCCGCGCCGAAAAGCGTCGCCCTGCCAGCAGATGTTATGGTTGAATTGCTCGACTGCGTGATGCCCTTGCCCTGCAACCAGACATCACCCGTGGTCGAGGTGACGTCGAAATCGCCGAGTACGAGCGCCCCGTTTCCGGTTTCGATGTTGACGGTGGTCGCCGCGATGTCACCAGTCAGCAGCATCCCGGCACTGCGGCCCTTGGCGTCTACGGTCAGGCTGCTGCCGACGCTGAACGCACCCAGCTGATCGATGGTGTTCGCCGTGCTGGTGATCGAGATGGCATGGGCTGACGCGGCGGTCAGCGTGTGGATGTCGATGACACCCCGGAAGCTGGTGTTGTCGTACTGAGTCAAGGACCCGGTAATTGAGCCGTTGGCCTGCCCCACCACGCCCACCTGCAACGTGCCGGTCTGCGCGGTTACCTCTCTGAGGTTCACGTCGTCGGCATTGGTGATCAGAACGGCCGCTGTGCCGCTGGAGTCCGCGTCCGTGGTCGAAAGCAAGCCATCGACCGTGACATCGGCAGCGCCGCCGTTAATCCTGATCTTGCCGCTGCCGGCGTTCACGGTGTCGTCGAGAGACTGGCTGACACTGGTACCGCTCGCGCCGATCAGGCCGAGGCCATTGCCAGTCAGGCTGATGTCCCCATTGTGGCTGCTGAGTGACCCTTCCGATGGCAGCGTCAAGCTGCCTCCGGCATCCAGCGTAATACCGCCGCCCGCAGTGGTCAGCGCCGCAAAGTTATAGAAGGAGATGTTCCCGTTGGGCGCACTCACGCTCAGCGGCGCGCTGGCATTCGTCAGCGTCACGGACCCGTTGATAAGAATATTCTCGTCGCCCGTGGAATGATTCGCTGTGCCGGTCGTGGCGACCTGGTATCCGGAGGCCCCATCGAAAGAGCTGCCATAAGTGCTGCCGCTCAGCGACAGACGACCAGTGCTGTTGAGCGACACGAGGCTCTTAGCCGAAACAGAGCGCCCGAACGTCAGGTCAGTGACCGAACTGACCAGGATGTCGCCCAGCGCAGTCGAACTGCCAATGTCCAAGCCGACGGTGACAGCCCCGCCACCGGCGCCGTTGAAAGTCAGGTCGTTGCGTTCGCCGCTCTTGCTATCCAGGTACTCGGCGAAATTGATCGCGCCAGTTCCGCGAGTGAACGTCACCGCGTCATCCAAGTACGTGCGGACCGAGTTCAGGTCGACCGTACCATTTCCCGCCAGTGTATTGATGGTTATGGCACCACTACCGTTGCCGACGGTATCGTCACCGAGGCGGATTGTGGTCGCATTGATCTCGACGCCATCGGCCGAATTGGTGGCGACGTTGCCGCGAGCCGTGGTTTGCGTCGAGGACGTCACGTCCAGGGATGACAGCGGAGAACTGCCGCCCACGGCCTTGTTGAAGATCACCGAGCCGATGCCGGCGGTCACCGTCAGGCTGCGCGGCGTACCGTCCGAGTCTACGGTCGAGTTAAACAGGATGTCCCCGGACGTAGCGCCGCTGGTTGCCAGGCGATCGGCCGTCAACACAACCTTGTTTTCGAGGTCAATATAGCCGCCGAGACCCTGGGTCGCCGTGCCCACCGGCGCACCGCCGATGGCAACCAGGTCGCCATTCAGGTAAGTCGTCCCCGTCGGCGCGCTCATGACAATATTGCCCGCGTTGCCGCCGTTTCGATTGGTGGTCGCGCCGGCTTGTGCATCACCGCCGCTGGTAGTGACGGCGCCCACTTGGATGTCACCCGTGGTGGCCGTCAGGGTCACGGCGGACGCATTGCTACCGACACCCAAGGAGTTGTTGGCCCCGGTCGTCGTGACGTTCTGAAGCGCAATGCCGTTGGCGGCAATGACAGTAACCGTGCCCGAGGCGGTCCCCGTGTCAGCTCCCGCGGTGGTCGTGATGTTGGCGCCCGAGTTGGCTGTTACGGCCCCGGAAGTCGCGGTCAGCGTCATGTTGCCGCCGCTGGTCACGAGCGAATCGTCCACCGTGATCGAGCTTCCGGTGATGTTGACTCGGCCGCTGGCCTGGCCGCCCGCGCCCGATATCCCGGTTAGTACAGTGCCGCTGCCGGATTCGAATGTGAGCGCACCGGTACTGCCGTCTCCGAGAGTGATCGCGCCACCCGCGGAAACGGCCGCAAATGCGGCATTGCCGTTGATGTCGGCCAGGGAGACGGCGCCTGTGCCGTCGGCGGCAACGCTGATGTTGCCGCCTGCGCTGACCGTACTGGTATAGATGATGGAGCCATTCGAGCCCGCGGTCGCGGTCATCGACAGCGGACCTGCGGTATCGATACCCGTGGGCGACGCGGCCGTGGTGATCGAGCCGCCGGAGGTGATACTGATGCCGTTGATGTCCGCTGTGGCACCCGCAAGAACCGTGGCCTGAGAATTGACGAACTGGACATTGCCACCGGCGAGCAGGGATACCGCGCCGCCAAATTTGTTGGCCGTGTTCTCGAGATCAATGTTTCCGTGGGTGGTGAACGTCGCTGTGCCTGCAACGTTGTAGCTGCCACCGCCGTAGATGGCGCCGCCGTTCGACTCGGTGGTGGTAGCAGTGAGGTTGCCACCGAAAGTCCGGACTGCGCCGCTGTTGACGATATCGCCGCCAGAGGTCAGGGTAATGTTTCCCTCCCCAGCGGAAGTCACCGCCACACCGGCATCGACCACGATGCTCCCGGCCGCCGACAGCGTCAGTGAATGGTCTGAGAACCAGCCAACGGTGCCGGCCACTTCAATATTTCCGGCCTCGCTGCCGCCCGCTCCGGTGGTTACCGTCACGTCGCTGTTGATGAGCGCATTCTGCAGCGTCGCCACACTGAGCACGGATCCCGTGCCAGTGGCATCGAACGGCGAACTCGCCGCCACATTGGTATCAGTGCCGTTGCTGATCGTGAGGTTGTAGGGGTCGAGCAACAGCGTTCCGGCGCTTCCCTGCGGTGCCCGGGTGTCCACGGAGCCCCGGAAGTCGAGCTGCCCTTCGCTGGACACCTCGGTGAAACCGCCGTTGCCGCCGGAGGCTCCGCCTCGCGCGCTGATCTGCCCCAGGTAGCGGGTGCTTTCGTTCGACCACACCGCCACTTTGCCGCCGTCGCCGCTATCGGTCGCATCGGCCGCGATCTTGACGCCGGCATCTACGTAGGTGGCGGATGCGTTGGCTACAGACGGATTTTCTCCGTGGAAGCCACCACCAACGAATACGCTGCCGCCATCGGTAGCGCCTGACGCGTCGATTGAGCTCGTATCGAACAGCCCGACCTGATCGCCCGCCAGAACGACAATGCCGCCCTGCCCTCGCCGGCTGGACGTCCGAAGCTCCGTGGTACCAAGGAGAGCCAGCGTCGGAGGCTCACCCGGCGGATCGCTGGGCGCCGGCGTGCCGCCGGCTTCGAGGCTGATCTGGCCACCAGTCGTGGCGCCGCTCGCGTCCAATATGGCATCTGACAGCGTCACGTTCCGCAGGGCGTTGACGGCGATGGTGCCTCCGTGCCGGACTTGAACGGCTGGCGCCGGCGCGTCTTCGGGAAGATTGATGTCGACCGCGGCGGCGGTCAAAGTGCCATCGAGGCGGACATCCTGAAGCGCCTGCAGCTTGATGCTGCCGCCGGACAGACCCGAGACATCCAGTTTGCCCGTCGACGACTGTTGGATCGTCGTTGCGTTCACGGCAATACTGCCGCCCGCCACCGGCGCAACACTGGCTGCCTCAGCGTGGGTGGAGGCAACCAAACCAGTGGCACTGATCGTTCCGCTATTGGTGAGCGCCGGAGCATCGATCTCGACGCTACCCGCAGGGCTTCCGTCGGCCCCGCCATTGGCACTGACGGTGCCGCTGTTCGCGACACTCGTGCTGGCCTCGAGCAGGATCCGGCCTCCCTGGGTCGAGAAGCCCGTCGCCTCCAGGGTGCCCGAGTTGTTGACGACGCCGCCCTGGAGAGCGTCGACCGCCTTCGCGGACAGAATAATGAGACCGCCGGGGGCGATGACCGCCGACTTGTTCTCCACCAGGGCCGCGATGGCGGACGGCTTCGCCGTGATACCCGTCAGGTGATTGCCGTCGAGATTCAGGGTGATCGACTCGCCGGCCGCCAGGGCTACGGTGCCCATGCGGGCGACGATGATGCCTGCGTTGCGGACTTCGGGCGCGAGAAGTGCGATGTAGCCGCCCAGGCGAGCGTGCAGTTCACCCTCGTTGACGACACTGCCGGTGGCCCCATTGCGGTCGAACTTCAAGTTGCCGGCCATGAAATCGGCATCGGCGATGCTGTTGGTCGTGGCAGTGAGGCTGCCCACGTCCACCACCGCGCTCTTCCCGAAATACACGCCGTTTGGGTTGGTGAGGAACACTTGCCCGGGCGCGTTGATCTTGCCGAATATCTGGCTCGGGTTGCTGTCGAGAACCCGGTTGAGCGTGGCCGAATCGACGCCGGGCTGGTTGAAATTCACCTGCGCCGCGCTGCCGACGTTGAACGTATTCCAGTTGATGACCGCGCGCTGGGTCGTCTGGTCGACATTGAGCACCGCCGAGTTGGCCGTGCTCGAGGAGTTGATGGTGCCGGAACCAGCGACAACCTTGCCGCCGGTTGGCAATGTCGTCGGCGCGGGCGGCAACGCTGTTGGTGCCGCCATGGACGTCAGCACACCACCGGCCATCGCGTGAGTCGTGAGCCCAAGCCCCAGCGACGCGAGCAGCGAGGCCAGGGTGGTGGAGGAGCGTCCGCTGCGCTTCTTCCGGCCCGGCGCGTTCTCGGCGACAGGGATCCAAGTACGAAGACCCTCGTTCCAGACGAGGCGGAAGATTCGGTTCGTGCTAGCGTGCTTGTTCATCGTGTGCTGCCGGTATCGAGCGAGTCGATCGGTGTGTCTATCGGAATGCGAAAGTGAGTCGGTGCGAAGGAATCAGAACGGCAGGGTCGCCTGGACCCATATCCGGTTGTCGACGTGTGTGCCGTCCTGGTCGTCGCCGTTGATCGTGGGATTTGGGTTCGTGCCGATTCGATGGGCTACGGTGGCCTTGAGGGTCAGACCGAATGTGGAGGCCCAGCCGACCGAGAGTCCTGCGCCCTTCAGATCGATGCTGTTGGGTGAGGCGGCACCGGGGAAGCCGTTGTCCTTGTTGACGTGCACGGATCCCCAGTCGAAGAACCCCGCGACATTGAAGCCGAAGGGCAACCGCTCGCGCGCCTCGAAATTGAACAGGATTCCCTCGGCCCCCCCCGCCTCGTCGGCCGGATAGCCCCGCACACCAGCGGAGCCTCCCAGATAGAGCTTCTGCGAGGAGTCGAGATTCCGGCTCGCCAACTGGCCGGAAACGCTTCCATACAAAGAGAAGCGTTCCGTCACGGTCTGGGTGCGCGACAGCGACAGGTTGAGTTTCTGGAAGCTGCCCCCCGTGTCGGTCGTCAAGGCGTCCGCGATCTCGTTGGGCGAGTCATTCAGATCGACATGCCCTTCCATGACGGTCACGCTGGCGGTGTTGGCACCTCCGCCGCCCAGCGTATCGAACAGATTCCCATACAGGCCGAGCGTCCCGTCCTGGATGGTGTATCGAGAGGAGGTCTCGCCTGCGGATTGGTTGTTGAAGCGCTGGTCCTCGGCGCCGGCCGTGAAATAGAAGTTCAACAGGCGGGAGCGGATGATCGGGTAGGTCGCATCCAGCCCGAAGCTGGTTGAGGTGCCGCGGGCATCCAGTGCTTCGAACTCCGAGGTCACGATCCTATAAGAGAGATGTGTGCCGTTGACGCCCACGCGCCAGCCGTCATTCCCCACGGGCAATGAGTAGGCAAGCCGCTGGTAGTCGCTGCCCTTCGTATGCAGCACAGTGGCGTCTGCCCGATCACCGATGCCTAGCGCGCTATTGAGGCTCGCATCGACAATGGCCCTTCCGGCACCAGTGAAACGCGCACCGGCATTGTCTACGGTCACGTCACCCGTAATCAGATGGGTGTCCGAGAGAGCTACGATGAGATCGGAGTCACCGGGATTGCTACCCTCCGCCAGGCGACCATTCGCGCTCACGCCGGGCATGTCGCCAATCAGCAGCAGCGCGCGATCCAGGGCATCGGCACTGATGGGCTTGCCGAGGTTCTGCGCGGCCTCGACCATCTTCTGCACTCGTGCCGCGCTGATGCGTTTGCTCTGGCCCTCGATGACCGTCTTGCCGAGGTTCGCCTCGATGATCTGGATGGTGACCGATCCACCGGTCACGTCCTGCTGCGGAAGATAAACCCGCACGACCCATCCGGCCTTGCGGTAGGCCGTCGCTACTGCGATCGCGGCGTTCTGCAGCTCGTTGAAATCGAGCGGCCGGTCCAGAAACGGCAGCACCACGGGCTGCAGATCGACGTTCGAGAGCAGCGTGTTACCCGAGAACGGGAAGCGACGCACGGTTATCTTGGTACCGCCGATGGACTTCAGGGGCGGCGGCGGCGCGAACAGCGTCCGTCCCTCGGACGGCAACGGAGTGCGCTGCTGCCGTTCTATCTGCTGACGGACGGTACCCGCATCGGGCTTCGTTTGAGCCTGTGCGGCGCTGGCCGCTACCAAAAGCGCGACGCACGCGTTCGCGGATGTGCGCCGCCGCAAGACACTAATACTAAACAAACATTCCCCCTGAAGACTGACGCGACCGCATGGCGGACTCGCCTCCCGATCTCTGTCGACCGATCCAACCTCCATGGAATCGCGATTCGCCGTGATAGACAGGTCATTCCAAGGAGTGCCGGGAATTACACTCCACTGTGGCGCGCATCACTGAGTCCTAAGTCTCATCTAGCGTTATGACGCATTGCGGAGAATACGTAGAGCGAAATGCTCCGCCGCAATAGATCGCACGGCCCGGTCTGCTCTTGATCGTCGTCCGGGCCACTTGTCTCTTGATGAAGCCAACTTCACCAGCGCTGCGTTGCGAGCAATCTAGTGCAAAGCGCGACGACGGCGCTGCGGTGCGCGCTCTCCGCCGCGTGGAGCGCCGCCACGCACCAACTCCACCATGCGTCGACTCGTGCGACCGGTCACGGACTTTGCATGCGGCCTACGTAAACATCACGGCAAGCTCGCGAGCTACCGCTCCGAGACTCGATCCCGTATCGCCGGGTCTGGCAATACCAACTCGATTGAGCGTCGGCCTCGCCGGCGATTCGTGCATGAATCATATCTACCGCCTGCGCTGGAACCCTTCGCTTGCCCGTTGGATCGTCACCTCGGAGCTCGCACGGCGAGCGACCGGGGGGCGTGGCTCGAGGCGAGCCACTACCCGGCGCGTCCGCCCCGCGGCCGCAGCAATTCTGGTTTCACTTCTGGCCGCATCGCTCGGCTGTGACATCGCGCTGTCCGCACCTGCAGCAGGCCAGATCACGGCCGGGTCGGGGCAGATCACTCAGTCCGGCAATACGACGATCATTCAGCAGAACAGCCAGAACCTGTCTCTGAACTGGCACAGCTTCGACATCGGCTCGCAGGAGACGGTGAGCTTCGTTCAGCCGAACGCCACCTCGCTGGCGGTCAACCGCATCTCCAGCGCCTCGGCGAGCGAGATCCTCGGCCACCTCCGTTCCAATGGGCAGGTGTGGCTGATCAATCCGAACGGCGTTCTGTTCGGTGAGCATGCCCAGGTCAACGTCGGTGGACTGGTCGCCTCGACGCTCGATGCCGTGGGCGACAATTCGAGCGGCTCGCAGAAATTCAGCGGTACAAACCACGCCGCCGTGGTCAACCAGGGCACGATTACGGCGGCCAGTGGCGGGTACGTCGCCCTCCTCGGCCACCGCGTCTCGAATCAAGGCGTCATCAGCGCCCAACTGGGCACCGTGGCACTCGGCGCTGGCAGCGCGCAGACCCTCACGTTCAACGGCAACCACTTGGTGCACTTGCAGGTCGATGCCAGCCAGTTGAACGATCTGGTCGAAAACCGTCAGCTCATTCAGGCCAACGGGGGCCAGGTCTTCATGACCGCCGGGGCGAAGAATGCCGTGCTCGCGAGTGTGGTCAACAACACCGGCACAGTGCAGGCCGAGACCGTCGAGAATCACAACGGGACAATCGTTCTCCTGGGCGGTGGGGCCGGCACAGTCACTGTAGATGGCACCCTCGACGCCAGCGCGCCGCATGGCGGAGACGGCGGATCGATTGAGACCTCGGGCGCCACAGTAAATATCGCTGCTGCGGCAAAAGTTCGCGCCAGCGCACAGTCGGGCCGCAGCGGTACATGGCTCATCGATCCCGAGGATCTGACGATCGATACGAGCGCCGCAACGGCGATCGGGCAGTCTCTCGACAGCGGCACGAGCGTCGCCGAACAGACCACCTCCACCACGGCGAGCGGTACCGGGCAGCGAACGTCGGGACTTGGCGATATCACCGTGGCCTCCGACATTACGTGGAGCAATGCAGCCGCCACGCTGACGCTGGACGCCTATCATGCGATCAACGTCAACGCCCCGGTCACCGGTGGTGGCCAGGTCGTCATGACCGCCCGAGGCGGCGACCTGACGCTCAACAGCCCTGTGTCGGGCCAGGCAGGCGTTACGCTCTCTACCGCGGGGAATTTCATCAACAGTGCGGGGCCCACGGCCGTCAGCGCCGGAAGCGGCGCCCGTTGGCTGGTCTATTCCACCACCCCGACCCTCGACACGGCGGGCGGTCTCGCGCCCGACTTCATCCAGTACGCCGCACCAGCGAATACGACCCCCACCCCCTCTACGGGCAGCGGATTCTTATATAGCGTCGCTCCCGGTGTGACGGTTACCGGTCTCATCGGCACCATCACAAAAACCTACGACGGAACGACGTCCGCGACGATCGCGGGATCGAATGCGACCGTCACCGGCCTCCTGAACGGCGACAGCGTCACGTCCATAGCCGGAACCTATGGATCGGCGGATGCCGGAAGCGGAATCACCGTCAGTTCCTCCACCGATACCACCACACTGGTCGTGGCCAACGGGAGTATTCCGGTATACGGCTACGGCCTCACGAATTCTTCAGCCACGGCTGCCGTGGGCGTGATTTCCGCGAAGCAGCTCACCGCTTCCATCGTGGGCACGCCGACCAAGAGGTACGACGGCACTACCACGGCGACTCTCACATCGAGCAATTACAACTTTGACGGTTTAGTGGCCGGACAGAGCGCGACGGTCAGCCAACCGAGCACAGTGGGCTTCGCCTCTGCGGAAGCCAGCCAGAGCGCGGTCGTCGACGCGACGTTTGCATCCACCAACTTCACGGCCGGCTCGGGCACGAATCTCGCAAACTACATTCTGCCCACGACGGCGACCGGCCCCGGGGTCATCAATCCCGCACCAGTCAACCTGACCGGCCTCCTGGCACTAGATAAAACCTACGACACGACCAACGCAGTCTTGCTCAATACGAGCAACGCGAACATCTTCGGTGTCATTGCGCCAGACACAGGCAGTGTCTCCCTGGACAAAAGCGGCGCGGCCGCAACGTTCGCGCAGTCGAACGCAGGCAACAACATCGCGGTCACAGTGACGCCCGGTAGCTTTCAGCTCACCGGGTCCAAAGCGGCCGACTACGTTCTGATTGCCCCGGCCGACCTGACGGCGAACATCGCGCGCAAGGGGCTCAGTCTGAGTGGCGTCGCCGGCACGAACAAGGTCTATGACGGAAACACCAGCGACGGGCTGGATTTCAGTCACGCGACCCTGATCGGCGTGTTCTCGGCGGATACGGCCAACGTAGGTGTCTCGACGGCGGGCGCATCCGGGTCGTTCATCTCGGCGGACGCCGCAAACGGAATCGCAGTGAACGTCTCCGGTGTGGCGCTTACCGGAACCGCCATCGGCAACTATTCGATCTCACAACCCACCGGCGTCGTCGCAAACATCGCCCCCAAGGCACTGAACATCGCTCTCGGCGGCAACCAAGTCAAGCCTTACAACGGCACTCGCACGGCGACCGCAGAGGGTACGGACTTTACGATCACCGGCTTTGTCGGCACTGACAATGCCGCGGTGACCCAGAATGCTCTCGCGCAGTACTCGACACCGAACGCGGGCACGAACATCCCCCTCACGGCGACCCTGGAAGCCTCCGACTTCACGCCCGCCTCGGGTACGTTAATGTCCAACTACAGTTTCCCGCATACCGTGACGGGGAACACTGGAACCATCAACGCGATTCCGCTCAGCGCCTATATCACCAACAATCCGACAAAGCCCTATGACGGCAATACCAATGCGACGGTCACGAGTGGCGATTACGTCCTCAAGGGTTTCGTTGGCAGCGAAAGCGCGACGATCACGCAGCCGACCGCAACCTACGCCGCGCCCGACGCGGGAGCCGAAACTGTAACGGCCAGTGTCACGTCTACGAACTACACGGCCGGCAGCGGCACCCTGCTCTCGAACTATATCCTGCCGACCTCGATCTCCGGGGCCGGCACGATCCTGCCCGCCCAGCTTTCGGGGAATCACATCAACGGGTCGATCGTCGGCAATCCGACGAAGACCTACGACGGTACGACAGTCGCCACCCTCGGTCCGTCGAACTTCCAGCTCACCGGGTTCGTCAGCGGCCAAGGTGCGACAGTGACCCAGACCGTCGGAGAGTACTCGAACGCCAACGTCGGCTCTCAGACCGTTACAGCCCACCTGGGTGCCGGAGACTTCACCGCCGACGCGGGCACGAATCTCGCCAACTATGTACTGCCGACCGTCGTGTACGGACCCGGCACCATCAATCCGGCGACGCTCGCAGTCTCCATAGTAGGCAATCCCACAAAGGTGTACGACGGGACGACGGTCACTGCCCTGCTACCTTCGAACTATCAGGTGACCGGATTTGTCTCCGGCGAAGGCGCGGTGATCACACCGTCCGCGCTGATCAACTATGATAGCAAGGACGTCGGGACCCACACGATCACCGCTAATCTCACGGCGTCGGCGTATACGCCCGATGCCGGCACCCTGATGTCGAACTACACCCTGGCCACTTCGGCGACGGGGCCCGGCCAGATCACTGCCGCCCCGCTCTACGTCATCGGGGTCGCCGCCAACAATCGCTCTTACAACGGCACAACCGCCGCTTCGCTGAATATCTCCAACGCTGGACTGGGTGGACTCGTGACGGGCGAGTCCGCCTTGGTCACGCTGAACACCACGACGAGTGGCACCTTCACTCAGGCCGACGTCGCTAACGGCATCGCCGTCAGCACCACCGGCTTCTCGATTTCGGGAGCCGGAGCATCGAACTACACCCTGCAACCCGTAACGGGACTTCGCGCCAACATCACACCGGCGCAGCTCACGATTCAGCAGGTCACCGCCAACGATAAGCCGTACGACAGCACGACAGGTGCCACGCTATCGACCGGCTCGGCCGCCCTCCAAGGCCTTTTCAACTCCGACGACGTCACCCTCGTCAGCTCGGGAGCCACTGGAAGCTTTGCTTCCGCGAACGCCGGCTCCGGGATTCCGGTCACCGCCAGCGGCTTCACCATAGGTGGCACGAAGGCGTTCGACTATTCGCTGAGCCAGCCGACTGGCCTCACCGCGTCGATCAACCCGGCCGTCATCACGGCCACGATCATCGGCAACCCGACCAAGTCGTACGACGGCAGCAACTCCGCCACCCTGACGGACGCGGACTATCAGCTCAGCGGCTTCGCCCCGAATCAGGGTGCGACGGTACCGCAGTCCGCCACTGCGAACTATCTGACCCCGGACGCGGGAAACCATATCGGCCTCGGGTCCACGCTCGTCATCTCCGACTTCCTGCCCAACGCCGGCACGAACCTCGCGAACTACGTCATGCCTTCCACGGCAAGCGGTTCGCTCGGAACCATAACGCCGAAAATCCTCAACCTCACCGGCACTCGCGTCTATGACACCACGACCGATGCCAATGGAGCGTTGTTCGGCACGCTAAGTGGCCTGAACGGCGACACACTCGCCGTGACGGGTAGCGGCACGCTGGTAAGCAAGAACGTCGGCACCCAGAACTTTTCGTCCCAGGGCACCCTTTCCCTGAATGCGAACGGCGGCGCCACGGCCACCAACTACACGTTGGTCGGCGGAACCGACTGGGTCAAGATCACCCCCGCCCCCTTGACGGTCTCCGGCGCCACGGGGCACGACAAAGTATATGACGGCAACACATCCGCAGTCGTCAGCGGAGCCACCCTGAACGGCGTGCTAGGCAGCGATTCGGTCACTCTCGGTAACGACGCTTCAGGCCACTTCGACGACAAGAACGTCGGCACCACCAAGACCATTGTCACTGCCATGGCCGTTACCGGCGCAGATGCGGGCAACTACTCGCTCGCCCAGCCGAGTAACGTGACAGGCAACATAACCGCCAGTCACATCACCGTCACGGCTACCGGGCAGAACAAGCAATACGACGCCACTACGAGCGACAATCCTATCCTGAACAGCGCAGGCGTCATCGCCGGGGACTCCGTCTCATTCACGGGTAGCGCGTCTTTCGATACGGCGGATGTCGGCACGAGCAAAGCGGTGTCGGTCCTCAGCATCGCCTCCGCCGGCACCGACGCGCACAACTACATCCTGGACAACTCGACGGCCTCGACTACCGCAGACATCACTCCTCGGGTCCTCAATCTCAGCGGAACGCGTGTCTACGACGCGACGACCAATGCGTACGCCATTCTCTTCGGAAACGGCGACGGGACGATCGCCGGCGTCGCCGGTCAAACCCTCACACTTACAGGAACCGGCGCCCTCAGCAGCAAGAACGTCAACAGCGCTCAGACCTTCGCATCTTTCGGAACGCTGGCGCTCGGCGACGGCACCAACGGCGGCCTGGGCAGCAACTACACGCTCCTGGGCGGGACGGACCGGGTCAACATCACCCCCGCGCAGTTGACGGTAATCAACACCGCCGTGACTCCGAAGACGTACGACGGCACTGCGGCGGCCGATCTCACGGGAGCTACGCTCCAGGGGGTACTTGGCAGCGACCACGTCTCCCTTGGAAATGCCTCGACGGGCACGTTCTCGGACAAGAACATAGGAGTGAACAAAGCTGTCACGACGGCAATGACCATCGGCGACACCGATGGCGGCAACTACACTCTCACTCAACCCACGCTGCTCGGAACGATTTCGTCGAAGACCATCACCGTTACCGCCGCCGGCGTCGACAAGTACTACGACGGAAGCACCGTCGCTACCGTGAACCTCGGCAGCAGCCAGCTCGCCCCTGGCGACAATATTACCTTCACGGATACCTCGGCCGCGTTTGCGAGCAAGGATGCGGCCGCCGGAATCTCCATCGACGTGCAGGGGATCCAGGCAGCCGGCACCGGCGCGGGCAACTACACGCTGGCGAACGGCACGGCCACGACTTCGGCGACCATCAAGCCAAAGGTCATCAATCTGATCGGCACGCGGGTCTACGACAACGGCCTGGATGCGGACGCATCCCTGTTTGCTCCCGGCGGAGTTCTGACGACCGGTATCGGGACGGAAGCGCTCACGTTGACGGGTTCAGGCGTCCTTAGCAGCAAGAACGTCAATGCCGCGCAGCCCTTTTCGCTCGGCACGCTATCAATGGCCGATGGGACTAGCGGTGGCCTGGCCAATAACTACACGTTTGCCACAGGTACGGACAAGGTCAATGTCACCCCACTGCACATCACGGTTACCGCCAGTGGTGCGGCCAAGACCTACGATGGGGGTTTGAACGATCCGGGTCTCACCCTCGCAAGCACCGGCATTTATGCGGGCAATAGTGTGAACATCCTGGACACCGCGGCCCACTTCGGGGACAAGAACGTCCAGACGGGCAAGACCGTCACGGTGACCGGCATCCACCTCTCAGGCAGTGATGCTGGCAACTACCATGTCGACGACACCTCAACGACCACGACCGCGGACATCACCCCCAAGACCCTGACCACGACCGCAATTGCCGGCAGCCGCGACTATGACGGCACCAATACCGCGACGGTGACGTCGCTGACTGCGCAAACCGGCGGAATCGTCTCGGGCGACCACGTCACCATTGGCTCTTCCGGGGCGACATTCAGCGACGCCAATGCCGCTACGAACAAGACGGTGACGGTCGCGGGCCTCAACCTGACGGACTCGGACGCGGCCAATTACGTGCTGTCCAGCCCCACCGCGACTACGACCGCCACCATCTCGCCCTTGAGTTTGAATTTGATCGGGACTCGCGTCTACGACGACGACGTCGACGCTAATACCTCCCTGTTTGCCCCCGGCGGGGTACTGTCGACCGGCATCGGCAACGAAACACTTGTGCTCAGTGGAGTCGGAACGCTCGACAGCAAGAACGTCAACAGTGCGCAGACCTTCAATTCCCTTGGGACGCTCTCCTTGGCGGACGGCACGAACGGCGGACTGTCGAACAATTACACCCTCGCCAACGGCACCGATCGGGTCAATATCACTCCGCTGCACATTACGGTCACAGCCACCGGCGCGAACAAAGTCTACGACGGCGCCGTCAATGATCCCGGACTCGCACTCGGCAGCGCCGGAATCTACGCCAGTGACCACGTGACCTTTGCGGACACTTCCGCGACCTTCGCCGATAAACTCGCGCAAGACGGCAAGACCGTGACCGTGGGCGGCATCAGCATCAGCGGTGGCGCGGACGCGAACAACTACTTTGCCGACAATGCGGTGGCGACCGCGCTCGCGGACATCAGCAGGAAGCCGATAACCGTGGCGGCGACCGGAACAAGCCGGACTTACGACACCACGACCCATGACGCGGTCAGCCTGTCATCCGGACAGATCGTGGCCGGAGACGATGTGACCTTCTCCGCTGGCAGCTCTGTTTTCGGCGATAAGACCGTCGGAAACGGCAAGACCGTCTCGATAAGCGGTATCACGGCTAGCGGAAACGACGCCGGCAATTACACGTTCAGCCACTCCACCACCACTACGGCGGACATCACGCCCGCCGCGTTGACCGTGACCAACACCCAGGCCACCGGTAAGACTTACGACAGCAGCAACCTGGCCTCTCTGAGCGGGGCGACGCTGGTCGGGGTGCTCGGCAATGACGACGTCGCCCTTGGAAACTACGCCAGTGGGGCCTTCAGCGACCCAAACGCCGGCTCGACCAAGGCCGTCACTACCGCGATGACGGTGACGGGTGGAGACAGCAGTAACTATACGTTCACGCAGCCAACCGGGCTCACGGCAGATATCTCACGGGCCATCCTGAACCTCACCTCCTCCCGCCAATATGACGGCACGGTGAACGCTGCGGCCACTCTGTTCGGAACAAGCGGCGTATTGAATGGTGTGAACGGCGAGACGCTGACTCTGAGCGGCACCGGCACGCTTACCAGCAAAAACGTGAACCCGGCTCAGACCTTCGCGGCGGTGAACGGTTTCAACCTGGTCGGCAACGGCGCGGCCCTGGCGAGCAACTACACCCTCGCGGGGGGCACCGATTGGGTGGCGATCACTCCGGCACCCTTGGTGGTCGTGGGCACGCAGGCAAGCGACAAGATCTATGACGGCACCGCGCTGGCGACGCTCACGGGTGCCACTTTGTCCGGAGTCATGGGCGGGGACGATGTCTCGCTCGGAAATCGCGGGATCGGAGCGTTCGCGGACAAAAATGTCGGGGGCGCGAAGGTTGTCTCGACGGCCATGACCGTCTCGGGCAACGACGTCGGAAACTATGCGTTCTCGCAGCCCACTGGGCTCAACGCGAGCATCACCCAGCGAAGCGCAACAATCGCGGCAGGTGGCATCGACAAGGTTTACGACGGCAACACCCTGGACCAGGTGACATTGAGCACAATGGGGCTGATCGCCGGCGATGATGTCAGTGTGACGAATACATCCGCGGTGTTCGGCGACAAGAACGTCGGCCGCGGAAAGACAGTCTTGGTGGGGGGCATTGCGCTTCACGGCACCGATGCAGGCAACTACTCCTATAACACGAGCACCACCACCGCCGCGAACATCACACCCAGGGTAGTCACGGTCGCTGCCGCCGCCAGCGACAAGGTCTACGATGGGAACACCAACGATTCCGGCGTTACGTTGGCCGCAACCGGAATTCTAGCCGGAGACGACGTCAGCTTCGCGCATACCGCCGCGACCTTTGGCGACAAGGACGTCGGCAACGGAAAGAACGTGACGGTAACGGGCATCAGTGACGCTGGCGCGGATGCAGGAAACTACGCCTATAACTCTCAGGCCGCAGCCAAGGCCAACATCACCCCGGCCCCACTGACGGTCATGGGTACACAAGCCGCCAGCCGCGCATACGACGGCACCGTCAATGACGCGCTGTCGGGCGCCACGCTGGCCGGCCTCATCAGTGGAGACTCTGTGCTGCTGGGGAACAGTGCGGCGGGCATCTTCTCCGACAGGAACGTCGGCACCGGGAAGACGGTGACGACTGCGATGACTATCAGCGGAGTTGACGCTGGGAATTACGCGTTGGCGCAGCCAATAGGGCTCGCCGCCGATGTCACGGCAAAGACCATCGCCGTGAGGGCAACTGGAACCAACAAAGTTTACGACGGAAAGACGGGCGACAAGGTGATCTTGACCAGTGATGGAATCGTCGACGGTGACTCCGTCGCGTTCAGCAACAGCGGCGCCGATTTCTCGAGCGCCACCGTGGGCAAGGGTAAGACGGTGACGGTAACCGGGCTGCAGGCGAATGGCCCGGATGCCGGGAACTATGCCCTTGCGAGTAACACAGTGAACACGACTGCGGACATTGCGACCGGCACGGGTATACAGGACACCGCGGTCGCAGTGGGCTACCTCGAGCTCTCCCCGACGGCCGTTGCGACTCCCTATGGCGTTGCCCCCGCCGACTCCCCGGGCCAGCTCACGGGCAACCGGAAACTGTTGCATCGCGTGGTCGAAGCCAACGTATCGCGGGTCGACTTCGGATCGGGTCTGTCTCTACAGGTCGTCGATGGCGGCGTGCGGGTACCCGCGCAGTGAGATACCTCAATGTCGCCGCCGCGATCGGCATGGCCCTCGTGGCTATTTCGCATAATGTCGTCGCGCAGACCCCGCCTCCCGGCGGCGGCCAGTTGTTGCAGCAGTTGACGCTGCCGGCCTCTCCCCAGGCGGCCGACAAACCCTCCTTGTCGGTCGAGGAGCCCGACGCCACGCGTGCGACGGCCACGACGCCCATCCCGGTCGCGCGCATTCGGATCACCGGCAACACTCTCATCGCCGAGAGCACGTTGCATGCGTTGGCCGCTGCGACGGAGGGGAAGACCGTCACCCTAGCGGACCTGCAGACCCTTGCAGCCCGGATCACCGACCTGTATCACGAAAGAGGCTATCCGCTGGCCCGTGCCTACGTACCGGCGCAGAGCATAAAGGACGGCGCGATTACCCTCGCGGTCATCGAAGCGCGCTATGGGAAGGTCACGCTGGACAACCAGTCCGGGACGTCCGACCGCCCGTTGAAGGCAACGTTGGCACCCCTGGCAGGCAATGCCGTCGTCACCGACTGGACACTGAATCGCTCGCTGCTGCTCCTCTCCGACGTTCCCGGGGTCATCGTGAATTCGACCCTGCGCCCGGGATCGGAGTCGGGGACCTCAGACCTGGAGGTAGACGCGACGCCCGCGCCCCGCTACACCGGCGTCGCAGCGGTCGACGACTTCGGGAATGCCTATACCGGGCGAGCACGTGGCACTCTCACATTCGATGTCAACAGCCTCTTCCATCAGGGTGACAAGCTGGACCTCAATGCGCTCACTTCCGGCTCTGGAATGAGCTATGGGCAGCTCGGTTACAAGTACCTCCTCAACGGACAGGGCACGACGCTCGGCGTCTCGGCTTCCGGGTTGCACTATCAGCTCTCCGGGGCCCTCGCCGACCTCGAAGCTCATGGCACGGCCCAGGTCGACAGCCTCAACCTGGCTCATCCGTTCATCCGTCACACCGCTGGAAACCTCTACGGACAGTTACAGTTCGATCACAAGCAGCTTCGCGACGACATCGACCTGGCCTCGATCCGCACGCATCGTCATACGAACGACGTCACCGCGGTGCTGGCTGGCGATCTGCGCGACACTCATGGCGTGAGCAATTTCAGTTTCACCGCCACCTTCGCGCAGGTGACTTTTGACGACGACGTGGCTCGCTTCACGGACCTCGTCGGAGCCAACACGCAAGGGCGGGATGAGCACTACAACCTGACCTTGTCGCGGCTGCAGCAGCTGGATCCGCAGGACGGTTTGTACTTTGCCTTCACCGGCCAGCTCGCCAGCAAGAACCTCGACCCCGCGGACCAGTTCTACCTCGGCGGCCCGAGCAACGCTCGCGGCTATGATGTCGGCGCGCTCACCGGCTCCCAGGGCGGCCTGGTTACGCTCGAATGGCGCCGCCGCCTGCCCATCCGGGGTGGCGCATGGGTCGCCAGTGTCTTCGCAGACCGCGGACACATTCAGGTTTACAAAGATCCGTTCGTCCCCGGCACCAACTCCACCACGTTGTCGGATGCGGGCATCGGACTCCACTGGGACGGGCCGCACGATTGGGTTGCCAGCCTCCAGGCCGCCACTCACGTTGGCGCCACGTCCTCCCTGGTGCATTCCGGCGCCACACGGGTGTGGGCGCAGATCCAGAAAGGGTTCTACCTGCGCGGGGAGTGAGAAAGCCGGAGCTGCCTCCCGGACTGAGCCCTTCCCGCTACTGGCCGAGCTCGACCCCGACATTGAATGACAGGACGTTTCCGACCGGCCCGTCCGGTTTAGGTGAAGGGCTAGAGTAGGCGGCTGGACCGCGCTCAGGTGTGGCCGACGTCCCTTCCGGGTGATGGCGGACCGTTACAGCAGAATCTGCCAGTAGGCCACGTCAACCCACCGACCGTGCTTGAAACCCACCTGGCGAAACGTCGCGACTCGCTCGAATCCCAGCGTCTCGTGAAGCGCGACACTCGCGTCGTTTGGCAGGGCGGCGCCTCCGATCGCGACGTGAGCTCCGAGCGCCCGCAGGCGACTCAAGAGCTCGGCGTAGATGCGCTTGCCGATGCCCTGTCCTTCGTGACCCTGCGCCAGGTAAACAGTGGTTTCAACTGAGTAGCGATACGCACTACGCACCTTCCACTTGCCCGCGTATGCGTAGCCCACTACGAGGCCGTCTACCTCCGCCACGAGCCAGGGCAACGGAACTCCCTGTACGTCCGCGATCCGGGTTGCCATTGCCTCGGGCGAGACTGGCTCTTCCTCGAAGGTGATAACGCTATTCTGGACGTAATAGTTGTAGATGCGCGCGATGACGTCACCGTCAGTCGCCAATGCCGAGCGAATGCGAACGTCCGTCATTTAAGTCCGCTCCCCTACATCACCGTTACCACCAATGCCCGGACATATTAGCGGACTTACGGGCCGCACTCCGCCGCTCTCCCAGTGATCTTCGCACGAGGCGCGTCCCCGATTCCTCGGCGTCCGGCGCTGATCTAGGCAGATCGTGCGATTCGCTGCATAGTTCGATCCCACCTTGGTCTTACGGGTCAAATCGTGAATCGCCGTAATGCATCTGCGTTTGGCTCGGGCGCGATAGTCGGGATCCTTGGCGGGCTGATCGGCCTGGGCGGGGCGGAGTTTCGGCTCCCCGTGCTTCTCGGTGTGTTTCGCTTCCGCCCCCTCGATGCGGTGATTCTGAATAAGGCGATGAGCTTGATCGTCGTCGCCGCCGCACTGATCTTCAGAAGTCGAGCAGTCCCGCTGTCTCAAGTAGGCGCCCACTGGTCCGTGGTGGTCGATCTCCTCGGAGGCAGCCTCTTCGGAGCCTGGTGTGGCGCCGGGTGGGCGACGAGGATGCGAAGTGAGACATTGTTTCGCGTCATCGCCGTTCTACTCATCGGAATCGCCTTTGCGATGACGTTGGGTCATGACGATGCCGGAGCGGCGATGCTGGCGACCCCGACTACCGCCGTCTACGTCTGCGGTGTTGTCGCCGGATTTGGAATCGGCGTAGTCGCATCCCTCATGGGCGTTGCCGGAGGCGAATTCATCATCCCGACCCTCATCGTACTGTTTGGCGCAGATGCCAAATTGGCTGGGAGCCTATCACTCGCGATCAGTCTTCCAACGATGATCACAGGTTTCGTTCGGTACAGCCGTGATCGAAGCTTTATCGTGCTGGCAGCGAACTCGACGTTCGTGATGTTCATGGCCGTGGGCTCGATCGCAGGCGCGTCCGTTGGAGGTCTCCTGTTGGGTGTCATTCCGGCCGACGTACTGTTGCCGGGGTTGGCCATCATTCTCGCGATCTCGGCCGTGCGGATCTGGCGCCACACAGGGCGCCAGGAGTCGCTATCCGCAACCGCGGAGGGCGCCTTTGCCTTTGAGCCTGAAGACGTCAGGCGGCTGACCTATATTCCACTGCGCTTTCGAATGAAGCTGGACGTGTGTGGGATTCACCTGACGCAGCGACAATGGAGCCAGCTCCCGCGCCCCGTTCGCAAGAAGCTCACAGAGGCTCCTTACAAGACTGACGAGGAGGCTGCCCGTCTCCGGAATAGTGTGGCCGCTGCCGTGCGCGAGGCGGGCGGCGGCGACGTACGGGTCATAGCGACTCCGCATCTTCCGTGGCGAAGTTCCGACGTACCAGATGAGGTCTTGCGAGGGCTCAGCTGGGCGGATCTGCCGACGATCGATTCGAAGGCTTGGGACCGCATGAGTGAGGATCGGCGGTTCGCGCTGGTCAAGCTGACGCGAAAGGGTCACTCAAAAAATCTTGAAGCGGCACTACGTGAGTTCGGCTTGCTCGAAAGGCATGCCTGAAAGACGCAGCGTGACTTCGGGAATATCTGTCCCGTGGGCGCAGGCCGAACCCAGTGGGTTCGTCCACACACCCCCCGCCCCCAGTTTTGAACAGGGACCTGAGGACAGGCCCCTGTTCAAAACTGGCGGAAGGGGTGGGATTCGAACCCACGGTCCCCTTGCGAGGACGCCGGTTTTCCATGCCTCTATGGCTTTCACCACCAGACGTAACATCGTCTGTTCGGGGTCTGGACTTTGTCATCGCCATAGCCCGAGGGCCTTAGGCGGGAGCCGTCAAGTCTCTACACGTTCCGACTCGCGTCGGCTTCGCTCGGCGTTACCTCGCTCTCGCAGGGGCTTCGCCGAATTTGACTCCTTCATCTACCGCGTTTCCGCGGCAGCGCTCGATTTAAAACCAAGACCGGTGCATTCAACCGCTCTGCCACCCTTCCGAAGGGCGCACATTTTGAGAACCGGACCGCCGGGTGTCCAGAAGAGAGTGAGCCCACGCGAGGGAATGATTTCGGCTCGCTTTTACACAGGCTTCGCATACGTAACGGAAACCGGCCTGAAATTATCCTTTAGAATCAATGGATAACAGTCAAATGAGCCCGCGTTGAAAGCCGGCGTCCCCGCAAGGGGACCCTGGGTTCGACAAAATCGCCTGGAGCGATTTTGGACGTCCGCGCGGCTTCGCGCGGCGGGCCCGTAGGGCCTGCGGCCAGGACGGCCGCAGCAATCCCGTCCCTTCCGCCATCAGAGCCTGCTCAGCACCCACGCCACCGCCTGTGGCGGCCTTCAACTCCTCACGACGTCGGTTCCACGCGCTGTATGAGAGCAAGCACCGCTGTCTCGATGCAGGCTCGCAGCGCCTTGTCGACACTCTCCTTGTGAGCCGTCTGCAGTTGCACATCGGGCGTCAGGGCGCTCGCCGACTTACCGCGCATCGAGGCAATCGTGTTTGCGAAGGCGGCGGTGCCTCCGATACCCGCGGAGGTGTCCTTCAACGCCTTGCTAACGCTCACCGAATCAAGCACGTCGCCAGTCGCCGCATCCAGGATGCGCACATCGATGGCGAGGGTGTCCTTGTTCTTCGCGCCCCCGAGGCTCAGGCCGCCGATCGAGATGGCGCCCTGATTCTGATTTGCACCGGCGTTAGCTTCAGTGACCGTCCCTTCGAAGAGGTACTTCGCACCTCGCAGCTTTTGCTGAGCGACATCACCGGTTGTCTGGCTGGCACCGTTGAGCTGCTTCTCGACGAGGACGCCCGCGTTGAGTCGGTTGCGCTCGACCACGCGGAACTGATGCGACTCGATGAGCGCAGTCGTGAATATATCCGTCGCGGCAGCCACAGTGACATCAGGTACGCCCACGTGAAACTCGTAGATGGCGACCGGCACCCGCTGGTCGAGCGGCTTCACTGGCAATGAAGCAAATGCCTTGCTTTGCTTTGTGGACTGGATGACCGGGTCGTCATCACCCGCACGCGCCGCATGGCCACCGAGCACAAGCGCTACACAAAGGACAGAGGCGTGCGCGACGTTTTTCGTTTTCATGAGTCACCTGCTGAGGGAGCTTGGCGCCGTGCGCATTCCGGGCTGTTGTATCGCCGGCTGCTGAACGGTCGTGCTACGGCCAAGCGAGGAGTTACCGATAGTCGATGCGGAACCCGGCATCGCCGTAGCGGCCCCGGGCGCAGTCCAAGACGGCGCAGCAGCCGTGGGCGCCACGCTCGCAGCCGCGGGAGTGCTGGCGACGGGATTGGCGACCGCGGTCGCTGGGTTCGCCACGGTTGCAGCTGAGACGCCGGCCGCCTTCGCCTGCGGGTTCAACATCGGATCTCCGGGGCTCACCTTCCCGATCTGCGTCTGCCGTGAGCGCGCGCCAACACCCTCCTGCAAGAGGACACTTGTGGAGGCGGTCAGATCCAGCACCTGAGGGTTCGTCGCCGTGCCACGAATCTGCGCAACGATGGGCGAACCTGAGGCATTGCCCGCGCCACCCACTGACACCACGCTTCCATTCGGGCCGAGTACCACCGGGTTGCCCCAGCGCTTCGGCTGAATGAGCAGATAAGCCTGTGCGGAGGGCATGCCACTGGCCTTCGTCTGGATGTTGCTGAAGTTCACGAGGTTCGGCAGGCCCACCGCGAGGTGTCCGAGTGAATACGAACACGAACGGCCCTGCAGGGCGCCTCCGTTGAATGCGACCGCCAGGGGCTGCATTGGCGCATCGCCCCACTCCGGCTTGTTCGACAGGTCGAAGGCCAGCACGGGCCGCGGACCCGTCTGCACCTGTGCGGTAAACTGAGGGCTGTGGTCGTAGGTGGCGCACGAGGCTGGTAGCTGCGAAACGCTGTCGTCGAACGTCATGGTGCCGCTGAACTGGGCCGTCTCACTTGCCGGATTGATTGCAAGACCTCCTTTCGGGGGCGCGACCAGGAGCGTCAGCATCTGGGAGTTCGGCGAATTGCGCGCCCACACCGCCAGATGCATCAGCCGATCGAACGAACCTGCCGACCCCAGCTGCTGGTTGATGTTACGAAGAGCCGTCTGCTCGTAGGCTTCGATCTGACCGTCGAGCGTGTCGATCGGTTTCTGCAGCATCGGCAGCACGCTCTGCCGCTGACTGTTGACCGTCTTCGCCAGCATCGCCTGATAGTCCGGTCCACCTAGAAACTTCAGGATATCGCTCACGACCACGGCCACTTCGGCGGGAAAGTTTTCATTGCCGTAGTGGAAGTTCGACAGGCTGACGGTCGCATTCGTGACCTGGATCATGTGCCCCGGCGTATCGCCGATCTGCATGCCGACGTTCACTGTCATGTCGACGGTGAACGTCACGCACGGATCGGCGTACTTGCCGGCGAACGACGGAGTGGTTGCGCAGAAACTGATCGAGCTGCCTGGGAGGGAGAAAATCCCGGCGATTCCGCTGACTCCGTTCGGGACAATCTTCATCTGAGGCTGCGAGGTAAGAGTCATCTCCGGCGGACGGTGAAAGTCGCCGGTGCGACTGTACAGCGTGACGCCATCCGGCGCGGCCGAACTCACCGAATGAATGTAGTTGGCGCCAGCGAGTTGGGCCGGGATGTTGCCGAGATACCAGTTTCGGAAAGACCCCCACGACGCGGTCAGCGTGTCGCTCACCAGAGTCGGACTGCTCGTCAGCGTTACGAGGCTCTCTCCGTTCGTCCGCGCCGGGTTCCACTGCTCTGCATAGAGCGTAAGTCCCACGGGGGGAGATGCGGCCAGCGCGGTCCCACTCGAGAGCAGCAGGCCCAGCAATACAGATGACGTCAGGGTACGGCGAATCATTGTAGTTTCCTCTCAACCGCCGGTTTTGCGAAAACCCGCGGGAACCTGGAATGTCTCGGGGGGAAGCGGATCGTGGCTCGCACTCACCATCTCTGAATGCACGCGGACGGGAACGAAGAGATCTTCCATCCCCGACACTGGCGCTTGCGTCTGTGGGGCCGCTGCCTCCTCCGGCTGCTTCTTCCTGCTGAACAGCGCGCCGACGAGCTGCGCGCCAAGACCGCTCGAAGATGCAGCGGATGCGCCCGAACCGGCCGAAGACGAATCCGTGCCCGCTGACGACGCGGTGCCTGCGTCGCCCTTGTCCTTGTCCTTGCAGGCCGCCCCGCCCAGACCCAGCGCAAAGGTCGACTTCACCGGGTAGCCCTTCATCGCGCGCATCTGTTCCATCACTTTGCCCCAGGCGCCCTGGTAGCGACCGAAGAGCGCCTGTGCCCGCGACAGGGATTCATCGGCTGGCGACTGAAGGCCGAGCTGCTTCGCATACGCGAGATTGAATTGACGGGCTTCATCGCCGGCGTCGAAACCGGGCGCGATCCATTCATCGAGGGACAGCGCCACGTCGCAGACCGCCCCTGACTTGCGATCCGTGCAGGATTGCCGGGCGACGATTGTCACCTCCTGTGCATCGAAGGTCGCGATGGTGGCGTGATTGCCGGGCTTCTTCACATCGACCTTCGGCTCCGACCAGTCGCATTGGGATTCATCCATGCCCGTCGGCGACGGCTGTGCGTCTGCGCCGGTTTTGCTCCTTTCCGACAGGGCCTTCTGAAGCTGCGCGCGCTGATCGGACAACGAAATCTCCCGGTATTGTTTTTTCTTCGCGTCAATCTCATAGACCCGATCCGCCTCGAGCAGCACGATGTCCGACCTCGGACCCATGCCCCTGGCAAACACGCGCACGAGGCGCGACTGCATCTGCAAGTCCGAGTCCGTGCGAGCCTTCTGCCCGGAAATCGACACAGTCGAGGTGCCGGACATGTTGGCGAAGCTCATGAAGCCCGCGCCTTCCACCGAAACTTTCTCCTGCAGCCTCACATCTGCCACGGATTGGAGCGTAGCGGCGGACAGAAGCATCCCAAGCAGTACCGCGGAGACTTTCATGGCTGACCTCCGGCGTTCTTCATGGATTCCAGCGACGACAGATTCACTTGAGCGAGCGCCTTCTCGAGGTCGCTTGGGGAGAGGCCATCGCTCGTGACGTCAACGGAAAAGCGCTTTCCGACGATCGTAGAGAGCTCGCCGTGTTTCGATCGGGTGTCGAACTTCTCCTCAGCCGCACGACCGCCGAGGGCGATGTGTTTGTCGTAGCCGGTGTCGCTTTCACTCGCTTCGTCGACTGGCAGCACGCTAGCCAGATCCATCAGTCCCGCCACGCCGGACATGTCGCTGATCTCAATCTCGACACGAGTGGCGCCGCTGCCGTACGTGGCTCGTGCGGAGGCGGACTTGACGCCAATAGCCTGCTTCGTGCCAGCCTCGATATGAGTGCGTGGAAGCCCAGAAACGGAGTTGGGCAAGGCATCCTGCAACTTGTGGAAGTCGACCGGCGCCTTCGGGTGCGCGCCACCCATTGCGCCACCGAGCGCCGTGAGCAGGCCGCCTGCCGCGCCGAGCGCGCTTTGGGGACTGTCGGCGGATCCGCTACTGCCCGCAGTAGAGTTCGAAGAGGTCGCTGCGCTGGATGGCGCACTGCTTTGTGCGGCCGACGTATCCGCCGCGCTGCCGGGGCCCTTCGCGGCGGTCTGCGCCTCCACCTGCTCGCCCGTCTTGGCGAGATTCGACAGAGCCGCCGTCAGCCCGGCCTTACCCTTTTCATCCGTACCCAATGCATTGCCGAGCACGTTCGCGACAGTCGCTGCGCCACGCTCCCGCTGCGCTTCCCGCGACTCGAGCGGATTCATCCCGGAAAGCATTCGTCCCGAGCCGATGCCCAACATCGCGCTCGCGGCACCAATGACGATGCCAAGAAGGATCGTGCAGATTACTACCCATGCTGTGTAGGCCCCCGCACGCTCTCGCCTCGAACGCATGACGACGGGCAGGCCGAGATACAGAACGTATATTCCGTAGATGCCTGCAAGCAGCGCGAGCAACGTGCTCAGAGCTGGCAGCAGGCCGAAGACGGAGGATAGAAATCCTGGGGTCAGCGAGTACGCGGACACCTTCACCGCTTGGCGCCATTCCTTTGTGCCTCCAAATCGCGGTGCCAGCGCGTTGATGATTACCGCGACGACGCACACCCCGATCACTGCCATGACGCACGTCAACACCGCGTTGAGGATCCCTCCGACAATCGGTGTGCGGACGGTTCCTGCAAACGGAATGCTGATGCCGATGATGGAGACGTGTATGAACGACACGACCGCGAGAAACGCCGCCAACGGCACCGTGTATCGCTGCAGAATGCTGATCGCACTCCCGCTTTCGGCTGCGATTCGCGGCCATTCCTGTTTTGGCGCGAGCAATATCCCGCGAACGCGGGCGATCAGTCCGCTGGGAGCGTGACTGTCCTGCGGGGCGAAGGATTCCGTCCCCGCACCGCCTGCCCCTGCCATGGCGACAGCCGGCTGCGCAGGGTCGAACCCAGAGCCGGCAGGCGGTGAAGGAGACGCCGCTCGGACGGCTTGACCGCATCCCCCACAGAAGCGCGTGCTCGCTGAAACAGCCTGTCCGCAATTTGAGCAATACATGGCCCACCCCTACGGCGACGGCTCAGCCCACGTGTGTATCTCTTTACGGGTCGCCTATCCGATAGAACCGAATTCCGCGCGCGAGCCCGCCATCGCGGGCTAACATACGACCCATGGCAGAGTTGGACGATGTCACCGCGCGTGCCCGCCTCGAAGCGAGCCATGCGCCGCAGGAAGTAAAGCGCATCGCGACCGAGCTTTTACCCATCTTCTATGACCAACTTCGGGGGCTCGCACATCGGGCCCGCGTGCGGGTTGGGGCGGGCGAGACCCTCCGCACGACAGCACTGGTCCACGAGGCATATTTACGCCTCGGCCAGTCCCGCCAATTCGCTGACGAAACGCATTTTCTGCGCGCCTCGGCGCTCGCCATGCGTCACGCGCTGATCAATCACGCGCAAGCACGACTGGCTGAGAAGCGAGGCGGGGGCGAACAGCACCTGACGCTATCGCACGCAGCAGATTTCGCGATCAACACCGACGAGGGAATGCTCGCTCTCAACGAGGCAGTGGAGCGCTTGGCCTCCGACGAACCCAGGCTCGCGGACGTCGTCGAGTGCCGCTTCTTCGGCGGCTACAGTGAAGAAGACACCGCCCGGGCCCTCGGCATCTCATTGCGCACCGTGCAGCGGGACTGGCTAAAGGCGCGTGCTTGGTTGTTCCGCGAGCTGGGTGGGCAGTCGTGACGTCTCAACTCTCTAGCGGTTCAGTGCCGCTCGCGCGCGAACGGTCTCCGGATGGGTCGCGCCAAGTTGAGCGGCAAGCAGCGCCTCGGCCTGTCGCAGCGATGTAGAAGACGCGGGCTGTTCGCCATTGGCCGCGAGTGCCTCGCCGAGTCGCTCCCGCGCTTCACCCAGCTCCCAATCCTGAATACCCACAGACTCTCGCAGCGCTACGCACTCGCGCAGGGATGCGATCGCGGCCCGAGCGTCGCCCCCTTTCAGCTCTGCGGTGCCCAAGCGCTCGAGTGCCTGGGCGAGGTATGGAACGCCTTGCTTGCCCGCACTGCGTAGGCTGCCGACAACGTCGCGAAGCTCCTTTCTCTCTTCGGACGGGCCGCCTCCGGGATATGCAATTGCCGCCAGCGACAGCCGGGCGCGTAACGTGAGTACATGGGTGGGCCCATATTGCGCGGCCGCGGTGTCGCGGGCGGCGGACAACGTTGCACGTGCACCCGCGGAGTCTGCCGCCGCAAGTTGGGCGTCACCCAGAAACATCGCGTTCTGCAAGGCCACTGGACTCGAGGCTCCCGCATATTTGGTTGCGATCGCAGCCGCCTGTTGCAGAACCGGGACCGCCCGATGGCTGTCGTTACGTATGTACAGAGTGCGCCCGTAGTAACCCATGGCTGCCGCGACGGCGGCCGAATCGCCCGCAATGGCTCGCTCCTTTTCGTAGGCGCTCTTCAACTCCTGCTCCGCGACATCCAGATGCCCAATACGCAATTCGAGGGTTCCGATGTTCGCCAGCACGACCTGCGTGTCCAGATCGTTTTCGAGACCTGCCGCCCGATAGATGCTCACCGTGTTGCGATACGCCTCCAGCGCTTCTTGGAGGCGATTCGCCGACATCAGAGTGATCGCCAGTGAGTTGTAGAGAACCGCGGTCTCACGATTGTCCTTGCCAGAAAGCGCAATCCGCTCGGCAATCGCCGAGCGGCTGGCGCGGATCGCACCCTCCAGGTCCCCCTGCGCACGTTGGATCTTCGCGCGAATGCCGAGACCTTCCAGCCGTTCTTCGCGATAAGCCTGGGGCGCCGTCGCCCAGAACCGTTCTGCCTGGCCGAGCAGTTCGCTCGAGTGAGGCACGTTACCTCGCAGGAACTCGATGTTCGCGAGCTTCTGCCGTGCGTCCGCGATCACGGCCGGATCGGCGGACACAGCATCGGCCAGGAAACCCTCGAGCAGCGATCCGGCGCCCTCCACGTCCTCGAGCGCACCATAGAGATCGGCAAGTGTCAGTACGAGTTGGCCGGCGAGCCGCGGCTGGTCGCGATACTCGCTCAGCACGCGCTGTGCGCTGCTGTCGATCATGTTCCTCGCAGTCGCTGGCTTGTCGCCCTGATCGGTGATAGCCGCACGAAACAACCGAGTGAGGCTGTACCGAACCGCTTCCTCGCGGGCGGCATCGCGGCGAGCGATATCGCGCTCCAGCGCAGCGCGCCTCGCCTGAAATCCCGCTACACCGATCCCAACTGCTAGAGACAGCAGCACGATGGCCAGGCCTGCGGCCGCGAGACGGTATCTGCGAAGGAGTCGACCCAGCACGTAAAGCCTGGCACCTGAGCGCGCTTCGACCGGATCGTTGCGCAGAAAACGTTCAACATCGAGCTTCAGCTCGGCGACTGTCGCATAACGTTGTTGTGGCTCCTCGCGAAGCGCCTTTGCGACGACCGCATCGAGATCACCTTGGATGCGCGCTGGCATGACCGGCGGCTCAACACCCCTGCGCGCACTCGCCTCTGCCGCATCGCTCGCACGGGGGGCGACCCGATTGAGAATCGAGCGCGCCGCCTGAACGATCGGCATGCCCGAACTCGCAGGCCACGGGTGCGTCCCGGTAAGCAACTGGAACAGCAACAAGCCCAGCGCAAACGTATCGGTCGCCGTCGTCACGCTCTTGCCCAGCAGCTGCTCCGGAGCTGCCCAGAGCGGGGTCAGTGGAGCATGATGGGCCGCAAGCGTCACCGACGAATCTAGCGGCCCGAGTAGCTTCGCCACGCCGAAGTCGAGCAGTTTGACTCGACCGTCAGCCGTCACGAGGATGTTGGACGGCTTGAGATCGCGATGGACGATCAGGTGACTGTGCGCGTACGCCACTGCGTCGCAGACCTGCGCGAAGAGGCTCAGGCGGGTCTCGAGCGATGCGCCGGTCGAATTGCAGTAGTCAATGATCTGTCGACCGGCCACATATTCCATCACCATGTAGGGGCGACCATCGGACATCGTGGCGCCGTCAAGGAGGCGCGCGATGCCGGGATGCTCGAGTCGAGCCAGAACGCGCCGCTCGAAGTGGAAGCGCTCCTGTTCCGCGATGGCTTCTCGCTGCAGTACCTTGATGGCAGCCCGCTGTTCGAAGTCACCGGCCGTCCTGCGGGCTTCGAACACCTCACCCATGCCACCGCGACCGATGCGCCCGACGATCCGCCACACGCCCAGTCGTGAGCCCACGGCCATCTCGCCCGGGGGCTCCATCTCCGGCTCGGTTGGTTTGCGTACTAAAAAATCGCCGGCGGACTGGGCCGCGCGCAGGACGCTCTCCACCTCCGCTCTCACCACCGGATCGCTCGTTGGATCGCGAGACAGTTCGGTGAGCCGCTCCCCTTCAGGAACGTCCAACAACCGATCGAGAAGTGCGTCGACCTGGGACTTTTGTTGTGGGCTCAGCACCCCCCCAGCATCGCGCGAACGTGACACGAGCGCAAACACGGATGGCGGGGTCCGCACCTGTTTCCGGTTAGGGTATTTGGATGAGTCCGTCCGAGGTCTGCGCGGGCTTCGCCTCAGCCGTCATGACGGGCCGGACGGTTCGAATCGGTTAGTCGACTAAAGGCCCCACCGTTTGCCGGAGCACCCATGCCTGCCCATCGCGCCTTGTGCGTTCTTTCCCTCGCCCTGAGCCTCGTACTCGCGCATTCGGCGTCGGCAGCCGGCGAGAACGCCTGCAAGGCGGTGAACGATGCGATCCTGAAGCTTGCGCAGACTCCGAACCATTCCTACACCGAATCCAGCGGCGCGATTGCGGGCGGCCACTCGAGATCGACTGAACGCATTGCCACTGCAACCGCGGTCTACATTCAACTGAAGGGAAAATGGCTCAGAGGCACAGTGACCCCTCAGCGGGAGATGGCCATGCAGCAGGACGCATTGAGAGACGAGAGGACAGGTACCTGTCAGTACCTGCGCGACGAGGTCGTCTTCGGAGAGACATCCGCCCTGTATGTCACTCACAAGCAGGACGACGCAGGTATGTCCGACACGCAGATCTGGATTTCGCGCCAGCGCGGCTTGCCGCTCAGACAGGTGGTGCATCTATCCGTGGGCGGCGGCAAAACGGGCGAGAGCCAGATGACGACGAAATATGTGTACGAGAACGTGCACGCCCCGGAAGGCGTGAGCTGATCGGTGCCCGGGGTTTAGCGTCGTTTGACTGAGCAACTCTTCAGGGGGGAAATGGCATGACCTGTGTGAAATCGGTGAGCGGTCGGGCCTCGCGAAGTGCGCGCGCGTGCCTGCTCGCGGCCGCCATCGCCGCATCTGCTCCCTCCGCCGCATCAGGTGGCCCTTTATTCGGTTGGTTTGAGCCTGACGTCAGCTGCAGCATCGACCCGAATCGGGGACACAACGCCTCCAATGACTTGACGGCCGGCAAGATGGCAGCGGAGGTCTTCCGTGATGCACGTACGGCGGCCCTCGCCGAGGCGGTGGCAAGAAACGCGACTCGAGAGGTGACTGCTCTCGTGAAACACGGCGCGAACCCCAATGCCCGGGGCGAATGGGGACTTACGATGCTCGGCTGGGCAATGCGTCGGCGCAGTCCCGACGCCTTCGCGGCACTGCTCGACGCCGGGGCCGATGCCACAGTCTCGGAACACTATCCGTCGACTGCCATGGATCGGGACGCCGGACGCACCGTCGTCCACTACGCCGCCATGGATGAAAATCCAGCGTACCTCGACATGCTCCTGGCCCACCATGTGAGCGTGGACGTGCGAACCAACGCGGGTGATGTTCCGTTGGTCGACGCGATTCTGTCAGCTTGCGACAAGCACTTTCACCGGCTGATCGCGGCTCACGCGAACGTGAATGCCGCCGACTCATCAGGCGATACACCCTTGCACGTCGCCGCGCAGACCAACTCCTTCGAGCGGGTGATCGATCTGCTGAACGCCGGCGCCGATCCGACGATGCGCGACAGAATCGGTAACACGTTTCAGATTTATCTTCGAATGACGCCAGAGAAGGTCCTTAACACTCAGGCGCGTACGCTCCTCGCACAAACCGACAGTTGGCTCATCCAGCATCACGTGCCCATCGAACGGCGTGCTCGTTGACGGGCGTTGCGGGAGGTGCTCACTCGCGTTTAAAGAAGCGCCAACGGCGCGAACGGATTCATTTACCCTACCGGGGTGAGTTCTTCCGAAGACACTGCCTTGCGCGCTGCGATAGAGGCCCACAACGCCGGCCGCCTGGCCGAGGCAGAAGTCGGCTACCGACGCATCCTGCGAAAGCGGCCGAACGACCCCGGTGCGCTCTACGGCCTGGGCCTCCTCCATTTCCACCAGGGCGCGGTCGGCACCGCACTCGAGCACATCACCCAGTCCCTCCAAGTCGCGCCCGCCAACGCCAGGGCATGGAACACCCTGGGCAGCATGTACAGGTCGCTCGGCCGGGCGGCCGATGCGAAAAGCGCCTACGAGCAGGCGACGAAGGCAGCCCCGACGATGTCGGAAGCCTGGTACAACCTGGCAATCACCCAACGAAAAGAAGGAGACATCGACAGCGCGGTAGGCAGCCTATATGCCGCGACAGCGTGCGCGTCGCCGTACGCCCAAGCCTTCGACGCGCTAGCGTCGTTGCTGTACCAAGAAGGTCGCGAGAGAGAAGCGGGAGAGGTATATCGACTCTGGGCCGCAAACGCTCCACACAACGCCAAGGCCCGCCACCTGTCCGCGGCCAGCACCGGCGACGTCGCACCGCACCGGGCGTCCGATGACTACGTCCGAGAACACTTTGACGCTGCGGCGAGCAGCTTCGACGCGAACCTCAAAACCCTCCACTACCGTTCACACGAAGCAGTAGCCTCGGCCGTGGCCGAATTGGCCAAGCGCAGTGCTGCCGGGTCACTCGAAGCGGTACTGGATGCGGGTTGCGGCACCGGCCTGTGCGGTCCGCTCCTGCGACCGGCCTGTCGGCGCCTGGTCGGCGTCGATCTGTCCCCAAAGATGATCGATCAGGCGCGGGCCCGCTCGGCCTACGACGAACTCGTCGTAGGCGAGCTCAGCGCGTTCATGCGCTCCAGAGCGAACACATTCGATGCAATCGCCTGCGCCGATACCCTGGTCTACTTTGGTGCTTTGGAAGATCCCGTCTCGAGCGCCCACGCGTGCTTGCGCGCAGCGGGGACTTTCGTCTTCACCGTAGAGCAGTCAGGAGACAGCCACCTCGCCGACCACCGTCTGGCCATTTCCGGCCGATACCAGCATCGGGAAACCTATGTTCGGCGGGTCCTGGACGATCGGGGTTTCCAGCTCGAGAGTCTTTCGCGGACGACTCTGCGCGAAGAGCGCGGTCAGCCGGTCGCCGGTCTTCTGGTTGTTGCGCGTCGCAAATAGCAATTGCACACTGTCTGGCGTCCAGGAAACCATTATTCGAGGGGAAATAAAAATGCGACTTCAGATTAGAGCCGGCGTCATCACAGGCCTTCTGGCTTGTTGCGCCCTATACGGTTCTTCGTCCTACGCCCAGGAAGCTGTCGTAGGCGCCTCCGACCCGGACGCGCTGTTTCACGACAAGGATCCGAAGCTGGATCGGAACAAGCAGGCCACTTACCACATTTTCAAGGATCTGCTCGAGGCCAACCATTGGGAGCTGGCGGACAAGTGGCTCACTCAGAAGTACATCCAACACAACCCGAACGCGGCTTCGGGACTCGAGGGCGTCGTCAAGTACTTCACGCAAGTCCGCAAAGTCCAACCGACACCCATCCCGGCAAAGTTCGCCAAGACAAAGGTCGTCTCGGTGGTCGCTCAGGGTGACTACGTGATCGTGGCAATGCCGCGGGAGGGGAAGGACTCGAAGGGCCAGACTTTCACGACTACCTGGTTCGACATGTATCGCTTCGTTGATGGCAAGGCTGACGAGCACTGGGACGGCGCCACGCGGCAGTAAGTCGCGAGGCTACGTTCGCTCACACAGGAACGTTGCTGACGAACGCCGCCGGCCGAGAGGCCCGCGCGCCGCAAACGAAAAGGCCCGCACCGTTGCCGGAGCGGGCCTTCTTCTATCTCACCTGGCGGACCCCGCGGGGCCCGCAAAGCCAGTTCGCGTTACGCCGCCGCAGGCTTCAGCTTCAACGGGTCGATCGGCAGATGCCGAATGCGAACGCCCGTCGCCGCGAAGATCGCGTTGGTCAACGCCGGGATGACCGGCGGCAGCGCCGGCTCACCCAACCCCGTAGGCGGGTTGTTGGTGGTGTTGAAGTGCACCTCGATCGGCGGCGCCTCGCTCATGCGCAGCAGCGGATAGTCGTGGAAGTTGGTCTGCGCCACACGGCCATTGACGATCTTGATGCCTGAGTGCAAGGCTTGGCTGATGCCGTCCAGCGATGCGCCCTGCACCTGGTTATAGCCGCCGCTCGGGTTGACGATCTGGCTGCCGACATCGCCGGCCACCCAGACCTTGTCGACCTTCACGCCGCCTTCGTCATCGACCGAGCACTTCACGACCTGGGCGAAGTAGCCCAGGTGCGAGTAGTAGCAGGCGATGCCCATGCCCTGGCGCTTGGCGAGAGTGGTCTTGCCCCACCCCGACTTTTCGGCCGCCAGGCGCAACACGCCCTTCATGCGACCGGTGTTGAATCCGGCTCCCATCCCGAAGGGTCCAGGAGGTGCCTTCAGCTCGCGATCCTCGCCGAGCAGGGCGAGCTGGAATTCCAGCGGATCCTTCTTCGCCGCGTGCGCGACCTCATCCAGGAAGCTCTGGAACACGAATGCGTGAGCGTTGCTGCCCGGGGCGCGCATCGGCCCGGTGGGCACGCTGATCGGCATCGCGGACATGCCGAACTCGAGGTTGTCCACGAACTTCGCCGGGAACTCGGTGGGGCCGAGCGTTCCGCTGTTGGTGAACTTGTCGCCCCGGCCGAAAGTGACCAGGTGATCGGTGAACGCCACCAGCTTGCCGTCCTTATCGAGGCCGGCCTTGAAGAAATGGTGGCCACCCGGGCGATACATGTCGTGCTGCAGGTCCTGCGTACGGGTCCAAAGCAGCTTGACCGGAACGCCGGCCGTCTTCGAAACGATCGCCGCCTGCGCCATGAAGTCGCTCGCGAGGCGCCGTCCAAAGCCGCCACCGCTGCGCGTTACGTTCACCGTGACTTTGTCTTCGGGAATGCCCAGGAGAGTCGACACCAGCTTGACGCCGGCCGCGGGATTCTGGGTCGGAGCCCAGAGCTCCACCTTTCCATCCTGATAGTGGGCCGTGCAGTTCATCGGCTCGAGCGGCTGGTGCGACAGGAACGGATAGGAGTAACTGGCCTCCACCACTGTCGCGGCGCTCGCCAAAGCCGCCTTCGCGTCGCCGTTCTTCAGGACGCTCTTGGTCGGCTCCTTCTTGGAGATCTCCTCGGCGTGCTTCTGGAAATTCGCGCTGTTGACTTCGGTGTTTTCACCGGCGTCCCACTGAGCCTCGAGTACCTCGGCAGCCTTGCTCGCCTGATACCAAGTATCGGCAACGATGGCGACGCCATCGACGATGCCCATCGCCATGCCGTCGTACGGAGCTACCAGCGTGTCGGGTGCCTTCACCTCGAACACCTGCACGACACCCGGCATCTTCTTGATGGCATCGAGATTCGCGCCGTTGACGAGCTTGCCGCCGTGCACGGGGCTGCGCTCGTAAACCGCATACTTCATCCCCGGCACCGTCGAATCGATGCCGAAAATGGGCTTGCCCTGAACGATCAGGTGGCTGTCGACGCCGCCGATCGGCTGGCCGATGATCTTGAAGTCCTTCGGATCCTTCAGAGTCACCTTCTTCAGATCCGGCGGTGCCACGGCCGCGGCCTTCTGAGCCAGCTGACCATAGCTGAGCGTCTTGCCGCTCTTGTGAGTGACCACACCGTCCGCGGCCGTGCAATCAGCGGGTGATGCACCCCACGACTTCGCAGCAGCCGTGATGAACATCTGGCGCCCCGCAGCGCCGGCGCGGCGCAGCGTGTCGTAGTTCATCGGAATACTGAAGCTGCCACCGGCGAACTGCGCGCCGTATTTCTTGCCATCAACCGGTGCCTGGCTGACCCGGACATCTTTCCAGGCCACATCGAGTTCTTCCGCGACGAGTTGGGCGAAGGACGTCTTGATGCCCTGGCCGATCTCGGGATTCTTCGAGCTGATCGTGCAGGTGCCGTCGGGAGCGATCTGAATGTAGGCGTTCAGACTCTGCGATCCCGGCACCGTCGGATTCACGACGTCCTTGATCACCGCTGCCGCGTCGGCAGTGTTGGGAAGCGACAGATCCAGGAGCAGCCCACCGCCGGCAATGGCGCTGACTGTCAGAAACGCGCGGCGTGAAACGCCTTCCCCGGCGCTGGACGCCGCGGCGCCATCAACTGTGTGTTGCAGTGCCATGATCAGACGTCCCGTGTATCGTGGGTGGGCACCCCGGCAGCCTCTTTGATGGCGGCCCGGATGCGCGTGTAGGTAGCGCAGCGGCACAAGTTGCCGCTCATCGCATCATCGATGTCGCGGTCGGTGGGCTTCGGCTTCGCGTTCAACAGCGCAGTCGCCGACATGATCTGGCCGGCCTGGCAGTAACCGCACTGCATGACATCGAGTTTGAGCCATGCGGCCTGCACTTTCTTGCCGGTGTCGGTGTCACCGACCCCCTCGATCGTGGTGACCTTGCGGTCGCCGATCGCCTGGATTGGAGTGACGCAAGCGCGACGCGCCTCGCCGTCAATGTGGACCGTGCAGCAGCCGCACATCGCGAGTCCGCACCCGAACTTCGTACCCTTCATATCGAGGGTATCCCGAAGCACCCACAGCAACGGTGTCGTGCCATCGACGTCGGCCGTCAGCGGCTGACCGTTGATATTGATCGTGTAGCTCATGTCTGATCCTCAAGCTGCCTGCGTCCCGAGGCCGCCCGTCTGCGCATTTAAACAGTGCGCACTGCAGCAAACTCGGCGTGATATCCGACCGGAAATAACGAGTCTTTACAAGAGCTTAAGTCTACTTCCAACCGCTCGCAGACGTAACCCATGTGCGGTCCATCACGCGGTGACAAGTAGCATTTCGTCAAACGAGTCTTTCCGTTTCTGCAAGAATCCGGTTTCCCGCAGTTCTAGAAGAATCCCCAGGGGCATGGAGAAGGTTACCAACCTGTTCGATTACGAGATCTTCGCCCGGGTCATCAAGGCGGGGAGCCTGTCGGCGGCTGCCCGGGAGCTGCACTCGTCACCGGCGATGATCTCCAAGCGACTGACGCGCCTGGAAGAACGGCTGGGCGTTCGACTGCTGCAGCGTACCACGAGACGCCTCACTCCCACACAGGTCGGACAGAGCTTTTTCGAGCGGGTGGTGGCCGTTCTGGCCGCGGTCGAGGATGCCGAGAACTTTGCCGCCGTCGACAGCGAGCGCCCCCGGGGAATCCTCAAGGTTTCGCTCCCGACGGCCTTCGGACGCCTCCATGTCGCGACCCGGATCAAGCCGTTCCTGGACGCTAACCCGGACCTGCGACTCCAGATCGACCTGAACGACGACTATGTGGACCTTGTAGCGGGCAGCTTCGATCTGGCCGTGCGCATCGGCACCCTCCCCGACTCCAGCCTGGTGGCTCGCCGCCTCGCGCCCAACCGCCGCATCCTGTGCGCTTCGCCGATCTATCTCGAAAAGAACGGCGAGCCTGGGGATCTTCAGGAGCTGCATCGGCACAAGCTGGTTGCTGCGAGCCCGCAGGTGACGTGGCGACTCGAAGGTCCCCAGGGGACGGTGAACTTCAAGCCGCAGAGCGTGCTCGAGACCAATTCGAGCGAGGTCGTTCGCGAGGCCGTTGTCAGCGGACTCGGCATCGGGTTTCGATCGACTTGGGATGTGAGCGCGGAACTCAAGCGCGGTGCCCTGCGAAGAGTGATGCCGGAGTTCGGAAGCGCGCCCGACGTGAACATCTATGCGGTGTACTCGGGTCGACGGCTGGTTCCCGTAAAAGTACGCGCATTCGTTGACTACATGGTCGGGATCTTCGGGCCTGATGAGCCCTACTGGGACCGAGACATCGCGCCGATCCTCGAGCGCGAACGAGAAGCTGCGGAAGATCGGTTGCGGCCGATCGAGCGCGCGGCCACAGCTTAATTTTTCTTCAGTACTGTTATCGCCCGCCCTGCTCCGACTTCGGGTCAATGCCCGGTCGTCGGACGGGTATGCCGAATTTCCACGTCTGTTCATCTCGCCGTCAGATAACCCTCTGTTAAACTGGCGCTTCCGTCATCATTAAATCTCAGGGGATCAGCGGAATGAAACGCTTCGCCAAGTTGGGTCTGCTCGCCGTGTGCTCCGTCGCCGCAGTGACCACCGTAATCGCTCAAGACAAGCCGACGCCGGAACAGAGTGCCGTCAAGGCGCGTCAGGGCCTGCTCGACACCACCAGCTGGGCCATGGGCCCCATGGGCGCCATGCTCAAAGGCGCGCCCTTTGATGCCGCTCTGGTGCAGAAGAATGCCACGCGAGTTGCGCAGCTCGGCGCGATGATCCCGGACATGTTCAGCACCGATACCCGCAAGGCGACCGACGTAAAGACGAAGGCGCGTGAAGGCATCTGGGCGCAGAAGGCCGACTTCGACGGCAAGGCCAATGACCTCGTCAAGGCTGCAGACGCAGCCGCCGACGCCGCCAAGGGTGGCGACAAGGCCACGACCCTGAAGGCGCTGGGCGCTGTGGGCAAGGCCTGCGGCTCCTGCCACGACAGCTTCCGCGACAAGTAAGCCTCTCCTGTAGTGTGTCGAGACTCAGCTCGAGTCTCGACACACTCACCGGCTGGACCCTCGCGTTGCACCCACCTCCAAGCGGAAGTGGGCCCGTACCGTTGTGCCCGATCGGCGGTCGGTAGTCCGAATTGCACCCGCACCCCGTCCGGCCTGCGGTGCCGCTCTGCTAGACTGATCCCGTCAACCAAACCTCGAGGGGATCAGCGGAATGAAACGCTTTACCAAGTCAGGTTTGATCGCAGCGTGGTCCGTAGCCACGATCGCTGCGGCCCAGAATGCCGGGCCTCCGACGCCGGAGCAGGCAGCTCAAACCGCAGTCGAGACCCGTCAGGGACTGCAGAAGGTGATGGGCTTCGAGATGGCGCCTTTGGGGGCCATGTTGAAGAACCAGCAGCCGTTCGATGCGAACGTGGCTGCCAAGTCCGCCACCAACATCGCCTCGCTGGCCTCCATGCAGCCGGACGTGTTCGGAGTCGACACGCGCAAATTCCCTGCCGTGAAGACCAAGGCACGCGAAGGCGTTTGGGCACAGAAGGCGGATTTCGACGCCAAGTCCAATGACCTCGTGAAAGCCGCCACAGACGCCGCGATGACTGCCAAGGGCGGCGACAAGGCCGCGACGATGAAAGCCCTGGGCGGCATCGGCAAGGCCTGCGGCTCCTGCCACGACAGCTTCCGCGAGAAATAACCGCCGCGGCGCCACAGGCGGCAAAAACCACGCTTTTTGCCGCCGGCAACGGAGCCGTTGTCCGCAAAAGCGCCGTAGGCGACTTTTGCCAATGAACGAGTTCCCTCAGAACGTGTTGTCTGGGGGCGGGGGTGCCATTGCCAGAATCCAGTACACAATCCCGGCGGCCACAGCAACCACGATCAGCGCCTTGAACAGCTGCGAGCTCGTGATGGCAAGGTGCTCGGGGACATGCTCCGCGGGCTTGTAGCCTGTGAACATCGCCGAAACCAGGTTCTGTTTCTTGTACCAGTGGTAGTAGGTGATCGCCGCGAGGTGCAGGACGACAACGCCGATGATGATGTTGAAGTTCACATCGTGCACTGACGAGAGGAACGACGATGTCGATTCCTTGACGGATGGGTAATAGGGCCCGGTCCATATCACCGCGTCAGTCGTGAACAAGCCCGTGGTGGCCTGTATGACCACGAGCAACAGCATGAGGATCACCATCAACCCTCCCACGGGGTTGTGCCCTACATGCGCGTGCGAATTCGGATTGAACATGTCCTTCGCATACTGGATCACCGAGGACGGCCCGACGAGAAACGTGCTGAAGCGCGCATGCTTGGGTCCGATGAACCCCCAGATGATGCGGAACAGAAGCAGTCCCATCATCCAGTAGCCCAGATAGAAATGATATTGGCGGTACTCGACGCCCATTTTGGCGGTCACGTACGAGGCCACGATGCTCAGGACGAAGAGCCAATGGAACAGGCGCAACGGCAAGTCCCAGACGAGTCGTTTTGTCATGCTTGGAAGTGTAGCGAGGTTTCGAGGACGGTTATATTGCGGAACCTGCAGAGCGACGTGGCGGCGAGCTCAAAGCGCCGCCTGCGCAGGGTTTGCCAGCAGCTGTTCGATCAGCTGGCCGGTGGCTTCGTGAACCTCGATGGTCGTGCCGCCGCGGCCATGACCGCCAGCACGACCCATCGCCGAATCCAGCGGCGTCTTGCCCTTGTTGTCCTGCGCACGCAGGTCGGCGTGGTGCGCCACCAAATTCTTGATGACGTCATTCCACCCAAACAGTGCTGCGGCGTGCAACGCGGTCTGACCGTTACGAGGCTCGTGCTTGTTGACGTCGGCGCCGGCGGCCACCAGCAGGTCGATGGCGGCATTAGCCTCCGCCTGGGTCTTGAAGCGGCCCCGGGTATCGATCTCGTTGGAACCGACTCCCGCGGCCGCCATGAGCGGCGTCATGCCATAGATATTCGGCAGCTCCACGTTCGCGCCGTGAGCCAACAGCAGCTTGATTGCCTGCGCATCGCCAGCCTTCGCGGCTCGCAGCAACGGCGTCGCGCCCATCGTCAGCATCATGTCGGCGCCGCGATCAGGCCCCAGCGCCCGATACGGCGGAAACAGCTTCAGTTGCGCGTTCGGATTGGCGCCCAGGTCGAGCAGCTTCGCGATGATCTGCACGCTGGTCGTCTGATCCAGCGACGGCATGTCCGGGCGGCCGCCGTGCGGAATGGTGTTGAGGTCCACCGCGCTGTACAACGGCGTGCGCCCCCACCAGTCCCAGGTGTTGGGGTTGGCCTTCTTGTCGAGCAGATAAGAAGCCGTGTCGAAGTGAAAGTTGATGATCGAGACGATCAGCGGCGTGACCCCTTCGGGGTCGGCCAGGCCGACGTCCGCCTTGGCGTCGACCAGGTCCTTCACGCACTGCAGGCAACCCTGCCGCGAGGCATATAGCAGCGGCGTCAGCCCGCCGGGGAGACGGCCCTGAGCGCGCGGCTCGGCGGTGACCATCCGCTGCCAGTTGTTGAGCTTCGAGCGGGCATTGACGTTGGCGCCGTGCTTGATGAGGAACTTCACCATCGCGGACTGACCTTCCGCCGCAGCCCACATCAGCGCCGTCTGACCGTGCCACTGCTCGCGCGTATCCACCATCGCACCGTGCTTGACCAGCTCTTCGGCAGCCGCCACGTTGCTGGTGCGCGAGATCACCATCAGGGGTGTCTGACCGTCGGCGTTGCCAACGTTCGCATCCGCGCCCGCTTTCAGCAGCTTGGCGATCACCTCGACGTTGCCGGTAACAGCTGCCTCCGACAACGGCGATGAGCCGAACTCATTGATGACTCTCGCCTTGGCGCCCGCCTTCAACAACGCATCCACGAGCTGCACGTCATTGTGATAGACGGCGTAGTGCAATGCGGTCGTGCCGTCGGCTTCGGCTGCATCGACGTCGGCCTTCTGCGCAATGCGGGCCAACGCCGTACCGCTATCGCCCGCCTTGGCGGCGTCGATGAGTGTCTGCGACGTATCTGCCTGCGCGGCCGCGATGCTTCCCACGGCACACACGATGGCAATGAGCCAGCTCTTCATGACCGTCAGACCTCCGCGAGCTTGCCGCTGCTGTCCCCGAGCTTGTCGATCCGCACGCCGGCACGATCCAGCATCGTCAGCAGCACATTGGCCAGCGGCGTGTGATCCGGATAGCGCAGATGCTGACCACCTTTCAACTTGCCACAGCCGCCACCGATCAGCGCGGTCGGCAACGGGAACTGGTTGTGACGGTCGCTGTTGCTCATGTTACTGCCGTACAGGATGATCGAATGATCCAGCAACGAGCCGTCGCCATCCGGGGTATTGGCGAGCTTCGTCAGCCACTTCGCCAGCACGGTCGTGTGGAAGTTCTGGATCTTGACCAGCTTGGCTTTCTTCGCCGGATCGTTCGCATGGTGCGAGACGGCGTGGAAGGCGTCCGGCACGCCGATGTTGTTATAGGTCCGCCCGCTCACCTCGGCCGCCATCATGTAGTTGATGATCCGGGTGAGACCGGCCTGATAGGCCAGGGCTGACATGTCGAACATTAGGTCGAGCTCGGTAACGAAGTTCTCCGGAACGCCGATGGGAACCTCGGGGAGCTTCAGGTTGGACAGATCGTGCGCCTGGGATTTCTGCACGCGGCGCTCGAGCTCGCGCACCGTCTCCATGTAGTCACTGAGCATCGCCTTGTCGCGCGCGCCCAGTTGCTTCTGCAGCGACTTGGCGTCGTCCGCGACCATGTCGAGGACGCTGCTGTATTCCTGGATGAGCTCCGTGCGCTCGGTGGGTGAATCGCCACGGCCGAACAGCCGCTGGAAGAGCTTGCGCGGGTTATTTTCCATCGGCAGCGGAGTGCTCGCCGTGCGATAGGAAATCGTGCCGGAGTAGTTGCAGCCATAGTCGCGGTCACACGACCCACCGCCGCCCTGGCCTTCGGTAGCGATCTCGATCGAGGGCAACGGCGTGTCCTGACCGATCCCCTGGGCTGCGATCTGGTCGGCCGTCGGCGCCATGTTGGGGTCCTGCCCCTGCTTCGGATGCACGCAGCTCAGCCAGGTCGCTGGAACGATCGCATGCACGGCCTGGCTCTCGGCGGGCTTGTTGCCCAGGCCGCTGACGATGGTCAGTTGCTTCTGGAACGGCTTCAACGGCGCGAGGATCGTCGAGAGCTCGAAACTGGCGCCCTCCTTCTCGGGAGTCCAATGCTCCATGATCGCGCCGTGCGGAAAGTAGATGAATCCCAGCTTGGGAGTCGCCTTCGCGGCTGTCTGGGCCAGCGCCGTGCCCGCCGGAATCATCGCATCGAGCAACGGCAGCGCGATCGCCGCGCCGGCGCCGCGAAGAAAAGTACGGCGGGGAATGTATCTCTTGGTGATGAACATCTATGTTCTCCTCGCTGCAGTGTTACTGCAGCGACGCCTCCTTAACAGGCGGCGTCGCCCCGCTTTGGGGGATCGTCTGCATCTGGAACTGCGGGCTGTTGACGATGCCCGCAACGATCGACTCGAACCGGTAGTTGTCCTTCGCTGCGTTGCGCACGATCGCGCGGACCGTCGGCATGTCGCTGTACTCGACACCGCGGCCGAGTGCGTAGGTCATCAGCTTCTCGCTGAGGGTCTGCACGAACTGATCGGGCTTCCGCAGCAGCACGCCGCGCACTTCGTCCGGGCCCTTGATGTTCACGCCCCGCCACTGGCCGCCCGCATCGATGAGAGTCGCGGTCTCGCGATCCTTGTCGCGCCAGCCGCCGATCGCGTTGAAGTTCTCGAAGGCGAACCCCACCGGATCCAGGATGCCGTGGCACGCGTTGCACGACGGGTTGGAGCGGTGCGCAACCATGCGCTCGCGCACGGTCATCGCTTTCGCGCCATCCGTATTTTCCTTCAGAGCCTCGACGCCCGGGGGCGGTGCATGGGGCGGCGTACCACTGATGACATCGAGGATCCACGCGCCGCGCTTCACAGGCGAGGTGCGGTTGGCATACGAGGTGCCCATCAGGAACGTACCCTTGCCGAGCAGGCCCCAGCGCCTTGAGTCGGTCAGCTGCACGCGACGGAACTGCTCGCCGCGAACGTTCGGAATGCCGTAGTGCAGCGCCAGCCGCTCGTTGACGAACGTGTAGTTGGCGTTCAGCAGCGAGACGACGCTTTGCTCCGAGCGGAACACGCTATCCACGAACAGCTCGATCTCCTTGCGGAAGGCGGAGCGCAGTTCGGCATCGAACTCCGGATAGATGGCCGGATCGGGTTGGATCGGGTCCATGTCGTCGACATCGAGCCACTGGTCGGCGAAGTTGGTCACCAGGGACTTGGAGCGCGGGTCGGCCAACAGCCGCTTGATCTCCGTCTCGAGCACAGCCGGATCGTGCAGCTTGCCGGCGACGGCCGTCTGCAACAGCTCCTCGTCCGGGCCCTGACTCCACAGGAAGAACGACAATCTCGAAGCGAGCTCGACGTCACTGATGTGGTAGCTAGTGCCGGCCGTCGCACTCGCAGGCACGGCCTCGATGCGATAGAGAAATTTCGGGCTGGCGAGAATCGCCATCACGGCCTGTTGGATGCCCGTGTCGAAGCTCTTCGCATCGCGGCCCTTCTGATAGAAGCGCAGCGGTGCCGCGAGATCGTCGTCCGTCACCGGTCGGCGATAGGCCTTGCGGGCGATGTTGGCGACGATCCGCTTCGCGCACGGAGCCTCCTCCGCCGCATTCGCAGGATGGCAGATGAAGATCTTCGCGCGGCTGGGCGTGTCGCCGATACCTGTCGGGTCGATCGGCCCGGTCACCTGGAAGCCGAAGACGCCCGGGCCGCGCACGCCGCCACTGGCCCCGAGCGGCGCCAGCGTCTCATCCGACTGCACGAAGCTGCGAGCCACGAACGCGAACGCAATCTTGTGCGGCCCCGCGGTCAGCTTGACCTTGATGTTGTCGAAGCGCTTGCGGATCTCCTTCGCCGCATCCGCCTGGTGTTGGTCGACGCTCTTCAGATCCGCTTCGCCCCCCACCTCGGTCTCGTAGACCTTCTTGCCGTCTACGAACATCAGCAGGTGCTGGCGGCTGTCCAGGCCAGCGACATAGCCGCCGCCGAAGCCGGAGCTCTGGTTGATGTTGAACGAGTACTCGCCGTCGGACGGGAACAGGTGCTCGGCTACCATGCCGCCGCGCGTGCCGAGCGGGAGGCCCTCCACGTGCAGTTCCTGCGGGCTTGTGCCACGGACCGTCACAACCGCCTTATTTGCGTGTGGGCTGCCGATTGCCGCGACGGTAACGTCGTGCGCAGCCGAGATGTATTGGTCGAGGAATGACGGCGACACCCGAAGCACGCTGGCCACGTTGTCGAAGCCATCACTCTTGGTGTCCTTCGGCAGCAGTGCCGGGGCATCGACCTCGATACCGAGAATCTCCTGGATCTCGCGCGCGTACTCGTTCCTGTTCAGGCGGTGCATGACTACGTTGCCGGGCTGCGGATGCGCCCCGGCCGCTGAATCCAGCTTGGCCTCGAGGAAATGCACCGTGTCGTCCACGACTTTCTGATCCGGCTGGGGCTTGTCAGGAGGCGGCATCAGCCGGCCGCGCAGCTTGCTGACCGCCTCTTCCCACACCTTGGCGTCATCGCCCACGCCGTCCGGGCTCATCGTGTCGAACGCGATACCGCCCGCCCAATCGGTCGAGTTATGGCACTTGCCGCAGTACTGATCGAAAAAACCCCATTGCGGATCGTGAGGCGACGCCTGAGCTTCATGGGATTGCGGCGCAGTACCGACAGCCGCGGCCGGACTCGCCGTGACAGAGGCCGACGCGACGGGGGCGGGGGCGGCCGCGATCGCATTCGCGCCCACCACAAACCCGACAGCCGCAAGCACACTACGCATCATCGCTATCGCCCTCGAGCACCGCCGTCTAAACGGCCGGCTCCTTGTTCCGTTGCCTGGGATTCATTGCCCTGGCCACTGATCAGACACCTTCCGACGTCAGACTATTCCACCGAGTTCGCGAACGTGACCCCACATGCCGTGGTACGCGTTCGCCAGGAACAGTTTCGGATCGCCCCACTTCTCGTTGAACTCGACCGTGGGCGGGTCCTTCACCAGGTCGTCGATGCCCGTGCCTTTGCGCATCAACCCGAGCAGCCGCTGGTGCATCGTCGTGATCATCTGCGACTGGGCCTTGACGTCGGCTTTGGTCTGGACCGGACCCGAGCCCGGAACCACGATCGTCTTGTCGTCGATCGCGGCGACCAGCGCCTTGTTGGCATCGTCCATGCCTCCGATCCAGCCGCCGGTCACGTAATCCATGATGGGGTACGAGCCCACCGCCACAAGATCGCCCGCGATCAACACATTCTGGCGCGGCAGGTAGACATAAATGTCCCCGTCGGTGTGAGCGCGCGGCAGGTAACCGTAGACAACGTCGTCCTTGCCGAAAGTCGTCTTGCCCGAAACGTAGAAAGTCTGCGTGGGTAGCGCTTCCTTCGGGCGAGCCTTGTACGACCTCTTTTCCCACTCGACGTAGAAGTCGTTCGTGAGCCACAGCTTCGTGTTCTCGTGCGCCCAGATCTTCGCGCCCGCCTTGGCGAAGCGCTCGTTGCCGCCGGTGTGATTCCAATGCCAATGGGTGTTGAACAGGGTATCGACGTGTTTGACGCCCGGATACCTGGAGACGAACTTCAGCAGTTCCTCGGACTGGTCGGCCGGTCCGGAGTCGACCAACAGGGCCCCGCCGTCCGAGCCGGTCACCAGCACCGAGTTGGTGCTCATTCCGGTGATCAGGACGACGTTGTCCCGGAGCACTGTCGCGCCTAGCGCAGTTGCGGCCGATCGCGCCCCCGCGCCCCGCGGGGCGAGCAGCGAAAGAGACAAGCCGGCGGCCATGCCAGCCGCAGTTTGCAGAAACTCCCGGCGATTGGATCCCGTGCTCAAAGTTTTTAAACCTCTTCTAAACTACCTTATCCGACCATTCCGGCCGGAGGGTCAACCTGAGAAATCTCAAGCGACCATTTTGCCTGTTCCGGCAGTGACTTGGGCGCGTTTCGGCAGTCCCGGTAATAGGCGCCGGACGGGCCCCGTCAGGGCCGATTCCTAGCTTGCTAGTATTCTACCACCGCACCCCCGGCCCACCCGAGTAGAGAACAGTCAACGCGCGGCGCCTCGCACCCCCATCCCGCCCCCGATGGCTCCCGCCTCGCACCCCTATCCCGCGGCGGTAGCGCCCGCCTTGCGCCCATCGCACTCGCATCCCATACGGTGCCGCTCTCGGGCCATGATCTACCGCGTCCGGGGCCTGCGGCTTTTCCCGAAAGCCATATCTGTATTGTCCCTGCGGCACTACTATTGAGCGCACCGGACTTGCAAACTCGCCGGTCCGCTGTTGGCCTCGAGCGCCATCGCAGCGGCAATGCCAAAGGCAACGGCCCCCCCGGGCCAGGGCCACTGAAGAGATACCCGAGGGGGAAACGCACCTATGACGACCGCCCAGGCCACGACGTCCGTCGAACCCAACAAAATTCCCTGGTCGCAATGGCGCGTGATCATCCTCTCGAGCCTGGGCGGAGCGCTCGAGTTCTACGACTTCGTCGTCTACGGCATGTTCGCCGGCTACATCTCCCGGGCCTTTTTCCCGGTGTCCAATCCGACAGCCTCCGTAATGCTGTCGTGGGCGGTGTTCGCGGTCGGCTACTTCGCACGCCCCTTGGGCGGCATCATCTTCAGTCATTTCGGGGACCGATACGGACGCCGCAAGGTGTTCATCATCGCGATGCTGTTGATGTCGATCTCGACCGTGTGCATGGGCCTGCTGCCCCCGTACGCCTCCTGGGGCATCGCTTCATCGATTCTGATGGTTTCGCTGCGACTGATGCAGGGCTTTTGCCTAGGCGGCGAGCTTCCGGGTGCCATCACTTACGTCACCGAGACGGCGCCCCGCACGGCCGGATTCGCCACCGGGTTCATTTTCTTTTGCGTCAATACCGGGGTCTTCATCGCCGCCGCGCTCGCCCTGGTCGTCAACCTGGTGATGCCTGAAAGCGAAATTGCGCGCTGGGGCTGGCGCATCGGCTTCCTGTTCGGCGGCCTGCTCGGCTTCGTCAGCTTCTACCTGCGCCTGTCCCTGCAGGAGACCAAGGAATTCCAGAACCTGAAACACTCGGCGATCTCCGAGCGCCCGCTGGCGGACCTGCTCAAGACCCAACCCGCCTCGGTCTTCGTCGCGATCTCATCCATGGTCGCCACCGCAGGCTTCAACGGACTGCTGTTTGCCTCCTCCACGCTGCTGCCCGCCGTCGGCGGGTATACGGGCACCGAAGCTTCGAAATTCCAGAATCTGTGCCTGCTCGTGCTGTCAGCGGGCCTCCTCACGGTAGCGTGGCTGGGCGACAGGGTTCCGCGCCGGTACCTGCTCGGCGGGGGCGCGGCCGTGATGACTGTGTTCAGCCTGCCCTTCTTTCAGGCCTTGAACGAGCACACGACAGGGTTGATGGTACTGGCCGTCATCGCGGGCCTTGCAGCGTCCTTCATCAACGGTCCGATGTGCGCGACGGCCGCTGACATGTTCCCGACCCGCATCCGCTTCAGCGGCGTGGCGGTCTCTTTCAACCTCGCGTTCTCGATTTTCAGCGGCATTGCCCCCCTGACTGCGACGGCGCTGCTGGCAGCGACCGGCTCGAAGTCCTCGCCCGGCTGGTATATGTCAGGTTGCGCGCTGCTCACCCTGATCGGGGTCTTCTTCCACCATCGCTTTGACGGCCGGATCCTGCGCGAGCAGCGGGAGAAGGACCAGGCGCTGGCGGCGGCATCTTTTCCCGCACAGTGAAGCTCCTTTGGCCACCTAGTGGCTGTCCAGGCACGGGGCCCCAGGCATATTGGCAGCGCGTTCGCCGGGTGGCTGCCAGTCCGCGCCTCGACTAGATTTCGGAAATTCCAGCCGCCGGAGGTTGCCGTCCGGCTGCTCAATCGTTTGGAGACGTACCTAAGTGAAGACCTCAGCCGCGATCGTCGAAATCATGAAGCGCGAGGGAATCGACGTTCTGTTCGGCTACCCGCGCAACCAGTTGCTGGAGGCGGCCGCCTACGCCGACATCCGCACCGTCATCGTGCGCCAGGAGCGCATCGGCATGCACATGGCCGATGCGGTGTCTCGCATGACACGCGGCAAGAAGATGGGCGCGTTCTGCATGCAGCACGGCCCGGGCGCCGAGAACGCTTACGGCGGCGTCGCCCAGGCGTACGGAGATTCGGTGCCCGTGTTGGTCCTGCCCGCCGGCTACGCCCGCCGCAACGCCTACCTGCCGTTCAACTTCAACTCGACTCGCGAAATGGCGGGCATCTCCAAGCACGCCGAACCGGTGACCATCGGCGCCGAAGTCCCTAACATCTTCCGCCGCGCCTTCACCCAACTGCGCAACGGCCGGCCGCAGCCGGTCGTGGTCGAAATTCCGTTCGATGCGTTCGACGACGAGGTTCCCGAGCCGCTGGCCTACACGCCGGTCATGACCGCGAAGTCGGCTCCGGATCCGGAAGCCGTCACGCAGGCTGTCGATGTGCTCCTGAAGGCACAGCGCCCGGTGCTGTATGCCGGTCAGGGCGTGCACTGGGCCGATGCCTATGCAGAGCTGCAAGAGCTCGCCGAACTGCTGTCGATTCCCGTGTGCACCAGTCTGCCTGGCAAGAGCTCGTTCGATGAGACACACCACCTGGCGCTGGGATCGGGCGGCAACGCGCACCCCAAGACGGTGCCCCACTTCCTGAAGAACGCCGATGTCATCTTCGGCATCGGGTGCAGCTTCACGGAGTCGTCGTTCGCGATTACGATTCCGAAGGGCAAGACGATCATTCATTCGACCGTCGATCCGGTCGACATCAACAAGAGTGTCATTTGCCAGCATGCCCTGATCGGCGATGCGAGACTCACTCTGCGAGCTGTCATTGCAGAAGCCCGCAAGAAGGTCAGCAGCAAGCGCGACCCCGCCAAGGTCGTTGCCGAAATCGAGTCGGTCACGGCCGAGTGGATGAAGGAGTGGAAGTCGATCCTGACTTCCGACGAAAACCCGATGACGCCCTACCGGGTGTTGTGGGATCTGCAGCACACCGTCGACGTCGCCAACACGATCATCACGCACGACGCGGGCAGCCCGCGCGACCAGCTGATGCCGTTCTGGCGGACGACGAAGCCGCTGACCTATATCGGCTGGGGCAAGACCACGCAACTCGGCTACGGCCTCGGGCTGGCCATGGGCGCCAAGCTGGTTCACCCCGACAAGCTCTGCATCAACGTTTGGGGCGATGCGGCCATCGGCTTCACCGGCACCGACTTCGAGACGGCGGTGCGCGAGCGCCTGCCGATTCTGTCGATCCTGCTCAACAACTCCTCGATGGCGATCGAGCTGGCGATCATGCCGAAGGCCACCGAGAAGTACCGCGCGACCGACATCTCCGGCGACTACGCCGCAATGGCCCGCGCGTTCGGCGGCTATGGCGAGCGCATCACCAGCCCGGATCAGATCGTTCCGGCGATCAAGCGCGGCATCGCCCAGACACAGGCGGGCAAGCCGGCGCTGCTGGAGTTCATGACATCGCAGGAGACGCGGCTGTCGAAGTATTGAGAGAGTAGGTTGGCGGGCCTTCCGAGCAGGGCCCGCCGCGTTTTGGGGGGAGCTGCATGTACGACATCGCCACTCGCGCGCGCCGCGGGGGTTTTCACGTAGTCGCGTTCATCGCCGGCATCGCATTCTCGGCGGTGCTCCGGGCGCAAGGTGCCCCGCCTAAGGCAGCGCCAGCCGCAGCGGCCACGCCCGCCGGCGCCCCCATCACGCCCGCCCCGGCCTTCACGGCGGCGCAGCTGAACGTCCCGCCCACGACCTCCTGGCCCACCAACGGCGGCAGTCTCACCAACGAGCGCTTCTCGCCGCTGACCCAGATCAACCGCAACACCATCAAGGACCTGAAGGGTGTCTGGCGAACGCACCTGGACGGCTCCGGCATGGGCGCTCAACACTCCGCCCAGGCGCAACCGCTGTTCTACGACGGCGTGTTGTACATGGTCACTGGTCAGGATGATGCGTTCGCCCTGAGCGTCGATACGGGCAAGATCCTATGGAGCTACAAACCCAACCTCCAGCCGGAGCGCGTCAAGGTGTGCTGCGGTTGGGTCAGCCGCGGCGTCGCGTTGGGCGACGGCAAGGTGTTCGTCGGCCAGCTCGACGCCAAACTGGTGGCGCTCGACCAACGCACCGGCAAGGTCGCGTGGACGGCGCAGGCGGAAGACCCGTTATTCGGCTACAGCATGGTGGGCGCGCCGCTGTACTACGACGGCATGGTCATCATCGGCATCTCCGGTGGCGACATGGGCATCCGCGGCAGCATCAAGTCCTACGATGCGAAGACCGGCAAGCTGCTGTGGACTTTCTACACGATTCCCGCCCCGGGCGAGTTCGGTAGCAATACCTGGCCGTCCAACAACGACTTCTGGAAGTATGGCGGCGCCGGCATCTGGCAGACTCCCGCCGTCGACCCCGATCTGGGCCTGATCTACTTCTCGACCGGCAACGCCGGCAACAGCTTCAACAGCTCCTCGCGCCCCGGCGACAACCTGTTCACCGACTCGATCCTCGCCCTGGACGTCAAGACCGGCAAATATCGCTGGCACTTCCAGCAGGTCCATCACGACATCTGGGACTATGACTCGCCCAACCCCGTCGTGTTGTTCGACGCAGACTTCAAGGGCGTGCATCACAAGGCGCTCGCCCAGGTATCCAAGACGGGCTGGGTCTACATCCTGGATCGCCAGTCGGGTAAACCCATTCTCGGCATCGAGGAACGCCCCGTACCCCAGGAGCCGCATCAGCACACTGCGGCCACCCAGCCCTACGTCAACGGCGATTCCGTGGTGCCGCAGAAAATCGACATCGCACCCGAGGGCTTCGACCTGCCCTACGGCGGACGGATTTTCACGCCGTTCTGGGACAAGCCCGTCGTCTATCGACCGCAGATGGCCGTCAACTGGCCGCCGAGCTCCTACGACCCGGCGACGCACCTGTTCTATTTCTGTGGAATCGATAACGTCGGCAACTCCGTCAGCGATCTGAAGGCCTACGAGAAGCCGCAGTGGCATGGCATGTGGTTGGGAGGCGGAGGCGCCTACAGCGGCATCGCCGGCCGCGGGGTGTTCGGCGCCATCGACCTGACGACCAACAAGATCAAGTGGGAACAGCAGTGGCATGAGAGCTGCTTCAGCGGCTCGTTGACGACAGCCGGCGGCATCGTGTTCGTGGGGCGCAGTGACGGACGCCTCACGGCGCTCGACACCCGCAATGGCGAGAAGCTGTGGCAGTTCCAAACCGACTCCGGCGTCAACGCACCCGCCAGTTCGTTCGAGTACAAGGGTACTCAGCACATCGCCGTGTTTGCCGGCGGCACCCTGTTCGGCGGTGGCAAGAAAGGCGACAGCCTCTGGCTGCTGTCGCTCAAGGGCAAGATTCTGTCATTGCCCTCCCAGGGCCCTCCCACGAGCATCATCGGCAACGGCGCTCCGGTTCCGATTGCTCCCGGCACGCCCAACGTCGCAGCCGGCAAGACCGTGTTCTCCACGTTCTGCGTTGCCTGCCATGGCGACACTGGCCTTGGAAGTCATGGCGGCGCCAACCTGACCGTCGCCTCTCATAACATCCAGCTTGTCGTGACGACCGTCAGCAAGGGGCGCAATGACATGCCGTCGTTCGAGGCCGTGCTGAAGCCCGAACAGATTCGCGACGTGGCGGGCTACATCACCAACGCCAACGGGTTGTTCGTTCACCCCAAGTGATGCGTTAGGGGGCGCGCACTCGCGCGCCCCCTGTCACGCGCGCCAATCACGCCAGTGCGGCCCCGCGCTACGCGTGGTAACTCACCACGCGTAGGTCCCTCGCAGCTCCCTCATTTCTGCGTGTTTTCACCCATTATTGTCCGTTGTCATGCTGACCTCTCTGCCGTATATAGCCATCTAAGATTCTCAACTCTCAAGGAGGATTACGATGGACGACAAACCCACTCATGACGACGCCGCCGTTGTCACGACAGACACACCCTCCACCATAGGTCGCGTCATCATCGAGCCGATGCCAGAACACCTCGAAGACTGCTATGAGATCGAGCCGATCACCGGGGGAATCATTCGCAAGGCACGCCCGGGCGCACCGAAGATCACATCCGAAGACGTGCGCCGCTGGCTCGAAGAGGCCGACCAGGAATACGACGAGCAGAAGATGGGTATCGGCAATGAAGTATCTACTCGATACCAACATACTGCTCGCCTTGGGTGAACCCGAGCATGTTCATAGTGAACGGGTCCTTCGCTGGATGAGCCCGTTGCTTCGCAACTCGCTCTGGCCGGTATTTGAGACCTGCGCGATCACTGAACTGGGCTTTATTCGTATTGCGGCTCGCCCGGGAGGGTGGTGCTCTGATGTGGAAACCGCCAAGCGCTATCTGCGACGCCTGAAGGTGGGACGGCCGTTCACATTCATTCACGACGGGATCGACGCTCAGAGTCTTCCGAATTGGGCAACGCGGTCGAAGCATGTGATGGACGGGCACCTGTTGCAGCTAGCAGTGTCCAGCGGGTCCAAGTTCGCTACGCTCGACGAAGGCATTCCCGGCGCGCTGCTGATTCCGCACCTGGGTGACGGCGGCCTGGAGGTCCGCGAGCCGGTGTTGGCTTACGGGAACACCGCAGCGGCTTAGCGGGCGAGACACGGCAGCACGGGAAATGCGCACGGCGGTGGGTCCCCGTGATGCCGGAACGCTAGCGCAAACCATCCCAGCGCTCGCGGGGAATAAACCGCTGCGGGGGTGTGTCTTCGCATGCAGGAAGCCACAGGAGGATCTCATGCAGATAGACAACGTTGTCCGGCTGGACGACTGGCACCGTGTTATGAGCGATAGGCCGCGCACCGCAGCTTTCTACGCAGATGAGGCGGGAGAAAGGGAGCTCGCAGCCAGGATCGGTCGCGACGACCATGTCGCCCTGATATTCCTCTTCTCGATGTACTACTCGCGGCTGGCGGGAGTCTTCTCGCGCCTGCTGGCAACGTGGGACCCGGAGACCGTTCGAATGCACATTCAGGCGGCCGCCGTCACGGCGTGGCAGACGCGCCGTTCCCTTGTAGAGGCCGAGTCCGTACATGCCTGGATGATGGCCTTGGCGCTACGCCAGGTTCGACGGTCATTGCAATCGGCCGCGAGCGTTAGCGGCCGTGCGAGCCACCAGGACGGCGACTCGCCTTACTCCGACTGCACAGACTAGTGAGTGACCTGTGCGGGCACCTGGGCACCGCCTTTGCCGCCTGCTGCAGGAGCTGCGCCCCCCGCCGCAGGAGCGCTACCGCCGGCCGGGGGAGCAGCGCCGCCGCCACCACCACGGCCGCCACGGCCTCCACCACCAGCACCGCCCGCCGCACCACCCGTGCCCCGTGTCTGAGCGTTCAGCGTGCCAGTGAACTCAACAGGCGGCTTTCCAGTCGCAGCGACGATGTAACCCTTCAACAGCGACACTGTCTCGGTGTGCTTCTCATGCTCGGGCTCGAGGAACCCGCGAGGCTGTTTGCCATTGGCCCGGTCGATAGGAGTCAGACCAAGGCGATCCTTCGGCTGAAGATCGGCCCCGTCCGCAATCAGCATCTTCACGGTGTCGTTCCAGCCGTGCTCGGCCGCAGCGTGCAAAGCCGTCTGTCCGTCGCCCGCGTGTGCATTGATCGTGCCGCCAGCCTCTTTAATGAGCCGCAGGCTCTCGGCGCCATCCGCGTCGGTCTTGTACCGACCTCGAGTCGGGTTGAAGCTGTGGCCCATCCCCGCAGCCGCCATCAAAGGGGTCACGCCCTCTGAATTCGCAAGGTCGATCATCGGGTGGTACTTGAGCAGCACCTTGATGGCATCGGCGTCGCCGATCTTGGCCGCCACCAACAGCGGGGTCGCCCCTGTGGAGATGACCTGGTCGCCGCCGCGATCAAACACTCCGTTGCGATAGGGAGGACGCAGCTTCAGTTGGGCGTTCACATTGGCGCCTGCCTTCAGCAGCAGCTCCGCGACTTGAGCTCCGGTCGTGGTGTCCAGGGACGGAAGATCCGGTCGGCCGCCACGAGGCACGGTATCGAGATCGATCGCGTTATAAAGCGGAGTGCGACCCCAAAAGTCCCACCGATTGACATCCGCCTTCTGCGAAACCAAATACGCAGCGGTATCGAACCGCATGTTCAACAGCGCGAGATTCAACGGCGTCGTGCCGTCCGGGTCCGTCAGGTTGATGTCTGCGTGCCCCTTGAGAAGCTCCTTGATGCACGCGATGCAGCCCTCGCGGGCCGCATATAGCATCGGAGTGAATCCGCCGTGATTCTCGTTCTTCGGACGTCCCTCGGCCGTCACTCGGCGCTGCCAATCGCGCACCAGGCCGCGCGCATTGACGTCAGCACCCTTGGACACGAGAAACTTGATCATCTCGGGCTGCTTCTGCGCCGCGGCCCACATCAAAGCCGACTGACCGCCCCAGGTCTCGATCGCGTTGACGTGCGCGCCATGGGCGACCAACATTTTCGCGGACTCGACGTTGCCCGAGCGGGCCACGACCATCAGCGCCGTCTGCCCTTCGGAATTGGGCGAGTTCGCGTTGGCGCCCGCCTTCAAGAGGGCACCGATGATCTGGGGATCGGCCGCCATGGCGGCCTCTTGCATCGGGCTCGAGCCGTAGTCGTTGAGCGCTGACACGTCCGCACCGGCCTTGATCAGCCGGTTGACGAGGTCCCGGTCGTCCCAATGCACTGCCCAGTGCAGGGCCGTCGTACCGTCGGCACTCTTCTGCCGCGCGTCGACATGCTTCTCGAGCATCGCCACGACCGCGTCGTGATTGCGGGCCTGAGCGGCAGCGACCAGCGGGCTGGCGGTGTCGTCGGCCCAAGCAGCCCCGGAAGACGCGAGACCGGCGAGCCCCGCCGAAACCGCGAGGACGGCAATCACTCGCGCGGCGAAGCCGCGGTGCATCCGCGATGCCCTGTTGCCCGACTCCACGGTTGCACCCCGGACTTTCATCCTCAAACCTCAGCCAGCGTTCCGGTGCTGTTGCCGTGTTTCTCGATGGGCATGCCGCCGCGATTCAACAGCGTGAGCAGCAGGTTCGCGAGCGGCGTGTCCTGCGGATAGTGCAGATGCTGCCCGCCCTTGAGCTTGCCGTAGCCACGGCCCAGCACGACCGACGGCAGCGGGTCGTTGTTGTGCAGGTCGCTGTTGCTCATGTTGCTGCCGAACAGGATGATCGAGTGATCGAGCAGCGAGCCATCGCCATCCTTCGTGTTCTTCAGACGCTTCACGAACCGGCTGAACGCCTCCGTGTGATACGCCTGGACCTTGGTCAGGCGCGCCAGCTTGCCGGCGTCATTCTGGTGATGCGACAACGGGTGGAACGCATCCGACACGCCAATCTGGTTGTACGTGCGCATGCTGACTTCCTTGGCGATCATGTAGCTTGCGACGCGCGTGGTGTTGGTTTGCCACGCGAGCGCGATCAGCTCGAACATCATGTCGAGCTGCTTGGTGAAGTCATCTAGGATTCCCGTGGGTGCATCGGGCAGCTGGATGCCCGAGCCTTCCTTCTCACGCTGCTTCTGGATGCGGCGCTCCATTTCACGCACCGAGTCCAGGTAGTCGTTGACCATCGCCTTGTCGGAGGCGCCCAGGCTCTTCTGCAGGTCGTCGGCGCTGCCTTTCACGAGGTCCAGAATGCTCGCATTCTCCTCGACGATCGCGTGTCGCTGCGCAGCGTTGTCGCCTTGCCCGAAAAGGCGGTAGAAAATCTTGCGCGGGTTGTGCTCCATCGGCAGCGGCTGCGTCGGGGTACGGAACGAGACAGTGCCCGAGTAGCTGCACCCGAAGCTCGGATCACAGGCGCCACCACCGCCCTCGCCCGCCAGTTCGAGCGACGGAAGCGTCGTGTCCTGACCGATTTTCAGGGCTGCAACCTGGTCGGCGGAGATGCCGCCGTGAGGCGCCTGGCTCACGGCCGGGGCAACGCAGCTCAACCACGTGCCCGCGATGATCGCGTGCGGGCTCGGACTCTCGCCCGTCCTGTTGCGCAGGCCGCTGACCACCGTCACCTGATCCCGATAGGGCTCGAGCGACTTCAGGATCGGCGTGAACTCGAAATCGGACCCGGTCTTCGTCGGGGTCCAGTTACCCATCACCGCGCCGTGCGGGAAGTAGACGAATCCCATGCGGGGCTTCGGTGCGGCAGCTGTCTGAGCGAGGGCCGTAGAAGCCGGCACCATCGCATCCAGCAACGGCAGCGCCATGGTGACGCCCACTCCCTGCAACACGGTTCGGCGGGAGAGATGCTTCTTGGTAATGAAGTGGCTCATGTCATTTCCTCAATGGGCCCTGTCTTCTCTAATGGGCGGCCGCCAGCGGCGGAATCTTCAGCGGCTGTGTCTGCGTCTGCTGAGTCTTGTGCGAGATCGAATCGTCCTTCGGCACGCTGCGCATCTGGAACTGATCGCTGTTGACGATATCCATGACGATCGTGTCGAAGCGATAGTTGTCCTTCGCTGCATCGCGGACGATGCGACGCACCGTCGGCATGTCCCGATACTCGACCGTGCGACCCAGGCCGTAGGTCATGAGCTTCTCGGTCAGGGTCTGAACGAACTGCTCGGGATTCGCGGTCAGAGCGTTGCGCAGATCATCGACACCGTTGATCTTGGTCCCATCCGGCATCTGCGCGCTGGCGTCGATCGCAGTACCCGCCAGCCGATCCTTGGTGCGCCAGACTCCAACCGCATCGTAGTTCTCGAGCGCAAGTCCCAGAGGATCGAGCACACCGTGGCAGGCGAAGCAGCTCGATTGCTTGCGGTGCTGCTCCATCAGCGCACGCATCGTCTTGGGAGTCTCGCCGGCGACCGGATCCTTGATCTGCGGAATGTTCGGCGGCGGCGGTGCCGGAGGTGTACCGGTAATGCTCTCGAGCACCCACTTGCCGCGTAGCACCGGCGCCGTGCGGTTGGGGTAAGAGCTGACCATCAGGACGGCGCCCTTACCCAACAGACCGAAGCGATGGCTGTCGGTCAGCGTCACGCGGCGGAAGCGATCGCCCTTGACGTCGTTGACGCCGTACAGGATGGCGAGCCGCTCGTTGAGATACGTGTAGTTCGCCGTCAGCAGGTTGACCACGTTCTGATTCTCGCGGAAGACGCTGTCGACGAACATCTTCAGCTCGGTCAGATAGATCGGGCGCGGGTCGCCGGCGTACGGGAAGACGTTCATGTCCGGATCGATCTCGGACAACTTGCTCATTCCAAGCCACTGGTACGCGAAGTTGGAAGCCAGTGTTTCGGAGCGCTGATCCGCGAGCATGCGGTGCACCTGCTTCTCGAGGACGCCCGGATCACGCAGATGACCCGAGGCCGCGACGTTGAGCAGTTCCTCATCGGGCGTGCTGCTCCACAGGAAGAACGACAGCCGCGAAGCCAGCTCGAGATCGGTGATCTTGTAGGTGCCGCCGGCGCTCACGTTCTGCGGAGCCGGCTCCGAGCGATACAGGAAGAACGGGCTCGCGAGAATGGCCGTGACGCCGTGGCGAATGCCTTCGTCGAAGCTGCCGCCGTTCTCCCGGCCCTTGGCGTAGAAGGCCATGAGTAGCTTCAGGTCCGAGGGCGACGGCGGGCGCCGATACGCATCGCGCGCGAGCTTCTCCAGGATCTTCTGGGCGCAAGGGGCCTCGTCGGCGGCGTTGGCCGGATGGCAGACGAAAATCTTCTCCCGGCTCGGCGTATCGCTGATGCCGGTCGGGTTGTACGGTCCCTTGATCTCGAAGTTGGCCAGCCGCAGCACGCGATCCTGACCGCCGCCGCCCACCTGCGAGTACAGCTTGTCGTCCGACTCCGCGAACGTGCGGTGCACGAAGGTGACGGCCACCTTGTGCGGGCCGGCCTTGGCCTTGAAGCGGATCTCCTTGAGCCGCTTGTTGATCGCATCGACCGCCGGATCCTGCTTCTGGTCGATGGACTTCATGTCCGCTTCACCGCCGATGTTGGTTTCGAAGAACTTCTTGCCGTCCAACGTCGCGATGAGGTGGTTCTGGAAGTTCATGCCCGTCACCCACAGGGCGACGGCCATGTTGCCGATGTTGAGCTCGTACTCTCCGTCGGCCGGGAAGAAGTGCGTGACCTCCATGCCGCCGCGGGTGCCCAGCGGCAACCCGTCCTCATAGCCCAGCTGCGAGCCGGCGTTCTTGACGATGTACTGCGTGCCGCCTGGGTTGATCGGCACCTCGCCCACGGCATCGACGGCCACCGAACGCGCGGCGCTCAGATACTGATCGAGGAAGGACGGCGACACCTGCAGCACGTTGGCCACGTTGTCGAAGCCGTCGATCGTGTCGTCGGTCGGCAGGATCGTGTTGGCATCAACGCGGACCGCGAGCAGATCCCAGACCGCGTTTGCGTATTCCTTCCGGTTCAGACGATGCAGCGCCACGCGGCCCGGGTCGGGTTGGGTCGTGGCCGCATGGTCGAGGTTGTTCTCCATCCACGACACAAACGACCGGATGGTCTGTGGATCCGGCTGCTTCTGGCCCGGCGGCGGCATGAGCCGGCCGCGCAGCTTGACCATCGCCTTCTCCCAGGTTTCGGCATCGGAGCCGATGCTGTCGGAAGTCATCGTGTCAAAGGCCAAGCCTCCGGCCCAGTCCTCGGCGTTGTGGCACTTCTGACAGTAGTTGCCCAGCATCGACCAGTGAGGATCTGTGCTGGGGGCAACCACGGCCGCGCCGGGCTTCTTCGCGCTGGCCGTCTTCGGATCTGATGGAACCACCGCGGGGACCGGCGACGAAGTATGCGCAGCAGCCTCGGCGGTTCCCGGCGGCTTCGGCGGTACAGGAGTGGCGTTCGTGGGAGTGCTGTCGGCGAAACCGACCCCTGAAACGAGCACCGCAGCTGCACAGGCAGTGGCTGCCAAGGAGAGCCGTCCAATGAGGCCGCGCTGTCCGGTAAGTCGAACTGGTCGCATTCGTCCCCTCTTCCGCTCGATCCTATTACCCACAGTCATTGAGACTGAGTCTAGCCCCTGCTGGGAGCCACCGTAATGAAAGAACCGTCAAGACGCTTTTTCGTGAGCGGAGCGCTCGGCGGCTCAATACCTAGCAAGCTAGCAATATTGAGGCAACCGGGCTAGCCTCAAGTTCATCCGACCCTCGGCCGCACGCCCCGCTCGCCTCCCGTGGCAAGGGCTGCGCATATCCGATCTACGCTACAGTGGCAGTCATGTTACCGCACACACCACGACGCAAATTCTTGAAGTCTGTCCTCGCAGCGGGCGCCGGGATCGGGCTGTCAGAAATACTGCCCGTTCCGGCACTTGCGCGCGCCGCGGCCACCGCAATCACCCCGTCGCGGTTGACCGACCAGCTGGTGGTATTCAGCGGCGCCGGCGCGAATGTCCTGGCCGCCCACGGGAGCGACGGACTGCTCCTCGTCGACGGAGGCTTGGCCGAACACGCGGGTGATCTGCTCGATGCTGTGTACAAGGAAACCAAGGCCAACAAGGTCCAGACACTCATCAACACGCACTGGCATCCGGAGCAGACCGGCTCGAACGAGCGCCTTGGGAAGGCCGGCACGAAGATCATCGCGCACGAAAATACGAAGCTGTGGCTGACCTACCCGCAGACCGAGCCCGGCCACGACAAACCCTGGGGTCCGCTGCCCGCCAAGGCTCTGCCGAATCAGACGACCTACTCGAGCGGCAAGTTGACCTTCGGGGGTGAAGAGGTGACCTACGGTTACCTGCTGCAGGCTCATACCGACGGTGACTTGTACGTGTACTTCCCGATCTCGAACGTGCTCTTCACCGGCGGCGTGGTGTCCAACGAAGGTTGGCCGGTCATCGATTTCCAGACTGGCGGCTGGATCGGTGGACTGGTCGACGGCCTGCGCATCCTCGAGGGTGTTGCAAACGACCAGACTCGGATCGTGCCGGCAAACGGTCCGCTGATGACCAAAGCGGATCTGCAGGCTCAGCGCACGATGTATCAGACGATCTCGCAGCGCCTGAACCAGGCTCTGCGCAAGGGCGTCGGCGCCGACGAGATCGCCGCCCTGTCGCCCACCAAGGAATTTGACGCCAAGTGGGGCGACCCCAAGGGCTTCGTCGACCTCGCCTTCCGGAGCCTGTGGGGTCACATGGCCCCGGATGCCTGATCGCGATGCTGAGCTAGCGGCCGCACGTGCTGACGTAGCGCTTCCACGAATTCCTTCGTGTTGGTGAAGCACGCCCAATGCCCTCCGTCGATCGGGACGAATGCCTTCTTTGGCGCTCGGACCTCTGCCACATAGGCCTGCGCCACATCGAACGGCGCGATGTGATCGTCCCGCCCCTGAATCACGAAAAACGGAATCGCGAAATCGAGTCCCAACGCGCGCGCATCGAGTGAATACTCGACAGGCGCAAGATGAGTGAACGTGAAGCGACTGCCGGCAATCCAATCGGCCACATCACCCTGTGTTGGAGCCGGGGATGGACCGATGAATGCATCGAAGACTTTGGCGTACTCGAGATCGCTGGGGGCCAATCTGTATTTGGCTGACGCTCGTGTGCGCTTGGGGTCGCTCACCGGCAACGACGCGGTGTCCTCGAGAGCCCGCAAGGTCTCCTGATCGCCTGCGGCACTCGCCTGCACGTGGGCCCAACGTTCCTGAGCCTCGATCTTCAGCTGCCAACTGACGGGTTGACCGGTGCCCACGAAGGCGTGGAACAGCTCGGGCCACCGTTTGGCGGCGTGCAATCCCAACTCGGCGCCCCAGCTCTGCCCCACCAGGATGATCTTCTGTTTCGACAGTCGCTTGCGGACGTGCTGGGCGACTTCGCGCACGTCCTTGCACAACGTCTCCAGAGCCTCCTGCGGTGTCGACATGCCGGGAGTCGCAGGGCCGTTGCGGCCATAGGTGCGACCGCTGCCGCGCTGATCCCAATTCACCACCGTGAAGTCGGTTTCCCAGGGTATGAATTCCCGCAGGAAAGGGGACTGCGCCTCGCCGGGGCCGCCGTGGAGATAGAGAATCGCGGGATTGCGGACATGGCTGCCTTGAACGGCGAGCCACTGGTCGATCCCGCCGATCCGGGCGAACCCGGCCTCATCGATGCCACGGGAACTGGCGGCAGCGGGCGCCGCTGCGAGCAAACCGATCGCACGACGCCGTGTAATGCGGGGTGTCACGTCGGAAACATAGCACCCACGCGTTGAGTTCACGCACCGCCGGTCGGGCGCAACGCACGCCTTGCCGAAAAAGAACGGGCCGCGTGACTTGCGCCGCGCGGCCCGTGCTCCCCCCGAACGGCGCGGGTGGCTCTCGTAACGAGAGCGGACCCGCGCCAATTCAGCTCTACATCAGAAGTTCATCCTGAACCCCGCGCGGAACATCCGGCCCAACGCATCGTAGAAAATGGTGTTTGTCCCACCGTTTGCATTGCTGATTCCGAATGCGCCCGCGCCGGAGGCGAACGGCGGCTTCTTGTCGAACAGATTGTCGACCTGCAGGAACAGCTGCAGATTCGACACCGGCCCGAGGTTGGTGAAGTTGTAGTTGCCTCCCAGTGAGAAGATCTCGTACGACGGCACAGTCGTGACGTTGTAACGATAGACCGGCGGCGTGGCGGCCGGCTGGACGATGCCGTCCGGTGCGTTGTAGTCGATGATGCCCGAGCTGACGAAGCGCATCTGGCTGGTGACGCTCCACGGTCCCTGCGCGTAGGTACCAGTCAGGCTTCCCGTCCACTTCGCCGTCGGCTGGTTATCCGACAGGAAGGAGTTGGAGCTGCCCACCTGACCGACGATGTTGATCGGGGCGGCCCCCGGTCCGGACTGGAAGATCTGATCCATCATGTGCTCGGCCAGCAAACGCAGCGTGAGGCTGCCGGGGCCGAGGTCCGCGACCCAGCTACCCGTGAAGTCCAATCCCTTGAACGTGTAGTGCGCGCCGTTGAACGACTGCGCGCGGACGTTGACGATGTCGCGGAAGATATAGGGTTGGCCGTTCGCCGGGTTGATCACATCCGCGCCACCCACCTGCTCATGGTAAGTGCCGGGGCCGAACTGAATCAGAGCACAATCCGAAGCGATGTTCTGCAGCTGGCAGCCGCCGTACACGCCTTGAATCTGCGCCTGCTCGATCGCCGCCTTGATGTTGATCTTGAAGTAGTCGATCGCGAACTGGAAGCCGCTCCAAGCGCCCTTCGGGCTCAGCACGAAACCCACCGTCGTGGTGTCCGAGGTCTCCGGGCTCAGCGCCGTGTTGCCTTCCAGGCTCCAGTTACAGGGGTCGGACTGGCTGCCACGACCCAACGGATCGCAGAACCCGAACAGACCGCCCGCGCCAATCTTCTGGCCGTAGTACAACTCGCGGAAGTTGGGAGCGCGTGCGTCGCGGGACTGGCTGCCGCGGAAGCGCAGCCAGTCGTTCACGTCGTACGTGGCTCCGGCCTTCCAGGTGAACAGGTTGTGGGTGGCTGTCGGGAACAGCGTTCCATCGAATGCCTGCGTACCCTGCAGACCCTGGTTGTGGTATCGCGACTCGCGAGCGGCGAGGTCCAGATCCAGCTTTTTCGCGCCCGGTGCGTCCTTCAGCAGCGGCAGGCTGATTTCGCCGTAGACCTCGTCCACCTTCACGTCGCCCGAGAAGGGCTCACCGTATTGGATCAGATAGTCGGTGCGGACGTAGGTCGGAATGTCCGGACCGACACCGGCGCCATTCTCGAGGTTGTGTCCTAGCTCGTCGCGATGCTCGTAACCGACCGCGCCCTGAACGGGACCCGCGCCGAAGCCCGGGAAGAGCGTTCCGGAAGCGTTCGCTGCCCACACCTGTTGGGTATAGTCGAGAACCTCATCGAGATTGCCGAACAGGTAGTTGTGCTGAGCCGTGGTCAGGGCCGTGGTACCGAAGATGTTGATCGGCACGCAAGCCGCGGCGAGGGCCGGGTCGATACCGACGGGTAGCACGGCGCCTGGTGCATTGACGGCGCAGATCGGCTGGCCGGTGGGGCCAGTGACGACGTTCAACGCCAACGTGGCGGCGTTGTTGTGCAGGTTGTCGTTCACGAGCTGGCTGCGGTCCGTGCGGCCCACCTGATAGTACGCATCCCACGTCCAGCTCGAAGTGCCGAACTTGCCGTCGAAGCCGATCGAGCCGCGCTTGACCTTGGTGTCGAAGGTCGTAAACGAGCTGGACTGGGTATCCCAGCCCTTGTTGACCAACGCGAAGCCGGTCCCGGCGGCCGCCAACACGGGAGCGGCGAAAGGATTGCCGGGCGTCACGGCGACGAAGGCGCTCGCTAGCGCGCCCGTCTGGTTGGTGGATACAACATGGCCCCAGGAGCCATCGATGTCCATGTTGACGGTATCGGTCAACGCGAAGTTGAACGTGGCCGTGACGACCTTGCGATCGACGGGCGAGCGCAGATTCGTATGCAGGTAGATCGGCGGGCCATCGCCGCCGACGACGGTGTTGAAGGAGTTGCCGAGCGCTCCGTTCTGACCGAGGTTGAAGGTGGCGACACCGGTGCCTGCCGCGTTTGACTGAAACGCGGTCGTCGCCCCCGGAGTGTTGTTCAGGAGCACACCCGTCTGGCTGGTCTGGTTGGTGCGCAGATTGCTGCCCACCAGGTTCACCGGGTTGGCCGAACTGGTGCCCGCTCCCGCCGCCAGGTTCCCGTAGTAGCCGCTGTCCTGCGCGCAGAAGTCGCGTGCGGTCTGGCATCCGACCGGGTCCAGCTTTTCGTATTCGCCACCGATCACGAAGTGACCGCGGCCATTGGCGAAGCCATGACCGAAAGCGGCGGCAACGTGCTTGTCCTTCGCGTCGCTGTGGCCGGACTCCTGGTAGTCGGCATCCAGCCTGCCGCCTTCCAGCTTGTTGTTGAGGAAGATGTTCTGTACGCCCGAGATGGCGCCGGAACCGTATGCCGCGGAAGCGCCGCCCGTCACGACGTCGACACGATCTATCATGACCGACGGGATGAAGTTCAGGTCGACGCCGTCGCCCTGGTTGGTCGGGACGAACCGGCGGTTGTTGACCAGCGTCAGCGTGCGGCTACCGAAGAACGGATTCAGGCCGCGCAGGTTGGCGATGGTCGAACCGGTAAAGAAGTTCGCGTTACCGGTGGTCGTCGGCGTGTTGTTGGAAATGTTGGATGGCAGATTCGCGATCGCCTGGCCGACGTTCACGATGCCGAGGTTGTTGAGATAGTTCGAGTCGACGACCGTGGTCGGATTCGGCGAGTCGAAGTCGGTGGTGCGCTTGATGCGCGAGCCGGTAACCGTGATCTCCTCGAGCGTCGTCGGCTGCTGAGAGGACGCTGATTGATTGTTGGCCGGACCTTCATCGGCGGCGTAAGCGACGCTGCCAATTCCTAACAACGCCGCAGCCGCGAGGCCGCCCGTCAGGACTTTTGCAGTGCGCAAGTCGGTTTGAAAACGCGAACGAACGGCCGTGCGAACGGCCGCCGCTATAGCAGGACGTGAAATCATCAGGGCCCCCTCCCTAATTGACATGGTCAATAAGCAATATGCTGTGAAAAAACCACATACGGATGGTGTGTCGGTCACCCGTAGCGTGTGTGTAGCGCGCTCACCTCAAATGGTTTCGGTGTTCCAAAATCAGACCGAACAAGTGTCGTGTGTGTCGATTCAGCCTGAAGAAATCCTAAGGCGATAGTCTTAGTCGTCCGCTGGGTGATTGTCAGCCCATCCTGCGGTCAAACTACCTGTGTCGCGCCGGAAAGAATGCGGCGCCCCGCACAGAACGCGGGGAACGCGCTGATGCAAAAAAACTACGCTTATCGGGTAGTGCAAGTGACAGGGTTGGAGGATCGCGTGGTCGCGCGACCGAACCGCCCGCTCAGATAGAGCGGGCGGTGAAAGTCAGAAGAAAGATTCGAGGAGTCCGAACGATTCGCGAGAAGTACCCGCGGGTCTTAGGGTCAGGTCGTGAAGCCGATCCAACGGCCCGTGGCAACGATGGTGATCCACAGCGCGAGCGAGATGACTCCCGCAGCGCGAGCCCCCGCGGGTGGCTTGCCGACATCCCACGAGGAAATGTTCCGCATCGTGAAGAAGTGGAATACCACCATGTTCACGGCGGCTAACACCATGCACAGCATCTTGATGCGGAACGGAATGTTGTTCCAGTAAGTCGTGGCCTTGGAAGTGAACAGCAGCAGCCCGAACAGGGCCGCGAAGCCGAAGGCCGTCCACGTCCAGGGCAACGCGCTGCGCGTCAGCTCGGAGATGGCGCGGTCCTTGCTCCCGAGGCCTAGCAGCCGCAGGTCCATCATCCCGACCGAGCCCACCACGACCGTCAGAAAAAGCACGTGCAGTGTCTCGAAACACGGGAACATCCACGTCGACTCGGAAATCGTCTGCGCGAACGGCATCTGCTCGAGGGCAGTAATCAATGCAGGGGCGGCGGGCATTCAAACTCGCTTAAGTATTTGGGAACGGATGGGCCGACGTCAGACGTAGGCGATGAGGCGTCCTGCCGCGACGATGCACAGGCAGAGAACCAGACTGAGGAGGGCGATGGTGCCGCCCAAAAACCGGCGCTGCGGCGAAGACGTCCAGTACTCGGCATCCTTACGAAACGCCGAGTTGAAGACGAAGGTGAGGATCGTCAGGACCAGCACCAGGACCATCTTGAGCCGGAACGCGTTGTTCATCAGCTCGCGGTTGGGCTCAGTGATGGTGAGCAGGATGCCGCTGACGAGCAGAATCACCAGAAAGCGCCACACCCAGGGGACGTAACCTCCTGCAAGGCGTTTGAGCGACGGCCCGCTACTCGTGATGTGCAGCAGACGGAAATTCATCATCGACAGCATGGTGACGACGGCCGCGATGGCCAGGATGTGAATCGTCTGAACCGTCGGCACAAACCAGCCGAGATTGGCGAAGAGCTGGCTCAACTGCGTCGCCGAGAGCCAATCGGAAAAGGCCTGGATCAAGACTGAAACCCTCTACTTAGGTGAAAACGAGCCGGCGTGGATTATAGGCAAGGCCGGGCCGGCTACCGGTACGAAGAACACGCACGTCGCACGCCGTACCGCCTCAATTGTTCTGAACGGGGAACAGTGCCGTCTCACTCGTGCGTGAATCCAGTCTTGCCGGAGGAGTCGACCGGATTGCGGTCATTTTCGGCGCACTCGAATTCCAATAGCTGCCAGTCCCGGGAGCGCTTGTAAGGCAAAGAGCGCACCCAGGGCTTCTCCAGGGCCTCCGGATCGTCGACGGTCATCTCATCGACCAGGACATTCGGATCCTTCGGGTCAAGATGAATCCGCTCCACGATGTGAAGTTTGGCGCTGTGCTTCATCCCCTGCCCCAGGGCGATGCCAGGCTTGATCCCGATCGTGTCCACCACGAGGGTGGTGCCCTCCCAGTGCCCGATCGAGTCCCCCTCGAAGGTCCCCTCGAGCTCATCCGCGGGCGGATGGGGCCGCCCGTCAGTGAAGATGTTCCGCCACTGCATCCAGGCCTCGTGGTGCGTCGTAACGCGCCCGGGCGTGAACAGAAATTCCATCGGGTACTGCCCGACGCTCATGATCCCGGGCATGCCCGGCGGAGTGCAGTAGGAGCCCTCGTGCGGCACCTCCCCGCCCTTCGCCTTCACCGCCTCCTGCCACGCCTGGAAGTCCTTCAGGTACTGTCCCTTGAGCGCCGGCCGGTCCGGCGGGCCGCCATTGAGCGGCCGGCTGAACACCCAGACTCCGCCCCAGTCGGGCAGCGAGTTGAGACTGGAATAGTGATCCTTGGGATACGCAGCGCCGGTGCGGGAAGCGGCCCCATCGGCCTTCGCGCCGGCAGCGCCGGCCTTGGCGCCCCCAGCCGCTTTCGTGTCTGCACTGCCGCCCTTCGCGGCCGCGGTCGCCGCCTTGGGCTGCGCGCCGCCATTCGCCGGCTCGGCCGCGTAGCTCGCAGCCGCGACCGACCCCGCCAGCAGTGCTGCGACTGCCGCCTTCGCAATGTGTGTCCGCACGGCCATCAGGGTCCCGACTTGTCGCCGGTCGCGCCGGCCTCATCCGCAGTTACGTGGTCGGAGCCCAGCGACTTGCCGTCCGCCAGCGTGATTCCCACGTACCAGCCTCCGGGCTTGCCGTCCCGCAACGGGTTGACCACGACAGTAACCTTGTCGCCCGCCTTGATCGAGGTGCGTTTCCAGCCCTCGTGGACGAGGTTGTTGGGTCCGTTCATCTCGACGGCCCAGCTCTCGACCTTGCCGCCGGCGCCGGCGACGTCGACCCGGAACGAAGAGTGTGGGTTCGCCCAGTTGAACTCGGTGACCGTGCCCGTGATCTTCACCACCTTGGTGCGATCGAACATCGCCCCCGAGTGATGCGCGTGGGCCGCGGGCCCCAGCAAGAGCGCCAGCACGAAGGACATCGCTTCGATCACCAGCCACAGTCCGATGCGTCGTCCCGTCCTTCGCCTGTTCTCATTACTACGAGGTGTCATGTCAGACTCTCCTGATTCAGCCTATTGGGCCCTGGGCACGTTGATGGGGCCGCCCCGCCCCCGTGTTGGATCGCCAAGCGTCGAACCGTCCGGAAGGTCCACGGCCACGAACAGCCCGCCCTTGGTACCGTCCTTCAACGGATTCAGCACGAGGGTCACGGCCTCGCCGGTTTTCAGGCTGGTCGACTTCCAGCCCTGACGCTTGAGATTGTTCGGACTGTTGAGCTCGACCTGCCAGGTGTCCACGCCTCCGTTCGCATTCGGCACGTCGATGTGGATGAAGGCATGCGGGTTGGTCCACTGGAACTCACGAACCGTGCCCTTCAGCGTCAGCGTCTTCGACTGGTCGAACATCGCAAAGGAGTGATGCGCCTCGACGGTCGTCGTCGCGAGCAGCGCCACGAGCCCCATGGATCTCGCCAGACTTCTCGCCCAGACCCGAGCAGGGTGCCGCGCCAGAAATCGCGCGAGAAAGCGGCCGAGGACACCGGATACCGATCCAACAATCGTACTGTGCGTCATTTCGCCTTCTCTGCCGGCTTGCCGCCAGCCTTCTCTCTGCGTTCGATGTCGGCCTGCCCTTTATCCGTGCTCGGCAGATTGTCGTTGAGATTCGGGAGGCACTCCACCTCAGGAATGTCGCTGTGATCCTCGCGAATCCAGCGATGAGTGCTTTTCCACTCGCCCTTCCAGTTCTTCGGATCCGTCATCGTGTATTCGATCTGCAGCGTCATGCCTTTGTCGAGCAGCTTCACTCGCTCGATCATGTGCATTTGATCGCTGATCGGCAGACCACGGTCGATCCAGTGCTGGTTGGGCTCGAAGTACTTCGTATCGATGACCAGCGTGTCGCCTTCCCAATGACCGATCGATTCACCGTTGTAGGTATTGATCGCGACATCCGGATCGGTATGCGGGCGGCCGTCGAGGTAGATGATGCGCAGGCTGTTGGTGAAGCCGAACATCATGTAGATCACGGTGGGCATCTGCACCATGCTGATCGGCCACACGCGGGTCATGATCATCGGCATGCCGGCGGGGTAGCACTGGCCGATGCTGTCGCGGTAGTTCTTGTGCGCCTTCGCCGCCTCGGCGGCTTCTTTCATGGCCGTCTGCCCGCCCTCGTAGAACTGCGGATACGGCGGGCCGAACATGAAGTCGTTGAACGCGTGCCGCAGGTTGATGAACCAGGTGCCCGTCACAGTGAACGGCGCCTTCGGGCGCGGCTTGTTCAGGTTCTGTGGCGCAAGTGCGCCGTAGTAACCCTCGTGTTTGTGCGCGAGCTCGTCTTCACGATCCTGCGTCACGCCCGGCCTGTTGTCTCCGCCCGGAGGCGGTGACGCCGGCCGCGCTGCCTGCGCGCCGGCAGGTTGCGCCGCGCCCGCTGCGGCGAGCGCCAGTACCAGCGATCCCGCCATCGCAACCAGACCTTGTCCCCAAGAGCGTTTGTTCATGTAGTTACCTCGAGCCAGAGACCATGCGCACGAAACTCAACACCGGACCAGACAAGGACTCATCGCCGCTACCGACCGCGTAGGTCTCGGAGATGTGCGAGTGCGCCGGCAACCGGATGCTGGGCACCGGGTGATTGTCGGCGGCCCGACCCTGGATGAGCTTGATCGAATCGGCTTGGAAGTTTTCCGGATCCAGTTCGGCGTAGCTCACGAACAACGGGGTCGAGGTCTTCAACAGCTGCGGCAGCGATGAGCGTGCAGCGTACTGCGAAACATCCGTGCCGTAGTAGTCCTTCCAGATGGACACCTTGTCGCCGAGGTCGTAGAAGCCGGAAGTCAGGATGGCACCGGCGATACCGGTGTCGGCGCCACTGGCGCTCTGGTGGGCGACGTAGTCCCCGACATGGGCCGCGCCGGCCGAATGGCCCCACAGGAAGATCCGATTCGGATCGCCACCGTATTCGGCGACATGAGCCTTCAGCCAGGCGACCAGCATCGTCAGGTCCTCGATGCCCGAGGGCCATGGGTACTCCGGTGCGAGTCGATAGTTGATGGTGACGCCGATGAGCCCGTGATCGACAGCCCATACGCCGATGTTGTCGAAGAAAATCGAGTTGGGTGTGTGCTTGGCGCCGCGGTTGAATCCGCCGCCGTGGACGAAAACGATGACCGGCCTGCCGGCCGCAACGGGTGTGCCGCCACCACCAGCCGGTGCGCCGCCCGCGCCCGGCCCACCGCCTCCGCCCGCTGCAGGTCGCGCTTCAGGCGCAAACACATCCAGCACGTGCCTCTCGTGCGGCCCGTAGTGCAGGTCACGCGTGACCGTAACACCGCCGTAAGGCTCACCCTTCGGCTGCAGAGCTGCGTAGATCTCTGCCGTCTTCACGCCGTCGATCTTCGGCCCGATCTCGCGCAGAGCCGCAGCGACGTTGGCCGGCATGCCCAGCGGCCGCTCGAGCGGCTTCGCCGAGCCGTGACCCATCACCGGATTCGAGTAGTGGAACGGGATGTCGTAGACGACCGGAAACATGTCGATCACCTGGGTCGGCGGCGCGTCCCAGGCCAGACCCGGAGTCGGTCCCGGCATGCCGCGGCCGGCGGCCCTGGTCAACCCGCCCTCATAGCCGGCGCTGAAGGTGTTGTAGGTGTGATCGAACTCGAAGCGCCAGACTCCGCCTTCCTTGACGAGCTCGTTCTCGTACACCGCGCCGCCGATCGACGCACGGCCGCCGAGACTCATCTGTTGGAACATCCGGATCCGGACTTTCGCGCTCTGCCCATCCTCCGCTACGTCGATGACGGGTTGAATCTGCAGGTGGTTGCCCAGGCGATTCTCGACGGGCCCTTCCTTGCCATCGCGTGTGAAGGCCTTCATCAGGAACTGCCGGACATGATCTTGTCCCTTGTAAACGCCACGCTGCGCGAGCTCGATCGCTCCGTCCTTGGCAAACAGGTCTGCAAGGTTGTTGAAAAGATTCTTGTCGAGGTAGTAGCCGTAGGCACTCTCGAGATTCTCGATCTCGAAGTAGTCCTTCACACGGCCGACGCGCCGCTCCGCGGCGGTAATCAGATCACCGGCGTCATCCACGACGGGTTTGCGCGGCCGGAGGTGAACCGTCATCAGCGCAGACGCCGCCAACTCGGGCGTCGGCCCGCCCACAGGAGGATAGTGAGGCGTGTCGCCCGTCACGGGATTGCGGTAGTGGAACGGCGGGACGTGCGCTTTAGGATAGATCTCGTACGTCTCGCTCGAAGGCTTGTCGGGTGGGAACTCGACGCTCGCCACTGGCATCGGTTGCGCATCCTTGGCCCATCCCTTGTCGTAGTCGGTGATGAAGGTCGGATAAAAGTGCAGCGACTTGAACTTCCACACTCCGCCCTGTTTCACATAGCTGTTCTCGTAGACCCCCTCGGTCCAGTTGCTCTTGCCGCCGTAGTCGGCGGTCAAATCGAGCTCCCGACTGCGCGAACGCGCGTTCAGTCCGCTCGGTCCCACATCAACGATGGGTTGCAGCTGCAAGTGATCGCTCAAATGCCCCCAACGCAGCCCCTGCGGTCCCCATGTATTGAAGAACCTCCTGACGTGGGTCTTGCCGACGTAGACCCCGGACTGCCCCCACTCCATCGTGCCGTCGCTGGCGAACAGGTCTGCCGCCTGATCCCACATGCCGCGATCGATGTAGTAGCCGTAGATGCGTTGCAGGTTCTCGATCTTCTGGCCGTCTTCCAGAAGCAGCGCGCGGTGCGCCAGGCTCTGGGCTCGGGCAACGACATCCCCTTTGGTCGCGCTGGCCTTCGTCGCGCCGGCGTGTTCGACGGTGGTCCAGACACGCGCGGCCGTCGCATTGGTCCCGGGATTTTCGTAATGGAACGGCGCGATGCACGCGGCCGGGAACCCGTCGCAGTCCATCTTGCGCTCGCGATCGGGCGGGTGTTGCAACTTGCGTCCGCCCGGAGGCTCCGAGCGCGGCGGCTGCGGCACCCAACCGGTCTGATACGGCGCTCCGAATCCGGAGTAGTAATCGAGCGTTCTGATTTTCCAGACGCCGTGATCCTTGGCGTAGGTAAATTCGTACACGCCCTCGGCCCACGTCGCGCTGCCGCCGAAGCTGCCGAACATCGCGAAGGCGCGCCAACGGCCCTTGGCTGTCTTGCCGCCCGGATCCAGATGCACCACGGGCTGAATCTGCATATGGTTGTAGAGGCGCCCGTCGCCGAGACCCAGATCGCCCATCTTGCGGCCACCGACGTTCTCGAACAGATGCTGGCGGATACTCGCGTGGCCGACATACACGCCGGCGGGATAATTGGCGACCGCATCCTCAGTGAACAGCGCGGCGACGTCTTCCCACATCCCCTTGTCGACGTAGTAGCCGTAGGCGCGCTGAAGCTTCTCAATCGCACGTACGTCTTCGGCAGCGTTCACCTCTGCTTCGAGCTGATCCAGCCGGGCACGCAATTCGGGCGTTATCTTCGTCGTCGGGGTCGGGCTTTGTTGCGCGGGCTTCTTCTTGTGCGAGCGGGCGTCGGCCGGTTGCGCCGCAACCAGAATCATTGCTGCAGCCGCAATGGCCGCGACGCCCAACCGTGTCGGCACGAAACCCCCTCTTCTATCTAATCGAGTCAGCTGACGAACTGGCGGTCGATCGGCTCGACGTTCTCCCACGCCGGCTCCGACCGTACCGGCGGGTACGGGATCGGGTGGTTGTAGGGAGGCCAATGGCCCCACATATCATCCACATGCCCTTGGCCCGTCAACCCCGAGGCTGCGGTCACGCCGCTCGGCGGAGCCACGGGAGCAGCACCCTGGACTGTGAGCGCAAAAGAGCCCGCTGGCAGCGCAACCAGGGCGCCGGCCGTCAAAGTCAGACGGCCTAGAAAGATGCGGCGATTTACGGGTTCGCTCATGCCAGTTCGTCCTTCACCGGCGGCAGGGACGACGCCGGGTACCAGTTCGTATGGGTACCGCTGCGCAGTCGGAACGGCAGCTTGACGGTGGCGATGATGCCCTGGTCCATCTTCTGCGCATCCGCGATCAGCAGATCCGAGCTCATGGACTCGTAATTGCTCGCGACGACCATGACGTAGCCGTCACCCTCGCCCTTCGCATTTTTGCGCGGAACGAAGCATGCCTCCTGGAGGCTGTGCACCGGCTCGGCCTTGCACTGCGTGATCTCGCCAGTGCGCACATCCAACCGCTGCAGCAGATTCGAGGCGAAGTTACCCAGACCCGGCGGACGCTTGTTGTCCGGCGGCGCGTTGAGATCGCGGCTGCTGATATAGGCGTAGCGATAGTCCTGCGAAAGGAATCGATCGTCCATGCGCGGCAGGAACCCCGGCGTGGTCGATACCACATCTTCCTGGAAGGAATCCTTCTTCGATTTCAGATCGAAGGTCCAGCGACGGATCTGCGACGGATCGCGCTCGCCGCTGGAAGTCGGCAGTTCCATCGTGACCTTGCTGCCGCGATCGGTTGCATTCAGGAAATGCAGCGTGTTGCGTGAGGGCCCCTTGTACCAGCGCACGTCTTTGGCCTCGCCGTTGCGCGGCAACAAGCCGATCATCGTGGGCAGACTGCCGTCCCACTCCCACATCGGCTCGCCCGATTTCAGGCGTTCGAGGCTGGTCGTCCGCGCGATGACCGGAATCACCACATACTTCTGCGTAATCGCGATGTCGTGAATGATTCCGAGATAAGGAGAAGTCAGCCAGACTTCCTTCACCACTTCGCCCTTGGGGTTGATCGTGTAGACCGCGATGTCCTTGGTAAGGTCACCCTTCGCCTGATAGCCATAGGCAATCATCTCGCCCGTTGCCGGATCGATCTTGGGATGGGCCGACATCGTCTTCGCCGTGTACTTGCCGTTGAAGTCCCACACACCGTACGTCTCGAGGGTGTGCGGGTCGACGTGCCACGCGCGCGAGTCTTCCTTCAACACAAACAGCTTGCCGCCATGCCAATACATGTGCGTGTTGGCGGCGGTGCGATCGAGGTTGGCGACGCTCGGATCGTCGGTGTAGCGATTGCGATAGACCCCGAACAGCCGCTTGCGCGCGCGGCGCTCCGCCATCAGCCTTTCGGTGCGAACGTAGCGGCCGCGATAGTCGACCGAGCCGTTCGAGAATCGGAACCGGCTGATGTGGCCGTCGCCGTTGAATCCGGTGCCCCATTCGTTCTTCGGTGGGCGGTAATCGAAATCGCACTGCATGCGATAGAACGTGCCCTCGATGTCCTTGGGGATCTCGCCCCAGACTTCGCAGTCGTACACGTCGCCTTCGAAACGCGTGGGACTGTTGAACCCCGGTGGAAACAGCGGGTGGCCGCGAAAATCGACTGCCATACGTCCCTCTACTCGAATGTCGTCAAGGTGTTCAGTCTAAAGCCGCGGCGCGCAAAAAGTTTGCTCCGCGATGCAAGCGCATCATAGAGTGGTCATTGAGAGAAGAGAACAAACAGGCGGCGCGGATGCAGCGGCGGCGGGGGTGGTTGAGAATTCTTTGCGTTGTTGCGGCCGCCCGCCGCCAACGCGGCCCCCGTCGGGCCGCTTTTCGTACCGTTGCTCTGACCACCACGGTGACCATTGCGTTGACAAGCGCCGCGGCTCACGCGCAATCCGCCACACGCGCACCGGCTTTCACGCCCGCGCAGCTTGCCGCGGCACCGACGGCGGGATGGCTCACCAACGGCGGCAGTCTCAACAATCAGCGGTACTCCCCGCTGACGCAGCTCAATCGCGACAACGTCGCGAACCTGAAAGCCAACTGGCGCGCCTCGCTCAACGGCTCGGGCCTGAACGCGCGCAGTGGCAACCAGGCACAGCCACTGGTCTTCAACGGCGTCGTCTACATCATGACGGGCGAGAACGACGCGTTCGCCATCAGTATCGATACCGGCAAGGTCCTGTGGGAATACAAGGCCAACATCGACCCCAAGGTCGTCCGGCCCTGCTGTTCCTGGGTAGGGCGCGGCCTTGGACTCGGCGACGGCAAAGTGTTCGTCGGCCAGCTCGACGCGCGCCTCGTCGCGCTCGATCAGGCGACGGGCCAGGTCGTGTGGTCCGTGCAGGCCGAGGATCCCAAGGCTGGCTACGTAATCGCCAGCGCGCCGCTCTATTACGACGGCTTGGTGATCACCGGATTCGCCGGAAGCGACATGGGCACGCGGGGCCGCATCAAGGCTTACGACGCGAAGACCGGCAAGCTGCGCTGGACCTTCTACACAGTGCCGGGTCCGGGTGAAAACGGCCACGACAGCTGGCCCGCGAACAGCGATGTCTGGAAATACGGCGGCGCGGCGATCTGGCAGACGCCCGCGATCGATCCGGATCTGGGCCTGATCTATTTCTCCACCGCCAATCCCGGCCCCGTGCTCAACGGCAACCTACGGCCCGGCAACAACCTGTTCACCGACTCGGTCGTCGCACTGGATGTGAAGACCGGCCGGTACCGCTGGCATTTCCAGGAAGTGCACCACGATCTGTGGGACTACGACGCTCCCAATCCAGTCATCCTGTTCGATGCCGACTACGGCGGTCGGTCTCGCAAGGGAATCGCACAAGCCGGCAAGACGGGCTGGATCTACATACTGGACCGCACCAACGGCAAGCCGCTGCTCGGCGTCAACGAAACCCCGGTGATGCAGGAAACGCAGCAAAACACCTCACCCACACAGCCCTTCCCGGTCGGCGACGCATTGGTGCCGCAGTCGATCGACATGGCGCCGGAAGGCTTCGACCTGGTGAACCAGGGGAAGATCTTCACTCCGTTCACCAAACACCCGGCGATCTGGAAACCGCTCGCCGCGGTCAACTGGCCACCCAGTTCGTACGATCCGCAGTCCCACCTCATGTACGTCTGCGCGACGGACTCGCTGTGGGGAGCGGTCGGTGGCGATCCCAACTACCCGGTCGAGCCCGGGGCGTTGTATTCCGGCAGCGTCGTGCAGCGCCTCGCCGCCCCGCGCCGCGGGGTGTTCGCTGCCGTCGACCTCACGACCAACAGGATCGTCTGGCGGCAACAGTGGGTCGACCAGTGTTACAGCGGATCGATCGTGACCGCCGGGGGCTTGCTGTTCATCGGTCGCAATGACGGACGCCTCACGGCCGTCGACAAAACCAACGGGCGAAAGCTCTGGGAATTCCAAACGGACGGCGGCGTGAACGCTCCCGCCTCGACCTTCGAGTACAAGGGAAAGCAGTACGTCGTAGTCCTTGCCGGCGGTACAGCGCTCGCGGGAAGCAAGCGTAGCGACGGCCTGTGGTTGTTTTCGCTGGGTGGAACGATCGGGCCGCTACCTCGGGGCTCGGCCGATCCGGTGGCCGCCCCGCGACCCACAGCGCCCGCTGCCGGTCGGGCCGCCCCGGGCGCCGGCGCCGCCGCACCCCAGCGCGGCGCGAATGTGGCCAACGGCAAGGAGATCTACTCCACGACGTGCGTCGTGTGCCACGGCGAGTCCGGGAAAGGTGGGTCGCATGGAGGCGCGCCTCTCACGCACATCCTCACGGGTGAAGGGATCACCAACGTGGTGACGCGCGGCCGGAACGAGATGCCGCCGTTCGGCAGCGCATTCTCCGCCGACCAGCTCGAAGACCTGGCGGCCTATGTCCTGGAGCTGTCGGCAAAGAACTGATCCCTCTCATCTCCTTTTAGCCAAATCCTCCAGGATGTAGCGCGCTACGTCGCGAATGTCATCCGGCGCGTACACCGCCGAGAAACTCGGCATGTTGTTTCGCCCGGTGCTCGTCACTGACTCAAGCTTCGCCTCGTCGACACGTTTGACCAGCGTCGGCCCGCCGCCGTGGCCGCCCTCACCAGTTTCGCCGTGGCACGGAACGCAGGCTGACTGATAGATCTTGGCGCCGTTTGCCTTGTTAAGCGGATGGCTCGCCACAGGAGCCGCAGCTCCCGCCGCGCCACCGGCACCTCCCCCCGCCAGGCGCGCCGCAGCCGCGGCCGACTGCGGTTGGCCCATCTGCGGCTTCACCGGGTCCATTTTGCCGTCGAGCGAGAACATCCAGACCCCATCTCCCCGCTTGGCGTTCGCGAACACTCCGCCGCCTGCGTGCACCACGACGTACTGTTTGCCTTTGTGCTCGAAGGTCGTTGCCGTGGTATTCACTCCGGCGTCCGTCATGAACTCCCAAAGCTGATTGCCGTTACGGGAATCCAACGCGGTTAACCGCCCGTCGGCCCGTCCCACGAACAGCAGGCCTCCCGCAGTGACGATCGAACCGCTGTAGCAGATCTCCCGCCACTCCCGTCGCCAGACGATCTTGTTCGTCGTGACGTCGACCGCAGCGAACACACCGCGATCGTTCACGTTGGCCTGCGTAAATGCGCCACCCATGTAGACCTTGTTGGGTCCATAGGCTTCGATGGGATCGCGGGCCTTGAAGACGCTGACGCGATCGGTCGCGCAGACGTAGAGCAGATGCGACTGCGGATCGTAGGAACTCGGCGGCCAGTTCGCGCCACCGAACGTACCCGGCTTGACCATGACCGGATCCGTCCAGAACGGCGTGAAGATGCGGCCCTTGTTGGGTAGCTCGGTCGCGCCGGGAGGCAGCTGCGCTCCGTCCGGGATGTTGTCGATCTCGTGCGGAACGATCGGATCGCCGATCGGATAGGGCTGAGTCGCCGCCGTAGCCTGGCGCGGCTCCTGCGGGACCGGCCGCTCTTCGATGCCGATCAACGGCTTGCCGGTGACGCGATCGAGAATGTACGCCCAGCCGGTCTTCGAGACTTCCACCAGGCCCTTGACCGGCTTGCCGTTGATCTGCGTGTCGAACAACACGACCGGGTTGGGCGAGTCGTAATCCCAGATGTCGTGGTGAACCTGTTGGAAGTGCCAGCGGTATTTGCCGGTTTTGGCGTCAATGGCGACGACCGAGACGGTGTACAGATTGTCCCCCGGCCGTTCGATACCGTGCAGGTCAGGACCGGGATTGCCGGTGGTGAAATAGATGAGGCCCAGTTCGGGATCCACCGCCGGTGTCTGCCATACAGAGCCGCCACCGCGCAGCCAGGCATCATTCTTCGGCCAGGTCTCACTGCCAGGCTCTCCCGGAGCCGGAATCGTATAGAACGTCCACGCGAGCTTCCCGGTCTTGGCGTCGAAGGCCTTCAGACGACCACGGGTGCCCATCTCCCCGCCGTTGAACCCCGTGATAACCAGCCCGTTGTAGTACAGCGGCGCAGGCGTGATGTTGAATCCCGTCTGCCAGGGTTCCGCCGTGATCTGCCAGATGATCTTGCCGGTGCGCTGGTCGAGAGCGACCATCTCGCCATCGAGCCGAGCCAGGAAGACTTTGCCGTCGCCGAGAGCCAGCCCTCGACTCGAGCGGCCGATGGGGTTCGAACTCTTCGGGTCCAGATTAGCGCGGTAGTCCCACAGAATCTTGCCCGTCTCGACATCGATCGCGAACGCATCGCTGGCGCCGTTCGAGAGATAGACGACTCCGCCGTACTCGAGAATCTGCGCCTGGCCGGAGTTGCCCTGACTCATTCCCGAGCCCATGCCGGTCCGCCACAGCGCCTTCAGCCCGGACACGTTGTCACGATTGATCAGCGTCAGAGGGGAGTAGCGCTGATTGAAGACGGTGCCGCCGTTGGTGACCCACGAGTCCGTGGGTGGGGTCGTCAGCTGTTTGGCATCGAACGCCGGCGCTTTCGGGGCGGGGATTGCCGCGTCCGGGCCTGCGGCGGCGGCCGTAACGCTCGAGAGCGCGGCGCCGGCGATCAGTGCCAGCACCACCGTAAGTCTAGTATTCATTGATCCCCTCACTCACTGGAAAAAGTCGCCTGCGGCGCTTTTTCGGACATTGGCTCCGTTGCCGGTGGCAAAATGGCGCTGCCGACGCAGCGCGGCCTGCGGCCCTTTTGCCACCTGCGGTCGCACCTTAAGTTAGCGACGCCCGCTTTGCCACGCCGACATTCGACTCGCACCGCACCCCGGAGATCCACGATGAACCCGACACGCGCCGCGGCAGCCGATCTGATCACCCGTTGTTGGAGCACCCAGGTGATTCACGCGGCCGTCAGCCTGAAAGTCCCCGACCGGCTGGCGCAAGGCACAACGAGTTCGGCGGCACTGGCTCGCGACCTGTCCACTGACCCGCGTGCGACATTTCGGCTGCTGCGCGCGATGGCGACGCTCGGCGTGTGCGTCCACTCGGGTGACGATCGCTTCGAGCTCACGCAGACGGGCCACTACTTGCGCACAGATGTGCCGGAATCGCTGGTGCCCCTGGCCTTCCACTGGGGCGCCCGAACCTGGCCGGCCCTCGCGCACCTCGAGCAGAGCGTGCAGTCGGGAAAGCCGTGGTCGCTCGGTGGCCGTGAAGGATTCTTCTCGATGGCCCAGCGGCCCAAGGATGCGGAGGTCCTCAACCGATCGATGGCGTCACTGACCCTGTTGGTTGCCCAGGCGATCGTGGACGCTTATGACTTCTCCCGCTTCCGCACGGCGATCGACCTCGGAGGCGGCTACGGCGCCCTGCTCTCCGTCCTCCTCAAGAAACATCCCCACCTGCGGGGAGGTTCGGCTGATCTCGCCTACATGGAGTCGGATGCGACTGCCTTTCTGGGGCGGGAGGGCGTCAGCGAACGGGCCCGTTTCATCCCAACGGACTTCTTCAAGTCCGTCGAGGCTGGCGCGGACTGTTATCTGCTCAAGTACATCATTCACGATTGGGACGACGCCGACTCGATCGCGATCCTTCGCAACACGCGGATTGCAGCCGGCGAGCGGGGCACAGTGCTACTCGTCGAGCAACTCGTGCCCGAAGAGACGGAGTCGAATACCCAACACGCCGCCGTCGTACGCAGCGACATCCAGATGATGGTCTCGACAGGAGGGATGGAGCGCACCGCGACCGAGTACCGTGAACTGCTGGCTCACGCAGGACTCGATCTGCTGCGGATCGTGCCATCGGCGTCGCAGTTCAGCCTGATCGAAGCGCAAGCCGCCCGTTAACGGCTGCGCGCCCTTGCGCGCCTACACCGTAATCTTTTCCCGTCCCCCAAGATACCGTTGCAATGCCTTCGGTACGCGCACCGTGCCATCCTGGTTCTGATAGTTCTCCAGGACCGCCACCAGCGTTCTGCCGACGGCCAGGCCGGACCCGTTGAGCGTGTGCACCGGCTCCGGCTTGCCGCCGTCGGGATTGCGCCACCGGGCCTGAAGGCGCCGCGCCTGGAAGGCTTCGAAATTGCTGCACGAGGAGATCTCGCGGTACCGTTCCTGCGAGGGCAGCCAGACCTCGATGTCGTAAGTCTTGGCGCTGCCGAAGCCGATATCGCCCGCGCATAGCGCAACCGTGCGGTGCGGAAGCCCCAGCTCCTGCAACACCTTCTCGGCGTCCTCCACCAACACTTCCAACGAGGCGTACGAATCCGCCGGCCGCACGATGTGTACCAACTCGACTTTGTCGAACTGGTGATTGCGGATCATTCCGCGCGTGTCCTTGCCCGCCGCACCCGCTTCCGAGCGGAAGCACGGAGTGTGGGCAACGAACTTCAGCGGCAGCGCCTCCGACGCAAGAATCTGATCGCGCACCAGGTTGGTCACTGGGACTTCTGCAGTCGGAATCAGATAGAAAGTCTGCTCGCCGCGAACCACGAACAGATCCTGTTCGAACTTCGGCAACTGCCCCGTGCCCAGAACCGCCTGGGACTGCACGAGCAGCGGCACATACACCTCGGTGTATCCGTGCTTCGTCGTATGCAAGTCGAGCATGAACTGCGCCAGGGCGCGATGCAGATGCGCGATCTGCGAGCGTAGGACCACGAAGCGCGATCCTGACATTCGCGCCGCAGCCTCGAAGTCCAGTCCGCCCAACATCTCTCCGAGCTCGACGTGATCGCGAGCCTTGAAGCCCAGTTTCGTGGGCTCGCCCCAGCGACGAACCTCGACGTTCGCGCTCTCGTCGCGGCCCTCCGGCACCGAGTCGTGCAGCAGGTTGGGCAGCCCGAGCTGCCAGTGTTCCAGCTCCGCCTGCACCTCCACGAGCTTCTGCTCCGCACCAGACAATTCGCGCGTGAGCTCCTCGCCGCGGGTGAGCAGCGGCGCCACGTCCTGCCCCTTGCCCTTGGCCATGCCGACGGCCTTGGCGTTCGCGTTGCGCTCCGCGCGCAAGCGATCGGACTCGATCTGGAAGGGCTTGCGTTTCTCCTCGAGAGCCTTGAAGGCCTGAACGTCGAGTGTGAATCCACGGCGCGCCAGATTGCGAGCCACGGCTTCGGGGTCTGAACGCAACAGCTTCGGATCGATCATCGCGAGTTACCTGGGTTTCTTCGTGCGCATGCGCTCGAGGGCCTCGGCGATCTTGATCTCGAGGCCCCGGGCGACGGGCCGGTAGTATCGCCTATCCGGCATCTCATCAGGCAGATACCGCTCCCCGGCGGCGAACGCATCGGGCTCATCGTGCGCGTATCGGTATCCCTGGCCGTGGCCGAGCTCCTTCATCAGGCGCGTCGGCGCGTTTCGAAACCGTAGCGGGACGTCCAGGGTCCCGAATTGCTCGACATCCGCCTTCGCCTCTGCGATGGCAACATAGACAGCATTGCTCTTGGGCGCGCACGCCATGTACACGATCGCTGTTGCAATCGCCAGCTCGCCCTCGGGGCTGCCCAGGCGGTCGTAGGCTTCCCAGGCATCCAGCGTCATCGCAAACGCGCGCGGATCGGCAAGGCCGATGTCCTCTACAGCCATCCGCACTGCCCTGCGCGCGACGTACAACGGGTCGCATCCGCCATCGAGCATTCTGCAGAGCCAGTACAGAGCGCCGTCGGGGTCGCTGCCGCGGACGGCCTTGTGGAGCGCTGAAATCTGGTCGTAGAACTGATCGCCGCCTTTGTCGAAGCGCCGCCGGGTGCCGCTGGCGACTTCCTGCGCGATCTCCGAGGTAATCACTGGCGGATCGCCGGCGGCATCGGCCATCCCCGCCGCGAGCTCTAGCATGTTCAGCGCCCGACGCCCGTCGCCATCGGCGGCTTGCGCCATCATCTCGAGCGCCCCCGGCGCGGCGGTCAAACCCTCTTTTCCAAGTCCCCGTTCCGCGTCTTCGAGCGCCGTGTGCAACATCGCAGTCAGGTCCTCAGCCGTCAGCGATCGCAAAACATACACGCGCGCTCGCGACAACAGCGCGCTAACCACTTCGAACGAAGGATTTTCAGTGGTGGCGCCAACGAAGATCAGCGTCCCGTCCTCCAGAAACGGCAGGAACGTGTCCTGTTGGGTCTTGTTGAAGCGGTGCACCTCATCGAGAAACAACAGAGTGGGTCGCCCTGTGGCCTGACGCGTCTCACGTGCCTTCTCGACGGCCGCCCGAATGTCCTTCACTCCCGCCATCACCGCCGACAGCGCCAGAAACTCTGCGTCGGCGCGCTGCGCCATCAGCCGCGCGAGCGTGGTCTTCCCGGTTCCGGGAGGCCCCCACAGGATGAGCGAGTGCAACTGGCCAGCTTCAAGCGCCTGGCGCAACGGCTTCCCTGCACCCAACAGGTGGCGCTGGCCGACGAACTCGTCCAGTGTCCGTGGACGCATCCGGTCCGCGAGGGGTCGCAGCGGGTCGCGCGCGCGGGTGCGCTCACCCGCCGAGCCTCTGTCGCTTTCGCGACGCCCGTCGCTCATCGGAAGGTCCTGCTGATCAGCCACGGGGTCTCACGAGATACCCAACCGGTGCTCCAGATAGACCAGCCAGGAGTCCAGGCCGAGGTAAGCAGGGATGACCGCCAACGCAACACCCACCGAATCGGCAAAGAAGTCCTTGATGTCTTCCGTCCGGCCGAGCGCCATGGCGCCCTGAGCGAACTCGATCCCGGCTCCCAGCGCCAGCATGACAAGGGTCAGCCACACGAAGCGGTGCCGTGCGACCAGCCCCCCGAACCAGAACGTCATGGCCCAGAACGCGCCGGCGTGTTCGATCTTGTCGTTCACATGGAGATTCGTCTCGAGCCTGGGTGGCAGGAGTGCCTCGAGGACGACGTATGACGTCAGGGCGATCGCGCAGGTCCACCAGAACGGGGCCCATCGCAGCTTACGGTGCGTGATCATCAGCGCCTACTTTCGAAACGGCCCATCAGCGAGGTTTGCCGATGACGTCGACACCCTTCGGCGGCGTAAAGCTCACCTCGTCGGGCGACACCGGACCGTTCTTGTCGATTTTCTGGAACACCACGGTCGCGGTCTGCCCGAGCTTGTCCTCGAGGATCAGCCGCTTGAGATCGCCCTTCTCGAAGCCGAACAGTGCGCTGCGGAAATCGGCGTCGTTGCCGATGGGCTCGACCAGCGTCCACGCCAGACCTTCGCGGGTGCCGGCCGGGGTGAGCTTGAAGTTCTTACGCACGTCACCCGTGCCGGACAACAACATCGCCGGGGTCGCCGACAGCGCCGCGTCTGCAGGCTTGACGGTCACCTGCTGCAGATCCCGATCGAGGAACCAGAAATTGCGCCCGTCGGCCACCATGAGCTGACCTTCGCTGGCGGTGTTGCCCTCCGGATGGACTTCCCACCGCAACTTGCCGGGGCGCACGACGATCAGCGTGCCTGTGGAGCGATCGATCTCCTTCCCGTGCGAGTCCACCAGCGTCTGCAGGAACGTCGTCCGAAGGGTCTTGAGATTGTCGAGATAGGCATCCAGAGGCGTGGCTGCCGTCCCGGCCCCGACGAGCACCACCACAAACAGTCCTAACAGGCCGCGCCGGTTCATCACGGTTTCACTCCTCCGCACGCGCGGGCACCAACACTTCGCGCGATCCGTTGGTCTGCAACTGCCCCACGACGCCGGCCGCCTCCATTGCCTCGAGCAGGCGGGCGGCGCGGTTGTAGCCGATTTTCAGGCGGCGCTGGACATACGAAATCGACGGCTTGCGCTCCTGCACCACGATCTTGACGGCCTCGTCGTACAACGCATCCTGCTCGGCTTCTCCCCCGAGAACTCCACCCTCCCCTTCGCCCTCTTCGCCGGAGATTCCGGGAATCGGCGTCCTGGGGCCCTCGAGCACTTCCTCGACGTAGTCCGGCGGAGTGGAGGTCTTCAGCGCCTCGACGACGCGGTGAACTTCCTGATCCGACACGAAGGCGCCATGGCAGCGCGTGGGCAGCGACGTCCCCGACGGCAGGTACAGCATGTCGCCGTGCCCGAGGAGCGTCTCTGCGCCCATCTGATCGAGAATCGTGCGCGAATCGACCTTGGCCGACACCTGGAACGCGATGCGGCACGGGATGTTGGCTTTGATCAGACCGGTGATGACGTCCACGGAAGGCCGTTGGGTCGCAAGCACCAGGTGAATGCCCGAAGCACGAGCCTTCTGGGCCAGACGTGCGATCAGCTCTTCCACCTTCTTGCCGACGATCATCATCAGGTCGGCGAGCTCGTCGATCACCACTACCACGAACGGCAGCGCAGTGAGGTTCGGAATCGTGGACTGATCGAAAGTGGGATCGTTGGAGGCCCGTAGCGTCATCACCGGATCGCGGATCGGCTTGCCCGCGTCGTTCGCGTCCTTCACCTTGCGGTTGAACCCGGCGATGTTGCGGACTCCGAGCGCCGCCATCAGCTGATAGCGTCGTTCCATCTCGGCTACGCACCAACGCAGCGCGTTGGCGGCCTGCTTCATGTCCGTAACGACCGGTGCGAGCAGGTGCGGGATGCCCTCGTAGACCGACAGCTCCAGCATCTTCGGATCGATCATGATCAGCCGCACGTGCTCGGCGGTCGACTTGTACAGCAGCGACAGGATCATGGCGTTGATACCGACCGACTTGCCCGAGCCGGTCGTGCCGGCGATCAGCAAGTGCGGCATCTTCGCAAGGTCTGCGACCATCGGCTGTCCGCCGATGTCCTTGCCGAGGGCCAACGCCAACGGCGATTGCACCTCGTCGTACGCTTTGGAGCGAACGATCTCGCCGAGCGTCACCATCTCGCGCTTCTCGTTCGCGATCTCGAGGCCCATGACGCTCTTGCCGGGAATGACTTCGACCACGCGCACGCTCAATACCGACAGCGCACGGGCAAGGTCCTTCGCAAGACTGGTGATCTGACTGGCTTTGACGCCCGGTGCGGGCCGCAGCTCGAAGCGCGTCACGACGGGGCCCGGCTGGACGGCTACCACTTCGGCTTCGATTCCGAAGTCCCGCAGCTTCATCTCCACCAGGCGCGAGAGCGCCTCGAGCGCCTCCGCCGAGTACAGAGGCTCACGCGGTGGCGGGTCATCGAGGAGCTTCAGTGGCGGCAGTTCGTTAGCCTTGGGCGGATCGAACAGCGGCACCTGGCGCTCCTTCTCCACCCGCTCGCTCTTCTCGACGATCGGTGCCGCGGGCTCGATGCGAGGCGGCGCCCGCGAAGCGGACTTCTTCTTTTCGGTCTGCACGGCCTCCTTGCGCGCCTGCTTGCGCTCGCGACCCTCGGCAGCATCCTTTGCCGTGGCCCAGCGCGAGCGCGCCCACCCGACGACCCTCCAAGTCGCCTCACCCAGCCGGTCCGCGATGGTCAGCCAAGAGACGTGGAACGCCAGAGACAGCCCAGCCATCCACGCGGCCACCATGAGCAGCGTCGCGCCCAGGAAATCGAGTCCCGATTTCAGGCCGTTACCGACCAGGCGGCCGACAACGCCCCCTGCGGTCTCGCGCAGCGACCCGGGCGCCCAGTGCAGGGTCGTCAGTCCGCAGCTGGTGAGCAGCACGACCACGAAGCCGGCAATGCGCACTGCCGTGTTCACTCGGGAGCTCTGCTCGCCCTGGCCCCGCCGCAGCAGCACCCAGCTCGAGGCTCCGAGCATCACCGGGAACAGGAAGGCAGGACGGCCGAACAGGAAGAACAGCAGGTCCGCGAGCCATGCGCCGATCGGGCCGATCCGGTTGTGGACCGAATTGGAGTTCCCCGTATAGGAGAACCCCGCATCATCGGGGCTGTAAGTCGCCAGCGCGACCAGCAGAACCAGTCCGAGCACCCCCAGACCGATGACCGCGCTCTCGCGCAGGCCGCGGACGACGGCGGAGGTGAAACGAGCTGGATTACGGGCGGAAGCTTCGGCCATAGGAGATTGATTTTACAGAACTGGCGCGGGCCCTGCAGGTGAGCAAGGTGCGGGGGTCACAGCAAGCGTGACGCACTTGATACTATGACACCGCACCTACAAATTCAGATCCTTCCTCAAGATTTCGGATACAGGCACCAGGCGATCCATGGCGACACCCCGTCACAGTCGGCTCATCATCATTGGCTCCGGACCCGCAGGCTACAGCGCAGCCGTCTACGCCGCACGAGCGAACCGATCCCCCGTCCTCATCACCGGCGTCGAGCAGGGCGGCCAGCTCATGACCACGACGGAAGTCGACAACTGGCCCGGCGACGTCGAGGGCCTGCAGGGCCCCGGCCTGATGGACCGTATGCGCCGGCACGCCGAGCGCTTCTCGACCCAGATCGTCAACGACCACATCCAGTCGGTCGACCTGAGCGCGCGGCCGTTCAAGCTGGTGGGCGACTCGCATCACTACACCTGCGATGCCTTGATCGTCGCGACGGGCGCGACGGCTCGATACCTGGGAATCCCGTCGGAAGAGAAATATCGAGGGCGCGGCGTCTCGGCGTGTGCAACCTGCGATGGGTTTTTCTTTCGCGGCCAGCGCGTCGCCGTCGTCGGCGGCGGCAACACGGCCGTCGAAGAAGCTCTCTACCTGTCGCACATCGCCAAGCACGTCACGTTGGTTCATCGGCGCGACCGGCTTCGTGCGGAAAAGATCTTGCAGGATCGGCTCTTCCACGAAGTGGCCACGGGAAAGATGTCGGTCGTATGGAACCATACAGTGGACGAGGTGTTGGGGGACGATCAAGGTGTCACCGGGACGCGACTGCACGCACTGCACACCGGCACCAAAGTGGATCTGGACGTGTCGGGTCTGTTCATCGCGATCGGCCACACACCCAACACCGATATCTTCAAGGGACAGCTCGAAATGCGTGACGGCTACATCACCGTGAAGAGCGGCGTGCACGGCAATGCGACAGCCACGAACGTGCCCGGCGTCTTCGCGGCGGGCGACGTAGCCGATCACGTCTACCGGCAGGCCATCACTTCCGCCGGCGCCGGTTGTATGGCGGCCCTGGACGCCGACAAGTATCTGGAAGCCCTCGATGACTGATGCGCTCGCGCTCCCATAAGAGCCTCGACCCCATCGACGCGCGGCAGTGGAACGCGCTGGGGGGTGATCACAATCCGTTCCTGCGGCACGAGTTTCTCGTGGCTCTCGAGCACACCGGCTGCATCGGCGGGCACACCGGGTGGGATCCGCACTACCTGACGATCGAGGACGACCAGGGACTGCTCGGCGCCGTCCCGGCTTTCATCAAATCCCACTCCTACGGCGAGTTCGTCTTCGACTTCTCCTGGGCCCAGGCTTACACCCGTTTCGGGCGCCGCTACTACCCGAAGTTGACCCTCGCGATCCCCTTCACTCCGGCCACCGGGCCCCGCCTGCTGATCCGCCCCGGTGCCGATGTCGCCACCGTCACGGCACGGCTCCTGAAGGACATCGAAACATTTGCATCCAGCCACTCCATTTCCTCGGTGCATGCCCTCTTCCTCGACGAAGCGGCGCGGTCGGCCTTCGAGCAGTCCGGCTGGCTGATGCGGCGCGATTGCCAGTTTCACTGGACCAATCACGGCTATTCGAGCTTCGAGACGTATCTCGAGACGTTCACCGCCGACAAACGGAAGAAGGCCAAACGGGAGCGCCGCCGGGTCGCCGAAGCAGGCATTCATTTCGAGACCCGCCTGGGCAAGGACCTGGACGAGAAAACGCTCGACTACGTCTACACCTTTCACCGCGACACCTTCCTCAGGCACGGACACGAGCCCTATCTGACGCGCGAGTTCTTCAGCGAGGCTGCCCGGAATCTGGGCGATGCGCTGATGGTGAAGATCGCGATGGCGGGCCGCAAACCGGTCGCGGCCGCGATTTTCTTCTGGTCCCCGCAAGCGCTCTATGGCCGTTATTGGGGCTCGTCTGCGGAGTATCACAGCCTGCACTTCGAGACGTGCTACCACCAGGGAATCGATTTTTGCATCGAACGCAAGATTCAGCGGTTCGAGCCGGGGACCCAGGGGGAACACAAAGTCAGCCGGGGTTTCGAGCCAACGCTGACCTGGTCGGCGCACTACATCGCGAACCGCCAGTTCCGGGACGCGATCGCCGACTATCTCGATCGCGAAGGACAGTCCGTCGATGCGTACGCCGAGGAAGTCCAGGCTCACGTTCCCTATAAGCAGGCGCCAGAGTGAAAACCGTCACCTGGCTTTCCCCGCAGGACTCACCGGAGTGGTTTCCTCCCCTAGAACAAGCACTCGACGAACCTGCCGGTCTCCTCGCTGCGGGCGGCGACCTCTCGCCGGCCCGACTTCTTGCGGCTTACCAACGAGGAATCTTTCCGTGGTATTCGCCCGGGCAGCCGGTGCTCTGGTGGTCGCCTGACCCTCGTGCCGTTCTGCTACCCGACGAATTCCGCTGCAGCCGCAGCCTCGCAAAGACCTTGCGCAACGGCGGCTTCGAAGTCGTGATCGATAGCGACTTCCGCGCAACCATCGACTGTTGCGCGGCACCCAGACCGCAGAGCCTGGGGACCTGGATCACTTCCGAGATGCGCGCCGCCTACATCGAGCTGCACCGGCTAGGCTATGCGCACAGTATCGAAGCCCGCCGCGAGGGGAAGCTCGTCGGCGGTCTCTACGGCGTCCGCCTGGGTGGCGTGTTTTTCGGGGAATCCATGTTCAGCCGGGCACGCGATGCCTCGAAAGTGGCCCTCGCTCACCTGGTCGCGCTGTGCCGGAGCAACAGCATCGAGCTGATCGATTGCCAGCTGTCCTCCCGGCACCTGGAAAGCCTGGGCGCCCGGACCCTGCCCCGGGTCCAGTTCCAGGCCCTGTTGGCCCGCCTGATTGCGGTCGATCCGGCTCCGTTGGCGCCCGCCGCCTAGGTTTACCGCTTTCAGCGGACCCGAACGCGGCGCCCGTGGGGCCCGGGCCGGTCGCGGGGGCGTTTCCCTGACCGGGTCGACCTCACGCGAAATTGCATTGCCTGTGGCCTTTGTGCTGCAATTCGCGCCCCTCGGTTTAGAAGGGTTCTATGTCCAAAGAAGATGCCATCCAGATGGAAGGCGAAGTCGTCGAGACTTTGCCCAACACCACCTTCCGCGTGAAGCTGAAAAACGGCCACGTCGTGACCGCTCATATCTCGGGAAAGATGCGCAAAAACTACATCCGCATCCTGACGGGAGACGCGGTGACGGTGGAAATGACGCCGTACGATTTGACGAAGGGCCGCATCATCTATCGCGGGCGTTGACGCCCGAGATGCACCGCGGGCGGTGGCGCCCCCGGCCCTCCCGTCCAAGCCGCGCTGGGCTAGAAGCCGACAGGCCGCCCCGCAGGCGGCCCGCCAACAGACAGTCCCTTACGCCGTGACCTCGGGCTGATTCGCCGGGGTCGTTTCCAGATCCAGCTTGCTGCCGTCCTTGGATACCGACACCCGCACGTGGCCGCCGCCGGCCAGGCTCCCGAAGAGCAGCTCTTCGGCCAGTGGCCGCTTGATGTGCTCCTGGATGATGCGGGCCATCGGCCGCGCGCCCATCTTCGGGTCGTAGCCCTTCTCGGCCACCCAGCGTCGCGCCGCATCGTCGAGGGTGATCGTGACGCCCTTCTGCTCGAGCTGCATTTCGACTTCGACGATCAGCTTGTCGACCACGCGCTCGATCGTGATCGGATCGAGTGGGCCGAACTGAATCGTCGCATCCAGGCGGTTGCGGAACTCCGGCGTGAAGATCCGGCGGATCGCTTCCATGCCGTCGCTGACATTGTCCGACTGAGTGAAGCCGATCGACGGACGATTCATTTCCTGGGCACCCGCGTTGGTGGTCATGACGATGATGACGTGGCGGAAGTCGGCCTTGCGGCCGTTATTGTCCGTCAGGGTCCCGTGGTCCATGACCTGCAACAGCAGGTTGAATACATCCGGATGGGCCTTCTCGATCTCATCCAACAGCAGCACGCAGTGCGGATGCTTCGTGATCGCTTCCGTCAGCAACCCGCCCTGGTCGAACCCGACATAGCCCGGGGGCGCGCCGATGAGGCGCGAGACGGTGTGACGCTCCATGTACTCCGACATGTCGAAGCGCAGGAACTCCACTCCCATCGCGATCGCCAGCTGACGCGTGACCTCGGTCTTACCGACGCCGGTGGGACCCGCGAACAGGAAGCTGCCGACCGGCTTGCGCTGGTCGCCCAGGCCCGAGCGCGCCATCTTGATGGAAGCCGCCAGCGCCTCGATCGCCTTGTCCTGACCGAAGATCACCAGCTTCAGGCTGCGCTCGAGATTCTTCAGGACCTCGCGATCCGAGGTGGAGACACTCTTGGCCGGAATCCGTGCCATGCGCGCGACGACATCCTCGATGTGACGCACTTCGACCGTCGGCTCGCGTTCGCCGATGGGCTTCAATCGCAGCCGAGCCCCGGCCTCATCGACCACGTCGATGGCTTTGTCCGGCAAGTGTCGCTCATTGATGTGACGGGCAGCGAGTTCGGCGGCCGCCTTCATGGCGTCGTCCGCGTAAGTGATCCCGTGATGCTCCTCGAACCTCGGCTTCAGCCCCATGAGGATTTCGACGGTCTCGGGCACTGAGGGCTCGACGACATCGATCTTCTGGAAGCGGCGCGCGAGTGCGTGATCCTTCTCGAAGATCCCGCGGTACTCCTGGTACGTGGTCGAGCCGATGCAACGGATCTCGCCGTTGGTCAACACGGGCTTGATCAGGTTGGAGGCGTCCATGACGCCGCCCGAGGCTGCCCCCGCACCGATGACCGTGTGGATCTCGTCGATGAAGAGGATGGCGCCCGGCTGCTTCTTCAACTCGGTGATGACGCTCTTCAGTCGCTTCTCGAAATCGCCCCGGTACTTGGTGCCGGCGATCAGCGCGCCCATGTCCAGCGCATAGATCGTGCAGTCCGAGAGGACCTCGGGCACCTTGCCTTCGACGATCAGGCGCGCCAGGCCTTCGGCGATGGCGGTCTTGCCGACGCCGGCCTCCCCGACATACAGCGGATTGTTCTTGCGCCGGCGGCACAGGATCTCGATCGTCCGCTCAACCTCGAGCTTGCGCCCGATGAGTGGATCTATTCGGCCATCCTGAGCGAGTCGATTGAGATGGGTCGTGTACTTCTCGAGGGCGCTGCCGCCTTCGGGATCGCGTTCCGTGTCGGTCTGCGCATCTTCCTTCTCGGAAGACTTCTCTTCGGCGATCTTCGACAGGCCGTGGGAGATGTAGTTGACGACGTCGAGGCGCGTGACGTGCTGGCGGTTCAACAGGAACACGGCATGGCTCTGCTTTTCGCTGAAAATCGCGACCAGCACGTTGGCTACGCCGACTTCCTTCTTGCCGCTGGACTGCACGTGGAACACGGCCCGCTGCAGCACGCGTTGGAAGCCCAGTGTGGGCTGCACCTCGCGCTCCTCGCCTTCCTCGAGCCGGGGCGTCGATTGGTCGATGTGTTCCTTCAGCTCCTGCTTCAGCTTGTTCAGGTCGCTGCCGCAGGCGCGCAGGATCTCGCGCACCTTCGGGGTGTCGAGGATGGCGAGCAGCAGATGCTCGACCGTCAGATACTCGTGACGCGCCTCCCGTGCCTGGTGAAACGCGTCGTTGAGACAGTATTCAAGCTCGTTGGACAGCACTTGCGTCAAACCTCTCGCACTTGGGTGCGACTAAGCCTCTTCCAGAGTGCACATGAGCGGATGCTGGTGATCGCGGGCATACGTCGTCACCTGCGCCACCTTAGTTTCCGCGATTTCATAAGTGAAGACCCCACATACACCCTTACCCTTGGTGTGGACCTCGAGCATGATTCGCGTCGCCACCGGTCGATTCAGCGAGAAGAACTTTTCCAGCACGTCGACAACAAACTCCATGGGAGTGTAGTCGTCGTTCAGCAGGACTACCTGGAACAGCGGGGGTTGTTTGACCTGCGGCCGCGCCTCTTCGACGACGACGCCATTATCGGGACGGGCAGGGTGCGAGTCGGGCATTGCGTCTTTATATGGGTCGCCAAACGGCAACACAAGCCTGTGATGATCGAGCCAAGTTACAGTAAGAGAAACAATTGCTTGAGAGCGCAAGCAACGCGCCCGTATGATGATGCTCCGCCCTGCACGCCAGTGCACGCGGAGCGCTTGCAACGGGCCGCCTGTTTGGGCTCGTCATGGTACCCGAGGACCGATTTCGCCCAATGAACGCCGCCAGCTGGCTCGAAGGTCTTCCCGCGCCCGACAAGTGGCGCGCAATCGCCATGACACACGGCCCCCGCTGGGCCACCTGGGCGCTGGCGCTCGCCCTCGGGGTCCAGGGAGCCTTCATCCTGACCGACCTGGCAGGCTCCGGACGGGCGCCGGCTGCGACGAACGGGCCGCCCCCTTCCGCGCCGCCGAGCCGCAGCGTGAACGTTGCCGCCATTTCCGGTTCGCATCTGTTCGGGACCGTGGAAATCACACCCACCCAGCGCAGCGCGGCCACCGCGCAGCAGACCAGCATGGCGCTGGTGTTGACTGGCATCTTCGCCTCCTCCGATCCGCGCGGGGGCCTCGCCATGCTGGGGCCGACCGCCACGAGCACCAAGGTGTATGCCGTCGGAGACAACGTTCCGGGCGGAGCGAAGCTCCATTCGGTGCTGGTCGATCGAGTGGTGCTCGACAGGAACGGCGTTCTCGAATACCTGGCGATGCCGCGGCAGCCGCAAGGCGGCATGGCCAACGCCCCGGCGCCCAGCGCCAACGCGTTGCAGACCGAAAACCCGGTCGTGGACCGGATGCGGCGCATCATTACCGACGATCCGGGCCTGGTCGCCGACATCATGCGGCCGCAGCCGGTATTCGCCCAGGGCAAGTTGCGTGGGTACCGTGTGTACCCGGGTCGCAACCGCCAGTCTTTCACCCGTCTCGGGCTGCGCCCGGGGGATCTGGTCACCGCGATCAACGGCACCCCGCTCGAGGATCCGCAGCAGAGCCAGGATGTGTTTCGCACCATCGGTGCCACCAATGAGGCGCGCGTCACGGTGACGCGCAACGGTCAGTCGCAGGATCTGGTTCTGAACATGTCCCAGGTCGCGCAGGAAGCCGAGGCGCTGGTCGGGACGCAGCCCGGTCAGGGCGGGGGACCGCCGGAGCCGCCGGCGCAAGGGGCGCCCGCGACGCCGCCGAGCGTGCAATAACGTATATACACGGCGGGGGTTGCACCTCCCCGCCGGCAGGCGCTTGAATGGCCGGCGCTGTGACAGCGGCCTGCATCGGGCGGTATCAGTTCCCAAGGGGTCGTACGTAATGACAGGATTCAGGAAGGTCGTCTTGCGCTGCGCGCCGCTGCTCCTGGCAGCGGTGTCGCTGGTGTTTGCCCAACAGCAGCAGTCGCGCATCACGCCGAATTTCAAAGACGCCGACATCACACAGATCGCCGAGGCCGTCTCCGCCGCGACCCAGAAGACCATCATCATGGACCCGCGCGTGCGTGCGCAGGTCACCATGTACTCCTCGACGCCGATGGACCCGCGGGCCTTCTATGAGGCGTTCCTGTCGATTCTGCAGGTCTACGGATTCATCGCCGTGCCGGCGGGCAACATCGTCAAGGTGATGCCCGACGCCAACGCCAGGATGATTCCGGGGTTGGACCTGCCCGACAATGTCAGTTCGAGCTCGGACGAGATGGTCACCCAGGTCGTCGACGTCAGGAACGTCAGCGCCGCGCAGCTGGTACCGATCCTGCGGCCGTTGATGCCGCAGTTCGCTCACCTCGCCTCCTACACCCCCTCCAACCTGATCATCCTCTCGGATCACGCCAGCAACGTGAACCGCATCGTGCGGATCATCCGCCGCATCGACCAGGTCGGGGATTCGGATGTCGAGATCATCCCGCTGCAGAATGCGTCGGCGTCCGAAATCGTCCGGGTCATGAATTCGCTCTACACCGGCGGGGCTCAGGCGGCGGAAGCCGGCTCGCAGCTGAAGGTCGTCGCCGACGACCGCTCCAACTCCGTGTTGCTCAGCGGCAGCCCCGCGCAGCGCCTACGCATCCGTGCCCTGGTGGCGAATCTCGATACTCCGCTGAAGAGCGGCGGCGACACCCAGGTGCGCTACCTCCACTTCGCGGACGCGGAGAAACTCGCGCCGAAGCTGAAGGAACAGATTACGGGCATCGCGCAGTCCGTCGGCGCCGCTCCCGCCGGTCAGGCGGCCAGTCCGCAGGCGCAGGCGGAAAAGAACGCGAGTGTCTGGCCGGATCCGGCCACGAACGCGCTGATCATCACGGCCCCGCCGAAGATCATGCGCGCGGTGATGAGCATCATCGACAAGCTGGACATCCGGCGGCGCCAGGTGCTGGTCGAGGCGATCATCGCCGAGGTCAACATGGACAAGAGCGCCGAGCTCGGCGTGAACTGGGCCGTGTTCGACAAGAGCGCCGGCGCGAACGTTCCGGTGGGAGGCTTCGTAAGTCCCGTCGGCGGCACCAGTCTCGTCGACCTCGCCGCGGCGGCGCAGAATCCTGCCAGCGCCACCACCCAGCTACTGCAGGGAACGACGCTTGGTATCGGCCGCATCGCCGGCACCGGCGTCAACTTCGCGGCGATGCTGCGCGCCGTCCGCGGCGACACCAGCACCAACATCATCGCCACGCCTTCGACGGTAACCCTGGACAATCAGGAGGCCGAGATCAAGGTCGCCCAGGAAGTCCCCTTCGTGACCGGTCAGTTCACCAACACGGGCAGCACGAGCACTGCCAACGGTGTCAATCCGTTCCAGACGATTCAACGCGAGGAAGTGGGCACGATCCTGAAGGTGACGCCACAGATCACCACCGAAGGCAACACGGTCTCGATGAAGATATCGATCGAGAGCTCCTCGATCGGCGCGAAGCCGGCCGGCGCCGTCGACCTCGTGACCAACAAGCGCACGATCACCACCAACGTGTTGATCGAGGACGGCGGAGTAGTCGTGCTGGGCGGCCTGATCGAGCACGACTCGGTGAAGGGCGAGAGCTCGGTGCCCTTCCTGTCGAAGATTCCGATCATCGGGCTGGCGTTCAAGACCCGTACCGCCTCGGTGACGAAGAACAATCTGATGATGTTCATTCGCCCCAAAATCCTGGGTGACGATGCGAGCGCCGCGTACGCGACGGACTCGAAGTACAAGTACATGATGAACCAGGAGCGCGACTCCGAGGTACGCGAGATCCTGCCGTTGCTGCCCGGTGAGCGACGTCCCAAGCTGCCGCCGCCTCCCACGCCGCCGCCCCCCGGACAGCCCGGGGCCGGCTCGACGAAGGAGAAGGAACAGGCTGCCGAGCGCAACAAGCGTGAGGACCAGACGGCAGCGCCGACAGGCACCGCGGCTCCCGCGGCCCCGGCTACGGCGACTCCCAGGCCGACCTCGCAGGCGGCTCCGGTTGCGACGCCCGACACGACGCCTGCCGCCGCACCGGCCCCTACCCCGCCGGCTCCGGAGACTACGAAGTGAACGAGATCGCGGAAGCCATGAACGGCACCAACGCTGTGGTCTCATCAGCGGCGAACGCCGCGGCGGCCAGCGCCGCCGCGCTACCGGCGGCGCCCCCGGATCGCCGACCCTCCTTCGCGTTCGCCAACCGCCACGGCATCCTGGTTCGCAACATCCTCGACGACGGGGCCGCGGACTGCGTCTGCCGTCAGGAGGCGACCGCCTTCGCCATTGCGGAGCTGCGTCGCTTCCTGCGCCGCCCCCTGAGACTCGAGCGGATTGCGGATGCGCAGTTCGACATCCTCCTGCGCCAGACCTACGAGGGGGGCAGCGGTACCATGCAGGTCGAAGGCCTGGATGAGACCGCCGACCTCGCCCACCTGGCTCAGGAGTTGCCCGAGCAGGCCGACCTGCTCGACAGCGACGACGACGCGCCGATCATCCGGCTGATCAACGCGGTGCTCACCCAGGCGATCAAGGAAAACGCATCGGACATTCACGTCGAGCCGTTCGAGAACCGCCTGGTCGTGCGATTCCGTGTCGACGGCGTGTTGCGCGAGGTGCTGCAGTCCAAGAAGGCGGTAGCGCCGTTGGTCGTCTCCCGCATCAAGGTCATGTCGAAGCTCGACATCGCCGAGAAGCGGCTGCCGCAGGACGGCCGCATCAGCCTCAAGATCGCGGGCCGCTCGGTCGATGTCCGCGTGTCGACGATGCCCTCCGGTCACGGCGAGCGCGTGGTGCTGCGTATTCTCGACAAGCAGGCCGGGCGGCTCGATCTGTCCGCGCTGGGCATGGATCCGGCCACCGAGAAGCTGATGGACGAGCTGGTCCGCAAGCCCCACGGCATTCTGCTGGTGACCGGTCCGACCGGCTCGGGCAAGACGACGACCCTGTATGCGGCTCTCGAGCGCCTGAACGACAACACCCAGAACATCATGACGGTCGAGGACCCGATCGAGTACTACATCGACGGTATCGGCCAGACGCAGGTCAACAGCAAGGTCGAGATGACCTTCGCCCGCGGCTTGCGCGCCATCCTGCGTCAGGACCCTGACGTCGTCCTGGTCGGGGAGATCCGCGACCTGGAAACGGCACAGATCGCCGTCCAGGCGAGCTTGACCGGACACCTGGTGCTGTCCACCCTGCACACCAATACGGCCGCCGGCGCCCTCACGCGACTGCGCGATATGGGTATCGAGCCGTTCCTGTTGTCCTCGAGCCTCATCGGCGTGCTTGCGCAGCGCCTCGTGCGCGTTCTCAGTCCGGAAAACAAACAGCCTTTCCAGGCGGGCGAGTACGAGCGTCGCCTGCTGAATCTGCGCGCGGACGATCCTTCGCCGATCCTGTATCGGCCGGGCACGCGCGAGGGCTCCGGGGGATACCGGGGCCGTTCCGGGATTTACGAGCTGATCGTCGTGGACGATGCGATGCGCACGATGATCCACGATGGTGCAAGCGAACAGGATCTCGAACGCCATGCACGTCTGAGCACTCCTTCGATCCGTGATGACGGGCGAGCGCGAGTGCTGCGAGGCGAGACAACGATCGAGGAAGTACTGCGCGTCACACGCGAAGACTGAGCTGTCTAGTGGGCGCATTCGAATACACGGCGCTGGATACCGGCGGCAAGGAACGCAAAGGGATCCTCGAAGCCGATACCCCTCGGCACGTCCGTCAGTTGCTGCGCGAAAAGCAGCTGCTGCCGGTTACGGTCGGGGAGGTCGCGCAGAAGGAGGCGAAGCGGCAGCGCTCCTTCAGCCTGACGCGCAGCGTTTCGCCTGCCGATCTGGCCCTGTTCACACGTCAGCTCGCGACACTGGTACGGGCCGGCCTGCCCCTCGAGGAGTCGCTCCTCGCGGTTTCGCAGCAAACGGAAAAGCCCCGGGTTCAAAGCATCATCATCGGTGTGCGCTCGCGAGTCATGGAGGGCCATCCGCTGGCGGACGGCTTTGCGGAGTTCCCCAAGGTATTCCCCGAGATCTACCGCGCAACGGTGGCGGCGGGAGAGCACTCGGGCCATCTGGACAACATTCTCGAGCGCCTCGCCGATTACACCGAGAGCCGCGAGCAGATCCGCCAGAAGATCCTGGGTGCGCTGATGTATCCGATCGTGCTCACCATCATGTGCTTGGGGATCGTCTCCGGCCTGCTGGTCTGGGTCGTCCCCAAGGTCGTCGGGGTGTTCGAGCAGACGAAGGCCAAGCTTCCCCTGTCCACCCGCGTCCTGATCGCCACGAGCGATTTTCTGCGCGACTACGGCATTTACCTGCTGATTGGGATCATCATCGGGGCGATCGTTTTCGGCCGCTGGCTGCGCAACCCCAATGCGAAGCGTCGCTGGCACCGGCTGCAGCTACGGATCCCGCTGGTCGGGAAGCTGTCACGAGGATTTAACACCGCGCGGTTCACCCGGACGTTCAGCATCCTCGCGGCAAGCTCCGTCCCCGTGCTCGAGGCGATGCGCATTTCCAGCGAAGTGGTCACGAATCTTCCGATGCGGGATGCCGTGTCGGACGCGGCCGCGCGGGTGCGCGAAGGCGCACCGATCGGGCGCTCGCTCGCGATCAGCAAGCTCTTTCCGCCCATGACCATCCACCTGATTTCCAGCGGCGAGGCCAGCGGCGAGCTGGAAAGCATGCTCGAGCGCTCCTCCATCAACCAGGAGCGCGAGCTCGATGGCCTGCTCAACACCATGGTCGGACTTCTGGGGCCGCTGCTGATCGTGGCCATGGGCATGTTCGTCATGGGCATCGTTTTTGCAATGCTCATGCCGATCTTCGAGATGAACAATCTGATTCACTGACGGCGACAATGAAAAAGTGCGTCGCGACACGTTGCGAACGTCACGGCTTCTGATTTAAGTTCGCGCCCTCGCGTTCGATGCCGAACGGATCTGGTGTCTTCGCATGAGCGAGAAACCCGAATCAGACGAATTCGAAGACGATGAGGCCGAGGAGCCCACCGTTGAAGAGGGCGATGTCGATCTGGATCAGGTCATCAAGGACCTGGATCTGGCGAAGCGTCGTGGCCAGAAGTCGGGCGAGCCCGCGTGGCGGCGCCTAGAGCGCATGCTCGAAGACAAGCGCACCGCCGAGCTGACCAGCGATTTCGACGACTACGACATCGGTGCCGATGGCGGTGCCGAGGAAGACGGAGACGATGAGGGCGGCGACTCACTCCAATGAGTGAGACGCTCGAGCCCCGGACCGTCGACAAGCCCTTCGTTCGCCGTTGGCTTCTTACGACTCTCGCCTTGATGGGCCGCGCTCCGCTGCGCTTCGGCCTGCTCATCCTTGTATTGGGGCTGCTCGACTCCGCCGTCGAGGCGCTCTTGGCCGGCTATACCCCGAGCGAGCGCTGGTCCAACTCGCTAGGGATGCTGATCCTGCCCTTCTTCTGGCTGCTCGTGGCGGCGATTGCCCGCGGCGCCGACAACCCCTTGGAGGCTCGCGAAGCTTTGGTGCGGGCGTTCCGATCCGAGGCCTTGAAGCGTGTGGGATCGTTCGGATTGGCGTACGCGACCGCGTACCTGTTGTTACACGCGTTCTGGGACAAGCCCGAGAGCGCAGCGCGTCACCCCGGCTCGGGAGCGGCGGACTACCTCAGCACGCCGGGTCATTTCATCGATTCGATCGCCGTGTACGTGGGCTTTTATTCCATCTTTCGCGGACTATGCTACTTCCCCCTGATGGCGTGGGTGCCAGGGGTTGGTGATCATGCTCCGCGGCTATCGCGGCGAGCGAACGAACTCAACGGCACGCTCCTGATCGATTTTCTCGTCATCGTGCTGGTGGTGCCCGCCGCATGGCTTGCGCAGGCGCTGCCCGCCTTCGGTATGACGAATGCGGCGTTCCTCGTGTTCATGGGGACATTGAACTACATCGTCTATCGCGACATCTTCGAGCGCCGGGCCAACAACCTGCCGGTCACGAAGGCGGTCAGCGAAAGTCTCGCGATCGTGTCAAAAGTCGCCCCAGTAACGCCGACCGGTCCGTGAGCTGACGCGCTATCAGATGCGTGATGCCATCCTGGCGTTGTAGCTCTCCATAGACTTCCAGCAACTTCGACTCCACCAGGGCACGGCGCTGCGCACGACCTACGCTCTCCCAGACGACCAGATTCACCTGCCCTGTCTCGTCCTCGATCGTCAGGAACGTCACCCCACTTGCACTCTGTGGACGCTGACGCATGAGGACGATGCCGGCGGTACGCACCCACTTGCCGTGCGCCACACAACCCAGTTCCGCTGCACTGAGCAGCCGCTTGCGGAGTCCATCCCGCAGCAGGGCCATGGGATGACGCCCCAATGTCAGCCCCACGGATGAGTAGTCCGCGATGATTCGCTGGCCTTCCGTGGGAGCCTGCAGGAGCGGACGCCCTTCCTCGATACTGCCAGGCCGCAATGACGGCGGTGCGAGCGGTAGCGCCTTCTCGGTTCCAGCCACTTCCCAAAAGGCCAGGTGACGATTACCACTCAGAGCAGCCAGCGCGCCGGCCGCGGCGAGTGCCTCGAGATCTCCGCGATCCAGTGCAGCGCGCTTCGCCAAAGCCTGCACACTCTCGAAATGTCCCGCGGCACGAGCCGCCACCAGGCGCTTTGCGCCGGTTTCCGACAGGGACTTCACCAGGATCAGACCCAATCGCAACGCCGCCTCTCCGCCCTCCTCCCGCCGCTCCAAGGTGCATTCGTAGTCACTCTCCTGCACGTCCACCGGCCGTACTTCCACGCCATGCTCTCGCGCGTCTCGCACGAGTTGTGCCGGCGCATAGAAACCCATGGGCTGGCTATTGAGCAGCGCACACGTAAACGCCGCGGGCTTATGGCATTTCAACCACGCAGAGCTGTACGCCAACAACGCGAAGCTCGCACTATGTGAATTGTGGACCACAAGGTTATTCGCCAAAAAATTGTGATTGCCATCGATCTCCAGATCGTAGGTGGGCTGTGGATCCAATGCCTCGATTTGAACGACCTGGTCCCAGTAGATATCGGAATTCGCCAGTTGCGCCAACTCGGGTGATCTCAGAGCCGACGCCAATCGACCGATGGTTGAACGCCGGAATCCGATCTTGCACCCTCCCCGTGCCTGGACTTCCCTTACGCAGACTCCTGCAACCTGTCCGATCTCGACCCACGACAGTCCCGACGCGTCACGTTCTTTCCGAATGATCATACGCACCGCGGCTGGAATGATGTCACGCGACATGCGTCCGGTGCGGCAAGCCGCTAACGCCTTGGATTTTCTGTGTCTTTCGGTATCCAGAAAACGGCGGCCAATGAAGCGCCAGAACCGTTGCAGCGGCTCCGTGCCTGTGACCGTTACGACGTAGTACTCGAGCCGCCGTCCCTCATAGAGACGCCTGCGGCAATAAAGACGCGCCACGATGCCGAGCCTGAGAAGCAGGTGCTGCACCTCTGTCGCGAGCTGCTGTGAAGCAGTGTCATAAGAGGCATGGGCCGCCTCTGAAAAGCTCCCATCGCCTTCCCAGAGGCGCGCCAGCAGCAGCGCGATGTTACTGGCGCACAACTCGAAGACAGCCGGAGGCAATTGCTTGAGTCGAGCGCCTCGCCCCCAGATTCCAAGCTCCCGTGCCCAAAGAACCGCACCCGCGGGCTGCTGACGATCGATCCGCTTTACCCGCACCGAAAAGCAATTTTTATTCCGCTCCACGACAGCGCGCGTATTCGGGAAGCACTCCACCGCCTTCACGAACTCATCGCAATGCCAGCGTGCCGTGGTGTAGAAACAAAACGTGTTTGGATGGCACAGGTTGCCTTCCGCAATCAGATCGGCGAGGACCAGGACCTCGTGCCGAGGCCACCGCAAGCGTCCGGCAAGCGGGAGTGTGCGTGCCGCCGCGATGTGATCGCCGAGTTGCAATGTTCCCAACTTACGCCAACCGTCCATGGTCATGAACGGATGCTCGGCGGTCGCAACAATCGTATGGCCGAGAGCTGTTCTCAATCGCCACACAGGCTTTACACCGCTCGACTTGATCGCGACGACCTCCCTCTTGCAGAGACGAAGTCTTTCGTCACATGCAAGTGTGGTTCGCAGTGAAGCCTTCCCGCTGATGACATCGTCAATGAATACCCAGCGACCGGTATCGGCGTCGACGACTCGGGTTTCACCAACAACACATTCAGGGAAGCCGTATTCACCGAAACCCATCATTTGCTTATAGATCCGTTGCGCGAATTCTTCACTGTACTCGCGCTCACGCATCCCTGTTAGTAGCTTTTCCTTGAAGTGTTCGAGCCCTCCCGTGCGCTTCCACGCGCCCATCGCACGGCGAAGCGAGTCGGCCTCACCGGGCGTGAAGCCGGCAGCGACGATCGCGAGCTGCATCACCTGCTCTTGGAAAATCGGCACGCCGAGCGTGCGCGCCAACACCTCATCGGCAGGAGTCCTGCCGGCTGACGGGAGTATGGTGCTCATACTCAACGAGCCCTCGCGTGAGCCGCCGCCCACGCCTTCATCGCGCGGTCCGCTGCGCCCCGACGCGCGCGCTTCTTCGAGTTCCTTTCGGCGCTGCAGGTACGGGTGCACCATGTCGCCCTGGATCGGTCCCGGCCTGACGATCGCGATCTGGACGACCAGGTCGTAGTAATTCCGCGGCTTCAGCCGCGGCAGCATCGCCATCTGGGCCCGCGACTCGATCTGGAACACGCCGACGGTGTCGGCCTTGCAACACATGTCGTAAACCTTGGGGTCCTCACCGGGGATGTTCGACAGCGTGTACGGGATGCCATTGGCGAGCACGCCATCGCGAACGGCACACGCTGCCTGACCTGCGATGACCGAGCGCTCGACATCGCTCCGCCCCTCGAATTCGTTCACCAGAACCAGGGCCCGCCGGAGCGCCGACATCATGCCCAGCCCCAGCAGGTCCACCTTGAGCAGCCCCAGATCATTGAGATCGTCCTTGTCCCATTGCACGACCGTGCGATCCGGCATCGTCGCATTCTCGATGGGGACCAACTCCTCGAGAACGCCCTCCGAAATGACGAACCCTCCCACATGTTGCGACAGGTGCCGCGGAAATCCCGGGTGCAGGACGAGTTGGTGCGCGACCGAGAGGATTCGCACCAACACGGGATCTTCCACATTGAATCCCGCCTCGGCGAGCCTCTCTGGCATGACATCACTGCCGTCCCACCACTGCATCACTTTGGTGAGACGCGTGCATTGGTCTGTGTCGAGCCCGAATGCCTTGGCCGCATCGCGCAGGGCACTGCGGGGACGATACATGATGACCGTCGCAGCCAGCGCGGCCCGCTCACGACCGTATTTCGTGTAGACGTACTGAATTACCTCTTCACGCCGTTCATGCTCGAAATCGATATCGATATCTGGAGGCTCATGTCGCTCTCGCGAAATGAATCTCTCGAACAGCAGGGAGGCACGACCAGGATCCACGGCGGTAACGCGGAGGCAATAACACACCGTGGAATTGGCTGCCGAACCCCGACCCTGGCAGAGAATCCTCATTTCTTCCGCCGCCCGGACGATGTCCTGGACGGTCAGGAAGTAAGGCTCGTATTTGAGCTCGGCGATCAGGGCCAGTTCGTTCTCGATATTTGTGCGAGCGAAGCGTGGAACACCCTCTGGCCATCGCTTTCGCGCCCCCTCCTCCGTCAGTTTGCGCAGATAACTTGTCGGTGTTTCGCCCTCTGGGACCAACTCACGGGGGTATTCGTACCTGAGCTCGCTCAGTGAGAACGTGCACGCGTCGGCAATCGCCACGGTCTCTTCCAGCAATCGCGCTGGGTAAAGCTTCGCCAGACGCTCCCGCTCGCGCAGGTATCGTTCGCCGTTCGGGAGCAGGTGCCAACCTGCTTCCGCTATGGGGATGTTGAGACGGATTGCTGTCAGAGCGTCCTGTAGTGGACGACGTTGGCGCACGTGCATGTGCACGTCACCACAGGCAACCAGAGGCAACCCCATATCGCGACCGAGGGCTTCCAGAGCCGCGAGGCGCTCGCTATCGGTTCCATCGCGCAACAACTCCACCGCAATCCGGACTTTTCCGCCGAAGTGACGGGCCAGCCATCGGGCCGGCTCCGGATCGAAGCCGACCGCGGGGAGATCGGTGCCCCGTGGGCTGGGCGGGATCCAAAGAAGGAAGCACTGTTCCAGATTTGTCTGGAGTACGTCTGCCCGCGTCAGCGAATAGCTCCCTTTAGCCGCCGCACGCCGTCCTCGGGTAATGAGGCGGCACAGCTTCCCGTACCCTCGCCGGTCCATGGCCAGCGCCACGAATCGCAACCCGCATTCGAGCCGGAATTCGGAGCCGATGATCAGTTTCAGTGGAAGGGTCGGGGGATTCGGGCCGTTCGGGGCCTTTGGAGCTATTTTCTCCAAGGCCGTGTATGCCCGCACGACACCCCCGACGGAACATTCGTCCGTGATGGCGAGGGCCTTGTAGCCAAGAGCCCTAGCTTGCTCCACGACCTCGTGCGGATGCGACGCTCCACGGAGAAACGTGAAATTAGTAAGACAATGCAACTCCGCGTAGGCCGGCGCCGACGGCGCGATGGCGTCCACGGTGGCTGGCGCGTTGAGCATGGGGCCGCGGCTCATAGCGAGTTTCTCTGCAGCGTTACGGGCTCTATCCCTTTCCCGCGGCAGCGCACTCCCTCGCGCTTATGCCAGCGTGGGAGACACCCACTACTACACCGCGACCCCATGGTTTTTCCTCGACCTGAAGCGTCCAAAGCTCACGCGAACACTCCGTGTAAGAACCATCTGTGTGGCTTGTTGCGCTCGCGGAAGATCCACAAGCGCACACCGTGCATGGTCAAAGCCACGTAGTAATCTCTCGCAATCTCCCCTCCATCCCACCAACCTGTCTCGATCCGCTCAGGATCACTCACAAGGCGCAGTGGACCGCGATGTCGGGGCAACCCATCGCGCTCTCGCAGGAGCTTCGGTGAAGGCAGCAACCAATGAGGCCGGCGGAAGGCGGGCCAAGGACTAGGCGTGCGAGGCGAGTCTCCTCGGCGCGACGCGACATCCGGCGTGGCGCCCACCCCCCACGCGTTCTCCGGGCGATGCCCCTGCAACACTTTCAGCCCATACACCGCCTCTGGCCCGAGGCGCGCCCGCAAATACTCTATGAGATCAGGCGCCACATTCCCTGCGTTACCGCCGTGTTCCCCCGGCTGCCAGAGAGAACTGGAAGCGAACGCGCTGCGCACGAGTGCTCCCGAGCGCAACTCGCAAGAACGTACCGGTTCAGGCAAAACGAGCGCGCTCAATCGCTCGGCCATCAACTCACTCAGACGCTCTGCATCGAAGGACGGCGCGGCGAGTCGCAGCATGCAACTCGAGGTAGGCGCATGCCGATGCCGCAACCGACACTCCAACAGTAAAACCCCACACTGACGAGCCAGCAAAAACGCTCCCAGCTCTTTGAACAAAGGCCCGAGCGCCGACACGATGCCGTCGTGACTTTCGAGCTCATACGTGAGGTCCCGTTTCCGGCGAAATCGCTCGCGTGCACGGAATCGATCACGCAGATCGGCAGCTCGACCAATGAGCCTGTCCAGCGTCGAAAGATGCTCTGTCCCAAATCGCTTCGCGAAGCCCGCGCGCGGCAGACGTAACACCTCACCGATCGTCCGCACTCCCATATGAGCGAGCCGCTCGATGGACTCTTCCGGCCAGCGCAATGCCGTGACAGGCATGGCAGCGAGCCGGCCAACGAGCTGTTGGAGGCTCAGCACCACGAACATTTTGGTGGGGACCGTCGACTGTGTTCGGACCTGGGCCGCGCCAAGTTGCGCAACGCCATTTGCTCGCGCAGCCACGAGCGCGGAAAGCGGTGTCGGCGAGACCGCTAGTGTGGCCTTAAGCCCCAGAAGCGCGCACTCATTGGAGAGCGCTCGAACCAGGCCCTCCACGCCATTGAACAGGTGGAGGCTGCCCTTTACCTCGAGGAGTAGCCCGTCGGGCGGAGCAAGGCTTACGCGAGGGGTGAATCGCTGTGCGCGGGTGGCGAGGCGCTCCAACAGCACCTCGGGTGCCGCGATGCCCTCGCGTGGGTCAGCATCACGCGCACCATCCCCCTCGAAATACACCCCAACCCACAGCTCTCCCGCCTCAACCGCCGGCGCACCCGCAGGTAGCCAGCGCAGAAGTGCGACCTGCCGCGAAGGCGATGGTGGCGCGACCTCCTCCGTTGGCCGGATGGGTTGACGGACCTGTGATTGCATTCAACTTCCTGTTGCATGCAGAGCAAGCTCTATCGGCCCACGCTCACCCCCTCGACTCTTCAGCAGCGTTACGCTCACGCCCTTGGGAGAAGGTTCAAGCACTACCCGCAAGACCGCAGGCGAAGACTCTTGCGCGGCACGTCGAGGACGGAACAGCACACCGAGCGTACGACCTCGCTCGGCAGCGAGCTGTAGACGACGCAGCTCGTGTGCCGGTGATCGAGAAGATTTGGCCGATCGCCGCGATTGAGCCCCTTGCCGGGCCTGGGCTGACTGTCCAGACCAGGCCAAAACGGCATCGCAGGCCCCCGATCGCAAGGATTGCTCAAAGGCCCACATCGCTTCCGGGGCTCGAACCACCAGGACCCGATCGAGAGCGACGCCATGAGCTTCGAGTGCGGGAGGAAACGGGTCCAGGGGTGGCGTGACCCACATACACCAGCGTGACGCAGGCCGGCTCGTGAGAGCCGCGAGCGCGGGCAGCAACAGATACAGCTCGCCGATTCCGAACCGCGAAACCAGGATCTCTACGAGCCCCGTACGCGGCCAGCCACGGCCGGGCAAACACTCATCGAAAGCGTCGAAGCCGGTAGGAAGGGCCTCCCGGCGCGCGGCACTGCGACCGCGCCAGATGGCCGGATGCTCGAGCAGCCGGGCCATCTCTTGCGCTGCCCGAGGCGCGCCGGTGGGACTGCGCATCCTTCCCCCCGATTCACATCAGACCTTGGGCCCGCCCTCGTCGCAATACGCCCACCACGATCCCTTCGATGAGCAACGGCTCTTCTTTCAGGTCGACCTTGATGGGCTCGAACTCACTGTTCTCCGGCAGCAGCCAGACAACGGAGCCTTCCTGGCGGTAGCGCTTCACGGTGACCTCGTTCTCGAGCCGTGCCACGACGATCTGCCGGCTCCGCACCTCGGAGGTGCGGTGCACGGCTACCAAGTCACCATCGAGAATACCGGCGTCCTTCATGCTCATGCCGGTGACCTTCAGAAGGTAATGCGGCCGAGGCTGGAACAGAGAGGGATCGATCTGCAGCCGCGCCTCGAAGTTCTCCTCCGAGAAGATCGGCTTACCGGCGGCCACACGGCCGATTAGAGGTAACCCCATCTGCTCACGCATAGTGTCCTTGAGCTGGATACCCCGTGAGGTACCGGGCACGAGTGCGATGACGCCTTTCCGCGCTAGAGCCCGCAGGTGCTCCTCGGCAGCGTTAGCCGACCTGAACCCCAACTCGCGTGCGATCTCGGCGCGCGTGGGCGGCATGCCGGTTTCAGAGATGAATCGCTGAATGAGGCGCAGAATCTGCGTCTGCCGCGTCGTCAGATCGGACATTTGAGCCACCTGTCTATCCATACAGCTACTGTAATTATATCCAGATCGCGGCGCGTGGCAAGCGCGAGTTACCACTCACGCAGAACCCCGTGAAAAGCAACCACCGGACGCCCCCGCGCCGTCTCATTCCCCCACGCTCCTCAAACCGGCTGGGCTTTTTTCCGCCGGACGCGGAACAGCCAAGCTCCCCGCGCATTCCCTTGTCGTTCCGTTGCACTCACAACCGGCAGTGCCACAGGCGATGTCATAACCCAGATGTCACGAGCAGCTCTTACCGTTCACAACTTTTTGCATTTGCACGCATCGCGCTCGCATCGTCAGTGCACGGGTGCCGCATCTGCGCATCACTGCAGTGCGTTCCGAAGCACTGAAAATCCCGCGATGCGAGTGCAAGCCGCAAACGTGCAACGCGCAACAATCGCAGAACATCTTCGAGCGACGCAGCTGATGTACAATGCCGCGCGCGTGAAGGTTTGGCAGTGCCAAAAGCGCCTTCCAAGCGCGCCGAGTGTCGAAGAAGCGATGCTCAGCGGAGTGAAAGGACCGCAGCTTGTAGTGCGCATCCAGCGTCGTTTGTCAACGTTCATACTGTGTTCAGTAAGAAGCAAACACCATGCGCATGCAAATGTCGTAGTCGACAGACAAAGGTTTGAGCGCAGTTGCATTCGAGTGGCAAATTTGATGCAGTTGCGCGCTGCGGACGACGGTACGGAACCAATCTTGCTGTCGTCCCGTCGTTTCAGGGACCTCCCGAATCAACAACCCAGAAGGGGACTTGTATGAAGTGCGCGAGCGTTGTGAAGGTGGCTGCAGCGGTAGCAGTCGTGGTTGGGCTTGCAGGCTGTACGGATCTGAAGCCCCTCCAGGCGGATATCGCGGATCTCAAATCGCAGGTGACCAAACTGCAGTCTGATGTGACCGCGGCGAAGGGTTCTGCCGACTCGGCCAACAGCGCGGCGCAAGCCGCGAATCAGGCGGCCAGCGGTGCGCAGAGCACGGCCAACCAGGCGTTGGCGGCGGCTCAGGCGGCCCAGGCAGCCGATCAGGCGACGAACGAGAAGATCGACCGGATGTTCAAGCGGTCGGTATCGAAGTAAGCGGATCTCGTATCCGCGATTGAAAAGGGCGACGCTTTTGCGTCGCCCTTTTTTTCAGTATCGGACCAGGGCGGAGCCCCAGGTAAACCCACCGCCGAACGCCTCGAGCAGCAGCAGGTCGCCGCGCTTGATGCGGCCGTCGCGAACCGCGACATCGAGTGCGAGCGGCACCGACGCCGCAGATGTGTTGCCGTGATCCTGAACCGTCACGATCACTCGATCCATCGGCAGATCCAGCTTCCGAGCCATCGCCTGGATGATGCGGATGTTGGCCTGGTGCGGCACCAGCCAACTCAGCGCCGAGCGATCCAGGCCGTTCGCTTCCAACGCCTCGTCCACGGCCCGCCCCAGGGTCGTTACGGCGACCTTGAAGACTTCGCCGCCCGACATCGCGATCACACTCTTCCCGCTGGGGCCGAACCCCTTTGACACGCCGCCGTCGCAGTACAGGAGGTCCTTGTACGAGCCGTCCGAGTGTACGTGGGTGGATAGGATCCCGGCTTCCTGGGAAGGCGCCAGGACAACGGCCCCCGCCCCATCGGCAAACAGCACCGCGGTCGAGCGGTCGTTCCAGTCAACAATGCGCGAGAGCGTTTCCGAGCCGACGACCAGCGCGCGTTTGGCTTCCCCGCAGCGCACGAACTTGTCTGCAATCGACAGCGCATACATGAATCCGCTGCACGCGGTCTCGACACTGAACGCGGGCCCCCCGCGACACCCCAGCCTCCCCTGCAGCAAGGTCCCGCAGTTCGGAAAGACAAGGTCCGGAGTGGTCGTGCCAAAGGCAATGAAATCGATCTCTTCGGGCCGGAGGCCGGCGGCCTCGATCGCGCGTCGTGCAGCCTGTTCGGCCAGATCCACGGTGGTCTCGTTCTCGGCCGCGATATGACGGCGCTCGATTCCCGTCCGCGTGCGGATCCACTCGTCGGTGGTATCCATGATCTTCTCGAGGTCGGAGTTGGTGACGATCTTCTGCGGGAGATGCGCCCCCGTTCCGACGATGCGCGAATGAATCAACTGCGGAGACCCTCTGTCTATTGGGGAAAAGTCGCCTGCGGCGCTTTTCCCGGACATCAGCTTCGTTGTCGGCGGCAAAAAGCGTGGCTTTTGCCGCCTGCCTCAGACATCGACTTCGTTTCCGGCGGCCCTGTTTCGACTATCGACCAAGGGCGTGGTTTTTGCCGCCTGCACTTGCAAGGCCTGCTCAATCTGTGCCGGCAGATCGCGACGTGCGGCCATCGCCGCGGTCCCGATAGCTCGGGAGAATGCTACGCCGTCCGCTCGACCGTGGCTTTTTACCACGATACCCGTGAGTCCGACCATGCAAGCCCCGTTGTACCGCCGTGGATCGAGTCCCTTGGCAACTCTGCGTAAAACCGGCCGCGCGACCAGCCCCGCCAGTCGACTGCGCCAGGTGGCGTGAAATTCACGCCTCATCCGGTCGGCTATCAGACCGGAGACGCCTTCCATCGTCTTCAAAGCCACATTCCCGGTGAACCCGTCGGTCACGACAACGTCCACGTCTCCCGAGAAGATGTCATTGCCTTCAACGAAGCCGACATAGTTCAGGCCGCTGGCCGAGAGCAGCGCGTGCGCCGCCTGTACGACCTCGTGTCCCTTCATGTCTTCCTCGCCGATGTTCAGCAGACCGATGCGAGGATCCTCCATGCCGTGAATGTCGCGCGCGATGATCGCGCCCATGGAGGCGAACTGACTGAGCTGCTCCGGAGTCGCTTTGGTATTGGCGCCCAGGTCGAGCATTTGCGTGTGCCCGTGAGCGGCGGGAATGCCCGAAACGATCGCGGCCCGCTCCACCCCGGCAATCGTCTTCAACACGAAGTGCGACATCGCGGTCAGCGCCCCGGTATTGCCGGAGCTGACACAAGCGCTGGCGCGCCCGCTCTTGACCAGATCAATGGCGATCCGCATCGACGACTCTTTCTTGCGGCGGATCGCTTCGCGTGGCGAATCGTCCATCGCCACGACCTGGGCGGCTGGCACGATCTCTATGCGCGCCTGTACCGAGGCGGAGGCATTCTTCAGCTGGCCCTGGATGACGTCGGGTTTGCCAACCAGAAGCGCGCGCAGGTCGACATCGTCCGCCAGCGCATGCAATGCGCCGGCAACGTACTCATGCGGCGGGTGGTCGCCGCTCATGACATCGACCGCGACCGGTTGCACGCGTGGTGCTCGGGGGTGGGTCCACGAAGAGAGCTATGGAGCCTGTGTGCCCCATGCTACCTCTCGCGGCCGACTCCCGCTGCAGGCGGTTATTCCTGGTCTTCGGCGTCAGCGGGCTTTTCGATCACGCGGCGGCCGCGGTAGAAACCGTCCGGCGTAATGCGATGGCGCAGGTGCGTCTCACCGGACTGCGGATCGGTCGACAGCGCAGGCTTCGCGAGCCCGTCGTGCGAGCGGTGCATGCCGCGGCGTGAGGGCGTCTTTCGACTTTTTTGAACGGGCATCGGCTCTCTCTCCTAACATCATTTAGCGTTTGAGCAAGTCAGCTAGCTGCGCAAACGGCTTCTGGGTCGTCGCCGGTCCCTCGTCCGCTACCTGCGGCGCGGACTGTACGATCCCGCACTCTGTCTCGCTCCCGTGCCGTGGCACGATGGGCAAGTACAACATCAACTCTTCTTCGACCAGGTCTTCGACGCTGATCCGACCTTCGGGAGCCAGCACCGGCTCGAGGTCGTGGGGCACGCGACCCGCATTAGCCTCCGAGGAGAGCAGCGCCACGCGCGTCCCGGTGTCCACAGGGACCACCATGCTCTCCATGCAGCGCTGACACTGAAGTGTCGCTGTGCCGCTCATCTTCAGTTCGGCAACCGCGAAACCCGAATCGCGCGAGAAGTGCACGCGGCCACTCACCGCCCCACCGACACTCTGCAATCGCGAGCGCAACCGTGGAAGGTCCGCTAGTGAGACTGTGAAGTCGACGTCGGCCTGGCCGTCAGCCATCCGATCGACATCGAGCGGCTTGGGACCGGGCAGCGACATGGGGCGCGTATGATAGGTATGAGGGCCCCCCAAGTCAAAATGGGGTTTACACGTAACCCCTTGTTTCTCGAAGCCGTATTTATGCATCCCCTGATTCTCGCCTCCACCTCTGCCTATCGCCGTTCCCTTCTGCAGCGCCTGGGTTTGCCGTTCGAGGTGATCCGCCCCGAAGTCGGCGAGGACCCCCTGCCGGGGGAGACCCCTCCGGATCGGGCCCTGCGGCTCTCCCTGGCCAAAGCCCAGGCGGTCGCCGTCCGGTATCCCAATGCCCTGGTCATCGGCAGCGACCAGGTAGCCGCGACGGGTGTCCAAGTCCTCGACAAACCGGGCGACGCAGCGAACGCGCGCACCCAGCTCACGGCCCTGAGCGGATCCACTGCGAAGTTCTATACCGGGTGCGCCGTCGTAAGCCTCTCCGGCAGCGTGCGACTCAGCCACCTCGACACGACGACCGTCTACTTCCGTTCCTTGTCGGCAGCCGAGATCGAGAGGTATGTCGAACGCGAGAAGCCCTTCGATTGCGCCGGCGGGTTCAAATCCGAGGCGCTCGGAGTGACATTGTTCGAGAGCATCGAGACAACGGACCCGGCCGCACTGGTGGGCCTCCCTCTTATTTGGGTGGCTTGCGCGCTCCGCCGCGCGGGGTATCAGCTGCCGTGAGGCTTGGGCGCACGGTCGCGCTGCCCGCCCTTGTCGCCGGGTAGGCGCTCCACCACGGCAGCCAGTTCGGGCGGTAGGGGCGTGTTCACGCTGAATTGCCCCCCTCTCGGCCATTCGAAGCTGACGCTGTGGGCATGCAGGAACATCCTCCGCAGTCCCACCTCCTTCATCTCCTTGTTGAACGCCTCGTCCCCGTATTTGTCGTCCCCGGCGACCGGGTGACCTGCGTGCTGGGCATGCACGCGTATCTGGTGAGTCCGTCCCGTCTGAATCATGACCTCGACGAGGGTCGCCTTCTTCCCGAAGAACTGGATGGGCCGAAACTCACTCACGGATGCCTTGCCTGACTCGTGAGCTTTCACCGTGCGCTCCCCCCCAACCCGAATATCTGTTCGCAAAGGGACATCGATCCGCTTCTTCCCCAGATTCCACTTGCCCTTCAGCAGAGCGAGGTACCGCTTCTCGAACTGCCCTCCCTCCCGGAGCAAGGCATGAAGGGTTCGCAGCGTCGGGGTGTCGCGGGCGATGAGGAGGCACCCGCTCGTATCCCGGTCGAGCCGGTGGGCCAGCTCCAGGCTCTCGCCCGGACGTAGCGCCCGCATGGCTTCGATGACGCCGAAGCTGACGCCACTGCCGCCATGCACAGCCATCCCCGAAGGCTTGTTCAGGACGATGAGGTGCTCGTCCTCCTGAACGATGGCGGCCCGAACCGCCTCGAGGGTGTCGTGCGACGGCCGTTTGGGAGCCGCCGGTGCGGCGGGCTCCACTCGGACCGGTGGGATCCTGACTTTGTCGCGGACCTGCAACCGCGTTTCCGGCCCTGCCCGGTGGCCATTGACCCGCACCTCGCCCTTGCGGATGACGCGGTAGATCCGGCTGCGGGGAACGTCGCCGAGCACCTTCTGGATGAAGTTGTCCAGACGCTGCCCGGCGGCCGATTCGGGTACTTCCAGGACCTGAACCTGGGGGCGGGCCGGGACGGTTTGTTGCTCGGACACATCGACCTCATCGTAAGACATTGTTTCTACAACGGTCTTGCGAGTATACTGCCGCGTCGTCCGTAAATGGACGACCCGTGGCCGGCGACTTCAGGGACGCACCGAAACGTACGCTTTCATTTCAGTGTACGAGTGAACGTAACCCTTGAGGGCGCCGCGTGTTAGTTGGACCTCCGCTAAGAGGCCATCGTATTGGGCCGACAGGATCGCGCCGCCGGCGTCGACAGCATAGACGTCCGCCAGCAGCGCCGTCGGTTGAGTTCACCGAAGGTTTCCCGGCGCACCGCCTTGTGAAGGCGGGCATCGAAGTGAATATAAAGATTCGAGCGCCCTTGGTTTCAATCAGGAATCTTCGCTACTGCGCTGGCTCCCCAGCGCGCGCGACGCATGCGTCGCGCCCCGCCGTTCTCCCGTCGACCCCTCACTTCACAGTAGGGGCACATGAAAAGAATGCTCGTAAATGCAACTCAAGAGGAAGAGTTGCGCGTCGCTCTGGTTGACGGACAAAAGCTCTTTGACCTCAGCATCGAATTACCCTCGCGCGAACAGAAAAAAGCGAACGTCTATAAAGGTCGTATCTCCCGCATAGAACCGTCTCTGGAGGCTTGTTTCGTCGACTACGGCGCGCAGCGCCACGGCTTCCTGCCTCTGAAGGAAGTCTCGAAGGAATTCTTCCGCCAGTCCCCGCAGGGCGGCAGGATGAACATCCGCGAGCTGCTCGCCGAAGGCCAAGACCTCATCGTCCAGGTCGAGAAGGAGGAGCGTGGCAACAAGGGTGCCGCCCTCACGACCTTCATCAGCCTCGCCGGCCGCTTCCTGGTGCTGATGCCCAACAACCCCCGTGCGGGGGGTGTGTCGCGTCGGATCGAAGGCGAAGACCGCGACCAGATGCGCGAGGTGATGAACCAACTGCAGATCCCCGACAGCATGGGCGCGATCGTGCGCACTGCCGGTGTCGGCCGCTCGGCCGAAGAGCTGCAATGGGATCTCGACAACCTGAAGGTCCAATGGGAGCAGATCGCCGCCGCATCCGTCGACCGTCCTGCACCGTTTCTGGTCTTCCGCGAGAGCGACGCCGTCACCCGTGCGATGCGCGATTACCTCTCCGATGACATCGGTGAGGTCCTCGTCGACGACACGGCCGCGTTCCAGAAGGCCCAGGAGTACATGCAGCGCTTCATGCCGACAGACGCCCAAAAGCGTCTGAAGATGTATGAGGACGACATTCCGCTGTTCACGCGGTTCCAGATCGAAAGCCAGATCGAGTCGGCCTACGGGCACAAGGTGCAGCTGCCTTCCGGCGGCAGCATCGTCATCGACTACACCGAGGCGTTGGTCTCGATCGACATCAACTCCGCTCGTGCCACGCGCGGCAGCGATATCGAGACGACCGCGACCAATACCAACCTCGAAGCGGCAGATGAGATTGCACGCCAGTTGCGTATCCGCGACATCGGCGGACTGATCGTTATCGACTTCATCGATATGGAGTCGACCAAGAATCAGCGCGACGTGGAAGACCGGCTGCGCGATGCGGTGAAAATGGACCGCGCGCGGATTCAGATCGGGCGCCTGTCCCGCTTCGGCCTGCTCGAAATGTCCCGCCAACGGCTGCGGCCCTCGCTCGGCGAGTCGAGCCACATCGTGTGCCCACGGTGCGTCGGGATCGGGAGCATCCGCAGTATCGAGTCCATGACCCTCGCGATCCTGCGTCTCATCGGCGAGGAGCTCCGTAAGGACCGCACGTCGCGCGTCATTGCTCAGGTACCCGTCGACGTGGCGACCTACCTGTTCAACGAAAAGCGTGAATGGTTGCGCACGCTCGAGGACAAGAGCGACGCCGACCTGATCATCGTCCCGAACGAGTCCATCCAGACCCCGGAGTACTCGATCCGCCGCGTCCGCGACGACGAGACCGAGCTGCCCGAGAACAAGCAGCTCAGTTATCTGATGCCCACGAAACCGGAGGTCGCGGAGCCAGCCGGCACAACGGAAAAGAAGCCTGTCGCTGAACCCGCCGCGGTGGCGACGATGCTGCCCGCCACAGCCGCGCCAGTCGTCGTCCGTCAGCCTGCGGCCGCCAGCGCTTCCGCGCCGGCCCCGGTCGAAACGAACTCCGGCGGTGGGTTCTGGGCCTCAGTCAAAAAGTTCTTCGGCGGTGAGCCAGCGCCTGCGCCAGCTCCTGCCGAACCAGCCCCTGTAGCTACGGTTGCGCGTACCTCCTCTGGTCACGGCGAGCGCCGCGATCATCATCATGGCGGCGGCGGACGTCGAGACGGTCGTCGCGGGGAGCACTCGCGTCATCGCCACGCGGATTCGTCGCGGCGAGACCGTGGGGGTGATCGCGACCGTGGTGGAGATCGGGATCGGCACCGCGATGGTGATAGAGATCGTAATCGCGACAGGAATCGCGGCGGCGAGCGCGGCGGCGAGCGCAGCGGCGAGCGCAGCGGCGAACATCGTGCAGGCGGTGACCGCGACCACCGCAGTGAACATCGGGGTGGTGAGAACCAGGATCGCAAGCCTCGCGAACCTCGCGAGCGCCCCCCAGAGCAGCAGCACGGACATGACCGCGAGGCGCAGCAGCCGCGCACTGAAGAGTTGGCCAACCAACCTCAGGACCTCAGCCCAGGAGGCGGAGACGCTGCTGGATCTCCGCGTCCCGAGGGTAGTGGTGGCGTAGGCAGCGGCGAGCGCACCGGACGTAGCCGTCGTGGCCGTCGTCGCGGACGTCGCGGCGGTGGCGGCGGTTCACGTGAGCACGGCGGCTCCATGCAAGGCGGACAGTCGGAGAGCGGTCAGGAGGGTGACCAGAGCTTCAGCCAGAACCAGCCGTCGCAAGGGGAGTTCAACGGAGCATCAGGTGGCGAGAGCCATTACTCCAGTGGCGAGAGCCATCACTCCAGTGGCGAGAGCCATCGCTCCGGCCACGAGGGCTCTCACGCTCCCCCGGCGTCGGAGTCAGGCTTCCGCGAGCCGCCTCCTCCCCCGGCCGAGTCGGCAGCTCCACGCGAGACGACGCAGAACGCTGAGCCGGCGAGTCACGCCGCGCATTTCGAGCCGTCCCCTCCCCCGAGTGATCAGGGAGGCGGCAATCAGCAAACGCGGCCCTACGTCGTCTGGTCTTCTGCACCCAAGACTGACGATCGACACTCGTAAGTCAGGGCCAGTCGGGTTCTAGCGGACCCCGTCGCGCACGTGCTTCAACAAGCCGTGCGCGGCGGCCTCGACCAGATCCAGCACTTCTTCGAAGCCGTTCGCGCCCCCGTAGTACGGGTCCGGTACATCGGTCGTGCCCGCGTCGGGCGCAAATTCCAGAAACAGCCTTACACGGCTCTGGGCGCCCTGGGGCGCGCGACGTTGGAGAACCGCAAAGTTCTCGCGGTCCATCGCAAGCAGCAGATCGAAGCGCTCGAAGTCAGCGGCCTCGACGACACGGGCGCGCAGCGGCGACAGGTCATACCCACGTCGCATCGCCGCCTCTCGTGTGCGCGGGTCGGGCGGCTCACCCACGTGATACCCGGCTGTACCAGCCGAGTCGATGTGGATATCCAGGTCGGGCGCCTCCCGGGCCGCGATATCGCGGAAGACCACCTCGGCCGTGGGCGAGCGGCAGATGTTGCCCAAGCACACGAATAAGATCTTCATGCTCAGAAATTAGCACACGAGCGCATCCTTTCGCCCCCCAGGATCGTCTTAGAGCAGTCCACCCTGCTAAGGATGCTCTCATGATGAAGCTTTACTACGCCGAGACCCTCGCGCCCCGGAAGGTGTGTGCCCTCGCCCAGTACGTCGACGCGAACGTCCAATATATTCCGGTCGACATGCATGCCAAAGAGAACCGCAGCCCGGCATTCCTGGCGGTCAACCCGAATGGCAAAGTTCCGGTACTGACCGACGGCGCGCTGCGCTTGTGGGAGTCCAACGCGATCATGTGTTACCTGTCGGACGCAGCGGGTGCGGACCTCTGGCCGCACGATCGCGCGCTGCAGCTCGAAGTCATGCGCTGGCTGAGCTGGGACGCCAACCACTTCACGCGTCACGGCGGTTCGCTGTACTTCGAGCACATCGTCAAGGCCAAATTCAACCTCGGCGAGGTCAATGCGGCGGCTGCGAACGAAGCCACCGGCTTTCTAGAGACCAACGCGCGAGTCCTCGACGACCATCTGAGCCACTCCGAGTACGCGGCGGGAAATCTTCTGACCGTAGCGGACTTCGCATTGGCCGTGACGCTCCCCTACTGGAAGTCGTGCGGAATGTCCGTCGAGGAGTTCCCGGCGATCCGGCGATGGCATGATCGGCTGAGTGAGCTGCGGGCGTGGCGAGAGCCGTTCCCTGTGCAGAAGGCCGCAGCCTGAAAGGGTCAATGAACTCGGAACTGACAGCGGACGTCCGCCAGACGCGCAAGCGATTCCTCGAGCTCGTCGCGGACGTCCGTCCACAACTGCATCGGTATTGCGCGCGCATGGCCGGCTCGATATCCGACGGTGAAGACATCGTCCAGGAGACGCTTGCGCGCGCCTATTTCTCCCTGCCGGAGCACGAACAGATGCCGCCCCTGCGTCCATGGTCGATCTGCTCCGACACAATGGATGCCCCCCCACAAGCGCAAAATTCGAGGCTCTCAGGGTGGATCTTTCGCATCGCCCACAACTGCGCGATCGATCACCTGCGCCGCATGGAGCGCAATCGCGAGGCTACCGCAGAGCTCGAAGCCGAATCGGCCGTCGCGAACTCGCCGACACCTGAGGACGTCGTCGCCCATGACGATGCGCTGCGTGCGGCTCTAAGTCATTTCATGGCGCTCCCGTCACGCCAACGAAGCTGCGTCATTCTCATGGACGTGTTGGGGCACTCGCTCGAGGAAGTGGCTTCCCTACTCGACATGTCGGTTCAGGCGGTCAAGGCAGCCCTACACCGCGGTCGAAGTGCGCTACGGGAACAGAAGGCGCAGCCGCAGCCGCCCCGCGGGCCGGTGTCGGAGCAACTCAATCGGTACGCGCAACTTTTCAACGCACGTGATTGGGACGGCGTACGTGCGATGTTAGATGAGGACGTTCGCCTGGATCTCGTCACGCAATCTCAGCGGAGCGGGCGTCGCCAGGTCGGCGGGTATGTGGACAACTACTCGCGCAAGACCGACTGGTATTTCGTACCCGGGTGGGTCGAAGGCCGGCAGGTTATCGGCGTATTCGCAGGGCCCCAGGACAGGACCTTGCGCTACTTCATCGAGATCCGTTTCGCGGGAGAGCAAGTAGCGGACATTCGAGACTACCGCTACGTGCCCTACATCGCTCAGGACGCTTACTTCACGCTGTAGCCGCGACCCTCGAGGCACGCGGTCAGCGCTCGGTTGTAGTCGGCCCGCTTCGCACCAGCCTGGTCGGCCGGGACGCCGCCACTGGACTGAGTGGGATCAAACCCGCTCTGGCCTTGTGCCCAGCGATGGCACTCGTAGCGGTCCTTAGCCTGCTGGTCGTCGTTCTGGCCGTTCTTCGGGTAGATGAAGACATCACCGTTCGCGCCAGGCGCACCGGCCTGAGCCGGTGCATCGGTGGAGCCAGTGTTGCCGCTCCCGTCAGGAGGCGCGACCACCTCGTACTGACTGGTTGCCGGACGCCACGAGTAGTACGTGTCGTTCGCGTAGTAGTACGGAGAGCCGCCGAACCAGACTGTCGTGTAGAAAGGAGGCAGAACTGGAACGAACAGACCCAGCGGCGGCGCGACGACGACGAAACGGGGACCGTACGGTCGGTACCAGACGCCGCCTGAGTAGTAGAACCGCCCACCACCGCCGTTCACGACAATGCGCTCGCGAGGAAGAATGCCTACTGCGTATCCGCGAGAGGGGTAGTAGTGGTTGTGTCCAAACCGTGGGTCCATGTGCTCGTAGCGCGCATGCGGGGCCTCGCGGTGCTGCGCCTGGGCGACGCCCGCTCCGAGCACCAGGGAGAATGCCAGCGACGCGGCCAAAGATTTGGCAAGTCTGCTCATGATATCTCTCACCTTTACTCGCTACCTTTACTTCACGCTATAACCGCGTGCATCCAAGCACGCACCGATCGCACGTCGATAACTCGACGCCTTCTGTTCCATCGCCGCGTTCTGTTGGGCAGAGGCCTGCCGTACATCGGCATTGACGGCTGCCTGATTCTGAGCGGCCTGTGCCTGCTCACTCGCGTTCCCGATGGCGCCACCCGCAATCGCGCCAGCGACGGCGCCGAATCCGGCATCACGCGGCCGAGAGATCGCGGCGCCGAGAATGGCGCCCGCAACGGCACCAAACGCAGTTTGCGCGCCCGGTGCCGGAGCTGGCGCCGCGGTCACGAGACGCACGCGATCATGTGGAGGAACGTTTGGCGCGCTCGGATCGAAACCGGTCTGCTTGACCGCCCACAGATGGCAGTCATAGCGATCGCGATCCTGTTGCTCCGGTGTTTGGTTTTGCAGCGGGTAGGCGTACACGTCGGTGTTCGGCGGCGGCGGTGCAGGCACCTCACGCACAGCGCGATATGGGCGCGGCGGCGGTGGCTCGACACAGCCCGCCAGCAACGTGACACCCGCCAGGAGGATCGTCACAGCGGCGGCCCTCGGGATTCGACCCAGCGCGATTCGATTGATGTTCATTCGGTGGTGGCTCATCGACTGGCTTCCGTTCAGGGTTTGCGACTCGTTGCCCTTAAAAACGTCATACCGTCCAGATAGGTTGACAGCTTACGCAGATTCGATGCCCCGGGCTGTGCGTAAGTTCCGCCCGCGCTCACGGCGTGGAATTCAGCGGCCGTTCAGGCCACCACACACTGTGAACAATTGTAACTCTCAGGCGCCCAGCAGCGCCCCAACCCGCTCGAAATCCGCGGCCGTATTCACATCAGGCCCCGGTCGTTCCAATGTGTCCGCAACGCTGATCCGCATGCCATGTTCCAACGCCCGCAGCTGCTCGAGCTTCTCGCGCTGCTCGAGCGGACTCGGCGGTAGCGAGGCCAGCTCGACCAGCGCTCCGACACGGTAGGCGTAAATGCCTACGTGACGTCGCGCACCTGCGAAGCTGCGCTGGCTCGGGATCCCTGCTGGCGCCGTATCACGATTCCAAGGTATGGGCGCACGGCTGAAATACAACGCCCGTCCATCGGGATCGGCCACAACCTTGACCGCGTTCGGATCCAGAAGCTCCTCGAGCGTCAGGATCGGCGTTGCCAGGGTCGCGATGTCTGCCTGCTTGTTGGTTTCCAGAATTCCCGCCACCTGATCGATCAGCGTGGGCGGGATCATGGGTTCATCGCCCTGCACGTTCACGACGATGTCCGACTTCGGCCAGCGACGAGCCCGAGCGACCTCGGCAATGCGATCGGTGCCTGAGGTGTGCGCCGAATCCGTCATCACCGTCTCGGCACCGAAGGAATGCGCGGCACTCACGATGAGCAGGTCGTCGGTAGCGATCAGCACTTCGGTAGCGAGCGACGCCGTAGCCCGCTCGTAAACCCACTGGATCATCGGTTTGCCGGCGATGGATAGCAGGGCCTTGCCGGGAAGACGCGACGACGCATACCGCGCCGGGATGACGATCCTGAACATGCTTTGGGATCAGCGGTCCAGCAGCGGATCGTCGGCGGCGAGTTGCCGGGCTTCCTCTTCCAGCATTACGGGAACCTCGTCCCGGATCGGGTACGCGAGCCGATCCAACCGGCACACCAGCACCGCCGGCTCGCGGAAATACTTGAGCGAGCCCTTGCACACGGGACACGCGATAATTTCCAGCATGTGGGAATCCATCAGTCGCCTGGCCTCCTGATCCTGTTCATGACGCGATCCAGCAGCAACCTTTCATGGGCCTCGCCGAAGCGGGCGCTGACCGGTACGTACCACAGCCGCGGATCGGCGAATTCGCGACATTTTACGGCATCCTTCTCCGTCATGAGCACCGGCGCCGAGTCGCCGAAGCTCAGATCCGGGCCGACGAAGGGATGATGGTCGGCGAAGGGGTGTTCGATCACCTCGATCCCCTGGGCCCTTAAAGCCCGGAAGAAGCGGTCGGGATTGCCGATCCCCGCCACGGCATGAACGCGCTGGCCGCGGAATGTATCCAGAGAACGGGGTTCGCCGGCGCCATCGACTCTGCGCGCCCCCTCGGACGCCATGCTCATCAACAGACCGGTACCCGCGTAAGGGTGTCCGGGGATGTTGAGGGAGGAGTGTTCGGGCGGTCCGTTCAGGACGACCAGGTCGACGCGCAACGCCCGCTCAGGTGGCTCCCGCAAAGGACCCGCCGGCAACACCCGGCCGTTCCCGAATCCGCGGGAGCCATCGACGACGACGATCTCGCAGTCGCGCGCGAGCCGCAAATGCTGCAGCCCGTCATCCGCTAGAATGACGTCGACACCGTAGGCAATCAGCGCCTCCGCCGCCGCGACGCGATCGCGACCGACCATGGTCGCGCACCCCGTCCGCCGCCGCAGGAGCAAAGGCTCATCCCCCACCTCTTGCCAATTCGAGTCCAGCTCGACCAGGTGCGGCGTGTCGTAGGTTCTACCGTAGCCCCGCGAGACGATGCCGACGCGCAGCCCTCGCGCCTGTAGTTTCTGGGCTAGCCAGACAACCAGCGGCGTCTTGCCGGTACCCCCGACCGTCAGGTTCCCGACGATGACGACCGGCTTGGCCAGGCGATGGGCCGGAGCCCAGTGCAGCCGGTACGCCAGTGTGCGTAGCGCGATGGCGCCGCGGTAGATGGCCGCCAGCGCGCGCCACAGCCAACCGGGTTGTGCGCTCGCGTCGTACCAACGCTCCAACAGTTTCGCCTCGGTCGCCGAAGCGGTCATTCTTTGAAGTTCAGGCTATACAACTGCGCGTAAACACCACCGTGCGCGATGAGCTCCGAGTGCGTTCCGGTTTCGATGATCGCGCCCGAATCGAGCACGATGATCCGGTCGGCCTGCTCCACGGTCGACAGCCGATGCGCGATGATGAACGTGGTGCGATCGCGCATCAGTTGAGTGAGCGCCGCCTGAACCTGCCTTTCGGTCTCGGCATCCAACGCCGAGGTCGCCTCGTCCAGGATCAGGATCGGTGCGTTCTTCAGTAAAGCCCGCGCGATTGCGATGCGTTGTCGCTGGCCGCCCGAGAGCAGCACTCCGCGATCTCCGACCATCGCATCGAAGCCGGCCGGCTGTGAGCGGATGAACTCCGTCGCATGAGCGGCCTCCGCGGCGCGCTCGATGTCCTCATTGGAAGCTTGGCGGCCGAACGAGATGTTGTTGCGGATGCTGTCATCGAACAACACGACGTCCTGACTGACAACGGCAATCTGCTCGCGGAGGCTGCGCAGGTCGAAGTCGCGTATGTCGCGGCCATCGATTTTTACACTGCCGCTCTTCACGTCGTAGAACCGGGGCAGCAGGTTGACCAACGTGGACTTGCCGCTGCCCGTGCGCCCGACGATCGCGATGCTCTGCCCCGCCGAGACGCTCAGGCTGATCCCTTGGAGGCCTGCGCCCTTGCCGGTCTCGTAGTTGAAGGAAACGTCCTCGTAGGTCACGTCGCCTCGCGTCCGAGAGACCGCATAGGTGCCACCGCGCGTTTCGGCGGGCGCATCCAGAGTGGCGAAAATGCTCTCGCCCGCGGCGATTCCCTGCTGGATGGGACCGAAGGCACCGATCAGTTCCTTCAACGGCTGCGGGATGCTGCCCAGGGCGATGAAGAAGGCGATCAGGGCACCCATCTCCATGCGGCCCGCGTTCACCTCGCGAAAACAGAACACCAGGATGAAAGCAGCGCCGATGGTCGTCAGCACCTGCACGACCGGATTCGATAGCCCCTTGGTGAGGATCAGCCGCATGTTGGAATGGCGGTTGCGCTCGTTCATCGCCTCGAATCGGCCGGCTACGTGCTGCTCGGCGGTGTAGACCTTGATCAGGCGCGGGGCCTCGAAGACCTCCTTCGCTACCCGGGTCACATCGCCCATCGAATCCTGGATCCGCCGCCCGTAGCGTCGGAAGTATCGATTGATCACCGACACGAGCCAGCCCACCACCGGCGCCATCAGCAGCGACAGCACCGTCAATCGCACGTTGGTGCGGAAAAGCACGATGACCAGACCGACGATCGTGATGCTCGAGCGCATGACCGCCGCCACCGCATCGCTGATGGCCTGCCCCACCTGCTCCGTGTTGAAGGTGAGCTGGGACAACATCTGCCCCGAGGAGGCCCGGTCGAAGTACGTGACCGGTAGCACCAGCGTGCGCTCGAGCAACTCGTTGCGCAGCTTCTTGACGACATGACGGCTCACGTAGCCCATGTAGTACGTCTGAATGAAGTCCCCGAGTCCGCGGACTACGAAGATCAGCACGATCCCGATGGGCAGCCAGCGCTGCAAGTCGGAGTGCTGCTCGGGATGGTTGATGGCATCCGTGAGCTGCTTCCCCGCGTTCGGGAACGAGACCATCGCCAGCGCATAGAACAGCGCTCCGATGATTCCGGCGAGAAAGGCCGCACGATAGGGCCGGAGGTAGGTGAGCAGCCGGCGATAGGTCCCGAGGCCGCTGGGCTCGGCGGTTCGAGCGCTCCGGACCGCGTCTTTCAAGGCTTGCCCGCCGGCTCATCCTTGACGGTTGCGACGTTGATTTCGACAAACCCCAAGCGTCCCAGGATGTCCATGGCCGTTATGACCGACTGGTGCGTGGTCCGGCCGTCAGCGCGCAGCGTGACCCGCATCGAGCGGTTGGTGCCCGCCTCTTTCACCAGCGCCGCGCGCAGGGTCTCCGGACTCGAGTTGATGAGCTCGTGCTCGTTGACCCGATAGGTTCCCTGTTGGGTGACCGTCACCACGAGCGGCTCGGCCGCTGGCTTTTGTGTGGGGACATCACTGGCCTGCGGCAGGTGCACTCGCAAGCGACCCTCGTCCGTAAAACGGCTCGAGAGCATGAAGAAGACCACGAGCAGCAGTACGACGTCGATCAGCGAAACGACGTTGATCTCCGGCTCTTCGTGTTTGCGGGGCTTGAGGTTCATGAGTCGGAGTTCACGGGACGGCGTTGCACGCTCGCCTAACCCGCGGCAGCCCGGTCGCGCCGTGCTCCGGGGGCCGCAGCCGCACTGCTCTCCAACACCTCGTTGGCCGTACGCTCGCGCTTGCCAGCTGCCTCAACCGCGTCTGCGATCCGAATCGCGTTCTTCTCCATCTCGATCACGATGCGGTCGACACGGCCGCGCAGGTAGCGATACGAGATGAGTGCCGGGATTGCGACGCACAAACCGGTCGCCGTCGCGATCAGGGCTTCCGCGATGCCACCGGACAACGCGCGGGGGTCGCCCATGCCTCCGGCCTGAATCGCATTGAACGCGCGGATGATACCGGTGACGGTACCTAACAGACCCAGCAGCGGGCAGACGCCGGCGATGGTGCCGAGGGTGTTGAGGAAGCGTTCGAGCTCGTGCACGACGTGGCGCCCGGTGTCTTCCAGGCGCTCCATCATGATCTCCCGCGGGCGGTGTCGATTCGCCAGTCCCGCGGCCAGGAGCTTACCCAGCGGCGAGTTCTGTTCCAGAGCGCTGATGACCTTATCGGTGACCTGGTTGGTCTCCACCAGCTGCCAGACCTTCTGGGTCAGCTCCGGTGGCAAAACGCGCTTGTCCTGCAGAGTCCACAGGCGCTCGAGCACTATCGCTGCCGCGCCGATCGAACAGACGATGATCGGCCACATCAGCGGACCACCGGCCCGGACGATTTCCCACATCCTCAGCTGACCCCACAAGCGAAAAACTGCGGGGCATCATACCGAAGACCGGTGCGGTCTCAAGGCGACACCGTCTGCAGACAGTGACGAAAAGCGTCGCGCGAGCGCGCATGCGACCCCGGCGCGCGGCCCAGCCCGCGGGCGGGCCCCCCGCCCCGGCTACGGGCGTGACGGTTCGGCGCACGGACAGGACCTCAGTCCCGGCCGGGCCATTAGCACATCCCTCGTGCCGACAGAAGCCACCCCGGTCGCAAAACTCACAAAGCGGACCAGTACCGCTTCCGGGCCTTACCTTCTGATACAGTGGCTTCGCCCCATGCCCCGCCGCCTGCTCAAGCGACTGACTCCGTCGCCCGGCTCCTTGCAGAGAAGCTGGCCGTTCCGCTTTTGCAGCCGCGTATTCGGTCAGCGGATCACCGATCCCCAGATCTGGATCCCGCACCGGCGCGCTGTCACGGCAGCCTTTGGCATCGGCTTGGCCATCATGTTCGTACCCTTGCCGGTGCACATGTTCCTGGCCTGCCTCATCGCGATCCTCTGCCGGATCAACCTCCCCGTGGTCAATGCCACGGTCCTGCTGGTCAACCCGATTACCGTCGTCCCGGTGTATTACGTCGCATACCGGATCGGGGTGGTCCTGCTGGGCCTCGAACCCCACCACTTTGCCTTCGAGCCGAGCTGGGACTGGCTGCAGAACGGCCTGGGACCGATGTGGAAGCCGTTCCTGGTGGGCTGCCTGGCCTGCTCGGCCCTGTGCGGCGTGCTGGGCTGGATGAGCCTCGAGTTCCTCTGGCGATGGAATGTCACCGCCCGACGCTCACGCTCACGCCGCGAGCCCTCAGCCGCCTAAGGGCCCACGCGGCCCCCCAAGCGAGCCCTTAGCCTCGCAAAAGCCCCCGCCGCGATCCTCGCCCTTAAGCCTCGCGCTGCGTCAAAATCCCTTTCTGAATCTCTAGTTGCCTCTCCATTCTCATGGCGAGCCTCAAGTCGTGGGTCACCACGATCAGGCTGGTCCCCCGTTCCCGGTTGAGCTCGAGCATCAGCGTGAACACGGACTCCGCGTTCGCACCATCCAGGTTACCGGTCGGCTCATCCGCCAGCACCAGCTTGGGCTCGGTGACTAGGGCTCGGGCGACGGCCGCACGCTGCCGCTCACCGCCAGAGAGCTGATACGGCCGGTGATCGAGCCGCGCGCCCAGTCCGACGCGACTCAAGATCTCTCGCGCGCGCTCACGCGCGGTCTTGGTGTCCATCCGCCTTACGAGCAGCGGCATGGACACGTTCTCCAGCGCGCTGAACTCGGGCAGCAGGTGGTGAAACTGGTACACGAAGCCGATGGCTCGGTTACGCAGGGCACCCCTCGCGTCTTCGCTCAGCTCGTGGACGTCCTGACCGTCGACCAGGACGTGTCCCGAAGTCGGGCGATCCAGCCCCCCGAGAATCTGCAGCAGCGTGGTCTTGCCTGACCCCGAGGCTCCGACGATGGCGATACGCTCGCCCGCCGTGACTGCGACGTTGATGCCCTGAAGGACATCCAACGTAACCGGGCCTTGCTTGAAACTCTTGTGGACGTCGCGCGCCTCGAGAACAACCGCGCGCGAATCGGTCCCGCCCACCTGCCCCTCGGCCGCCACGACCTCACTCATGGCGCAGCGCCTCCGCCGGCTCCGTGCGCGAAGCACGCCAAGCTGGATATACCGTTGCCAGAGCGCACAGCAGGAACGCCACGGCACAGACTCTCATCAGATCGCCCCACTCCACGTAAGCCGGCAGTTCACTCATGAGATAGACGCTCGCGTCCATGAATTGGGTCCCCAGCAATCGCTGCAGGGCATCGAGGATCGATTGCAGATTGTCCGACAGGAGAATGCCGAGCCCCGCCCCCAACACCGTGCCGGTCAGCCCGATCAACACCCCCTGGATCGCAAACGTCACCAACACGTTGGGGGGGCCGACGCCGAGCGTGCGCAGGATGGCGATGTCGGTCTGCTTCTCCTTCACGATCATGACCAGCGTCGCGACGATATTGAAAGCGGCTACGGCGACGATCATCAGGAGGATCACGAACATGATCGACTTCTGGATCTCGATGGACCGGAAGAAGTTGGCGTGGTCGAGGGTCCAGTCGTAGACGGTGAATCCACCACCAAGCCCGATGGCGACGTCGCGCACGACGGTCGCAGCTCGGAACGGATCGCGTAGTGCGAGCCGTACGCCCGTCACTGCGCTGCCGAGGCGGTAGAGGCGCGCCGCGTCCTGCAGGTTGATCAAGGCGAGACCGCGGTCGAACTCGTACATCCCCGACTGGAAGATGCCCACGACCTGGAACCGCCGCGTGGTCGGAAACAAACCCGCGGGCGTCGCGGTGCCTTCGGGGGCAATCGCAATGATCGACTCGCCCACCTTGACGTTCAGCTCGCGCGCGAGCGCCGATCCGAGAATGACTCGAAAGCTTCCTGGCTGCAGATCCTCGAGGTGGCCGGACACCAGATGCTGAGCCAGACCGGTCGCCTTGCGCTCCTCTTCGGGAATCAAGCCCCGGATCTGCGAGGCGGCGAGTTTGTTGCCGTGTGACAGCATTCCCTGCTCTTCGACGTAGGGCACGGCCGCGATCACGTCCGGACGCTGCAGCGCGCGTTTCTGGACTGTTTGCCAATCGGTCAACGGGCCGCTCTCACCCATGAGCGTTGCGTGGGAGGTGACGCTCAGGATCCGGTTGCGAACCTCGCGACTGAACCCGTTCATGACCGACAGCACGACGATCAAGGTCGCCACCCCGAGCATCAGGCCGATGACCGACATGACGGCGACGAACGAGACAAAGCCGCGCCGGTGCGCGGATCGCAGATAGCGAGTGCCGATCAGCCACTCGTACGACGACCCTTTGCGGAACACGTTTGCCACTGCCCTACTCGTACCGCAGTGCTTCGGCGGGCGCGGTCCTGGCCGCCCGGATGGCCGGATAGATCGTCGCGAGGCCGGTCAGCGCGAGGGAAGCGACTGCGATCGTCACCACGTTCTCCCAACGCACGTGCGAAGGGATGCTCGAGTCGTAGAAGACATCCGAGTCCATGATCTGGAAATGCAGGGCTCGCTCGAGGAAGGGGACGATCGTGTCCACGTTGTAGGCCAGAGCCAGGCCCAACACGAGACCCAGCGCGACGCCCACCCAGCCGATCACCAGCCCTTGAGTCATGAAGACGCCCATTACCCTTCTGGGAGAGGCACCCAGCGTTCGCAGGATCGCGATATCCGTACGCTTGTCCGTCACCACCATCACGAGCATGGCCACGATGTTGAAGGCAGCGACCGCGACAATCAGCAGGAGGATCAACGCCATCATGGTCTTTTCGATGCTGATGGCGCGGAAGTAACTCGCGTTGTCCTGCGTCCAGTCGAAGACATCGAAGGTCTTTGGCAGCAGCCGCCGCAGCTGCGGTGTGATTTGCGGCGCGTGCAAAGGATCATCGAAACGCACACGCAATCCCCTCCCATTGGCGCTGCCGGGATCGAGGGCCCCGACATCCTGCAGATTTGCGTAGACCAGCGAGCTGTCGGCCTCGACCTGGCCGACCTCGAAGATCCCTGCGACGCTGAATTCGCGCAGCTTCGAGGAGGGCGCGGCGCCTTCGCTGACCGTTGGAATCAGCACGTTGAGAGTGTCGTTGACGCCTACCCCGAGGCGCTCGGCCACCACCGAACCGACGATGACGCGGCCGGTGCCGGCGACCAGGTCCGAGAATCGACCCCGGACCAGCGAATGGGCCAGATCGCTCACCGTCATCTCGGCTTTGGGATCAACGCCCCGCAACACGACCGGCTGCATTTCCGGGGTCCGCACGGCGAGGCCCTGCAACTCCACGTAAGGCGCAACGCCCACGACGCCCTTTACGGAGCGCACGGCATTCTCCGCACTCGCCCACTCAGCCTCTGTAGGCCCATTTGTGGACGACTGCCCGCCCTCCTCATGCGCCACCACTCTCGCATGCGCGCTGAGTGAGACGAGCCGGTCGCGAAGCTCGTCCTCGAAGCCATTCATCACCGACAGGATGACGATCAGAGCAGCCATGCCCACGCCGACGCCGACCAGGGCGGCCCACGTGATGAAGGAAACGAAGAATCGGTGGGTTCGCGCGCGGACGTAGCGCAACCCGATGAAGAGGGGCAACGGATGAAACATCAGTCGCGATTTAACCACAGTCAGGAGTGCCACCTGCGTCACATTTCAGGTGGCCGGAGCGGCTAAGGGAGGGCTTGAGCGCTTTGACAGATTCGCGCCGGTGCTATATTTGGCGGCGCCCATCGAGGGAGACTCGTCCATGAAAACTCGAATGCTTGCAATCGCTTGCGGCCTCGCGGCTACCGCCGTGGTGGCTTCCGCAGCGTTCGCCGAAACCGTCGTCGTCAACGATCAGGTGACGGTGAAACAGTCCTCAGTGGACGGCCCCAGACGCGGCATTACCATGACCCAGGTGGAAGCCCGTTTCGGCGCCCCTGTCACGAAGCATGCAACGGTCGGCGAGCCGCCGATCACCCGGTGGGACTACACCGGCTTCTCCGTATTCTTCGAGCGCGACCGGGTCATCGACACGGTAGTCACCGGCGGCTAACAGCCGCCTTTCGCCCCTTCCTCATCCCGCTGGTCACCCGGCAGGCACACCGCCGGGTCCAGCGTACCGAACAGGCTGACATTGGGATCGAATGATCCCCAATCGATGTTCAGCACGCCTTGCACGTTACCCGTCTGGCCCTGGATCGTCTTGATCAACGATTCCAGCGCCGAGGTGAACTGCGTCTCTCCGAAGCCCGAGAACTGACCGAAGCCGGCCAACGCCGCCTGAGGATCTGGGGCGGTGAACAGGGTCAGCGTCGTGTTGATCCCCGGAGACGTCAGCGTGGACGGACTGCGTATGGAGTCTTTCGAATCGATCGTCGAGGGCACGTATAGCCGCAGGTTGTTGCCTGTCGGCAGCGAGAACGTCAGCGGCTGGGCCAACGTACCGATGTGCCCGGCCGTGCCGTCTGCCGTACCGGCTCGCAACTCGGCCTGCTGAGCGGCGATGTTGCCCAGGCCTGGCGCAGCGAAAATGTTGCCTCCTGCAGCGAGCAGCAACGTGTGCGAGGCACTCACGCTGTGCAGGTTCAAATCCCCTGTGGCGACCAGCAGCTCGATATTGCCATTGGCACCCCCCGAAGCGTTGAGGTCAGCTGCTTGCAACCCCTTGGCCTGATCGACATAGATCCCACCGCTGGTGGACGTGGCAGTCAGGCTGCTGACGTTGGTATCCAGCCGAGGCGTGACGTTGAGCGTCGTGCCCGACAGCGTCGATGGTGCGCCGATCACCTGTGCGGAGAGCGTCAACGCGTTCCCCGAGATCGCCGTCGTGTCGTTGCCGTCGTCGACAATCGATCCGCCAGAAGCTGTCAACGAGACATTCGCGCCCGTCAGCGACTGAACGGTCAGATTGCCGGTGCTGTTCTTGATTCCGACATCGCCCGCAGAAGTAATCGCAGCGAGCGCCAGGTCATCCGCTTCGCTCACGAAGACACCACCGCTTCCGGCGGTCGCGTTGAGCGTTGCGATCTTCGTGAGCAGCGGGGCAGCGCTCGTTCCGATACCGGTCGCGTTAGCCGTCAGGACGGCGCCTCGCACCTGTCCACCCGTCATGGTGATCGCGCCGGAGCCCGAATTTCCCGCAGTCAGCGTAACGTTACCCGAGCCCGCGTCCACGATTCCGCCGATGCTCAGGCCGGACCCGGTGCCGCCGGACGCGAGCGTCACGCTGGTCCCGGTCGCGCCGCCGACCGTCAGAGTTCCGTTGGTGGTCTTGACGTCGACCGCTGCGCCTGTCGCGGAGCCGGTGAATTGAGCCGCGTCGGCCTCCGTAATGTAGATCCCACCGTTGGTGGCGGTCGCATTGATCGAGCCGGCGTTGGTCGCCAACCGCGTCCCGCTCGTGCCGAGCGTGGTGCCGTTCAGCGTCACCGTGTTGCCCGTGATCGCCACTCCGGAATTGGCCGATATCGCGCCAGTCGACGCCAACAGAACATCATGGCCCGTTGCCGTCGCCACGGCGAGGGCGCCCGTGTTGCTGATGCCCAGCCCTTCGGTTGCAGTGCCGTTCAACGTGTTGATGTGGGTGGCAAGGCCCGTCCCGCCCGTACTACCGCTGACATTGTCAGCAGTGATATTCAGCGTGTTGGCCGTGATGGTGCCGCTTCCCGAGACATGACCGGTTCCGGCCGTAACGGTCGCGTCCCCGCCCTTGGCGTCGACGGCTCCGTTGATCACCAGGTCACTCGCTCCGGTCGCCAATGACACCCCCGTGCCTGCGACCGAATTGACCGTCAGCGCGCCGGATGATGTCACCGCGACACCACCGCCAGTTGCGTTCGCAGCAACGGTGCCACCGCCGGTCGATACTGAAACATTACCGCCATTTGCAGTCGCGTGGACGTCGCCGCCCCCAGTCGAAATGGAAACACTGCCGTTGTTGGCTGTCGCATCGACCGCGCCGGTGGTGGTCGACGCATTCACGTCTCCGCCATACGCAACCGCGCTAACGGCGCCTGTATTTGACAGGTATACACTGCCGGCCGTGGCCGTTGCGGCCGCACTGCCTGCGTTGAGTGCGACAGTGTTGCTGGCTGAGCCGATGGATGCCCCCGCGAGGGCCGCCGTGCCAGCCGTAAGCGTGGTGCCAGACCCGGTCGTGATAGCGCCACCTGCAGTCAGCCCCGCCGTGCCGGTGGCAGCGAACGTGGACGTCTGCCCGATCGCAATATCGCCACCCGCGGTCAACTGGGGGTTGATTGCAGTGAAGGAGGATCCCGACCCGGTCGTGATGGCTCCTCCTGCATTCAACACCGCGTTGCCTGCGGTAAACGCGGCGGCCGGTCCGACCGTAATGTCTCCGGTTGCGGTCAACGATGCGTCGCCGGTAAACACGTCAAAATCGCTGGTCACATTGATCGACTTGCCGGCTGTCGTCGTCGACAGTTGCGCCCCGTTGGCCACCAGGTTGAACACCGTCATGTCGCCATTGGCCACGGCGATCGTCACCGAGCCCGGACCACCCGCGACGTCTTCGACGTTCAGGCTCCCGGTCTGCGAAACAAACAAGCCCGAAGTGGTCTGAGAGATGAGTTTATTTACGTGAGTGGGCAATGGGTTCGCGGAGCTGCCGACACTCGAGCCGACGAGGGTGGCGACGTCGGCGGTTACCGACGCGTTCGGCCCGACGATGACTGCACCGCCAGGAGTGGCCGTACCTACTCCGAGAATCGCGGCGTTCGCACCGGCATTGATGGCGCCGTTGAGCGTTAGCGATCCTCCATCCCCCGCCGCAATATCCAGTTGCGCACCCGCCGTGACCGAATTGTTGATCACGACCGGCGTATTGTTTCCGCCGGAGATGTTGACCTGGCCATTCGGCGCCGAGACCGTCCCATCCAGCGTGACTGAACCACCGTCTCCCGTGGCAAGCACCACGCCACCATTGGGGCCGGTGGCAGTGACGACCTGGCTGCTCGTGATGACACCACCGCTGCCGGCGTGTACATACACTCCACTAGCCGCACCAGACAGAGAGCCATCGATGGAGATCGCGCCCCCGGAGCCGTTGATGAGGAGGGAGCCGCCGGTGCTCAAAACGGGGCTGTTGATGTGAATCGCACCCCCGGCTCCGGCGGTCAGCATGACGCCTAGCCCCCCCGAAACGGCGCCGTTGACCACCAGACCGGAGCCGACGCCTCCGGCAACCAGGTTTATGGCATTACCCGTGGCACCGTTGATCGTCAGTGAGCCTGCCGTCGTTTCGACATCGACGTCGCCACCCGTCGCGTTCGCCGTGACTGTCGTGGCGCCGCTCTGTTTGATGTAAATCGACCCGGCAGTTGCAGTGGCATCGATGATCGAGGCCTGCGTCGACAGCGGAGTGCCCGCCGCGCCGAGGGAAGTAGCGGACAAAGTCAGGCTGTTCGCGGTGACCGGGGTCGCGCCGAACAGGATGGTCCCACCCGGGGCGCGCAGCGACGCAGAACCGGTTCCGACATTCACGGCCCCAAGCGTCAGATCGAGATTGTTGCCGGCGCCGGAGGTCGTCAGGCTCGCGGAACTCCCCGTTACGGTCGTATCGACGGTGAGTGCCCCACCCGTCGCCTGGACATCGGCCGCCCCGCTACCCCCAACGGCCTTCGTCAACGTCAACGCACCGTTGTTGGTGATGTAGAGCCCGCCTGCGCTGTTCGCCGACAGAGAGCTGACCTGGGTATTCAGGGCATGCGCGTCGTCGGTACCGAGTTGCGACCCGTTCAGCGTCAGCGCATTCCCGACGATAGATGTCGAAGGATTCGAGAAGATTGCGTTCGTCCCGGCATCGATGCTCACGTCCGTCGCGCTGTGCACATCGTTGAGCGTCAGATCCCGCCCCTGCTCGGCGATGTAGATTGCGCCGGTTGTCGAGGTCGCCGTCAGGCTGTTGACCGCCAGATTGAGCGGGGTTCCCGACGATCCGATGGACGTTCCGCTGACAGACGCGGTGCCCGCAGTCAGCGCGGTGGCACCTCCGCCGATGATGGCGCCGCCTGCATTGAGGCCGGCATTTCCGGTGACGCTGATCGCGCCACCTGTCAGATCGATATTGTTGCCGGCGCCGACCGTGGTCAGCGCCGCATTTGATCCCGTGACCGTCGTGCCGACGGTGAGAGCCCCCTGGGTCGTAACGTTGACCGACCCGCCTGCGCCCCCCTGCGCCGTCGCAAGGATCGTGGTCGCAGCTGAGTCGTTCACATAACCCGCACGGGTTCCGGACCCGGTCAAGGTGAGGTTCAATGTGCCGGCATTCGTATTGATCGCCTGACCGCTCGTGCCTACGTTCGCACCCGACAGCGTCGTCGTCCCGGCCTTGATGAGGTTGGAACCATTTCCAGTGAGATCGCCGGCGGCTGCCAGGATCACCGTCCCGGTGGTCGCATCGACCGTCCCGTCTACGGCGAGGCCCGCGGCGGCCGACAGGTCAACAGTCCCCGCCGCGCTGTTCGTGGTGATGCCGTTGATCGCGAGATTGCCCGTGCCCGTCTGCGCCAGATACTGGGTGGTCGCGTTAGTTGTAAGAGTGTTTGCCTGGATGTTGAACCGCGACGCGGGCGACGTGCCGATACTTCCCCCGTCGAGCTGGACATCGTTGCCTTTGACCAACCCCGAGGCGCCTTCCGTCAGCGAGCTGAACGAGTGCAGATTCGCCGTGCCGGCGCCCGCATCAACGGTGCCATTCACCGTCAGCGAGCCGAGTATGTAGTTTTCATTCAGCGTCACGCCGTTTCCACTGACGTTACCGGCGACGATCGACCCGTTCGACGTCGTGATGGACGCAGCCCCGGCGTTGCCGCTGGCCGTCACATTGATCGATCCCGTGCCCGAGGCGTCGAGGTAAACGCCATTCTGGCCCGTTGCGTCGATCGAACCTGCGTTGGTGGCGAGGTGCGAGCCGGTCGTCCCGACGTGATTTCCCACGAGCGTCAAGGAGCCCGCCGTGATCGAGGCTGGGGCCGTGAGGTCCCCTGTGGTTCCGTTGTCAATACTGACGGCACCCGTCCCGCCGTCAACACTCGTCAATGCGAGCGCGGCGCCGGTATTGGCGAGATACAACCCGCCGGTTGTAGTAGCGGTCAACGCACTTGTCTGCGTGTTCAACGCGTTACCGGTTCCGGATGCACCGACGGTTGCGGCCGTAAGCGTCAGGCTGTTGCCGCGGACGCTGTTACTCGTGCCCGCAATGATCGCCCCGCGGTTGCCGACGTCACCCGCAGTCAAAGTCGCGCCACTGGCCCCGCCATTGATGGTGCCGTTGACGGTGATATTGGATCCAGCACCTTGCGCAGCGAGGGTAACGCCGTTCCCGCTGATATTGCCGGCGGTCATCGAGGCGTTTGAAGTCGTAATCTGCGCGGCCTGCGTCCCGCCGCTCGCCGTCACCGCAATCGGGCCCGTCCCGGAGTCGTCGATGACGACGCCGGCGGCACCCGTCGCGTTGATTGAGCTTGCGTTGGTGGCAAGGTGTGCGCCGGTCGTTCCCAGCTGATTTCCGGCGAGCGTCAGGGAACCCGCGCCGATTGAGCCCGAGGCCGTGATGTTGTTGCCGGTGTTGTCGATGCTGACCGCGCCGGTCCCGCCGTCGAGACTCGTCAACGCAAGCGGGACGCCGGTGTTCGCCAGGAACAGTCCTGTCGAGGTTTGCGAGTCGAGCGTGCCGACCTGGGTGTTCAGCGCATGGCCGCTCGCCGAAGTGCCGACGCTGGCGGCCCTAAGGGTCAGACTGGCGCCATCGACTGCATTACTCGTGCCGGTATTGATCGCCCCCCGATTGCCCACGCTACCGGCCGTGAGGCTCACGGGGGCGGCCCCGCCATTGATCGTGCCGTTAACGGTGATGCCGGCCCCGCCACTCTGCGCATCGAGCGTCACACCGGTGCCACTGACGTTGCCGGCGACGATCGAGCCGTTGGTAGCCGTGATCTGCGTGGCTCCCGTGCCGCCGCTGGCCGTCACTCCGAGCGAGCCGGTACCGGAATCATCGATGTAGACACCGGCCGCGCCCGTCGCGTTGATTGAGCTTGCGTTGGTGGCAAGATGTGCGCCGGTCGTTCCGAGCTGATTGCCGCCGAGCGTCAGTGCGCCCGCGCTGATGGACGCCGTAGCGGTGATGTTGCCGGTGCCGTTATCGATGCTGACTGCGCCGGTACCGCCATTCACGCTCGAAAGCGCAAGCGCACCGGCGGAATTCCCGACATACAACCCTGTCGATGTCGTTGAGCTGAGCGTGCCGACGTGGGTGCTTACGGCGTTGCCGACGCCCGACGCACCCACGCTGGCTGCGGCAAGAGTCAGTTTGTTGGCGGTAATGGCGCCGGCTCCGGTGATGGAACCGAAGGACGACGGCCCGGTGCCCGCCGTCAAATTGACGTCGTTCGTACCGGCGGCGATCGCCTTGCCCAACGTAATGTCACTGTTGGCATCGGTCGTCAGGACGACGGTGCCCGTGCCGGTCTGACTGATTCCTGCCGCACCGACGCCGACGTTCAGGGAACCAGTGTTCGAAACATTGATGCCACCCGTACCGCCGGTGGTCACTGCGAGATTGTTCACAGCGGTCGTCAGCGCAACCGGAGTCGCGCCTTGTGTACCGACCGAATCGGCATTCAACACCAGAGCCTGTGCGCTGACCGCAGTGGCTGCCGTCTGCGCGTTGGTGATCGCCCCCCCGGTCGCGGCATTCAACGTGACCGTGGCGCCGACGTCGGAGATCGTCCCGACGTCGAACCCGCCCGATGAGGCCGAGAAAACCAGGTCGTGGCTGCTGCTCCCGAACGCGTCCAGCCTCCCGCCGACGGCTGCGAAAACCGTCGTGGTCGAGCCGGCCCCCGTCACCACGTCGAGATTATTGGCCGAGTCGACGGCGAGGTGGTTCGCTGCCCCATCGTTGAAACCGGTGCTGGCCGACAGGAGCAAATCATGCGGCACGCCGTTGACCACCCCTGTACCGGTACCATCGTTCACGACGCCGTTGAGCACAGTCAGGACTCCGCCGCTGACCAATCCGACCTGGCTGCCGGTGCCGGTCCCCGCATCAATGGCCCCCGCCGCCCAGACCGACGTATCCAGGGCGCCGGGAGAGTGAACGAGAACGGCCCCGTCGGTGGTGCTGATCTTCCCCGCGGCCACCGTCGGCGTGGCGAGTAGATTCAGATTGATCGCTCCGCCACTGGTAGCGGTGCTCGTTGCAATCAGTGCGCCCGTGGTGCTCACCGGAATCGGCGTCCCCGCACCCGTCGCAAAGCTGGAAACCGCGCCGATATTGGCGCCGGAGAGCGTGACGGAGCCACCGGATACGGTGGGCGTTCCGGAACCCACGACGATGTCGCCTGAAGCGCTCAACGAAGTATTGCCGGCTACCGTGAAAGCGGCGGCGCTATTCAGGGTCAGGTTCTGACCGGATGCGCCGGAGGCTCCACCACCCCCCACGTTCGTACCCGCCGAGGCGCTGAAGCTCGCGGCGGTTATCGAATTGGACAGAGAAATGGCGTGCGCGGCTTCGAGCGTGAGCGCACCGTCCATGTTGACGATTCCATCTAGCGCGATATTGTCATTCGCGCGCAGGGTAAGAGTCTTCCCGTTGCTGCCGGAGATCGTCGTGCCGCTGACCAGCGTCAGGTCATTGCTCGCCTCCAGAGTCAGATTGCTGTCGGCGAGGATCGAGTTGACCTTGGTGCCTTTGATGTTCGTGTCGCTGGTACCGTCGGACGCGGTGCCGTCAGTCGCGAACGCATAGGTCGTGTCCGCGGGTGACTGGTCGGTAAGGGTGGCCGAGTTGCTGCCGCCATTGTCGATCGTGAGGTTGTAAGGATCGAGCAGCAACGTCCCCATCGAGCCGTGCGGCGCGGAGGTGTTCGCCGTGCCGTCGAACTGCAACAGCTGCTTGCCGGACACCTCGGCCTTCCCGCCATTGCCCGCGACCGATCCGCCCCGCGCACTCAGGCTGCCGAAATACTTTGTGACCTCGTTCGACCACACCACGACGTTGCCGCCGTCGCCCGTTGTACCCGCGTCAGCATCAATGACCGCGTTGGGACCGACATAGGTACGTGACGCATTCTGCACATCCGGGTTGGCGCCGTGGAAGTCGCCTCCGATCAGGGCCGTACCACCGCCGGTCGAGCCCGACACGTTGACAACGGCGTTGTCGAACAGACCTACGTGATCGCCCAGAACGGAAACCGATCCGCCGGTGCTGGCCGAGTCTGCGGCCGACGCATCGAGCGTCCCGCTCGAGATGACCGTGCCGCCGCTGCCGACGAGACGAATCACTCCGCCGGTATCGTCAATGCGGCCGGCGCGCACCACGCCAGTGTTGTTGACGAGATTGGAGTAGACGTTCTCGAGCGCCTGGGCGGTGAGCAGGATCTGCCCGCCGTTTGCCTGGATCGAGCCGGAGTTGGCGACCGCGGAATCCGCGCCCGAAGAGTTGGCGACCAGGTTGGAGTCGACCGTCAACCGCAACAGCCCGTCCCCCTCGAGATCGAGGGTTGCCGCGCGGCCGGCTGCCAGGTTGACCGTGCCGAAATCGGCGACGATGTGTCCGGTGTTGGTGACTCGCCCGCCCAGCAACGTAACCGAACCCCCGTTTGCGGCAGTGATGGTTCCGGCGTTGGTGATGGCGCCCGGGTCCAGGCGCGAGCTGGAAAAGGAATAACGCCCCGTCACCGGGTCGAAGCCCGACACGTCCAGGGAGCTGGCGACCAGCGAGCCCACGTTGAGCGAGGCGGTCGGCCCGAAGAGCATGCCGTTCGGATTGACGAGGACCACGCGGCCGTTCGCCTGCAGCGAGCCGAAGATCTGGCTGGGGTTCTGATCGAGGATGCGGTTGACGGCGACGGACGTGCTCGTGGGCTGATTGAAACGGACACTCTCGCTGCTGCCGATGTTGAACGTGTTCCAGTTGAGCTGGACGTGGCTCGAGGACTGATCGATCACCGTGGAGGCGGCACTAGGGGTGCTGATCGTCGCACGTCCGGTCACCACCACTCCCCCGGTTGGACCGGCGAGCGCGCAGGAGAAGGTTCCGAAGCTGATTACTGCGGCGATCGGGAAAGCCGCCGGGATCGGCAACTCGAGCTTGCGACTGCGGGGAGGCTTCGAGCCGTGCATTACCGACACTCCGGTCTGACGAAAGAGGCGCTCAGAAACTGGCACCGAGACTGAAGAAGAACTGCGGGTCGCGACCGTTGCTGGCCTTGTGGCTGGTCACCGGTGTCGCGACATCGAGGCGCGCGAACACGCGTCCCGGAATGCTGAACTGGATCGACCCACCGACACCGCCGAGATTGAAGGTCGACTGCTGCGAGGCAAGGTGCGGCTTGTTGAGAGTGCCGGTGCCGTAGTCGGCGAAGATCGAGAACTGCAGGATCTGACCCCAGCTGCGGCCGCCGAAGGCCGGCAGACGGGCAAAGCCGGGGGCTCCGGCCGTCAACTCGACGGTGGCCACGCCGCCGCTCTCGGCAAGGAATTCGGACACCGGGTAGGCCCGGACCGAATCGGGACCCCCGAGCGAGAACTGCTCGAGCGAGACCAGCGGATCCGGCGAGTACTGGGCGTCCACCCGCAGGATCAGCGACGTGTATTGCGTCAGATGCTGCAGACGCTGCAGTTGCGCCGCCACCTTGTTGAATTCGCCCGTTGCGTCCTGGCGGCTCGCGCCACCGGTCGCATTCGGGTCGTAGTCACCGAGCGAGCCGAACAGGTCCTTGAAGCCGTGCGTATACGACAACGCGAACTTGTTGACGCCCTGAAAGCGCGTATCGACGCGGTCCCACTGGAAGTCGGCGCGTGCCGTCGTGAGCTTGTCATCGAATACGGTCGTGGGCGGGCTGTTGAATGTCGAGCTCTTGACGTTGAAAGCCAGCCCCAGGCTCGCCGTGCCCAACCGCGTGGGCTGGAAGTCGTGCCGATAGCCAATCTCGTCGACGCGCGTGCGGCCGTCGCTGTCGGTCGGGACGACCTCGCTTGCGGCTCCCACGTTGTACGTGTTGGTCAGGTGCAGGAATCGCAGCGAGTCGCGAGGGCTGAACAGCGGGATGTCGTAGTCGATGCCTCCGTACCATCCGTGGCCCGAACGGCTGTCCGAGTCCATCGCATACAGGCCGACCAGCTGCAGCTTGTCCGCCATGTGCAACGGGTCGTTGTAGGTGAACGTGACCTGACCTCGGTACTCGCCGGCAAACTGCGAGCCGTGGTTGTCGACCACCGTCTCGAGCCGAAAGCGGTCCTCGTTCTGTACTCGCAGCGTCAGGTTCGTCGTACCGACGTCGTGGCCGCTACCCAGGACGCCGAAGGCAGTGATGCCGGGGTAGTTCGTCAGCGTCAGCAACGCGGACTCGATGTCGTCCTTCTCGACCGGCGCACCCACGAGCGACTTGAAAGGTCGCATCAGGATCTGCGCGCGGTAGTCCTTGTTACCCTCGACCTGGATACCGCCGAGGCGCCCTTCCAGCACCTGGACCAGCACCTCGCCGTTGGCCACCTGCTGTTCAGGCACGAAAGCCTGCGCCAGGATGTAGCCGTGATCGCGGTAATAGGTCGCCACCTTTGCGGCGACTCCCTGCAGCTGGTTGATGGAGTAACCGCCCGCGGGCTGTGACTCCTTGGCCGCGTCCAGGATCGCCTCTGCGTCGGCAACCTTGACGCCGTGCTCGGGACGATCCATCGCACCCGCAAGACGGAAAGACTTGACGACCAGTTTGGGGCCTTCATCGAGCCCGAGGGGTCTGTCATACACGCGCGGGATGGAGAACAGATTGCTCGGCGGTGCAACAGGCTGGACAGCGCTCTGCACCCTCGGGAGTGCTCCACCGGGCGTCGCCGCAGGCGGCACCTGCTGCGCCATCGCAACGCCACTGACCCATTCCGCAACCAACGCAAGGCAAATGAGGTGTTGGAATCGCACAGCGGGCCCGCAGCGTCCTGAAAAGAGGTGCCGCAGCGTAAGCTTGACAGCCCGGACTTGCAACGCGTTAACGCTGTTCAAGGGAGTTCGCGCACAATACGCAGCCCTGTGAAAGCATCACGCGCGCTATCCGCGAGCGGTTCGCGCGTTGACAGACGCAGCTTCGCTGAATTGTCTTCGTAAGATCCCCCGCGAACGACGTGCGTGCCTGACTGGCCGGTCGTGCGCGCGGATCCGTCGACGGGCGCACCCTCGAAGGTGCCTGACCAGATGTCATCGACCCACTCACGCACGTTGCCGATCATGTGGTACAGCCGGAAGGCGTTGCGGTTGAACTGTTGGCTGCGTCGTGCAGCCCCTGCGGGCGCCCCGTGCAGTGCGAACCAGGCGTCCGTCGCAGCTAACGAATCACCGCTTGGGTAGAGGCCCGTCTGGCCGGCCCGGGCGGCGTACTCCCACTCCGCTTCGGTGGGCAGTCGATAGTGTTGGCCCGTGGTGGCGGACAGCCATTCCACGTAACCATGAGCGTCACTCAGGCTCACGTTGACCACCGGATAGTCATCTCCGGTCCAGGGCTGCGACGCACAGGTATGACCGGGCCGTTGGCAATACGCCCGAAACTCCGCCTGGGACACCTCGTAAACCGAGATCCCGAACGGCTTGTGCAGTGTGACCGAATGCACGGGTCCTTCGGTCGCCGTCACCGTACTGCCCATCGAAAACGCACCGGCCGGAATCAGCGCCAATTCCGGGGCCGCCTCGGCAGCCGTCAGCATGTCGTGGCAGAAAGGCCGACGGGTAGCGATCAGCTCCGTGCGACAAGGCTCTGTGGAGGCCGGCATGGCGGCGCTGCCGGTGGCCGAGGCGGCCGCTGCAGCGCCCGCCCCGTTTGCCGCCGCCGATGTCGTAGGCGAAGCCCCGGCAGCCGGCTGAGGATTGGAGACCGGCACGGCGGCCGCCGCTGGCGGTGATGAATTGGCGGCAGGCGGCGGTTGCCCATGCGCCGCCCCCACAGGGGCCGAGGGATGATCCGGCGCACTCGGCACGGGATGCGAGGCGACGATGGAAGTCGTCCCCTGCGGGCTGACAGGTCTGGCTGGCGGGCCGGCGGCTGGCCCCGGTCCCGCGGACGGCACGGGCCCTGCGGACAGCGCGGGTTCGGCGGGCGCGATATGAATCGCCGCATCCGGGGCGTTCAGATCCAGCCCCACTGTCACCGCCAACGCCGCCAGCGGGCTGTTGTCCGCCGTCAGCGGCGCAGTCGACAACGCCTGCTGCTCCTTGAATCGCCGCCGGACCTCGTCCACGAACCGCTGGAACCATTGCTCGCTGGCTGCGGCACCGAGCGGCTGGTGCCCGAGCTCGAGGAGCGAGGCATTGAGTCCATTCACGCTCGCGTCGCTCCAGTCATTGCGATCGATGAACGGCCGGACGACTTCTTCGACTGACGCCGAAACTCGGGATGCGCTACCCGCCGACGCTGCGGCGCCTCCCCCCGGGCTGCTCTGCGAGCCCCACCACCAAATGCCACCTGCCGCGACGACAGCTACCGCCGCGGCCGCCAACACCAGCGGCCAGTTGGTTGAGCCTGTGGGTGCAGCTGTGGCCGGCGGTTGCGCGGCGGGCGCGGCAGCCATGGCGGCGTTTCGGGGACGCGTGACAGCGTCATCGTCGACAGCCGAGGATGGGCGCAACTCGAGGGAATCGAGCAGCGGCGCCCGCAGCTTGCGATATTCGGCGAGAGTCAGTCGGCCTTCATGATGATCCTGCGCCAACATCCGCAGACGCGCGGCGAGATCGTTGCTCATGCCGTGGCACTCACGATCGTTGGCTCACCGCTTGCCGCCCTGAGCCGCATTACTCGATCTCGCGTACCGCACGCAGGCCCGTGACCTCGTCCGCCGAACCGGATTGCGGCCGCGTGGCATCTGCGATGCACTGAGAAACATTGTCCGTGTATGCGCCTCCGCGAGCCGCGACGGTGCTCCCCGACACGACCCACTCCTGGGCGTTGCCCAGGTAGTTGTAGAGCCCCCAGGAGTTGGGTGCACCCGACTGCACGGCCTCGAGCGCAACACCTCTCACCCTCTTGCCGCTGATCTCGATGACGCAGTTCGGCGACCCCGTATCGGTGCTCCCGCCCTGCGCTTTGGCGGCATAGCTCCATTCGGCATCGGTAGGCAGACGATAGGAGAACCCGGTGACCTGAGACAGCCAGGCCAGGTACCTTTGCGCGTCGGCGAGCGAAATCCCCGTGATCGGCAGATCTGCAGCGCCGGACGGCGCGGCGCACTTGCCCGTTCGAGTGCAATAGAGGGCGTAATCCGCGTTGCTCAGTTCCGTTCGGCCGATCGCGAAGGAATGAGCGATGCTCCCTCCCGCCGGGACGACGACCAGATCGGGCCCGCGACCGCCGCCCGCGAACGTGTCGTAACAGATGGCCTGGTGACGCTTGCCGTAGCCCGCGAGCTTCGAGGCGCAGGGAATCTCCGGCGGGACCGCTGGCGCCAGTTGTACCTCCGCACTGCCTGCCGGGTTGGATTGTCCCGGGCGTGTTGCCACGACGCGGCTGGCCCCCGCGGCGGCGAGTCGTCCGGAGCCATTGCCGGAGTTGGCGCTTGGAGCCGGACCGGCAATCGGGGTGGCCGACCCTGCCTGTGAGGGCTCCGCGGTCGCAGCCGTCGCGGCATCGGTCGGCGCGGGCGCGGGAGCGACCTGTCCCGTTGGCGCTCCGGCCGCTGCGACTGGCGCCTTTTCCGACAGCGCCTTGAGCGCCGGGTCGCCCGGAAAGATCTGTTCGGCAGCCGTCTTCAGACGAGCCGCCGTCGCCGCATCGGTCGTGGCGCGAATACGCTCCACCAGATTCCGCGCAAGACGCTGTTTCACGGCGGCTGCTTCGATGGCGTCCATCCTCGCCAGTCCTTCGAACTCGCCCTTCACAGCTGAGACGTCCAGCGTGGTGGCGGTCTTCAGTGTCTGGCCCAGCGTTTGATAGCGCGCGTAACGCTGGCTTGCAGAATCGAGGTCCTTGAGCTGCGGGGAAATCTCCTTCGCCTTCCCCGAGAGACTGACGGCGTTGTCGAACCGGCCATCCTTCGCAGCACTCGAGGCCAGTCGCAGATAGGCATTGCCGATGGCATCGGGCGCTTGAACCGCCAGATAGCCGTCGCCGGCAGGAAGGTTCGCGCGCAACTCCTTAAACGAGGTCAGAGCCTCAGCGACGTCGTTGGCGCGTGCCTGGACCAACAGCTTCTGCTTGAGAGCCTCGAGTTGCGCCAGCCGATTCTTCTCCTTCGAGGCGGACTCCTGTGCGGTCCTCGCATCCGCCAGTAGCCTCTCTTCGGCACCGAGCTGCGAGGCCTGCGGAGCAAACGTGCGCGCCTCGGCCAGCATGTGGTCTGCCTCGGCAAGGCGTTGCGCCGTGCGCAGCGTGCGAGCCTGCGCAATGAATCCCTGTGCGGCACTGGTTTTCACCTGCACCACGTAGGGATCGTTGGCGGGCAGATATGCGGCCAACAAGCGCAACTGGTGCGAGAAGTCGGTTTCCCACGCCGAATCCGTCTTCTGATCGCGCAACAGGCCGTCCAGAGTCGTTTTGAGCTGTGCGACGGCCGCATCCCGCTGTTGGAGCGCACCGCGCGCGGAGGCCAGCTCCTGGCGCTTCTGATCGACGAACGACGGCGACAGGAAGTCGGCGTAGCGGGCGACCAGCTCCTGGGCCTGGCCCGGCTGGTTCTGGGTCACGAGTTGGGTCGTCTGTTGGCCCACCGCCCGTTGCGCCACGTCCTGGATTCTGGCGATCGTGGCGCTGTCGGCCGCAATCGTCCGCAGCTCGGCAATGTCCGCGCGGCGCGAGTCCAGGTCCGCCAGAGTCGTCTGTCCCCCCGTCAGGGCTGCCAGGCCGGTCTCGAGAGTCTGCCGCCGCGCGGCAAGCTTCTGCTCACCTGCGGCACGCTGCGTCTGGTCACGCAGATCCGCCAGAGTCGTATCCTGCGCATCGAAGGCCAGACCCGCCGTCACGAGCGCTTGCGCCAGGACGGGGTTGTTCGCCTTCAGCGCTTTGCGGATCTGGTCCGCGAACGCGCCGGGCAGGCGCGGATCGCGCAGCAGGCGGTTCGTCGGGTCGATGCGACGGATCGCGAGGAGCGTGGTGCCGATGTTCTGCGGCCCCTGGGCTTCGATCAGCAGCCCGCGCTGCAGGTAATCGTCGAACAGATCGCTCTGCCGCTTGATCTCGTCGTTCTCGCGCGCCAACAGGCGGTCCTCGAGATCCTTGACCGCGAGCGAGTCCGGCAGAAAGCCGTTCAACTCATCGAGCAGCGCGCGGGCCTGCGGATAATCCACCGTACCGCGGGCGGGATCGGTCGCCTCGTTGATTCGCGCCTCGAAGAAATGGATGAGTGCCGTGCGGGCATTCTCATCCAGCAGGAGAGTGATTCTCTGTTGCGGCGACATTGCCTGCAGCTGAGCGCGCACCGAACCGAGCATCTTGGCATCGCCCGTCTGCAACGACTGGACGAGAGCCTGCGCGCGCCGCTTGGCGAGGAAATTGGGCACAAAGGCCCAAACCAACACGGCCCCCACCACGACGCTGGCGCCTACGGCAATCGGAACGACGGAGCGCCGCTTTTGGGGCATCAACTCGTTCATCAATGTCAGCGCGGAGGACGACCGCTCCTCGCGGCTGAACGCGAGACCTCGCCTCACCGCACGCCACTGGCGCCCCGACAAGCCACGGGGCTTCTTCGCGACCATCTTCTTGTCGCGCGCCTGCACAGCCGAGAGGCGATTGAACGGATGCTTGCCCGTGAGGAGCTCGTACGCGACGCATGCGATTGCATAAACGTCGTCGCGCGGATCGGGCTCGAGTCCTTCGATCATCTCGCAACTGGCGTACGTGGGGGTCAGGGCACCTAACGTGCCGGGGTCGAACAGCGTCGTAGAGCCCTGAACGTCACCCGACCGCTTCGCGGCGCGTGCGATGCCGAAGTCGAATACTTTTACGTTGCCCTCGCGAGTCAGATACGCGTTCGCGGGCTTGAAGTCGGAGTGCACGACACCTTGTTCGTGCGCGTAAGCCATCGCGCGGCACAGGTCGCGCGTGAGGCGCAGAGCCATCTGATTGCCCACGCCCGAATCTTCCGACTTACGTATCAGGCGGTCGAGCGACTGGCCCTCGAGCAACTCCATGACCATGAAGACGTTGGCGCCGTCGCGGTCGAAGTCATACACCGTGACCACGTTGGGGTGCGCAAGGTGCTGAGCTTTCCGCGACTCCCGCTGCAGGGCCTTGAGGGACTCCGGATGGCGCTTGAACTCCTCGTTCAGGACCTTCAGAGCGACGTAGGGATTGCGGTCCTGAGCTTCTTCCTTGCGCACGTCGCGCGCCTTGAAGACGATGCCCATACCGCCCCGACCCAACTCCTCCTCGAGGACGAACCGATCCTTGACGACACTACCGGGAGCCAGTGGCTCCCCGTCGCCGCCCCAGCGCGCGGGGTCGCTCCAACTCGCGCCGGTCGAGCGTCCGCCGGTGCCGGTTCCCGTCCCGGTGCCAGTCGGTGGCGCCCCCGTGAACCCTCCGGTACCGGTCGGTGGAGCGAACCCACCCGTACCCGTCGGAGGAGCAAATCCGCCGGTTCCCGTTGGCTGAGGCGCGGGGGCAGGCTCGGACTGCGGACGGGGCGCCACGCGAGGGGCTCTGAATTGCGTCTTCTCGGGTTCCGCCGGGGCGGCGGGCACCGCCGGCGCCCCCGCCTGGGGCCTTGCCCCCGGCGCTCGAAATTGCGTCTTGTCCTCCCCACCCACGGCGGGTGCGGAGGCCGGTGTTGCCGCCGCGGCGGCCTGTTTGGCCGCGGCCGCCTTCAGCGCCTCGGCCGGCATGCTTTGCTGGAAAGTTCGAATCGCCTGAATCAGCTTCAGATACGTTTCGCCCTGGATGCGGCCGACACGATACAACGCCTCGACATACGCACCATGCGCGGCGGCCAGCTGGGGCTGTCGGCTCAACCCGAGGGTCAGCTCCTTCTCGAGCTGCGGCAGTTCGAGCTTGCCGGCGAGGTGGGCATCCAGTGCCTGGCGGAATTCATTCATGATTGTGTGAACTGCACGACGATGGCCGAAACGTTGTCACTACAGGCTCCGGCGAGGGCCTGTTTCAGGAGGGCGCGGCACGCCCCTTCGGGATCGTTGCCGCTGAGATGATGGGCCATGTCCGCCTCGGGAAGTTCGCGGTACAGCCCGTCGCTGCACAGCAGGAATCGATCGTTGTTACGCAGCTCGCGGAGCTCGAGATCGAGGAACAGTTCCTGCGACCCTCCGACGGCGCGCGTGATCACGTTGGATGCGACGTGTTCGCCAGCGGTTTGCGCCGTGAGAACTCCACCGTCGAGAAGCTCTTGGACCTCGCTGTGATCGCGGGTGACCTGCATGAGCGCCCCATCGCGGTTGCGATAGACACGGCTGTCGCCCGCCCAGATCGAAACGCAATGCCGCTCGAACGCCAACAGCGCAGCCACCGTGCTGCCACTCATGCCGTTGCCGCTTTCCACTGAGGACTTGAACAGATTGACGTTGACCTCGCGCAGGCGATCCTCGACCTCATCGAGCAACGCGCTCGGCGGCGAGCGGCGCGAAACGCCGGCCAGACCCTCGACGATCAGGCGACTCGCAACATCGCCTGCGTTGTGTCCACCCATTCCGTCGGCGACCACCCACAAGCCGCTCGACGGCAACTCGAGAATCGAATCCTCGTTGTGCGAGCGGACATTCCCCTTGGACGTCGCGGCCGCGGAGCGCCAGGAGAACTGACCCGAGCCGTTCACGTGCGCGCCACCACAGGTGGTTGGGACCGCGCTGGGCCGGTTATTCGCATCGTGCTGTCGTTCACTTGCGCCTCAGCCGCGCGTCGGCGGCGAGCTTCTGCAGGTGCTCGTTGTACGCCTTGGCGAATTCCTCGCCGAACAGCAACTGGAAGTGAGCCTCGCGGTCGCGGTCTATCTCTTCGAACTGCGCCCGATACAGCTCCCAATACCGGGACTTGCTGCCGATGCCCAGCATCGCGGTGCGCTTGAGCTTGCGCTCGTAGCTCTCCTCGAGGTTGTCCGGATGGAACTTCGCCAGCAATGCGTTGAAGGCCGCGCGGATTCCAGCGAGCACCGCGGTCTGATGGAACTCCACGTCCTGGAAGCCTTCCGCGAACGCATCGACCGGGCCCAGGTAACCGGGATTGCGCTTCACGAAGAGGTTGTAGACGGCATCCTGCGCGTTCATGGAGAACTTCAGCGGGTTGTTCTCCACCGGCTTGATGTTGGTCATGGGCATGCGGAAGCTGTTCTTGACCTGCGCCCGGGTCTTCAGGATCTCGATCAGCCCTTCGACCGTGATGCGGAGGATCGCGCCCAACTGTTGCTGCACGCCCGGCTCGACGCGACTGGGATCGAGGCCGATGGCGGCCAGAATCTCCTCGATACCGGCGCCGCCGCCCGCCCCCGTTGGGGCCTGCGCAGACTGCGCCGCGCTCCCAGGCAGCGAAGCACCTTGTGCACTCGCGCCCGCCGGCGCGACCGGGGCCGCCCCGCCGCCAGCCGGCGTCGGTTTGAATATTGTCCGCTGCGAGTCACCGACGCCTCCGGGCGCCACGTCCAATGAGGGGCGCTCGGAGCGCGCTCCACCGAGCGCTGCAAGCGGATCGACCGTGCCGAGGCCCATCGAAGGCGGCGGCCCCGCGGGAGGCAGCGGCGCGGGCGCAGGTCCGGGCGACCCTACCAAATCGCTCAACCCCGGTGCTCCCTGGCCCGGCGCTGCCGCCGGCTCCACGGGCTGCGCGTCCTCGATCAACTGGACAATGATCTCGTAGTCGCCGATGAACAGGCGGTCGCCATCGCGCAGCTGCATTGGCTGCTCGCGCGGCACCGCACGATCCGGCGCGTTGATGAACGTGCCGTTGGCGCTGACATCCTGCAGATAGAACGCGCCGCCGTTCCAGACAACCTGGGCGTGTTTGCTCGAGACGAAGCGCTCCGGATCCGGCAGCACCCAGTCGTTGCCGTCGATGCGACCGATCGATCCCCCGCGCGCGTCGAACACCTTGTACGCGGTAGGACCGAGGGCAGCGCCCTGCGAACTGATGATGCTCAGAGCCAGCAACATGACGAGTGCTCACTCATGACGGTTGCGTCACCTTTACCGATAGCATCGCGGTAAAGCCGCGGCTGTCGGGCAGGCCGCGCGTGGATAACCAGCAAGGCTCCATCGTGCTCGACCCGTCGCTCCACCAAAGGGCGACGGGCTGTAAATCACGGGTCAGATGCTCGTAAGCCAACACGTTGACGGCGCGCTGCAATGCGCCCGCGGCGGCCAACGTTACACGCCGAGGACCCGGCTCCATGGCAGCGATGAGCCCCAGCGCTGCGGCCACGTTCGCCCCACCGACGCTGCCCACGGCAGGAGATGGCAACGGTGCGGGCAGGTAGGCCCCGAGCTTGCCCACCTGATCGTCGAAATCGTCGATGTCCATGTCGGCAGCCTCGAGCGCCCCCAGTGCGACCGCTTCCGCGGCCTCGAACCAACCATTGCCGCTGCACGCGACGTCGAGGGGACAATGCCCCTCATCGAGGCGCGCGACGACCGTCAGGGGGAAGTACCGCCCCACCCTATCGACGCTGGGCACGAGCACACCCACGTAGCCATCCGGTCCGCAAACTCCGCCGGCCAAAACAAACCTCCAGATCGGCCCGGTCAGGTAGGCGTCCAGCCACGCCTCCTTGAGTTGCTCCCGGCTCTCGTGCAGACAGTGCTGCAGCCATGCGTCCCAGGCGTCCACGAACTCCTGCGGCACGCGCCGCTGCAGAAAGTCTCCCTTGAAAGGAAGCTTGCCGTAAAAGCCGACTTCAGGTTCGCTGGGGCTCATGATTCACATCGCGCAGCGAAAGCCCGTGAGCTCGCGGCTCACGTATGGGTTGCGGATCGAGGCGGCATCCAGGACCGCGCGCATGCTGCGCTGACCAGCCGTGAACGTGATGCGCAAACGCGTGTCGCTCTCCTTCTGAACCTGCGCCTGGTCCAACTCGCGGAACCAGGCCCACGGACCCTGCTTCGCATCGCTCGGTCCCGGACCGCCCTTCTCCTCGAAGGCAATCGACGCCTGGCCGACGGCGCCACCGGGCCAGACCATGGACTGACTCTGCAGCGGACCGTGGCGATACTCGAAGCTCTGGCCGTCCACGTTCAGGCTGAAGCGGGTCGTGGCCACATCGAGGGTGTCGGGAGTCAGGTTGAAGCGGGCCTCCGGCTGCTGCGTGCCGGGCTTGAAATAGAAGTCGCGGATGCGCTGCGCCTGCTGGAACTGCTTCAGCAGCGCCGCGGAGCCACCGATTGCCGCCGCGCCTTCGCGCCAGACCCAGGGCGAGCGCGACGTGTCGATCAGCTGGGCGAGGTTGTCGCGGTAGAAGGTGTCGAACACGCCGCCGAACCCGAACACGTGCCCAAAATCGGCCAGCGGCACATCGTTGGGGCTGGTGCGGTTGAACGGATAACGACCCTCGATCAACTCGCGGCACTCCTTGAGAACCGCCTCATCGTAGCGGCGTGAAAGCTCTCCGCGAGCCTCACCCACGGCCAGCGACTCGGTGCGCACGCCGATCGCGGCGACCATGTCACCCAACGGCGGTGGTAGTTGCTTCGCCTGCGACTGCAGGCTCTTCAGCGCATCCGCCTGACCTGATTTGGTGAGCGAATCGAGCGCGTTGGAATGACCCAGTCCCGAGCCCATGGACTGCAGCTGCTTGTGGGTCTGCGCCAACGAGGCGAGCACGGCATCGATCGGCGCGGCGCCCGGCGGGCCCTGCACCAGGTTGCGGATCGCCTCGAAATGCGCCGACGAGGCTGTTCCGGGCGCATCCGCACCCGGCGGCGGAGCGCCAACCACGTCGGTCAGTTGTGCAGCCTTCGAAGCCAGCGCCGCGGCAGCCGCGGGCAGACCAGGTTGGGCGGCCGCGGCGTCCGGATCGGGCTTGAGATCGGTGTTCTGGGCCACCGCGACCAGGAACCCCTTCAAGGGCGAGGCCGGGCTCGACAGCACACCCAACAGCTCCGTGAGCTCGCCGGCGTTGGCGGCCGGACGAACTTTCACGTCCTTCAGGACCCCGTCCCACTCCCGGATATAGTCCTGCTCGTAGAGCTTCATCATCTCGTACGCCTGGTTGCCGCTGTTGCGGACATCCAGCAGGCTCTCGCCGAACACCCAGCCGTCGGCGGCGAACTGGGTCATGATCTGGATCTTGCCGGTGGTATTGATCTCGCGGAACACGGGCTTGGTGTACAGCGCCGCAACCGGCTGCGACAACGGCGCACCGCTGGCGCGGGTCAGAACCCGGTCGGCCCCGGGGCCGGCCGCCACATCCAGACGCAGCGTGCGCTTCGCGTCGTTGGCGTAGTTCAACTTGAGACGGCTGTACATCAGCACCGGCAACGAAGCAGTCCGCAGCGCGTACCGCGCCTGTTGCACGAGCTCTGCGTTCAGCGGTACTGAAGTCATGGCGTCCCGCTTGCCAAGCAGTTCCTCGAAATGCGCCGTCAGCCGTTGGCGCGTGGCGGGGTCCGACGGGTACAGCCGTTGGAATTCGACGCCGCTGAGCAAACGCAGATGCTCCGCATCCCGATGCTTGCCGTCGCCCAGCATCAGGTAACCCTTCAGGAACTCGTACAGCTTGTCCGGGGAGGCCACACTGCCCCGCACCTCGTCGGCAAACCTGGACGCTACGACTGGAAGGAGCAGGCCGTTGAGCTCCCGGAGGTAGGCAGCGTGAGCGGCTTCGCCGAGCGAATGGCCCTGATAAAGGCCCATGCGCATGCGAATCGGCGTGTCCGGCTCGTACTTGCGCGCGGTATCGGACACGCCTCGCAGAACATCCAGACGAGGCAACAGAGAGGCGGCCGGCAGCCCCGCCACCGCGGATCCCACTCGCGTCGCCTGCAAGTCCTTGGCGGAGGCAGTCACCTCGTCCACATACGTCGCATTGGCGTTGTAGCTGACAGTCAGCCCGATCAGCCCCAACACCAGAACGGCCGCGCACAGAATATAGGCGCCGGCCTGCAAGGCGATCTTCTTGAGCTGCAGGCCGCGGTTGATGCCGGCCAGCCCGGACTCCTGGAACACGACGTTTCGCAACAGCCGTTCGATGAAGAAGGCCTTGCCGCGACCGGTCGACGAGGGCGCCACCTGGCTCGTCACTCCGAACGCACGGGAAATCGCACCCAGCATCCGGTCGATCGGTGTGCCTTCCTGCGTGCCGCTGGTGAAGTACACGCCCCGCAACAGGATCTGGTTGTCGAAGTCAGTGGTCGTGAAGACGCGCTTCAACAGGTCATCGAGAAGCGGCCCCAGAGCCGCCATCTGTTGCGGGAAGGCCAGGATCCCGACCCTGCGACGGGCTTCCCGCTCATCCTCCATCCGGCCCAGCACGCGCTGCTGCAGCCGCTCCATCAGCCGATCGAACTCCTTCGCGAAGGACTCGGATGCGCGGCCTGACTCGGTTGCCTCGATGGGGAACGTCGTGCCCCACACCTGCGTGCGGGCGTCCTGGCCCATGTCTTCGAAGAATTCGTTGAACCCCGCCACCAGATCGCACTTGGTGACCAGGAAATACACCGGCACGTGGATACCCAGCGTGCGGCTGATTTCATCCAGACGCTCGCGGATCGCAGTCACATGCCGCTCGCGCTCGCGATCGGTCGAGGTGAGCAGATCGGACGCGCTCATGGCGACGATGACGCCGTTGATCGGCTGACGCCCGCGGAATTTGCGCAGCAGCTGCAGGAAGGTGATCCAGCCTGCGGCATCCGCGCCCGCGTTGGAGTCCTGAGTCGTGTAGCGTCCCGCCGTGTCCAGCAGGATCGCCTTGTCGGTGAACCACCAGTCACAGTTCCGGGTCCCCCCGACGCCGCGCAGGGCCTCCTTGCCGAACTTCTGGGCCAGCGGGAAATTCAGGCCCGAGTTGACCAGGACCGTCGTCTTGCCCGAGCCCGGAGGTCCGATGATGACGTACCAGGGCAGCTGATAGAGATTGGCTGCGCCCTTGTTGCGCGATTTCTTGAGTGCGTCGATCGCTTCTTCGAAGCGCTTGCGCAGTTGCGCGGCGTCCGCAGGACTACCCACCGCGGGCTTGCCCGCTGCCGGTGCACCATCCTGCGCGGCGTCCGCGGCGCCGTCCTGGGCGACCACACCCTCGGCGAGTTGCTTGTTGGCCTTGCCGGCCTTCAGCGCCTTGAAGGTGAGCACCATCGCCCAGATCACGACCAGGATCAGAACGGCGATGAGTCGGCCGACGACACTCTCCAACGGCTTGTGGTCGGCGAACGCGAAGTACGGCCCCGCGAACCAGATCAGCACCGCCAGCAGAATGACGCCGATCAGGGCCAGGAAGGCCCGGCTCTTCAGGAAGGCGAGCATTACCCGGCCCTCCGGTGAATGATTTCCACGCGACGGTTTCTCGCCCGGTTTTCCGGTAGCTGCGGCGGCGTGTAGCGGGGCTCGAGTGAACCCTTGCCCGCGGACTCGATCCGCGAACCGTCGGTAACATCACGAGCGAGTAGTCCCGCGACCTGAAGGGCACGCGCACGCGACAGCTCGTAGTTGTCCTTGTACTGCAACGAGCGCAGCGGCTGATCGTCAGTGTGACCTATCACGACGATGCGACCGGGGACGCGATTGACCGCTGCACCGATCGCGTGAACCAACGCGTCGTAGCGTGAATTGATTCGCGTGCTGCCCGAAGCAAAAAGATCCGGGTCCGTCAGGGTGATCACCGTCCGGCCGCCCGCCTCCTCCACAGACACCAATCCCTGAGAGATCGGTTGAGCCAGCAGCTCGCGCAGACCGCTGGGCGGCGCAGTCGTCTTGGCCGGGACCACCGGGTCGAGTGATTCGAGCCCGACTTGCGCGAGTGTCGCGTTGATCGGCTCGGCGTGATCGTCGAGGCGCGAGTTGAAGTAGATGAAGGCGCCCACCAGCGCGACGAGACAGGTCACCGCCACGACCCACAACGGGACGAAACGCATGACCGCGTTGCGACGGTCCTCCACGCCCTTCCAGCGAGGTGACAGCTCGGGCTCCGCCATCTCGCGCAGCCCTTCGATCCGCTTGAACAGACTCTGGCGCACCTCGGCCAGCCGGGCCGCGCCGTTGTTGTCCAGGCGGAACTTACCTTCGAAGCCCACCGCCAGACAGGCGTAGAGCAGCTCCAACAGCGCCAGGTAGCGCTGCGGCTCGCCCGAGACGCGATCGAGAATCTGGAAGAACTTCTCGCCGCCGGAAGACTCGCGATGGAACGTGACCAACAGGGACTGGCTCGACCAGCCGCTCTGCGCACCCCAAGGAGTGTTGAGCACGGCTTCGTCAATCACCGTGCATAGCGCATAACGCGCCGCAAGCACGTCCTCGGCAGGAATCTCTGCGTGCCGCGCGCGATCCTCGAATGTCCGGATCTCCTGAATCGCCTGTCGGCGCAAGCTCTCGACATCGGCTTGCGCAATCTGACCCCGCAACCGTCCCGCCAACACCAACAGGGGCACGGCGGCCTGAACCAGGGGATTGACCGCGGCTCCGGCGAAGTCCGCAATGGACCCGCCCGCGTGAGCCGGCGGGGTCGAGTATCCGCGCGCCCCGTCCTGCGCAGCGGGCTCGTACCGGGGCTGCTGCACGGCCGGCCGGGCCGGCGGAGTGACATCGAGCCCCGCAGGCGCCGGAGGCGGCGTCGAAGCGGGGGCCGTCGCAGGCCTGCGCCCGGCTCCGGGCCGCGGCCTCAGGATCGTCGCGTCGCGCGGCGCCAGCGGATCGTCGGATTTGTCCTGGCTCATGACTTACTGACCTGTCAGCCGCGGATGGCCCAGAATTCCATGGCGAGATTGGGGAACTCCCCGGAGGCGTGAATCGCGATGCCTCCGGAAGCCTTCAATCCGCGCCACAGCTCGTTGGCCCGATCGAGCTCGAAGTAAGCGAACCCGGCGTGATACGGAATCTGCCGCGGAGCCACGGCCATCGGCTGCAGGGCAATGCCGGGCAGCTGCAGGTTCACCAGGTCGCGGATCTTCTCGACCGGACCGATCTTCAACTGGGCCGGGAAGCGCTTACGCAGCTCCTCCGCGGGGATGTCGGCACGCGCAGCCAACACGAAGATCGCCGAATCGAACAGGCTGCGATCGGCCACCGTTGCCACGCTGATACCGAATTTCTTCTGTGCCAGCGGAATCGCGACCGCGTTCTGCTCGATCACGACACTGAGGCAAGCACGCAATGCGTTGATCACGGGCTCGAAGCTGGCCCGAAGCGAGTCATGTCGGTAGGCCGGGAACTGCGGCGGGCGACGTGTCGCGGCCGTCAGTGTCGAGAACTCGCCCGTCATCTCCAACAGCAACCGGTACAGATCTTCGGGATGGCAGATGGCATTGGAGGCCAGATGGGCGGCGAGCGGCTCGTAGCGGTTGGCCACCTGAAGCATCAGGAAGTCGGCAATCTCTGCAGCGCCGCCACGACCGGAGGCCACGGCACGTGCCGCCAGAGCCTCGGCACGCTGGTGCAGCAGTCCTTGCAGCTCCATCAGAAAGGTTGCCAGCCGCGGGGCGGCATGGCAGCGCAGCACGGTCGGGATGAAGCGATCATCGAGGATGACCTGCCTGTCGGCGCGCGCCTCGACGATGTGCGCCACGGGAATCTGAGCAAAGTCCTCGGCGGGTTCGCTCTGTGGCATCAAACGCGTATTCAGTCCTGCTACTTCCAGTTCAGCCGCCACAGCCGAATCGGAGTTTATGTCACGCGCGTCCTGGTCGCGGGTCCGGAAACGGGTCAGCTGCGATCCTTGTCCCTCCCGAGCCGACTGCAGGGCTCCGGGCTTACGCAGCGGGACGGCCAGGTGAACGATCTGATCGCGGATCTGCTGGGTGACTTCCAATGGCGCCGGCAGCGGCTCGTTCTCCGGCATGGAGAACGGCGTGCCGTCGGGGAAAATCCCGCGGGCCCGCCGTAGACCCAACTTCCCGATGGCGAGCAGATCGCGTTCGATCTCCACCTCGGTGAATCCCCAGGTATAAGGACGCAGCGCGCCCGAGCGACCCTCGACGTACGCTTCGAGGTAACGCTCCTGCTGTTGAAAATGCTGCGGCCTGAGGAAGAGCCCCTCGGACCAGACGACGCGGTTGTTCTCTGACATGTGCGGTCCTGCGAATCAGTCTTTGACGGTCACCGTCACCGCATCCTTGGCGACGCTGACGGTTACGCCCTCCTTGCTCAGGAGGTCTTTCAGTTTCTTCTGCGGCGCGCGCGACAGTGCACGCCACCGCGCCGAACGGATGTCGCGGTAAGCCACGACCACTCCGATCACGCGCGTCTCGGGATTCAGGGGCAGATCGAATTCCCGCTTTTCGCCGGGAGAGAGGACGTATTCCTCGCGGGAGATGAAGCTCTGCGCCAGCGTTGCTTTTTCCTTGTCCCAAACGGAGAAGAAATCGGCCGCGGCCAGCTCACCGTCGTTACGGAGTTGGAACATACGGACGACCACCGGTGAAGGGCGCCCGGACGAGTCGGGGTTGATGTCCGGCGCCGCGCTCAGCTGCGCCTTCGCAGGGGTCGGCGGCGGCGGCTTGTTGGAAGCGCAGCCGGCCACCAGGCCAAGAACCGCGCAGGCCGCGAGCACCGCAAGGGTGCATCGGCCCCACCGCATCGTGCTAGCCACCTTTGCCACCCTTTCCTCTCTTGAGCACACCCAGTTGCCTCTCGTACTCACGGGCGAACTCTTCGCCGAACATGCGCCGGAAGGTGTCATCACTGTCGGCCGTCAACTCCTTGTAACGCTCCTCGTACATCTCCCAGTATTTCGTCTTGCCACCACCGAACAGCCCTCTTCCGCCGCGCTTATCGAACGCATCCTGAAGATGTGTCGGATCGAAGCGGCTCATCAGGCTGTCAAAGCCGGCACGGACGCCGGCAAGCATTGCCACCTGATGGAAACGGACGTCGTTGAATGCGTCGTCGAACGCTTCCCGCGGTCCGAGATAAGCGGAGTTCTGCCGGCCAAACAGGGAGTTCAGGGCGTCCTCGGCGTTCGCCGCGAACTTCAGGGGATTGTTCTCCGACACCTTCACCTGGGTGAGGGGGAGGCGAAACTGGCCCTTGATCTCCGAGCGGGCGCGCAGGACCTCGACGAGACCCTGCACGACGCTGCGCATGATGTCGCCCAACACCTGGGCAGTGTCGGGTGGCACGTTGGCCGGATCGACGCCGGCAGCACGGAGAAAAGCCTCCCAATCCAGGCCACCACCGGGGCTCGGCGCACTCGCAACGGGAGCTGCGGCTGCCTTCGGAGCGGCCGCTCGCGGGGTCGGCGCGGGCGCCGCAGGGGATGGCTGATAGGTCGGCTTGGCCGGCGGCGGTTGGAACGTCGGCTGGGGGGCCGCGGGCTGAAGGTTCGACTTGTTGAACGACGTGAGATCCCAGTCCTCCGGGATCGCGTTGTCGTCTCCGCCGCCCAGCAATCCCCCGCCGACGCCTCCCCCACCGGGAACGGCGGGCGGGGTGAACTGATCGGCCACCGACGGGGTGTGATTCCAGGCCGAGGGCGTCTGTTGCGGCTGCGGGCGTGCAGCGGGACGCGCGCTCAACCCCCGCAGAGGGTCCAGATCCTCGCCAGCGACATCCAGCGGTGCGACCAAGGGCCCGGGGGCCGACCGCGGCGCTCCCACCTGGTAGGCCTGTGCCCCGACCGAGGGACCCGTGTTCTCCGCCGGGACCTGCAGTGCCGGCCGGCGCCCCGTGCTCCCCGGTTCGGCCGGCTGCGTCTGAGAGACCGAGACGGCCAACTCGTATTCGTCGACGAAGACCTTATCTCCCGTCTTCAGAGGATACGGCTCGTTGCGCGGCAGGACGCGCTCGGCGTTGTTGACCGCGATGCCGTTGGTCCCGACACCTTCGATGAAAAACACGCCGTTGATGAATCTGACGGTGGCGTGATGACGGTGCACGCCGGCGCTCACGAGCACCATGTCGCACTCCGTAGCACGACCGATGCGGCCGCCGTCCACCGTAAATACTTTGCGTCGCGCTCCTCCTACGGAGGGTGCGTTGCCACTGACTATTTCGAGGGTCAGGAACATGGCTTCGACTGCGCGGAGGTTCCCGCTAGCCTCCTATCAACACGAGCGGACAGCCTAAAGCGATCGTGCCGCCGTGCGCCGTGGTGTCTCCCATGCGTGCAGCCGGCGCTCCTCCAATCAGAACGGTTGCCGATCCCTTCACGATCGAGTCCGGAGGCCCCACGCAAACACACATGTCACCCACCTTCGCCGCCGGCATGCCACCAATCAGGACGGTCGGCGCTCCCGGACCGGTGATCGGTCCGCCCACGTGTGGGATGGGAACCACGGCGGGTGTCTGCATCGGGCACACGTGCATGTCGGTCAGTCGCGCCGCGGGAGGCATGGCTCGTTCACCCTTGGCCGAAAAGCTTGATCGCCCGGGCGATGAAGCCGTTGATGAGATTCGAGTACTCGGGACTGCGACTCGCGGCCATCCGTAGCGCCGCGACGGCCGCCTCGGCGGGCAGCGTGTCCGGAGGAGCAACGACATCGTAGCCGCGGGGCAGCAGGCTACCGCCGCTCCAACCCGCGCTGGCCGCGATCCAGGCGCCCGGCGATCCAAACTCCCCGCGCTCCGCGAAATCCAGTGCCGCCTTGCGGTTCTCCTCGGTGGGATCGGCCAGCCATTGCTGGGCCAGGGACAGGCCGGCGCGGTCCATATCGTTCGACTTCGGGCCTGACTTCGGGTCGCTCGCCATGAGCGTCTTCAGGCAATCGCAGGCCCACGCGACGACATATCGCTTCGGCAGGCTCTGCGCGACGACGGTCAACGCGTCTGCAGGTAACCCACGACCTAACAGGTCATCGAGCAACCCGCGCAGATTGGTGCCGCAGTCCACAGCTGCCAACGCGTCACGGCTCAACTGCGAGCGTTTGACGATGCTCGCGGCCGGTGTTTGAGAGGCGGGATCGAGAGCGGCGACCATGGTTTCCTTCATGCTGCGTGCGGTTGCGCGTCAGTTGATCTGGACGATCGCCCCTTTGAGCGTTGCCTGGGCGCCGCCGCTGAGATCGAGCTTCGCGCTGCCCTCCACCTTCGTCTGCGTGCCTTGCACGCTGACCTGGGTTCCGGAGAGCTTTGCCTGCGTGGCATCGATCTCTGCGCTCTGGGTTCCCTTCAGCTTCAACTGCGAGCCCGAGATCTCGATGGTCCCGTCGCTCTTCATCACGATCTTCGCCTGACCGACCTCGAGGGTGATCTGGTTGGTCGCCTTCAGGGTGTAGGAGTCGCCGACCTTGAGCTGATCGTTCTGCTTGATCTCGGTCGCGCGATCCTTGGAGACGGTGTGACTCTCCTTGCCGGTCACCGCCGAGGTCAGATCGTTCTTGACGGTCAGCTTGCGATCGTTGTCGACCGTCAGCGAGTCATCGTGCTTGACCTCGGTCGTCCGGTCGTTGCCGATGGTGGACGTGTCGTCGTTCTGCAGCGTCGTCGTCCGGTCGCCCTTGTCCTTCTTGTCGAAGCCGATCTTGATCGACTGGTTATTCTCCACGACGACCGTCATGTCCTTCTCGGCGTGGATGTAGACTTCCTCCGACCCCTTCTTGTCCTCGAAGCGCAGCTCGTTGAAGTTGTCCGCGGTGCCGTTGGGCGTGCTGCGGCTCTTGATCCCGCTCTGGGTTTGATTGTCGGGCAGCGTGTACGGCGGCATGTGGTCCGCGTTGTAGACACTGCCGATGATCAGCGGCCGGTCCGGATCGCCTTCCAGGAATGAGACGACCACTTCGTCCTTGACGCGCGGCAGGTAGTGCGCGCCCCAGGTACGGCCGGCCCAGGCCTGGGCCACTCGCACCCAGCAGGAGCTGTCCTCGTTCTTCTGGCCGACACGGTCCCAGTGGAACTGCACTTTGACGCAACCGTACTTGTCGACGGTGATCTCGGAATCCGCGGTCCCGACGACCATGGCCGTCTGTGTTCCGTAGATGCGCGGCTTCGGGGTTAGCAGCGGCGGTCGATACGACTCACGGGCATCGACAGCTTCGACGCTCACGGCAAACTGCATGGTCTGTGGGCTGCCGGCCGCGGCCGAGCGGCCGGCGCTCGAACTGCTGCCGGAACTGCCGGAGGAAGAGCTGGATGATGACGACGACGATGCTCCGCCCAGAGGGCCGCCTCGCGCGGCGCCCGACTGAAAGTCGTCGGAGTTGAGTTCGAAGGAGACCCCGGTCACCAGGTAGCGCTTGTTCTGCCCGTCGACCGGATACTTGTCGAGCTGAAAGAGCTTGCCGGTCGCAAGACCCGCCGCGTTTCCCGCCCCCCTGGATACGGTCTGAGAAGTCTGCAGCTGCTGGGCACGCACCTTGGCGACGGCGTCGATACCGGCGGCCGTTACGGGATTGGCGCCAGCAGGATATTCGAACAGCTCGAAGCGCCGGGCATCGGTCCGGCGCTCGACAGTGGCGCTGCCCGCCGGCTCGGTCGTCGGTGTAGTGAAGTTGAATTCGCGCGACGCGAACGAGCCCGCCTCGAACGACTTCTGGGTCGCCCAGCTGGACAGGTGATCCCGCTCGCGCTGAGCCGCACTCTCGGTAGGCGCGTAGTACGGAACCTTGTCGTAACCCGAGACCGTCGTGAGCTTGCCCACGTCGTTGCACAACACGAGGTCGTGGCGGTCCTCGTAGTGCTCGAAGTAGTAGAAGATGCCTTCGTGCTCGAGCAGCCGGCTGACGAAATCGAAGTCGGTCTCGCCGTATTGGACCCGGTAGTCCCAGGCTGCCTGGGTTCCCGTCAGCGACATCTTGATGTCCCCGCCGCCGGCCTCCTGGTAGACGGCCTTGACGATGTCGGTAACCGACTGCTTTTGAAAGATGCGGCAGTCGGAACGGCGAGTGAGCAGCCACAGGGTCGGCCGCAGGACGGCCTGGTACTGGTGAAAATTCTGGTCGTAACCGACGTGCCCGAACTCGGTGACGATGCCGTTGAAGAAACGGGCCTTGCCCGTGGAGTCGTGGGTGAAGCGGACGGCGACCGGCTTGCCGAGGATCTTGTCCGGGTCGAGCTGCCCTTCCGAGCTCACCAACGCCAGCTCGAAGCGGAACGGGCGGCTCAACTGCTCGGTGCCCGTCATTCGGGTCAGCAGCACCTTGTCCGTCCCGAAGGGTGTGGTGATCCTGACCGAGCGGTTGTCCTGGTAACTGGGTGCCATGTGTGCGATTTAGCTCAATGCAGACGACGCGCAATCGTAGGCCGCCGCCTGGCCGCTCTCTCCCCCACCGCCGGCGCCGTTGACTGCCGATGCCGCGGCGCCATGCGCCGCGGCCCCAAACGATACGCGCTCAGGGCACTGCAACACCGTGCTCGCCGTCTCTACAACGTCACGAGCCGCAGACAGCTTTCCTCGTTCTTCGAATAGAAATAGAGACCGTCCGTCGGCTGCCCCTCGGCGATGATGACGGGCACGGCGGACTCGAACTTCTGGCGGGCTATGGCGGTCGCAGCGACCTCGTTGATCGAGTTCGTACGGATGTACTCGGCCCAGCGCGGATCGGCCGGGTCGATGCGCTGGCCGGCGTCGGAGGCCCGACGCAGCAGGTTCACGAACTGGTAGTAGTCGAACTCGACCACCTTGGCGCGCGCCATGACTCCTCGCCACCTTATGTATTGTGTCGCACGCGTAAGTACCTGAAATGGCGGGCACTTGCAAGCGAGCAGTCGGCGTTGCGGCCCGGGGTCCGCAGGTCGCGTTGAATCCATGTGACCCAGTGCTAGGATCGCGACCGGCGCACCCACCCTCGCGTGAAGTGAAAGGACCGACATGAGCCCAAGAATAAAGCCGTCCTCCGGTACCCCTGGCTCCTCGAGCACCGTCGCCCAGGCGATGACCCAGCCCAAGATCTCCATGGACGAGTTCCACGGGGCGCTCGAGGCCATGCAGGAGGATGCAACCCTGCGGCTGGTGAACTACTACTACGGCGCCAAACTGATCTACAACCCGGGGTTTGCGGGCAAGGTGATCAATCGCATCTCCAAGCAGCTCGGTCAGAAGGCGCAGTCCCTCGAGGGCCACAAGGTCATCGAAGGCGCCAAGGCGCTCGAGCTGATCCAGTCGACGGTCAGCGAGATCATGAAGGGCGTCCAGAAAGCAATGGGCGCCACCGCCAGCGACTCCGGCATCAGTGCCGCCGTCATGAGGACCGTCGGCGAGCGGGCTACCCAGCTCGCCACCAGCGCATTCGGCCCGAGCTTCGTGGCCGAAGCCGCGCCGTTCATCGGCTTGCTGCCCAGCGCCTACAAGGCGGTCACCAAGGGGTACGCCGCCGCCGACGGCATCTACAAAGCCGTCCACGCCAGCCGCTACAGCGAGGTCGTCAAGCAAGGCAATCCCCGCATCGCGGCCAATGCCTGCAGCAAGATTTTGAGTCGCAAGGCCAAATACCTCACGGCCGGAGCGGCGACCTCCCTGACCAACCTGGGTGTCGGCATCGCCAATGCCGCAACCGGTGGCATCGCGACCGCCGCCGACGTCGGCACCAAGACGGCGACCCTGATCATCGACCTGATCGCCGAGCTGACCATGTTCGGCATCGAGATCTACGAGCACTCCGCCGGCGAGAAGGAGCTCCAGAACCTGGCTTCGGTCAGCCACCCCCTGGGACTCAGCAACGGGATCCTCGAGCCCCTGGTGGGCCTGTGTTTCAACCAGTGCCCGCTGCTGGGGTGCTACATGCTCGCCTCGGCCCCGTACTTCAACACCAGCGACTTCGTCGTGCTGACCTCGGACAAGCATCAGCTCGCCTCGGTGGATGAGATCGAGCGGATCGCGCAGCAGAACGTGAATCCCCTGCGGCTGTACGCCTCGCAGATCATCAAGGAATCGAAGGTGCGGCTGACACACACCACCGATAACCTGTTGGACAAGATCATGAAGGAAGCGGTGCTGCGCGCCGAGGCCGTCGAGAACAAGTCCCTCAAGGGGCGGGCCAAGGCGGCGCTCAACAAGCACATCGTCGAGCCGATGAAGCGCAAGGTCCAGACACTGTTCGCGTGACCGTGCGGCACCCGGGGAGTTGGTCGCACCACTCACCGCTAGCGCCTCCCCACCACGACATATCCATTCACCTCTGCGCCGCGCTCGCGGCGCAGAGCTTCCTGAGCCAGCGTTACGTCCCGAAATCCCGCCTCGCTCATCGCCTCGCGAACGTAGGCCTCCGAGTGTGCATAGCGCCCATGCGGCTCCAGCCGGTAACGCGCATCACCTTCGACTCGCTCGACTGTAAACACCAGTAGCCCGCCGTCGCGGAGGCTCGCATGCGCAGCACGCAGCGCCTCTTCCAATGCGCCGAAATACACCAACGTGTCCGCAGACACGATTGCATCGAACGCCCCGGCCCTGGAAGCCATGAACGAAACCAATTCGCCGACGACCAGTTCGTCGTAGCCGCCCCGGGCCCTCGCTTTCCCAGTCATTCCGCCGGACAGGTCGACACCTACGAGGGATCTCGCGAGTGGGCGCAGCAGCGGCCCGCACAGTCCGGTGCCGCAACCGGCATCCAGGACGTCCGGCCTCGCAGCCCACGCAGCCTCCGCCACCTCTGCGTTGGCGACGCCGGCCGCAGCCGCGACAGGCCGGAGCAGCTCGCGCAGCGCCGCGGCAACCAACTCCGGCGCGCGGTACCCCAGCTCCTGCAGGTTCTCGTCGAACGTCTCGGCGAACTTGTCGAACATCTCGGCGACGTAGTCATCACCCGCTCGCGCGGGAGTGCCTTCGCCCGATGTCGCTGCCAGCATGTGACGCGCAATCGAGTTGTCGGGCTCGTACTTGAGCCACTCGCGATAGGCTTCCGCCGCCTCGGAATTGCGACCGGCGCGATACAACAGCGTGGCCATCGCCTCATAGGCCGCTGCATACCCCGGCCCATGCTCGACCGCGCTCCGGAAACAACTCAACGCTTCAGTAGGACTCTTGAGCCGTCGGTGGCACACACCGAGATTGAACCAGGCTTCGGACATTTGCGGTGCGCGCTCGCACGCCGCCTGAAACGCGCTGCGCGCCTCCTCGACCGCACCACCGGCCATCAACGCGTTGCCCAGATTGAGCCACGCATGCGGATTTGCCGATACGCTTTGCACCGAACGGCGCAGGAAATCAACGCCCCCAGCGGCGTCGCCCCGCTGCACACACAACATGCCCAGAAAATTCAGGGCATCCGGATCCCGCGGCCGCGACCGCAGGATGCTGCGATAGCCGACCTCGGCTTCGTGCAGCCGCCCACCCTTGTGGGCCGCCATCGCTCGCTGCAGGGCTGCATCGTCTGCCACGGCCGGTGTGCGCGCTGGTAGGCGATCAGCCGAACGCGTACTTCAGGTCGTTGTTCGACACCGAGATCGTGACACTGGAAGTCGGATTTCCTTGCGACATCCGGGTGAGGAACTCGCGGCTGATCTCCGGCAGCAAGGTGTTGGTCAGGATGGCGTCGATCATGCGTCCGCCGCTCTCCGGTTCCGTGCAACGCGCAGCGACCAGCCTGACCACATCCTCGTCGTACTTCAGCTGCACGCCGTGGTTCGCGCCGATCCGCGCCACGACGCGATCGAGCTGCAGCCGGATGATCCGGCCCAGCATCGAGTCGCTCAGCGGGTAATACGGGATCACCACGATGCGCCCCAGCAGCGCCGCCGGGAAGGTTTTCAGCAGCGGCGGGCGCAGTGCCTTGGCGATCCCTTCCGGGTCCGGCAGCAGCTCCGGATCCTTACACATGCTCATGATCAGGTCCGTGCCCACGTTGGTGGTCAGGATGATGAGCGTGTTCTTGAAGTCGATGAGGCGGCCTTCACCGTCCTCCATCACGCCCTTGTCGAACACCTGGAAGAAGATCTCGTGCACGTCGCTATGGGCTTTCTCGACTTCGTCGAGCAGCACCACGCTGTAAGGCTTGCGCCGAACGGCTTCGGTCAACACACCACCCTCACCGTAGCCGACGTACCCGGGAGGGGCGCCCTTGAGCGTGGAGACGGTGTGAGCCTCCTGGAACTCGCTCATATTGATGGTGATCAGATTCTGCTCACCGCCGTAGAGGGATTCGGCGAGAGTCAGCGCCGTCTCCGTCTTACCGACACCGGAGGGACCGGCGAGCATGAAGACGCCGATCGGCTTGTTGGGATTCTCGAGACCCGCCCGCGCGGTCTGCAAGCGCTTGGTGACCATCTCCAACGCGTGGTCCTGGCCGATGACGCGCTGGCCGAGAGTCTTGGCAAGCGTCAGGATCGTCGCGACCTCATCCTTGACCATGCGACCGACGGGGATGCCCGTCCAGTCGGCAACGACGGAGGCCACCGCCTGCTCGTCCACACTCGGCAGAACGAGCGGCCTGTCGCCTTGCGCAGAAGCCAACGTCGCCTGCAGTTCGCGCAGGCGGGCCACAGCCGCCGTGCGCTCGGCGTCTGACAGCGCCGCGGGCGCATCCTCTTTGCCCGTTGCCTCGCGCAATTTCGCGCGGACGCTCAGGATCTCGTCGACGAGTTCCTTTTCCTTCTTCCACGCATCTTGCAGCGTTGCCAGGCGAGCGGTCTCACTCGCCAACGATCCCTTCGCCGACTTCTCGCGATCCGCGGTATCGATGCCGATCGCGGCTTCGCGAGCGATGATCTCCAACTCGGTCTGCAAGGCTTCGATGCGCCGCTGACAGTCCTCGACTTCCGCGGGCGTCGCATGGTGGCTGACGCCAACTCGGGCGCACGCTGTGTCCAACAGGCTGACGGACTTGTCCGGGAGCTGACGGTCCGGAATATAACGGTGCGACAGCTTGACGGCGGCCTCGAGGGCCTCGTCCAGGATCTGCACACGATGGTGCTTTTCCATGGTGGAGACGATGCCGCGCATCATCAGCACCGCCTTGGGCTCCTCGGGCTCGTCGATCTTGACGGTCTGGAAGCGGCGGGTCAGCGCCGGATCCTTCTCGATGTACTTCTTGTACTCGGCCCACGTCGTCGCGCCGATCGTGCGCAGCGTGCCGCGAGCGAGCGCGGGCTTCAGAAGATTCGCGGCATCGCCGGTCCCAGCCGCGCCACCCGCCCCAACCAACGTGTGCACCTCGTCAATGAACAGCACAATGGGCTTGGGAGAGGCCTGAACCTCATCGATCACCTGCCGAAGCCGCTGCTCGAACTCGCCCTTCATGCTCGCGCCCGCTTGCAGCAGGCCGACATCGAGGGCGCGCAGCGTGACGTCCTTCAGCGATGGAGGTACGTCGCCCGAGGCGATACGGCGCGCGAACCCCTCGACCACTGCGGTCTTACCGACACCGGCCTCACCTGTCAGGATCGGGTTGTTCTGGCGGCGGCGCATGAGAATGTCGACGATCTGCCGAATCTCGTCGTCGCGGCCGACCACCGGATCGATCTTGCCCAGCTTGGCCTGTTCGGTGAGATCGACCGTGAAACGCTTGAGCGCTTCCTGTTTCCCGAGTTGGGCCGGCGGCAGCGCACCACTGGCCTCCCCGGGAGCCGCCTGTGAGGCGAGTTGCGAGCCGTCCGCGGCACTCAACACACCTTCGGGCGAGCCGTTCACGATCTGCTGAAAGTCCTCGGCCAGCTGATCGGCCTTGACCTTGTCGAACTCGCGCGAGATGCCCAGCATCACGTTACGAAGCGACGGCGTCTTCAGGATCGCCAGCAGAATGTGACCCGTGCGGATCTGCGCTTCGCCGAACTTGAGCGTCGACCACACCCAGGCCCGCTCCGCGGCATCCTCGATGTGCGCCGACAGATCGGAGATCGAGGTCGCCCCGCGTGGCAGCTTGTCCAGCGACTCCGTGAAGTCACGCGCGAGCTTGCCGGCGTCGATGTTGAAAACCCGCACGATGCAGGTGATGTCGGAGTTGGGGTTCTGCAGGATCTGGTGGAACCAGTGAACCAGCTCCACGTACGGATTGCCGCGGAGCTTGCAGAAAACCGTCGCTCCCTCGATGGACTTGTACGCCAGGCTGTTCAACTTGCCGAACAGACTGACCCGACTGATGTCACCCATGATCGTTTGACCTTTCAGAAGCTTGGAATTCGTTCGGCGACGCGGCTCGCCTGAATGACTACGTCCTGCGCAGCCGCCTCGCGCTTGCCCAGCCAGCTGGTCCAGCCCATGCGGGCCCCCTGGCCGAGGCAGATACCCGGGATGTCCACATTTCGCAGCAGCAGCCGCGCCTGCCACTCCCACTCGTCGTTCGTATACAGCCGCACCACCGAGTGCAGCTCGGCCAGCCCGCGGGAGCCGGGAAGAAAGTCGGCAAAACGCTCGCTATCGAGCGGTCCCAGCACGATCTCGAACTTGTGCTGGCACTGCCAGGTGGAGCTGCCCAGCGTCGTGTTGGTGCCCAGGGTGGCGAGAGTCGGATCCCCGAGGCGGCAGGACAGGGTGTCCGGAACATCGAGCCAGGCACCCACGAACTGGCGGACCTGGACGTCGATTGCGAAGTAGTCCGCCAGCACATCCTCCAACCCCTCGGCCGAGCGGGCTTGGGGCGCGAACAGGCCGGCGCGACTCAACTTCGCGTAGTCGGGAACCCAATCGGCATCGCGAGCCGTTTCCGGCTCGAGCCCCATGAGCGCCCCCACATAACCGCGGAAGCGGTCGCTGGACGGCCGATCCAGGCTCACGGCGGGCTCGGTATCGGCCCAGGCCCGATAGAACAGCGAGATCAGGCGGTGCTGGAAGAGATTGAGAAAGTCTACGACCGTGGCGTCTTCCCTCTGACGCCGCCGCTCGTACGCGAGCTCCGTCAGATGCAGAGGTAGCGCCCCATTCGGGCCAAACAGGCCGAACCCGAATTGCTCGAGGGTCAGTCGCGCGTCGCCTTCGCCTCCGTCCGCACCCTCGACACTTGCGATGTCGCTTGGGGCAAATGAGAGATGCGGTGCCTGCCCCAGTCTCACGAGGTCGTCGCTCGCCTTGCGCGACTCGCCCAGCCGCGGCTGACTGGAGTACGCCTGCTCCAACAGCCTCAGAGCTGCAAACAGCTGGAACGCGTGTGGCTTCTCGCGCAGCGGTGCGAGGATGTCTCCACCTGCGCGACGTGAGTCATTTGCGGCGTGTGGGTCGCCCGCGTCGCTCATATCACGTGCCGCCCGCCCACGCGGACAGGCCACGTCTTGACCTCGCCACGCGAGGCCGACTGTAGCCGGGTCTGGGTAAACGAATTGATCGACACATAGCGCGCAAAGAACCGCTCGAGCACGCTACCCAGCGCCAACAGCCCTGCCCCCTCGAACGACGCATCCTCGAGAGTGACGGCGATCTCCAGGCCTCGCCCGTAACTGATCGGTCCGGCGATCGGCACGCGGCGCACGACCGGCTGATAACTGACGCTGCGAACGCCCTCGATCTGTCGGGCCGCCGCGGCATCGTTGGGATCGGCGTAGAGCGCCAGCATGTCCCGCAACATCTGGGCGCCGGAATCCGGCGCACGATCGATGAGCGAGAGGTAGTTGAGCGACAGGTGGCTGATCAACTTCCACGAGGTCGCGCCAAAAGCCGGCGACTGCCGCGGGTAGCTGGGCCCGGCGATGCAACGGACGCCTTCCACGGGGGCGCCCCCTTCGACGGTGAAGTCCGTTCGAGCCTGCCCCGTGGCCAACTGGATGGGCAGGTCGCGGTTCGTGCACAGCACCTGGGCGTCGATCTGCCGGATCTCCCCGGTGAGTTGTCGCTGGGCCGAATCGACGACCGAGATGAAGCACTCGCTGCCGATGTAGCCCGATCGCGAGCCGGCTTGTTGCGCCCGCGTCGATTGCAGGCGCAACCGTCTCTGTACGGTGTAGTAAGCCGCCGCGGACTGCCGGTCCGTCTGATGACTCGTAGCGTAGAACGGTTGGATCTGTGCGATCGACTCACCGCCCTCCCCGATGCCTTCCACCCTCAGCAGACTGTGCACCTCGAAATCCATCGGGCGGTTGCGGTCGGCGACGACGTGGTATTCGGTGTCGACGTTATTGACGTGCACCCGATCTGCGGCGCGCGCAAAGAGATTGACGGCGGGTGTGCAGCACAACCGGAATTGGGACGCATCGAGCGCGTTTTCCAACCCCGCCTGGGCACGTCCCATCGCCAGGTAGATCTCGATCTCCTCGCCGTCACACGCGCTGAGGGCCCCGCGCAGATCGCGAATGGAGAAAAACAGGAACCGCTCCGGAAACGAGAAATATTCCTGCAGCAGCCGGTAACCCTGGAAGCCTCGGCGTGTCACGGGCAGCAGCGCCTGAGAGTCATCGAGTCCGTCCTGCTGCACGCACGTTCCGGGGCGGAACTGCACCTGCGCACCTTGGCGCGTGGAACGGATGTACACGCCGACGCAGTCGGCCGCCACCTGCTCCAACACTCGATGCGCCACATCGGGTGTCGCCTTGACGAAGAACGTCAGCGTGTCGAGCGGGAGCGATTTGAAGTTGACGCCTGGGGAAGCTTTGAGTCGCAGGCGGATCGCCGTGCGGGCGCGCCCGTCAGTCACGATTCCCTGGGTCGAGAGGGCACCGGATCCGGAGAGATACTTCGCCTCCGTGACCACCAACGGCCACAGGGTGACGTCGTGCGCAGTCTGGAATTCGCAGGAGGTGCGATCGCCCTTCGCGAGCGGGCTGCGCAGACTGGTGCCGCGAGGCACGAGGTGCCCCGACTGCAGCGAGCCGTCCTTCAGATCCGGAGCCAGCTCCACCACCGTGCACGAGGGGATCGGACACAGGAAATGCGGATACACCATTTCCAGCAGATGCTGGGTGAACTCCGGACTGCGGGCATCCAGTTTCAGCTGCACGCGAGCGGTGAGGAACGCGAAGCCTTCCAACAGCCGCTCGACATACGGGTCCGTGCACTCGAGGCCATCCATTCCCAACCGCGCGGCGATACGCGGGTAGGCCTGAGCGAACTCCGCTCCCATCTCGCGAACGAACTGCAGCTCGCGGTTGTAGTATTCGAGAAGTCGCGGGTCCATGGCTATTTGGAGTCGGCGATGCTGACGTCGCCCGAGTCGACGTCGATGCTCGTACGCAGCACGAGTTGTTGCGGGGCCGGATGTCCCCAGAGCTCCGCCTCGATCCGGAAGGCCAGCACCAGCCCCTCGGCACCGCCTTCACGCAGTTCCGGAGTGACGCGTACGCGCGAGAGCCTCGGCTCGAAACGACGAATTACCGCCTCGATTCTTGCCGCCGTCTGCTGCGGGTCGACAGTTCGTGCGGTACGGCCGGCGAGCGAGGGCATCCCGTAATTCAAAACGGATTGCTGCACTTCGGGAAACCGGCCGAGGTCGACACTGACATCCAGGCTGTTCGAGTTGAGCAACGAAGCCAGGTCACGACAGACGTATTCGCGCAGCTTGCGCGACGAGACCGCTTTGCTGTCGCCGGACTCCACCGATTGATTCAGGACATTGCGAGCCGCAATGTCACACAGTGCCGCAACGGTGACGCCCTTCGGCGCACCCGGCGGCTTCAGTAGCAGGTTCTTCAGCTGCGAGAGAGTGACGCGACCGCCAGGCGAAGCCAGGGTCAGGTGGGGCACGCGAGCGGCGCTGGCCGCCCCCGCCTCCCCAACCAGCCGAAGCCCCTGTCCTTGCAGGATGTCTGCGAGTTCGCGCTCGGCGAGCCCCGCCTTCTTCAGCTCTTCCGTGCGGAAGGTTACTTCGAACAGCGTGGTCAGTCGGTCTTCATCGATGAGACGGTCGATGAGTGCGGGCTGAAGTCTTTCTCGCAGGCTCAGCTCGGCCATCCCGTATACCCTCAGCCGCCGGCGACGGCGCCGAGCGTCAGCTCGCGAACCTCCAGGAGGCCGAGCTCGTCGTCGTCCGTAGTCAACAGCCGTTGTCCGAGGCCACGATACTGGCCTTCGGCAAGCTCCAACCAGTCCGTCTTGCGGGACAGCCGGATGGCGACATCGGGACTCTCATGCGAACCCGGATACCGGACCGGCAGCATGCCCATCGCCTCACCCCCGTTGGACCAGGTGAACTGCGCCGGCAACCAGACCAGGTCGCGGATGTCCGCGGGCGCTTCGATTTCGATTCGCTGGATGCGCTCGAACGGCACCCAGTAGTAAGCCCCGTTCAACAGCACCTCGGCGACGGGGCCGAGCCGCGAGTCGGCATCCGCGACCCACTCGAACGGCTTGCCGTTGAGGCTGCCGCCCGTCGTCGATGCCCCCTCGAGGGCTTCGCTGCGCAGTGACGCCGCCTGCGAACCGTTGCCGTCGGCATCCAACGCGAGCGCCTTCAGCAGCGCCGCAATCCAGGGCAGTGGCTCGCCGAACACCAGTGGCGAGCGCAACCCTTTGAACACGTCGCCGCGGACGCGTTCGCATTGAACGGCGGCCGTGTAAGCGTGCTTCATCGGCAACGCCCCGGCATCCAACTCACCGGCCACGTTGAGCTGATTGAGGGCGCGATCCCAGTCGCCCGTCACCATGAGCAGCTGCGCCAGGAACACGCGCAGCTTGCCGTCGGCGGGCTGACGACGGACATCGTTCTGCAATTCCGTCAGACAACCGGCGAGGTCACCTGCCCGAAACAGCTCGTCGGCGGCACTCATGTTTCACCCGCGAGATTAAGTGGCAGCCGCCCGCCATCCGGCGGGCGGCACCGAAGGGTTGTCTTCAGGGCTTGGCGTTGGCGCCAATGTCCCACGAGAAGGCATGCGGCGTACCCTTGCCGCCCTTCTCCGTCTGCGTCACGTACTCGACCTTCACTTTCGCGAAGTTCAACGAGACGTTCTCGGTCAGGCGTTCTTCACCGCCGCTGCCGCCGGTGGAATAGCTACTGACCAACACCTTCTCGATGTCGATCACCAGGTACTCGAGCGGGTTCTCGCCGGCCTTGCGGACGATGAGCTTGCCCTTGGCGAAATGCTTGCCGTTGGCGCAGTAGAGCATCAGGTCGGGCGAAGCGGCATCGATGTACTTGGTGATGCTGATGTCCTGGAAGTTCGCCTTGCCGGCGCCGCCACCGCTACCGTGGTGGAAGGTGCCGCTGTTGGACAGGCCCCAGCTCCAGGCGAGGAGGTCGATCTTGCCCTTGTGGGTCTTGTCGATCGACTCGCCCTTGACGCCGTCCAGCTCGAGAAACATATCAACTGCCACGATGGGGTCTCCTTGTCGGAATGATCATTCTTGGTAGTCGACAGCGCGTGGCGGTCCGCGCTGTTGGGTTTGGGTAGTACGTTGCGTGTTACGCGAACCGCTCAGCCTTGCTTCTGCGACGGCAGCCGCGACACGAGGCTCAGCGACACGCTGACGCCCTCGAGCTGGTAGTGCGGACGTAAGTGGAACTTCGCGCTGTAGTAGCCGGGATTGCCTTCGATCTCCTCGACTTTGACCTCGGCACCGGCCAGGGGCTTCTGGGCCTTGAGCGTCTCACCCGCATTCTCGGGGTTGCCCAGCACGTAGCCCATGATCCAGTCGGACAGGAAGCGCTCCATGTCGGCGCGCTCCTTGAACGAGCCGACCTTGTCACGAACCATGCACTTCAAGTAGTGCGCGAAGCGGCAGCTCGCGAAGAGGTACGGCAGACGCGCCGAGATGCGCGCATTCGCGGTGGCATCCGGATCGGCGTATTCAGCGGGCTTTTGCAGCGACTGGGCGCCGATGAAGGCGGCCTGGTCGGTGTTCTTGCGATGAATCAACGGCATCAGCCCGCAGTTGGCGAGCTCGGCTTCGCGCCGGTCGCTGATCGCTATTTCGGTCGGACACTTCATGTCCACGCCGCCGTCGTCGCTGGGAAACGTGTGTACGGGCAGGCCTTCGACCGCACCGCCCGACTCGACACCGCGGATCGACGAGCACCAGCCGTACTGTTTGAACGAGCGGTTGACGTTCACCGCCATGGCATAGGCGGCGTTCGCCCAGGTGTACCTCGAGTGATCGCCGGCAGCGGTCTCCTCTTCGAATTCGAACTCCTCGACGGGGTTCGTCTTGGCGCCATACGGCAGGCGCGCGAGGAAGCGCGGCATTGCCAGGCCGAGGTACTTGGCATCGTCCGACTCGCGCAGCGAGCGCCAGGCCGCGTAGTCCGGAGCACCGAAGATCTTGCCCAGGTCGCGCGGGTTGGCCAGCTCCTGCCAGGAGTCCATGCCCATCAGGCCCGGGCCCGCACCGGCGATGAACGGGGCGTGCGCGGCCGCGGCCACCTGCGACATCTGACCCAACAGCTCGACGTCGCCCGGGGTGTGATCGAACGAGTAGTCGCCCACGAGGCAGCCGTAGGGCTCGCCACCCAACTGGCCGTATTCCTGCTCGTAGAGCTTCTTGAAGACCGGGCTCTGATCCCAGGCCGCGCCCTTGTACTTTTTCAGGGTCTTGCCGAGATCCTTCTTCGAGATGTTCATGACACGGATCTTGAGCATCTCGTCGGTCTCGGTGTTGGAGACCAGATAGTGCAAGCCGCGCCAAGCGCTCTCGACCTGCTGGAAGCGCTCGTTGTGGAGAATGGCGTTGACCTGATCGGTCAGCTTCTTGTCGATCTCGGCGATGATCGCCTTGATCGTGCCGACCACGTCGTCGGAGACGACTGCGGTCTCACGCAGCGCCTGCTCGGCGAGCGTGCGCACCGCCCTCTCGACCTCGACGCGAGCGCCGTCGGTCTTTGGCTTGAACTGTTTCTGCAGCAGCGACGCGAATTGATCCGCATCGGCGGCAACGGCTTCCCCTGCGACCTTTTGTGCTTCAGCCATTGTCTTAACCCTCTTTCGGCTTGCCCTGAGCGGCCAGCGACGCCAGCAGCGCGGGATCGTTCAACGCCTTGGAGATCAGCTCCTCGGCGCCGGCCTTGCCGTCCATGTAGGTGATCAGGTTCGCAAGCTGGGTCCGGGCCTCGAGCAGCTTGTTCAGCGCATCGACCTTGCGGGCGACCGCCGCGGGGGAGAAGTCCTCCATGCTCTCGAAGGTGATGTCCACCGACAGCGTGCCCTCGCCCGTAAGCGTGTTGGGAACGCTCACCGCCACGCGGGGCTTCATCGACTTCATGCGCTCGTCGAAGTTGTCGACGTCGAAGCTGGCGAACTTGCGCTCCTCGACACCCGGCAGCGGCTCCTTCGCATCGCCCGAAAGATCGGCCATCACGCCCATGACGAACGGGATCTGGATCTTCTTCTGGGCACCATACAGCTCGACGTCGTACTCGATCTGCACGCGCGGCGCGCGATTGCGCGCGATGAACTTCTGACTGCTTGCCTTGGCCACGGCTCCTCCGGTAGGTATCTGCTATTCGGCCCGTTATCGATCGTCTCTATGTCGGGTCGCGTTACTCATCGCGCACGCCGCTCGCCGCCTTCGCCTGCCCGAGGGCCTCGGGAGCGAGTTCGGCCAGCACTGCGAGGAAATCTTTCGCCACCAGCCGCTTCGCTCGTTCCAACAGCAGCGGGATGGGGCTCGAGGGCTCGCTGGCCCTGAAGAAGTCCGCCACGGCGTCCAGGGCCCGGGTGGCGTCTTCACGTGAACGGATATTGCCCAGACCGAGTCCGCCGGCTGTGTTGGCTGCGGCGCTCCCGAGGGCATCGGCCTGTCCGGGTGCGCCCGAGGACGCTGGGGCGCGGACAGCCAGGCTGTCTCCCACCAGCTTCGCGGTCCGGGCCAGAGGTGTCTGCAGAAGTGCGAAATCCGGCGCGGCTTCGGTCCCGCCGTGATCCCGCATGACGCTCTCGATCGACTTCAGACTCGCGAGGGCCGCCTGCAAATGCTTCTGCAGGGTGGTCAACTCCTCGAGGTCGATGTTCGTGAGCAGGGCGTTGAGTTGTGTCAGGTCCAGCGCCTGGGTTTCGCCCTCGGCCGGCTGCGCCTGGCCGTTGGCGATCTCGATATCCCGGATGGACACGGCGCCCAACTGCCGGTGGCGCAGGATGGGTGAGCGGCGCAGGCCGTCGACGATCGCCATGCGATCGGCGAAGCCGTTCAATGCGTTCTTGCGCAGGATGGCGTCGTCGTCGACGCGGGGGAAGACCTCGGTCCACCAGGTTTGCAGCCATTGCGAGGCGGCATCCAGTATGGGGACGTATTCGGGCAGCCCGCCGGTGCGCACGGCCGCGCTACCCAGGTGCGCCAACAGTCGGAAGTCTTTGCTCTGGCCGAGGGCCTCGAGCGAGCGGTCGCGGATGTCGCGCCAGTCGGTTTCGGCTGACAGGGGTGCGGATTGGCCAAACAAGCGGTAGGCGTCGAAAGACGCCAGCAGTTGTGTGTCTTCGAGATCCTCTCCACAAGGATTCTCGGAGGAAATAGCCTCGAGCAGACCCGAACCCGCCACGTGCGTAATCCCGTCCCGATACGACTTCGATTGTTGTTTCCACGCTGGTGCACCGCGATGGGTGTACCCGCCAAGCTGCCGAAGCATGGACCAATCCCTGTCTATGTCAACAGTCCACCCCCCGTAATGTAGACCCAGTACCCTTTTCGAGGAGTTGGACGGTGAGTTCCGTGATCTGTTCGACTGTGGTCTGTTCTGGGCGACGCGCCGGTGATAGCCTCCTCCATGCAGATCAAGAACTAAGGGGATCGAGTGGTGTCCGCGGACGAGTCGCTCCGTACCAGAATCGATGCGCTGGTGCGCTCCGGCGCCGAGCGTCGCAAGAAAGCAGCCGTCCAGCTGGAGGCCGAAATCCGTCGCCGCGAGGACGTCCTGCGCCGGACCTTTCGCCGTTATGTCTCCCCTCGCCTGGCGGACAAGATTCTGGAAGATGCCCAGCTTCGCGAGAGCCTCCTGTCAGCGGCCGAGGTGCGGACTCATGCCGTGGTCGTATTCGCGGACCTACGCGGGTTCACCACCATGTCCGAACGCCTCTCCCCCCACGAGGTGGTCCCTCTCTTAAATGAGTACTTCTCGCTCCTGACCGAGATTACGTTCCGCTACGACGGCACCGTTTTCAACATGGCCGGCGACTGCCTGATGCTCGCCTTCGGGGTCCCCTTCGAACAGGCGGACAGCTCCGCTCGCGCCGTCAAGGCCGCCCAGGAGATGCTGGACGGTTTCGCCGAGCTGGCCCTGTCCTGGAAGGCCCGCTTCCAGATCGAAACCGGCCTGGGGATCGGCATCAACGAGGGGGACGTGGTGGCCGGCAACATCGGCTCCGCGGCCTACATGAGCTATACGATCATCGGCGACACCGTCAACATCGCCTCCCGGCTGTGCCAGCGGGCCCGCTCCGGCGAGATGCTGTTCTCGAGCACCTTCAAGCAGTCCCTGGATGCCCAGGGTATGAACGTCGGCGCCACGGCCCTGCCGCCGATGCAGTTACGCGGCCGCACCAGCCCGATCGACATCTTCTGCGTACCCCTCGATGCACGGGTGCAGGTCACCGTCGCGGGGGTCCCTGCCGGCATTTGAGATCGGGCCCGGCGGGCCCCATCTTCCTCAGGCTTGGTAAGCTGCGCGGCTTTCGCGCCATCGCCCCTCTTCCATGCCCTCATTGCTTCATCCCCCGATCCCGACCTCTGCTCATCGCCATGTCCGCTGGCACCAGCTCTACGGCAGCGCGGCTGCGCTGGCGCTCGCCGATGCAACGCGAGGCGACCAAAGGCTTTACGTCGTCATCAGTGATGCCGCCCGTGAGCTCGAGCGATTGACAGCGGAGCTGCGCTTCTTTGCGGGCGATCGTCTGCCGCTCCTGACTCTCCCGGACTGGGAGGTTCTGCCCTATGACCTCTTCTCTCCCCACCCGGACATCATCTCCGAACGGCTCCTGACACTCTTCGAGCTCCCCAGAGTGAAGCAGGGCTGCCTGATCGTGGCCGCCGACACGCTGATGCAGCGATTGCCGCCCCGCCACTACGTCCAGGGACGTGCCTTCGAGCTGGCCGTAAAAGAGCCTCTGGAGCTAGAGCCCTTCCGGGCGCGCCTGATCGAGGCCGGTTACGCAAGCGTGAGCCAGGTCGCCAGTCCCGGGGAGTTTGCCGTCCGCGGCTCGCTGTTCGACGTCTACCCCATGGGCTCCGAGGCGCCGCTCAGAATCGATCTTTTCGACAACGAGGTCGAGGCCATCCGCCGCTTCGACCCCGAAACCCAACGCTCTCTGGACTCACTCGAGCGGGTACGGCTCCTGCCCGCTCGCGAGGTACCGCTCGACGCGGAAGCCGTGAAGGATTTCCGCCGCCGCTGGCGGACCCGCTTCGACGGCGACCCGACGCGCTCGAGTGTCTACCGCGGCGTGAGCGATGGCCTCGCCCCAGCCGGAATCGAGTTCTACCTACCGCTCTTCTACGAAGAAACGGCCACGCTGCTCGACTACCTCCCTCCTAACGCCGTCATCGTCCAGGACGCCGCTCTGCCGGGAACGTTGGAACACTCTTGGGAGCAGATCGGAGCCCGCTACGAGGATCGGCGCCACGACATCGAGCGTCCGGTACTCGCGCCCGTGGAGTTGTTCGTTCAGCCCCGCGATCTCGAGGAGCAACTCGCGACCTTCGCCTCGATCACGCTCTCGGCGTTCAAGACCGACACCGAACTGACGGCCCCGGACGCCGCCACCGCCAATTTTCCGACCACCGCGCCGCACGGATTGCGTATCGACGCGCGCGCCGAGGTCCCCTTCGCGCCCCTGGATGCCTTCCTCAAGGATTTCGACGGTCGTGTGCTGATTGCCGCCGACTCTCCGGGCCGCCGCGAAGTGTTGCAGGAGATGCTCCGCACCCACGGTCACGAGGTAACTCCCGTACAGACCTGGGAGGAGTTCGCCGGCGGAAAGGCCGACCTCGCTTTGACCGTTGCGCCCGATCTCGAAGGCCTGACGCTGACGGATCCGCACATCGCAGTCATCTCGGAGGCCCAGCTCTTCGGTGCGAGGGCGCGCCAGGAGCGCAAGCGCAAACGGGCAGCCTCCGACCCCGAAGCCATCCTGAGGGATCTGCAGAGCCTCAATCCCGGCGCGCCTGTGGTTCACGAAGAATACGGAGTCGGTCGCTACGTGGGTCTGCAGGTCATGGACATCGCCGGCCAGTCCGGTGAGTTCCTGATTCTCGAGTACCTGGATGGCGACCGGGTCTATGTACCGGTGCACTCGCTGCATCTGGTCAGCCGCTACACAGGAGCCGCGCCCGAAAGCGCTCCGCTGCACAAGCTGGGAACCGACCAATGGGCGAAGGCGCGAAAGAAAGCCGCTGAACAGATTCGGGACGTCGCCGCGGAACTGCTCGACCTGTACGCACGGCGCAAGGCGCAGCGCGGGTTGAGTCTGCCGTTTGCGGACAGCGACTATCAGGCATTTGCCAACGCGTTTCCGTTCGAGGAGACGGAAGATCAGGGCCAGGCGATCCGCCAGGTGCTGTCGGACCTGCGCAGCGACAGGCCCATGGACCGCATCGTCTGCGGCGACGTCGGGTTCGGAAAAACCGAGGTGGCCATGCGCGCCGCCTTCGCAGCCGTCCAGGCGGGCAAGCAGGTTGCCGTCCTCGCGCCCACCACCCTGCTGGCCCACCAGCATCTGGCCAACTTCCGCGATCGCTTCGCCGACTGGCCGGTCCGCATCGAAGCGCTGTCCCGGTTCGGCAATGCCAAGGAGACGCAGACGACGATCGAGGGGCTCGAGCAGGGCACCGTCGACATCGTCATCGCAACCCATCGCCTGCTCCACGCGCACGCGCGATTCAAGGATCTTGGGCTGCTCGTCATCGACGAGGAGCACCGCTTCGGGGTCCGCGACAAGGAGCGACTGCAGGCGTTGCGAGCCAATGTCCACGTCCTGACTCTCACCGCCACACCGATTCCCCGCACTCTCAACATGGCGTTGGGAGGCTTGCGCGATCTGTCGCTGATCACCACTCCCCCGGCCGAGCGCCTGGCCATCAAGACGTTCGTGGTCGAATGGCACAAACCGACACTCCGGGAAGCCGCGCTGCGCGAGTTGCGACGTGGCGGCCAGATCTACTTCGTGCACAACGAAGTCAAGACCATCGAGAAGATCGCCGCTGAGGTTCAGACGCTGATCCCGGAGGCCGGCGTACGCGTCGGCCATGGGCAAATGCGAGAACGGGACCTCGAGCAACTCATGGTCGACTTCTACCACCGGCGGTTCAATCTGCTGGTCTGCACCACCATCATCGAGAGCGGCATCGACGTCCCGACCGCCAACACGATCATCATCAACCGGGCCGACCACATGGGCCTGGCGCAGCTCCACCAGCTCCGCGGCCGTGTCGGTCGCTCCCATCACCGCGCCTACGCCTACCTGATCGCCCCGCCCCGCAAGGCGCTCTCCGGCGATGCCGCCAAACGTCTCGAAGCCATCGAATCGATGGAAGAGCTCGGCGCCGGATTCGTGCTCGCCACTCACGACCTCGAGATCCGGGGTGCCGGCGAGTTGCTGGGCGAGCAGCAGAGCGGCCAGATGACCGAGATCGGCCTTGCGATGTATCTGGACATGCTCGAGCACGCCGTGAAGGCGCTGAAGGAGGGTCGCGTACCGGCTCTCGACAAGCCCCTCGCCGCCGCGACGGAAGTCGAGCTGCGTCTGCCGGCCTTCCTCCCCGAGAGCTATGTTGGCGACGTGCACGTGCGGCTCGGGCTGTACAAGCGCATCGCGGCGGCCGAGACGGATACGGCACTGGATGAGCTCACCGCAGAGATTTACGACCGGTTCGGTCCGCTGCCGCCGATGTCCCAGAGCCTGCTGCGGATCGCGAAGCTGAAGCTCGTTGCTCGCGGCATCGGGGTTCGCCGCCTCGACCTCGCAGCCCAAGGCGGCACCGTCGTGTTCGAGGAGCAGAACTCGATCGACGCCGGCACGGTGGTCAAGATGATTCAGAAGGCTCCGAAGGAGTACCGGCTGGAGGGGTCTTTGAAGATGCGCGTTTCCCGGCCGTTGCCCAAGGAAGAGATGCGATTCGAGTTCGCTGCCGATCTGCTCAAACGGCTCGGCGAGAAGCCGCCGGCGCCCAAGCCATCTCCCGCCGCGTCGCCAAAAGGCACCGGTGCGCCGGCGCACCCCAAGAAGCGGTAAAATCGGCCCATGACTTCTCATTTCACCCGCCGCCAGGCCGCCCGCATCGCCGCGTTCGCCGCCCTGGGAGTCGGCGCAGTCCTCGTCCCGACCGCACCGGCCGTGTCGCAGGACGCCAACGCGACGACCTACAACATCGAGTTGATCGTCTTCCGGGCCAACTCTTCCGTCGGCGGTCCGGAGAACTGGAGCGCCGAAGGCGGCGCCAACGACAGCACGGTCGCCGGCGAGGAAGCCAACGCCGAGACCTCACAGGCCGCGAACGTCGGGCGCTTCGTCGCGGTACTTCCTGCGACCGGCTTTCAGTTGAATGACATCGAGAACCGACTCAAATCCAGCGGCGCCTACACGCCTGTTGCCCACATTGCGTGGTCACAGACCGCGAGTGCATGGGGTACTCGCGCCGGCTTTCCCATTCAACGCCTCGGTGCTGACGCGCCGGGCCTCAGCGGCACGGTATTCCTGGAGCGCGGCCAGTACCTGCATCTGGGAGTGTCCCTGAGTTATGCGTCGCCCTCGCCGCCTGCTGGTATCGGCGCCGCGCCCGGCACGACGTTCGTCATGAATCAGAGTCGTCGGGTTCGCTTCTACGAGCGCAACTACTATGACCACCCCGCGTTCGGCGTGATCGCGCTGGTAACACCGACTCAGGGAAAGCGCCCTCCGGGTCGCTGAGCGGCACTTGGCCGCGGCCGACCGCCCGCGCTTGCGTGCGCCTGCGGGCATTCGCCCGGTACGACCGGGCCCCCATCGCTTCAATCAGCGGAAAGACCTTCCGTACCGTTGCGCGATGTCGCGCAACCATGCTTCGGTAGGCCCGTCCTGCGGTTCTGCCGTGTCCCAGGCTCGTTCGTTCAGCCAATAACCGCCGGAAAACAACTCAGGGAGTGCTACGAGCTTCGCGCCTGAACTCGCCGCCTGTTGTACCCAACGACCGGCGTTGTGCAGATTGACCTGACGCTCGCCGTTTTCCGACACCCTCTGCACAGCTGCAACCCGAACCGATCGCGCAGTCATTTCTCCATGCTCCCCTAGGTCCGCGCTCCATACGGCGTTCTCGGCTCGTGAACGCCACCGCGAAACGGGTCTTCGACTCTGACACGTCCGTACATCCGGCCGTCCTCAAAGTCTTCAGACCATAACGGGTCGAGGCCGCGCTCATCCGCGTAGGCCCACATGTGAGCGTCGAACCATGAGAGTTTGTAGAGCGCCGCGCCACGCAGGGCAGTACGAACAGTGTTCTCCGTGGGGTAAATCACCGGAAACTGCACGAGCAGATCCTCGGCCTCACGGTGCGCCTCTTCGACTGTCAGGAGGGATCTCTTACCCGCGATCGGCTTGGTTACCGCGGAAACAAACTCAATGATCGCCTGGTGCGCGAGAACCAGTGAGTTATCAGCGATGCCATTGCGAAGGAACTCAGCCGCGCGAGCCTGCTTCGCCGGAAAGCGGGGATCGAACCGATACACCAGAATGTTGGTGTCAACGAGGCCGGCCACGACTGTATAACTCATCCCGGGTCCAGCCGCGGTCTGCGTCGCCGCCGGAAACACTCCCTGCAGACCGCGCAGCCTGCCGTCGTGTTGCCGCGTCGAAATGACGCACTCGTTCTTCCGGTGAGAACGACTTTCCTGCCGACGCGCTTGGAAGGATGGCAATAGCGTCCCCGGCGGCGACGATCTCAACTTCATCGCCAATGCGAATGCCATAGGCATCCACCAGCCGTTTGGGAAGGGTGATCTGGAATTTTCCGGTCACACGGGCCATGCCGGCACTGTGGTACCTCAGCAAGGATTAGTCAAGGGCAGAATCCTTGACAGCGGCCGGCCTAATGGGCGCGCGTGCACGCGGGCCGCTGTGAGCGATCCGCCCACGTGGACCTACCGTTTCGGCTCCCACAACTCGACCTTGTTGCCTTCCGGATCGAGAATCCACGCGAAGCGCCCCCTTTGGGTCGTTCTCGTCGCGCTTGAGAATTTCGACGCCCTTCGCGCGCAGCCGCTCGAGTAGAGCGCCCATATCGTCGACGGAGTAGTTGATCATGAACGCGCTGGTCGACGGCGCGAAGTATTGGGTCGTTGCCGGGAATGGATTCCAAGCCAGCACCGGAGGGTGCTTCGGCGCGTCGTAACGTAGTGCCGCACCGCCCCAGACTTCCAACGGTAGTCCCAGCACGTCGCGCATGGCCGCCTCCGGGTGGCGGTCCGGTTATTGCTACAGCAAGCCGGCTACGAAGACAACAATGCAGAACGATCGGGGGTCGGCACACTGTCAGGAGACCGCCATGCTGCGACCCGGGTTGTCGCTTTTGTTACCATTTCTGTTCTCCCTACTCCTTGTTACGCCGCTGCAAGCCGCCGGATATTCGATTGTCGAAATTCCCGCGCCCCTGACTCACGCGGCGGCCCTTAACAACGACGGCGACGTCGTGGGAGACTCGGGATCCAGTCAGCCTTCCGGGGCATTCCTGTATCGAAGCCGCACCGGTGAGGTAACTCAGTTGCCTTGTCAGGGTACAAATTGCAGCGCGTACGCTGCAGGGATCGATGCTCTCGGCAACATCATTGGCACGAACTCCAGCCAAGGGACACGTCCCCAGGCCATCGTCTGGCTGGCAAACGGCGGAATCACGGTATTTTCGAATACTTTCTTCAGCACCGGGTCCGGTGTGAACAATCATCGGCAGGCGGTGTGGAATTCGACCGATTTGGCCGGGCTTCAATCAGGTGTCGTGTCCGACCTGCTGGATCAGTCACGGATCGGTCTGGTGCCGCTGCTGCAGTGCGGGCTCGGCTTCTGTGACGCCCAGAGCGGCGGCGCCGCAATCAACCGACTCGGGCATGCCGTGGGATGGTCGTCCTGGGGGGCACAGCCTCCGGACCCCGACGGCGGCGGACAGGTCCAGTCGGGCATTCACGCCGCGTTGTGGGTGAACGGCCAGCCCACGGACCTTGGAGCGCTTGGCGATGACACCTACTCCAGTGCCAACGGGGTGAATGATTTCGATGAAGTCGTGGGCAGCTCGACTGTTGGGTCGGCGTCGCACGCGTTTCTATACCGGCGGGGGCGGATGCGCGATCTCGGAAGCCTCGCGCGCGATCCGGCTCTGAACAGCGACGCGGACGGCATCAACGATTGTGGCGAAATCGTGGGTTGGTCGGATGTCCGCGTGCCTGGCACTGCCTCTGTCGAGCAACGTGCGTTCGTTACGCGAGGCGGTCGTCTGTGGAATTTGACGTTACTACTCGATCCACGCAGCTCGCTGCACGGGAAGGTAAGATTGACCGAAGCCGTGGCTATTAGTCGCAATGGCTGGATAGCCGTCAACGGGTACGATGTGACGACGCGAGCGAAGCACGCCTACCTACTTACCGTGCGCAAGTCTCGCCACGAGAAATGTTGGCATCCGCACTGATGGCCCGCTGGTGGGGCCGCGCACCTAGTGAAAGTCGGTGGACTCCGCGGTCGCGATATCGTCCTTACCTTTGGTCTTGGCGCGCGCGAGCGCGGCCTTGCACGCCTTGAGCAGCGCATCCAACGCCAACTCACGGGGTGGCACGAGGCTGGCAACACCAGCGCTCATCGTGACGAAGCGCTTCGCGCCGGCGCGCGGGTGATGCATCAGCAGATCGCGTACGCGCTGGGCAACGACCTGAGCGTACTGCGAAGCCTTTTCGGCGGCTTCGCCTTGAGTCAGAACCGCGAATGTGCCGCCATCCCAACGACCAACGAGGTCGCCACCACGCCTGTACGATGCCGCGACGACCCGGGCAATGCGGCGAATGCACGCATCCCCCGCTGCTTTGTCGAATGTCTCGTTGTAGGTAGCGAGGTTGTCGATGTCGAACAGGGTCAGGCCGATCTCGTGTGAGTCGCGCTGCGCGAGCATCCAATCCCGCTGCAGCAGTTCTTCGAAATACGCGCGGGAGTGCAGGCCGGTGAGCCGATCCTCACGCAGCCAGGGAGGCAGCCCCGGGGCGGCCTTGTCGGAGTTCTTGAGACGATCGCTCGCGTCACGGTGATAACCAATGAAGTGTGTCAGCTTGCCGCCGGCATCGCGCACCGGTTGGATGACGGACTCGTTCCAGAACAGCGTGCCATCGGGGCGGTAGTTACGGACCAGCACCCGGGCGGGCTCGCCCTTCTCGAGCGCCTCACGCATTCTCTGTCGGGCCTCCTGATCGCGATCGTTACCTTGCAGCACGCGTAAGTTGGTTCCGAGGAGCGCGGACACCGGATAGCCGCACATCTGGGCGAAAGCCGCATTCGCATACACCACGGGATGGTCGGCGACCGTCGCATCGCAAATAACGATGCCTTCGGGAGCCCCGTCGACGATGTTCCGCCAGCCTTCTGCCGACCAGTTGTTCATGTGTTGTCGCCCGACTCGAGCTTCAGGGCCGGAGCCGCGGCGCTGCGGGCGAGCAATTCCTGGCTGTGCAACCATTCGCGAGTCATCATCAGATCCTGCCGGGTCAAACCTTCGCGTCCGTGCAGTCGCACGAGCCGCAGCCGGGAAGCCGGCTCCGGCTCGACATTCAACTTGTCCAACAGCGTCACCACGCTGGGCCGGTCGTTGCAGACCGGGAGCATGTCGCAGCCGGCGGCCAGGGCCGCCCGGGCCCGGGACACGATATCGCCCACGGCAGCCGCGGCGCCTTTCATTGACAAGTCGTCGGAAAACACTACGCCCTGAAACCTCATCTCACCGCGTAACACGTCGCGAATCCAACGCGACGACAGGCTCGCTATCGCTCCATCCACGGCCGGATACAGCACGTGCGCCACCATCACCGACGGCAGACCATTGGCTATCAGCCGCCGATACGGGGCCATGTCCTCCTCCATGTCGGCCAGCTCGCGCCGGTCGACGGGGAGCGCCAGGTGCGAATCCGCCACCACCGCGCCATGGCCCGGAAAATGCTTCGCGGTCGCCGCCATGCCGGCATCCCGCATCCCGTGCATGTAGGCCACCGCCAACTGCCCGACCACCTCCGGACGGGAGTGGAAGGCACGGTCGCCGATGATCTCGCTGGCGCCGTAGTCCAGGTCCACGCAGGGCGCGAACGAGATGTCGATCCCGTGGGAACGCAGCTCCGCCGCCATCAGCCAGGCCATCTGCCGGGCCATCTCGAGCCCGGCCTTCGGGTTCAGATCGAACTCGTGGCCGATGCGCCGGACCGGGGGCAGCCGCGAAAACCCGCTGCGGAATCGCTGGACCCTGCCGCCCTCGTGGTCGACACCGACGATCAGTTGCGGGGTCCTGACCCGATGAATATCGGCAACCAACGCCGTCAGTTGATCCGCATCAGCGTAGTTGCGTGTGAACAGGATCACACCGCCGACCAGAGGATGCTGCAAAAGCCCGATTTCTTCGGCCGTCAGCGAGGTCCCGAGGAGGTCGATCATCAACGGCCCCAGGCTCATCGCTTGGGCCGCCCCGGTGTCAGGACGGCCAGCGACTCCACGTGGCCGGTATGGGGAAACATATCGATCACTCCCGCCGCCCGCACGGCGAAGCCAAACTCATGCACCAGAACGCCTACGTCGCGGGCGAGACTGCCCGGGTGGCACGACACGTACAGGACCGCCTGCGGCCGCAAGGTGGCCACATACGGCAGGATCTCGCGCGCGCCCGCTCGGGGCGGGTCGAGCAGGATGTGAGTGTAGCTGACGCCCGTCGCCCACGGGGGCGCAGGGCCCGGCGACTCACCTGCCTGTCCGCCGCCACGACCCGGCCCGCCCGGGACCGCGAAGGGTTTGAACAGGTCGGCGACGTGGAATTCGGCGTTGGTGAGGCCGTTGCGACGGGCGTTGTGTCGCGCCCGCTCCACCAGGGCCCGGTCGCCCTCGACACCCACGACCCGCCCGGCGACCCTCGCCAGCGGCAGGGTGAAGTTGCCCAAACCGCAGAACAGATCGAGAACCTGCGAGTCGGCGGTCAGACCCAAAAGGTCTACGGCGCGGCTGACCAGCGTCTCGTTGATGGCGCCGTTGATCTGGATGAAGTCCGTCGGAAGGAACTCCATCTCCAGGTTGAACCGGGGCAGTCGGTAAAGGAGAGGGTCCACCTTACCCTCCAAGGCCCGAACCGTATCCAAGCCTCCCGGCTGTAGATAAAACTGCACCCCGTGCGCCGCGCCAAAGCGCCGCAGCTTGTCCAAGTCATCACCTGTCGGCGGTTCCAACACCCGCAACACCAACGCGGTGACGTTGTCCGCGACCGCCACCTCGATCTGCGGCAGCCGCTCACGGATGCTCAAATCGCCTAACAGCTCGGCGAGAGGTGTAATCAGCCCATCGACTGGCGGCGCCAACACCTCGCAGCGCGTCAGCTCCGCCACGTACGGCGCCAACCGCTCCCGAAACCCAACGACCCCTCGCCCCTTCTTGATGACGTACTTGGCGCCCAAGCGGGCGCGCCTGCGGTAGCCCCAAACAGGACCGCGCATGGGCTCGAGCCACGTGTCAGGCTCAATCCTGGCAACACGCTCGAAGTTACTGCGCACCTCAGCGTCCTTGGCCGCAATCTGCACCTCGGGTGACAGATGCTGCAGGGCACATCCGCCGCAGACTCCGAAATGGACACACTTCGGTGTCACACGGTCACTCGAGGCGGTCAGGACCTCGAGCAGCTGACCTTCATCGTGTTGGCGATGCCGGCGGACACGCTTGAATCGGATCGACTCGCCGGGCAACGCGCCTGCAACAAAGACGGTCTTGGTGCCCGGCTTCCCCGGCTCCGTCCCCTGAGTGCCGCGCACAACCCCCTCACCTTCATGAGTGAGGGCGGCGACGCTGCCAAGCTCCTCCACCGCGTCGCGGTTAACCTTGCCACGCACGCAAGAACTCCGCGAAGTGAGGCTCCTTCTCCGCTCCGGTGCGCAACAGAAGCTTCACCCGCTCCACCTCTTCGTCGTGCCGCTCGGGCGTGAATTGCCCACGCAGCAGCTGAAAGCGCAGATACACCAGATACGTGTTGAGCACGTCCGTCTCGCAATACCGCCGGATCCCGAGCAGGTCTCCCGCGAGGTAGGCGTCCCAGACCTTGGCCCCGGAGAACCCCAGCTTCCCGGGCAGCCCGAGCAGGTACGCCATTTTTTCCAGGGACACCCGGCCGCGAGCCTGAAAGCCCGACAACACGTCCATCAGGTCGGTGTGCCGCCAGTGATAGCGGCTGAGATAGTTGTTATAGCGAAAGTCCCGGTCCCCCTCTCCGGTCTCCCAGAAGCGCGGGGCGCTGATACGGGCGCGCAACGCCCGGTACTGCAGGACCGGCAGATCGAATCCCGATCCGTTCCAGGACACCAGGTCGGGCGTAAACCGGTCGATTCCGTCGAAAAAGCGCGTGATCAGCTCTTCCTCGGAGGCTGCGATGTCACCCAGACTCCATACGCGCAATTGATCGGGTCGGCTCAACACGCAGGAGATCGCAACGATCCGCTGTTGCTCGAGGCCGAGGAAATCGGTCCCGTTCTGCTGCCGCCGCAAGGCAAACATGGCTTTTGCCACCTGGCCGTCGGCAAGGCCTTCGAGGCCGTGGAGCCTGCGGCCCAACTCGACGTCGGGTACGGTTTCGATGTCGAAAACCAGGACGTTCACGTCGCGCCGGCCTTCATCAACACCGCGACCGCGACGATCAGGCCGGCCTCGTCCGTCAACGTGACGTGGCCCTCTCCGATCCCCAAACCCTTGCGCACCCGTTCGCCGCGCTCCGAGAAGACGACTTCCGGCTTCCCCCACGAGTTCTGAACGACACCCACGTCACGGATCCACACACCGTGCGCGAAGCCTGTGCCCATGGCCTTGACGATCGCCTCCTTGGCCGCGAATCGCATGGCAACGAACCGCTGCGGACGCTGGGTATGGGCCATCTGCGCCCGCTCGGCCGGCATCAGGAGGTGATTGAGAAACCGATCGCCGAAACGCTCGATCGTGTGCACGATGCGCTTGGCCTCGAGCACGTCAACGCCGATGCCGAAGATCATGCGCGTGCGGCTGCCATGAGCGCCTTCATGTCGCGGATCGCGACCGACAGGCCATCGAACACGGCACGAGAAATGATCGAATGCCCGATGTTGAGCTCGACGATCTCGTTGATGGCCGCGACCGGCTGAACGTTGTGATAGTCCAGCCCATGGCCGGCGTGGACGATGATGCCCAACGCAGCTGCCTGACGGGCACCGGCGCGCAAGCGTTCCAACTCTGTCGCCTGCCGCGATCCCGTGGCCTCCGCGTACGCGCCCGTGTGCAACTCGATGGCGGGCGCACCGGCATGCGCCGCGGCATCGATCTGCCGCGGATCCGGATCGATGAACAGAGCTACACGGATGCCGCTTGCGCCAAGGCGTGCGACAGCGTCCTTCATACGAGCAACCTGACCGGCAACGTCGAGGCCACCTTCCGTCGTGACTTCGGCACGGCGCTCCGGGACAAGACAGCAGTCCTGCGGTCGCACCTGGCTGGCGATGGTCAACATCTCCTCGGTCACCGCCATCTCGAGATTCATGTGCGTCTTCAGCAGACCGCGCAGCACATGAACATCATTGTCCTGGATGTGCCTTCGATCCTCGCGCAGGTGCAGGGTGATGCTATCCGCACCCGCTATCTCTGCGGTCAGGGCCGCATGAACCGGATCAGGAAAGCGCCCGCGGCGTGCCTGGCGAAGGGTCGCCACGTGATCAATGTTGATTCCGAGTGCAATGGTGCCACCATTCATTCGCCAGTCTCCCCGCTCTCAACGTCCCGAGGCGCCCTCGTCTCGCGACGTGCAATCGACTTCGCCACGACACGCGTGGAAAGCTCCCGCCCTTCCAGACAGTGCGCGATCGCTGCTTGCAGCACGCGACGCGCATCCTCCAGGTCCCGGCGCTCCTCGAGGACTTCGCTCGCCAGACGAATCAGCGAGCGGCCGGCGACCGCGCCCACCGCCCCTTCGACCGTCACGAACAGTCCCTGAGCCGGACGGAAATGATAGTACCCCTGCACCTCGATCGGCAGACCTGTCTGCGCCTCGCTGGACAGATCGACGCCATAGCCCAGCGTGTCCAGCAACCGCTTCTCGAAGATCCGCAGACGCGGCTCGTAGCTCGCCCGGCCCCCCTCGGGGCCCGCAGCCGTGGAGGGCTGGCGTAGCACCCCCAACATCGCGTGGTACTCGTCGAACAATGCCGGGAGCGGGTCGTGCCTCGTGGTGAGCTTCAGCAGCAGCTCATTCAGATAAAACGCCGGCATCAGGCGGTCGGCCACCACCGCGGGCTCCAATTCGCCGATCTCCGCGCCGGTCAGCTGCGCAGCCTCTCCCCGCCCCGTCCATGACAGCAGCAGGAGCCGGAACGGCTGCAACGCCGAAGCGAGTTTTGCCTTGGGGCCCCGGACTCCGCGAGCGAAGAGCGACAGCCTCCCGTGCTCGCGTGTCAGAACCTCGAGAATCCGGCTCGTATCGCGATACGGCCGATGATGCAGGATGTACGCTGGCGCCAGGCTGACGCGGCGGCTCATTCCAGTCCCAGAGCCTTCAACGCCCGCGCATTGTCTGCCCAGTTCTCACGCACCTTGACCCACAGGTTCAGGTGCAGACGGCGGCCGAGCATCCCGTTGAGCGCGATCCGCGCCGATCGGCCCACCCGCTTCAGGCGTTCGCCCTTCGCGCCGATGACGATCGGTTTCTGGCCGTCGCGATCCACCCAGATGGCCGCATCGACGGCGAGTTGCCCATCCTGCTCGACCATCTGTTCGACCTCGACTGCAATGCCGTAGGGCACTTCCTGGTTGAGCTCGAGAGTCAACTTCTCGCGTATCATCTCGGCCACGCGAAACTCGATGCTCCGATCGGTCCGCTCACCGTCCATGAACATCGCCGGCGCCACCGGAAGATGCTGGGCAATCGTCTCCTTCAACTTCCCCACCCCATCGTCCTTGAGCGCCGAAATCGGCATGATCTCCAAAAACCCGTGCCGCTCCCCGAGATGCGCCAGATACGGCAGCAACCGTTCGCGGGGTCTGGCCAGGTCGACTTTGTTCACGGCCGAAATTGCGGGACGGCCCGACTTCACGATCCGGGCCAGGGCGAGGTCGTCCTCGGACGTCCACTTCAGGGCTTCAACAACCAGTACGACGAGATCCGCATCATCGAGCGCCGTGGCTGCCGTCCGGTTCATCGCCTTGTTGAGCGCGCGACTGGCGTGGCTGTGCAGACCGGGCGTATCGACGAACGCGATCTGGGCGTTCGGCAGGTTGGTGATTCCCAGGATCCGATGGCGGGTGGTCTGCGGACGCGGCGTGACGATGCTCAACTTCTCGCCGACCAACGCATTCAACAGCGTCGATTTACCGACATTGGGTCGGCCGACCAGGGCCGCAAAGCCGCTGCGGAAGGAATCGCTCGCCTGCGCGGTCGCGCCCTGTGCGGGGTCGACGGGTTCATTCATTTTCGGTCTCGATACTCCGCAGGATCTTCTCCGCGGCCTCCTGTTCCGCCCTTCGGCGGCTGGATCCGCTGCCCTGGGCCTGCAACCCCAGTTCAGTCACCTCGCACAATACGTGAAAGGTTTGTGCGTGCGCCTCCCCCTCGGTGCGCTCGATGAGATAGCGCGGAAGCGCATAGCCTCTCGATTGCAGATACTCCTGTAAACGGGTCTTCGCATCCTTGAGCGATGCCGGAGCCGGGAGGGAGGCAATGCGCTCCTCGAAGAGGTTCTCGATCACCCGCTCGGCCGCTTCCAGGCCCCCGTCCAGAAACAGCGCGCCACAGACCGCCTCGAGGGCGTCCGCGAGGATGGATTCGCGGCGGAATCCCCCGGTCTTGAGCTCACCGGAACCCAGATGCAGGGTATCCCCAAGGGAAATACCCGCGGCCACGACAGCCAGCGGCTCGGCGCTGACGACCCGGGCGCGCAGCCGGCTGAGGTCGCCCTCGTTGGCCTCCGGAAAGGCTTGAAACAGATGACGGGCAATCACCAGGTTGACAACGGCGTCGCCGAGGAACTCGAGACGCTCGTTGTTACGCCCGGAGGCGCTGCGGTGTGTCAGCGCCGCGGCGAACAAAGCCGCATCGCGCGGCTCATAACCTAACTTGTCGCGAACCCAGGGAACCGGCCACTCGTCAGTCACTAACGCTACCCGAGCAGGCTCCCGGAAGCCATCAGTCGGCGCCTGCCGTACCGATCCTGACGGACTTGTCGAATGCTACCTGGATCGAGATGTTGGCGAACAGCGGCGCCTGATCATCGAACGCCGCCGTGACCACCCACTGCTTTCCGTCGCGATCGATCTTCACGTCCTTGACGTCCGGGTAGTCGATGCTCTCGATCTCGAAATGCTTTTCCAACGAGCCCTTCAGCTGACCCGGATTCACACCGCCATCCCTGAACTCGGTGGCGACCGCGTCGAGCGAGCGGACGACTTTCATGTAGTTGAGGTAGACCGGGGTGAGACGCACACCGGTATAACCCAAGATTGCCAACGGTGTCAGCAGGAACAACCAGCCGATGAAGGTGATACCCCGTTGTCGCGAACGCATGATTCCTCCGTCAGTCGCTACTTGATGGCCGTCCCGACCCGACTCCAGGTAGGCCCGCCCGTGCGTCCCAGATCCCAATTGAACCAGATCCGGGTCGCCTTGCCGACCAGATTGTCCTCCGGCACGAAGCCCCAGCTGCGGCCGTCGTCGCTGTTGTCGCGGTTGTCGCCCATCATGAAGTACTCACCGGGCGGCACGACCTTCGAGAACTTCTCGCGATCGCCGCCGTCGAGGAGGGCGGAGGCGTCCTGGCCCTGGGGGCAGACATAACCCCGCGTGTCCTTGCGGTTGCAGCCCACCGGCGGCTCCTGACCGAGACCGGGCTCCCAGTGAGTGGGACACAACATCGCCTGGTGCTCATGATCGCCTAGCTTCTCCACCGCGAGCTGGAAAGTGACGTAACAGCCGTCGTTGTAGGGCCCGACCACTTTGAACGGGACTGGCGTGCCATTGACGGTGATACGGTCGTGATCCACCTCGATATGGTCGCCCGGCAGGCCGACCAGCCGCTTGATGAAGTTCACGGACGGATCGACTGGATAGCGGAAAACGACCACATCCCCACGCTGCGGCTCGCCGATTGCGACGATTTTCCGGTTCAGGACCGGCAGGCGCAGGCCGTAGGCGTACTTGTTCACAATGATGAAATCCCCGTCCACCAGGGTCGGCATCATCGAATCCGAAGGGATCCGGAAGGGCTCGAACACGAAGGCGCGCAGCAACAGCACCACCAGGGCCACCGGGAAGAAGCTGCGGGCGTAGTCGACCGTTCCCGGCTCCGGGATCGAGCCGAAGTCCTTTCCGGCGGCCTGGGCGGCGGCCACCCGCATGCGGCGGAAAAACAGGACATCCAGCATCCAGACCACCCCCGTGACCACACTGATCGCCAGGAGCACGGCGCTGAAATCCAACCGCTCGGACGCGAGCAGGCGGATGACTCCGGCGGCTACGAATAGCGGCACGACGTAATAGAGGACCGTCATCAGCGGCGGATCCGGCGCCCGCTGCGGCGCCGCGGCAATCTGCCGGTAGGGCCGCCGGAACCAGTCGTCCAGGACGGTGATGAATGTCACCGGAATAGCGATCCACGACATCAGGGTGACGACCTGCATCCACATGGAGGTCACCTACGCCCGGGCGGCTGCGCAGCAGCCGCACCGATCGGAGCCTGGCGGACGGAGCGACTGATGTGCGCTCATGACTTGCGACCCACCTGCAGGACGGCGAGAAACGCCTCCTGAGGGATTTCGACGTGGCCGACCTGTTTCATGCGTTTCTTACCCTCCTTCTGCTTCTCGAGAAGTTTGCGTTTGCGGCTGATGTCGCCGCCATAACACTTCGCGAGCACGTTTTTTCGCAATGCCTTGACGGTGGCGCGTGCGATCACCGAGCTGCCGATGGCTGCCTGCACGGCCACTTCGAACATCTGGCGGGGAATCAGCTCCTGCATCTTGTCCACCAGCTCGCGACCGCGCTGATAGGCGCTGTCACGATGGACGATGATCGACAGCGCATCCACCATCTCGCCGTTGATCAGGATATCGAGCTTGACCAGCGGCGCCATTTCGAAATGGCTGAATTCGTAGTCGAACGAAGCGTAGCCGCGGCTCGAGGATTTCAGGCGGTCGAAGAAATCGAGCACCACCTCGGCGAGCGGCAACTCGTATTGCAACGACACCTGGGTGCCCAGGTACTGCATCTTCTTCTGCTTGCCGCGCTTCTCGGTACATAGCTGCAGCACCGCGCCCACGTGGTCCGGGGGGACCAGTATGTTGGCGATGATGATGGGCTCGCGGACTTCCTCGATCTCGTTCAACGGCGGCAACTTCGCGGGATTGTCGACGTAGTGGAGCTTGCCGTCGGTCTTCGCAACCTCGTAAACCACGGTCGGCGCACTCGTCACCAGAGCGAGCTGGTACTCGCGCTCGAGACGCTCTTGCACGATGTCCATGTGCAGCAGCCCGAGGAAACCGATGCGGAACCCGAATCCCAACGCGCCCGAGACTTCGGGCTCGTAGTGCAGCGCCGAGTCGTTCAAGCGCAGCTTGGCGAGCGCGTCGCGGAAACTCTCGTAGTCCTCGGAGTTGACCGGGAAGAGCCCCGCGAACACCCGCGGCTTGATCTGTTTGAAACCCGGCAGCGCCGTGGCGCTCAGGCGGTTCTCGAGGGTGATGGTGTCGCCGACCGGAGCGCCATCGATTTCCTTGATCCCGGCTATCACGAACCCGACATCGCCGGTCACCAGCTCGCGCTGGACGATCGACTTTGGCGTAAAGCGCCCCAGCTTGTCGACGGTGTGCGTGCGGCCGGCCGCCATGACCCGGATCTTGTCACCGGCCTTGAGGCTTCCGTTGACGACGCGCACGAGAGAGACGACGCCCACGTAGTTGTCGAACCACGAGTCGATGATCAGCGCCTGGAGCGGCGCGTCGGGGTCGCCCTTCGGCGCCGGAATGCGTTTGATCAGTTCTTCCAGCAGGATGTCGACGCCCTCGCCCGTCTTGGCGCTGACCTTCACCGCATCGGTCGCGTCGATCCCGATGATGTCCTCGATCTCCTGCATGACCCGGTCGGGGTCCGCCGAGGGCAGGTCTATCTTGTTGATGACCGGCAGTACTTCCAGGCCCTGCTCGATCGCCGTGTAGCAGTTGGCGACGCTCTGGGCTTCGACGCCCTGGGATGCGTCCACCACCAGCAAAGCCCCGTCGCATGCAGCCAGCGACCGCGAGACCTCGTACGAAAAGTCGACGTGGCCCGGCGTGTCGATCATGTTCAGCTGGTAGCGCTCGCCGTCCTTCGCCGTGTAATAGAGAGTGACGCTGGCGGCCTTGATGGTGATCCCGCGCTCGCGCTCGAGCTCCATGGAGTCCAGCACCTGGGACTGCATTTCCCGGTCCTGCAGGCCGCCGCAGGTCTGGATGAACCGGTCGGCCAGCGTCGATTTGCCGTGGTCGACGTGGGCGATGATCGAAAAGTTACGAATGAGCCGCATGAATCGGAATAAGCCTAAGAAGCTGTCGCGTACGCCGCGCCAGTACCCGTAGCGGCGGCGCGGATTCTAGCTTATTGGCCGAAATCGCCTGCGGCGATTTCGGCAGAATCGAGGCCGACGCTCAGCTTGGCGCCGGCAAAAAGCGTGGTTTTTGCCGGGAGTGTCGTTGGGGCGGCGATTTGGGCAGAATTGAGGCAAGCGCCCGGCCTGGCGCCGGCAAAAGCGTGGTTTTTGCCGGGGGTGTCGGAGGCACGATTGACCTCACCTTTTCAACGGGTTGTGCGCAGCAGGCGTTGCAATTCGGGCACATCCAGCCGGTGGCGACAGACTACCGTGCCATCCAGGAGCAGGACCGGGACATCCAGGCCGTGTCGACGCTGAAGAACGGGGTCCGCGTCGACATCGACGATCTCGATCGACGGAAGCGTCACCCGCGTCGCCAGTTGCTCGAGTTCCGTGACCATCTCATCGCACAGGTCGCACTCGTGGCGATGAACGACCGTCAGTCGTGAGGTCAACGACGGCCGCCGCCCATCACCGGAGTGGGCGCCGGACCCATGGCGGCTTGCGATGGCAGTGAGGGGTGAGGAGTCGTCGTAGCTGGCGCTGGCGGCGCACCTTGTGCCTGGAAGGAGTTGGCGATGGCCCGCACAGTGGCGAGCGGCACCTCACCTACAGCCGTTACCTTTCGCCCGTCGCCGACGGTTGTGTACACCGACGAGGAACCAACAGTCGCGGCTTCCGCGCCGCTGACCTGCTGGCCCGCAGGCGACTTGGGCTGCGATTCGACGAACACTGAGACCGAGGCCATGCCGTCTGTCAGCACCACGTGATCCACCGGGCCGCTCGAGCCCGGCAGCACCTGTGATGAGCGCGCCCGCATCTTGAATCCGGGCGGCATCTTCAATGTATCCCATACGATCGACCGCGGGACCACGTTCTCTTTCGTGGTCGGCAACTCGGTGCGTACCCACTGAAAGCCGTCAGTGGAGACGTCGGGCTTGAATGCGCTATCGGGGATGTGCGCCTTGCGGGTCAGGCTGGAAAACACGATCTGCTCGATGACGTTGCCATGGGCGTCGCAGAGCTGGGTCTTGACCGGCATCGCCGTGGACTCATCGATCCACAAGCGGTAGCCGTAACGGAATTCGTCCTTCGGATTGACCACGATCTCGTGCGTAGCGCGTCCCGAGATTCTGGTCCGGGCGACGTCCTTGATCTCGTATGAAGAGGCAGTCTGTCCGGACAGGGCGGGGAAGATCCCGAACAGGGACTCCTCCGAAGGACGCGGCTCCACGACGACCCGGCGCTGGTCGGGGAAATAACAGGTCACGTCCCCGCCGGTGCGGATGAATTCCCGTCCGGAGCCATCCAGCGAGACCAGTCGCTCGGAAACCTTGCCGTCCAGGACGCGGTGAATGATTCGCAGCGTCTCGACCCGGCCACCGTGCCAGTGAGAGTAAGTCCCGTCGTAGTTCAGGGTCGTGAGCGCCCTGTTCATGCGCTCGAGCCATTTGGCCGGCTCGTCCGCGGCTGCGGCCGTCGCGACGACCAGAGCCAATACGAACCAACCGAGCCGCTCGCTACTGCGAATTCTGACCATCGTCCTTCACATCCTCGGAAGTCTCATCCGACTCCGCGGAAGTGGTTCCGGTTCCCGACTCTCCGGTCATCAGGGCCGACAGGAGATTGCGACGGGTGACGGGCGAAGAGAATTCGCTGTGGGCGACGACATAGCTGGCCAGCGTGGTCCCGGCAATGTTCGTGGTGCGCTGGCTCTTGGGTTTCGGCACGACATAGCTGATCGAGTCGCCGGCGTTGGCGGCCAAAGCGACGTTGGCGAGGCTACCCCCACTCCGGCTCCTCTTCTGACGCACCGGCGCGCTTTCCGCGGCGGTCTCGGGTATGCGGCGGCTGACCGGCTGTGCGGCAGCCACTCCATTGGAGGCGACGAGTGTGCCCGGCGACGCCTGATCCGGGGACTGCGATCGCATCCACAGGATCGACAAGGCTGCGACGCCCGCAGCCAGACCCAATCCGGCGACCGGACGGACCCACCCGGAGGCGACTCTGACCGGACGCTGGGCGGCGGCGGTGGCGAGAAGAGCGGGCTCTTTGGCGATCGCGGCGCTGACGTGGCGGGCGAGGTCCGCATTCAGCCGCACGCCCTTTTCGGCGCGGATGGCTGCACCCATGACGGCGTAGCGGCCCCAGCGAGCCTTGAGCTGCTCGTCGCGCGAGAGGCGTCGCGCCAGCAGCTCGCACTCGGCCGCAGGCAGCTCGCCATCGAACATGGCCGACAGCTGGCTGTCGAGTTCCTCGTTCATCCCAATTCCTCCGCGCGACCCAACCCGCCTTCGAACACTTCCCGCAGGCGGCGGTCGATGGCTTCACGCGCTCTGAAAATTCTGGAACGGACCGTGCCGACCGGGCAATCCATGGCGGCAGCGATCTCCTCGTAGGATAACCCCTCGAGTTCGCGTAGCACGATGGCAGTACGCAGATCTTCGGGCAACGCCTCGATGGCGGCGTTGACCGTCGAGCGGATCTCATCGGTCAGGACCAACCCTTCAGGGGTGTCCGGGTCTCTCATCCGGCCTTGCATGTCGTTGGACTCTTCCGGGAATTCACGGTCGACGTTGTATTCAATGGGACTACGGTCGCGGGACACCACCGCATTCTTGGCGGTGTTGATCGCGATCCGATAAAGCCAGGTGTAGAACGCGCTGTCGCCACGGAACTGCGGCAGGGCGCGATACGCCTTGATGAAGGCCTCCTGGGCAATATCCTCCGCTTCGGCCGGATTGCGCACATACCGCATCACCAGCTTGACGAGTTTGTGCTGATATTTGAGGACCAGAGCATCAAAGGCCCCCTTGTCGCCGCGCTGTACGCGGCGTACCAGGCTTAGATCGCTTACATCGGCGCTCATGGCGCCCTCTCGCTCCCAATCGTGAAGGCCGCCACACCACGGCCTGAATAGACCCTGAACCTTCGTGAAAGTTCAGCGCCGCGCCCGGGGAAAGAGGTCCCCTGGGGACTAAAACGTGTGACCAGCATAACAGTTGTACGCAGCCGGCCCCCGCGGTTCACCGCATGCGGCGAACGGGAGCGATCCCGGCCGCGCCGGGGATTTGTGCTGGGGCGTCTGGTCCCTGCACCGATGGGCCACTGGGGGCCCTTTGGCCGCGGCTTTCAGGGCCTCGCCGCGAGGATTGATCCCACGAGGCGGGCATATTCCGGGTCCGCCGGCACCTCCCCGTGCAGGAGATAGCCGGCCAGGACCGGATCGGGCAGCTCGAGAAAGGAGGCCAGCGTGACCCGGCCAGGCCCGCTCAGCTGCGGAATCGCCGCTCGGGCGAACCGGTCGAGCACCACATCCAGCTCCTTCATGCCGCGCCGGCAACGCCAAAGCAGCCGGCCGGCCTCGGCCCGGGTGTCGTTCATGACTGGCGGTGCAAACCTGCGCGAGGGTGCGACGCCGGTCGTCGTATGGCCCCCGAGCGCCCGGTCACGACTGCCGCTCGACGAGCATCTTCTTGATCTCGGCGATGGCCCTGGCGGGATTGAGGTCCTTGGGACAGGCATCGGTGCAATTCATGATGGTGTGGCACCGGTAGAGCCGGAAGGGGTCTTCGAGGTTGTCCAGCCGCTCGCCGGTCGCCTCGTCGCGACTGTCGACGATCCATCGATACGCGGCCAGCAACGCCGCGGGTCCCAGGAACCGGTCGCTATTCCACCAGTAACTCGGGCAGGCCGTGGAGCAGCACGCACACAGAATGCACGCGCCGGGGCGATCGATCTTTTCCTGCTCGTCCTTGGATTGCAGTCGCTCGCGGTCTGGCGGCGGTGGCGTACTCGACTGTAGCCACGGCTTCACGGAGGCGTACTGCGCATAGAAGTTGGTCAGGTCCGGCACCAGATCCTTCACCACCGGCATGTGCGGCAGCGGATAGATCTTCACCTCCGACCCAAGATCGCAGATGGCGGTCGTACAGGCGAGGCGATTGATGCCGTTGATATTCATGGCACACGAGCCGCAGATTCCCTCGCGACAGGAGCGGCGGAAGGTGAGCGAGGAATCGACGGTGCCTTTGATCTGGATCAGGGCATCCAACACCATCGGACCGCAGCGGCTCAGGTCGATCTCGAAGGAATCGACGCGGGGATTCCCTCCGGAGTCGGGATCGAAGCGATAGATCCGAAACCGACGCACTTCGCTCGCGCCAGCGGGCGCCGGGTAGTTCCGGCCGGGGCGAATCTTGGAATTGGCGGGGAGAGTCAGCTCTACCACTTCAGTAGGTCCTTGCTTTGGGTGGGATGGTCTCCACCTCGTCAGTGAGCGTCTGCAGATGAACCGGCCGGTAGTCGAAGCGCACCTTGCCGGGCCCCTCGACCCAGGCCAGGCTGTGCTTCATCCAATTGGCATCGTCGCGATTCGGGAAATCCTCGCGGGCGTGCGCGCCCCGGCTCTCTGTCCTGTTGAGGGCCGAGTGCACCGTGGCGGTGGCCTGCAGAAGAAGGTTCTCGAGCTCCATCGTCTCGACCAGGTCCGTATTCCACACGAGCGAGCGGTCGGAGACCTTCACATCGGCGAACGACTCGAAGGTCTTCGCCAGCTTGTTCCGGCCTTCCTCCAATGTGGAGCCCGTCCGGAAAACGGCGGCATCGACCTGCATGGTCCGCTGCATCTCGAGACGAATCGTCGCCGTCGGCAACGAGCCGGCGGCGTTGCGCAGGCGGTCGAGACGCGAGAGGGCAAGCTCGCTCGACTCCTTGGAGAGCGGCCTCTGGATCGCGCCAGGCTTCACGACCTGCGCGCAGCGCTCGGCGGCGGCGCGACCGAATACAACGAGATCGAGCAAGGAGTTGGAGCCTAGTCGGTTTGCACCGTGCACCGACACGCATGCCGCTTCGCCGACCGCCATCAGGCCGGGCACCACGTTATCGGGGTTCCCATTCTTGGGCCGCACCACTTCACCGTGGTAGTTACACGGCACACCGCCCATGTTGTAGTGAACAGTGGGCTGCACGGGAATCGGCTGTTTCGTCACGTCGACGCCCGAGAAGATGCGCGCTGTTTCGGCAATACCGGGCAATCTCTCGTGGATGACTTCGGCACCCAGGTGTTCGAGGTGCAATTCGATCTGATCGTGCTGCGGCCCCGTCCCTCTACCTTCGCGGACCTCGATGGTCATCGCACGACTGACGACGTCGCGGGAAGCCAGATCCTTTGCGTTCGGCGCGTAGCGCTCCATGAAGCGCTCGCCCTTGGAGTTCTTGAGGATACCGCCCTCGCCTCTCGCACCCTCGGTGATGAGGCAGCCCGCACCGTAGATGCCGGTCGGATGAAACTGTACGAACTCCATGTCTTGCAGCGGAAGGCCGGCGCGCAAGACCATCGCGCCCCCGTCACCCGTACACGAGTGGGCCGACGTGCATGTGAAATACGCACGACCGTAGCCGCCGGTCGCAAGAATGGTCATTTGCGCCCGGAAGCGATGCAGCTTGCCCTCCATCATGTCGAGCGCAATGACACCGCGGCAGACCCCGTCTTCCATCATCAGGTCGATCGCGAAGTACTCGATGAAGAACGTCGCCGAATGTTTGATCGACTGCTGGTAGAGGGTGTGCAGCATCGCATGTCCGGTTCGGTCCGCCGCGGCACACGTGCGCTGCGCAGGCGGCCCGCTGCCGAACTCGGTGGTCATGCCACCGAACGGGCGCTGATAAATCTTGCCATCGCCGGTACGGGAGAACGGAACACCGTAGTGCTCGAGCTCGACGACCGCTTTCGGCGCCCCCTTGCACATGTACTCGATGGCGTCCTGATCGCCGAGCCAGTCCGACCCCTTCACGGTGTCGTACATGTGCCAGCGCCAGTCGTCGGGCCCCATATTTCCGAGAGCCGCGCTGATGCCGCCTTGCGCCGCAACGGTGTGGCTGCGTGTTGGAAACAGTTTCGATACGCACGCCGTCGACAGGCCGGCTTCGGCAAGCCCCAGCGTCGCGCGCAGACCGGCGCCCCCCGCCCCCACCACCACGACGTCGTAGGTGTGATCGATGAACTCGTACGCGCTCATGCCGCGGCCCCAAACGAAATCTTCAAAATGGCAAACACTCCGGCAGCCGCAACAAGGCAATGTACAAACGTCACCAACACGAGGGTCAGCGTCTTGGTCCCTCCGTGGACGTAGTCCTCGATAAACACTCGAATACCCAGCTGCGAGTGCCAGGTTGCAACGAGGACGAAAATCACCAGGAACAGCGCCGTCCAACCCCTGGCAATCCAGGACACGATCGTGGCGTGGTCGAACGACTGCAATGTCAGCAGCGAGACCAGAAACCAGACGGACAACAGCACCAGCGCAACCGACGTGACACGCTGTGACCACCAGTGGTGAACACCTTCCTTGGCGGACCCCAGGCCCAAAACCCGACCCAACGGGCTGCGCAGGCTCATGGCGCGCGGGCTCCGGTGAAGAACGCCCAATAGATGAATATCGCGGTGAGCAGCAGGCTCACTACGATCACGACGCTGGCGCTGCGTTTGGATTGGGCCTTTTCCATGTAGGTCCCCGTATCCCAGATGAGATGCCGGATACCGGCGATCAGATGGAATGAGAACGAGAACAGCAGGACGGCGTAGAACAGTTTGAAGATGCCGAGCGACAGCACCTCGCGAGCTTGTGCGTACTCGCGTGGCCCTCCGGCGATGGCCATGAGCCAGTAGGCCAGAACGATCGTGCCGACCGACAGGAGGATGCCTGTGATGCGGTTGCCGAAGGAGGTAACGAACGTGTACTGGAATTTGTACACGAACAAGTGAGGAGACAACGGTCTTTCAGCCATGCTTGCCATTACGCCAGCGCGGCCCGGGGCCGCCACAGGCTCCGGTTACTCTCTAAAAGTCGACGCAGCGGCCGTTGCGCTCCCAGTCTCCGTAGCGAGTCGGCTCGGGTCCCGCAGGACCTCCGATCTCGCGCGGCCTTGATACCTCGACCTGGCGCCGCACTATGGGAGAGGCGGGCGTCGTAGACTGGGTGAGCGGTTGGGCGGGCGCGTCCTTTTTGGGATGCTCCGCGCCCGAATCGGCGGTATTGCGCATACGGTGTAGCAGTTTGCCAGAAATCGCGCCTCAGGACCACCCGAAACCTCTTTAGAAACAACGCGCAAGCTCATGACAAACACACCCACCTTCGGTGCGCCAAATGTCGGCGAGGTGCTTGCGCTCGACCATTTGGGTGTGCTGCGCGCCCACGGCCCTGATGCCATTCGTTTTTTGCAGGGGCAACTGTCGCACGACATCTCGAAGCTCGGCCCTCGGCGTTCGCTGCTCGCCGGCTATCACAACCCTCAGGGTCGCGCGATCGCCCTGCTGCGACTCGTGTACGTGGCCGACGACGACGTGCTTGCAATTCTTCCCCGCGAGCTGATCCCCGTCGTGGTTTCGCGCCTGTCGAAAGTTGTCCTCCGTGCGAAAGTGAAGATCGCGGATGCGTCCTCCGAGTGGACAGTCAGCGGCCATATGGAAGCGCCCGGACACAGCGCAGCTTTGGCGGCCCGCGTGGACTCGTCGCCTCGCGTGCTTGTTCTCGAACACTCCCCGGGCACCGGCGAACGCCCGCGAGGAGATCGCAGCGTCTGGCACCGACTCGATATCGCCGCAGGGCTGCCACAAGTTTACGCGTCGACATCCGAAGAGTTCGTCGCGCAGATGCTCAATCTGGACGTGCTGGACGGCATCGCCTTCGACAAGGGGTGCTACACCGGCCAGGAAGTCATCGCGCGAGCTCACTATCGCGGGAAGGTAAAGCGTCGCCTGCAGCGGTTCGTCACCACTACCCCTCTCGCCCCGGGCACGGATGGCCGTCTCGCAGACGGCCGAGCGTTCAAGGTGGTCGACGCCGTAGCGCTTCCCGACGGCCGTTACGAATTTCTCGCGGTCACCCCTACGGCCACTGGCGCTCCCGATGAGTCACCGAGTGCCGTACCTGTGACTACCGCTGACTCTCTCCCGCTCCCCTACGAGCTGCCCGCCTGACGATCCCGGGCGCGCCGCTGCGCTCAAAGATCGACGAGCTCGACCTCGCCCGGCTTGATCTCGCGAGCCAGGAAGCGGCTGCCGATGCGGACGAACCGGTCAACGGAGTCAGTGGCCAGGAAGCGCACGTTCGTCCGTGGACTTGGCGCATCATTCGCCCTCGGCGGCGCGTCACCAGCGGCCGACCGAGTGGTCTCCACTTGCAGCAGACGCTCCTGCGTAAGCGTTGCGCGAACTGCATGAGCCGTCGTCGCGGCGGAATCGACTATCCGCACTCGCTCACCTACGACCGCGCGAATCGAGTCGGCCAACATCGGAAAATGCGTGCAACCCAACACCAGCGTATCCGGCACTGTCGCGGCGGCGCCGGGCGTTGCCGCGCTCGCCAGGCCGAATAACGGCTCCAGGTAGTGCCGCACCACCGCCTCGACGATCGGCCCGTCGCATAACCCCTCCTCGGCCAGCGCGACGAACAGAGGTGTTGCAACGGCTGCGACTCTCGATTCCGGACGACGCCGTTTGATCGCCTGCTGGTAGGCGCCTCCGCGAACCGTACCCTCAGTGGCGATCACTGCAATGTTCCCGGTCGGGGATGCCATGCATGCCGCATCGGCACCCGGCTCCACTACTCCCACCACCGGCAAATCTGCGACGTGCTTTCGAATCTCTGGAAGGCCGACCGCCGAGGCTGTGTTGCAGGCGATGACCAAACACTTCACATGGTGTTTGGCCAGTGCCTCAGCGGCCTGCACGGAGTAGCGCGCGACCGTCGCCGCGCTCTTGGTGCCATACGGGAGCCGCGCTGTATCCCCGAGATAAATGAAGCGCTCGCCGGGTAGCTCGGCGGTGAGAGCCTTCAAAACGGTCAGCCCACCTACTCCGGAGTCGAACACTCCGATCGGCGCATCGCTCGACAGCATGGGGTGCGCTAGCCGGGCACTCATGCCCCGGCGCTACGTTCCTCGCCACGCGAGTCCGCAAAGAATGAGGCGGCCTGATCGACCCGGACTTCCAGGCCGGCAGACGGAGGCATTCCCTGTTCGAGCGCCCGAACAAACTCGAGGTCCGCCGATGACACTCGCTCCGGATCATTGAGCACGGAGAATCCGCGCGCCAACTCCCGACCCGCGAGGAAGAATCCGAATCGATCCGTCAGGAACGGATCGGCGTCGTTGGGACGGGCAGCAGGTGAATACTCGGACGGGTACGCCTGAACGAACGTCGGATCCAGCAGCGTGTGCGACGCGGTGCTATCGAAGATCGCCATCTGCAACCTGCCAGCGCCAACATCCGCGGACGGCATCAGACTGAGTCGCTCACACACCGTTCGCAGGTACGTGATATCCCGCAGCGACAACGGATCGATGCCGGGGTTGTTGGCGATGATCGCCTGCTCGACGGTCAGGCGGCGGAAGGGCTTGCCGAGGGAGTACTGCCTGCCCTGGAACTCGAGGTGCTCGCGGCCGTGGACGGTGTCGGCCAGGCCGCGCACCGCCTTCTCGATCCACTCCATCAGATCGCGATAGTCGGCGTACGCCAGATAGACCTTCAGAGTGTTGCCGGCCCAGGGGCCATCGCTGCCCGCGGGCGCCGCGGAGTTGCGACTGATCTCGTATACGCGATCGAACGCCTTGACCACGACCGGCGCGGAAGGACTACCGGGATGGGGCTGCAGCGTTCCGACATCCATCTCGAGGAATTCCAGGGAATCCAGGAAGTCGCGCAGATACCGCACGACTCGCGCGCGCGTGCGAGTACGCATCCGCTCGTCGCCACTGTCGGTGGCGCCCGGGCCGACACTCGGCCAAACACTCGACCCGGGCCGCAGCGACTTGACGAGCATCCGCAGACTATCGACGCGAACGGCCAACTCCCCGTCGTTCCCGCGAAACAACACTCCGCCCGCACCGATGATGTCGCCGACGTCCCACTCCTTCGAGGCGGAGAAGACGGCGCCCAACAACTTCGACTGCAGCTGCAGAGTGATCTGGCCACTGCGATCGGCGATCCGGATAGAGGCTCGCTGACCGCTCATGTCCCGCGACAGGATCCGTCCGCCCACGTGCACCCGGGCCGGATTGGCGTCCAGCCACGCTTTATCCCGATCGCCGAAAGCGGCCTGCAGCTGGCCGGCCAGCGCGTCGCGGCGAAAGTCGTTCGGATACGGATTCCCGGCGGTGCGCAGCGCGGTGAGTTTGGCCCGGCGTGCGGCAACTTCGCTTTCGGCGGCTGCAGAATCTTTGGCGTCTGTCATGCGCTTGCGTCCAACACCTGAGCCCTCACACACCGGCCTTCAGAGATGCCTCCAGAAACTGGTCCAGGTCGCCATCGAGCACCGACGTGGTGTTACCGACCTCCACACCGGTGCGCAAATCCTTGATGCGGGACTGGTCCAGCACGTACGAACGGATCTGGTTGCCCCAGCTCACGTCCGACTTCGAGTCTTCCAGCACCTTGGCCGCGGCATTGCGCTTGTTGACCTCGAGCTCGTACAGCTTGGCTTTCAACATCTTCATCGCCGTCGAGCGGTTCTTGTGCTGGCTGCGCTCATTCTGACAGGCGACCACGATGCCTGTCGGCATGTGGGTTATACGTACGGCGGACTCGGTCTTATTGACATGCTGTCCGCCGGCGCCCGAGGAGCGGTAGACATCCGTCTTCAGGTCCGCGGGATTGATGTCGATTTCGATGTCGTCATCGACCTCAGGCGATACGAATACCGACGCGAACGAGGTGTGGCGGCGGTTGCCGGAATCGAAGGGCGACTTTCTGACCAACCGGTGAACACCGGTCTCGGTCCGCAGCCAGCCGTACGCATAGTCGCCTTTGAACTCGACGGTCGCGCTCTTCATCCCGGCCACTTCACCCGGGTTGGAGTCGATCACTTCGCAAGCGAAGCCGCGCGCAGCGCCCCAGCGCAGATACATGCGCAGCAGCATCTGCGCCCAGTCCTGAGCTTCGGTGCCGCCGGCGCCCGCCTGGATGTCCAGGAAGGCACTGTGTGAGTCCATCTCGCCCCGGAACATTCGCTTGAGCTCGAGGTTCCGGACCTGGCCCTCGAGTTTGCCGGCGTCAGCCTCGATGTCTCGCGCCGCCGCCTCGTCGTTCTCACCTTCGGCCAGCTCGAGCAGCTCGACCGCATCGGACACGCCCTTCGTGGCGCGGTCCATCTCGCCGACGTCGGCTATCAGCCGGGCGCGCTCGCGGCCGAGCTCCTGGGCTTTTTCCTGATTGCCCCAGACCGCGGGATCCTCCAGCTCGCGACTTACCTCCTCGAGCCGTTCCTTCTTGTTGTCGTATTCAAAGAAACCCCCGTAACGAGCCCATCCGGTCGCCGAGGTCTTTGAGGTGTCGCTTGAGCTGATTGAGTTCCATGGGTCTGCCGGGGCGCGTGTGCGGTCGAAGGGGGGCGAATGCTAAACCGATGGTCCCCCGGGCGCCACCTGCGTGCAGGCGGCAAAAACCACGCTTTTTGCCGCCGGCAACGGAGCTACTGTCCGCAAAAAGCGCCGTTAGGCGACTTTTTGCCAATGAACCTAGTTCGGCGCCGGCAATATGTGATCCACCAGCAACTGCAGCCGCCGCTCCCCCTGGTACTCATTGACGTCCAGCCGGTAGACCAGCTGCACCGCCCCTTCGGGAGCGACGAACTTCGCCCCGGCATCGATGTGGTTGAAGGCGATGGCGTCGAACGAGCGACCGGTGGGTGGAACTTCCACCCACATTTTCAGGTGCCGGTCGCCGACCACGCGGCTATTGCGGATCGCGAACACGCCATCGAAGCTCGGCTCCGGAAACGCCTGACCCCAGGGGCCACCCGCGCGCAGAGCGTGTGCGGTGTCGAGGGCGATTTCGTCAATCGAAAGCTCGCCATCCGTTTCCACCGCATCGGAGCCGGAGGTGCGTTGCATCCAGCGCGTCACCTCGGCGTCGAAGGCCGCCGCGAACGGATCGAGCAGATGACGTTCGAGCGTCAATCCGGCCGCCATCGCGTGACCGCCAAAACGGCTGATCAACTCCGGCTGGCCGGCAGCGATCGCATCGAGCACATCGCGAATGTGCACTCCCGGGACCGAGCGGGCGGAACCCCGCAACTGACCGTCTGCGGCCAGGGCAAACGCGATCACCGGTCGCCGCAGCCGATCCTTCACCCGGCTCGCAACCAACCCGACCACGCCCTGGTGCCAGGACTCGTCGAACAAACACACACCGCTGCGCTGCCGCACACGGGGGGTAGGCTCCCGCAGCGCACGTACCGCGGCGAGGGCCTCCCCTTGCATCCGCGCTTCGATTGCCTTGCGTTCCAGATTAAACTGCTCGAGTCGCGCGCTCGCGCTACGGACTTCGACGGGATCGTCCGCCAGCAGGCATCGAATTCCGACGCTCATGTCGTCGATCCGGCCGGCAGCGTTCAGACGGGGAGCAACGGAGAAAGCCAGATCGGCCGCCGTCAGATCGGCACCGCCCCGACCCGCCACCTCCAGCAGCGCCCGAATTCCAGGCACACAACGTCCCGCGCGGATCCTTTTCAAACCCTGCGCCACCAGAACCCGGTTGTTCGGGTCCAGCGGCACCACATCCGCCACTGTCCCCAACGCCACCAGATCGAGAAACTCCGCAACGCCAACGGCTCCTGGCGGAGTCAGTCCGAGCTCATCGAGACGCCGCTTCAGTGCCGCCATCACGTAGAACGCAACGCCGACGCCAGCAAGCGCCCGACTGGCGAAGCGGCTGCCGGACAGATTGGGATTGACGACGACGTTGGCGGCGGGAAGCTCGGCCCCCGGCAGGTGATGGTCGGTGATCAGGACATCGATGCCGCAGGTTCGCGCCGCAGACACTCCGGCGACGCTCGAGATCCCATTGTCGACTGTGACGATCAGTGTCGGCTCGCGCGTCGCCGCGAGCGCTACGATCTCCGGCGTGAGCCCGTAACCAAACTCGAATCGGTTCGGCACGAGGAAGTCAACCGATGCAAAACCCCATCCGCGCAATGCGCGGCACACTAGCGCGGTGCTGGTCGCACCATCCGCATCGAAATCTCCGATGATCAGAATTCGGCCGTGGGCGCGGTGCTGCAGGAGGATGTCGACCGCGGCCGGCACGCCCTCGAGCGTTCCGACCGGAATCATTCGTTCCAGCGAGAGATCCAGGTCTGCATGAGAGCGTACGCCGCGCGAGGCGTAAACGCGGTGCAGAACAGGATGGAGGTTTCCGCCGATCACGGCGTTGACTCCGTCCTTGCACCCGCGTCGGACAATTCTCAATGTCGTCATCGCAACGCCTCGAGCCCCGCGCGAGGCCGTCGCCACAACCGCAAGTGATCGCGGCTGCCGTAGACCAGCCGCCGGTCGTTGGCGATGAGCGTCGTCTGCCTCAGGTGTCCACGCCGCACGGCTCCGATCGCAGGCTCGAGAAATCGGCGATCGAGTTCGGCCAGCGCGTCTGCCAGAGTCCAACGGGAATTCGCTCGCAACATGGGCCCGACTTCCATGACCACCAGGAGACTGGCGTCGGCAGAATAGCTCAACGCCTCATCGAGCGTGCCTGGCAGCGGATGAATCGGCAGACCGGCAAGCCGCGCCAACCCTCGCAGGGTGGAGTCAGAGCCGAATGTCACTACCGCGGGGAGCCCGCTCGCCGCTTCGATCCTCGACGTGCTCGCGGCTGACACGAGAACCTCGCTCGTGTGCGTTGATTTATCGCCACCCCACAGCCACAACGTGCTGACTGGTGGCTCACCTCTCGCGGCACGACCCCGGTTCAGCGGGTGATCGTGCAACCACAACTCCATCTCGGCGCCGAGACGCCTCAACGACGACGCACCCGCTCCGTCCGGGAGAGCATTCGCCACGTCCTCGCCGACGATTCGCGCGGGCTCGACCGTCTTCGCGATCTGCTCCTCGGCTGCGAACAGCAGCGCCTCTCCCGATTCGAGCCGCACCAGCGAAAATCCGGAACCGTCGAAGGTGTGATTGAAATCGGCGGCCAGCGATGCCAGATCGGCTGAAGCCAGACGCAGGATGCTGCGGCGATCCAGGTGAAGTGTGGTCAGCCCTGCTGCGAGGTATAGCGGCGTTGCCACCCACACTGTCCGGGCGTCCACTGGCGCACGACCGCCCGGCGAAGCGCCCTCTCCCGCCGCCGCGCCGGCGGCCGCGACGGTTGCGGGGGCAAGCGCCGCGAACTGCGGAACGCCGATGGCTTGCGCAACCGCATGCCGCCATCCCTCTGAGAGAGATGTACGCGTGCCGAATCTAGCTAGAGTGTCGAGGCCGATCGCCTCGGCCGACGGCGTCGGGACAGCCGGCTTCCGGCCCCGCTCACGCGACGGGCCCGGCTCAGCGGACAGATAGAGGTCGGCAAAGGCAATGACGAGTTCACGCACGAAGCGCTATCGTACTGAAACGCAGTCATGAAATTCACACTCGAAGGCAATTCAAGCGCGCACCTCATCCGCTCTTATGCGCCGGGTGAGATTCGCATCGGGGAGCGGGTCATCCATTCGAGCTGCGTCGTCACCGCCGACACGCTCCTCGAGAACTGGGAACCCGCCACCCTCGCCGATCTTCAGGTGGCGCACCTGGAGAGGATCTTCGCGCTGGCTCCGGAGGTCGTGCTCCTTGGCACAGGGATGAGTCAGAGGTTTCCCCCCGCTGCCGTGCGTGCAGCGTTCTCTGAACGTCGGATCGGCCTCGAAGCTATGGATCTCGGGGCGGCGTGCCGGACGTACAACGTGCTGGTGGGCGAGGAGCGGAACGTCGCCGCGGCGCTATTGTTGGGTTAGCCCCAGAAACGAAACGGGCGCCGTAGAAGGCGCCCGGAAGAAGACACAGGGTGGAGTAAAGCTCAACCAACCCACAATCATTCGAAGCTGACAGACTCGAACAACTGCGTACTTTTTTCTTCTTCTCGCCGACTTGTTATTGCTCTGATTCTTCCCCCTCCTCCCTGTGTCTTCTTCCGGGCCCTCGATCCTCGAAGACCCCTGTCGGCTATGCGCGACAGGGAACATGTTAAGCGCCCCCGAGATTGGTGCGCAAGCTCTTTGACGTAGTTAGGTATTTTCCGCACGCCTGGGCTCGTCTGCAGGCGCTGGCACTACCTGTTGTGCCTTGTTATCTCAAGGTTTTTGGCGGCGCTTTCGCGAATGCCGCGCCGCGCCGGTAGATATCCCAACACCTTTAGTTCAATCAATCAGTTAAGAAACAAACCTCATGCCATTCCCCCAAGCATCGGCACGAACATCACGGGGCCCAGGGACTCACGCTCCACGCGCTGCTCCTTGCGAGTGAAGCGAATGAGTTGCTGCTCGCCCTCCGCGCCGATCGGTACGAGCAGCCGCCCACCGACGTTGAGCTGCTTGATGAGCTCCTCGGGAACGGTCAGTGGAGCCGCGGCCACGAGAATTCCATCGAAAGGACCCTGGGTTTTCCAACCGGCAAATCCGTCGCCATGACGGAACCGTACGTTGCGGATCCCAAGCTCTTTGATGCGCTCCTTCGCACGCTTGAACAGCGGCTCGATTCTCTCGATCGAGGCGAGCTTGGTGACCAAAGGCGCCAGGACTGCCGTCTGGTATCCACACCCGGTTCCCACCTCGAGGACGTTCCGCAGCTCCGGCCCATCGAGCAGCGCCTCCGTCATCCGCGCGACGATGTAGGGCTGGGAGATCGTCTGACCGAAGCCGATCGGGAGCGCCGTGTCCTCGTAGGCCCGGCTCCCCAAAGCCTCGTCGACGAAAATATGCCGCGGAACATTGCGAACCCGGTCGAGCACCGCAGCGTTCTTGATGCCCTGATCCCGCAGTCGTTGCACCAGGCGGTCCCGGGTGCGCGCCGAAGTCATGCCGATCCCGGCGAAGCGCAGATCAGTCATTGATGCCTTCCAGCCAGGCCTCCACGACAGGCAGTGTCGCGTGGCGCGTAAGGTCTATCTGCAAAGGCGTCACCGAGACGAAGCCGTCGACCACCGCCTCGAAGTCGGTCCCCGGGCCCGCGTCCTGTTCGGCACCCGCGGGGCCTACCCAATAGACGGGGCGGCCGCGGGGATCCTTCGCGGGCACGATCCGTTCGGAACGGTGCCTGTTGCCCAGACGCGTCGAACGAAACCCCCGCAGCCGCTCGAAAGGGACATCGGGGACGTTGACGTTGAGGATCAGCGAGCCCTGGTGCAGCGGTTTCCCCACCAGCTGCGCGACCAACCGACGGGCCACCTCCGCCGCCGACTTGAAGTGTCTGCCGCTTCCCGGGGTGGTGCAGAGCGACACCGCGATCGTGGGTAGCCCCAGGAATCGCCCTTCGATGGCTGCGGCGACCGTCCCCGAATACAGGACGTCGTCGCCGAGATTCTCGCCATCGTTCACGCCGGAGACGACGATGTCGTGCTCGAAGTCGAACAGCCCCGAAACGGCAAGGTGCACGCAGTCTGTCGGCGTGCCTTGCACGAAGTACACGTTGGGCTCGGCCGCCTCGAAAACCCGTAGCGGTACGTCGAGCGTCAGTGAATTGCTGGCGCCGCTTCGATTGCGGTCGGGGGCCACGACCGTCACATCGCCCAAGGTCGACAAGGCCTCCCGCAGGGCATTGATACCCGGCGCACGGTAGCCATCGTCGTTGGAGACCAGAATCTTCACGCGAATCTTCGAGAAACTGCCAGGCTGGAGCCCTCCGAGGGCGCGTCACTATACTGAATGAGTTTCCGCGGAGGTAGCGTGAAGTCGGAGGCCGACGAGGACGACGTTAAGGCCTTTCGTGAGGCGGTTCGAGGGGTCAAGCCACTGCCCGGTGAGCCCCAGGCCCCATCGTCACGGAAGCCTCCGCCGCGCGCTCGCTTTACCCGTTCTGATCGTCAGGCCGTCCTGCGGGAAAGCATCACCGGCGACGTGGACGACCCCACCCTTGCGAGCGGCGAAGAGCTCGCCTTTCACCGCGGAGGCCTTCAAAGCCCCATCCTCAAGAAACTCCGCCGCGGCCAGTATCGCGTGCAAGCGGAGATCGACCTGCACGGTCTTAACGTCGCGGACGCCAAGCAGGCGCTGCGGGCGTTTCTGGTGGAGGCGATCACCCGCGATCTTCGCTGCGTCCGGGTGATCCACGGGAAAGGGTTGCGATCCGGTCATCGCGGTCCGGTGTTGAAGAGTGCAGTGAGTGGATTGCTGAGGCGCACCGGTGCGGTCGTGGCGTACGTATCGGCGAGACAGGTCGATGGCGGAACCGGTGCTGTCTATGTGCTGCTTTCCCCATCTTGAGTGGCTTCGGCGTCGACGATTTCTCGTAACACAGTCGTGGCGAAGCTGCCCTTCACGAGTCTGAAGGCCAGAAACACGGTGCCCCCGTCCTCCCGCCTCCACTCAAGCTCGCGCACAGCCAGGCGAAGCGCTCGACGCTCCTGATCCATCCCTGCCTGCTCCACCAAGGAGCACTCGCGCGGAAACTGCGCGGCAACCGTTGTCTCCGTCGCGAGGACTCGATCGCGCGAGGCCGGCACGCCTCTCCCCCACAGGGGTCCCGTGGGGTGAATGTCGAGCGCCACGCATCGAGAGGCAATCTCCTCATCAACCGTATCCACGGGAAACACGCTGCCCCTGCCATCGAGGTTCGCAATATCCCCCCCTTCGATTCGATTCCAAATGCCGTGGTCGACACGCTCAGCCGCAACCGCGTTGAAAACGAGACTACGCGCGGCCGACAGGACGAAGCCCCGCTCAGGAGGCCGCAAGTCACGCACGTTATCGGGAATCCGCGAGAGATTGCCGCCCTCGCGACCGAACCGCTGGGCACCGAAGTAATTCGGCACGCCGAGACGACCGATCTGCTCGAGTCGCGCGCGCAGAGCCGCATCATCAACTGCCATGCCGCGAATACGGATCAGGAACCGGTTGCCGGCAAGGGCTCCTCGCGGAAGCTTGCGAGTGTGCTCGTGCGCTTCGACGACCTCGAACCCCTCGCCCGTGACAGTCTTCCACTGGTCCAGTGTGATCGCGGATCTCGGCACGCTGAACCATTGCAGAGCCACGGCTCGACGGTCCTTGAGGCCTGCATATCCGACGTCGAAGGGTCGGCACCGGGCTGTTCGGGCTAACGACTTGGCGACCCATTGGGTGTTGGCGTCTCGTTTGCGGATTTTCAACAGGACATGCTGGCCCGTGCCGGCAGGCGCAAATCCGAGGTCTTCTTCGACGACGAAGTCCTCAGGCTGTGCACGAATGACGCCGCTTGCCAGAGGCGCACCGTGGGCGCGCGGCGGATCAAGGGCCGCGGTAGCGCTCACGGTCAGACCCCGTCACTCTTCAAGCAACAACACTATCGCCTGCGCGGCAAGCCCTTCCTGGCGGCCCAGGAAGCCGAGCGTCTCGGTCGTGGTTGCCTTGACGTTCACTCGGTCCTCGGCGATTTCCAGAAGGGTCGCGATCTGCCACCGCATCTCAATTCGAATCGGAGCAACCTTAGGCGCTTCGGACAACACGGTCACGTCCACGTTGCCCACCCGCAGCTTCCTCGCTTTCAGCATTTCGACGATCGCCCGAACGAACTCCTGGCTGTCCGCGCCCTTCCAGCGCGGATCCGTATCCTTGAAATGCTGGCCGATGTCGCCCAAGCCTGCCGCCCCGAGCAACGCATCGCAGAGGGCGTGGAGAACCACATCACCGTCGGAATGCGCGATGACGCCGTGCGAGTGCGGGACGCGAACGCCCCCGAGCATCACGAAGTCGCCGGGCCCGAAAGCATGCACGTCGACGCCAAATCCGACTCTCATTTTTTCCGCTCCGCCAGCAGTGCCGTGGCGATCACCAGGTCCGCCGCCGAGGTGATCTTGACGTTGGCGCCCGACCCTTCCACGACCTGCGGCCGGTCTCCCAGCCACTCCAACGCCTGGGATTCATCGGTAGGCGCACGACCGGCGCGAGAGGCAGAGTCCAGTGCCTCGCACAAACGCCCATAGCGAAACATCTGCGGGGTTAGTGCGCGCCACAAACCGGAGCGATCGACTGTACGCGTGATCATGTACATGTCGCTTGCGGCTGTAAGTGTGTCTGCGGGGTTGGGGGCGTCAGTCGCCTTGAGCGTATCGGATGCGGGCGCTGCAAGAATTCCACCGATCGGATGGAATGCCAAACGCGACAGCAACCTGTCCAGATCCTCAGAAGGCAGGCACGGCCGGGCAGCGTCATGAACCAGCACCCAGTCATCGGGCTGCGCCCGGCGGGAAAGCGCAGTCAGGGCATTTCGCACAGACCCGCTGCGTGTGCTGCCGCCGGTTACCGTCGTCACGTTCGGCACCTTGGCGGCAACCTTGGCCCAACGCTCATCGTCTGCTGCCAGCGCCACCACCATTCCAGAACATCGCGTGTCGCGGATGAAAGGTGCCAACGACCACTCAAGCACGGTACGTCCATGGATGGGGGCGTACTGTTTCGGGACGGCGTCGCCAAACCGGCGGCCCACACCCGCGGCAGGCACCACTAGCCAGTAATGCATGGAAGTCGTCCCTGGGCTTAGCGAGAAGCCGTTCGAGCGGGCGGGTGGGCCGAATCCGGAGACGACACTTCGGTCCGGCCCGGCACGACCTGATAGAACGTTTCGTGGCTGGCGATCATGCCGAGATCGCTTCGGGCTCGCTCTTCAAGAGCGTCCATACCGGTCTTCAGGTCGCGAACCTCGGCGGCAAGCTGGCGGTTACGTTCGACACGCTGGTCGTTGTCGGCCCGTTGTACTGCGACGTCGTGCTGAAGGCGCTGGACTTCGCGAACGCCATCGCTCGAGAGCCAGATGCGGTACTGCAGGAGTACCACGACGACGAACAGGGCTGCCGCAAGCCACCTCATGGGCCGAAGAGCCTATCAGACGCGCGCAAGCGCGTCAGGCTTTGTTGGAAGCGGTGCGGGAAGCGTGCTCGCTCAACTTCGCCTCCATCCACTGACGGATACGACGCGCGTCGGCGACCCGGGTGTAGCGGCCGTAGGAGTTGAGCAGAACCATCACGACGTTGCGGCCGTCGATGACCGTCTTCATCACCAGGCACTTCCCGGCCTCGTTGATGAACCCGGTCTTCTGCACGACGATGTCCCAGCTCGGATTGCGGACCAGGGAATTCGTGTTACGGAACTCGACGATGCGGCGACCGACGGGAACCGAGTAATTGGAATCCGTCGAGAACTCGCGGATGGTCGGGTCGTGGGAGGCTGCATTCACCAGCTTCACCAGGTCCTCGGGGCTTGCGACGTTGTCGCTGGACAGCCCGACCGGGTCGACGAAATGGGCACTGGTCATCCCGAGGGCCTTGGCCTTGGCGTTCATCGCCTGCACGAAGACCTCGAGGCCACCCGGATAGGTGCGCCCCAGGGCGTGGGCCGCCCGGTTCTCGGAGGCCATCAGCGCCAGGTGGATCAGGTCGCCACGCGGCAGGGTCGTGCCGATCGCCAGGCGCGAGGCGGCCCCTTTGTGGAGACTGCGATCCTCGTTGGTGACCTGGATCGGCTGGTCCAGCGGCAGTTTGGCGTCCGCGATGACCAGGGCCGTCATCAGCTTGGTGATCGAGGCGATCGGGGCGGCAGTCGTCGCGTTCTTGGAGTACAGGACCGAGTCGGCGGAAGAGCTTTCGTCGACCACCAGCACCGACGCGGATCGCAGGCCGGGGTCATCGGCGGTGGTTCTGACGTGATGGCGGTGACGGGTCGCGGCATCCGCAGTTCCGGAGATGACCATCGCCATGGCTGCAATGCCCAGCCAGGTGCCCAGGCGCACACGCACGCAGGCCCACGAAGACGACTTCACTCCACTGATCGCTCCACTAGTGACTCCCCTGGCCATCGAACGCGTCGCCTCGTTATGTTTGATTGCTCTACGAGCGAGTGTACCAAAGCATAACGCGTCCGGTGGCTCGGCGATCCGCAGGGTTACGTGACGGACCGCTATGTTTTTATTGGGCAAAGTCGCCTACGGCGCTTCTGCCGGACATCAGCTGCGTTGCCGCCGGCAAAAAACGTGGTTTTTGCCGGCTACGGCGGACATGTGCCCCGGGCCCGTCAGATCTTGACCGGAAAGGCGTCGCGGCCCGCGTATCGCACCTTGCCGATCTGCGCCTCGATCCGCAGCAGCTGGTTGTACTTGGCCATGCGATCCGAGCGGGACAACGAGCCCGTCTTGATCTGTGTGGAGGCCGTCGCCACCGCGATATCCGCGATCGTGTTGTCCTCGGTCTCGCCGGACCGATGGGAGACCACGGAGGCATAGTGTGCGTGGTCGGCCATCTCGATGGCCGCCAGAGTCTCGGTGAGAGTGCCGATCTGGTTGACCTTGATCAGGATGGCATTGGCGATGCGCCGGTCGATGCCCTCCTTCAAGATCCGGGTATTGGTCACGAACAGATCGTCCCCGACCAGCTGGATCTTCTCGCCCAAGGCCTTGGTCAGCAGCCCCCAGCCCTCCCAGTCACCCTCGCTCATGCCATCCTCGATGGTCACGATCGGATACTTCGAGACCAGGGCTGCGAGGTATTTGGTGAATTCGGCCGAGGTGAACGAGCGCTGCTCACGCTCCAATTGGTATTGCCCGTTCTTGTAGAACTCGGACGAGGCGACATCGAGGCCCAGGTAGATGTCCTTGCCGACTTTGTAGCCGGCCTTCTCGATCGCCTGCATGATCACCCCGAGAGCCGCCTCATTCGACTCGAGGTTCGGGGCGAAGCCGCCTTCGTCCCCCACCGCCGTGGTCAGCCCACGATCGTGGAGGATCTTCTTCAGCGTGTGAAAGACCTCGGCCCCGTAACGCAGCGCCTCACGGAAGCTCGGCGCCCCGACCGGCAGGATCATGAACTCCTGGATGTCGAGACTGTTATCGGCATGAGCGCCACCGTTGATGATGTTCATCATCGGCACGGGCATGACCGGCTCGCGGCCCTTGCCGAGGTAGCGGAACAAGGACTCTTTCGCATCCGTCGCGGCCGCGTGCGCCGTCGCCAGTGACACCGCCAACAGCGCGTTCGCGCCCAGGCGGCTCTTCGTCTCGGTCCCGTCCAGAGCGATCATCTTGTTGTCGAGGCCGGCCTGGTCGCGGGGATCCGCGCCGACCAGCGCTTGCTTGATCGCCGTGTTCACATGCTCCACGGCCTTGAGGACACCCTTGCCGCCGTAACGCTTCTTGTCGTTGTCGCGCAGCTCGACCGCTTCGCGCGTTCCGGTCGACGCACCCGACGGAACCGCAGCCCGTCCCAAAACCCCGGAATCGAGAATGACGTCGGCCTCGACAGTCGGGTTGCCCCGTGAGTCGATGATCTCGCGGCCACGGATGTCGGCAATTCGGCTCATAGTCGGTGATTCCTTCGCGCGATGAATTCCGGGCCGCTAGGCCCGGGGAAGCAATGACTCTTCGAAAGGTTGCGCCTTGACGGCCTGATCCAGCTGCTTGAGCGTGCCGAGCAGCGCTTCCATTCTGTCCAGAGGCCAGGCATTGGGACCGTCCGACAGGGCCTTCGAGGGGTCGGGATGGGTCTCCATGAACAGGCCCGCGATGCCGGCCGCCACGGCCGAGCGCGCCAGCACGGGGATGAACTCCCGCTGCCCGCCCGAAGCGGTCCCCTGCCCGCCCGGCAACTGCACCGAATGGGTGGCATCGAAGACGACCGGACAGCCGGTGTCACGCATGATCGACAATGAACGCATGTCGGAAACGAGATTGTTGTAGCCGAACGAGAAGCCTCGCTCGCACGCCATGATCGCCTCGTTCCCGGTGGAGCGGGCCTTGTCGACGACGTTCTTCATCTCCCAGGGAGACAGGAACTGGCCCTTCTTGATGTTGACTGGTTTGCCCTGCGAGGCCGCGTTGATGATGAAGTTGGTCTGTCGGCACAGGAACGCGGGAGTCTGCAGCACGTCCACGACCGAGGCGACCTCGCTCAGCGGGGTGTCTTCATGGACGTCGGTGAGCACGGGCACGCCGATCTTCTTGCGGACGTTCTCCAGAACCTTCAGACCCTCGTCCAGGCCGGGACCGCGATAGCTCGCTCGCGATGAGCGATTGGCCTTGTCGTACGAGGCCTTGAACACGAACGGGATCCGCAGGCGGGAAGTCATCTCCCGCAACCGGCCGGCAATGTCTTCCGTCAGCGTCGGGCTCTCGATGACGCAGGGGCCGGCGATCAGGAAGAAGGGATGTTGCAGGCCGACGTCGTAACCACCGAGCTTCATGCACCCGCCGCTTGCGGCAGCTGCGATGCGCGGTGCGCGCGAGCCGCCTTGATGAACCCGGTGAACAGCGGATGCCCGTCCCGCGGCGTCGAGGTGAACTCGGGGTGGAACTGGGTTGCCAGGAACCACGGATGGTTCGGCAACTCGATCACCTCGACCAGGCCGTCGCGAGAGAAGCCGCTGAACCGGAACCCCGTCTGGCGGTAGCGATCCAGGTAGGTGTTGTTGAATTCGTACCGATGCCGATGGCGCTCCATGATGATGTCCTTGCCGAAGGTCTCGCGTGCCCGGGTGCCGGCGCCGAGCACCACTTCCTGGGCACCGAGGCGCATCGTACCGCCCTTGCCCGAGCTCTCATCCCGCGCTTGCGCGCCCTGGGCGCGATCCATCCACTCCGAGATCAACGCGATGACGGGATGGGGCGTGGCACGATTGAATTCGGTGCTGTTCGCATCGGTCAGTCCGAGCACGTGCCGGCCGTACTCGGCGATCGCGACCTGCATCCCCAGGCAGATACCCAGGTACGGCACATCATTTTCGCGGGCAAAGCGCACCGCTTGAATCTTTCCCTCGATGCCGCGCTCGCCGAACCCGCCCGGAACGAGGATGGCATCCATCCCCTTCAAGGCATGGGTTCCATGTTGCTCGATGTCGGTGGACTCGATGTAGTGAATGTTGACTCGCGTGCGGGACTTCAATCCGCCGTGCATCAGCGCTTCGTGCAGCGACAGATACGAGTCACGGATCTGCACGTACTTGCCGACCATTGCGATGTCGACCTGGCCGTCGGGGTTCGCCTTGGCGTTGACGACCTGGCGCCACTCGGTGAGATCGGTCGGCGGCACCTCGAGGCGCAACTTGTCGACCATGATGGCGTCCAGCGCCTGCTCGTGCAGCAGGATCGGAATCTTGTAGATGTCGTCCGCGTCGATCGCGGAAATCACGGCGCGCTCTTCGACATTCGTGAACAACGCGATCTTGCGGCGCTGCTCTTCGGGCAGCGGGTGCTTGCAGCGGCACAGCAGCACGTCCGGCTGGATACCGATGCTGCGCAGTTCCTTCACCGAGTGTTGCGTCGGCTTGGTCTTGATCTCTCCCGAGCCGCCGACGATCGGCACCAGGGTCAGATGCATGTACACGCAATTGCTGCGGCCCAGCTCCACTCCCAGCTGGCGAATCGCCTCCAGGAAGGGGAGCGATTCGATGTCGCCGACGGTTCCGCCGATCTCGACCATGCACACGTCGGCGCCGTCGGCACCGAGCTTGATGCTGCGCTTGATCTCGTCGGTGATGTGCGGAATGACCTGGACGGTCGCGCCGAGATAGTCGCCGCGCCGCTCTTTGGCGATCACTCGCTCGTAGATGCGGCCGGTGGTGAAGTTGCTGTTGCGCCCCGTCGTCGTACGGATGAAGCGCTCGTAGTGGCCAAGATCAAGATCGGTCTCGGTCCCGTCGTGGGTGACGAAGACCTCACCGTGCTGAAACGGGCTCATGGTGCCCGGATCGACGTTGATGTAGGGGTCGAGCTTGACCATCGCGACCTTGAGGCCGCGGGCCTCGAGAATCGCAGCCAGGGAGGCGGCGGCGATGCCTTTGCCCAATGAGGACACGACACCACCGGTGACGAATACAAAGCGCGTCATAATTTTGCTGGGGTTTTCCGTCGTTGGGACCGAGTGCCGTGGAGGCATTGACGACGGGCAAACAGGCTACCACAACCGCGCCCGTCGCGTGGGAGTTCGTCACTTAGGGCGGCGCCAGAGGATCCTCCCCCTGCGTCGCGGACCGGGGGTCACCTGCACAGAGGCGTCTATCCACCGGTCCGCTGCCGCGATAAGTTGCGCGCCCGCGAACAGCAGCGGCAGCGCTGCGCGCTCCGTGACTGGCACGTGAGCTTCCTGCAGTAAGTTCTTGAGTGTGCGGCTCGGTCCGCCCCGGTGTAAGCGCAAGCGCTCCCCGCCGCGTCGCGAGCGCACAGTCAGCGGGCTCGGCAGCAACGCCAGGTCCACTGGTCCGCTTGAATCTGGGATCACCTCTAGCGTCCCTTGCCCCGACGGCAGAATACACCGGGGCGCCTCTCGCCAATCCCATACGGTCTCGCCAAGGGCCGGCGTTGCGCGCCTCGCGCGCGGCCGGAGCGTTAGCAGCCCTCCGTCCCGATGAGCGCTAACCTCACCCCACGAAGCGTGCGGCTTGGCATCCGGCCGAGCGTCGAGCAACGCCCCGCTGATCTCCTCGAGCCGCCGGGTATCGGGCAACTTGTGTCCTGACCGTGCGATCCAGAACCTAAGCGCGTTGCGCCGCCGGTCCGACGTTAGTGAACGCAGGGCGCCGACGTTTAGCGATGCTCCATCGGCCGCGCGAGCGACGTCCCTGCGCGCGATCTCATCCAGAAGCTTTTGCCCATCCGCGGCATGTCGCGCACTTCGCGCGACTGCAGACCCGACGCCGGACCAACGATTGCGGACCAACGGCAGCACGGTCCCCCTAAGGTAGTTGCGATCGAGAGACTGATCCTCGTTTGTGTCGTCCTCAATCCAGCTCAAATCCTTCGACTGCGCCCAGGCCGCGAGTTGCTCACGTGACCAAGGCAACAAAGGCCGAGCGAGCTGACCTGTTGCAAACCGAGTGAGTTCGGGCATCGCTGCGAGGCCGGCCAGACCGCTGCCCCGGAAGAGCTGCAACAGCACGGTCTCGAGCTGATCGTCCTCGTGGTGCCCCGTGAGTAGGACTTCGTCGCGCTCGAGGTGCTCCGCCAACAGAGAGTAGCGTGCTTCTCTCGCCGCAGCTTCCAGCGAGACTCCTTTGGAGCGGACGACTTTCGTGGTGAGAACGGTGATGGTCACGCCAAGACGGCGGGCGAACCCACGGCAATGCGACACCCACTTGCCAGCGTTGGGATGAATGCCGTGGTTGACGTGGACGGCGCGCAGGCGCGGACGTACATCCCCCGAGGGGCGCGCCGTACCACGAGGGCCGCCCGGGCCGACGGCCCGCAATCCCGCCAGCGCAGCTAGCAACACCGACGAGTCAACGCCACCACTGAACGCCACGCACAGCGAGACATCGGGGTATTTCGGGACAAGAGCCGCGAGCCGATCGGCCAGCCGCTGCGGGCTGAATGTTCCGCGCGCACCGCTTGCGCCCCTCCCTTGCGGGCGCGGCGCGTCCCCTGCCTGGGGTTTACGGTGAATTTTCGGTGACGACGCCAAACGACGAGATCTTCTGCGCACGCGCGGCTCGCAACTCGTCGGTTGGCAACGCCTTCAGCTCCGCGAGATGCTTCACGAGTGCAGCTTTCACACGCGCCGAAATTGTGACAGCGTCACGATGCGCGCCACCCAGGGGCTCCTCGACAACCTCATCCAGGAAACCGAGCTTGTTGAGTCGATCCGCGGTGATATTGAGCGCCTCGGCCGCTGCTTCCTTCTTGTCCTGACTCTTCCACAGAATCGAGGCACAGCCCTCCGGCGAGATCACCGAATAAGTGCTGTATTGAAGCATCAACAGGCGGTCGCAGACACCAATGGCCAGCGCGCCGCCGGAACCGCCCTCACCCGTAACGATCGTAACGATCGGCACACTCAACACCGACATCTCGAACAGATTGCGAGCGATGGCCTCACTCTGGCCACGTTCTTCCGCGCCGACGCCCGGATAGGCGCCCTGCGTGTCGATCATCGTCACCAACGGAAGCTGGAACCGCTCCGCCAGACGCATCAGGCGCAACGCCTTTCGGTAGCCTTCCGGCTTGGGCATGCCGTAGTTGCGGCGAACGCGCTCCTTCGTGTCGCGACCTTTCTGATGGCCGATCAGCATCACGGTGTGTTCGTCGATGCGCGCCAACCCGCCGACGATCGCGCCGTCGTCCGCGTACATCCGGTCGCCGTGGAGCTCGTTGAACTCGCTGCAGATCGCGTTGACGTAGTCCAGCGTGTAGGGCCGGTGCGGATGTCGCGCGAGCTGCGTGATCTGCCAGGGTGTCAGGTTGGAGAAGATGCTGGTCGTGAGTTGCCGGCTCTTGGCCTGCAGCCGGCCGATCTCTTCCTGGATATTGACTTCCGTATCCGACGTGACGTGCTTGAGCTCCTCGATCTTCGCTTCGAGCTCGGCGATCGGCTGTTCGAAATCCAGAAAGGCAACGGCCATTTAAGCTGATTCTCCCCAAGCCCGGGGGCAGGACAAGCCTTGCTGAGGGCCTGCCGGGCGATACTTGTAACGGTGCGGCAGGGTACGGGGGGGCCGCGCGGCGCGCAACTCCCTACGCCGAGGAGGCGCTGGCCCCGGCGTTCAGGGCCCCGGCGTACAGCACCTGCACCCCGCCCCGCCCCACGAGTTGCTCCAGGGTCTCGAGCAGCTCCCGGCTGGGTCGCACCTTCCACTCGGCGCCCAGATTCAGCGCTCCCGACGCGCCGGACCCCGAGTACTCCACGGTGATCGGGCAAGGCCCCGGGCGATGGCGCGTGAGTGTGTCGGCGAGACGGCCCATGAGCGCCCTGCTATCACCGCGCGCCGGCCACTTCAGAACCAGGCGCCGCGCCTGCTGTTCCCGGATCTTGTCCAGTTCGACGATCCGTTTGGCCGACAGCCGCCAGGCATCGCTGAACTCATCGAAGCGCAGCTGGCCGTCGACGGCGACCAGGGCGTCCTTGGCGATGATGTCCCGGTACTTCTGGAAGACGTCGTCGAACAGCGAAACCTCGATGCGTCCGGTGCGGTCATCCAACACCAGCACCGTTCGCGGCCCGCGCTTCTTCACTTCATCGATCAATCCGGCGATGGTTACGGCTCGCCCCCCGCCGAAACGCACGGGCTCCATCGGCTTGTCGCTGAGCAGGGGCGCGATGCGATGGGTGACCATGTTGGCCAACCCGGCTTCGAAGCGGTCGATGGGATGGCCCGTCAGATAGAGCCCGAGGGTCTCGCGCTCGCCGGTCAGACGCACCGCCTCGCTCCACTCCTGCTGCTCCGGCAGCCGGATGGCGGGTGCGGCCGTAGAGCGATCGTCGCTGGCGAGGCCGAACATGTCGTTCTGCCCGGCCTGATGCGCCTTGGTGTTCTGGTCGCCGAGTTGCATCGCCGCGGGCAGGCGGTGCATCAACGTCGCCCGATTGGCGCCCAGACCATCGAGGCTTCCCGAGCGTAGCAGTGCATCCAACACACGGCGGTTGACCTTCTGCAGATCGAGGCGCCTGCAGAGGTCCTCGAGGCTGGTGAAGCGTCCGCGCGCCTCGCGCTCCGTGATGAGCGCCTCGACAGCTCCCGCGCCGACACCACGAACCGCACCGAGTCCGTACCGGATCGTCCTCGCATCGCCCACGGTGAACTCGTACCTTGAGTGATTGACATCCGGCGGTTTGACGATCAGATCGATGTCGGCACACTCCTTGATGAGCGTGACGACCTTGTCGGTGTGGTCCATGTCGGCGGACAACACGGCCGCCATGAAGGCCGAGGGGAAATGCGCCTTCAGATACGCGGTCTGATACGAGAGCAACGCGTAAGCCGCGGAGTGCGACTTGTTGAATCCGTACCCGGCGAACTTCTCCATCAGGTCGAAGATGCGCGCCGCGACGTCCGCATCGACACCGCGCGCGATCGACCCATCGACGAAGATCGAGCGCTGCTTCGCCATCTCCTCGGGCTTTTTCTTACCCATCGCGCGCCGCAGCAGATCGGCGCCGCCGAGGGTATACCCCGCCAGCACCTGCGCGATCTGCATCACCTGCTCCTGGTACAGGATCACCCCGTACGTCGGCTTCAGCGCCGGCTCGAGGCTCGGATGCAGATAATCGATCGGGCCGTCGATCTTGCCGTGCTTGCGGTCTATGAAGTCGTCGACCATGCCCGATTGCAGCGGGCCGGGACGGAACAGGGCCACCAGAGCGATGATGTCTTCGAAGCAGTCCGGTCGCAAACGCCGGATCAGATCCTTCATGCCGCGCGATTCGAGCTGGAAGACGGCCGTCGTCCGGCAGGCCTGCAGCAAGACGTAGGCCTTCGAGTCGCCCATCGGGAGCTGGTTGAGGTCGAGCGGCGGCTCACCCTGGCGTGCGCGGATGTCGTTGATGATCCGCATCGCCCGGTCGAGGATCGTCAGCGTGCGCAGGCCGAGGAAGTCGAACTTGACCAGGCCCGCGGCCTCGACGTCGTCCTTGTCGAATTGAGTCACCAGGTTGGCGCCGGTCTCGTCACAGAACAGCGGCGCAAAATCCGTCAGCACCGATGGCGCGATCACGACGCCACCGGCGTGCATGCCGGCGTTGCGAGTCAATCCTTCCAGCGAGCGCGCCAGATCGATGAGATTGCGGATTTCCTCTTCCGTGTCGTAGAGCTTCTTGAGCTCCGGCTCCTTGGTGAGCGCGTCATCCAGCGTGATCCCCAACTCGAACGGCACCAGCTTGGCGATCCGATCGACGAAGCCGTAACTCATCCCGAGCACGCGGCCTGCATCGCGCACCACGGCTTTGGCCGCCATCGTGCCGTAGGTGATGATCTGCGAAACGCGCTCGCGGCCGTACTTGCCGGCCACGTAGTCGATGACGCGATCGCGCCCGTCCATGCAGAAGTCGACGTCGAAGTCCGGCATCGACACGCGCTCCGGATTCAGGAAGCGCTCGAACAGCAGATCGTATTTGATCGGGTCGATGTCGGTGATGCCGAGACTGTAGGCCACGATCGAACCGGCGCCCGATCCGCGGCCGGGTCCTACGGGCACACCGTTCTCGCGCGCCCAGCGGATGAAGTCGGCAACGATCAGGAAGTATCCGGCGAACCCCATCTGACAGATGACGCCGAGCTCGGTCTGCAGACGGCCCCGATACCCATCGTGAGCGACCCCGTTGACGGCCAGCAGCCTGGGCTCGAGGCCCCGCGCAGCCTCGGCACGCAGGAAGTCCTCTGTCGTGATGCCGCCCGGCACCGGATACGGAGGCAGTCTGGCCTCACCCAACTTCAGGACCAGCGTACAACGCTTGGCAATCTCGACCGTGTTGGCCAACGCTTCCGGGACGTCGGCAAACAACTCGGCCATCTCGGCGGGCGTTCGCAAATACTGCTGCCGTGTATAGCGGCGTGGCCTCCCGGAATCGCCGAGCAGCGCACCGTCGTGGATACAGACTCGCGCCTCGTGCGAGTCGAAGTCCTCCGCTTTGAGGAAGCGGACGTCGTTGGTCGCAACGATGGGGATTCCCCGGCGCTCGGCGAGCGCCACGGCGGCGGCGATGTAGCCCTCTTCTTCCGGCCGGCCCACCCGCTGCAGTTCCAGATAGAAGCGATCGGGAAACAGTGCGAGCCACTGATCGAGGAGGCGTTCTGCGTCGCGCTCACGAGCGTTGACCAGCGCGCGGCCCACGTCCCCTTCGTGAGCACACGACAATGCAATCAAGCCATCGAGACTCTCGGGCGTGAGCCAGGAGCGATCGATCGTCGCAATGCCGCGCTTCTGGCCTTCCTGATAGGCCCGGCTGACCAGGCGAGTTACGTTGCCGTAGCCGGTCTGGGACTGGCACAACAGCGTGATTTTCGAGGGTGCCTGACGCTCGCCGACTTCGTGAACCAGAAGATCGACGCCCACGATCGGCTTGACGCCACGCGCCAGCGCAGCGCGGTAGAACTTCACCATCGCGAACAGATTGCTCTGATCGCTCACCGCTACCGCAGGCATGCCGGCGTCCGCGACCGCGCCGATGAGCTCGGGTACGCGCACGACGCTGTCGATCAGCGAGTATTCGGTGTGAAGTCTTAAGTGGACGAAACCTGGCGCCATGTCCCGGTCCGGAATGATCTCAAGGGGGGATTATTCACGACCGGGAAGGAATTCACGAGTATTCGGTTGCTCGATTGGCGGAAAGTCGGCCTGCGGCGCTTTGTGCCTGTCCATCGCGCTTCGCTATCCCTGCTTCGCGCAAGCCCGGTGCGGCCTTCCTTGGCCGCCCGTTCGGCGCTTCGCGCCTCACCCTTGGACGGCACCCTTTCGGGACGACCTCCGGTCGTCCAAACGCGCTCCCGGCGCGTTTGTCCGCAGACATTACTGCGTTGATCGCCGGCAAAAAGCGTGGTTTTTGCCGGCTGCGTGGTCGCTACTCGTCATGCCATTGCATCTGGACGGGACTGAAGGAGCGCCGATGCTGCGGCGAGGGGCTCTGGCGGCTCAGGGCCGCGAGATGGGCGGGCGTGCCATAGCCCTTGTGCGTGGCGAGCTGGAACCCCGGATAACAGCTGTCGAGGCGCTCCATCATCGCATCCCGAAACGTTTTCGCGAGAATCGAGGCGGCGCTGATGGCCGCAACGCTCGCGTCTCCTTCGACGATCGCCTCCGCGGTGCAGCCGAGGCCGAGATCATCGAGATGCGGCAGGCGATTCCCGTCGACCTGAACGTGAGTCGGACATACGGGAAGTCGCATAAGCGCGCGTCGCATCGCGAGAAATGTCGCGCCGAGGATATTGAGCGAGTCGATCTCATCGCGATCCGCCCACGCTACTGACCATGCGATTGCCCGCGTGCGGATGATGGGCGCGAGTCTCGTTCGCTCCTCCGCGGGCAGAGCTTTTGAGTCAGCGAGCCCGTCGATGCGCCGACGGGGGTTCAGAATGACCGCGGCGGCCACGACGGGGCCTGCGAGCGGACCGCGGCCCGCTTCGTCTACGCCGGCAATACGGAGCTTCACAATCCTTGTCGCGATGCTAGGCATTGACCTTGGTTGAGGATCCGCCGGTTATGTACTCCAGGATCGCCGAGGCGGCCCGCTCTGCGCCACCCCTTCTTAGCGTCTCATGAATGCGTCGGAACTCGCGCTTCATCTCGAGCACGCGATCTCGATCGCGTAGCTCCCCGAGCAACGCCTCCCCCAACGAGGCGCCGCTGACCTGCCCCTGAAAAAACTCCGGAACGAGTCCGCGACCCGCCAGGAGATTGGGTTGCGAAAAGTATTGCACTTTCGCGAGCCTGCGAATCAGAAAAGCCGTCAGCGCTCCGAGACGATACGCGGCGACCATGGGCCGCCCGCACAATAGCGTCTCCAACGTCGCGGTTCCCGAGGCGACAATGGCCGCGTCGGCCGCTGCGAGAGCGCGCTGGGCTTGGCCGTCGCAGAGTTGGATCGGGGGCGCTCCCGGCACGGCCCGCACGAAGGCCTCGAAGGCGGTCCGGACGCGGCCCGAGGCCATCGGAGCGACGAAGTGGACTCCCGGCTGCCGCGCCGCGATCCAGGCAGCGGCCGCCACGAAGTCGGCTCCCAGCCGCTCCACTTCGCCCATACGGCTTCCGGGCAGCAAGGCCACTACGGTGGCGTCGGCCGCCAGCCCCAGGGCCGCCCGAGCGTCCGCTCCATCCACCTCGAGGGGTATCTGGTCCGCGAGCGGATGGCCGACGAACTCAGCGTGCACGCCGTGCTGCGCGTAGAAGTCCGTCTCGAACGGCAACAGACACAGCACGAGATCGCAGGACCGCCCGATCGTGCGCACCCTTCCCTCCCGCCAGGCCCACACCTGCGGACTCACGTACTGCACCGTCTTCAGGCCGGCCTGCTTGAGGCGCTTTTCGATTCCGAGGTTGAAGTCGGGTACGTCGATGCCGACGAACACATCCGGCCGCGCAGCCTTGAATCGCTCTACGAGCGAGGCTCGCAGGCGCAACAACCGTGGCAGATGCCTCAGTACTTCGAACAGTCCCATCGTGGAGAGCTCGTCGGCCGAGGCCCATGCCTCGCACCCAGCCGCAACCATCTTGGGGCCCGCCATGCCGAAGCATTCCACGTCGGGGACGCGAGCGCGAAGCGCGGTGATCAGTGCAGCGCCAAGTGTGTCGCCGGAGGATTCCCCAGCGACGATGCCAACCCTCATCTGATGATGCTGCGATTCGAGGTCTGGATGAAATCGACGAAGGCGCGGACTTCCTGTTGAGTTTCACCGAGCTGAGTCAGTTTCGCGACGGCGTCGACCAGCTTGAGGTCCATCCGATAGAGGATGCGATACGCTTCGCGGATGTTATGAATCTGGTCCTCGGAGAACCCCCGTCGCTTGAGACCTGCGGAGTTGGTGGTGTGAGGCACTGCCGGATTTCCCGCGACCATCACATACGGTGGCACGTCACGGGTAACGATTGCTCCGCCAGCCAGAAACGCGTGCGCCCCGATCTTCGTGAACTGGTGCACCGCGGACAGTCCGCCGATGATGACCCAGTCGCCCACCTCGACATGGCCGCCCAAAGCCGCGCAGTTGGCGAATACGACGTTGTCGCCAACCGTGCAGTCGTGGGCAACATGGGAATAAGTCATGAACAGGTTATCGTTGCCGATGCGCGTCACGCCATGGTCCTGCGCCGTACCGCGGTTCATCGTGCAGTTCTCACGGAAAACGTTGCGGTCGCCGATCTCGAGCCGGGTCGGCTCGCCCTTGTATTTTTTGTCCTGAGGGGCATCGCCGATCGAGGCGAACTGGAACACCTTGTTCTGGGCGCCCAGACGGGTCGGTCCATTGATCACGGCGTGCGGACCGATCCAGCTGCCGGGGCCGATCTCCACATCGGCGCCGATCACGGTGAACGGCCCCACCTCGACATCCGAAGCCAACCGGGCCTGCGGCGAGATGATCGCGTGCGGGCTGATCACTTGCCGGTCTCCGGCGCGACCATCATCTCCGCATGCGCAACCTCGATGTCGCCGACGAACGCGGCGGTCGAGAAGCGCCAGATGCCCTTGAAGGCGCGCTCGAGCTGCGCAGTCAGAATGAGCTGATCGCCAGGCTCGACGGGCTTGCGGAAGCGCGCCTTGTCGATGCCGACGAAGTAGAAGCGCGTCTCCGGCGTCGGGACCACCCCTGCGGTCCTGAAGGCCAGGATGCCGGTGGTCTGGGCCAGCGCCTCGATGATCATGACGCCGGGCATGACCGGCCTCCCGGGGAAATGCCCAGGGAAATACGGCTCGTTGTACGTCACGTTCTTCAGCGCGCGGATGCTCTTCCCGGGTTCGTACGAGAGCACCCGGTCGACCAGCAGAAATGGGTAGCGGTGCGGCAACAACCGCAGGATCGCGTTGATGTCGAGCGCTGCGGCATCGAGGGCCGCGGGGATCGAGTCAGTCATTCTCCTCCTCACCTGGATGGTCCGTCGGCTCCTCGGAGCCCGACAGCCCTTGCGCGCGCTCGAGTTGTTTCAGCCGGCTGACATAGTTGCCCAAACGCTTCACGTGTCCGACAGTCCGGCGCCAGTCACGATTCTTCTCGAACGGGACACCGCTCGAGTATACGCCGGGCTCGGTAATGGATTGGGTAATCATCGACATGCCGGTGATGCTGACGTCGTCGGCGATGGAGATGTGTCCGGCAGTACCGACAGCGCCGCCGATCACGCAACGTTTGCCGATCGTCGTGCTGCCCGCAATGCCCGTGCACCCGGCGATCACGGTGTGCTCACCTATCCGCGCCGCATGAGCAACCATCACGAGGTTGTCGAGCTTCACGCCGTCCTCGATGACGGTATCGTCGATCGCTCCCCGGTCGACCGTGGTGTTGGAACCGATCTCGACATCCGCTCCGACACGGACCGTCCCGACCTGTGGAATCTTCACCCACTTGCGGTTTTCGGGCGCAAACCCGAAGCCATCACCGCCGATGACGACCCCAGGGTTCAACAGCGTCCGCGCCCCGATCTTGACCCCGTGACACAGCGTGACTCGCGCCCAGAGACGCACGTCCTCGGCAACCTCAACGTCGTCTTCGATTATGCAGTGCGGCCCGAGGACCGCACGCGCTCCGATCGATGCACGCTCACCGATGACCACCAGCGGCCCCACATGTGCCGTCGGATCGATTTTCGCGGTGGCCGCGACGACCGCACTCGGATGAATCCCGGGCGGAGCCACGGGTGTTGGGTTCAGGAGCGCCGAGATGCGCGCGTACGTCGCGTACGGATTAGGGCTCACCAGGGTCGGGACGGGACACGCGTTCGCGCTCCGCGGATCCAACACAACAGCACTGGCCCGAGTGTCCGCCAGCTGTGAGCGGTACTTTGGATTGGCCAGAAACGAAATCGACCCCGGGCCGGCATTGCCCAGGGTCGCGATGCGCTCGATGCGGGTGTCAGGATTGCCGCGGAGCTCGCATCCGAATCGGATTGCGAGCTCCCCAAGCGAGACAGCCATGGCTTTGAAAGCGGGAACTGAGCCTGGCGAGGCCCGTCGCTTACTTGCCCGGCGGCCGGGTGGGCGCCGGTGCCGCGCCAGCCGGCTTCCCGGGCGCCGCCGGGGCGGCCGATATCGGGCTGCTCTTGAGCGCGGTCAGGATCTGCGGTGTGATATCGATCGACTGGTTCGCGTAGATGACGCCGTCGGCAATGATCAGGTCGAAATTCTGTGCCTTGGCGTAGATGCGAACCTGCTCGATCAGGGCGCGCTGGAGACGGGACATCTCCTCGTTGCGTCGCGCGTTCAGATCGTCCTGGACCTCACTCTGCTTGCGCTGCAGGTCGCGATAGCTGTCTCGCAGGTCCTTGTCGGCCCGCTGCTTCGCGTCCTCGGTCATCGTGGCCGCGTCCTTCTGCAGCTTCTCTTCCTTGGCCTTCAGGGTCGCCTGAAGGTTCTGCAGATCGCGCTGCCGCGGGGTGAACTCGGTGCGCAGGGCATCGAGTGCCACCTTCGCCTGCGGCGACTCTTCCGCCAGCCGGCCGTAGTCGACGACGCCGATCTTGAGGTCCACCGCCAGCGCCGGCACCGCCACCGCCGCGCCCAGAATGGCCAGCCCCCAGGCGAGCGGTTTCGTCCAACGGGACGGATCGGCCTTGGCCGACACGAAGGATTTGGCAATCGAGTTGCCGCTGATCAAGCCGTTCACGGAGATACCCACCTCAATACAAATACGTGGCCAACACCTGTTGGCCAACGAGTTTTCCTTCAAAAGGCCGCTAGAACGCCTGCCCGATCGAGAACTGGAAGCCCTCGGTCTCGTCACCCCAATTGACGGCGTCCTGCTTCTGGGCATTCAACGGGATGCCATAGCTGAACCGGAAAAGCCCCAGGGGGGCGAGCCATTCCACCGCGATGCCTGCCGAACGCTTTAGGTTACCATAACTGAACTTGTAGTTGACCGGCGTGACGCCGTCGATCCCGTAGAACTGTACGTGATCGCTCGAGAAGACGTTGCCGATGTCGAAGAAGGCGCTCACCCGGGCGCTCTGGGCCCACTTCTTGGGCATCGGGAAGATCAGCTCGTTGCGGCTGGTAATACGCAGGTTTCCACCGTAGGGGTTGCCGAACTGATCCTTCGGGCCGAGCCGGCTTTCCCGGTAACCGCGGATGGAGTCCGGTCCGCCGGAGAAGAAGTTGCGGTACGGCGGCAGGGCCGTCGTCTTGCCAAGCGGCGCCCCGTAGTCGACCGAATCGTAGAACGACAGGGTCCACTGTTTCCAGAGGGGGACGTACTTCTGGAAGCTCGCGTTCCCGACCCAGTACTCCACGTCGCTCCCCGGCACGGTCGCCGAGGCGTTGAGGGAGGTATGCATTCCATGGTCGGCAAACAGGGTGCGGTTGCGGGTATCGAAGTCCCAGCCGAGCGCCAGCTCCGCGGTCTTGAAGCTGGTGCCGTAGAACAGGTAGTCGGCGTTGCTCGAGTCGTCGTGGCCGACGCGTGAGCTCGGCTTGCCGTTCTCTATCACCCATTCCTGGGCCTGGATGGCGCTTCCCAGGGAGCTGGTCAGCAGGTTCGAGTCGCTGAGCGTGCCGCCGAAGCGCAGAAACTGGAATTCCGAGATCGGATAGGCCCAGGTCAGTCCGAACGAGTATTGCTTGGAGCTGAAATCCGACGACGACGATACGAACTGGGTGACGTCGCTGTAGGTGAGCGATTCCGTTCGCGAGACGCCGTCCACGCTCGTGTACGGGTTGGTGTGCGAGATGTTGTAGACCTTGCTGTACGCGCCGCCGTTCAGGTCGACCGCTACGCGCTGGCCGGTGCCCATCCAGTTGGCGTCGATGTACTGGCCGTTCAACATCGCGCCATAGGCTTCGGAGTAGCCGATACCGCCGCTCAACTGCGCGGCCGGCCCCTCCTCGATCTTGAAGTTCACGTCGACCAGGTCCGGTGAGCCCGGCACCGGCGTCGTCTCGAAGTCGACGTTTTTCACATAAGGCAGGCGCTGGAGGCGCTGCTTGGAGCGCTCCAGCGCCGTGTTCGCCAGCCACTCGCCCTCGAGCTGGCGCATCTCACGCCGCAGCACGATGTCGTTGATGCGGTTGGTGCCGGAGAAGGTGATGTCGCGGACGTAGACCCGATTGCCCGGATCGATGAAGAACGTCAGCGAAACCTCGTGCGTCTCGTTGTTCGGGGTCGGCACGGGATCGACCTTGGCGAAGGCATAGCCGTCGACGCCGAGACGATTCTGGATCAGCTCCTGGGTGGAGGTGATCATCTTGCGATCGAACTGCTCGCCGGGGTGCACCAGCACCAACCGTTCCAGATCGGCTTCGGGAACGACGAAGGTGCCCGCAAGCTTCACTGACGAGAGCTTGAACACATCCCCTTCGGTGACGTTCACCGTGATGAACATGTCCTCCTTCTCGGGGGCGATCGTGACCTGCGTCGACTCGATCTCGAAGTTGGCGTAGCCGCGGTCCATGTAGTAGTTGCGCAGCTTCTCGAGATCCCCCTGCAGCGACTCGCGCGAGTAGCGGTCGTCCGACTTGTACCAGGACAGCCAGTTCGGGGTCTTCAGCTCGAAGGTATCGAGGATGTCCTTTTCCTTGAACTTGGTGTTGCCGACGATGTTGATCTGCCGGATCTTGGCGCGCTTGCCTTCCTTGATTTCGATCTTGATCTTGACCCGGTTGCCGGACTCCTCCTCCACGTTGGTATCGACCTTCACGCCGTACTTGCCGCGGCTGAAGTACTGATCCGTCAGGTACCCCGTCACCTCATCGAGCACCGAGCGGTCGAAGGTCTTGCCGGTCGCCAGGCCCACGTTGCGCAGCGACTTCTGCAACTCTTCGGTCTTGATGTCCTTGTTGCCCGTGATCTCGAAGCTTTCGATCGAGGGGCGCTCCGCCACGACGACCACCAACGAGTTGCCCTCGCGTCGTAACTGCACGTCGCGGAAGAATCCGGTCGCATACAACGCGCGGATCGCCTCGCGAACTCTTTGGGCATTGAGGTGGTCGCCGATGTTGACGGGCAGGTAGTTGTAAACCGTGCCTTCGGAGACGCGCTGCAGGCCTTCGACCCGAATGTCGCCGACCGTGAAGTCGGACTCGCTCGGTGGAGCCGCAGGTCCCGGGGCTGTTGGAGCGGGAGCCGGGGCGGCCGCCGTGGGCGCGGGCAACGCCGGGGTTACCGCCGGGGTCGCCGTGGGCGCGGGCAACGCCGGGGTTGCCGCCGGACCGACCTGGGTCGGCGCAGGGGTCGGGCCCTGAGGCGCAGCCGGCGCCGGCGCAGGGAGCGGACCCTGAGGCGCCGTCGGGGCGCGCACGGGACCTTCGTCAGCAGCCTGACCCTGGGCGTGCGACAGCGCGGCGTGCACGAACAGCGCAACTGACGCCAACACGACTCGCGAGCGATTACGGCTTGCGCCCAAACTCTTCACGGGGTCGACACGGCCCCGTCGATCTAACGTAAGAATCTAAATTTCCCCCGCAGCTTTAAGGCTCTAACGGCCGGCTGCATTTTCTGTTACGGGTCTTTCGCGCGCTCGAGTCCAAGGTTGATCGCGGCGTCAGCCGAGCTGACGGGCGATGTCGTTGAACAGAGCCACGCCCATCAACAGGATGAGCAGCGCTATCCCGACCTGTTGGCCGAAGGCCTGTGCCCGTTCGGACACGGGGCTCCCCTTCAGCCACTCGGCAGCCTGGAACACGATCTGCCCGCCATCCAGAATCGGAATCGGCAGCAGGTTCAGGAAGCCCAGCGACAGGGAGATCATCACGAGAAACTCCAGGAACGGTGCGACACCCGCGTTAGCGGAATCTCCCGCGAACTCGGCGATGGAGAGCGGTCCCCCCAGCATCTTCACCGACACGTGTCCGATGGCCATGCGCCAGAACAATCGCGCCTGCAGCACGACCATGTCCCACGCCTCTGAGCTCGCGCGCACCAGTGCGACGCCCGGCGAATAGTCGACGTGCGTGCGCATCTCGGGCGGATATTTCAACTCCGTCCCGGGAGGCGCCGAGAACGAAAAGTCTATACGACCGACGTGATGTCCATCGACCAGCTTGTCAGAGACTGTAATCGGCGCCGACGCCTCGCTCCCGGAGCGGCGATACCGGATCGGCACCGTGCGCCCGATGTTGCGCTCGACGTTCGAGATAAGGTTGGTTACATCGACCGGCCGGTCGTCAATGCTGAGAATGGTGTCGCCGGGTTTGAGGCCCGCCTTCGCCGCGGGCCCGCCCGCGATGACCTCGCGCACCACGGCGGGCGCGGTCGGAGCCCAGAACTGAAAGCCGAGTCCGTTGAAAATGCCCGCGGGCTCGGTCAGTTTACGACGCTCTTCCGCGCCGCTGACGGCGAGAGTCGCTGTCCGCGAGCCTCCGTCCTTGCCGCGTACCGCCAGCATCGCAAGACCATTCGAGGTCATGGAATCCAGCAGATCGAAGACGACCTCGCGCTGGCCCTCTACCCCCTCGCCATTGATCTTGAGGATCTCATCGCCGGAGCGAAGCCCACCGTGCGCGGCCACGGAGCCCTCGACGACCTCACCGACGACTGCCTTGAATTCGTCCGCGCCATTCGCCCACAGCATCGCCCACAGCACCAGGATGGCGAACCCGATGTTGAATCCCGGACCGGCCAGCAGCATCAGGATCCGTTGCCAGGGGGGGCGGCGGCCGAAGGAGCGCGGCAGGTCGGCGGGATCGATCGGGCCGTCCTGGTCGTTCTCGTTCAGGACCTTCACGTAGCCGCCGAGCGGAATCGCGGCCACGACATATTCCGTGCGATCCGGACCTTTCCCGATCCAGGTCCACAGCGGCTTGCCGAAGCCGACCGAGAACCGCAGTACCTTGAAACCGAAGCGGCGCGCGACCCAGTAATGGCCGAACTCGTGCACGGTGATCAGCAGACCCACCGCAACGACGAACCACAGGGCTTGCCAGATAATGTTCATGCGTGGGCGCCCCTCGCTGCCTGGGTTCTCGGGGCCCGTTGCCCCGCGAGATACTCGTGCGCCAGTCGCCGCGCTTCTGCGTCGGTCACCAGCACATCATCCAGAGCCCCGATAGCTCCCCCTGGTGTGGTTGTCAGCACCGCTTCAATGACTGCCGAGATCTCGGGAAAGTTCAATCGGCGCTCCAGGAATGCCTGCACGGCGACCTCATTGGCGGCGTTGAGCGCGACCGGATGCAGTCCCCCGGTCCGTGCCGCCGCCTGCGCCAACGCCAGACAGCGGAACCGGACAGGGTCCGGCGCCTGAAAATCGAGCCTACCCTGACGGATCAGATCCAGGAATTCTACACCGGAGGCGATTCTGTCTGGCCACCCGAGGGCGTGGGCGATCGGGGTCCGCATGTCCGGCGACCCCAGCTGCGCGAGCACCGAACCGTCGCTGTACTCCACGAGCGAGTGCACGATGCTCTGCGGATGAACGAGGATTTCGACCTGAGCGGGCGGGATGCCGAAAAGAAAACACGCCTCGATGAGTTCGAGGCCCTTGTTCATCAACGTGGCCGAATCCACGGAGATTTTGCGTCCCATGACCCAGTTGGGATGCGCACACGCGGCCTCGGGTGTGACCGTCTGCAGAGACTCGACGGTCCAGTCCCGGAACGGACCGCCGGAAGCCGTGAGCAGCACGCGCCGCACTCCCGGTGGCGCCTGACCAGGCCGGGAGTTGGGAGGCAGGCACTGAAAGATTGCGTTGTGCTCGCTGTCGATCGGTAACAGCGTGGCCCCGGACACCCGCACCGCCTCGAGCAGCAGCGGACCGGCCATGACCAGCGATTCCTTGTTGGCGAGCAGCAGACGCTTGCCGGCACGCGCGGCGGCGAGTGTCGATGGCAGTCCCGCAGCACCCACGATAGCCGCCATCACGGCGTCGACTTCGGGGAGCGATGCGATCTCGACCAACGCTTCCGAGCCCACGAGCAGTCGCGTCTCGGGTACCGACGTCCCCAACAACGCTTGCAGCTCGCCGGCGGCGTTGGCATCCGCAAGGACCGCGTAAGCCGGCCGCCAATGCAGGATCTGTTTCGCGAGCTTGGCGGCGTTTCGATGGGCGCCGAGCGCCACCAACCGGAAGCGATCCGGATTGCGTGCAAGCACATCCAACGTGTTCTCGCCGACAGAGCCGGTGGAACCGAGTACGGAAACGCCGATCACGCCACTACCCCGAGAAGAGTCAGACCGAAAAACAGCACAGGAACCGCTCCCGTCACGCTGTCGATGCGATCCATCACACCGCCGTGGCCCGGAAACAGCGTACCGCTGTCTTTGACCCCGGCGAAGCGTTTCAGGAGGCTCTCGGTCAGGTCACCGACGATCGAGAAGGCCACCGCGGCCAGGCACAGAGGCAGAAAGGACGCGACAGGGACGTGAAACCATACGCTGCCCAGCAAAGCCACGATCGCGCTCGCGGCGACGCCACCGAGCACCCCTTCCCAGGTCTTGCCTGGCGACACCTCGGGAGCCAGCCGCAGCCGTCCGAACCGGCGGCCGAAGAAGTACGCGCCGATATCCGCGACCCAGACCAGAATCAGGGCAAACAACACCCATTGGGCCCCCTGGGGAATGTCGAGCAATCGAACCAGGGCCAGCCACGCGGGCGTCAGCGCAAGCGCACCGGCTAGCGCCGCCGACCAGCGCGCCACGCGGTGTGGCGCGAACACGATCCAGCACAAGGCAGTGAGCCACCAGACGAGCGCGATCGTCAGAAAGACATTACGCCCCTGATCCGTCGTGGTGGCGAACCAAACAGCCGGCAGCAGAGCGGCCAGCGCGACGACGTATAGAGCGCGGCCGGCCTGCGAGGACAGGCGTAGGAAGGCCGACCACTCCCAAGCTCCCGCGAGCACGAGGACGGTCAGGACGACGACGGTCACCCATCGAGGCAGCCCCAGGATCACCACGAGAAGAACGGCCGCAAGAATGCTCGCGGTCACGATCCGCTTGCGCAGCGTCTCGTTCACGACGGCCGGGCCTTTTCCTGCGTCAGCTGCGCAGCCGTCAGCCCGAAGCGCCGCTCACGGCTGGCGAAATACGCCAAGGCCGCCTCGAGCTGGATGACATCGAAGTCGGGCCACAGACACTCGGTGAAATAGAGTTCGGCGTAAGCCAGATTCCACAGCAGGAAATTGCTCAACCGCCGCTCGCCACCGGTACGGATCAGGAGGTCCGTTTCGGGTAAGTCCCCGAGCGCCATCGCCGCGGAGAAGCGCGCCTCGTCGATGTCGCGGGGACGTAAGGATCCAGATGAGCATTCCGCGGCAAGCTTTTGAGCAGCTTGGATAATATCCCATCGACCTCCATAGGCCACCGCCACCTGAAACTTCAGTCCACGGTTGCCGGCCGTCTGCTGCTCCGCGGCCGCGATCCGCGCCTGGAGGCGAACCGACAGGGACTGTCGATCACCGATGAACCTGAGGCGCACGCCATTGGCGTGCAGCTCGGGGAGCTCGCGATCGATGGCCTCGAGGAACAGCGACATCAGTCCGGAGACTTCCTCTGCGGGCCGCTTCCAGTTCTCGCTCGAGAAGGCAAAGAGGGTGAGCGCCTCGACTGCGCGACGCGAGCACTCCTGCACGACCAATCGGGCGGGGGTCAGCCCCGCTTTGTGGCCTGCCGGACGGGGCAGCCCCTTCCCGGCGGCCCAACGCCCGTTGCCGTCCATGACGACGGCGATATGCCGCGGCCCTGCGGTCAAACCTGCATGACCTCTTTTTCCTTCGCCGCCAGAGCCGCCTCGACATCGGCAACGTGCTTGTCGGTCAGCTTCTGGATTTCGGTTTCGGCACGGCGCTCGTCGTCCTGCGAGATCAGCTTCTCCTTCAGCAGGTCCTTGATGTCGTTCATGACATCGCGACGCACGTTGCGGACCGCAACTCTTGCACCTTCTGCGTCGTGCCGTAGAACCTTGGTGATGTCACGGCGACGCTCTTCGGTGAGCGGCGGCATCGGGATGCGAATGATCGTGCCGGCCGTCATCGGATTGAGCCCGAGGTCGGACTTGAAGATCGCCTTCTCGATTGCCTGGACGACCCCCTTCTCCCACGGGGAGACCACCAGCGTGCGGCCGTCTTCCACGGCAATGCTGGCAACCTGCTGCAGCGGGACTTCCGACCCGTAGTAGTCGACCTTCAGGTGCTCGATCAGACTCGGGTGGGCGCGGCCGGTGCGCAGCTTCTTGAGATCGTTCTGGAAGTTCAGCACGCACTTGGCCATGCGCTCGCGCGCGTCTTTCTTTACATCATCCAACATGTTGCGTTCCTCCGGATTCGTGCTCAGTCGACAGTCACGGACGTGCCGACATCCTCACCGCGCACGATGCGCGTGAGGTCTCCCGAGTTGTTGAGATTGAACACTCGCAGCGGCAGGCGATTGTCGCGGCACATCACGATCGCCGTGGCGTCCATGACGTTCAGCTTGTCAGACAGAACCTTGTCGAAGGTGAGCTTGGCATAGCGGGTCGCGCTGGGGTTACGCATCGGATCATCAGAGTAGATGCCGTTCACCTTGGTTGCCTTGAGCAGCACTTCGGCGTTGATCTCGATCGCTCGCAGCGAGGCCGCAGTATCGGTCGTGAAGAACGGGTTGCCGGTGCCAGCGGCGAAGATCACCACGCGGCCCTTCTCGAGGTGTCGTACCGCCCGGCGGCGAATGTAGTCCTCGCAAACCTCGTTGATGCGGATGGCCGACATGACGCGCGCGTGCAGCCCGAGGCTTTCGAGGGCGTCCTGCATGGCCAGAGAGTTCATGACGGTCGCCAGCATTCCCATGTGGTCCGCCGCGACCCGGTCCATACCCGCGCGAGCAAGACCCGCTCCGCGGAAGATGTTGCCGCCGCCGAGGACGACGGCCGCCTGAACCCCCATCTCGAGGATGTCCTGCAGCTCGCCCGCGATGCGGCGGATGATGGCCGGATCGATACCGTAGTCCCCGGAGCCCAGGAGGGCCTCACCGGAGAGTTTCACCAGGATTCGGGAGAAGCGCGGTTTGTCTGCCATAGTGTTTTCGCCTCGCTCATTGAAAAAGACCCCGCTTGAGCGGGGTCTTTTGTTTCACTCGGCCAAGCACGCTATCAGTGCTTCACCGGCGGCGGCGTCGAGCCCTTCACCTGGGCCATGACCTCCGCCACGAAATCATCCTGCTTCTTCTCGATACCCGCTCCGACCTCGAAGCGCTCGAAGGCGACGACTTCCGCCTTGGCTCCCTTGAGCAGCTTCTCGATGCTGACGTCCGGGTCCTTGACGAACGCCTGCCCCAGCAGCGTGATCTCCCCGAGGGACTTGCGCAACCGGCCTTCGACCATCTTGGCGACGATTTCCGGCGGCTTGCCCTCACCCTGGGCCTGTTCGGTGAGGATCTCGCGCTCCTTGGCGACGACGTCCGCGGGAACCTGTGCCTGGCTCAGGTACTTCGGGTTGCTCGCGGCGACGTGCATCGCGAGATCGTGGGCCAGCGAGGGCTCTCCACCCTTGACCGTGACCAACGCACCGATGCGCGTGCCGTGCACATAGGCGCCGAGGCTACTGGGAGAGGTCAGCACGACGAACCGGCGGACATTGATGTTTTCGCCGATTTCGGCGACGAGGGAGCGCCGACGCTCCTCGATCGTCTCGCCCGACTCGAGCCGGGTCTGCAGCAACGCCTCGAGCGAAGCCGGATTGCCCTTGAGGGCCTGCGTGGCGACCGTCTGAGCAAAGCCCCGGAAACCGTCCCCACGAGCGACAAAGTCGGTCTCGCAATTGATCTCGACCATGGCCGCCGCACGGCCGTCGGCCGACTTTTCGACCACGATCACGCCCTCGGCCGCAACCCGCGAGGCCTTCTTGTCGGCCTTGGCCAGACCCTGCTTGCGCATGAGCTCGGCCGCGGCGTCGAGATCGCCCTTGGTTTCGACGAGTGCCTTCTTGCACTCCATCATTCCAGCACCCGTGCGCTCACGGAGCTGCTTAACCGCATCCGCTGTGATGTTCACTATTTACTCCCGTCTACCGCCACCACCGCGGCGTCCACCGGCACCGCCCGAAGGACGGCGCGGCGCGCTGGCCGGCGCGCCAGCCGAGGTACCACCGGACGCAACAACGTCGGTGACCGTCTCGGTGTCCAGATCCTCGTCTTCCACAACAGCCACTTCCGGTACACCCGGCACCTGGACCTTGACGGCGGCCAGCCGGCGTCCGGGGGCACCACCCCGGCCCGGGGGGCGCTTGTTGCGCACCGCGGCTGCCGGACGCGGCTTGCCACGGCCAGACTTCTTGCGGGGATTGCCGGCCTCGTCGAGCTCGACGAACTCATCCTCGCCGACCGCCACGCTCGGGGCGGACTCCTTGCCCTCGAGCACTGCGTCAGCAATGCCGGAGGCATAGAGCTGGATCGCCCGCATCGCGTCGTCGTTGCCCGGGATGATGTAGTCGATTCCGTCCGGGGTGCAGTTGGTGTCGACGATGGCCACGACCGGGATGCCGAGCTTGCGCGCCTCGTGGATTGCGATCTTCTCGTGACCGACGTCGATCACGAACATCGCATCCGGCAGCGATTCCATGTTCTGGATGCCGCCGAGGCTCCTGTGGAGCTTGTCCATCTCGCGGCGCAGCTGGGTCGCCTCTTTCTTGCCGCGCTTGTCCAGCGCGCCCGAGGAGGCCAGCTCCTGGATCTCCACGAGCCGCTTGATCGACTGGCGGATCGTCTTGAAATTCGTGAGCATGCCGCCCAGCCAGCGCTGGTTGACGAACGGCTGGCCGGCTCGCTGAGCCTCTTTCTGCACCGCCTCACGGGCGGAGCGCTTGGTACCGACGAACAGCACCTTGCCGCCGTCGGAAATGACGCTCTTGACGAAGTTCGCGGCCTCTGTGTACAGGGGCTGCGTCTTCTCGAGATTGATGATATGGATCTTGTTGCGTTCACCGAAGATGAAAGGGGCCATCTTCGGGTTCCAGAAGCGGGTCTGATGTCCAAAATGGACTCCCGCCTCCAGCATCTGTCGCATGGACACGCCGGGCATGAAAATCTCCTGTTTGGGTTGGGCCTCCGCGTATCCCCGCCGGCCATCCTTGACATGGAGCCAAGAACACCCAGCCGTCGGGTGAAACGATACGCGTGTGGGTTGCGTTGCCAAAAAAGGCCGCGCTTTATAGCATACTGAGTCTAGGTTAAACAAATGGCCGTCTGAACAACGGGTTAGACGCACGTGCGCAGGCGGCAAAAACCACGCCCTGGGTCGATGTCGAATCAGGGCCGCCGGAAACGAAGCCACATCCGAAAATTGCCGTAGGCAATTTTTCCAGTGAATTAAGTATGCATGTAACGATCAAGAACGCCGAAGAGCAGCAGAAAATGCGCACCGCCGGCCGCCTGGCCGCGGAAGTCCTGGACATGATCGGCGAGCACGTCGTCCCGGGCGTGACGACCGAAGAGCTCGACCGCATCTGCCACGACTACATCGTGGACGTGCAGCGGTCGGTTCCGGCCAATCTGAACTATCGCGGATTTCCCAAAACGATCTGCACATCCGTGAATCACGTTGTCTGTCACGGTATCCCCAACGACAAGCGTCTCAAGGCCGGTGACATCGTCAACATCGACGTGACCGTGATTCGCGAAGGATTCCACGGCGACACCAGCCGGATGTATTTCGTCGGCAAGCCGCCGACCCACGCGCAGAAGCTGGCGGAAACCTGCTTGGAGGCGATGTGGAAGGGAATCGAAGTTGTCCGGCCGGGTGCGCACCTCGGCGACATCGGACACGCGATTCAGACATTCGTCGAAGCACGCGACTACTCCGTCGTTCGCGAGTATTGCGGGCACGGAATCGGCCGTATCTATCACGAGGATCCGCAGATCCTCCACTATGGCGAGGCGGGTACCGGCATGGAGATCAGGGAAGGCATGACCTTCACGGTCGAGCCGATGGTCAACGCCGGCAAGCGCCATGTCAGGCTCCTGCCGGACGGCTGGACCGTCATCACGAAGGATCACTCCCTGTCGGCCCAATGGGAACACACCATCCTGGTCACCGACTCCGGAATCGAAGTGCTCACACTGGGCGCCAGTGGCCGGAAGCAATAATCAATGGCCGAGGGCGACACCGACCTGCTCGAAGAAGCGCTGCCGCCCCCCACACGCAGTGCTGCGCCCTGGCCGCTGCTGAATCGGCTGCCCGGGTTGTTGGCGGACGCACAGGGTTCGCCGGCGGCTTATCGCGATCTGCTGCGTCAGGCTCACGATGAGCTGAAGACCCGGTTTCTGGCGGAAGAGCCGGTGGAGGAACTGGTCCACGCACGCGCCGCTCTCGTCGACACGGTCCTGCGGGAGACATGGCAGGCCCATTCGGTTGCTGAAGTAGGCAGCTGGGCGCTGGTCGCCGTGGGCGGCTATGGTCGCGGCGAGCTCCACCCCTGCTCCGACATCGACATCCTCCTGTTGGTTCCGGAACCGCCCGACGACAACGGACGCGTCTTCGTCGAACGGCTGGTCGCTTTCTTCTGGGACATCGGGTTGGAAGTCGGACACAGCGTCCGCACTGTGCAGGAGTGCGCGCAGGAAAGCGCCGCAGACGTGAGCGTCATGACGACGCTGGTCGAAGCACGACTGTTGGCCGGAAATGCGGCATTGCTGGCGCAGATGCGGACCGCACTGTCGCCGGAGCATGTCTGGCCCGTGCGGGAGTTCTTCGAAGCCAAGGTTCGCGAGCAGACCGAGCGTCACATCAAGGCGCACGACACCGCCTATAACCTGGAGCCGAACGTCAAGACCGGCCCTGGCGGGCTGCGCGACATTCAAACGATCGCCTGGGTGGCGAAACGCCACTTCGGGAGCGACACGCTCGACGGTCTCGCCACGCACGGATTCCTGTCGGCCGCCGAGTTGCGGCGACTGAAGCAGGCGCAAGCCTTCCTTTGGAAGGTGCGATTCGCGCTGCACATCGTCACATCGCGTCGCGAAGACCGCCTGCTCTTCGATCATCAGATCCGCCTCGCGCAGATGTTCGGGTACGAGGACGCTTCCTACACGCTGGCCGTCGAGCAGTTCATGCAGCGCTACTACCGCACTGTCATGGACGTGAGTCTGTTGAACGAGCTGCTGCTGCAGGTCTTCCGCGAGGCGATCCTGACGGAGATCGAACCACCGCGCCCGCTCAATCCGCGCTTCCAGGTTCGCAACGGATCCCTCGAAGCCGTGAGCGAAGACATCTTCGCCCGCACGCCGGGGACGCTGTTGGAATTGTTCGCTCTGCTGCAGCAGAACCCGGAGATCAAGGGTGTCCGCTCCGCCACGATGCGCTCCGTGGCGCGCAACCTGTGGCTGATCGACGAGGAGTTCCGGCAGAACCCGCGGCACCACCGCCTGTTCCTGGAAATCCTGCGCTCGCCGTTCGGAGTGACGCACGAGCTGCGCCGTATGAATACCTACGGTGTCTTGGGTCGCTACATTCCGGCGTTCGGCCGAATCGTCGGCCGCATGCAATACGACCTGTTCCACGCCTACACGGTCGATGCGCACACCTTGTTCGTCGTCAGCAACCTGCGGCGCTTCGCGATCCCGCGGTACGACCACGAGCTGCCGGAAGCCTCGCGCATCATGCAGCAGCTGCCGCGGCACGAGATCGGATATCTCGCCGCACTCTTCCATGACATCGCCAAAGGCCGCGGCGGGGATCACTCGGAGCTGGGCGCGGTGGATGCCGAAGCCTTCTGCCTCGAGCAAGGCTTGTCTCCTTATGACGCGCGTCTGGTCGCGTGGCTGGTGAAGAGCCATCTGGAACTGTCCATCACGGCGCAGAAGCAGGACATCGGCGATCCGCAGGTCATCAACGCCTTCGCCAACCGGGTAGGCGACGAGACCCACCTGGACTACCTGTACGTGCTCACGTGCGCGGACGTCCGGGCCACGAACCCGAAGCTGTGGAACTCCTGGAAAGCCTCCCTCTTCCACGACTTCTACGATCGCGTGAAGCGCGCGCTGCGCCGCGGGCTGGAAAGCCCGATCGATCAGGACCAACTGGTGTCCGAGACCCAGGAGGCCGCGCGCCGCCTGCTGCTCGAGAAGGGCATTCCCGAGGCCGACTGCGAGCGCTCCTGGAAGCGCTTCTCGGCCGCGTACTTCCTGCAACACTCTCCGGAAGAGGTCGCCTGGCATACGCGGCTGCTGGTCGAGCGGGATGCGGGCACGGACGAGCCGCTGGTCGCCCTCGATGCCCACAGCGTCAGAGGCACCACCGCAGTGCTGATTTTCGCGGGCGATCGCAAGGACAGCTTCGGGCGGATTACCGCCGTGTTGGATCAGCTCGGCCTGAATGTCGTGGATGCGCGCATTACCCCGACGGGCGACGGGTTCAGCCTGGACCTGTATCACGTGTTGGATGACGGCGTGCCGATTACGGACACCGACCGTCAGAGCGAGATTCAGCACGCCATCTGGCGTTCGCTGCAGCGGCCGAATGACGCACCGTTCGCGGTCTCACGGCGAGCGCCCCGACAGGCGCGTATGTTCAACACGCCCACACAGATCACCATAAGCGTCGATGAGCGCAATCGCCGTTCCGTCCTGGAACTGACCGCCGGCGACCGGCCGGGCCTGCTGTGTGACGTCGGCAAGGTTCTGATGGACGAGCGCATCGAGCTGCACGCGGCAAAGATCATGACCGTCGGCGAGCGCGCCGAGGACGTGTTCTACGTGACCGACTTCGACAAGCGGCCGCTGAGCGCGGCCGATTCCCAGAGGCTGCGTGATCGCTTGATGCAATCGCTGGACCGCCGCCAGGCCGCATGAACCCAAGACTGGAGCTCCTCCACGCGTACCCGTTCGAGCGGCTCGCGCGGCTCAAGGCTGGAATCACTCCCCCCACGGGACTTGCGCACATTGCGATGTCCATCGGCGAGCCCCAGCACCCCGCGCCCGCGTTCGTCATCGACACCTTGCGCTCCAATCTCGACAAATTGGGAAGCTATCCGGCGACCGCGGGACTTCCCGATATGCGCGCGGCCTGCGCCAACTGGCTGCAACGGCGCTTCGCGTTGCCGAACGGAAGCGTCGACCCGCAGACGATGGTGCTGCCCGTCAATGGCACGCGCGAGGCGCTATTCGCGTTCGTGCAGGCGGTCGTCGATCCGACGAACCGACCGACGGTGCTGATGCCGAATCCGTTCTATCAGATCTACGAAGGCGCAGCGCTCCTGGCCGGGGCCGAACCGTGGTTCGTCAACACGACGGCCGCGACGGACTACACACCAGACCTCGACTCGGTGCCGGAAGCGGCCTGGCGACGCTGTCAGGTGTTGTTCCTGTGCAGTCCCGGGAATCCGACCGGGGCGGTCCTGTCGTTGCGGTTCCTGCAGCGGGCGTTGGAGCTCGCCGACCGGTACGATTTCATCATCGCATCCGATGAGTGTTATACGGAGCTGTACCTGGATGAGGGAGCTCCATCGGCAGGGTTGTTGCAGGCGGCGCTCGCCAGCGGGCACGACAGCTTCCAGCGTTGCGTGGTGTTCCACAGCCTGTCCAAGCGCTCGAGCGTGCCCGGCCTGCGATCCGGTTTCGTCGCCGGCGATCCCTCGATCATGGGTCGGTTCCTCCTGTATCGGACCTACCACGGCAGTGCCATGGCCGTCCCGACGCAGCTCGCGAGCATCGCGGCGTGGAACGAAGACAGCCATGTAGTGACGAATCGCAAGCTCTATCAGGAGAAGTTCGATCGCGTTCTGCCGATCCTGGCTCCGCATCTGAGTGTCGACAGGCCCGCGGGTGGTTTTTACCTCTGGCCAGACATGCGCACGGCGATGGCGGGGCGCGCCGGCGCCGATGCGGACGCCGTGCGTGATGCGGGCGAGCGATTCACCCGCGAGCTGTTCGCGCAGCAAAACATCACTCTCCTCCCGGGCAGCTATCTTGCCCGTGACACCGCGAGCGGCAACCCCGGTGCCGGCCGCGTCCGCATCTCTCTCGTGCCCAGCGTCGCGCAATGCGTCGAGGCTGCCGAGCGCATCGCCCATTTCTTGAGCAAAACAACATGACCGACCTGCAAAAGCTACAAACGACAATCGAGAGTGCGTGGGAACAGCGCGCACAGATCAATCCGAAGTCCGTGTCCGCCGATCTCGACGCGGCCATCAACGAATCCATCGAGCTCCTCGACAGCGGCAAAGCACGCGTCTCTGAGCCGCGGGACGGCAAGTGGATCGTCAACGAGTGGCTGAAGAAGGCCGTGCTGCTCTCCTTCCGGACCCGCGACAACGTCGTAGTCGAGTCGGGTGACACCAAGTACTACGACAAGGTCCCGCAGAAGTACGCCGACACGACCGATTCCGACTTCCGTGCCAGCGGCGTGCGCGTCGTGCCGGGCGGCGTCGTACGCAAGGGAGCCTACATCGCTCCCAACGTCGTACTGATGCCAAGCTTCGTGAACATCGGTGCCTATGTGGGCTCCGGCACGATGGTGGACACTTGGGTAACCGTCGGCTCGTGCGCCCAGATCGGACGCAACGTGCATCTTTCGGGAGGTGTTGGCATCGGTGGCGTGTTGGAGCCGCTGCAGGCCAGTCCGACGATCATCGAGGACGACTGCTTCATCGGTGCGCGCTCCGAAGTCGTCGAAGGCGTCATCGTCGAAGCCGGGTCCGTGCTCTCGATGGGCGTGTTCATCAGCGCCACCACGCGCATCTATGACCGCACCACCGGCCAGGTGCTCCAAGGTCGCGTCCCCGCCGGCTCGGTCGTCGTGCCGGGCACCCTACCCTCGGCGGATGGGAAGTACGGGCTGAACTGCGCCGTCATCGTCAAGCGGGTCGATGCCCAGACTCGCTCGAAGACGTCGATCAACGACCTGCTGCGCAGCACCGATTAGGCAGGCGGCAAAAAACCACGTTTTTGCCAATAAGAACTGGGTGGTTACACAGAAGCCACCCGGTCTGCCCGTCCGTAACCGATCTGTGACCCCCCGGCGACTGACCCTCTAACCGCACGTCTCTAGCATTTCCTACCGCCACGCTGCTTCGCGCATGACGCTCGAAGGGCGTTTCCCCTCATCACGCGGAAGGAATGAAAAGAATGAACGCGCGCTTGCGCCTCGCGGTCCTGCTTGCACTGTCCGTGCCGGCCGCGGCCGCCCTGTCCACCGGAACCGCGCTCGCCCAAACCCAGGCCCAGACAGCCGGGGCTGCGGCGCCGGACACTGCCGATCTCCTGCGGCGCCTGAACGAACAGGACCAACGCATTCGCGCCCTGGAGCAGAAGCTGGCCGAGCAGCAACGGGCGAACGGAAGCGCAACGGCCAGCGACACTTCGCCGTCGGCCAATGCGGCGCCGGCCGGCGAAGCCGCGGTCGCCCAACCGGGCGCCGCGACACAAGGGCCGCTCACTTCCAACCCCTCTACACCTGCGGTCGCCGCGCGGCCCGCCGGGCGTCAGTTCGCGATCCAGAGCGCAGACGGCTCCAACGTCATCCGCTTCCGTACCAACCTCCAGGTCGACGGGCGCTGGTATTCCGACAATGTGACTCCCGAGACCGCCGACACGTTCACCTTCCGCAAGGTACGCCCCTACTTCGAAGGCACGGTCAACGACATCTACGACTTCCGCCTGATGCCTGACTTCGGTCAGGGCAAGTCGATCATCGTGGACGCCTACGTCGCCGGGCGCTTCAAGCCCTGGCTCACTGTGCAGGCGGGTAAGTTCAAAGGCCCCGTCGGCCTCGAGCGCCTGCAGCCCGACCAGTTCAACCGTTTCATGGAACTCGGGCTGCCCTCGGATCTGGTTCCGAACCGCGATCTGGGCCTGCAGTTCAGCGGCGATCTCTCGGGAGGAATCGTCAGCTACGCGGTCGGCTACTTCGACGGCGTCACCGACGGCAACAGTACCGACGCGAACACCAATCCGGATGTCGATAACGACGGCAAGAAGGACCTCGAAGGCCGGCTGTTCTCGCAGCCGTTCATCCGCTCGAGCAATCCCTACCTGCGCGGTCTGGGCGTCGGTTTGGGCGCGACCTATGTGAACTCGACGGGAAGCGCAACCAACACGCTGCTGGCTTCGTACAAGACGACAGCGCTGCAGACGTTCTTCAATTACCGCACCGGCACGTCGGCCACCTACGCGGATGGACGCCGCGAGCGGTGGGCTCCCCAGCTCTTCTACTACGCCGGAAGTTTCGGCCTCATTGGCGAGTACGTGGAATCGCAACAAGACGTGAGCCGCCAGGTCACCACGAGCATCAAGCGGTCCGACCGGCTCGACAACTCGGCCTGGCAGGTCATGGCGTCGTGGTTCCTGACGGGTGAGAGGGAAACCTACAACAGCTTCACCCCGAAGAGCACCTTCCAGCCGGGCCGACCGGGCATCGGCGCGTGGGAAATCGCCGTGCGGTTCAGCGAACTGCGAATCGACGACAAAGCGTTCGCGGGAGGCACCGGGTCGTTCGCCGATCCGACCACCTCGCCACGTCAGGCCAAGGAGTTCGGCGTCGTCCTGAACTGGTACCTGAACGAGTACATCAAGTTGATGTTCGACTTCGAGCACACCCGGTTCGATGGCGGGGCCGCCGGAGGCGCGGACAGGCCGGATGAGAACGCCTATATGACACGGTTCGTCCTCGCCTTCTGAGTGCAAATCCCCCTCTTCGTGCACCACTGAGGTTCATGTCGCACGCCCGGTTCGCTCTTCGGGATCTCCCGAGGCGGTCCGGGCATTGGCATATCGCTTGCATCCTCACAGATACGCACGTCATCGTTGACGCGCGCATCTGACAGCCAACAAGTCAGGCCAAAGGCAACGTCGCCGGCTATCGGTTCCCCAGCGGGTCCGAGGGCCAGTGACGTTTTTTTTCGCCTGCGAAAAGAGGAGCGCAGTGAGACACACCGCGAAAGAATCCAACCCAATGCGGCGCAGCCGCGGCATCCTTCCACTGCTCGGTACCGTCGCGGCGCTGCTGGGCGCCGCTAGCGCACACGCCGACGATTTGATCAAACCCCTGGTCGACATCCGGGCTCGCTACGAGGAAGTCGCACAGGCTGGCATTCCGGAAAACGCCGACGCCGTTACGATGCGGGTACGCCTGGGCTTTGAAACGAGGTCGTTTGCCAGCACGACCCTGCTTGCCGAGGGCGAGGCGATGACCCCGATCGAGAACAACTATCGGCCTGACAACGCGGTTTCCACGTACACGCGCTATCCGGTTGTCGCCGATCCGGAAAATTACGTCGTCAACCGGCTCTCCCTCACCAACACTGCCCTGCCCCAGACGACGATCACCGTCGGCAGGCAGCGAATCGTCCTCGACGATCAGAGATTCGTCGGCAATACCGGCTGGCGGCAGAACGAAGTGACGTTCGACGCAGCGCGGCTTGTCAACAAGACTGTCCCGAACCTGACGGTCGACGTGACCTTCCTCAACAAAGTGCATCGCCTGTACGGCTCCGACTCACCTCAGGGAACCTACAAAGGCGACAATTACCTGGCAAACGTCTCCTACAAACTTCCTTTCGGCAAGCTGACCGGTTTCGCCTATCGGCTCGACTTCGATCCCATTGCCGGCCTGACCGGTGCGCTCGATCCCAGGCGCAGCTCGACATCGACCTATGGGGGCCGCTTCGCCGGCGAGGAGCCGATTGGGAGTTTCAAGCTCGGCTACGTCGCGACGTTTGCAACGCAGAAGCCGCGTGGCGACAACCCTCTCGACTTCAGCAATGACTACTTTCTCGGCGAACTCAATGCCACGTGGAAAGGACTGAAGGTAGCTGCTGGTGACGAAATCATGCGCGGCAACGGGATCGTTGGTTTCGTCACGCCGCTGGCTACGCTGCATGCGTTCGATGGCTGGGCGGACAAATTTCTGACCACTCCACCCAATGGAATCCGGGACACCTACGGAAGTGCCACTTGGACCTCGCTCCACACCGCAGGTCTGGACTCACTCTCGTTGACCGTGGTCTACCACAGTTTCCAGGCGGAGCATGTGTCGGCCAACTACGGAGATGAATGGGACACCGCGCTGACCGGGAAGTGGCACCGCTACATCGCCCTCCTCAAGTACGCAAACTACACTGCCGCCAGCACTACTCCGGTTGCGATCGCGCGCAACACGAGCAAGTTCTGGGCGCAACTGGAATACGTGTGGTAATGCCTGGGGTGCACGCGGCGGCACCTGCGCGTCCGTCCGGCAAGCAGCTTCTCTCGCTATATCTGATCGGATATCATCGCTGTATCCAATCGGATATAAAGATGGGGAGCGCCTTCGATGACGTTCGACAAGCGCGGCGGTCGCCGCTTCGGTCCTGTTTTGCTCGCCGGTGCCGGCCTGGGAATCCTGCAAGCGCCGGGGATCCATGCGCAGGAGGCCCGCGGCGCCAGCCCCGATGACGTCTACGTCTTCGGAACCCGGGATGCCTACAAGGCCGATACGTCCAGTCTCGGCAAGCTGGCCGTACCGCTCATCGACGTCCCGCAGTCGGTCGACACGGTTTCCGAACAGGTGATGCAGGACCGCGCCATCTCGGATCTCAACGCTGCCCTGAAGAACGTTCCAGGCATCACCATCGGCGCCGGAGAGTTTCGTTCCATCGGGACGTCCCCGAGCATCCGGGGCTTCGCGGCCCGCTCGGATATGTTCCTGGACGGCATCCGGGACTATGGCGACTACTATCGCGATCCTTTCAATCTCGAATCGGTCGAAGTGCTCGAAGGGCCTTCGTCGATTCTGTTCGGCCGCGGCTCTACCGGTGGCGTGATCGAGCAGGCCAGCAAGCTCCCGAAGCTGCAGTCATTCATCAAAGGCACCGCAACCGGCGGGACCGATGACACTCGCCGCCTGACCGTCGACATCAACCAGCCGCTCCAGGCACTCGGCGACGGCGCAGCCTTTCGCGTTTCCGCGATGGGGACGAAGGCGGACGTCGAGGATCGCGACGTGATCAGCAGCGAGCGCTGGGGTGTCGCGCCCAGCCTGGCGCTGGGCCTCGGTACACCGACCCGGCTGACCGTGTCCTACTTCCACCTGCACAACGACGACATTCCCGACTACGGCCTGCCCTACTTGGGCACGCTGCCGGTTGATGTCCCGCGGGAGAATTTCTACGGCTTCCGCAGCGACTTCATGCGGACGAACACTGACGTCAGCAGCATCAAGCTGGATCACGATTTCTCCGATTCGTTCACGATCTCCAATCAGCTGCGCTACGCGAGCTACTACCGCAACTTCCGTTTCAGTGAGCCGTTGATCGCGGCCACGGTGGCGCCGACTACGCCGCTCGCAAACGTCTCCGTGCAGCGCAACGTGAACCAGGGAGACAGCACGGACACCATGCTGTGGGACCAGCTCTTCGGTACGGTGAAGTGGTCTGCGGGAAGCATGCAGAACACGTCCGTCATCGGGGTCGAAGGCGGACACGAGAAGGCCGCGCCGATGTTCTACAACTTCACCGGCGTTCCGAACGCGACGTTGCTGAACCCGAACGAGAACCTGCCGTTCACCGGAGTTCCGTTTCCGCGTTACAAGACCCACTTGAGCGCCGACAGCTTCGCTCCGTTCGTCATCGACACGATGCAGCTGGCGCAGCAGTGGGAAGCGACTCTCGGCCTGCGCTGGGACCGCTTCGATGTGGACTACAACGACATCAACTATTCCACGACGAACCACGGACAGGTGTCCAAGACCGACCACATCGAACATGTGGACAAGATGTTGAGCTACCGTGCCGCGCTGACCTACAAGCCCGCAGACAACGGCAACGTCTATCTGTCGTGGGGAACCTCGTTCAATCCGTCGGCTGAGGATCTGTCGTTGATCAGCAGCTCGCGATCGTTCTCGCTGAACAACGCGCAGCTGGATCCGGAGAAGAACCGGACCTACGAGCTGGGCACCAAGTGGGCACTGGTCGGCGGGCGTCTGGACCTGAGCGGCTCGATCTTCCGGCTCGAGAAGGAGAATGCCCGCGTCCCCGACCCGACCAACATCCTGGTGAACATCCTGGCCGGCAGCCAGCGCGTCGACGGTGGCGAGCTGCGAATGGAAGGCCGCCTCACCTCACAGTGGCAGGTCATCGCCGGGTATACCTATCTCCACAGCAAGGTCACCCAGACCGACCCCGGTGCCGCGCCCGTGGGTGCACCGCTGATGAACACGCCCAAGCATGCGTTGACGTTCTGGAGCGTCTACCAGATCCAGCGCTTCGAATTCGGCGGCGGGGGACGCTTCGTGTCCTCCCAGTACACGCAGAACGTTCCGCCTATCAAGACGGTGCCCGGATTCTGGACCTTCGACGTGATGGGCAAGTACGCCTTCACGCAGCGCGTTGCCGCACAGGTGAACGTGATCAACCTGACGAACCGGTACTACTACGACCAGTTGCACTTCTTCCACGTAGTACCGGGCGAGGGTCGTACCGTCCTGGCGAGCGTCAATGTGGACTTCTGAGGCCGGCTAGTGTCTGCTTCCGGGGCATGATTCTCACCCTTCCCCAACTCCTCACCGCCGCCCAGGTAGCCGAATTCCAGAAGGCCCTGGGTGGCGCGGAGTGGATCGACGGCCGTGCCACCGCAGGCTACCTGTCCAGTCGCACGAAGAACAATCAGCAGCTTCCCGAAGGCCATCCGACAGCACGGCGCCTCGGCGATGGGATCCTCGACCAGCTCGACAAGAACCCGCTGTTCATTTCGGCGGCGCTGCCGTTACGCATCCTGCCGCCGCTGTTCAACCGCTACACCTCCGGCCAGGCCTACGGCGGGCACATCGACGGCGCGGTACGCCCGGTTGCCGGGACGCCCTACCGGGTCCGAACCGATCTGTCCGCGACGATTTTCCTGACGGACCCGGCCGAGTACGACGGAGGCGAACTGATGATCGGCGAAGGCGGCGAGGAGAAGCCCGTCAAGCTGGCCGCGGGAGACATGGTTCTCTACGGCGGTGGCACGGTGCACCGCGTAACACCTGTCACTCGAGGGACGCGAGTCGCGGCGTTCTTGTGGATTCAAAGCATGGTGCGGGACGACACCCGCCGCTCGATTCTGTTCGAGCTCGACAACTCGCTACAGCAACTGGGTCGCACCGCAGCGGATCACGACTCGTGTGTCCGACTGGCCGGCGTCTACCACAACCTGCTGCGTCAGTGGGCCGATACCTGAGCGTTCCAACCGATCACCCGGCCGTCGGGCAGGCGCACGAACTCTTCTGACCTGACGTTCTGCGGTAACGCGGTCCCGTCGAGATCCAACACGGTCTGGCGGCCGACCTCGATGACCACCGGCACCACGACGTAGCCGCTCCCCTGTAGGAGCGCCTTGACCTGATATTGGCCGGGCGGCAGATCCACGGGAGCCGGCCGTGAGGCAAACGGCCCCGACCGGTTGGCAATGCGCTCGAGCTCTTTGCCGCTGGTATCCGACACAGTGTAGTCCGTGTGCACGGGATAGAGACCGGCCTCTCCAATTCCGACATAGGTTGCGGAATAGACGAGGAGCTCACCCTCGGTTGGCCGGTGAACGTGCTGTGGCCCCACGGCTTTCGGCACGATGACGGTGGGCGGCGCGGCGCATGCGGTCAACACGACCGCAGCCAAAGACACTACAAGAGCCTTCATGGTGCGATCTCTCGTGACTGAAGCGCTCATGGTAGAGCGGAGGGAGCGGCCGGCGCGTCCCGTTTCAGCAGCGCACCGATCTGAAAGTTCAGGAGGGCCTCCTGCAGCAGCACATCGTACCGTGCGCCGGTATTCGCAATCTCGGCGGACGTCAGTTCCAGTTGTGCCTGACTCAGCTCGACAATCGAGCTGCTTCCGGCACGATATCTCGCGTCCGCGAGGTCGTAAGCCTGCGCGGCATATCGACGTAGATCGTCCGTCGTCTGCATGCGCTGCCTGGCGTTGTTCAGGCTCAGCCATGCGACCCGCACATCGCGTGTCACGTTGTCTTCGGCAAGTCGCAACGACTCATCCGCAGCTTTGGCTCGCAGCTCCGCCTCGTGCTGCCGCGCCGAGTAGTATCCGCCCGTGAACACCGGCATGCTGAGCTGCAGACCGGCCGCGGTGTAGTTCGCGGGCAAGCGGTCGTCTCGTGTCACGGCACCACCGGACGCGATGACAGCCGAAATCGAGGGGAGTCGCGCATCGTGCTGGGAGCGTGCGTAGCGTTGAGCCGCATCCCTCTCGTCCCGCAATCCAACCAGATCCGGGCGGTCGTGCAACGCCTGTTCGATCAGCGGGTCGACGCTAGCCCACTGTCCGGCTGGACCGGGATTCGACTCCACCAGCGTGAACTCGTGCAACTCGCGGTAACCGAGTGCCGCAGACAACGCCGCCCGCGCGCTCGCGGAGTCGTTCTGGGCCTTCTGCAGCAGTAGCTGGCCGTCCGCCAGGGCTACCTTGGCGAAGCTCACATCGAGGTCCGATTTGAGCTTGTTCTGCGCAAGGATATTGACCCGGTCCAGCAGTAACTGCCGCGTCGACACGGTCTGTTGGGCAACGCGCTCCACCGCCGTCGCCTGCAACTCCCCGAAGTAGGTCCGATCGACATCCAGGAGGACTTGCTCGCGAGTCGCCGCCGCGCCCTGCTCGGCCGCGCTTGCCTGCAGGCGCGCGCTCGCGGCGAGATTCGACGTGCGGCCGAAATCGGTGATCAGCTGACTTGCCCCGACTCCCAGCGCCTTGCGATCGAACACACTCGGGTTGTTCAGGCCTCCGGCCATGATGCGCGTATTGTCGGAGCCCGCATCTACGGCAGAGGCGTAGAGATTCACCTGAGGCAGCAAGCCCGAGCGGGCCTGTTTGAAGACCTCGGTTGCTGCCTGAGCGCGGTAGTCCGCTGCCGCCGCTCCTGGGTGATTCTTGAGTGCCAGGGCGTGCGCGCCGTCGAGAGTCAACGGTTCAACAGGCACCGTAGCAGAGCCGCGAGGCACCGTCTGCCCTATCGCTGCGCTCGCTAGGCTGATCGAACCGAGGACGGCAATGACGATTCGTCTGATCAAGCGGGTTCACCCTTCAGCTCGCCATGTGTCGCTTCGTCGCGGCGATGCACGATGTAGTACGCAGCCGGCACGATGAACACCGTGAGCACGACAGACACGGCCAACCCGCCGATGATGGCCCGGGCGAGTGGCGCATACGCCTCGCTACCCGTGCCGAGCTTCAATGCCATCGGGATGAGACCGATCAGTGTGGCGAGAGATGTCATGAGCACAGGACGTAACCGGACACGACATGCCAGCGAGACCGCCTCGCGCAGCGGCTTGCCCTCTTCCCGCAGTCGATTCGTGAACTCCACGATGAGGATGCTGTTGGAAACCACGATGCCGACCATCATGACCACGCCCATCAGCGACATGACGTTGAGCGTGGTGCCCGTCGCCCACAGGATCAGCAGCACTCCGGTGAGCCCGGTGGGGACGGCAAGCAGGATGAGTAGCGGATCCACGAACGATTTGAACTGTGCGACGAGCACGAGGTACACCAGCAGTGTCGAGAGGATCAGGCCGTATCCGAAGGCGCTGAAGGAGGTCTGCATCGCTTGCGCCGAGCCGCGCACCGTCACGCGCACACCTTCGGGCAGCTTGATGCCTTGAATGATGTCGTTGACGCCACTGATGACGTGGCTCAGATCCTCGCCGGAAGGGGCAACATACACGTCAATCTCCCTACGCAGCTGATAATGATCCACTTCCGTCGGCGACTGGATGTGCTTGAGACTGCTGAGCGTATCGAGCTGAGTCGGGAGCATGGAGCGCGTACCGCGCACCGGGACCGCCGACAGATCGGCGAAACTGCGGATGTAGTCCTCCGGATACTGCACCGTAAGCATGTAATCGTTCCCACTCTTGGGATCGACCCAGAAGCTCGGCGCGATCATCTGGTTCGAGGTCAGCGCGGTGATCACGTTGCCGACGACCTCCTTCTCGTTCAGTCCGAGCTCGCTGGCGCGCACTCGATCGATGTCCAGTTTCAGGGACGGATAGTCGATGTCCTGTGGAACCAGAACGTCGCTGACGCCCGCGAGACGGTGCGCCCGGGCCGCGATCTGCGCGGCAATGGCATGCGCCTTCTCGAGGTTGCTGCCGCTGACCTGCACATCCAGCGGCGCCGGCATGCCCAGATTCAGCACGGCATCGACCAGGCCACCGGTCTGGAAGTAGGCATCCAGTTGCGGCAACTGCCGCTTCAGCTTCGCCCGCACGGCGTCCATGTACTGGAAACTGCTGAGCGTATGGTTGTCGCGGAGGCCGACCTGTACAAAAGCGGTATGCGGACCGGAGTTGGAGGTATAGATCGAGGAGAATCCCGGAGTCGTGCCGATGTTGGACACCACAATCCGTAGCTGATCGGCCGGCACGACGTCCCGCACCACTTGTTCGACCCTGCCGATCAGCTGGTTGGTCAGCTCCAGGCGCGTTCCGGTCGGCGCCTTGACGTTGATCACGAACTGCCCGGGATCGGTGCGCGGGAAGTAGGCCTTGCCGACCAGCGGGTACAGACCGAGGCTCAGGATGAAGACGCCGGTGATTCCCAGCACAGTGGCGGCCGGACGCAGCAGCGCGCGGCCCAATGTCCATTCGTAACGGTCGAGGGTGCGGGTGAAGCCCCGATTGAACCAGGCGTTGAAGCGCGGCCCCCACGACCGCCAGCCCGTGGCCGGGACCGGCGGCGCGCCGGCGTGGCCTGCGGCACTGGCGCGGGCTGCGGCACCCGCGTCGCCGGCTGCATCAGCCTGCCCAACGGCGTTGCCCGCCGCAGCCCCGTCCGCGTCCACCGCAAGCTCGGTGTTTTCGTGACCGTGATGCCCCTTGATGAGCTTCGCGCAGAACAGAGGCACGACCGTCATGGCCACGAAGTACGAAGCGAACAACGACAACACGACCGACAAAGCCAACGCCGTGAACAGAAAGCGGCTGACTCCGTAAAGGAACGTCACCGGAAAGAACACGATCGCGGTGGTCAGCGTCGCAGCCAGAACCGGTAACGCGACTTCCTTGCCGCCTCGTTCCGCGGCGACCGCGGGCGATTCGCCCATTTCCATGTGGCGGAAGATGTTCTCCAGGACGACCACCGAGTTGTCGATGAGGCGGGAGAAAGCGAGCGCCAACCCACCCAGGATCATCGAATTGATGGTGCTGTCGCCCAGGGACAGGCAGATGAATGCCGCCAGCGCGGAGAGCGGAATCGAGAGGAACACCGCCACCGTGGCCCGCATGCTCCCCAGGAAGATGAGGATCATCGCCCCCGTCAGCAGCAGCCCGATCGCTCCCTCGTGAATCAGATTCTCGATTGCACTGCGAACGAAGGTGGACTGGTCGAAGGCAACCTTCGCGATGAGCTGCTTCGGCACATCCAACAGGTGCGAGACACCCTCCTTGATACCATCGACCACGGCGATCGTATTGGCATCGCCTCCCTGCTTCATGACCGGGAGGTATACGGAGGGCTGGCCGTCCACCCGCACGATGTTGTTCTGGATCTGGGCGGCGTCTTCGGCCTTGCCGACATCCGCGACCAGCACCGAGGCGTTGCCGACGGTCTTCAGCGGTAACTGATTGACGTCCGAGATCGCGTTGATCTGGCTGTTGGCATACAGATTGTAGTCATAGGGCCCGATCTTTACGTCGCCCGCGGGCAGAATCAGGTTCGCCTCGTTCACGGTGCGCACCACGTCCATGACGCTGAGCTGATGCGCTTGCAGCTTCAAAGGATCGACGTAGACCATGATCTGGCGGTACTTGCCGCCGAAGGGCTGCGGCACCGAAGCGCCCGGCACGTTGGCGATCTGATTGCGAACGTCGTACTGCCCCACATCGCGCAGCTTTGCCTCGCTGAGACCGGCTCCCTTGAGTGTCACGAGGCAGACCGGGAGGCTCGATGCGTCGAACTTCAACACCACCGGAGGCAGTGTTCCAGGCGGCAGCTTGCGCAGGTCCGCTGTCGCAAGGTTGGCGATGCTGGTGACGGCCGCGTCGGCATCGAAGCCCGGCTGGAAGTACACCTTGATCAGGCTCACACCCGGGAGCGAGCGCGACTCCATGTGATCGACGCCGCTGGCGAGAGTGAAGAAGCGCTCGAACCGCCCGGTGATGTCGGTTTCGATCTGCTCGGGAGGCATACCCGAGAAGAACGTCGCCACGACCACGACGGGAATACGGATCGGCGGGAACAGGTCGACCGGCATCCTGACCACGCTGGTGATTCCGACCACGGTCGTGATCAGGCACAGCACGATGACCAGGTAGGGGAAGCGGATGGCAAAACGTGACATGGACGTATTCCTGCTCAGAGCTTCTGGCGCGCCAGCAGCGCTCGCAGCTTCTCCAGGGAGAATTCACGGGACCGGCAGAGTTGAATGACGGCGCTCTCGTTGGCAGCTATCCGGCCTGCCGCGGCGGGAACCTGGTCGGCGATCGCGAGGGGCACAGTCTGTACTCCATGTTGATCGCCGTGCATGAGATCCCCCGGATGTACCGTCAACCCGCCCAGCTTCACCGCCTGGCCGAATTCGACGATGTGGACGTAGCCGTGCGAAACGGCCGCGCCACCGGCGAAGAAATGGAATCCATCGCGGCGCACGGGTGTCAGGTCGCGAACGGAGCCATTCGTCACAACACCCACGCAGTGCAGCGCCCGAAGAATGTTCATGTGGACTTCGCCGATCAGCGCGCCGAGTCCCGGTTGTGTCGCGACGTCCTGGATCACCAGTACTCGCGGCTCGGGAACGGTGAGCACGTACTCCCACCAGTCCGTGCGATCCGCGTAGGGACCCGAGGCCGTGGGCGGGGCCGAACCCCGGACCTTCATGGTGACCGCATAGCCCACCATGGGCGGGAGCTCCGGAAACAGGGAGCGGATGGTGTTGTCCGCGAATCCCTCGTTGCGCAGGCGCTCTCCGAACGTCTCCACCGCATTGGCAACGGTGCAGGTGTCCAGCGAGCGCAGCGCATCGAGCTGTGCAGTCGTCAGCATAGTGGGGCTCATGGCTGTCGGGATCGGGCTATTGAGTGAGCTGGGCCATCTGCGGCTCGACCTTCTGGCCGACCGCGAGCTGCTGCGGGTTACCTAACATCACGAGGTCGCCCTCCCGGAGTCCGCTGAGGACCTCGTAACTCGAGGGAGTCTCGATGCCGAGGGTCACGGGGCGCTCTTCGAGCCGGTCCGCTGAATTCACCACCAGCACGCTCTTGCTGCCCGCCGCGGCGGCCTGCACCGGAATCGCGAGCGCGCCCGGCCGCTGATCGACGCGCAGTGTCACCGTCGCATACATTCCCGGAACCAGCTCGAGCTTCGGATTGGTGACCTCCACCTCGGCCGTCATGGTTCGCGTGCTGTCGTCGACCTTGTCTGTGAAGCGGGCGATCTTGCCGTGGAGCACCCGGCCCCCGAGCGAGTCGACACGCACGTCGACCGGTCCACCGACGCGAATGCTGGTCACGTAGTCGACCGATACCGGAAAATCCAGCCGCAGCAAAGTGTTGTCAGCGAGGCGAACCAGGGGCATGGCCTGTGTCTGCGAGGTCGTCCCGGCTTGAACCAGAGCGCCCGGATCCGCAAACCGGTGTGTCACGACGCCACCGAAGGGAGCGGTGATTCGCGTGTACCCGAACAAGGTCGTGTATTTGCCGACATCGGCCTTGGCCGCCTGCAATGCGCCGTCCGCAGTCGCATCCTTGGCTTCGGCCGTATCGAGGTCCTGTTGCGCGATCAGGTTGGGGTGCTCGTGGTTGACCGCGACCAGTCGGCTGTAGGCGAGATGCGCATCCCGATATTCGGCCTCGGCTCGCGCCCGTGTTGCAATCGCATGATCGAGATCGTCCTTGAGCTCCGGCACTTCCAGTTCAGCCAACAGTTGCCCGGGCCGCACGCGGTCCCCGATGTCGACTTTCATGGTCTTCACGAATCCCGACACTTTCGAGTGCACTTCCACATCCGTATACGCACGGAACTCCGCCGGGATGGAGATCTCCTTGGTCAGAGTTTCGCGCTGTGCCTTGGCGACGGGCACCGTGGGTACGGTCACCGTATCCGGGACGCTGGCATTGGCGGGATGCCGCCAAGCGCGCGCGCCGACGATGATGACGACCGTCGCGACGGCCACTGCTGTGATACCCCATCCAAGGCGCCCTTTCAGGACTGACGCATTCGGGGTATTCGAGTTGTAATCCATGGGGGTGCTCACGAGTGGCTGTGCGCCGGGGTTTCTGCTGCCAGGGGCTGACGGATGCGGAAGCGGCTGCCCTCACCGGGCTTGCTCGAGACCTCCACCTGCGCGCCGTGCGCGGTGCAGATCGACTTGACGATGGACAGGCCGAGGCCGGCACCGCCCTGTTCGCGCGAGCGGGAATCGTCGACGCGAAAAAATCTCTTGAAGACATGCGGCAGGGACTCGGCTGGAATTCCGACTCCGTTGTCGACTACGTCCAGGACCGCGTCGCCGTTCTGCCGCGAGATCTGTAACTTCACCGATCCGCCGCGGCCCGTGTACTTGATCGCGTTGTCGAGCAGGTTGACGATCACTTGCTTCAGTCTCGCGCGATCGCCCTTGACGGTGATTCCCCGCGCGGCCTCGCAGGTCACGGTGATGTCCTTGTCCTCGGCGAGCAGGCACATCTGGTCCGCTGTCGTCGCGGCGAGTTCCGCCAGGTCAAACTCGACCCACTCGGCCTGCGCCTCGCCCGCATCCAGCCGCGAGAGCGCGAGCAACCCTTCGACGATGCCACTGAGCCGCGTCGTCTCCTCCAGGAGACTTCCGAGTCGCTCGGCCATCTCCACCGGTTGCTGCGGTCGCTGCGCCAGGCTCTCCAGCTCCCCCTGCAGGACCGTCAGGGGCGTCCGCAACTCATGCGATGCGTCCGCCAGGAACCGCTTCGAGGTTTGAACCGCTTCCTCGAGACGGCTGATCATGAGATTGAGCGAGGTCGACAGCCGCTCCAACTCATCTCCGGTGCGCATCTCGGGCAACCGGTCGCTGAGATTGTGCTGGGTGATGTCCTCGGCTTTGCGGGCGAGCCGGTCGACCGGCTCGAGAGACCGGCGAACCAACATGAAACCGCCGGCCACCGCGACGAACACGGCTACGGGCAGTCCGACCGCCAGCATGATGAGGAACTCGCTGAGCACCTCTTCTACCCGACTCCCGGAGACCCCGACCTCCACCAGGTACCGACGGCCGCCGACCGAATGCGGCACGGCCGCGATCAGCAGGTCGCTCCCGGGAATGGTTTCCTTGCGCTTGAATTCGACGGGACCGCGCCAGGCCGCAGGCGCTACCACCGCGGGGTCGAAGCTGTGGTCCTTTGGCGTGCCCGAGGCGTAGAGCAGGTGGCCGTCGTCGCGGGTCACCCGGATGAAGCGGTCGTTCGCCTCCGGCGAGTAGAGGTCCTCAATCTGATACGGCACGGCGCCCTCGCCAGTGCGCGCCACCGCCGCCACCAGGGTATCCGCTATCTGTTGCGCACGGCGGTTCTGAGTCTCCAGGAGATTCCCTTCGAGGTTGTGTCGGACCAGGAGGAAGGTCAGCGCGCCCAATGTGACGAACACGATGGTCAGCAGACCTGCGTACCACGTCACCAGCCGGAAGCTCAGGGAGCGCGTGTTCACTCGCCGGCCTCCCCGAGGCTGTAGCCGACGCCTCGAACGGTCCGGATGAGCTTGGTCGGATAAGGGTCGTCGACCTTGCTCCGCAGGTGGCGGACGTAGACGTCGACGATATTGGTCAACCCCTCGAAGCTCTGATCCCAGACGTGCTCAATGATCATCGTGCGGGAGAAGACCCGGCCCGGATTGGTGGCCAGGTATTCGAGCAGCCCGTATTCCTTCGCCGTCAGCTCGATCCGCTTGCCCGCCCGACGGACCTGCTGGGAGAGCCGGTCGATCTCGAGGTCGCCTACGCGCAACACCGTCGACCGGGTCACTGGTCCACGCCGCAGCAACGATTTGACGCGCACGATCAGCTCGGCGAAGGCGAACGGCTTGGTCAGGTAGTCGTCGGCGCCCCTCTCGAAGTTGCGGACTTTCTCATCGGTGGCGTCGAGCGCGGTGAGGATGAGGATCGGGACCTGGTCGTTCTTGCCGCGAATCCGGCGCAGCACTTCGGTGCCGCTGAGCCCCGGAAGCATCAGATCCAATATGACAAGATCGTAATCATAGGAGTCGGCCATCTCCCAGCCGGCCAGGCCGTCGTTCGCGACGTCGACGGCGTAGCGCTCCGCCTTGAGCGCCCGCTCAATCAGATCCGCCAGCTTCTTTTCGTCCTCGACGAGCAGCATTCGCATCGGGATACGGTCCTTACGGAGAGTGATCAGACCATGTGGGAATGAATACGGGAAAAACCGGTCATTAAATTCCATTCAGAATGTCCACTCGGCGCTACGGTTGCGCGCCGATCAGGCCTTGATAGGCCCCGGCCCCGTTCCTTGGCCCTGATGCGTCAGTACGACGGCGGCTTTTTCGCGACGCTGTGTGCCAAGGGTCCGGAACTGCCGGCCGTCTCGCGAGTTGATCCGCCCGCACAGGCCGGATCGCAGTCGCTCGCGAATCCGGCCTGACCGCGTTTGCGCTGGTCCCAAGCCCCGTTCCGGGACCCGCGACTGCCACAAAACTGTCATCCAGTTGCACTCGATGTGTCACACAACTGACGCAAAGTGTGCCCCGACTTGGCTTTGGCCCGACATGGAGGCTGTTCTCCCGGCGCAGGGCACCGCAACTCGCGGCACACCAACCCTGGCGAACGCCTTCGTGTTCTTCTCAAACATGACAGGAAAGTACGCCGATGACACCCATCCGTTCTGAACTTCCCGCGCACACCCCCGCGCCTCCCGCCCGCGCGACGATGTCCCGCCTCATCGCCGTGGCTGTGGCAGCTGTGCTCGGTGTTGCAGCTAACCAACAAGTACTGGCCGCCGATAGCGGCGAGTTGCAGCAGCTGAAGGAGCAGATCGACAGACTGCAGCGTCAGGTCGAGCGGCTGCAGCAGCAGGCCCAGGCCCCCACCCCGGCCGCCGCAGCGGCCCCCTCGGCTGCAGCCCCGGCCCCAGCCGCCAGCACGAACGTCGGCGTCAAGGCCGGCCCGCTGACGCTGACCTTCGGCGGCTACATGGCCCTGGAATCGGTGTACCGCGACCATAACCAGACCGCGGACATCGGCTCGAACTACAACAGCGCCATCCCCTTCAATTACCAGCCGAACGCGCACATCTCGGAGTTCCGTGAGAGCGCCCGGCAGAGCCGCTTCTCGCTGCTGGCTCAGACCCCGCTGAGCGACGGCTACCAGGGCGAGGGCTACCTCGAGACCGACTTTTTGAGCGCCGGTACGAGCTCGAACTCCGCCGAGAGCAACAGCTACACGCTGCGCATGCGCAATTTCTACGGCGTGCTGAAGAACGTCGAGTCCGACTGGTACGTGCTGGCCGGCCAGAACTGGAGCCTCGCGACCCTGTACTCCACACAGCTAAACCCCCGCGCCGAGCGCGCGCCGCAGACGATCGACGCGCAGTACGTTGCGGGGTTCAACTGGACCCGTAACGCCCAGATTCGATGGGTGAAGAACTGGGGCAAGGAGGCTGCCTTCGGCATCTCGCTGGAAAGCCCCCAGGCGTCAATCTATGCCGGCTGCAGTGGCGCTGCCTTCTGTGGATCGGTCTCCAACATCACGACGAACGCGGGCGGCAGTTTGCTGAACAGCACAGCAAACTACTCAATCGACTTCGCGCCGGACGTCATTGCGAAGTTCGCGTTCGATCCGGGCTGGGGCCACTACGAGGTCTACGGCCTGGCCCGTGGCTTCCGTGACCGTTCACCCGGTACGACCGCCGGCTCGAACAACACGACTTGGGGAACCAGTGTCGGCGCCGGGATGGTCCTGCCCCTGGCTGGTCCGAGTCTCGAGTTCCAACTCAGCGGCTTGGCCGGCAGCGGCATCGGCCGGTACGGTTCGGCGCAGCTTCCCGATGCGACCATCAAGCCGGACGGCACCCTCAAGGCGGTTAGCGAGTGGCACGCTCTGGCGGGCTTCCTGTGGAAGCCCGCCCCCGCCCTGACCGTCTACCTCTATGGCGGCAAGGAGCAGGCGAGCTCGGCTTCCTACACGAATGCGGCCGGGACCGTCGGTTATGGGTACGGCAGCCCGCTGTACAGCAACGCCGGTTGCGACCTCCTCACGGGTACGGCGGCGACCTGTATCGGCAACACCAAGTCGGTCGAGAACATCACGATCGGCGAATGGTGGAAGGTGTATCAGGGAATGATCGGCAACTTCCAGATCGGCCTCGAGTACAACTATCTGAAGAAGAAGACCTTCGCGGATGCCGCCGGCAACGACCCGACCGCGGACATCAACATGGGCTTCGTATCGTTCCGCTTCTACCCGTACCAGCGGTAAGTCTGGCCTGATAAAAAGCCGCGCCGGGGTGAACCTGGCGCGGCTTTTTTGTTTACCGGGCGCAAGTCGCTGCGCGCTTGCGCCGGAGTTGCGGCCGGCGCACGGATCCGCGGCCGGCAAAAAGCGTGGTTTTTTGCCGGCGAAGTGCCCTCTGCCGGCCCCGTAGGGCCTAGCCGAAGCGGCCCGTGATGTAGTCTTCGGTGAGCCGGGCGCGGGGATTGGTGAACACGCGGTCGGTCTCGCCGACCTCGATCAACTCGCCCATGTGGAAGTACGCCGTACGTTGCGAAACGCGAGCGGCCTGTTGCATCGAGTGCGTCACGATCACGATGGCGTAGCTGGTGTGAAGCTCATCGATGAGGTCTTCGATACGCGCGGTGGCGACCGGATCGAGCGCCGAGCACGGCTCGTCCATCAGAATGACTTCCGGCTGGATGGCAATCGTCCTGGCAATGCACAGGCGCTGCTGCTGACCGCCGGACAACCCGGTCCCCGGGCGCGTCAGCCGGTCTTTCACTTCAGTCCACAGTCCCGCCTTCTGCAGGCTCGTGCAGACGATCTCGTCCAGGTCCGCACGTCCTCTGGCGATCCCGTGTATGCGCGGCCCGTAGGCCACGTTCTCGTAAATCGACTTCGGAAACGGATTCGGCTTCTGGAACACCATGCCGACGCGAGCCCGCAGCTGCACCACGTCCTGTTTGCGATCGTGGATATCCTTGCCGTCCAGCAGAATCTCACCGGTGACACGAGCCCCCGGAATGGTCTCGTTCATCCGGTTCAGACAGCGCAGGAAAGTCGACTTGCCGCAGCCCGATGGGCCGATCATCGCCAACACCTGTCGCCGGCCTACGTCGATGGTCACATGCTTGAGACCGTGCTTCGGGCCGTAGTAGACGTTTACGTCACGCGCAGAGAAAACTGGATCTTCGACTGTTGCCTGGCCGACGGTGCGGCCCGAGGTGCGCTCCTCAGTCAGTGCGGCGGAAGCCTGAAGGCGGCCACTGGGCTTCAGGTTGAGGCCACCCTCGCCCGTCGCGCCACGTCGAGCGTCCGCGCCGTGGGAACGCCCATCAGTCGTACGGCCGTCGCTGCCTTGAGGACGGTGCTGCGCCCCGGGCGTGCCATTCACGGATTCCGGCCGTTTCTGCTCCTGCTGCACTGGCTCGTCTCCTGTCACCCGAATCTCCCTGTCACGTAGTCATCCGTGCGGCGATTCTTGGGGGAGGTGAAAATCTGCTCGGTGGGGCCGACCTCGGCCAACTCACCCATATACATGAACGCCGTGACGTTCGAGACGCGCGCGGCCTGCTGCAAGTTATGGGTGACGATCGCAATACAGTACTTCTCGCGCAGGCTCTGCAGTGTCTCCTCGACGCGGAGAGTGGAGATCGGGTCGAGAGCCGCGGTGGGCTCGTCGAACAGCACCACTTCCGGTTGCAGAGCGATGGTGCGCGCGATGCATAAGCGCTGCTGCTGACCGCCCGACAGGCTTCGCCCATCCTCGTGCAGCTTGTCCTTCACTTCGTCCCACATAGCGCCGTCGCGCAGAGCAGTTTCAACGCGCTCCTGCAGTTCGGCACGCGGGATACGACGCGACAGTCGCAAGCCAAATGCCACGTTGTCGAAAATTGACATGGGAAACGGGGTTGGCTTTTGGAACACCATGCCGACACGAAAGCGAAGAGCCGCGACGTCCACCGACGGCGACAGGATGTCCTCACCGTCCAGACGAACATCACCTGTCGCCCGGTGCCCGGGATACAGCGCATACATTCGATTGAACACGCGGAGCAGCGTTGATTTGCCACAGCCCGACGGCCCGATGAATGCCGTGATACTGCGGTCTGCAAGCGTGAGGCTGATGTCCTTCAGTGCGTGAGTGCGGCCGTAGTAAAAGTCCAAGTGGCGGACTTCGAATTTGGGCTTGCGCGCCGCGCCGTCGTGGGTCGCCAGGCCCGAGACGGATGGACCGGTGGCATTGGGCTTTTCCAGGCGCTGATCGGTGGAGCTCATTTGCGGCTCGCAGCGGGATTGAGAGCCGCAACGACGAAGCGAGCGACGACGTTCAGGGCGAGGATGGTGAGCGTGATCAATAGAGCACCGGACCAGGCCAACTTCTGCCAGTTCTCATACGGGCTCTGCGCGTATGTGTAGATCACGACCGGAAGATTGGCCATCGCGGCGTTGAGGTTGGTGCTCCAGAACTGGTTGTTCAACACCGTGAACAACAGTGGCGCGGTCTCGCCGCTGATGCGCGCGATGGACAGGAGCAGTCCGGTCACCAGACCGCTGCGCGCCGCAGGATAGATCACGCTGGTGATCGTACGCCACGGGTAAGCGCCCATGGCCGTCGAGGCGTCCTTCATCCCCTGCGGCACCAGATTCAGCATGTCCTCGGTCGTGCGGACCATGACCGGCAAAGCGATCAAGGCCAGGGCGACCGCTCCGGCCAGCGCCGAGAAATGCCCCATCCGCAGGACCATCAACTGCGACACGAAGACACCGATGATGATCGACGGCGCGCTCAGCAGTACGTCGTTGACGAATCGGATGACGGCCGCGAGCTTGGAAGTGCGTCCGTACTCGGCCAGGAATGTCCCGGCCAGCATACCCACCGGAGCGCCGATGAGAATGCCGATCAGCGTCATCACCACGCTGCCGTAGATCGCGTTCAGCAAGCCGCCGCCCGCCGAGGCCGGGGGCGGAGTGTTTTCCGTAAACAGCTTGAGGGACATTCCGGCGACGCCGTTCTTGAGCAGCGTCCAGAGAATGGCCCCGAGGAAAAAGAGGCCGATCAGCGTAGCGACGCCGGACAGGCCCAGCGCGATGCAGTTCGTAATCTTGCGGCGTATGCGTCGGTTCATACGCTCGAGAGGGCTTTCCGATCCATGCGCATGAGCATGAAGCGCGCGGCCGCGATGACTGTCAGCGTGATGAGGAACAGCAACGCGCCCAACCCAACCAGCGCGGAGGTATACATCGCCCCGACAGCTTCCGTGAACTCGCTCGCGATGGAGGCGGAGATCGTCGTCCCGGGAGCGAGAATCGAGCCGCTGATGCGATGGGCGTTGCCGATCACGAACGTCACGGCCATCGTCTCACCGAGGGCGCGACCCAGACCCAACATGATTCCGCCGACCATACCGGCGCGTGAGTGCGGAATGACGACGTTCCAAATGACCTCCCAAGTCGTCGCGCCCAGGCCGTAGCCCGACTCCTTGAGGACGTCCGGCACCGTCTCGAACACGTCGCGCATGACCGCGGAGATGAACGGGATGATCATGATCGCCAGCACGATGCCGGCGGTGAAGATGCCGATCCCGTAGGGCGGCCCTTGAAACAGCGAGCCGATGACGGGCAACGGCCCGAGCACGTCGATCAGCCAGGGCTGTACGTGTGCCTGCATGACCGGGGCCAGCACGAACAGACCCCAGATACCGAAAATGATGCTGGGAACCGCGGCCAGCAACTCCACCGCCACACCGACCGGCCGCTTCATCCACGAAGGCGCCAGTTCGGTGAGGAAAATCGCGATCCCGAGGCTGACCGGGACCGCGAACAGCATGGCGATGAAGGAAGTCACCAGGGTGCCGTAGATCGCGGCCAGGGCCCCGAACTTCTCGGTGACCGGATTCCAGACGGTCTGGGTGATGAAACCGAGCTTGAAGTGCGCCAGCGCAGGCCACGCCTGCTGGATCAGGGTGAGCGTGACCCCGCCCAACATGACCAATACGAGCACCGCGGCGGCAACCGTCGAAGCGCGAAACACCTTCTCGCGCAACCGCTGACGCGAAGCTTGGCTCGGGTCGATCGAGGCGACCCTGTCTGCAGCGACACTCACACAAAGCCTTTTTGACGATCTCGACGGCCAATCGGCACGCCGTGAGTCTGACTCCGAAGCGTTTCGGATATGCGAAGCCCGCGGCAAACTGCCGCGGGCCCCGTCTCAGTTCGACTCAATATCTCAATTCGCCGCGAGCGTGACACCCTTGATGTCGGACTTCCACGTCGCTTGCACCTGCTTGATCAGTGCCGCCGGCAGCGGAACATAATCCAGCTCGGACGCCATCTTGCCACCGTTCTTGTAGGCCCATTCGAAGAACTTCAGGGCCTCCCCCGTGGCCTTCGCGTCCGGCGGAGTACCGTACACCAGAATGAAGCTTGCGCCGGTGATCGGCCAGCTCGTATTGCCCGGCTGATCCGTCAGGATCAGGTAGTAGCCCGGGGCGTGCGACCAGTCACCGTTCGAGGCGGCCGCCTGGAAGGTATCCGCGCTGGGGGATACGGACTTGCCGCTCTTATTGATGAGCTGCGCGTAAGACATCTTGTTCTGCTTCGCGTACGCGTATTCGACGTACCCGATGGACCCGGCCGTCTGCGCGGTCATGTTCGCCAATCCCTCGTTGCCCTTGGCACCGATGCCGACCGGCCATTCGACGGAAGTGGCGGAACCGACCTTGTCCTTGAATGACGGCAAGGACTTCGAGAGGTAATCGGTGAACAGGAAGTTCGTCCCCGAGCCGTCGGAGCGATAGATCGGGGCAATCGCCTGCTTCGGCAGGTTGACCTTCGGATTCAGCTTCTTGATCTTCGCGTCGTCCCAGGACTTGATGTCGCCCAGGTAGATGGCGGCGATCGTGGCGCCATCGAGCGTCAACTGGCCCGCAGCAACACCCTTGACGTTCACCACCGGCACCACGCCGCCGATGATCATCGGGAACTGCACCAGGCCGGACTCCTTGAGCTCCTCGGGCTTGAGGGGCATGTCGGAGGCACCGAAGGTGACGGTCTTGGCCTTGATCGTCTTGATGCCACCGCCCGAGCCAATGGACTGGTAGTTCAAGCCGACGCCTGTCGACTTCTTGTACTCGTCAGCCCACTTGGAATAGATCGGGTACGGAAACGTCGCGCCCGCGCCGGTGATGTCGGCGGCCTGCGCCACCGCACCGACGCCCAAGGCGGCTGCCCCGGCGATCAAGAGCTTCCTGAACCTGAATTGACTCATATGGCCACTCCTCATGCGCTGGTCGCGCAAATTCACACGCTTCGTCATGGCTTCACGAAGCGTGTGCACGTATCGGGGCGCGGAGCGCGCCGATGGACCCTGAATACACGGATTCGGCAAGCGGGCATTAGATGATTGGAATGTGACGCTCTCATTACAGCGGCTTCGGGGCACGCCGCCGCCGGGGTTTCGTGGAGAGCGTGCAAGTCCTTGTTGCCAGGGGCCTGCCGCCGAACATTGCAAGTATGTGACGAGCGCGCACACTACAAAACGGCTTGCCGGTTGCGGCCGAGAAGCCGTATAACGCCAGCCGCGTTTGCCGCAGTGCCGCCCGCGGTGCACGGCGAGTGCAGACGGATCCTTTCCACACCGAGCGTACGACGCCCGATCGATGTCTCAAACCCTTGAGCTGACTCAGAATCTGATGGCCCGGCGGTCGGTGACCCCGGCGGACGAAGGTTGCCAGGAGCTGATGATCTCGAGGCTCGAGGCCGTCGGCTTCAGGATCGAGCGCCTCCGCTACGGCAACGTGGAGAACTTTTGGGCCCGGCACGGCGAGGGCGGCCCGGTCTTCTGCTTCGCGGGACACACCGACGTAGTGCCCACCGGGCCCCTCGAGGAATGGCGCACCGATCCGTTCCAGCCCGCCGTGCGGGATGGGCTCCTGTACGGTCGCGGGGCAGCGGATATGAAGAGCGGGCTGGCCGCCATGGTGACGGCCAGTGAGGAATTCGTCACCGCCCATCCGCGTCACAAAGGGTCCATTGCGTTTTTGATCACCAGCGACGAGGAAGGCCCGTCGGTCGACGGCACCAAGCGCGTCGTCGAAACCTTGGCTGCACGCAAGGAGCGCATCGACTGGTGCATCGTTGGGGAGCCTTCGAGCGAGGAGCGCATCGGCGACACCATCAAGGTGGGCCGCCGAGGATCCTTCAGCGGCCGATTGACCGTGCACGGGGTCCAAGGCCACGTTGCCTATCCGCACCTCGCAGAGAACCCCGTACACACGCTGGCGCCCGCTCTCGCGGAGCTCACATCACGAGTGTGGGATCAGGGTACCGAGCACTTCCAACCCACGACCTTTCAGGTCTCGAACCTGAACGCCGGCACCGGGGCCCCGAACGTCATCCCCGGTGACCTCAAGGCTCGCTTCAATCTGCGGTATTCACCCGTTCAGACCCAGGAAGGCTTGAAGGAAACTGTCGAGGGTGTGCTGAAGAAGCATGGCGTACGCTTCACGATCGAGTGGTACGTCTCGGGTGAGCCGTTCTACACCCCACCCGGTGTTCTGTCGGATGCCGTGACCGCCGCGGTATCCGATGTCGTCGGCATCCGTCCGAAGCTCTCGACCGGCGGTGGCACCTCGGATGGCCGGTTCATCGCCCCTCTCGGCGCTCAGGTCGTCGAGCTCGGCGTCATCAACGCGTCCATACACAAGGTCAACGAGTCCGTCCGCGTCGAGGACATCGACGCGCTGCACCGGATGTACTTCAACGCGCTGCGGAACCTGCTGGCCTAGCGACGTTTCGCGTTGGTGACCACGCCGACGGTGCCCAGCGCGGCGGTGCATATAGCCACCCACGTCGGCATGGCGAGGCCCAGGAACCGCCAGTTCACCTGGGCGCACTCCCCGCTTCCGGTCAGTACTTTGCGGATCAGCTCGAACATCGGCGTGAACTTGATGAGCACGCCGAGCGGCGCGCCACAGGAGGGAATCTCGCCCGGCGGCAGGTGCTGGATGTACACGTGCCGGACGGAGATGCCGATCGTGACCAGGGCGGCCACGGCGACCAGCGCCGCGTACACGAATCGTCCCCACCCGCGCGGACTGTGCAGCCCCGCAAAGAGGAACACCGCGCCCAACGAGATGATCCCGACCCGCTGAAAAATGCATAGCGGGCAGGCGTCGAGCAAGTCGACGTACTGCGTGTACAGCGCGTAGGCAATCATCGCCGCACAGGCAATGAAGCCGGCAAAGTTGATAAATCGAGGGTTCTTCAACACGGCGCGAGATCGTACTCTAAGACGCAGCCTCGGGTCAGGGTCGCCTTTTATCCATTGGCGCAAGTCGCCTGCGGCGCTTTTGGCCGCGCGGGGCGCGGCGTTTCCGGCGGCCCTGGTGTGATTCTCTGTGCGTGGTTTTTGCCGCCTGCACACAGGCCACTGTGCTGGGCCTACCTACTGCCTAGGCGTTCCCGGGCGGCGCACCACTGACCCCTGCGGCGCCGGTTTCGCGCAGCTGGCGCTCGACGTCGTCGAGGGAGGTGTGGCGAATATCCTTCCCGTGAACCATGTAGATCACGTACTCGCTGATGTTCTTCGCGTGATCCCCGATCCGTTCCAGGGCCCGAACGACCCACATCACATCCAACGCCCGCCGGATGGTCCGCGGGTCTTCCATCATGAAGGTGATCGACTGGCGCTGAATCGCCTCGTACTCCTCATCGACCAGACGATCCTGTCGCGCGACGCGCAGCGCCGACTCGACATCCATCCGGGCAAAGGCGTCCAGGGCGTCGTGCACCATGTCCGAAACGACACGGCCGAGATGTTTGATCTCGCGATACTTGTCCGCGGGTCGCTCCATCGTCGCCAGCCTGGAGGCGATGTACCCGATCTTCTCGCCCTCGTCGCCGATGCGCTCGAGATCCGTGATGGTTTTGATGATCGCGACGATGACCCGCAGGTCACCCGCGGCGGGTGCCCGAGTCGCGAGGATGCGGCTGCACTCCTCGTCGATCGTGACCTCCATGTTATTGACCTGATAGTCGTCCATGGCGACCGACTCGCCGAGCGTGCTGTCACCCTCGACCAGGGCGGTGATCGCCTTCTGGAGCTGTTGTTCGACGAAACCACCCATCCCGAGCACCTTGCTGCGGACCCGCTCGAGGTCCTCGTTGAAGCGTCGCGAAATGTGGTGGCTGAGATCCGCGGTTTCCATCAGTTGGCGTCTCCGGCTCCGCTGGGCTGCCTTTTAGCGATAATAGCTGAACGGCGCCGGCTGGATAGTGCGGAGCGCACGCCGGGAAGAATCAGCTCGAGTCCGGTGAGGAACTGCCCCGTCGCGGCGGGCCAGGTAAAGCGCGAGGCCGTCCGGGCACAGACGGTCCGGTCCAGCAACAGCGCGCCCCTGACGGCCTCTGCCAGGTCGCCATGTAGGAAACCCGTGACGCCCTGCTCGATCAGATCGACAGGTCCCGGAACCGGGAAAGCGGCAACCGGCACTCCACAGGCGGCGGCCTCGATCATCACCAGGCCGAAGGTGTCGGTCAGACTCGGAAAGACGAAGACGTCGGAGGACGCGAGCAGACTGACGAGGCCCTCGCCGTGGCGATACCCGGAAAAGACGGCCCGATGAAACCGATTCGTGAGCTGCGTGCGGTATGGGCCGTCACCAATGACAAGCTTGGTGCCGGGGAGATCCAGCCGCAAAAACGCCTCAATGTTCTTCTCGACGGCCAGGCGACCGACATACGTCATGATCGGACGCGGCAGCCCGGCCAGCTCGGGCGGAACATCCGTGGCGGCGCCCGGGCGGAAACGCTTCAGGTCCACGCCTCGCTGCCAGAGGTGCAAATTCTTGAATCCCCGCCCGGCGAGCTGTTCTCGAAGACTGTCGCTGCTGACAAACGTCCGGGCGGCAGCACTGTGGAACCGGCGCAGCCAGCTGTAGCTGACCGCCGTCGGGATCGGCCACCGGGCCCGGAGGTACTCGGGATAACGAGTGTGGTAGGCCGTCGTAAATCCGAGGTTATGTTTGACGCAGTACTTCCGCGTGGCCAGTCCGATGGGCCCCTCGGTTGCGATGTGGATGGCGTGCGGCTGAAATTCCCGCAGGATGCGGCTGATCACCCGTCCGGGACCCAACGCCAGCCGGATCTCAGGATAGGTCGGGCACGGAAAGCTGCGGAAACGGTCGGGGGAGATGACGTGCACTTCGTGACCGAGCTGGCGCAGCGACTCGAGGGTCGCCTTCAACGTCGTCACGACTCCGTTCGTCTGGGGGATCCAGGCGTCGGTTGCGATAGCGATCCTCACGCTGCGTCCGCGACCAGCTCCGTCTCACTGCGTTCGCTGAGGCGAATACCATGCGGCCAGCGTAGCAGCTGCAGGTCGCCATTGGTCCGCTCGACCAACGCCGAGCAGGACTCCACCCAATCGCCCGTGTTGCAGTACAACGAACCGTCGATGCGTCTCAGGTTGGCGCGGTGGATATGACCACAGACCACGCCGTCATAACCCTGAGCCTGGGCATGCGCCGCAGCCACCTTCTCGAATTCGGTGATGTACCGCACGGCCGGAGCAATGTTCAGCTTGATCCGCTCGGCCAGCGGCCAGTAGGGCTTCTTCATCGCCCGTCGGACATTGTTGGCGGCGTCGCTCAGCTTGACGATGAATTCGTACATCACATCGCCCAGACGGTTCAGCCAGCCCGGGCAAGGCACGACGCCGTCAAACTGATCGCCGTGCATCACCAACAGGCGCTGACCCCGCGCGGTACGGTGTACCCATTCTCGATGGACCTCGAGCTGCCCTTGCAGCATCTCGGCGAACATCGCGAGGCTCGCATCGTGGTTGCCGGGAATGTAAATCAGCCGAGTTCCGGCGCGCTGCCGCGCCAGAAGAGTCCGAACCACGTTGGTGTGATCGACGGACCAGAAAACCCTCTTGGCCATCGCCAGAGCGTCGACGATGTCGCCGACAAGCACGATCCGCTCTGCTTCGATGCCGTTGAGGAATTCACACAGCTCGCGGGCGCGAGCGTGTTTGTATCCCAGGTGGATGTCAGACAGGAACAGAGTTCGGACTTTGCGGGGGCGCCGTGAATCGCTGCTCGCCATGAAGTCTTCCACCACGGCCAAGGGTATGGCCTACGCGAGGTAGACTCGTTCCGGCGCGTGTCACTTCAATGACAGCGTCACGAATTAATTCTTACAGATGAGTGAGTTGGGACTGAAAACTAGACCGCTGCCTTCGACACGGGGGATTCGATTGGAATGCGGTGCGGCGGGAAGTGAACGATGAAGGTACTGCCACTGCCGAGTGTGCTGTGCACCTCAAGATCGGCTCCGTGGCGTTGCAACACGTGTTTGACAATGGCCAGCCCCAAACCGGAGCCGCCAGAGGAGCGAGCGCGGCCCGAGTCAACTCGATAGAAGCGCTCGGTGAGACGCGGAATATGTTCCTCGGGGATACCGATACCGGTATCGGTTACAGAGAAATGACCACCGTCCTCATCCACCCACCAACGCATCTCGATCGAGCCCTCAGCGGGCGTGTACTTGGCTGCGTTGTCGACCAAGTTGGAGAACGCAGAGTGAATCTCCGGCTCGTCTCCCATGAGGTGCGCTTCCGAGTCGATCCGCACACGGATCTCGCGTGGGTGAATCGGGCGGGCAACGACGTCCTTACGAAGAATCGACAGCAGCGCCGACACGTCGACGGGTTCGCCCCCCACGACCTCGTCAGTCTCCTCGAGACGTGACAGTGCAAGGAGGTCCTGGATGATCCCGGTCATCCGCTCGGCCTGACGTCGCATCTCGGCTACGGGCCCCTGCAGATCGGGGTCGAGAGCGGGATCCTGGCTGAGTGTTTCGAGATAACCCGACACGACGGTCAGCGGCGATCGCAACTCGTGCGAGGCGTTCGCGACGAAGTCCTTTCGCATCGCCTCGAGCCGCATCTGGCGTGAGACGTCACTGACCAACATGAGCTGTTGGCCTTCTCCGTACGGAACGACCTGCAGCGACAGGTAGCGGTCTTCCGCGCTCGTGGGGCGGATCGTCACCGCATTGGAAAAGTCGCCTGCGCGCAGATACCGTGCAAAGTCCGGATGCCGGACGAGATTGTCGATGCGCAGTCCCAGATCGGCGGTGCGCCGCAGCTCCAGAAGCCGGGCGGCCATGCGGTTGAACCACATGATCTCGCGTTGTGCGTTCAGCATGATTACGCCGTTCGGCAGTGCCGCGGTGGAACGCTGCAACTGACGAACGAGTTGAACGAACCGTTGTTTGTGAAAACGCTTGCGCCGGTGCAGTCTCACGAGCTGGGCAATGACATCGCCCCACACTCCGCCGACATCAGGTGGATCGGCGTAGCTACGGTGACGTAGCCACCAGTCCGTACGGAATAGATGGACTAGGTGCCAGGCGAGATGGGCGGCTAAAGCGAGAGCGAGCCCTGCCCAGACGCTTCCAAACAGCCACCCGACTGCAGCACCCACTGCGACCGTCGCGAGCAGACGCGCTGTCGCGAACCACCATGCCTGCGTCGCCGGTTGCATCGGAACCTGTTCGCTCGTGTAGAGGTCTACACCGTGCGCGCTGAAAACCGATAGCCAGAGCCGCGCACGGTTTGTACGAACCGATCGTACCCGAATTCCTCTAAAGCCTTGCGCAATCGACGGATATGCACGTCGATCGTGCGCTCCTCGACGTAGACGTTGCCGCCCCATATGCGATCCAGAAGCTGGTCACGTGTGTAGACCCGTTCCGGATGCGTCATGAAGAACTCGAGCATCCGGTATTCCGTGGGCCCCAGCGCAACGGTCCGGTCGCCAACCATTACGCGGTGGCTGGCTTGGTCGAGTGCCAGCCCTTCGAACTCCACTCGCTCATCCGTGCCGTTGCCGGATGCTCGTCGCAGCACTGCGTTGATCCGTGCCAGCAACTCGCGTGGCGAAAACGGCTTGGTGACGTAGTCGTCCGCGCCGCCCTCGAGCCCAGCTACTTTGTCCCCCTCTTCCGCACGAGCCGTGAGAAGAATGATCGGGAGTTCTCGCGTTTCGCGATCACGCTTGAGCGCCCGGGTCAGCTCAAGCCCGCTCATGTCGGGGAGCATCCAGTCGATGAGAACCAGGTCCGGGCGCTGGTCGACCAGGGCGGCTCTTGCCGCGCGGCAGTCCTCGGCCTCTCGGACCTCGAAACCGGCGCGCTTGAGTCCGAAAGCGATCATCTCGCGTATCGGTCGCTCGTCCTCGACGATCAATACCTGTTTTGCGGGCATGTTTCTTCAAGCTGTATGGCGCCGGTATTACATGGGCGGCCTATTTCAGATTCATGACAGGGAGGATGACGTTTCGATGACAGCGTCATCGAGCGGGACTCGCTACGTTATCCCGCAGATAGACCGGGATGGCCTGTTCGGCTGCAACCGTCCTGCGGCCAATCACCTCGGGCACGGCCAGAAAGGCAATCTCCCGCGCCGAGGGGAGGAGCCGATCTTCAAGGGCTGCGAGCTGCGGCGCAAGCCTCTCGGGAAGGGGGGGGTAGGCGGCGAAGCCCCGGCCGGCCCCGTAGACGGGGGAGGCCAGCCAGACTCCCGGGAGGTTCACTTTCCCCGGGGGCCCTACCCTTTCCTCACCCAAGAGGACCACCCGGTCCGCCGGCCCGCGCTCGAAGCAGCCCCAGTACACCTCCTGCATCCGGGCATCATTGCAGACCAGCACGCGACCTGCTTCCGGGCGCAGCGCCAGGACCTTCTGGGCGACGGCCGCGAGATCCGAGACCGGCACCACGGGAATGTCGGCGGCGAAGGCCAGCCCCTGAGTCACGCTCGCAGCGAGCCGGACGCCAGTAAACCCACCCGGTCCGCGCCCAAAAGCGATTGCATCGATTTTCGAGAGGGCCAGGGCCGCCTCGGCCAGGAGCTCATCGATCATCGGCAGGATCTGCTCGGCATGACCCCGGCCAAGCTCAAGCTCTCGGCTGAGCACCTCACCATCAATGAGGAGCGACGCCGAGCAGGCTTCGGTTGCGGTGTCGAGCGCGAGGATTTTCATGGGGTGGCAGCGCCCGGTTCGGGACGACGCGTAAGCGCAGCGGGCGACGTCGCTGTTGCAACAACGCGTCGCATCACGGTGCAGCGGCGTCCGGGAGCGGTGCCGGGTGCCCGGCCCGCATCGCGTGGGCGCTGGCGGGCGAGTGTCGCGCGAGGAATCGCCGGGCCTCATCCGGCTCTCGCGTGAAGCTCATGGCCGGCAACGCCGCGAGGAATGTTTTCCCGTACCCCTTGCCGGTCAGGCGGGGGTCGCAGATCACTACTGCGCCGTAATCCTCCTCACTGCGTATCAGGCGACCTACGCCCTGCTTGAGTGCGAGCGCCGCCTCAGGAAGTTGGTAGTCGCGGAACGCATTGCCCCCGGTAGCCTGAAGATGCTCGATGCGAGCACGAACCAACGGATCATCCGGTGAAGCGAACGGCAACTTCTCGATGATCACCAGGCGAAGAGCGTGGCCCTTCACATCAACACCTTCCCAGAAACTGGTAGTGCCGAGCAGCACGCCGTTACCGTCCTCGCGGAATTCTTGCAGTAATCGCTCGCGTGGCGCCTCGCCTTGTACGTACAAGCGATACGGTGCGTTGTCTTTCCACAGATTGCGTAGCCAGCTCGCCGCGAAGTTCAGCGCGCGATGACTCGTGAAGAGTACGAACGCGCCGCCCCGTGATGCCTCGACCAGATCAACCGCGCGTGTCATGACCGCAGCGGTATACCCCTGGGCGCTGGGTTCGGGCAGACCGCTGGGCAGAAACAGCAAACTCTGCCGTTCGTAGTCGAACGGACTGTCGATCTTCAACGTCGGAATGTCGGTCAGTCCCAGCCTGCCGGTGAAGTGACCGAAATCCTCACCGAGAGAGAGCGTGGCCGAAGTGAAGATCCAAGAAGTGCGCCGAGAGTGAACGAGAGCATTGAACCTTTCGGAGATATCGAAGGGCATCAGACTCAGGGTGTAACCACGCTGAGTCGTCTCGACTGCGCGCGCGCCGTCGAGCTCATCCGTTGAAGCGATTCGCTCGAGGCTTGCGGCGAGCTCTCCTGCGCGCTCTGTGTATTGCGCCAGGCCTGAAGGCACCGGCCCTCGGGCCTCGCCATCGTCGAGCAGGCTTAGCTGTGTCTGCAACGTATACAGAGCGTGAGCCAACTCCTCGACCGCCGAATCCAGGGGCGATCGAATCTCAGCCCACGCAACCCGACCAATCCGCGTGGGGACAGCCGCAGCCAACTCCCTCATGCCATCTTCAACGGCACGTATCGAGGCAACGATCGCGTCGGCGATTCCCTCCTCGCGTTCGTGAGCGGACGGAGAACACTTCGTCCATTCAGTCTGAATGTCCCTCAGAAGATTCTCGATCCGACGGCTACTGACGCTCGCACCGAAGAACTGAGTCGCGAGATCGGCGATCTGGTGCGCCTCGTCCAGGACGACCGCGTCGGCTGTGCCGAGGATGTCCCCAAACCCGTCTTCCTTCAGAGCCAGGTCGGCCAACAGAAGGTGGTGATTGACGATGACGACGTCGGCGTCCAGAGCGGCTTTCCGAGCCGCAGCGACGTGGCATCGTGAGAATTCCGAGCACCGAACACCGAGACAGTTTTCCCGCGTGGAAGTGACCTGCGACCACACCGGGTGGGTATCCGAGAGACCGCGGACCTCTGCCAAGTCTCCGGTGCGGGTCGTTACGGCCCAACTTCGGATCCGGCTGAGCAGCTTCGCGTTCGATGACCGCGCACCGCCTGCATCACCGCCTCCGGCGTAGCTGACGGCAGTCCCCTTTGCGTAGGCATCGACGAAGGACAACTGCTCGACCTCGAAATCGGCATTCCCGAGGCGGTGACGACATAAGTAGTTGGCTCGACCCTTGAGGAGCGCAATCCGCGCAGGCCGCCCGAGCGCCGCAGATACGAGAGGGAGGTCTTTCGAGAACAGCTGATCCTGCAACGTTCGAGTGCCCGTCGAGATCAGAACGCGAATGCCGGACAGCAGCGTTGGCACGAGATATGCGAAGGTTTTGCCTGTCCCCGTCCCGGCTTCGACGGCGAGCAGTTCCCGGTTCTCGAAGGCCTCGGCCACACGCTTTGCCATCCGCAGCTGCTGCGTACGGACCTTGAAGTCCGGCAACGCGCGCTGCAGTGGGCCTTCCGGACCGAATATGTCTTCCAGGTCGTGCATGAGGGGTGAGTGCGTTGAGCGCGCCGGCCACCTTGCGGACGTCGGCCGGCGACGCAAAGTACAGTGTGATCCGGGCACTGTCGAGCCGGAATTTCCTGTGTTTTCCGCGAGTAATCGCGCCCGTTCGATAATGGAACATTTCACCCGGTTTTGTCTGACTTTCTCTAAGTCCGGGGCCCGGGCGGATATACTTTGAGGTACTTAAAAGAAGGATACGTGGATGGCCACCGCCCCGAATCTGTTGACCTCGTTGCCCGATCTCAGCCGCTCGGTTGCCGAGTGGGTCAATTCCGTGAGGGAGTTGACGCAGCCGCGCGCAATTCACTGGTGCGACGGTTCCGATGCCGAGATCCGTGCGCTGACTGCACAGCTCCTGCGTGACGGAGAGCTGAAGACCCTCAACGAAGAATTCTTCCCGGGCTGCCATCTCGCCCGCTCCCATCCTAGTGACGTCGCCCGCGTTGAGCACCTGACCTACATCTGCACGCGTTCGAAGGACGATGCTGGCCCGAACAATCATTGGATGGATCCGCAGGAAGCTCACGTAAAGATGCGTGACCTGTTCCGCGGATGCATGCGCGAACGCACGCTGTATGTCATTCCGTACTGCATGGGCCCCATCGATTCGCCCCTGTCCCGCTGCGGTGTCGAGATCACCGACAGCCCGTACGTTGTTCTGAACATGGCGATCATGACCCGCATCGGACGCCCCGCTTTGGAGCGCATCGCTCAAGACGGGAAGTTCGTGCGCGGTCTGCACTCCATCGGCGAGTTGAATCCCGACCGCCGCTTCATCATGCACTTCCCCGAGGAGCTCTCGATCGAGAGCTTCGGCTCGGGGTACGGCGGCAACGCTCTCCTGGGCAAGAAGTGCCATGCGCTTCGCATCGCGAGCTGGCAGGCCCGGACCGAGGGCTGGCTGGCCGAGCACATGCTGATCGTCGGCCTGCAGAATCCACAGGGCGAAACGCACTACCTGGCGTGCGCCTTCCCGTCTGCCTGCGGCAAGACCAATCTCGCCATGCTCATTCCGCCGGACTCGCTTCCGGGTTGGAAGGTATGGACGGTCGGCGACGATATCGCGTGGCTGCATCCCGGGGCCGACGGACGCCTGTGGGCGATCAACCCCGAAGCCGGTTATTTCGGCGTCGTGCCGGGCACGAACCCGGAGACGAACCGGAATGCCTACGACATGATCCGCCACGACACTCTGTTCACGAACGTCGCCGTCACCGCCGACAACCAACCGTGGTGGGAAGGCCTGTCGTCGGGCAAGCCCGTCACCGACTGGCAGGGTCGTCCCTACGATCCCGCCAAGGGCGCCGCGGCTCACCCGAATTCGCGCTTCACGGTGTCCGCGAAGCAGAACCCGAGCTACTCACCTCACGCGGAAGATCCGCAGGGCGTTCCGATCACGGCGCTCGTGTTTGGCGGCCGCCGCCGCGAAGTCGCTCCCCTGGTTTATGAAGCTCGTGACTGGAAGCACGGCGTTCTGGTAGGCGCATCCGTAGCGTCCGAAACCACTGCCGCAGCCGTTGGTCAGGCTGGCGTGCTGCGTCGTGATCCGATGGCGATGCAGCCGTTTTGTGGGTACAACTTTGCGGACTATTGGAAGCACTGGCTCAACGTCGGGTCGAAGCTATCCAAGGCGCCGAAGATCTATCACGTCAACTGGTTCCGCCGCGATGCCGCCAACAAGTTCCTGTGGCCCGGCTATGGCGAAAACCTCCGCGTTCTCGAGTGGATGCTCAAGCGCTGCGCCGGTCAGGTGTCGGCCGTCGAATCGCCGATCGGCAACCTGCCGAAGCCGGAAGACCTGAACACGAAAGGCCTGAACGTAAGCGCGGACGCGCTTAAGGCTCTGCTCACGGTTGAGCCTTCGCAGTGGCGCAAGGAAGTAGCCGACATGCGTGGGTACATGGAGAAATACGGCAACCGCGTTCCCACGGAGATGGTGTCGGAGCTGAACGCCGTCGAGAAGCGGCTGGGCTGAGAGACTCGATTTGGGCCCGCCGTCAGGCGGGCTCACGCCTCGCCCCCAGCGGCATCGCGTGCCTCAGCACCGTGGCGCAACTACGTCAGGTTTCCTCGCAAACGAACCGGATGGTCTGCGGTGAGTCCTGCTCGGGCAGTTTCCCCAGCCCGATCATCCCCTCGCCCTTGATCTGCAGGCTGTCCCGGCGCACGAACGACTCCTCGCCGTCCGCCGTCTGCACGAAAGTACCGTTCGTGCTCTGATCGATCAGCACGAACTTGTTGCGATTGAGCTCGATCCGGGCGTGCAACCGCGAAATGAGGTTGCCCTTGATCACGAAGTTGTTGTCCTCGGCGCGGCCCATCGTGGCGCTCGAGTTCTGATCGTCCAGCAGGATTTCCCGGTCCTGGCTGCGTAGCCGCAGGCGCACGAGCCGCACCGGCCGCGAGTTCATCGCGATCGCCGGTACCATGCTGGTGACGTCTTCCGTCTGCCACAACACTTCGTAAAGAGTGGTCTCCGTCCCCTGCCCCTTCATCGTCGCCACGTCGATCTGTCGACAAGAGGCTCGCCATTCTGGCGACAACCGCTCCACGGTGGAGGAGGTCGTGATGATCTGGCCTGCTTTTGCCTGGCTGGTCATCCGGTTTGCCGTGTGGACCGTCGCGCCGAACACGTCGCGATTCTCCAGCATCACCGGGCCGAAATGGCAGCCGATCCGGATGGACACGGGCTGGCCATCGACCTTCAATTGGGAATGGGTCGAGATCTGCTGCTGCATCTGCGCAGCGGCGTTGAGCGCGTCGTCCGCCGTGGGGAAGGTCGACATGACCTCATCGCCCATGGTTTTGATAACGGTACCTTGCCGCTGGTCCGTGGCGCTGCGCATGACATCGATGCAGATAGCCACCATATCGCGAGCGCGCAGGTCGCCCATCAGCTCGTACAGCCGGGTGGAGCCGACCACGTCGGCAAATAGAATAGCGAGTTCGATATCTTTGCCCATGTACTCAAGGCAAATGGCAAGCGACGCAGTTTGATTATACGCGACGGACCTCTTATCGCTACCTGCCTGATTGAGCTGATAAAACTTCTCTCATGCCCCGTCGCTACGCTGAGACAGGTCGTTTCAGCGGGATTTCGCCCATTCCACGGCCGCATTGCAGTGGCGCCCGAGGAAGACTCTGTCTACGCCCCGCACCAGGGCGGGCCGCGAGGCGATGGATGGGAAGCACCCCTGGCCTCGCCGTTCATCCGCCATTCAGCGTGCGCATCCATTGGCGGCGCCGATGGTCCAAAATACCTCCATGCCGAAGTCACCCGCACAACGCAGATCACCGGCCCGGGGGCAATCGCGGGCCCAACGCAAGTCACCTGCTCAACGCAAGTCGCGGGCCCAACGCAAGTCACCTGCTCAACGCAAGTCGCAGGCCCAACGCAGCTCACCGCCCAAACGAGCCCGCCTCCCCATCGGGGAGACGATCTTTGCTGGCACGCGCCACAAGCCTCCGCCGCACGAGTTCGTACTCGACGCGCTCACACCGCTGGCTCCCACAACTCGATCAATGTTCGGATGCCTCGCGGTGTACGTGGAGGAGAAGATCGTTTTGATCCTCCGCGAAGGTCGGCGAGAGTCGCCTGCTGACAACGGTGTTTGGCTGGCGACAACCGAAGAACATCACGAAAGCCTGAAGGGTGAGTTCCCCTGTATGCGCTCGATCAGGCTGTTCGGACGCAAGAAGACGCACTGGCAGGTACTACCCGCGAGCGCACCCGATTTCGAGGAGGCGGCGTTGCATGCGTGTCGGCTCATCCTGACGCGCGACTTTCGCATCGGCAAAGTGCCGAAGCCTCGGCGCTCACGGGCGAAACGCGGCGGGGTACGGGCGCGCTAGACGGCTGCCCTCTCCGCCCGATCCGCGGCGATCAGGATCAAATCAGGGTTTGCATTCGCTTCTCTCGAGCCCTCGCTCAACACGCGCCGGTACTCCCGCGCTCCCGGCTGTCCGGAGTAAAGTCCCAACATGTGTCGCGCGATAGTGCTGAGGCGATCCCCCACACGCATCCGCCGCTCAGCGTAACCCGCCATACGTTCGGCGAGTTGCCGGCGTGTGCTTTCTGCTGGTGCGACCCCTTGTCGCGGCGCGACCTCATTCGGCGATGCCTTCGCATACACCGCCTCGTGTATCTCCTGCAGGACGAACGGCCGATGGTACGCCTCACGCCCCAACATCACCCCATCGCTCCACTTGAGAGCATCGATAGCCGCTTTCGCGTCCTTCAGTCCTCCGTTGACCACCATCGGCATCTGAGGAAAGGCATCTCTCAGCCTCCGGACTACGTCATACCGAAGCGGAGGAATCTCTCGATTGTCCTTCGGGGACAATCCTCCTAACACCGCCTTACGTGCGTGCACGATCGACACCGAGCTTCCTGCGTCTCGCGTCTTTCGCACGAACTCGCTCAGTGCCTCGAAATCCGCCTCGTCGAACTTGTGCACATCCTCACGCGGCTCTCCATCGTGCGTATCAACAACCCCGATGCGCATCTTCACCGTCACGGGCACACTCACGACAGCGTGCATCGCCGCCACGCAGTCCGAGACCCTATCAGGGTCTTTCATCAAACACGCGCCAAATGAGCCGCTCGCCACCCGATCGCTCGGGCAGCCGCAGTTCAGGTTGATCTCATCGTAGCCCATTTCCTCTCCGATCCGCGCCGCCTCCGCAAGCGTTTGCGGGTCGCTGCCACCCAGCTGCAGCGCCACCGGATGCTCTTCGGGATCGAAGCCGAGAAGCCTGTCCCGATCGCCGTGTTTGATCGCCGCGCCCGTGATCATCTCGGTGTAGAGGAGAACACGCGGCGAGAAGCCACGCAGGAAGTACCGACAGTGCCGGTCGGTCCAGTCCATCATCGGGGCGACCGATACATGCCTTTCTGTTTTACCACTCATGTCAAGAGCATACTCGATCAAGTTGCTGATGAGGATGCCTACAGGGAGCTTGGAGAGCCTGCCTGTCATGCTTTGAAGGACCACCGGGTACGCTCGACATCGCCGAGGGATAGTCAACGCTAGAGGCGGCCACGTTGTTTGCGCTTGTCGATGGATTCCGCCAAATCGCTGGCGCTGACTTGGTCGCCACCCGCGCCAACGTGCTCGTGATGGCTATGGGACGGGCCCGTACAGCGCGGGGAACCTTCCACGCGTGAGCATGCTGACTTCTGTTATTTCAGTGAATATCAAGGTTCTCTTTCGTGCCAATGCCGAATTGCGTTGGCGACCGCCTCGCGCGGTAGAAACTCCTGCTCAAGCCGCCCCTTTGGAATACGTCGCACCTGGCGATACAGCAATCGCTCCGCCTGGCTCAGCGTCGGGGGCTCGGTCTCGCCAGCGGGGTTCGGTTCCGGGACCGCGAGTGCTCGATAGATTTCAAGGGTTTCAGAGTCCATAAGCAATGGCTGAAGATGGGGCTGGCGCTCCCGCGCCGTTGCCAGCATGGTAAGTCCCCACGTATCGATGTCCCCCCAATATGCAATGACTTTGGATTTGAGCCATGGCGCCCGCATCCACGCGAGATTCAGGCCTGAGCCCAAGACCGCCACCGTGGATAGCAGTTGAGGCAGTTGGTGAAGGCTGCGTTCGTTCTCCACGATGAGGAGGTGTGTTCCTGGCAATCCTGTGGAAATGAGCTCGGTGGCAGGCACGGACTGTCGCGCGAACGGGAGGAGTCCCGGCTCGAGAGGCGCAATAAGGAGCCAATGCTCTCCTTCGTCGAGTGCACCCAGGAAACTTTCAATACCCTGCTCGCTCGCTTGCTCCTCGAAGCGTGCGTCGAGGAGATGTTGGATGAGGGCTCGATTTCGCTCAAAGAATTTGCTGTCAATGCCGGCAAGCGCAAGTGCGCGCAAGGGGCGTCCGTCGGCGCATCCTGGTTCGAGCGCTTGGACGAGTCGGAGCGTTTGAAGCACGACGTCTTCGCCTGCCATGGCGACTAGTCGCAGCTGCCGGATCAACGTTCGATGAAACTGCCGGTCGGCCTGTGCAAGTAGGTTGCCGAGGATTCGTTGCTCGAGTTCGATTGCGGGATCGCCGGTTGCCGCAGCCCATTCGGCGGCGTCGCGCAGGATCCAAGTCGTCGGGATTTCAACAGGCTCGCCACCGGCTCGATATGAGACGGTTTCCACATGTACCTGCCCGACTCTTACGGCTCGCCATTTTTGGACGTGTTCGCGAACTTCACGGCTCAGGGTCGTGAACTCAGCTGCGGTGGGTTTGCCGATGGGAAGCGAGATCGGCCAGGCATTCACCTCAAGCAGGCGTTGTTCTCGGGTATCCGCTGTCTGCCACTGCTTGCGCCAACGCGCGGCAAGGTTTTCGGGTGACTTCACGTTGTGGCAGATGGGGTTGGGCTGTGGTGGCCTGCTTGTGCGTCGAGCTCCTCCCAGCTGATGGATGTGAGCGTCGCGCGCTGGCCTTTGCGATGCACGAGAATGGCAGATCGGGTATGCGCGCGAAGAAGTGGGATTTCCTTGTTGGGAGTGACAAAGAGTGGGTGCAGGCCGAACTCGCGCAGTGCGCTGATGATGCGGCTGGCGACTGCACGCGAGCTTCGGGAGAACGCTTCATCGAGGACGATGGTGCCGAACAACGGGCGTTCGCTGCTGTCGGGGCAGAGTGCATAGCTCAAAGAAGCCGTGAGTACGTAGCTTGCGATGACCTCTTTTTCGCCGCCGCTTCCCCCTTCGGAAGACTTGCGAATTTCGATGATGGCACCGGTTTCGCGCTGGATGACATGAACGGAAAACTGTAGTCGGTAGCGCGGGTCGAGCAGTGCCCGGGCGCCGAGTGTTTTCTTTCGGTCGGCGGCATCGCGAAGGAGATCGACAACACGCTTGAGGGCCGCGAAGTGGCTCTCGCCCTGATCGTCCTTTAGGGCGGCAGAACGCAGCTGGCGCTGAGCATTTTGTAGTGTGCGCAAGGATTCGTGGACGATCCTCTGCGGTTCGAGTCGCAGGTAGCGCCCGGGCTGGAAATCGACTCGCCGGAGCGTGCGGTTCAGATCCTCGATACGTTCCTCAATAGTGGTCACTTCGTTCTCGACGTCGCTCAGGAGTTGCGTAACGCCCTGATCTGAGGAGTGGTTTAAGTAGGTCAGAAAGCGCTGCTGTTTTTCCGGCAGGGCTTCTTCGGTCAGCTGACGCAGGCGCTCGAGATACGTGGGAACGTCCTGCATGTCGGAGCCGGCCTCGGCGAGTGCTCCGGTGTCGACTTTCTTCGCGTTGCCCATTTGCGCGGTCAGCCTACGCTCGCAGTCGTGCAGGTCCGTGCGCGAGGAGCTGATGCTCGCGTCTACTCTTTCGGCCCCTTTCCGCTCGAGGTCTTCGAGCTCGCGCAGAGCTTCGGCTCCGGGCGTTTCGAGCCCCTGATCGGCGATGGTCCGTTGGACGTCGGTTAGACCTTCGCCAATGCGGCGGAAGGCGCGCTGGCAGTTGTCTGCGGCGTCAGATTTCTGTCGTGTCAGGACGGCGATGGATCCAGTGAACTGATTGTGCAGCTCGCGGAGCTCCTTCAGGGCCGTCGCGGCCTGTTGCCAGTCCTTGTGGGCCTTTTCGGTGTCACCCGGTGGATCGCTCAGTGCACTGAGGCGGCTCTCCAAAGTGGCGAGTGCAGTTTCCGCGGCGGGCAGATCGATAGCCGCCGGGTCGAGTTCGGTGAGTTGCTTGATGAGTTGCAGCAACCCCTGCGTAACTTCGGCGCGCTGCTGGGCGGACTCGTGCTTGGCGCGCGTATCGTCGAAGGCTTTCTGCACGTCGTTGAGTTGGGCCGTGAGACTGGACAGAAGATCCTTGTTATCGAAACCGGTGAACCAGTCCTGGTCGAGACGGCGTTGGTCTTGCTTCTGAAAGCGCCCGGCTCGATCGGACATTCCACCTTCAATAGTGAGTCCGTGGGCCGTTGAGTGCAGTTCGTCGGAGGAGGCGACGCAATGCCGATCGACGGTGACGAGAAAGTGCTTGAGAGCTTCCCGGTACGGATGCTGCTTGTATTGCAGTTTACCGGTGTAACCATCAGCAAAGAACTGCGGTGTGCCCGTCTCGGCTTTCACTTCGAAGAGCCGCACGTGCAGACGGTTATTGCGGTGGTTCACCCAGTGTAGGGCATGCCTGACGTGCTCGCTGGGAACCATCACGCGAAGCCGGTCCCCTCCAACGGCGCGCTCGATGGCGCCACGCCAACCACTTTCGGCCGGCTTGACTTCGATAAGCTCGCCGACAAAGGGTAGTTGATGCTCGGCGACGTCAAACACTGCCGCGAGGTCCGCTCGGAACTCCTGATAGTGACCTGGGATGTTGGATCCAGGACGCGCGCGGGCTTGTTGTAGGTCGGTTATGAGCTTGTTGAGCTCTTCGTACTGGCGCTGCTGTGTGGCGCCGAGTTGCCAGGCTTCCTGTCGTTCCTTCGCCAGCGCCTCGCCCTTGCTCGCCTGCAATTCGCGAGCTCGGGCCTGATTAGCGAGGACGGCGGTGATCGCTAGGTCATCGTTCAGGCCAAGTCGTTTGGTAAGGCGTCTGTAGTCGTCGGCGTTGCGACGTCGCTGGGCCACGAGTTCGCGTTGCGTTTCGATTTGGCCGCGCAGATCCTCGATACCGGCGCCGCCGGCGCGAAGGTAAATGTCGCGTAAGGCTTGAGCTTTCTGATCGAGTGATACGATGCGAAGCGCCAGCTGTTGGCTTTCGGATTCTTTCGCCGTCAGTTGTTCACCGATCCGGCCGACTTCCTCGCCCCAGAGGCGGTACCCGTGGGTTGCATACCAGATCGGGAGAGCTGCGCGTAAGGTGCGCTGGCGGTCGAGTTGCTCGATGAGGTTGTCTCGTTTGCTCCAGGCTTCCGCTATCGGCTGCAGGGCGCGTTGCTGCTGACGTGCGATCTCGAGCTCGTTGTGGATGGCGGCGAGGTCGTCGAACTCCTTGGCGACCTCAGCGGCACGTTCGAATGTCGAGGTGTCGTCGAGTACGAGTTCACGGAAGATATCGTCGATGCTGGTGAGCTGCTTCAAGCCGGCAGCCCGGTTTAGCAGCGTGAAGGCGTTTTCGCCGACATCAAAGAACCGGCGCAGATGCGCGAGGTAGGTCTGTTTGCTTGGGTCGATGTGGAGATTCGCAGTCTCGCGGCCGATTTGCCTCAGTTGCCTCGCGCCGCCGGAATGAAGGGCCTCGAGCCAGGTATCGAGGTCTTGTGCCGGCGCCTCACAGAAGATCCACTGGCGCTTCAGGTCGGCTGCGGCGGAGCTTGTGTCGTCGATCCAGAACACGGCACCGATTTGCAGGACCCTATGGCCGTTGCTGAAGCGTGCGGCGATGCCAGTCTGCGTCGCGCTCGAGCGGGCGATGTGCTGGTTGTCGCCGCTGTTGTTGCCCGCGCCGGAGACGCCGCGCACGTAAGAGACGAGGTCGCGATCGCTTTCTCCTCCGCTGGAGGCAATGTTGTAGCGAGGCGTTTCGACGAGCAAGGTCATCAGCGCGTCGATGAGGGTTGTCTTGCCGCTCGCGGTGGGACCGATCACTGCGGTCCCGGCGAGGTCGAATTCGGCGGTATGTCGGCCGCTGAAGGCGCCCCAGTTGTAGAGGTCGAGGTGCGTGAGGATGTAGGTATCCTGAGGCGAGCCTACAGGCAGTTCCAGCGTGCGCCGAGTCTCCGTGTCCATCAGCCCTCCTCCTCGCGTTCGGCGGATCTGGTGTGCGAGGCTTCCGCGCGATATACGTGCAGAAGGTTCTGCAGGTTTTGCGGGTTTGCGAGATGGGCAATGATCGGGCGAATGGTTACCTGATCGCTCGTGTCGATTTCGGAAACGATGCCGTGGACCTTGAGTTGTTCGAGGAGGTTTCGCAGCCGCTTGTCTTCCTGGGAGTCGCTGCCGGGATCGCCGAGGTAATCACGCAGTCGTGGCAGCAGATCGTCGAGAGATGCCCGCGCTTCGCTTGCACCGACTCCGGCTTCCTGCTCGTGAACGATGAAGTGCTGGCGGAGGATCGCAATGAGTAGCGATTGTTCGAGGTTGAGCCGCTGGCGACGGACGAGCGGGTGCGACCATTCGTCCTCATCCGGCTCGAAGATCTGCGCGGCGACGACGACGTAAGCGATGGCGCGGATTTCGTCGACTCTCATCGCGAGATCCAGTGGCTCCAGGATGCGCGCAATAGCTTCGTGATGTGTTATCGCGGTCCGATAGACATGCGGTTTGCGGGCTTCGTCGATGAGCCCGAACTTCAGGAGCTCAAGAGTTGCTTCCTTTATCTGGCGCGGCGTGTATGTGCCTGAAGTCTCCACAGCGTCTCGCGTGGTGCCTTCGGTGACAGCGCTATCCCGAGTGTCACTTACCATCATGGCTCCCAGTTGAGGCCCCGCACGGCGCTTGCGGTGAGTGCGACTTTCGGTACGTCGAATCGCAACGCGGCGCCATCGTTGCCGGTGATGTCGAGTCGTTCGCGCGTGCCGTCGAAGGGAACGTCAACTTCGCGTGCGAGGCTGACCCAGAGCGATATGGATTCTAGATCGTGGGTTGGGGGCAGATGCCTTGCGAGGCCTGCAATGGTTAGTGGTTCAGATCTGCGCTGAAGCAGCTGTATCGTCTGATCAAGCAGGGCCTGTCGGTCCAGCCCATGGAAGGCGAGCCAGAAGTCCTCGTCGATGTCTTCGAGATCAGTGCTCAGGCGCTCGAGTTCGAGCGCGCGTTTTTCGTCGGCTTCGAGTGTTTTGAATAGTAAGCGCTCTGTGAGTGGCAGACCGGCGAGTGGGATAGCGATCGGTGGTAACGGGCTGGGTTTACGACGTACGGCCTGGCTGCCCCAGTCGACCTCGACGGCTGCCTGGAAAATTTCGTTCAGAACCAAGCCGACGCGGTGATGTTCGGCGGCGAGTCCCGTCTTCAAAAATCCTTTGACGTCGCGTTCGCTGCGCGCGCGGGCCTGAATGACGGAGGCTGACTCCTTCACGAGGCGCATGATGAGCCAGCGCAGCTCGGCCTGTTGGGTTCGGTTGAGGGCCAAGTCGGTGATAGAGTGCTTGAGAATCGCGCGCAAGCGCAGCTTCATGTGATCAAGTTCGACGGAACGGCCGAGTTGCTGGAGGAATCCATGGAAGACGCGGCCTTCAGGTGTATCGAGTAGTTCGTCGTGGCCGTCCAGGAGCTTGTCGACGATTTCGCCGCGGTGGTTTTGTTCGCTGACGATGGATTGGCGCAAGTTGCGGTCGGCTTCGCGCCAGGAATCCTCTACGCGGCGAAAGTCTGCGCGGAGACTTGTGGCGAGGTTGTAGACCTCGCGGATGCGTTCGATGGCTTCAACTGACTCGAGGACGTCGACTTCGCCTCGGTCGGCGGCTTGGAGGTCGTGTTCGAGATCAGCAATCTTGCGGCGCAGGTGTGCTGCGCGCGACTTGGGGTCCGGGTTGAGCTCGGCTTCGAGGCTTTCTATCTCACGCTGGACTATGGACAGGCGGGACGCGGTGGACGTCATGATGCGCTCGCCGAGGGCCGCAACGAAGCGCAGTGCTTCCTCGAGTGCGTCCGTGGCGTAAAGGCGGCCTTCGCGCTCGACTACCAGCGCCCGCTTGATCCAACTGCGTAGTTCCCTGCGGGCTTGGTTGTAGAAGTCAGCGTTCTGGATCTCGAGGTCGCTGTTGTGCGCGTATTGCTCGAGCATGTCGGCAAGCGCGCGATGCGCGTCTTCGAGTGCGACTCCGTCGCGTCCTTGGTCAAAGAGGGTCTGCAGGCAGCTCAGGACGAGGGGCGCCCGGTGTGAGGCGAGCAGGAGCCAGGCTGGGTGCTGGTGTCTTGCGTTTAAGTAAGTCAGCGTCCGTTCGCGGATGTCGGCATCCATAAAAGGTGGCGCCCCGGGGGTCTAGGTTGTAGTGGTCTGGCCCGGGCAATGGCGACTATAGCGGATGGGTTATAAGTCGTTGAGGGTGCGGGGATAGCTTGGTGCATACTCGCGATTGCAAGGTCCGGCCGGCAAATTAAATAGTCTGAGACCTATCACAGATGTCGAATATGATAGGTCATATCATATTCTATAGTTGCACTATTATAGGCTATCTATTATATTTATGCCTTAAATAATGGGTTATAGGGTATTATATGCGCGCAGCGGACCGGGCCATGGCCCGTAAGAACCTCGACAAACGCCTAAGCGTGCTCATGAATACGGATCTATTCGCGCGCCCCGCGCGCGGCTGGATCAAGGCCCTCCGGGAGGCCTTGGGCATGACAACTGCCCAGCTGGCGAAGCGGCTTGGCGTTGCCCAGCCCAGTGTCGTCGGGCTCGAACAGGCCGAGGCTTCGAAGGCGATCACCCTGAAGACGCTGGAGCGGGCCGCGCGCGAGCTCGACTGCACGCTCGTTTATGTGCTCGTTCCGCGCAAACCGCTTGAAAGCCTTGTGCAGGAACGGGCCCGTCAAACAGCGCGCAAGCGTCTTCACACGATCAGCCACAGCATGGCGCTCGAGAACCAGCGCGTGATCGAAGACGACGAGCGCGCGCAGCTCGAACGCCTTGCGCAAAAGCTGATCGACGGTCCCGGCTCGGCGCTATGGGATGAGCGATGACAGACCCGCTTGCCGAGCAGGACGACTCCTCGACGCCGCTCAGCCCCGAAGAACGGGAGGGGCTGATCCCCTCCTACATTACGCTACGCGGTGAACTCAACGAAGCCGAGCAAGCGAACATCCTTGAAGCGGATGCGTGGGCGTTCTCACGCAAACGCGACATACTAGATCAACATTTCCTGAACAGCCTGCACCAGCGGATGTACGGCAACGTCTGGCGCTGGGCTGGGGTGTACAGAAGAAGCCAAAAGAACATCGGTGTTGACTACTACAAAATTCCGACCGAGTTGCGCGCGCTGCTCGACGATTGCCGGTACTGGCTGGAGCACGACACCTATCCGTCTGATGAGATCGCCGCGCGGTTCCATCATAGGCTAGTGTCGATTCACTGCTATCCGAACGGCAATGGACGCCATGCGCGACTTGCCGCCGACCTGCTGCTGACATCGCTGAAGCGGGATCGATTTACCTGGGGCAGCACCAATCTGATCGATGCCGGCGCAACCCGTGCGACCTATGTGGCAGCCCTGCGCGCAGCTGACAATCACGACTACAGCCCACTCTTCGCGTTTGTCAGATCCTGAGGCGGCCCGCGGCGAATTCCCCGGCGCGCTCCGGGTCGATGCCAAATCCACGTTAGCAGCACCGCGCCGAATTTTCGCCCCGCAGGCAAGAAGCTCGCACCGAGGTCGACCCCGATGCGCCTGCCTGTAACTGGGTTCAGGCCGTCTTAGGTTTCTCCCGGTACAGTGGCAACCAGGTGTTCAACTCCAATGATGACAGCCCCCTGCTAGGCCACTGGAAAATCCGGTCAGTCCACCTATCCGCGAGACGTTTCTGCAAAATATCCGAGAATGCCGAGTGACAACGCCGCAGAACCACACATTTCGTTTGCTCCAGATTTGCTACACGCGATTTCCGCCTAGACGTAAGTCACTGATGTCGTGTGTTCTTTTCGGAATGTCGGTCCAGTCCATCATTGGTGCAACGCTGATGCGGCGATCTAAACTATTAATTCCCAAGGATATTTTCCAAAGCGTCGGTCCAGGTGGTGCTTCGCAGGCCGTCAGATTACTTCGGCCATTTCCAAATAACGACAGAACGCATTAGCCATTTTCATCTGCCACCGGGGTTCGACATTCCGGTTCGAAGAGCGTGGCCGAACCGACAACGATGCAGAGCCACATCGCACGTGACGTCGCGACGTTCAGTCGATTCAGGCTGTGCAGAAACTCCATGCCGCGTGGGCATCGGCGTGCGAGGAGGTTGTCATGGAATAGATCACGATGGCCGCTTCCTGACCCTGGAATTTATCCACCGTGCCAATGCGTGCGCCGGGCAGCCGCCGCTGGAGTTCAAACACCTGAGCGTTGTAGGGAGCGATGATTAGGATGTCATCGCACGTGATGGGTTTCTCACGTCCTTCGCGATCAATCCACGTACTACCTGCTCGCGTGATCTCATTCACGAGCAGTTGCACCCGTTCAGCCTCTTCGGGCGAGGAGCTCTGGTTTCCGACGTGTTGGACAGCGAGATATCGAAGGCCGGCACCGTTGACCCGGCTCGTTGACTTGACGACTTGAATCTCGAGTCCCGCTCTCGATCGGAGTCGGCCTTCGTAAAAGAGCTCGGACGTGAAGTGACAAATCTGCGGATGCAGTAGCCACGTCTCCTCGAGGAACAGGCCCTGATCCGGGCCAATGGTCGCATGGCCCGCCAGCATGTGATCGAGCGCCGAGACATCGGTACCTTCAGGATGGCTGCCCTTCATCGGCTGCTCGAGCTGTTGCGGAGCACCCACGCGAAGAGGCGTGTGTTATAGCGTCGACAGCTTCTACCCTGAACAGCGTTGTGTCTCGCACGCTCTGTACACACGGTCGCGGTGAATTCGATAACTTGGCTAGTGTTGAGTTACCTCGTTGACCACACAGCAAAGATGACTGAAACTGCCTACGACCATGGATCGGCCCCTCGTGACGCAGGCATGAGTGGAAGCCATAGTTCTGTTAATCGATGATCGGCTGCGCGGCGGCCAGGCAGACTTGGTTGAGATCGTTTGGCGCGATACGGACAGCCTATACAGATACTTGTATAAATATTTAATTTCTGTATAGTTCGTATGATCGAAGTTACCCGCAAACCGCTGCAGTTCATGGGCACGAGCCATAACGACCTCAAGGCATTTCCCGATGAAGCGCGGCGAGATGCCGGCTTCAACCTGAATTTCGTGCAGCGTGGCCTTGATCCGGAGAACTGGAAGCCGATGAAGACCGTCGGCGTGGGCGTTAATGAGATCCGCCTACGGGATGCCACGGGGGCTTATCGCGTGATCTATTTGGCCACGCGTCCTGAGGCGGTCTACGTGCTGCATTGCTTTCAGAAGAAAACCGAAAAGACGAGTCAACACGATATCGATTTAGGCAAGAAGCGATTCAAGGCCATACCGAAATCTCCGAGGAAGTGAGCGATGAAAAAGCGCACTAACAATGAACACGGTCCGCGCCATATCACTTCGGCGGGACGCAGCGTGTTCTATGATCTCGGCTTCGATGAAGCCGAGGCTCGTGTACTCGAGATGCGGGCCGATCTGATGGTGGCACTGCGTGAGCACATCGAGATGCGAGGCTGGACTCAGAGCGAGGCGGCTAAAAAGCTAAGGATCACTCAGCCGAGGATCTCGGCGCTCATGAAAGGTGCTTGGCGGGATTTCAGCGCGGATATGCTGCTCGTATTGGCGGCACGCCTGGGACTTCGGCCAACACTGAAATTGGCCGCTTAACTCGGCGCGCTCTGGGCGCCCGCTGGAGAGAGTGGATCGTGCCCCGGGGCGGGGTGTACGAGTCGTGAGTTCCGGATGGGTTGGACTCGTGCTCAGCTGACCACAGCGGACAGCCGAGCGTGCTGATTGTCGACGAGAGTCTGTAGACCTTCAAGCTGTAGGTATCGGCGCTGCAGTTGCCACTCGTCGTTCTGCTCGAGCAACAGCGCGCCCACCAGGCGCGTTATGGCGGCTTCGTTGGGGAAGATGCCTACCACGTCCGTGCGACGTTTGATCTCGGCGTTGAGCCGCTCTAAGGGATTCGTCGAGTGGATCTGGACCCGATGCGCCTTCGGGAAACTCATGAACGCCAGCACATCTGATTCGGCCCCGTCCATGAGCGTGCCGAGCTTGGGGAACTTCGCTCGCACTTGGTCGGCGACGGCGCGCCATTGCGTGATCGCGGCCTCCTGGCTGTCTTGAGCGAACACGGTGTTGATCAGTGCGAGCACCATCTGGCGTTGACCCTTGCCGGCGTGTGCCAGCGCATTGCGCAGAAAATGCACGCGGCAGCGCTGCCAGGTGGATTTCAGTACCTTCGCAACCGCCGCTTTGATCCCCTCGTGAGCATCCGAGATCACCAGCTTCACGCCTCGCAACCCGCGG